>OZ255711.1:2610199-3824049 GCA_965276925.1 Hanamia sp.
AGATTTCTCATTAAATGATAAAAAATTTAAGGGAAAAATATTAGTTGCGGCAAAAAATTTTGGTTGCGGCTCATCACGTGAGCATGCAGCCTGGGCCATAAAAGACTATGGTTTTGATGTAGTGGTGAGCAGCTTTTTTGCAGATATTTTTAAGAACAATGCGCTTAACAATTTTTTATTGCCTGTAGTAGTGAGTGAAAGCTTTTTGCAAAAAATTTTTGCAACCGTTAATGAAAATGCCGCAACAGAGCTTGAAGTGAATTTACAAAAGCAAACCATCACCATAAAAGGTATTGATGAATCAGAAAAATTTGAGATCAGTAATTATAAAAAAACGTGCCTGCTTAATGGATATGATGACATAGACTATTTATTAAGCATGAAAAAAGATATAGAAGCCTTTGAACATACCTTATCCAGATAGTACTTTTCAATAATGCAACAATCGCTTTTACAAATAAATAATTTAACAGTCGCCTTCGCAGGAAACACTGTGCTGTGCGACGTTTCGATAAAGGTAGAAAAAGGCGAAAGCCTTGCTGTTGTTGGACCTTCCGGCAGCGGCAAGTCAACACTGTTAAAGGCATTAGCCAATAATTTATGCAATAGCAGCCAGGTAGTTTTTGCAAAAAAAAATTACACTACGCCGCAGATCGCTATCGTTTCGCAACAGCATGTTTTTAAAAACCTGTCAAACACAACCAGCTTTTATTACCAGCAGCGCTTTAATTCAAACGACGCACAAGATGCCATAACCGTTAAAGAAGCTTTAATAAAAATCAATGATGATGTAAATTTTGTAAATGGAACTATGGAGCTGCTGGGTATTTTGCAACTTACAAACACGAGGCTGCTACAGTTGTCAAACGGCGAACATAAACGCTTTCAACTCGCCAAAGCCCTACTTGCCGATGCTGACTGGATACTACTGGATAGCCCTTATACCGGCCTCGATGCAGATGCAAGAAAAATGCTAAACCTTATTCTTGAAAAGCTTATTTCAAAAGGCTTCAATATAATTTTGGCGACTTCTTCCATACACTTGCCAGGGTTTATTACGCATGTTGCTTTCTTAAAAAAAGGCATGCTTAACAGCAAAGTTTCACGAAAGATATTTGAGACCAATTGTGCCACTGAAAGAAGTGAAAGCAATGTTTCTGCAAGTAATATTACAATAGAAGCCTCACTGCCTTCAGCAAACGAATATCAATTTTCCGTAGCCGTAAAGATGATTGATACCACTGTTATGTATGGCGATAAAAACATTCTTAGTGGCATAAACTGGAAAGTAAATAAAGGAGAATGTTGGAATGTTTCTGGCCGCAACGGATCAGGAAAGTCAACGTTATTAAGCCTTATAACCGGCGATAATCCGCAGGCATTTGCCAATGAGATTTATTTATTCGACAAAAGAAAGGGTAGCGGTGAATCCATTTGGGACATAAAAGAAAAAATTGGATACTTGTCGCCTGAGCTGCACCACTACTTTGATACCGCCAACACCTGCTTTCAAGTCGTTGCCTCCGGCTTGTTTGATACTATCGGTTTATTTAAAAATATAACCATTAGTCAGCGTGCTTTAGTGGATGAATGGATGAGCATGCTGAAAATTTCAGATTTTGCAAGAATGTTGTTTAAACAATTATCTTATGGTGAGCAGCAGCTGGTGCTTTTAGCACGTGCTTTGGTGAAGAACCCGCCATTGTTAATTCTTGATGAGCCATGCCAGGGTTTAGATGATGAGGTAAAGCCGTGGTTCCTCAATCTTATCACAAGTATTTGCATACAGCTTAAAAAAACATTGATTTATGTGAGCCATTATCAGGATGAAATTCCATCCTGCATAACTCATACTTTGCAACTGCAGCAAGGAAAAATTGCAGCTTAAAAGTGTTTAAAATGGAAAAGAAAATTGCGGTTATATTGGGAGATGGCATTGGGCCAGAGGTTACGCACCAGGCAATAAAAGTTTTGAATGCAATTGCCACAAAGTACCGGCATGTTTTTATTTACACTTATGGCTTAATGGGCGCTGTTGCTATTGATAAAACCGGCGATCCGCTTCCGCAACATACCCTTGATATTTGCCATGAAAGTGATGCCATTTTATTTGGCGCTATCGGCCATCCAAAATATGATAATGATCCTTCTGCAAAAGTGCGGCCTGAACAAGGATTATTAAAGCTTAGAAAAGAGTTGCAGCTTTTTGCAAACATTCGCCCTGTTACAACTTACCCATCTTTGCATCATCTTTCACCCTTAAAGGAAAAGCAATTGAAAGGTGTAGATTTTATTATGTATCGTGAGCTGACAGGAGGCATTTATTTTGGTAAAAAAGAAAAGAGTGAAGATGGCACCCAGGCTTCTGATCTGTGTATTTATAATGTTGATGAGATTGAACGAATCACAAGACTGGCCTTTATTTCAGCGCAGCATAGAAAAAATAAATTAACGCTGGTTGATAAAGCAAATGTGCTCGAAACATCAAGGCTTTGGAGAAAAACAGTGCAGGAAATTTCAAAGGATTATCCCGATGTGAAAGTGGATTACATGTTTGTTGATAATGCCGCAATGCAAATAATTGTTAACCCAAAACAGTTTGATGTGGTGCTTACAGAAAATATGTTTGGCGATATTTTAAGTGATGAAGCAAGCGTTATCAGCGGCTCGTTAGGCTTGCTTCCTTCTGCATCTGTTGGCGTTTCATCTGCATTGTTTGAGCCCATTCATGGTTCCTATCCGCAGGCTGCCGGAAAGGATATTGCAAATCCGGTTGGCTCTGTTTTATCAGCTGCAATGATGCTCGATCATTTCAAATTATCAGAAGAGGCAAACCTGGTGAGAGAGGCTGTGGTTTGGACTTTAGAGAATGGCTTTGTATCGCAGGATATTAATCCGGAGCACCCACATTATACATCAACCATTGGTGATTTTATAAGTGATTATATCACCAACGACTTACCGCCAAATATCAATTCTAAAAATATTGCATTTGGAAAAGCAACAATTATTTAAGAATGAAATAAAAGATTATGAACTATTATAAAGAAAATACTATCATTTATTGGAACGGAGAATTTATAAAAGCAAAGGAAGCAAAGATTGATCTATATAGCCAAACGATGCATTATGGCTTTGGAGTATTTGAAGGCATTCGTTCTTATAAAACTGCATCTGGCCAAACAAAAATTTTTAAACAAGCAGAGCATTTTGAGAGACTAAAAGATTCTGCTGATGCGTTAAGCATTCCTTATAAATGGACAGCCGGTGAGCTGATAGAAGCAACTTATGAAGTGCTTAAAAAAAATGATTTAAGGGATGCGTACATAAGGCCATTGATCTACGGACCTGCTAATATGAGCTTTAATAAAAACACTGAATCCTTTATTGCAATTGAAGCATGGGAAATGCAGCCTTTTCTGGGAAATAAATTGTTGCATGTTATGATCTCATCCTTTGAAAGGCCCAACCCTAAAGCGTTTCACATTAATGTAAAGGCATGTGGACATTATGTAAATTCTATTCTTGCCAGCCAGGAAGCAAAGAGTAAGGGGTTTGATGAAGCCTTGCTGAATGACATGAACGGCTTTATTGCTGAAGGACCCGGAGCAAATATTTTCATGGAAAAGAATAATGTTTTATTTACGCCGCAGCCTGGACATATTTTACCGGGAATAACACGCGCTACTGTTTTGGAATTATGTGAAGCATTAGATATTCCTGTTGTTGAAAAGCAAATAACACCTGAAGAGATTCATCATGCAGATAGCGCATTCTTTTGCGGAACTGCGGCTGAAATCATCGGCATTGCATCCATTGACGATAAAGTTCTAAATAAGGAATGGAATGACTCATTAGGATGTCAGATTCAAACAGCTTATAAAAATTTAGTTACAGAAAAAGAAAATGTTTTATCAGAAACTTTAGCCTGAGAGTTTTAACGACTATAGAATAGAATTTTTATGAAGAATAATTTGGAAGATATAAAAACAGATACCATTGCTCCTTCGGAAAAGGATGGGATAAGTCTTAATAAATATTCTAAAACCTTAACACAGGATGAGACGCAGCCCGGTGCCCAGGCGATGTATTATGCCATAGGATTTAAAGAAGAAGATTTTAGTAAAGCGCAGGTTGGCGTGGTAAGTATGGGCTGGGATGGTAACCCATGCAACATGCACTTAAACGATCTTGCAACAACCGTTCAGCAAAGCATCAATAACGTGAAAGGCTTGCTTGGCTTGCGTTTTTACACCATCGGAGTAAGTGATGGTATTAGCATGGGCACAGATGGAATGCGGTATAGTTTGGTAAGTCGTGATGTAATTGCAGATAGTATAGAGACTAATGCGGGCGCTCAATATTATGATGCGCTCATTGCTATACCTGGCTGTGATAAGAATATGCCAGGGTGTATAATGGCGATGGGAAGATTGAATCGCCCTTCAATAATGTTGTATGGAGGAACCATTGCGCCGGGGCATTATAAAGGACAGGACTTAAATCTTGTATCTGCATTTGAAGCGCTCGGGCAAAAGATCGCAGGCAATTTAGATGAAGCAGATTTTAAAGGAATCGTTCGCAATTCCTGCCCGGGCGCAGGTGCATGTGGTGGCATGTATACTGCTAACACAATGGCAAGCGCCATCGAAGCTTTGGGTATGAGCTTGCCTAACTCTTCAAGCAATCCTGCATTGAGTAAAGACAAGCAAAAAGAATGTGCATCTATCGGTGATGCTATAAAAATCTTATTAGAAAAAGATATTAAGCCAAAAGATATTATGACCCGTGAGGCATTTGAAAATGCTATAACAGTGGTAATGGTTCTGGGAGGCAGCACCAATGCTGTGTTGCATTTGATTGCTATGGCAAAAAGTGTTGATGTAAAACTAACACAAGATGATTTTCAAACTATAAGCAACAAGATACCAGTGCTTGCAGACTTTAAGCCAAGCGGAAAATATTTAATGGAAGACCTGCATAAATATGGAGGCGTGCCGGCAGTAATGAAGTATTTATTAAGTAAAAATTTATTACGTGGAGATTGCATAACAGTAACCGGCAAAACGATTGCTGAAAATTTAAAAGATGCTCCGGATCTCGATTTTGAAACACAGGATATCATTCATTCCTTAGAAAATCCTATAAAGAAAACAGGTCATTTACAAATTCTTTACGGCAACCTTGCCACAGGTGGCAGCGTTGCAAAAATAAGCGGCAAAGAAGGTGAGCGTTTCGAAGGCAAAGCGAGAGTGTTTGAAGGTGAAAAACATTTAATAGAAGGCATACAAAGTGGAAGAGTTCATGCAGGTGATGTGGTGGTTATAAGATACATCGGGCCAAAGGGTGCGCCCGGTATGCCAGAGATGCTGAAACCCACAGGAGCTATTATTGGTGCAGGTTTGGGCAAGTCGGTTGCTTTAATAACCGATGGAAGATTTAGCGGAGGCACGCATGGTTTTGTGGTTGGGCATATAACGCCGGAAGCATTTGAAGGTGGCTTAATTGGTTTAGTAAATGATGATGATATCATTGAAATAGATGCAAAAAAAAATACGCTTACTCTAAAAGTTTCTGAAGAAGAAATTGCCAAAAGAAAAGCGGCCTGGAAGAAGCCTGCATTAAAAGCTACGAAAGGTATTTTATATAAATATGCCAGGGTTGTAAAAGATGCAAGTGAAGGTTGTGTAACAGATGAAGATTAGGCGATGGAATAAAAATAATTATGCAGATAATACAAAGCATACAAAACAGGATATACGATATAAGAGGTGAAAGAGTAATGCTTGATAGCGATTTGGCTGCGTTATATGAGACAGAGACTAAATCTTTAAACTTAGCTGTAAAGCGGAACATAAAACGCTTTCCAAAAGATTTTATGTTTCAGCTTACCAAAGACGAGTATGAATCTTTAAGGTTTCAAATTGAAGTCTTAGAAACAAGCAATTCTTTAAGGTTGCAAAATGCAACCTTAAAAACAGGCAGAGGGCAGCATAGCAAATATCTTCCTTACGCTTTTACAGAACAAGGAGTAGCAATGCTTAGCGGTGTGTTGAATAGCGATAAAGCTATCAGCATGAACATTGCAATAATGAGAGCTTTTGTAGAAATAAGAAAAATTTTACTAAAGCAAAACGATTTAAAAGAACAATTGAAAGAGATAAAGGAAAAATTAGGAGAGCATGATGCACAGCTAAATCAAATCTATGATGCTATGGAAAACTTATTAGATGAAAAAGCTGCTCATACAAAATGGGAACAAAGAGAAAGGATCGGGTTTAAAAAATAAAAAATGACCAAAGAGTATTTTATAGAATTATCTGAATATAATATTTGGGCTAATGACATCGCTTGTTCCTGGCTTGAAAAAATTTCGGATGAACAATGGAAGACACCTGTCATAAGCAGTTTCCCCAGCCTTTATGAAACCGTTTTGCATCTTGCAGCTTCCGAAAAGCTGTGGGTTGAGAGATTAAAGAAATACACGAAGCTGGAAATACTGGTTAATACTTTCAATGGCTCTAAAGAACATCTTATAAATATTTGGAAAAAAGCATCTTTGGATTTTAAGAATTTTATTGAACACATGCCTGACGATCAGTTTCAGGAAAAGCTATTGTTTAAAAATACGAAAGGCGTGGAGTTTAATCAGCCGTATTATCAGTTACTGGCACATGTTATCAATCATGCCACTTACCACCGCGGCCAGCTGGTTACTATGTTAAGGCAAGTCGGCTTTACTGATGTAAGTTCGGTTGATATGACAACTTACTTCAGGTCTTTTAGTGTTTAATAAAAATGATAATTGATTTTAACATAAAATAAAATAGTATGGAAGCTTTGGAAACTATACAAGCAAAAAAAACTGAAAGCAAAGCCGAAAATATTTCGGGAAGTGAGGCTTTGTTAAAAATTTTAATTGCAGAAAAGGCTGATATCATTTTTGGTTATCCCGGCGGTGCTATAATGCCTGTGTACGATGTATTGTATGGATATCGCGACAGATTGAACCACGTGTTGGTAAGGCATGAACAAGGCGCAATACATGCTGCGCAAGGCTTCGCACGCACATCGGGCAAGCCTGGGATTGTATTTGCAACAAGCGGCCCTGGCGCAACCAACCTGGTAACTGGCCTGGCAGATGCAATGATAGACAGCACACCGGTTGTTTGCATAACCGGTCAGGTGTATGCTCATCTATTAGGCACTGATGCTTTTCAGGAGACAGATGTTATAAATATTACGACACCTGTCACTAAGTGGAATTATCAAATAACTGATGCAGCCGAAATACCTTTTGTAATGGCTAAAGCATTTTACATAGCAAAAAGCGGAAGACCCGGCCCTGTGCTTATAGACATAACCAAGAATGCACAGCTGCAAGTGTTCAGTTATATGGGTTATACAAAATGCGATCATATAAGAAGCTATCGGCCCAAGCCCTTTGTGAGAAAGGAATACATTGAACAGGCAGCTCAAATTATTAATGAAGCAAAGAAACCATTTGTGATTTTTGGCCAAGGCATTATTCTTGGCAGCGCAGAAAAAGAATTTAAAAATTTTATAGAGAAAGGAAACCTGCCTGCCGCATGGACTATACTCGGATTGAGCGCTTTGCCCACAGAACATGCTTTGAATGTCGGTATGCTCGGCATGCATGGAAATTATGGCCCAAATGTTTTGACAAATGAATGTGATGTACTCATTGCAATCGGGATGCGCTTTGATGATCGTGTTACCGGCAGGCTTGATAAATATGCCAGGCAGGCGAAAGTTATTCACCTCGATATTGATCCTTCCGAAATAGATAAAAATGTAAAAGCAACGGTGCCCGTTTGGGGAGATTGTAAAGAAACATTGCCATTGCTCACAAAGCTTATTAACAAAAAAGATAATAAAGAATGGATAGAAAAATTTAATAATTATAAAGAAAAAGAAGTGGATGCCTGTATAAAAAAGGAACTAAACCCAACAACAGAGCGGCTTACAATGGGTGAGGTAATAAATCTTTTGAACGAATTAACTGACGGAGATGCCATTATGGTAACAGATGTAGGCCAGCACCAAATGGTAACATGCCGCTATGCAAAATTTAATGAAACAAGAAGTAATGTTACATCCGGTGGGTTAGGAACTATGGGCTTTGCTTTGCCTGCCGCCATTGGTGCCAAGTATGGCGCAATAGAAAGAACTGTAATTGCAGTGATCGGTGATGGCGGTTTTCAAATGACACTTCAGGAGCTCGGAACTATTATGCAGGATGATATTAATATAAAAATTATAATTCTTAATAATGAATTTCTTGGCATGGTCCGCCAGTGGCAGGAGCTGTTTCATGAAAGGCGCTATTCTTTTACTGATATAAAAAGCCCTGACTTTGTTGCATTGGCAAAGGCTTATAACATCGACGGGCAAAAGGTTTCAGAAAGAGAGAAGCTAAAGAACGCTTTGAAAGAAATGCTTGACCACGATGGATCTTATTTATTGGAAGTAATGGTTGGTAAAGAAAATAATGTTTTTCCAATGGTGCCACAAGGTTGCAGCGTTTCAGAAATAAGATTGCAGTAATTGTGATAAAACTCAGGCTGCAAGCTCAGAATTAATTTTTTCTTATATCGGATAATGTAACATAAGTATGAATTGGAATGCGAATCTTTACGATGATAAACATGCTTTTGTTTTTAAATACGGAGAGGATCTTGTTGAGCTGTTGAAGCCGCAGCAAAGAGAGAAAATTCTTGACCTTGGTTGCGGAACAGGATATTTAACTAATATAATTGCATCAGGTGGCGCTGATGTAATTGGGATTGATAACTCGATAGAAATGATTGCCAAAGCCAGGGCATCCTATCCGCAGATAGATTTTTATGTACAGTCTGCAACGTCTTTTCATTTCGAGGATCACTTCGATGCTGTGTTCTCAAATGCTGTGCTGCACTGGATTTCAGATAAAGAAAAAGTTGTATCACATGTATTTGAATATTTAAAAAGAAATGGAAGGTTTGTTTTGGAAATGGGTGGAAAACATAATGTCAATAAAATTATAAGAGCGCTGCAAAAGAGTTTAATCAAAAATGGTTATGAGAAAAATGCAGCAACACAACCCTGGTATTTTCCATCACTTGGCGAATACACCTCTTTATTAGAAGCCAATGGATTTAGAGTTGTTTATGCAATTTATTACGATCGGGAAACAAAACTTAATGATAAGGAAAATGGAATTAAAGACTGGATTAAAATGTTTGCACCAGCCTATTTAAATGGATTGGAAGAAGACAAAACAGAAGAAATTTTAAGCGAAGTTCAGGACACGCTGGCTCCTACACATTTCAGGGAAGGTTGTTGGTATGCAGATTATAAAAGGCTAAGAGTGGTTGCCATAAAACAAATTTTTTGAATATTTAAGAATACATTTTTAAACGCTTTTTAATGAAACAGGAATATACATTAACGGTTTACACAGAAGACCAGATCGGATTGCTTAACCGTATTACCATTATTTTTTCCAGAAGAAAAATTAATATACATACGCTCAATACATCTCCTTCAGAAGTATCAGGTATTCACCGGTTCAATATAGTTATTCATGAAACTGAAGAGGTGGTAAAAAAACTTGTTCGTCAAATAGAAAAACAAGTGGATGTTTTAAAAGCATATTATAATACTAATGAAGAGATCATCTGGCAGGAAATGGCTTTATATAAAATGCCAACGGATGCTATTGCAGAAAAAGTAAAAGTGGAAAGATTACTTCACGAATTTGGCGCAAGAGCTATTGCTATAAGAAAAGATTATATCGTTTTTGAGGCAACCGGCCATCGGGAGGAAACAGATAAGCTTATAAATTTTTTAGAACCTTATGGCTTAATTGAATTTGTAAGAAGCGCACGGATCGCTATAATCAAAGACAGCAGCGGATTTCATGATAAAGTAAAAGAATTTGAGCAGCAGCAGCCTGGCGAGGAAGTTATCGAGAATGAATACCTTAATAGGCAAGATGAGGTGTTCACTATGTGATGATAAATAAAGTATAACATAAAAATTAATTGATCAGCATGACGGAAACGGTTTTTCAATACATAAGAAAAAACAGGGAATTGTTTTTAAATTTTGCGGACAATTTAACTATTGAGCAGCTTAATAAAATTCCTCAAGGCTTTAATAATAACATTATATGGAACCTGGGTCATATTGTTGTAAGTACTCAAAGCTTATGTTATTTACGAACCGGTGTAAAGCCTGAAATGAAGATTCCTTTCATAAAAAAATATGGTAAAGATTCAAAGCCGGATAGTTTTATAACCCTGCAGGAAATTGATGAATTAAAACATCAGCTTGTTTCAACAATTGATAATATTGAAGAAGATGTAAAGGGGGATATTTTCAAAAATATTACTCCTTACACAACGGTAACATATAAATATGAAATGCATTCAATTGAAGAAATACTGACCTGTACATTAGCGCATGATTCTTTGCATTTCGGTTATGCATTGGCACAAAAAAAATTAGTGATCTAAAAGTGAGGTATGAAAGCAGACAAAGTAATTCCGATGTTGCGCATATTTGATTATAATAAAGCTATTGAATTTTATATTGACTGGCTCGGATTTACAATCAACTGGAAGCATCATTTTGAAGAAAATACACCTGTGTACATGGAAGTAGAAAAAGATGGAATTACTTTTCACTTAAGTGAGCATCATGGAGATGGAACTCCGGGCTCGCATGTGTTTATATGGTGCCAGGGTGTAAAAGAATATTATGAAGAACTTATCAATAAACAATATAAATATAACAGGCCCGGATTAGAAAAAACTTTTTACGGCGCATTAGCTTTTACCGTCAATGATCCGTTCAATAATAAAATTTCTTTTAATGAAAAGATTGATCAAGAGAAGGAAGATGATTTACATAAACACTTTTAACAGATAATAATTAGTGTAAAAGATAACTGTTACCTTACAAACGAAATTATAGTATAGATTTTTTATAAATAAAAACAAATAAAATGGCAAAATTAAATTTTGGTGGTACAAAGGAAAATGTTGTAACCAGGGAAGAGTTTCCTTTATCAAAAGCTCAGGAAGTTTTAAAAGATGAAGTGGTGGCGGTTATTGGTTATGGTGTGCAGGGCCCCGGGCAGGCGCTGAATCAAAAAGAGAACGGCATCAATGTAATCGTGGGCCAGCGAAAAAATTCAAAGAGCTGGGATAAAGCTGTGCGCGATGGATTTGTAGAAGGCAAAACATTATTTGAAATAGAAGAAGCATTAGAGAAAGGAACCATCATTTGTTATTTGCTTAGCGATGCTGCGCAAATTGCTATGTGGCCAACCGTTAAAAAACATTTAACCGCAGGTAAAGCTTTATACTTTTCTCATGGCTTTGGCATCACCTATCTCGATCAAACAGGAATTGTTCCGCCAAAAGATGTGGATGTATTTTTGGTTGCACCAAAAGGCTCCGGCACTTCCTTAAGAAGAATGTTTTTGCAAGGGCGCGGATTAAACAGCAGCTATGCCATCTTTCAGGATGCAACAGGGAAGGCTTTCGACAGGGTTGCAGCTTTAGGTATTGCAATTGGCTCTGGTTATTTATTTGAAACAACATTTAAAAAAGAAGTGTATAGCGACCTTACCGGCGAGAGAGGAACTTTGATGGGAGCGATACAAGGAATTTTTGCTGCACAATTTGAAGTGCTAAGAAAAAAAGGACATTCACCATCAGAAGCTTTTAATGAAACTGTTGAAGAGCTCACACAATCATTGATGCCGTTAGTTGCAGAAAATGGCATGGACTGGATGTATGCCAATTGCAGCACCACAGCGCAACGCGGCGCACTCGACTGGTGGAAAAGATTTCGTGATGCCACGCTACCCGTGTTCAACGAATTATATGAAGAGGTTGCAGAAGGCCGGGAAGCAGGCCGGTCCATAGCAAGTAATAGCAAAGCGGATTACAGAGAAAAACTTGAAGTGGAACTGAAAGAACTTGCTGACAGTGAAATGTGGCAGGCCGGCAAAGCAGTAAGAAGCCTGCGGCCGGAAAACCAGGCGTGATGTTCTTTCAAAATGCATTTTCAACTATTGTCTTTAATGCAATATTATTAAACACAGCGTCTTTCAAAAAAAACAAGATAACAACTAATAAATTAAGTGATTATTAGTATGAACATAACAACTGATAAGAAGGACGCATTTGATTTTAAGGCGGCATCGGCACGCTTAAAAAATGTGGTTATAAAAACACCTTTACAATTCAACATCCATCTTTCCCGTAAATATCAATGCAACGTTTATCTTAAGCGGGAAGATATGCAGATCGTTCGTTCATACAAATTACGTGGTGCATACAATCTCATGAAAACGTTGCCTGAGGCTCAATTGAAGAAAGGCGTGGTATGCGCAAGCGCTGGTAATCATGCGCAGGGATTTGCTTATAGCTGCAAAAAATTGAATGTAAAGGGTGTTGTATTTATGCCGGTCATTACTCCTAATCAAAAAATAAATCAAACAAAAATGTTTGGTGAAGATATGGTTGAAATAAAACTGACGGGAGATAATTATGATGAATGCGCTGCAGCTGCAAAAGAATTTGCAATACAACATGGCAAGACGGTCGTTCATCCCTTTGATGATTATCGCATCATGGAAGGGCAGGCTACGGTTGGTATTGAAATACTCGAAGAGCTTGATACCATTGATTATTTGTTTTTACCTGTTGGCGGCGGCGGATTAGCATCAGGAGTTGGTTCTTACTTTAAAATGTATTCGCCAAAAACAAAAGTGATAGGAGCGGAGCCGGAGGGCGCACCTTCAATGTATACTGCTTTTAAAGAAGATAAACCTGTTACATTAAAAAGCATAGACACCTTTGTGGACGGGGCTTCCGTGAAGCGAACCGGCGATCTTACTTTTTCTGTTTGTAAAGAGGTGCTGGATGACCTGGTGCTTGTTAACGAAGGAAAAGTTTGCTCAGTCATTTTAAAATTATACACGCAGGATGCAATTGTTGCAGAGCCAGCAGGCGTGTTATCCATAAGCGCTTTAGATGATTTTGCCGAAGATATAAAAGGTAAAAATGTAGTATGTATTGTAAGTGGCGGCAATAACGATATTGACCGTATGCAGGAGATTAAGGAACGCTCATTGCAATACGAAGGATTGAAACATTATTTCTTAATACGCTTTGCACAAAGGCCTGGAGCTTTGAAGGAATTTGTAAATAATGTATTAGGTGCTGATGATGATATAACCAGGTTTGAATACATGCAGAAGCACAATAAAGAGACAGGGCCGGCGCTGGTTGGCATCGAATTAAAATCAAAAAAAGATTACGAATCTTTATTGAAAAATCTTCGCAAATACAATGTAAGCTTTACTGAGCTTAAGAAAGGCGATGATGCTTTTGGGTATCTGGTATAAAATTCGTTTGTAAGATAACGGTATTTAATTCAACATTTTTCCAGCGCCTGTAAAATATCGTTTAAAATATCATCCGCATATTCCAGCCCTGTAGAAATTCTTATAAGCCCTGGTGTTATATTTACTTTAAGCCTTTCTTCTTCGGTAAGCTTTCCATGCGTAGTGCTTGCAGGGTGAGAGGCTATGCTTCGTGAATCGCCAAGATTAGCAGTAAGCGTAAGCATTTCAAGATTGTTCAAAAATTTTCTACCACTTTCAATGCCACCTTTTAATTCAAAGCAAAAAACACCACCTCCATTTTTCATTTGCTTAACAGCTATGTTATGTTGTGGATGGCTTGGTAAAAAAGGATATTTAAGCCATGATATTTTAGGATGATGCTCCAATGCTGTTGCAATGTATAAAGCATTTTTTGCATGGCGCTCCATGCGTACATCAAGCGTTTCAAGGCTTTTGCTTAATACCCATGCGTTGAATGGAGATAAGGATGGGCCTGTGTTTCGGCAGAATAAGTAAATAGTATTCATTAAATTTTTATCGCCCACAATTACGCCACCCAATACTCTTCCCTGTCCATCAAGCCATTTAGTGGCAGAATGAATTACAATGTTTGCACCAAAGTCAACAGGTCTTTGATTTACGGGAGTGGCGAAGCAATTATCTACATTTAAAATGAGATTATATTTTTTTGCAAGCGTGGAAACAAACTCAAGATCAATAATTTCAACGCCAGGATTTGTAGGTGTTTCAAGATAGATCATCTTTGTGTTTGGCTTCACTGCAGCTTCCCATTCTTCAGGTTTATCTATGCTTACATAGGTGTATTCAATTCCATAATTAGGCAGGTATTTTTTTATAATGTTATGTGTGCTTCCAAAAACTGCATCGCACGAAATAATATGATCTCCATGTTTTAATAAAGCCATGAAGCTCGCAAATACAGCACTCATGCCAGAGCCTGTAGCAACACCAGCTTCAGCGCCTTCAAGGCAAACCATTTTATCAATGAACTCCTGCACGCTGGGGTTGCTGAACCGCGAGTAAATGTTATCATCTGTTTCATCAGCAAAGGCAGCACGCATCTCTTCTGCATCATCAAACGTAAAACTGCTTGTTAAAAAAAGGGGTGTTGAATGTTCTTTTTCATTCGTTCGTTTCGTCTGTATGCGTATTGCTTTTGTAATCGGATCTTGTTCCATTTTTTAATAAAAAAATTTTTGCAAATGTAGCCTATGCAAGGCATTGCAGCAAGGTGTAATCTTACTGTTTATTTAAAAATATTTACTTTTAAAATAGATTATCAATTGTCCATGTTACATAATATAATGCACTGATAGTTGGGCCTCCGATGTACTGATAATATTTATGATTTAGAATATCTGTTCCCCCGAGCTTAAAGGTGCTTTTAATTTTTGGCGCGTTGTAAGTTACCTGCGCATCAATGGTATGATACGCTTGTATGTTTCCGTTGCCAAAAAGATTTTGCCAGTAAAAACTATCCTGCCAATGCCACACCACATTGAAGCCTATGTGCTTTGTAACAGCACGATTGCCGAAGCTTACATTAGTTGCCCAGTCGGGTGTATTAAATCCAGGTATTAAAGGATCATTTGGATTTGTTTCTGAAAGCTTATTATAATTTGCATTGAAGCTTGCCGTGTACGTCTTGAAAATGTTATAACTAACGCCTACAGCATACCCATAGTTTTTTACTGGTGATGTACTGTTAGCCTGCACACGATACCGCGTTGCATTACTGTTGTTGTATAAACTTTTTAATACAGTCGTATCATTAAAATCATTTACACTTCCAGCCTTGGGTACTGCATTTTCCAACTGGCCAATAAAATATTTATAGCTATTAAAATATGCTTCAGCATCAATGAACAATTTGTTATCAAATAAAGATGAACGATAACCTACTTCAAAAGAATTGATCTGCTCAGGCTTTAAAGGAGCTGCATTGCCAATCTTTAACAGGTTGCTCGCTTGTGACTCTGCATTTGTTAAGCTCAAGCCAGGCGTGGCATTGCGAAGTGCATTTACCTTATTAGTAAAGGCTGTAACTGATGAGCTTAAGGCAGCATTGGTATAATAGCCAAGGCCTTGCTCTACAATTGGCAAGCCTCCAACGCGTCTTACGCCGCCATTATTTACGAAAGAAAATGCTTCAAATAAAGATGGAAAGCGAAAGCCGTTTTGCCATGATGCACGAAATGTATGTATCTTATTCAATGTATAAACTACAGAAAAACGAGGATTGAATTTTACATCATATTCTGTGTTTTTATCAAAACGTAATGATGCAGTAAGATTCAATTTATCTTCAATTAAAAGTTTCGAAGCTTGCAAAAAACCACCATATTTTCCATAATGAATATCCTTACCACCTGGCGTATTTCGTTTAACAAGTGGCTTGCTAAAGTCAACAAAGTTGTTGCCGTCAGGTATTAAATCGTAAAGCCTGTAATCTGCACCGGCGAGCACATTTGCAAAGTGAATAAGCTTATGCAAATTCCATGTGCCTTCTGCCTGGTAAAATTTACTGCTCGTGCTGAAAGCTGCGCCACCCGTAGTGTCCAGGGGATTTGTACTTGTTGGATAAATATCCCAATCATTAACTGATTTTATTTTGGCAACCTGCTCATTGAATGCTGCAGTGCCAGGTATAAAGCGCCCGTTGTCTGCTGCAGCTCTTGCATCATTATGAGCAGTTACAAGATCATCACCATCACTTAAAGCATTGTTCAACGCAGTTGTATAATCACTAGCCCATTTTTTATTATTCTTAAAAGATAGTTCAAGATTATCTGCAAGTGGCTTCATTGCATAAGAGTTGCCTGAGTTTTCTATAGAAACATAAGCACGTATTAAAAAATCAGGATTAGATATTTCTATCTTATGATTTTGAACATTAGCACCCTGAAGTCTTATACGATTACCTCTTTGAAACACGCCATTCATCGTTCCATAACGATAAGTGTATGAAGCTACTGTTTGCGGATTTATTTTATAATGTAAGCCTCCATCAAGCTTCACATTTTGTACATTATAATCAGTAAGATTTTTTTCTTCATAACCTGTTCTCCTTACATTATATGTTTTACTATTCTTATCTGTTATAACAATATTGGTTTCATTGCCGTAAGAATTTACTCCATCATAAGCCGGGTTATTTTTACCTGATAACTCAGGAAATGCAGGATTGGCAATGCTTTGCGGGTTAAAATCTGCAGTGCTGTTTGCAATCCAGTCGGTGCCCTGCAGGTAACTTGCATTCACTTTAAAAGCTAATTTATCATTGAATGCTTTTGCATAACGCAATGCGGTAGTAGTAAGTGGGCTTATGCTTTTTTCAGGATCATCAATATGATTAAAGGCAAGCTGCTGATAAAAACTTAAGCCCTGGCTTTGGAACGGGTCCTTTGTAGTAAGATTACTCATTCCATTAATTGCATTCATGCCATACAGCGCGGAAGATGCGCCAGGCGTAATTTCTACGCTTTGAATATCCAGCTCTGTTGGCCCGATAGCATTGCCTAAAGGAACGCCGAGCGTTGCTGATTGCACATCAACGCCATCAACTACCTGCATAAAGCGGAAGTTGTTTGGCGCATTAAACCCTCTCGTATTGGGCACTTTAAAGGTTAATGAAGATGTGGTTAACTGCACACCTTTTATATTTCCTAAAGCATCATAAAATGATGCAGAAGGAGTTTCCTTCAAAGCTCTGATGTCAAGCTTTTCAATAGTGACGGGCGATTGAAGCAGCTTTTCATTCTTGCGACTGGCAGTTACTACAATCTCATTGGCAATATATGTTTGAGAAGAAAGCTGAACAGATAATTTAGCATTAGGGTTATTAACTTCTATTTCCTGCTGCGCAAAGCCAATGGAAGAAACCAGAAGATGTATGGGAAAACGCTGATTGATAACTAAAGAAAAATATCCTGTGGAATCCGTTGTGGTGCCACGTTTCGAGCCTCTTGTTGTAATGCTTGCAGCAGTTAATGGCTGACCATGATCGTCCAATATTTTACCACTGATCAGCACAGAGCCATTCAGCTGCGCAAAAGATATAACAGGTAGATAAATGAGTATAGATAAAATTATTTTTTTCATTTTTAGTAAATGTTTGCTTGGTCTACTTTTTAATAGACTATTATTAATTTTTTTTTTAGATGAATTTTTAAAGGATGTTATGCGGTAAACAACATCGCATAAGCATGAGTAAGGAAAGCGAAGCGTTAGTAAAAAGATACATGAGGTTTATTGTTTGTTTGCAAATATATAAGCATAAATATTAGTCTACCAAATTAATAGGGTATTAATTTAAAAAAATATTTACAAATGAGATATAACTTTCCAAAGCGTGTTTGCACTTGTGATAATTACAAATACGCCAACAAGGATGAACATAGTTTTAAGGGGCAATTTGCCCACAAGCCTTGCTGCTATTGGAGCCGCTATAAGGCCGCCTAATATCAATCCTGCCACGTCAGTTAATGGTATACTTTTTAATAAAATAAAAAAAGTTATTGAGCTGGTAAGGACCACAAAAAACTCCGCAAGGCATACCGAGCCTATCACATAGCGTGGGCTTTTCCTTTTTGAAAGTAAGGTGCTTGTAACGAGTGTGCCCCATCCGCCACCGGCAAAAGCATCAAGAAAGCCCCCGGAAGCTGCGAGCCATCCGGCTTTCTTTACTTTTTCTTTTATAGCTTTTTTCTTAAAAGCCTTTTTCATGATGTAATAACCAAGATATATGGTGTACATCGAAAGAGGTATACGCACCCATGTTGAATATTTTTGACCATAGTAAGATAGCGATGCACCGATAACTGCACCGATAACACCTGGTATGATAAGCGCTTTAAATAATTTTTTATTGATGTTTCCAAACCGGTGATGGCTATAGCCTGATACGCCGCTTGAAAACACTCTTGCCGTATGTACACGGCTGCTCACTATTGCCGGGTTTACTCCATTGGCTAATAAAAAAGTGGTTGATATCGTGCCGTAACCCATGCCCAGCGATCCATCAGCCATTTGCGCTAGAAAACCTGTAAGGAGCATTATAAAAAAAGATTTTGTATCAATATAATTTGGAATCGTTTTTAAAGCAATGAATATTTTAGAAAAAGGCACCAATGATAATAAGCCATAACCCAATATCATAAAGCAAAAGGCAAGCAGGCACCAGCTTACAACCCGTGGCCATTTTTTTGCTTCCGGCTTTTTACTTTGTTCGGGTGTAATATTTTTTGCAGCCAACACTTCAGTAAGCTCGTTAAGATGTTTTACTTTTTCATGAAAACTGCCATTCATATTCTTTCTTATCAGTTCCATATTTTGTAACACATTTTCTATTTCCTCAGGAACCATTTCATTTATTTGTTCCTTTAAACGTTTGGCAATAGTTGGCGATTTACCATTGGTAGATATAGCAATTTTTAAATTACCTTTTTGAACAATAGAGCCGAGATAGAAATCACATAGGTCGGGTGTATCAGCTACATTAAGCAATAATTTTTTTTCTCTTGCAATCACCCGTATATAATTGCTTACCGAACGATCGTTCACCGCAACAATAACAATATCTTTATCAGTAAGATCATCTGGCTCAAATGTTTTTTGTATCAATAAAATGTTCGAATGTTCTGTAGCGAGTTCTCTTATTTTATCAATAAAATGATCCGCAACAATAGTCACTGATGTGGATGGAGAATTATTCAAGATTGCCGAAAGCTTCTCTAATCCTATGTTTCCGGCTCCCACTAATAATACATTCAATTGTTCCAGCTTAATAAAAACAGGAAACAATTTATTGCCTTGCACTGCTGAAGTTGTATGTATTAAATTATTTTTCAGCAGCTAAAAATTTTATTCTGTAAGTATAATCCCCAAATTTTTCATTTGCTTTTCTTTCATTTTTATATAAAGAAAATAACGCATCAAGCTCAATAAGAATAGCAGCTTCATCAAGGTTTTCTTTATAAATTTTGTTTAATCTATATCCTTCATGATCGCCTCCCACATGTAGATTATATTTTCCCAAAGCGGTTCCCACAAAACCAATTTCTGCAACATAAGAACGTGCGCAACCGTTGGGGCACCCGGTCATTCTAATAATAATATCTTCATTGGATAAATCATTTTTTTGTAACAGCCATTCTATTTTAGTTATAAGAGATGGCATGTATCTCTGCGCTTCTGCAAGTGCCAAAGGGCACGTGGGCAGCGCCACACAGGCCATTGAATTTTTGCGGACAGGAGAGGAGCTGTTTGTATGCGCAATGATTTTATAGGTTTCCAGGATTGCATTTATAACATCTTTATCTTTTGCATCTACATCACTTATTATCACATTTTGATTACCTGTAAATCTGAAATTTGCTTTACCTGTTTCCGCAACTTTCAGCAGCGCTGATTTTAATTGTACTTGTTCATCATCCAGCACTCTTCCGTTTTCAACAAACACTGTATAATACCATTTGTCTTTATCGTTTTTGAACCATCCATAATAATCTTCACGATTGGTGAACACATACGGCTTTGCAGGCTCAAAGCTAAAGCCGGTGCGGCTTTCAACCTTTTGTTTAAACGCATCTACACCCATTTTATCAATAGTATATTTAAGCCTTGCGAGCTTGCGGTCGCTCCGGTTTCCAAAATCTCTTTGCACGGTTAATATTTCATAAATAGCTTTCAAAGTTTTTTCTTCACCCGGCACAAAGCCTATCACGGAGCCAAGCCTTGCATACGTTTGAGCATTGCCATGCGTGGTGGATAAACCGCCGCCGATAGATATATTATAGCCGACGAGTTTTTCATTTTCAACAATTGCAATTAAGCCAATATCATTTGCAAACACATCAATATCGTTGTTAGGCGGAATAGCTATAGCAATCTTGAATTTACGCGGCATATAACGATCCTGGTACAAAGCATCATCTTCATCTTTTTTATCAAATAGCTTTTCTTCATCAAGCCATATCTCATAATAGGCTCTTGTTTTGGGCATAAGCATTTCACTTATTTTATCTGCATAAGCAAAAATTTCTTCATGTAAAGTTGATTGTTTCGGATGCGCTGAGCACATTACATTTCGGTTTATATCGCCACACGTTGCAATAGAATCAAGCGCTGCGAGATTGAACTCCTGTATCGTAGGTTTTATTTTAGACTTTACAATTCCATGCAGTTGTATGGTTTGCCTGGTAGTTATTTTAATAACACCTGTTGCATTTCTCCCTGCTACTTCATTGGCTGCAATCCATTGCTGTGATGTTAAAAAACCTCCGGGTAATCTTAACCGCATCATAAAGGAAAACAGCCGCTCCAGCTTTTTTTCAGCACGTTCATCGCGCCGGTCTCTATCATCCTGCTGGTACATTCCATGAAATTTTATTATGGATTGATCATCTTCCCTTATGGCGCCGGTTAGCTCATCTTGCAGGCTTTCCACAATAGTGCCACGAAGCCCATCGCTTTCAGTTTTTATTTTTTCTATTGAAGATAAATTTGCAGCCATTCTTTATTTTTATTTAATAAACATCGGTGAGGTATCGTCCATCTTCTTTCATGCTATCTAAATATTGCGTGGCTTCATCTTTTGATCTTTCGCCAAATGTTTCTATGATATTCAAAATAGTTTTTTCCACATCAATGCTCATCGGGTTTTTAGTGCCGCATACATATACATAAGCGCCTGTCTCAATCCATTCAAAAAATTCTTTTCCATGCTGCATCATTTTATGTTGCACATAAATCTTTTCTTTTTGATCTCTTGAAAATGCGGTGCTTACTTTTGTAAGTGTTCCGGTTTCAAACCAGTTTTGTATTTCACTTTGGTATAAAAAACCTGTAGTAAAATGTTGCTCTCCAAAAAACAGCCAGTTTTTTCCCTGAGCGCCTGTGGCTTCGCGCTCCGCAATGAAAGAGCGAAAAGGAGCAATGCCGGTGCCCGGGCCAATCATAATAATGTTACTAGCAGAGTCGGGTAGGCGAAAGCGGTTATTGGGATGGATATAAAAGTTCAAAGTATCATTTACTTTATAATCGCAAAGAAATTCTGAGGCAAGCCCTATTTTCTTTTTATTATTTAAAGTAAAAAAATTTTTTGCAACAGTAATGTGAATCTCACCACCGTGCGCTTCCGGCGAAGAGGCAATGGAATAAAGCCTCGGCGCAATAGGTTCCAGAATTTTTACTATTGCTATAAACTGGTCGGCATCTTTTACAGGATATTGTTTTAAAAGAACAATCAAATTAGTTCGTATAGGAGGTATATCTTTTTCAACTACGGTTGCGTAATGCTTAATTACTCTTTCCGGTAAAAAAATTACGTTTAATTTTTTTTGTAAAAGATTAAACAATGAAATCAGCTCATCTTTATAGCTGATATTTATTGTGGCATCAACATAGGTAATGTTGATGATCTCCTCAACAACTGATCTGCTATTTTCAGGAATAATACCAATGGAATCTCCGGGTAAATAAGCAACATCTTCTGCTTGTATTTCTATGTGATACGTTTCTTTATTGCTGCCCCGATCGTTTAAATTTATATGCGTAATTATATTGCCGGTATATATCTTTTTGCCAGTGATTTTTTTCTTTGAAACAAAAGAATCTGCTGACGGCTGGTGGTAATTATTCAGCGCTTTACAAACTTCATTAAACCATGTGTCAGCTTCATTGCTGTAATCTATATCGCATTTTTGAATAGGAATTATTCGGTTGGCGCCAAGCTTACTCAATTGTTCATCTACATCTTCGCCGGCTTTGCAAAAGAGCGGGTACGATGTGTCTCCAAGGGCCAGCACACTGTATTTCAGCTTATCAAGCGTAAAGCCATTGTTATGAACATGATCGTAAAATTTTTTTGCAGCAGCCGGCGGTTCTCCGTCGCCATGAGTGCTTATTACAGCCAGAAAATATTCTTCTTTGGTAAGCTCATGCAGCTTATACTGATCCAGGCTTTGCACTTTAGCATGTATGCCCTGTTTCTTTGCTTTAGCTGCCAATTCTGTTGCAAGCTTTTTTGCATTACCGGTTTCAGTGCCGTAAGCAATGGTTATTTTATTAACACCATTTTTTTCCGCAGTTCCGGTATTTTTTAGCGATGAAACGATCCCGTTGAAATAGCCATTTATCCATATCAGCTCTTCATTGGTGGAAGTATCAGTAAGTTGTTTTAATATCTTTAATTTATTCTCAACTAACATTTTTAAGGTTTTCCTGATTAAAAAAATTAGTTAGCGTGTTCATAGGCTTAAAATATATTTCATTGCTGTTACTATTTGTAAGCCATGCAAATTGCTTATGCAGCGATACCACTTTGCCAATGATTACCAGCGAGGGAGAAACAAATTTTTTATTGCCAAATTGTTTTTTATAACTATATAAATTTGATGTGTGTATCTTTTGAAAAGGTGTAGTAGCCTGCTCTATCACTGCAAGTAATTTATCCTCATGAATGTTATTGGACGTAAGCTTTTCAACAACATTGTTTAAGGTTTCTGAGGACATATAAAAAACCAATGTATCATCAGTATTTGCAAGTTCTTTCCAGTAAAAATCCGTTACCACATCGCTTTTATAATAAGTAAGAAAGCGAACAGAAGTGGCATATCCTCTTGCAGTAAGCGGAAGCCCCGTATAAGCTGCAGCGCCCATTGCTGCTGTAATTCCGGGTATTATTTCATAAGCTATTTTATGGTTCACTGCTGTTTCTAATTCATCAAGAATATTAGAAAAAAGAGAAACATCTCCGCCTTTAAGCCGTACAACATATTTGCCTAAAAGACAATGATGAACAATAAGATCGTTGATTGATTGCTGAGGCGTAGAAAAGCCCCTGCGACATTGCTTGCCTACATATATTATCTCTGCCTTTTTATTTACATAATTATTTAAGATCTCATGGCTCACCAGCCGGTCGGTAAGCACAACATTTGCCTGCGCCAAACTTTTTATAGCCTTTACTGTTAGCAGCTCCGGATCCCCCGGGCCTGCGCCGACAAATGCCAGCCTGCCGTTTTTTAATTGATCTTTCATTTAGTCTACTTAAAAGGTAGGTTTTATTTATAAAAATTTTTATTGAATCATGCAGGCGCCCACGGTTACACAACTTGTTTCATCAATTAATATGGCGCCACCATTTTGCCGGAGCTTTTTATAAGGATCAAAAGTGACGGGTGCGGCAGTTTTTATTTTTACTTTTATAATATCATTCAGTAATGCTTTATCCGGCGATGCAATCTCCTTTAGAGAATTTACGTCGAGCTTATATTCAATTTCCTTAACCACACATTTTACAACCCTGCTGTTTATTTGTAATAAATATTTGTTGCCAGCCTGCAAAGGTTTGTTATCCATCCAGCAAAGCATGGCTTCAAATTCGTTTTCTTTTTGCGGCTGGTTATTTATTGGAACGATCATATCTCCGCGGCTTACATCAACATCATCATTCAAATGAAGTATCACACTTTGCATTGCAAAAGCTTCATCTGCTTCCTTTGTGTTTATTTCAATTTTTTTAATAATTGTTTCAATGCCTGAAGGCAATACAATCACCTTATCACCTTTGCGGTAAACACCGCTGATTACTTTACCGGCATAGCCACGATAATCATGAAGATCATCCAACTGCGGACGAACAACAAACTGAACAGAGAACCTTGCATCGGTGAGGTTTATATCAAAATCAAGAACAATATTTTCAAGATAATGCAACAGAGATTCACCTTCGTACCAGGAAAATTTATCAGATTTTTCTACAATATTATCACCGTTCAAAGCGCTGATCGGTATGTATTTTACCTCCTTCAAGCCCAATGAAGAAGCCACTTGCTGATAATCTATAACAATGTTATTAAAAACATCCTGCGAATAATTTACAAGATCCATTTTATTGATAGCGACTACTACATGCGGCATGTTAAGAAGAGACGCAATTACAGAGTGGCGGCGGGTTTGCTCCACAACACCATTTCTCGCATCTACCAAAATAATAGCAAGCTCAGAGTTAGAAGCGCCGGTAACCATGTTGCGCGTATATTGAATATGCCCGGGCGCATCTGCTATTATAAATTTTCTTTTTGGGGTTGAAAAATATTTATAAGCAACATCAATGGTGATGCCTTGCTCACGCTCAGCACGCAGGCCATCAGTTAATAAGGCAAGATCAATTTCACCTGAATTTTTTTTCCTGCTTTGTTTTTCAATTGCAGCCAGCTGATCAATTAAAATTGATTTGCTATCATATAACAATCTTCCAATCAAAGTGCTTTTTCCATCATCTACACTGCCAGCCGTTATAAATCTTAAGATGTCCATTTATTATCAATTATCAATTATCAATTATCAATTACAATGTAATTATCAATCAAAAATATCCGCCTTTCTTTCTGTCTTCCATTGCCGCTTCAGAAACTTTATCATCTATTCTTGTTTCACCGCGCTCGCTTGTTTTTGTTGCAATAATTTCTTTTATAATATCATCAATTTTGCTTGCAGATGATTCAACCGCTGCAGTACAAGTCATATCACCCACCGTTCTGTATCTCACTTTTTTCTTTACGATCTCGTCGCTTGCATCAAGTTTTATAAACTCAGAAACCGCTACCAGCTGGCCTTCGTGGTCTATCACTTCTCTTTCGTGTGAAAAATAAATAGAAGGCAATTCTATATTTTCTTTCTTTATAAAATTCCACACATCCAGCTCAGTCCAGTTACTTATAGGGAAGGCACGAACGTTTTCGCCCTTATGTATTTTTCCATTGTATGTATTCCAAAGCTCAGGCCTTTGCAGCTTCGGATCCCATTGACCAAACTCATCTCTCACAGAAAAAATTCTTTCCTTAGCCCTTGCTTTTTCTTCATCTCTTCTTGCTCCGCCAATTAAGGCATCAAACTTAAACTCTTCAATCAAATCCAGCAGGGTAAAGGTTTGCAGCGCATTGCGGCTGGCAAACTTTCCTTTTTGCTCTGTAAGGTTTTTTTGTTTTATGGTATCTTCTACTTTTCTTACAATTAATTTTTCACCGATTTTATTTACAAGTTTATCTCTGTAATCAAGCGCTTCAGGAAAATTATGACCGGTATCAATATGCACCAAAGGAAAAGGAAACTTCCCTGGCCGAAAGGCTTTCAAGGCAAGCTGCACAAGCGTTATAGAATCTTTGCCTCCGGAAAATAATAACGCTGGACGTTCAAACTGGCCAGCTACTTCACGCAAGATGTGTATGGCTTCGGATTCTAATTGTTCTAAATAATCAAGGTGATATTTATTCATTTTTTGTTTTCTAAAAAATTAATCCACCACATGCAAATGCAATCCACATTCTTTCTTTACACTGTCTTCCCACCACCAGCGCCCTGCCCTGAAATCCTCGCCAGGCCTGATGGCACGCGTACATGGAGCACATCCAATACTTACAAAACCTTTATCGTGTAAAGAGTTGTAAGGGATATCATTTTCATTTATATATTGTTTTATTTCTTCAAAAGACCAGTGCAACAAAGGATGGTATTTTATTATATTATTCCCTTCATCCCATTCCACTTGTGGCATACCGTGCCTGTCTGCAGAATGCTCTGCCCGCAGGCCAGTGACCCAGATTTCATTATTTTTTAAAGCTCTTTTTAAAGGCGCCACTTTTCGTATATAACAGCAATCTTTTCTGTTTTCAACGGATTCGTAAAAAGCATTCGGACCTCTTTCTGAAACATAATTTTCTATAGATATCGCATCAGGAAAATATGGTTGAATATGTGTGTTATATCTTTCATTGGTGGCTCTCCAAACTGAATAGGTTTCAGGAAAAAGCCTGCCTGTATCAAGAGTAAAAATTTTTATGGGTAAATTTTTACTTAATATTTTATGAGTGATCACCTGATCTTCAAAACTAAGGCTTGTAGAAAAAGTTATTTTGCCAGGATGTTGCTCTGCTAAAATATTCAACATATCATCAATGGCTGAAACGCTTGCTGCTACTGCAATAGAAGGTATCTGATCTTTTAGAGAATTAAACATTTATGTTACCGTGTAATTTTTTTTTATATAAATGACTATAAAAAAATGGAATGAATAAATTTATGCGGATGAATTTTATAATACAATTTAAAAGTCTACCACAAAAGTAGGGTATCAATTTTTAAAAAAATAATTTTTTATAATACCTTATGTTTTTTGTATAAAAAATTATGCTTATACTGATGTGATATTGTATGTAGAAACATTTAATAACAAAAATATTTTTGTATACTTTTTTATCATTTATTGATAAAAAGGCTTATGGATCATTTGGGCATTGTATTTCTTTTTTCCTAAACCTTTACCCCTGTTGGGTTTCATAACATTTACATCTCTTTGCCCGTTGTAAAAAGTATATAATTTTATTTTATTTAAAATGAGTTAAACAATAACTTCAAGCACATCCATCCGATATTTTTTGTTAACCATTCGATAGCTTATATGACTGCTTTATTATAAATAAGCAATTACAATAATTAACCTTATTGTTTAACAATTTTACTATTATGTCTGAACAAGGTTTATATAATTCTCAATACGAACATGATGCCTGCGGGATAGGATTTGTTGCTAATATAAAAAGTAATAAAAGTCACCAGATCATTTCTGATGCGCTAACTATTCTTGAAAACATGGAACACCGTGGCGCCTGCGGTTGTGAAAATAACACGGGTGATGGCGCAGGAATTCTTATTCAAACGCCTCATGAATTTTTCTTTGATGAATGTGTAAAGCTGGGCATTCATTTGCCTGCATACAGTAAATATGGAGTAGGTTTTTTATTTTTTCCAAAAGATATAAGGCTCAGAGAAGAATGCCGTGATATATTTAACCGCTCTGCAGAAACGCTTGGCCTGGAAGTGATGGGATACCGCAGAGTGCCTGTAAACACTGATGGCATAGGGCTTTCAGCCTTATCAGTAGAGCCTGAAATGGAGCAGGTTTTTATTGCCTGTCCCGATCATATAAATGATCCTGATGAGTTTGAAAGAAAATTATTTGTTCTAAGAAATTATGCAACTAAAACTATAACTAATACGGTTAAAAAAGATTCTATTGGTTTTTATGTTGCTTCGCTTTCTTATAAAACGGTTATCTATAAAGGGCAGCTAACGAGCATGCAGGTACGCCAGTATTTTCCTGACTTAAGCAATAAGAAAATTGTTTCAGCTTTTGGATTAATTCATTCCCGCTTTGCAACCAACACATTCCCATCATGGCGGCTGGCACAGCCTTTCAGGTATATTGCTCATAATGGTGAGATCAACACATTGCAGGGAAACCTGAACTGGCTTCGCACCAGTGAAAAGGGTTTCATTTCTAAATTTTTTACAAAGCAAGAAATGGAAATGCTCTTGCCGGTAATTGATCAAAGCCAGTCAGATTCTGCCTGTCTTGATAACATGATAGAATTGCTTACTCTTTGCGGAAGATCATTACCCCATGTAATGATGATGCTGATACCCGAAGCATGGGATGGCAATGAACAAATGGATCCTGTAAAAAAAGCTTTCTATGAGTTTCATGCATCATTTATGGAACCGTGGGATGGCCCGGCTTCTATATCTTTCACGGATGGAAAATTAATTGGCGCTACATTAGATCGTAATGGTTTGCGGCCTTCAAGGTATTGCATTACTACAGATGACCGTGTAATTATGGCTTCTGAAACCGGCGTACTTTCTGTTGATCCGAAACTTATTAAAGAAAAAGGAAGATTGCAGCCTGGAAAAATGTTTGTGGTAGATATTGAAGAAGGAAGAATTATAAGTGATGAAGAAATAAAAACAAAGATATGTTCGCAAAGCCCTTATGCAGAGTGGCTCAATAAATATAAGATTCGCATGGAGGAGCTGCCGGAGCCGAGAGTAATGTTTACACACCTGGAGCATGAACAGGTGTTTAAATATCAAAAGGCATTTGGCTACACCACTGAAGATATTGATGTATTGATTGCACCAATGGCGTTGACCGGCAAAGAGGCCATAGGCTCCATGGGCAGCGATGTGCCGCTGGCTGTACTAAGCGATGAACCGCAACATATCAGCAGTTATTTCAAACAATTATTTGCACAGGTTACTAATCCGCCGATTGACCCAATAAGAGAAAGGCTCGTTATGTCACTGGCGACATTTGTTGGCAATAATGGCAACTTGCTGGAAGAAGATCCGCTTTCCTGCCACAGTGTTTCCTTAAAACATCCTGTTCTTACCAATCATGAACTGGAAAAAATAAGAAGCATAGATACCGGTATTTTTCAGGCAAAAACATTGCAGACTTATTTTATGGCAGATGGTAAGCCGGGCTCTATGCAAAAAGGCATTGAGCGCTTATGCCGTTATGCTGTAGATGCTGTGATGGATGGCTTTGAAGTATTAATTCTTACTGACAGAGCTATTGATTCTGATCATGCGGCTATTCCTTCTTTGCTTGCCACAGCCGCCGTTCACCATCATCTTATAAGAAAAGGTTTACGCGGCAAAGTAGGCCTTTTAGTAGAAGCGGGCGATGTTTGGGAAGTGCATCATTTTGCCTGCCTTATTGGTTTCGGAGCCACCGCTATAAATCCTTACCTGGCCTTATACACCATTCGTGATACGGAAATGTCTGGAAAATTAAAGACTGATCTTGACTCATCTCAGCTTAAAAAAAATTATATAAAAGCAGTGAATGATGGATTGCTAAAGGTTTTCTCCAAGATGGGCATTTCCACTTTGCAATCGTACCAGGGAGCTCAAATTTTTGAAATACTTGGCATCAATAAATCTGTAATTGATAAATATTTTACAGGAGCTACATCCAGGATAGAAGGTATGGCGCTTGATGAAATAGCAAAAGAAACATTAGTAAAACATTTCTTTTCTTTTAGTAAAAAAATAATTCCTTTTGAAAGGCTTACTGCCGGCGGATTGTACCAATGGAAACGAAAGGGTGAGTTTCATTTGTTCAACCCGCAAACCATTCATTTGTTGCAATATGCAACAAGACTAAATGATTATAATACATTCAAAAAATATTCAAAGCTTGTAAATGATCAGTCAGAAAAGGCTGTCACTTTAAGAAGCTTATTTCAATTCAAAAACAAAAGGCCAGCTATTTCCATTGATGATGTAGAGCCTGCCGAAGATATTTATAAGCGTTTTGCAACAGGCGCCATGTCTTTCGGTTCTATTTCGTGGGAAGCGCATACCACATTAGCTATTGCCATGAATCGCCTTGGAGGGAAAAGCAATACCGGTGAAGGTGGTGAAGATGAGATAAGGTATGAGAAACTGATCAACGGAGATTCTATGAGAAGCTCAATAAAGCAAGTTGCCTCAGCAAGATTTGGTGTTACCAGTCAATACTTAACAGAAGCAGATGAATTACAAATAAAAATGGCGCAAGGTGCAAAGCCTGGAGAAGGCGGCCAGTTGCCCGGCCATAAAGTGGATGATTGGATCGGGCGTGTTCGTCATGCTACGCCCGGTGTTGGATTAATTTCGCCTCCGCCTCATCATGATATTTATTCAATCGAAGATTTGGCACAGTTAATTTTTGATTTAAAAAATGCTAATAGAAATGCACGCATTAATGTAAAGCTTGTTTCAAAAGCAGGAGTTGGTACCATTGCGGCAGGCGTAGTAAAAGCAAAGGCTGATGTGGTCTTGATTTCTGGGCACGATGGCGGCACAGGTGCATCGCCGGTAAGCTCTATAAAACATGCGGGATTGCCCTGGGAGCTTGGCCTTGCAGAAACCCATCAAACCCTGGTAAAAAATAAATTAAGAAGCCGTGTGGTTGTTCAGGCGGATGGCCAGTTGAAAACAGGAAGAGATATTGCCATTGCTACACTATTAGGTGCAGAAGAATGGGGTGTTGCCACGGCTGCCCTTATTGTTGAAGGTTGCATTATGATGCGCAAATGCCACCTGAATACCTGTCCTGTTGGCGTTGCTACACAAAATCCTGAATTACGTGCCCGCTTTACGGGGGATGCAGAGCACGTAGTTAATCTGTTTAAATTTTTAACGCAGGAATTAAGAGAAATAATGGCCCAGCTCGGCTTTAGAACCATCAATGAAATGGTAGGCCAGGTTGATTATTTGGAAAAAAGAGAAAATATATCCCATTGGAAATATAGCACCTTAGATCTTGCTCCTATATTATACAAAGAACCTGCTTCAAAGAACACCGGTCTTTTTAAGTCAGAAGAACAAGATCATGGACTTGCAAATGTTCTTGATTGGAAATTATTGGAGATAGCACAGCCAGCAATTAATAGTAAAGAAAAAATAAATGCTTCGTTTACTATACAAAACACAGACAGAACAACCGGAACCATTTTATCAAACGAAATATCAAAAAAGTATAAGTCGCAAGGCTTACCTGAAGATACCATTCATTTTAAATTTACAGGCACGGCAGGGCAGAGCTTTGCAGCATTTAACACAAAGGGAGTAACGCTGGAACTTGAGGGTGATGCGAATGACTATTTTGGCAAAGGTTTGAGTGGTGCCAAACTAATTGCGTATCCTTCAAAACAAGCCACTTTTTTACCAGAAGAAAATATACTTATAGGTAATGTTGCCTTTTATGGTGCTACTTCCGGCGAAGCGTACATCAGGGGCAAAGCAGGCGAGCGTTTTTGTGTACGCAATTCGGGCGCAAATGTAGTGGTAGAAGGAGTGGGCGATCATGGATGTGAATATATGACCGGAGGAAATGTTATTATTTTGGGAGCTACAGGAAGAAACTTTGCTGCAGGAATGAGTGGCGGAATTTCTTTTGTATATAACGTTCAATACAATTTTGAATCTCTATGCAATATGGAAATGGTTGATCTCGATCCCGTGGCGCAGGAAGATGAAGAACTCATGTATCAAATGATTAAGAACCATTATTTATATACTAACAGTACCGTTGCAAAATTTATTTTAAATGATTTTGACAACCAGCTTAAGAACTTTATAAAAGTTTTTCCTAAAGATTATAAAAAAGTTCTTTTGCAAAAGAAATATTTAATAGAAGTAAAATAGTATAACCTCTACAAATTAAGAATTGATCAATGGCTAAAGTAACAGGTTTTTTAGAATTTACCAGGGAGTTACCAGCGAAGCGTTCACCTCAGGAAAGGGTGAATGATTATAATGAATTTGTAGAAAGATATTCTGATCAAAAATTGAATGAACAATCTGCTCGGTGCATGGATTGCGGCATACCCTTTTGCCATCATGGTTGTCCGCTTGGTAATATCATCCCTGAATTTAATGATGCCGTGTACCGCAAAAGCTGGAAAGAAGCGTATGATATTTTAATTTCAACAAACAATTTTCCTGAATTTACCGGGCGTATTTGTCCGGCTCCCTGCGAAACATCTTGCGTTCTGGGCATCAACCAACCGGCTATAACTATAGAAGAGATTGAAAAGCATATAATTGAAATTGCTTTTGACAAAGGTTTTGTGAAACCAAAAAAACCAAATGTTAGAAGCGGCAAAAAGATAGCAATTGTAGGATCCGGCCCTGCAGGGCTTGCAGCAGCGGCACAATTGAATTATGCGGGACATACGGTGACCGTGTTTGAGAGAGACGATGAACCGGGCGGTTTATTAAGATATGGTATTCCTGATTTTAAGCTGGAAAAATGGGTGGTAGAAAGAAGAATAAAAATTATGGAAGAAGAAGGAGTTGCATTTAAATGTAATACCAATGTTGGGATAAATATAAATATTAATGATTTATTGCGGGAATACCATGCAATAGTTTTGGCTGGTGGTTCCACCATCCCACGGAATTTGAATATACCCGGCAGAGAATTAAAAGGAGTTCATTTTGCAATGGATTTTTTAAAACAACAAAACAAAAGAGTAGCTGGTAAAAACATAGATGCTGAGAATATTTTAGTAAATAATAAAAATGTTGTAGTGATTGGTGGTGGAGATACCGGCAGCGATTGTGTAGGTACATCTAACAGGCAAAAAGCTGCGTCTGTTACTCAATTTGAAGTACTGCCAAAGCCTCCTGAAACCCGCACCACGCAAATGCCCTGGCCTACTTACCCCATGATCTTAAAAACGACAAGCTCACATGAGGAAGGCGTGCAAAGGCATTGGGCTATTGCTACTAAAGAATTTATAGGCGATGAAAATGGAAATTTAAAAGCCTTAAAAATTGTTGATCTTGAATGGAAAACAACTGATGATAAACCGGCAAAGTTTGAAGAAGTGCCTGGGAGCCAAACAGAAATACCTTGTGAGGCTGCGTTTCTTGCGATGGGATTTTTGCATCCTCAGTACGAAGGATTATTAGCACAACTTGAGATTGAAACGGATGATCGCGGAAATGTAAGAGCTTCGGAAAAGACTTATCAAACTAACTTACCCAAAATATTTACAGCGGGTGATATGAGAAGAGGGCAATCATTAGTTGTATGGGCTATTTCCGAAGGCAGAGAATGCGCAAAAAAAGTAGATGAATATTTGTTAGGTTATTCTTTGCTGGAATCTAAAGACCGAAACATTTTACAGTTAGCATGATGATTATAAATATAACTTATGAAACCAAATTAAATTTCATATTAAATTAATTCAAATGTGTATTTATATTTAAAAGTTTAAATTATATGCTTTATGTAAACAGTTCATTTTCATGTATTTAATAATATATAAAATAAATTGTTTAAAATAAAATATAAAAAATAATTCTTTTTACTAAAAAAAAATTATGTTTGAAGAAATTAGATATAAAGATTATCTGTTTCTATTAATCAATTGAAGATTTAAGATTGCCTGAGTGAGATTTTTTAAACATTAATAAGCTAATGTCAAACATCACCAACAATACTGTAAATATGATCTCAGGTATAAAATTTTAGAAAAAGAAAAGGCTTTGCTGAATAAAAAACTTCTGAGAAAAGTTTTCAGCCAAGCCCTTTTATTATTAATCTTTAAATCAAAAACAATGTTAAGAAAAATTTTCTTAGTTACCTCGTTATTTTTATGTTTAATTTCTGTAAATGCCCAAACTGATACTACCAAACCAGGGGCAACATCGCCCTCACCTGTAATTACCGGTTCTGTTGATGCTTATTTCAGGTATAATTTTGCCAACCCAAAAACAGGCGCTTTAAATAATTACACCAGCTTCACTAATTCACAAAATTCATTTGAGCTGGGAATGGCAAGTGTTCGTGCCGATCATACCTTTGGCAAAGCCAGCGCTACCATTGATCTGGGCTTCGGCCGCCGTGCAGAGGAATTTTCTTATGCTAACCCAAATCATCCAACCTTATTTGCAGTTAAGCAGGCGTTTATAAGTTATGCTATTAGCAGCAAAGTAAAATTCACCTTCGGCAAGTGGGCAACCCACATTGGTTATGAAGTTACTGATGCATATTTGAACCGTAATTACAGCATGGATTATATGTTCTCTTACGGTCCATTTTCTCATACAGGTCTAAGGGCAGATATTACCTTAGGCAAAAAGAGCGCCTTCATGGTGGGAGTGGCGAATACAACTGATCATGTAAGCGATACCACTTCCAGAAAATATGCAATAGCACAATTCAGCACAGGTACATCTAATGATAAAGTGAAAGCTTATTTAAATTACCAGGGCTCTTATGGCGGTGCGTTTAGCTTAACCCAGTTTGATTTGGTGGTTACCGCAACTGTCACCAGTAAATTCAGTTTAGGATACAACGGAACATTTCAAACAGTGAAGCCTGAAGGTGCATCAAGCGGCACCTGGTATGGCTCGGCCGTTTATTTAAATGTTGATCCTACTACTGCTTTTGGAATTACCCTTCGGGCGGAATATTTTAATAACAACAAAGGAATTGTGGGAGCAGGCACTTCAATAAGCGGTACAAGCGTATTGGATTTTACCCTTTCACCAAATTTCAGAGTAGGCAACCTTACGATCATTCCGGAATTAAGATTGGATAATGGCAAGGATGCCATTTTCGAAAAGAATGATGGCACGGCTACAAAATCCACATTCACCGGCTTATTAGCAATGACATATCATTTTTAACCTTAATTATAACCAATAAAACTACAATTTATGTTTGTGAAAAAAATAATGAACCTCTTTGGGAAGGGAGATAATTCCTCCGGTGCAATGGTAAAACTAACAACATCAGAAAAATGGCGGATTGTTGGATTTAAGTTCGCCGGTAAAATGATTGGTTTGGCAATCGTCTTAATCGCAATGGGTTTTTTGCCGGTTATTTTAGGAGGTGTTTCTGCGCATGCTCAGGATACCTATACAGCGCATGAAACAACTTTGATGAACACTGCCAATACTATTTGGACTTTAGTAGCTGCCTTTTTAGTTTTCGGAATGCAGCCAGGCTTTACCTTTCTTGAAGCAGGTTTTGCCCGCAGAAGAGAATCCGTAAATATATTAATGGAGTGTGTGTTTGATACATGTATTTGTGGTATTTTATTTTGGGCAGTTGGTTATGCTTTTATGTTTGGCCAGGGCAATGGTTTTATAGGATGGGGAGGTGGAGACTTAGCAGGAGGCACCAAACAAAATTGGTTTTTTTTGCAAAATATTCCTGCTACTTATGCCACAACCGGTGTACCGGTGCTTGCGCACTGGATATTTCAATTTGCTTTTGCTGATACAACTTCTACTGTAACTTCAGGCGCTATGATTGGAAGAACCGGTTTTCGCGGAGATATACTTTACAGTATTGGCGTTACAGGATTTATCTATCCGATTATCGGGCATTGGGCATGGGGGCCAGATGGATTTCTTGCGCTGATGGGTTCAGCAGGGCATATTTTACCTTCTCTGGGAACAGGGTTTAGAGACTTTGCAGGTTCTACTGTAGTTCATACAATCGGAGGAATGGTTTCTCTTGCCGGTGCTATAGTTCTTGGCCCAAGGTTGGGGCGTGTCTTTAAACGAGATGGGGGCGGCATGCCTCCGGCACATAATTTAAATATTGCTGTGGTAGGTGGATTGATATTATGGTTTGGCTGGTATGGATTTAATCCTGGAAGCACGCTCTCTGCAGTAGACATGCAAGGTATAGGCAGGGTGGCTGCCAATACAACTCTTGCAGCTTGCGCCGGAGGCATAGGGGCCATGTATTCCGCACTTTGGTTTGGCAATAGTAAAAAGTTTGATGTTGGATTTACCACAAATGGTTTTCTCGCTGGCCTGGTTGCTATAACTTGTCCATGTTATTGGGTATCTCCGTTTGGAGCGGTGATGCTGGGTTTAATTGCGGGTGTAATAGTTTACTTTGGAATAGAATTACTTGAATGGCTTCGCATAGATGATCCTATTGGCGCTGTTCCGGTTCATGGCTTTTGTGGAATGTGGGGTACATGGTCATTAGGGTTATTTGCCTGTGGTAAATATGGCGCTACAGGGCCTACTGGCGCTGATAATTCATCTCCTGTAACGGGCTTATTTTACGGGGGAGGAACTCAAATTTTAAAAGCTCAAATTATTGGAAATTTGATTATAACGCTGTCAACGCTTGCCGTTGCATTTGTTCTGATGTACATAGTAAATCAATTACCTCATCCATGGAAGTTAAGAGTGGCGCCAGAGGGTGAAACCAATCCGGGAGGGCTTGATGTATATGAGCATGGAGTAGAAGCTTATTCTATGGATTAAAAAAATACTTGTTCAGTAATTTAAAACAGAAGCTTTCATTTTAGAACTTATGGATATTATTCTATTACTAATTCTTTATTATAAAGTAAGAAAACTGCATTATTATAAAAGTTAAGAAAGCCTTTACTTTCATCCATAAAAAAATCGTCTCCTAAAAGGGACGATTTTTTTTAAGATGTATAGCTTAATTTATTCTTAAGCCTCAACTTTTTTGGCGCCTTTAAATGCTGGTATTACTATACAAGCAATAACCGCAAGCACTGATAATATTATAGTCATATTTATTGTTGTTAAATGTATTATTAAAACGCAAAGTTGAGTATAAAATTTGATTTATAAAACATGAGGGCATTCGATTATATATTACTTTTTCATAAATATGTTAACCTGTAAACAAAATCATTTATGATTTAAAGAAATATAGAATTCACTTGATTTCTAAAAAAAAGTTATCCAAATTTATGCTTGAAGTCAAACAACTTGTCTCTTATTTTTTAAATAAAGTTTTTTTAAAAAGTTATCCACATCATAAATTCTTTATAACCACTTTTATATTCAGGTACTAATTGTTCAACAGTTACGTGCACATTTATTCATTACAACTTTAGAGAGCAGGTGTCAAATTTATCTCTATCGTTCTAATGTTCTTATCTTGTATAGCGTGTACGGTATACACCATAAAATAATTAAATCGCTGATTAAATGCTACATATTTTTTGCCTGGCAGATGAGAAGGCAATGGCTTTATTTTTGAATTTTATTAAAAAAATTTATATGAAAACACAGCAGGAATATGTTTTAATAACCGGCGCTACAAGCGGTATAGGTTATGAACTGGCTAAGTTGTTCGCAAAAGATAATAATAATCTTGTGATTGTTGCCCGTAATCAGGCAGAACTGGATAAAATTGCGGATGAATTAAATACATCAAACACAATAGATATTATTCCTATTTCAAAAGATCTGTTTAAAAAGGAAGCCGCTTCTGAGTTGTACGAGGAAGTGAAAGCGAGAGGTATAGAAATAGGTACACTTGTAAATGATGCCGGACAGGGACAGTACGGCGAATTTAAGGATACAGATTTAAACAGAGAAATAGATATTATACAGCTTAATATTATAAGCCTTCTTACCTTAACTAAGTTATTTTTAAAAGATATGTTGAGTAAAGGAAGTGGTAGAATTTTAAACTTGTCTTCTATTGCAAGTAAAGTACCCGGGCCTTATCAATCCGTTTATCATGGCACTAAAGCATTTGTTCAGTCATTCACTGAAGCATTGCGAAGCGAAGTGAAGGACAAAGGAATTACAGTTACAGCTTTGTTGCCGGGGGCTACTGATACAGACTTTTTCAGAAAAGCTGACATGTTGGATGCAAAGATTGTACAAGATGGAAAATTAGATGATGCAGCAGTGGTAGCTAAGGATGGATATGATGCATTATTGAAAGGTGATGATAAAGTGATATCTGGTTTCAAAAATAAAATTCAGGTGGGTATGAGCAATCTTATGCCAGATAATATGACGGCAGATAATATGAAAAAGCAACAAAAACCTGTAGACGAAACAAACTAGTAATTAATTATTAAAGTAAATAGAAATTGATATGAAAGCAGCAGTAATACATGGCCCTGGAAAAGTAACTTGTGATAATGTAGACGATCCAAAGTTAAAAGATCCAAGAGATATTATTTTAAAAGTAACCGCAACCGCCATTTGCGGGTCAGATTTACATCTTTATTCCGGTGGTATACCACAACCCAGGCCGATGGTTCTCGGACACGAATTTATGGGGATAGTGGAAGAAGTAGGAAAAGGTGTGAATAACCTTAGAGTGGGTGATCGTGTGGTGGTACCTTTTCCTATTGCCTGCGGTCATTGCTTTTTTTGCGAGCATGAGCTTCCGGGACATTGTGAAAACAGTAACCCTGAACATTATGGGCCGGAAGGTGGTGTGCTTACTGAAAAAGGCGGAGCGCTCTTCGGATACTCGGATTTATATGGTGGCTACGACGGCGGCCAGGCTCAGTATGTGAGGGTGCCTTACGGTGATTTTGGGCCAAGGAAAGTTCCTGAAAACCTTACTAACGAACAAGTATTATTTCTTACAGATATTTTCCCCACAGGGTTTACAGGCATTGACTGGGGCGAACTGCAAGGCGGCGAAACGGTAGCTATTTTTGGCTCCGGGCCAGTAGGCATAATGGCTGCAAAAAGCGCATGGCTAAAGAATGCAGGAAAAGTAATAGTGGTAGACACTTTACAATACAGGCTTGATAAAGCAAAACAAGTAGCGGGATGCGATACTGTTTTATGGGATGACACTGCCAAGGAAGTAGTGCAGCAAATACGTGATATGACTGATGGAAGAGGTGCAGATCTTTGTGTGGATGCTGTAGGCTTTGAGCCCGACAGAAGTGTGGTAGATCGGGCAAAAGCAGTAATTAATTTTGAGAAGGGATCTGTAAAAGTGCTGGAAGCTTGCATGAGCGCTGTACGTCGCGGTGGTACCGTTTCTGTTTTGGGCGTGTATCCTTATTTATATGATAATTTCCCTATCGGCCAGTTTTTTGACAAAGGACTTATAATAAAAGGCGGCCAGGCTCCTGCCCAAAAATATGTTGACCAATTATTAAAATATGTAGAAGAAGGCAAAGTGAAATTGGATGATATTATAACACACAGGCTTCCACTTACAGACATATCTCATGCCTACGACATATTCAAAAAGAGAGAAGAGGGCTGTGTAAAAATAGTTTTAGATCCATGGGCATAATACATTTTTTCATCTGTGTTTGATTTTTATAATGTAAGCCACCTTCAGGTGGCTTTTTTTATGCAATAGCCGTTACCTACAATAAATATATTTATTATTATTTTTTTGAATTTTTGCAATAATTTAGTTATTATCTTCGTATGTAACATATCAGTTACCTTATAAACGTTTTACATATACCTGAATATAATATGGTAACAATGTAAAATTTAAAATCCTAGTTTACATCTTAGCAAGGTGGGCATCTTTTATACCGTTATTTTTGTAGCAAAAAATTATTTAATGAAAAAGTGTATCATTCTCTTCATAGCTATTTTGTTTCTGGTAACTGGCAAAGCGCAAGACTCATCCTTTACAATAAACGGGCAATTTGAAAAAATAAAAAGCGGAATTGTTTTTTTAAATATTTATGAAGGCAACAAATCCACTAAAGATTCAGCGATCATAACCGGCGGAAAATTCCTGTTTAAAGGTTTTGTTTCAAGCCCTTCTATGGCCACACTCACCTTGCCTGCAAAGCAGGATGATTATTTTATGTTTTATGTAGAACCAGCAACCATGCGTATTTCCGGCGATGGAGATTCGCTCGCACTGCTTACAGTGCAAGGATCTTCCATCAACGACGATGATAAGCTTTTAAAAGAAAGGATGAAAAATATAACACAGTGGGAAGATGCGAATAACAAAATAGATGAGCAGGCGCACAAAGATAAAAATACAAAAGTGCTGGACAGCCTCGATGAAGTAGATGATAGTGTTTTATTTGCAAAAAGAAAAGTGGTGGCAGGTTTTGTAAAAGCATATCCAAACTCAATGCGCGCAGCAATGGCAATCCTTGAAAATTATTCATACTATGCTGAAGCAAATGATGTGCAGCCATTGTACGATGAATTATCGCCAACTTTACAAAACTCATCAAAAGGTGTAGAAATAAAAAAACTAATTGAAGTTTACAGCACTGTTGCTATCGGTAAAAAAGCTCCTGAAATTTCGCAGACTACGCCTGATGAAAAAATATTAACCCTGTCTTCTTTGCATGGAAAATATGTGCTTGTGGACTTTTGGGCAAGCTGGTGCGGCCCTTGCAGGCGCGAAAACCCAAAAGTGGTTGCTGCATATAACGCGTATAAAAATAAAGACTTTACCATTTATGCTGTGTCTTATGATACAAAAAAAGATAAGTGGGTAAAAGCTATAAAAGATGATAACCTTACCTGGAACCAGGTTTCTGAATTAAAGGGCTGGATGAACAGCACTTTTTATGATTATGGGATCAGAGCCATCCCTTCTAACCTTTTGCTGGATAAGGATGGAATCATTGTAGCCAAAAATCTTTTTGGTAAAAAATTGGTTGATAAGCTTCAGGAGCTTACAGGTAAATGATAGAATAAACTGACCAGATTATTTCATTGATTTATCATGTCAATTATCAGTTTTCATTCTTAATTATCAATTATATTTGCGGTTCAATTTGAAAAATTAATGAAAGAAGTTGCATTCAGAGAGGCATTGCGAGAGGCGATGAATGAGGAAATGAGGCGGGATGAAAACGTTTTTTTAATGGGCGAAGAAGTGGCGGAATATAACGGCGCTTACAAGGTAAGCCAGGGTATGCTGGAAGAATTTGGCGCTAAAAGAGTTATTGATACACCTATCACTGAGCTTGGTTTCACAGCCATAGCAGTGGGCGCTGCGCAAAACGGGCTTCGCCCAATCGTTGAATTTATGACGTGGAACTTTGCAACGCTGGCGCTAGATCAGATATTAAATACTGCATCCAAAATGCTCGCCATGAGTGGCGGCCAGATTAGCTGCCCTATTGTGTTTCGTGGCCCGAATGGCAGCGCAGGCCAGTTAGGTGCGCAGCACTCCACAGCGTTTGAATCAATGTATGCAAACATACCCGGGCTTAAAGTTATATCAGTAAGCAACCCTTACGATGGCAAAGGTTTATTAAAAAGCGCCATACGCGATAATGATCCGGTAATTTTCATGGAAAGCGAAGTGATGTATGGAGAAAAAGGGGAGATACCCGAAGAAGAATATTTAATTCCCATTGGCAAAGCAAAAGTGGTGCTTGAAGGAAAAGATGTAACAATTGTTTCATTTAATAAAATGATGAAAGTGGCGCTGGGCGCCGCTGCAGAGCTTGCCAAAGAAAATATAAGCGCAGAGGTTATTGATCTCAGAACCATCCGCCCAATGGATTGGCAAACAATTTTTGAATCAGTTAAAAAAACAAACCGGCTGGTAATTGTAGAAGAGCAATGGCCTTTTGCTTCCGTATCTTCCGAGATTGCTTACCGTATACAAAAAGAAGCTTTTGATTACCTCGATGCTCCGGTAAGGCGCATTACCTCTGCAGATGCGCCCATGCATTATGCGCCCAATCTTGTTGCCATGTATTTGCCTGATGTGCCCCGGACTGTTAAGCTCGTGAAAGAAGTTATGTACCTCAAAAAATAAAGAGTTTTCATTAATTTTTATTTTTTAAAAGTCATCCTGCTTTTGCATTTAAAATAATAAATTATGAACAACGGTAGTTTCTATTATCCGCTTCCTTACAACGAACCTGTTTTAAATTTTGCTCCCGGCAGCATAGAAAGGGAGTTGGTAAAAAACGCTTTAAAAGATTTAAAAAATAAAAAGGTTGATGTGCCCATGTACATTGGTGCGGAAGAAATACGAACCAATAATAAAATTGAGATACATCCGCCGCACGAAAAAAATTATGTACTTGGAAGCTTTAATTATGGCGATGCCAGTCATGTAAAACAAGCTATAGGCGCGGCTTTGGAAGCAAAAGAAAAATGGGCTGGTACAAGTTGGGAGAACAGGGCCAATATTTTTTTAAAAGCTGCAGAGCTTTTAGCCACCAAATACAGGCCTCAGATTTTAGCCGCAACGATGCTTGGACAGAGTAAAAATGTTTACCAGGCAGAAATAGATTCCGCTTGCGAGCTTATAGATTTTTTACGGTTTAATGTTCACTTTCTAAGTGAGATTTATAAACAGCAACCCGTAAGTTCCGCGGGTATTTATAACCGGATGGAGTATCGCCCGCTTGAAGGATTTGTGTTGGCAATAACACCTTTTAATTTTACTGCTATCGCCGCAAACCTGCCGGCATCTGCTGCCATGTGTGGCAATACAGTAGTATGGAAATGTGCAGATACGCAGGTTTACAGCGCACAAATGGTAATGCGTATTTTTAAGGAAGCTGGTCTTCCTGATGGCGTTATTAATCTTGTTTATGTTGATGGACAGGTGTTAGGCGATGTTTGTTTTAGCCATCCAGATTTTGCCGGCATTCATTTTACTGGCAGCACTAAGGTGTTTAATACCATCTGGCAAACAATTGGTGAGCATACAAAAGATTATAAATCTTATCCAAGAATTGTTGGGGAAACCGGTGGTAAAGATTTTGTTTTGATACATAAAAGCGCAGACGTAGATGTTGCAGTGGCAGCTTTGTGCCGTGGCGCATTTGAATACCAGGGGCAAAAATGTTCCGCAGCTTCAAGAGCTTATTTACCTTCTAATATTGCTGCGCAAATAAAAGAGAAATTGGTCGCAGAGATTCAAACTATGAAAATGGGAAGTGTTGAAGACTTCTCCTGTTTTATAAATGCAGTTATTGATGAAAGAAGTTTTGATAAAATAGAAGGCTACATAAAACGGGTGGAAAAAGATAAAGATGCGAAAATAATTGCTGGTGGCAAGTGCGATAAAACCAATGGTTATTTTATTGAGCCAACAGTTATAGAAGTTACCGATCCCAAATATGTAACCATGTGCGAAGAGTTGTTTGGCCCGGTACTCACTATATATACTTATGATGAAAACAAATTTGAAGAAGCTATTGGGCTTATTGATGCTACATCATCGTATGCGCTTACAGGCGCAGTGATCGCACAAGACCGTTATGCCATAGAGCTTGCCACCAGTAAGCTTTCCAACAATGCAGGTAATTTTTATATAAATGATAAGCCTACAGGCGCTGTGGTAGGGCAGCAGCCGTTTGGCGGTGCAAGAGGAAGCGGCACCAACGATAAAGCAGGAAGCATTATAAATTTATATCGCTGGCTAAGCGCAAGAACAATTAAAGAAACTTTTAATCCTCCGGTTAGTTATCGCTATCCTTTTATGAATGAAGAAACGCCGGCATCATGAAAACGATCCTTGACAAGTATCAGTTACAAATAACCATCGAAAGACTCGCTTACCAGCTCATTGAAAATTATTCTGATCTTTCTTCTGTTGCAATAATCGGAATTCAGCCAAGAGGTATTTTTTTATCAGATAAAATTGTGGAACAATTAAAAAAAATTAAACCAGCTGATAAATTTTCTTATGGCAAAATGGATATTACTTTTTACCGTGATGATATTCGTAAAGAACTACATACTCCCAATCAAACAGATATTTCATTTTCTTTAGAAGATAAAAATATTATTTTAATAGATGATGTATTGTACACCGGCAGAACCATTCGCGCAGCATTAGATGCTTTGCTTGCTTTTGGGCGCCCGAGAAAAGTAGAACTTTGCGTTTTAATAAACCGGAGGCTAAGCCGGCAACTGCCCATCCAGCCTGATTATTGCGGCAAAGCAATTGATTCAATTATTTCACAAAAAGTAAAAGTAGAGTGGGATAGGGAACAGGTTATTCTATATTAAGGTTCAACGAGGAGAGGGTAATGGTAAATAGTTAGTGGTAATGTTACAAACTTATTTAAAATTTATATAGCGAAGAATTTCAATTATTCCTCACATTCATCGCTCACAAATCACAATTCACCATTCATTTTTTTAATGTAGCTTTGACCTTTAATGCAACTTTCCACCAAGCATCTTCTCGGCATTAAAGATCTTCAGCTAAAAGATATTGATCTTATTCTTTCTACTGCTTCACAATTCAAAGAAGTTTTACAAAGGCCTATAAAAAAAGTTCCCTCGCTTCGTGATACAACCATTGTAAATTTATTTTATGAAAACTCAACACGCACGCGTATCTCATTTGAGCTTGCCGAAAAAAGGCTAAGCGCCGATGTGTTGAATTTTTCTGCGTCGGGGTCATCAGTTTCCAAAGGTGAAACACTGCTGGACACTGTTAATAATATTTTATCAATGAAAGTAGATATGGTGGTGATGCGCCACAGCGCAAGCGGGGCACCACATTTTCTTGCAAAGCACATTCCGGTTGCTATTATAAATGCAGGCGATGGCATTAATGAACACCCAACACAAGCCTTGCTGGATGCATTTTCTATAAAAGAAAAATTAGGAACACTGGAAGGTAAAAAGATTGTGCTTATTGGAGATATCATGCACTCCCGTGTTGCTTTAAGTAATATTTATTTATTAAAAAAAGCAGGCGCTGAAGTAATGGTTGCCGGGCCGCCAACTTTGATCCCAAAATTTATAAAAAAAGCATTTGATATTCGTGTGGAGTATAATCTTAAAACGGCATTGCGATGGTGCGATGTTGCCAATGTGTTGCGCATTCAGTTAGAGAGACAAAACCAGGTTTTATTTTCCTCTTTAAGAGAATACAATCTTGCTTATGGCGTTACAAAAAAGCTATTAGATAGTCTTAACAAAGAAATAATTATTCTTCATCCCGGCCCTATTAACCGGGGAGTAGAAATAGATAGTGATGTAGCAGATTCAAAGCAATCTCTTATTTTACAACAGGTAGAAAACGGTGTGGCTATTCGTATGGCTGTCTTATATTTATTAAGCAATAATCAAAGCATTTAATTAAGCGCTTAAAAGATTTTAATTATATCGTTATTAAATGATCGGTCAAAAAATTAATATGTATAAATAAAATGTAGCATGGAAAGAATTGCACTTTTTCCGGGAACGTTCGATCCTGTTACGCTCGGGCACACCGACATTATCAACAGGGCGCTCCCTTTGTTTGATAAACTGGTAATTGGAATTGGAAGAAACAGTAATAAAACTGCCATGTTCTCTGAAACGCAGCGCCTGCAATGGTTACAGGGCATTTATATAAATGAGCCAAAGATAAAAGTAGTAGTGTATGATGGCCTCACTGTTAGTTGCTGCAAATCAATTGGGGCAAATTTTATTGTAAGAGGTATTCGTTATGTAAACGATTTTGAATATGAAAAAGCTATTGCCGATATGAACAGGAGCCTTGCCAAAAATGTTGAAACCATTTACTTAACCTGCCTGCCTGAGTTCACGTCAGTGGCAAGCACTTTGGTTCGGGATGTAATTAGAAATGGGGGAGATGTTTCTAAATTTCTTCCTGAATCAATTAAAAATTCAATCAAAATAAATTCATGATCTGGTTTGATAAAGCAATAACACTTGAGCAATTAAAAGATTTTGGCAAAAACACTATGGCCGATTTTATTGGAATGCAATGGTGCGAAATAGGCGATGATTTTCTAAAATTATCAATGCCTGTAAACGAAAAAACGAGGCAACCTTACGGCTTGCTGCATGGCGGAGCTTCCTGCACGCTTGCTGAAACCGTTGGCAGTGTGGCTTCAGCGTTGATTATTGATCCAGCTCAGTTTTATTGCGTAGGCCTTACTATTAACGCTAATCATTTAAAAAGCGTTTCCGAAGGAATCGTGATTGCAAAATCATCGCCTCTTCATCTCGGCAGAAGCACATACGTTTGGGATATTAAAATATCTGATAACGATGACCGGCTTATTTGCGCAAGCAGGCTCACTGTTGCTATCATTCCAAATAAGAAATGAATCTTTTGTTCGCTATTTATCAGGCATTTTTTAAAACCGCAGCTATTGTTGGAAAAGAATTACTGATACAATTTTCCAAGTCCTTTTTTTTCACCCATTTTATATCTGTTATATCTTCCTCTGTCTGCGGCACTAACGCTTCGTTTATTTTAGACAACATAGTGTACCAATGGGATTCCTTTAAAATTTTCTTTCCAAATTCGGCATACACGTGGTAAGTCACATTGATCTTGTTAGTGATCTTTAATTGCTGAAGTCCTGTCTCCTCCTGCACTTCACGCAAGGCGCATTCCTCCAGGGTTTCATTGTTCTCCAGCTTACCTTTTGGTAAATCCCACTTGCCCCGCCTGAAGATCAGGAGAATTTCATCGTGGTTATTCTTTACAAGTCCGCCACCGGTTTGTATCAGTTTAAAATGCTTAAAAAAATCTTTACATAATTTTTTAAAATCTTTATTAAAAATTATTCCTGCATGAAACTGTGGTTTATTTATTTCATGCAGTAAAGAATTAATAGCAGCGCTTGATAATTCATCAATATAAATAGCGTCCGGATGGCGTTTTATCTCTTCGATCTCATCCGTTATTTTATCGCATAAGTACACAGGCTTTTCGCCAAAATAAATTGCTATATCGCTCACGTTAGTATATTATTTTCTCAGCACCGATAAAGAAGAAAGCTAATGCCGAAAGTAGTTACAAATTAATGCATAAAACTAAGTATTTTTTATGCGCTTTTTAGTTAGTCAGGCGGGTCTAAGAGCAGGATTTATTATATCCAGTTAAAGAAAATACCTTGTTAAACTGCATTACGCGCTCGCTAATTGAAAAGCAAATACTTAAATTCGCTAAAAAAGTATATGAAACGCTTTGTACTTGTATTTTTTTCAGTAGCATCTTTCTCCTTATCTTCTTTTTGTCAGCAGAAAGCTGTGCAAAAAGCTACTATACAAACCCCCGCTGTACTTTGCGAAGATTGTAAAACACGTATAGAAAACCATATTGCACATGAAGATGGCATTGCATCGGTGAGGGCTGATTTTCATAAGCATACTGTAACCGTAAGCTGGTATACCGACCGTACTAATATAGAAAATATAAAAACAGAGCTGGCTAATATGGGCTTCGATGCGGATGATGTAACTGCTGAGCCCGATGCACAGAAAAGACTTCCACCTTGTTGCAAATTACCTGCACCTTTAAAGAAATAATTTCATAATCAGAAAAGCGAAAACGTCTCTTTGCTTTCATAATTCACAGGCAGGCTCATAAACACGTTCGCTTTGCCTACTTTAAGCTTCCCAAGCAATTTTACTGTCACCTCTTTTCCTGTTAAAGTGCTCAGTGCATTTTTATAAATGTTCTGCATATTCACATTAAATTTTATTGGTAAAATAAATGTGCTTCTGCGTGGAATATTTATGAGGGTATCAGAAGAGCTGTGCCCCAGCATGTTTCCATTTATAAATATATCCAAATCGCTATTCCTCAGTTGCATTCCAAAATTATTAGGATTATAATATTCTAATTCCATAACAATCGTAGAATTATTGAATCCAAGCTTTTCAACCGAAAAATTATGAAAGGTCTTGTATTCTAATGCCTTTGGTGCTGTGCATGACAATAATGCCGAAACAAAAATTATCATTAAAGTATAGACCCCTTTCATAAATTGTAACTTTGAAATGTGCTTTAAAGTTACTTCATTTTCCTGCTAAAGATGATAGCTTTTAGTTATTTTAAGACACAAGCATAAAAACTAATATATTTAGCTGTATTATTATAAATAATAAACTTATTATCAATTATATACAGGACTTATTGATAATTAAATAATATAAAAATTATTTAATTATGCGCCCACGATAAAAAAAAACGTATATTGAATAATATTAAAAAATAAAATTAAATATCTTATTGATTAATATGCAGATGTTGCATTAATATCACATTTTATATTATATATCAGGTTGTATAGTTGAAGACAATATATAAACTACATTATTACTGGTAATGGGGGAAAAATTAATTTTTTAAGGCTGCATTTATGACATGTAGCCTAAGTGATCACTTTCTTAATTAATATACTTGTCAATTGGATACTTTCTAAAATTTTAAGCTATACTATTAGATAAAATTTATTGATACAATATTTAATGGTGGTTTGTTTTTAATTTATATTTAATAAATAGATGTTTTATTAGTAAATTTTTAAAATGAGTGTCACCGTAATTTTACTGTCTTGCATTATCCAATTATCCGCTATATGTTTGTGCTCAGTAAGGGAAATTTTAGGAAATACCTTGCTTACCATCTTCTGAATAACCTGCTTAGATAATCCTTCTTTAGAAATTCCTTGTTTTTGATTTTTTCATACCTCAAACAAGAAAATGAACAATAATTTTACTTTATTAAAAGAGATGTATTCTCGCCTTTCAGAATTACTTCAAAAATCATATTTTTTATTTCCGGCATATTTGCATTGGTTCAATAAGAAAAGTAATGTGCTTGTACCAGCTGTGGTGCGGATTAGAAAATATTGATCCTACTGTTTCTCCAATATATATTGTAATTATTAAGTCCAGTATTCATTGCAATAATTTTAAACAAAAAGCAATGAGTATAAATAAGAATAAGAAGCATGTTTTAATGATCTTGATGTGTTTCCTTATAAATTCTGCTTCGTTTTGCCAAACAACTCCGGTTAAAATTGGCTATAAGGATTTCCAGGTAGCAGCTTTGAAAGACAGGGTGATGATTAGTTGGGTTTTGAGTAATGCGATAGATGCTAACTATTTTGAAGTACAGCAAAGTGCCGATGGAAAGAATTTCAAAACTGTAATGTTTGTTCTGGGAGCAGATCCGAAAGATGAAACTGGCCGTAGTTATCAATGCTTTGATAAACAAAAGAAAAGCAACAAAAAATCTTATTACAGATTAAAGCACGTAGATACATCAGGTTTTGAAAATCTGAGTGACATAAAAATGCTTGCAATTAATTAAAAATATCAGACCTAGTTTTCTTTGGGGGTTACAGAACCTTTTGGTTCTTAACAATAGCCGCATTTCTATGCGGCTTTTTTCTTTTAGCTAAGTGTATAAATTGATGAGGCTATAAAAAATAAGATAAATTGTTAGCAGAGTTATTATTTTATTTTAATGTTAATTACGCTTTCACCGGCACTGTCACTTTTATTTTTTAAAGAAAATTTCAAAAGTTTTGTGAAATTAGTAGCCGATTGTTTGATCATATCTTGCATCTCGCTAAGCTTTTCTTGTTTTAATTTTTGCAGCAAAATACTTTTTTTATTATCTGTAATCAACCTTTTGAGTGTTTCCTGTTCAGACTGAACAATCTTTTGTGCTGAGTCAAAATTAAATCGTGCTTTTCTTAATTCTGATAAAGCTGTTATTTTTTGAACATTAAATCTATCCTGCATTTCAGCAGCAAGTGCTTTTACATTTTCCTGTCTCATGCTTTGATTAATTTTCTCTTGAATTTTTTTCCAATCAAGTGCATTAATTTGTTTATAGGCGAGCTGTAGATTTTTATTGAGGTTGTTTACATCAATTTTGCTAAGGTCTATGCTAAAATTTTTTGGCAGAAAAGGAATACCATCAAGCTTTATTGATTTAGGCAATTGTATTTTTACATTATTAATTTTTGTTGAGAGTTGTGCGACATCAATTGATTCTTTGATTAAATTTTCTTCTTGCACATTTGCTAAATCCCGTTCAGAATTTGCTTCTTTTTTCTCATTGGTGTCATCAGCTTTTTGTATAAGGATTTCCTTTTTATCTGGTTTAATTATGGCGGGTTCGTGTACGTTGGAAAGATTTTTTGCTGCGCTTATTTTTTTATTTAAAGAAATATCTTGGTTTTTATGCAGTAAAAGAGGCCTCTTATTCTCTGGTGTAAGCCACGCAAATGAGCAAATGATACCCGTTATGGTGATAAGTGCGATTATTTTTTGTCCGTAATTAAATTGCAGGGTTATATTTTTGTCATTGGTAATTCTTTTTATGCGTGAAAGCAATTGCTGTTTTCCGGAAACTGCGCCCATAGCAAGCTTGATAGATGTGATCCTTGCCTCTTCCAGTTGCAGCAACGCTGCGGCGTACGTGTGAGGATCGTATTGATATTGCAGTACAAAATCATCGCAACAGTTTTCTCTTTCTCTTTTTATCACTTTTGATAGAAGCATTACAAAAGGATTAAAAAATAAAACTGTTTCGATTACAGAAATAATAAGGTTAACTATGTAGTCATTTCTTTTCACATGAAAAAGCTCATGAAGTATAATAGCTTCCAGCTGATGGCTGCTAAGGTTATTGATTGAGGCAAGCGGAATAAGAATTATGGGCTTGAAAAAGCCAATGGTGGCAGGCACATCAATATATTCAGATATCCATACACTTATTTTTTTAGTAAAATTTATTTGCAGGGCAACATTTTGTGCGAATGAATTAAGGCCAGGCGCAGCTTTCAAAAAAAGCTGGTTCGAGATCATATATATATACCTGTATGCTTTTATAAGCCTCACCATAAGAAATAACAGAAGAAAAATATAAGCAACCGATAAAAAAGGCAATGATTTTAATACATATCTGATTATAAGCGCTAACGAAAAATTTAGATGTGCAGGTGTATGCACAATTTCAGTGTAAAACGCTGTTGAGTTATTTATTTGCTCCTTATGTAAAAAAGCAACAGTGAAGCTTATAAAAAAAAGTGCGAACGATAAAAACACCAGGATGGTGGCACAGGCATTTCTATAAGCTGCAGTGTTTTTTTTATAAATAATTAAAGCTGCATGATACAAACCCCATAGCACACAGCCTTGCCAAAGGCTATCAATAAGAGCATTACCCAGCGCATTAAGGAAAGCGGAATGCTGTAAAAGAGACAAATCCATTTATTCTTTTTTTAAATTATTAAGATATTGCTGAATTTCATCAAGCTCTTTTTTGGATGTTTTATGATTGCCTAAAGCCTGCAGAACCAATTGAGTGGAAGAGCCGCCAAATAAGCCCTTCACCATTTTATCCAGCAAATGTTTTTGTGTTTTTTGCCTGCTTGCAGATGGCTTATATATATGCGTTTTTGATTTATCATCTCTTGTTACAAGATTTTTATCGTGCATTATTTGTAAAAGTTTCAGCGTGGTGGTATAGCCCGAAGACTTTGTTTTTGAAAGCTCTTCATGAACCTCGCGAACTGTTGCAGATTCCTTCTGCCAGAGAATTTGAAGTATTTCCAGTTCACTGCCTGTTAGTTTTATATTAGTAGTCATAAATAATGGTTTTCAATATTTTTATGGCAATATACGAATTACTTCGTATTAATTTTTTTTCTTAAATGAATTACTTTTACTCAATCAGTCTATGATAACGAAGGAAATACAATTCAGTATCACCGTTTACGATTCCATTGAGGAGCTTGACAATGAAGATGCTATGCTTTTAGAAGAAGCAAGAAAGGTTACGGAATATGCTTATGCACCTTATTCTAATTTTCAGGTCGGTGCTTTTGCAAGGCTGGTTAACGGCCTGTTTATTAAAGGAACCAATCAGGAAAATGCATCTTATCCTGCGGGCATCTGCGCAGAACGCACTTTGCTATCAGCCGCATCTGCCATATATCCCGGCGTAGGAATTTCTGCAATGGCTATTTCTTATAATAATTTGAAGGGCACAAGTGATGAGCCTGTTTCGCCCTGCGGTATTTGCCGCCAGTCTTTTGTAGAATTTCAGGAAAGAACAAACACTGTTATCCGGCTTATTTTAAGCGGCATGCTGGGCAAAGTGATCACTATAAATAATGCAAAAGGCCTCCTTCCGTTAACATTTGAATCAAGCGATTTACAATGATCAGTCTAATATTTTCAGGCTTCTTTTTATTATATCAATGCACTCTTTAATTTCTTCTTTGGTAATTATTAATGGCGGCGCAAATCTTATTTTATCGCCATGGGTTGGCTTTGCAAGCAAACCATTTTCTTTTAGTTCCAAACAAAATTTCCAGGCTGCATCTTCATCCGTATGATGTATAGCAATTGCATTTAATAAACCTTTGCCCCTTACTTCGGTTATGTGCGGCGAATGGAGTTTTTCTAATTCTTCCCTGAAAAAGATACCAAGCTCATTTGCTTTTTCTGCAAGATTTTCGTCTTTTAAAACCTGCAAAGATCTTATGGCAACTTTTGATGCAAGAGGGCTGCCGCCGTAAGTGCTGCCATGTTCGCCTCTTTTTATCGTCAGCATTATTTCATCATCAGCAAGTACCGCACTAACCGGCAAAGTGCCGCCGCTTAAGGCTTTGCCAAGTATCAGGATATCGGGCCGCACATTTTCATGATCGCAACAAAGCATGCTGCCTGTTCTGCAAAGCCCTGTTTGTATTTCATCTGCAATAAAAAGAACGTTAGCATCTGCACAAAACTGTTTTGCTTTTGAAATATAACCTTCGTCGGGAACAATAACGCCGGCTTCTCCTTGTATCGGCTCTACCAAAAAGCCTGCAACGGTTTCATCTTGCAGCGCGGTTGCAAGCGCATTCAAATTGTTATATGGAATTATTTCAAAGCCTTTTAAAAAGGGCCCAAAATCTTCTGTGGCTGAAGGATCGGTACTGAAGGAAATAATACCTGTTGTTCTGCCATGAAAATTACCTGCGCATACAATAATCTTAGCCTGGTTCTTAGGAATATTTTTTACCCGATAGCCCCAATGCCTGCACAGTTTTATAGCAGTTTCCACAGCCTCTGCGCCGCTGTTCATCGGTAACACTTTATTATATCCAAAAAAGGCTGTAATAAACGCGCTAAACTCTGCAAGTGCTTCGCTATAAAATGCACGACTGGTAAGGGCTAGCGTTTGAGCTTGCTCTATTAAAGCCTTAATAATTTCAGGGTGGCAATGCCCCTGGTTTACTGCTGAATATGCGCTTAAAAAATCAAAATATTTTTTTCCTTCTACATCCCAAACATGCACACCTTTTCCCTTTGCAAGCACCACTGGTAAAGGATGATAATTATGAGCGCCATATTGATTATCTAATTGTATAAAGTGCAGGGTTTTTGACATAACAGTTTGAAGAGGCATAAAAAATTATAAGAGATGATGAAATAAAGAATTAGAAAAAAAGAGGACGGTATCGTTATGCCTTGTGATCTAAAAAATCAAGATTCACAGAGAGAAAATGTGGTATGGCAGAAGTGCTGATCATTATATAACTACGGTTAAAGATATATATTTTTTTAAAATTATTTTCTTTCAGTGCTATCTTTACTTTCATATTTTTTTGTAAATCGTATTATTTCACTCGTAGAAAGATATTTACTACGCTTCATTTTTAAATACCTTCTGTTCGCGGTTGAATGGTTTAATATAAAATCCGTCCACGATAATAATTGCCACCCAAGCCCATGATCAATAGTGATAACGTCGGCTTTAATTTCAATCCTGATTCTTTGCTTTACTACCAGGTAGCTCAATCCCCACCATACCATATCAAAAAAACCACGATCATCAAAATCGGTTACATGCGCCAGTTCATGCGCTATCAAAGCAACCTGCGCATCAAAAGGAGCATCTGATAAGAGAACACCTGTTTTTCTTATATCATTATTTATAATAATAATATAATGTTTATTTAATCTTTTAAATATCGACCCGAGTGTAACTGTTGTTTGCGCTGTGCTGTTTATTGCATCATAAACAAAACGGATATTTTCATCAGAAAGTTCAGGATAGTAGGAGAGTGCGATCAACGTTTGCAACTCATATTCTTTGAGCAACTGTTTATTTTGCCCATATTTTATTTTTAATGAACCAATGTTATATTCGGAAGAAAGCTGGGTTTGCTTATTAACCTGCGCTTTTGGAGATATAGCAAAAGCCATCAGCAGAAATATAAAAGAAGCTCTTGGCAAAGTCTAAATTATAAATAAAATTATACTGCATTTACTGTTTTATGAAACATGGTTGTGTTATAGTTTATAATGTCATTTTTTTTAAAAAGCCCAAACACTGTACTGCCGCTGCCACTCATTGAAGCGTAGACGGCGCCTGCATCATAGAGTTCTTCTTTTATTTTTTTTACCAAAAGATATTTTTTGAAAACGAATGTTTCAAAATCGTTAGCCAGCTCATCTTTCCAGGTTTCTACAGGCTGTTGAATAATTTCTTTAATATTTTTTTTAGGAAAAGCAGGCGTGATGTTTTTAAATGCTTCCGCAGTGCTGATGTGAATGCCTGGATTTATCAATAATATCTTATAATGTTTCAATGAAACATTAATGGGCTCAAGCGCTTCACCACGGCTGGTGGCAAGGCAAGGCTTGTTGTATAAAAAGAATGAACAATCACTGCCCAGCAGCAATGCATACTTTAAAATATTTTTATCAGAAACATCAAGATCATATTTTTTACAAATAAGCTTTATCATAAAAGCAGCATCGGCAGAACCGCCGCCAAGCCCGGCTCCGGCCGGTATTTCTTTATGTAAATAAATGTGTATGTAGGGTATTTGCGGATAATCTTTTTTTAAAAGATGATATGCTTTCATGCACAGGTTATCTGCCTCATTGCCGGCATCCATGCCGGTTACCGTTATGGTGGTGCTATCATTTTGAGAAGGAACAATTTCGAGTGCATCACAAAGCTGAACAGGATAAAATACGGTTTCAAGATTATGAAAGCCATCCGAACGCTTGCTTAAAATATTAAGCCCAAGATTTATTTTGCAATTGGGAAATGATATCATTCTTCAATAAAAAATATTTTTTTCATAAAAAATATAAATAAAAATTTGAAGAATAAAAGTGATAACAATTTATCAGTTGGCTTTGCGGGATTTTATCTCATCTCTTATGGAAGCGGCTTTAATATAATCTTCCTGTTCCAGAACCTCATTCAATAAATTCTCCAGTTCAGCCACAGAAAGTTTTTTAAGATCGCCGCTGTTGGTATCGGAATGAGAAACAACAACTTTTTTCTTTTTGTCATCTTCTTCCATTAATATGCCTGCGCTGTCAAGAATATTATCATAGGTGTAAATAGGGCATCCAAATCTTACAGCAAGCGCAACAGCATCGGAAGTGCGCGAATCAATTTCTACTGTATCATGATCTGTGGAGCACACAAGCTTTGAATAAAAAATACCCTCCTGCAAGTCATTAATAATTATTTCATGAAGCTCAACATTAAACGCCATCATAAAATTTTTCATAAGGTCGTGCGTAAGTGGCCTGCTCGGTTGCATACGCTCAAGGGCCACCGCTATTGCCTGCGCTTCAAAACCACCGATAACTATTGGCAGCCTGCGTAAGCCATTTACTTCACCTAAGACCACAGCATAAGAATGCGTTTGCGTGATACTATGAGAAAGGGCAACAATTTCCAGTTCTATTTTCTTCATACCAGTCTCTGTATGTTAGATTTTTTTTGATATTGGCAAATATATAAAATTAGCACCTTTAATAATTTGCTTATGGTGAAAGGTTTTATTTATATTAAGTGCTTAATTACCTTTTAATTTTTTAACCGCTTCTGTAAGTTTTGGAACTATTTCAAACACATCGCCAACAATGCCATAATCAGCGGCTTTAAAAAATGGCGCTTCAGGATCTTTGTTGATAACTACAATTGTTTTGCTTCTGTTTACACCTGCGAGATGCTGAATAGCGCCGGAAATACCTATTGCAATATATAAGTTCGGCGCAATGGTAAGGCCGGTTTGCCCCACATGCTCATGGTGCGGCCTCCAGTCGCTGTCGCTAACCGGGCGGCTACAGGCAGTGGCGGCGCCTAACGCTTTTGCGAGGTCGGTAAGAATGCCCCAGTTTTCCGGGCCTTTAAGGCCGCGGCCGCCACTTACGACTATCTCCGCTTCTGAAAGCGGAACCTCACCCACAACCTTGTTTACTGCTGTTACTTTAACCGAAGATTTAGGAATATCAACGTTCAATTCCACCACTTCTGCATTTCCATTTGCTTCGGTTATCTTATAAGCATTTGGGTTTAATGAAATAATTTTTATATTAGTTTTTATAGAAACATTTGCAAAAGCTTTTCCGCTAAAAACATTTTTCTTTACCACAAAACCTTTATCCAAAACAGGAAGAGCAATGGCTCCGGAAACCAGGCCAGCCTTAAGCTTTACAGATAAGCGGGGCGCAATGGCTTTACCATTAAAATTGTTTGAAACTATAACCACTGTTGCATTTGATATTTTGACTGCCTCAGCAATAACAGAGGTATAAATAACATCAACGAAATTATCAGGCAGGTTATTTTTTGCCGTATAAATTTTTTTCAAACCATACTTTCCTAAAGATGCAACATCGTCCGTAACATTTCCTAATACAATGCCTTCTGCAACTGTATTCATCATTTCGGCAACCTTAGCTCCATAACTCGCAGCTTCCAGTGAATTTTTTTTAATGTGCCCTTCACTTTGATCAAGAAAAATTAAAACGCTCATTATATAGTAGAATTAAAATGAAAAAATGTATTAAGCATGAAGGTGTATTTATTAAAAAACCTTAGCTTCTTCATGCAATAACCTTACAAGTTCTTCCGGTTGATCTGCTGAAACCAGCTTCACGCCTGCCTTTGCGGGCGGCAGCTCAAAAGATTCGATGGAAGTAAGTGCATCTGTGGGTATAGGTTCTTTCACAGTAAGTGGCTTCGTTCTTGCGCTCATTATGCCGCGCATGTTGGGAATACGCTGTTCGGCAACGCCTTTCTGGCAACTAACCAAAACGGGCAATGTGGCTTCAACCGTTTCTTCGCCACCTTCTATCTCACGATTAACGGAACAACTGTTTCCGTTTAATGTAAATTTCGTTGCCAAAGAAATAAAAGGCATATCCAGCATTTCAGAAATCATACCGCCCACGGACGATCCGTTATAGTCAATAGTTTCTTTTCCTGTAAAAATTATATCATAACCGTTCTCCTTTGCCACCGCAGCAATTTGCGACGCAATTTCGTAGCTCTCATTACTGTTACCATTCACACGAAAAGCTGCATCTCCGCCCAGGGCCAGCGCCTTACGTATTATAGGGTCGTTATCTGCACCGCCAACATTTATTAAATGAAGAATAACTGATGGATCTGCTTCTTTTAATTCAATTGCTCTTACCAATGCATACCATTCATCATAGGGGTTCAAAATGAACTGAACACCTGCTTCTGCAAATTTCGTATTGTTATCAGTGAAGGCTATTTTTGCTGTAGTGTCGGGGGTTTTGCTGATGCAAACAAGAATCTTCATATACCTCTTTTTGGAGAGTGGTAAAGATACTGAGGAAAGAAAAAGTAAAAAATTATTTGATGGACAGGATAGAGAAGCTTAAAGAATATATGAAAACTGCCGGAAAGGATAGCTTTCTGCAACATGCGCTGGCGCTGGAATACATTAAAGCGGGCAATGATGAGGAAGCCAGGAAATTATTTAATGAGATCTTAAAAAGAGAACCTACTTACATTGGTTCATATTATCATCTTGGAAAATTATTAGAAAGAGCAGGAGATAGTCAAAAAGCGCTTAGAATTTACAAAAGAGGAATGGACGTTGCAAAAGATATTGAAGACACACATTCATACAATGAACTGGAAGGTGCTTATGAAGACCTTGAAGATCTTTTGTCTTAACTAATATAACCAATGTCTTTATTAAAAAGATTTACTGATTACATTTTAGAAAAAAATCTTTTCCAATCAAGAGACCATTTATTGGTTGCCGTTAGCGGCGGCGTTGATTCTGTTGTGCTAACCGATCTGTGTTATAAGGCTGGCTATAAATTTTCCATAGCGCACTGCAACTTTCAATTAAGAGATGAAGAAAGTGAGAGAGATGAGGAACTGGTAAGATCATTAAGTGAAAAATACAAGGTTGATTTTTTTATAAAAAAATTTACTACAAAAGATTATGCTGCTGCGCAAAAAGTTTCTGTGCAGGTTGCCGCAAGAGAGTTAAGGTATCAATGGTTTGAAGAACTGATGAAGCAAGCAGATAACAGGCAACCGACGACAGGCGATAGGCAACTGGCAAAAGACAATCAATTAGCCTATCTTCTTACCGCTCACCATGCAGATGATAACATTGAAACGGTGTTGATGAACTTCCTCAAAGGCACTGGAATAAAGGGTTTGCATGGTATTTTACCTAAACAAAATAAAATAATACGCCCGCTTTTATTTGCAAAAAAAGAAGAGCTTTTACTATATGCAAAAGAGAATGATCTTATTTATGCTGAAGATTCTTCTAACTCAACGGACAAGTACACACGTAACTATTTTCGTAATCAGCTGATACCTTCTTTGGAAAAAGTTTTCCCCCAGGTACAAGACAACCTGATACATAATGTTGAACGATTTAAAGAGATTGAAACCCTTTACAGGCAAATTATTCAGATACATAAAAAAAGATTATTGGAATATAAAGGAAATGAAGTGCATATACCGGTTTTGAAATTGCAAAAAAGTAAACCTTTGCAAACTATTATTTATGAAATAATTAATGAATACAATTTCACCCCGCACCAGGCACAAGATGTTTTGCACTTATTAATAAGTGAAAGCGGCCGGTACGTTTCATCGCCAACGCACACAATTTTTAAGAATAGGAAATGGTTAATTATCACTCCAAAGAAAACCACTGAAGCTGCTACTATTTTGATACATGAAAATGATACAAAAATTGAGTTTGAAAATGGAATCATCTACATAAAAAGATATATAAATGATGGCTCAAAGCCTGCAGCAGCAAGCACTTCTGCAACACTTGACTATAGCAAAATCAGCTTTCCTTTATTATTAAGAAAATGGAAAAGCGGCGACTATTTTTATCCGTTAGGAATGCAAAACCTGCCTGCCGGTGGCGGAGGAAAAAAGAAGCTAAGTAAATTTTTTATTGATAAAAAAATAGCTGTAACTGATAAAGAAAAGATATGGGTTATTGAAAGTAACAGGAAAATTATCTGGATAATTAATATGCGTATAGATGATCGTTTTAAAATAACTGATCAAACAAAAAATATTTTATTTATTGATTTTAAGGAATTGTAAAGATCTTCTTCGGATCAAGATTCTTCACGGAATCAATGAAGTGATTAAGAACAGGGTAATCAGAGAATAAGCGGCTTGTTATTATTAAAAAAACAATTCCAAACAGCGCTCCCCAAATGTGTGCAGAATGATTGATACGGCCGCCGCCTCTTTTATCGAGCCAATAGGAAACAGCAAGATAAATGATACCAAATAAAAAACCCATAATAAAAACAGGGATAAATATTAAGCCGATACCTACCAAAGGATTAAACAAGATGTAAGCAAAAACCACTGCCGACACGCCTCCTGAAGCACCCAGGCTTCTGTAAGCAGTGTTATTTTTATTTTTAAAATAGCTTGGCAACACGCATACAATTAAGGCAAGACTGTACATGACTACGTACAAAGTTTTTCCATAGTTACCAAAAATGGAGATGAAAATTTCTTCGGTTATATTTCCAAAAAGATAAAAAGCATACATGTTAAAAAACAGATGTCCGGGGTCTGCATGAACAAATCCACAGGTAATAAAACGATAGTATTGTTTTCTATCAGTGATGGCGGGTGGATAAAATATCAGATCATCCATAAGCTTCGGGCTTCTGAATGCAAGGAGCGAAATTATGGCTGTTATGATTATTATGATAACTGTTATTGACATATTTTTTTATAAAAAATTAGCAGCAAATATAGATTACAAATGATGGTATTTTTCATTGCGGATAATAGTGCAGGCTCTGTAGATTTGTTCAGCAAGTATAAGCCGTACAAGCTGGTGCGGAAACACAAGCCTGGAAAGGCTCCATACATAATTACATCTTTTTAGCACAGGTTCATGAATGCCATAAGCGCCGCCTGTTAAAAAAATAATTTGCCTGCAGGCGCTGTCGGCTTTCTTTTGTATAAAATCAGCAAGCTCAATAGAATCCCATTGTTTTCCTTTTTCATCTAAAACCACCAGCAGATCATCGTGCTTTAATAAATGTAATATTTGCGCAGCTTCATCTTTTTTTATTTGTTCCGGTTCAGTATTTTTAGACGGAGGCAGCAATTTCCATTCAACAGGGAAATAGTGCGAAATTCTTTTGGTGAAAAGTGTCACACCTTCTTTCACATAAGTTTCATGCGCCTTGCCAACAGCCCAAAAGAATATTTTCATGCTTTCTATTTTCTATCAATTCTAATACATTTTCTCACTAAATTATTTATTATTTTTGCGCCCCATTGGCTGCGTAGCTCAATTGAATAGAGCATCTGACTACGGATCAGAAGGTTTTAGGTTTGAATCCTAACGCGGTCACACTGCCTCATAAACATGAGGCTTATTTATTTTGTTACTTGCAGATGATTATTAATAAATAAAAATTTATAACATGCCTGTAAAAGTTCCCGAAGGTTATCAAACGATAACTCCTTATCTGATTATAAAAAATGCTAATGCTTTTATTGATTTTACCCAAAAAGTATTTAATGCAAGTGTTGTAACGAAACACATGCGGGATGAGCAAACCATTATGCATGCAGAAGTGAAGATAGGCACGGCTATTATTATGTTTGCCGATAGCGCTGACCAACACAACCCGCAGGCGGGAAGCTTTTTTATTTATGTGGAAAATGCAGATGCCACTTATGCATTGGCTTTGGAAAATGGCGCTGCTTCTGTATCTGCGCCCGCTGATCAACCTTACGGAAGATCAGGTGGCGTGAAGGATGCATTTGAAAATATATGGTGGATCACTTCAGTTTTATAACTGCCATGCTGGTATAATAATTGATTATTCTTCAATAAAAATTTATGAAAAAAATTCTTTTGTTTGCCACCGTTGCAGCAGTAGGTATTGTAGTTGCTTATTATGTTTTGCTTGACAATCAGCTATCAGAAAAAGCTTGATAAATAGATATTTGTTATTAACCTATAAATATCTTTTAGTAATAAGTGTAAGACTTAATAGAAATATCACCATTACCATCCGATTGTGTTTCTGAGGTTACCCTGTTGTGTGCATCGAAAGTGTAGGTGTGGTTAAACACTGTTACCGTACCGCTTCCATCATTATAGGTCGTAGTCTTTACAAGATTTTTATTGCCGATCGGGTAAAGTTCTATCAATACAATGTTATTAATTTTATCTGTGTAATAATCGTAAGTATAAGTTCCATCATCGTCAGTTTCAGTTATATTATTACCATTACTATCATAAGTGTACTGCGTAATATCATCTATTGTTTGTACGCCGTTTTCAATAGAATAAGTTATATCTTTTAGTAGCTGGTTGGAACTGTTATAAAAATATTTATCTGTTGTTGTATCGTTTGTATTGTTATACTGGAAGGCGCTGTCTACAAAGGAATTGCTGTTAAGAAAAAATTGGTTGTGAATGGATATGGAGCCAGAATCATATATATCAAACGTATAGATGGGGCTATAACCGTAAACAAATTTATTACCTGGGTTAGATTCTGATATTAAACTAATAATTCTGTTGTTATTATCATAAGCAACATCGTAAGTAGTAACGGAATGCATACCTGGTTGGGTTACATCTTCTGTATACGTTTTTATTTTCGACGAAACGCTGTCAGTGCCAATGGTAGTAGGGTTTGTAGGATCAGTGAGTGTAAACTCTTTCTGGCACGACGTGATGAAAGATACAAGGAAAAAGGCAAGAAGTATTTTAAGCATTTTCATAAAGCAGTAAGTTTCGGTAAAAATATCTGATACTAAAGAAATAGAAAATCCGGCTAAAAAACAAATTATATTAATCACTATGGAAATGCAAAGCGAGTTAACAGTCCATTCCTCTTTCTGCCTTCTTTAATTAAACGTAAAAAGCTTCCTGTTATGTTACAAACGTTCGTGTGGCCATAACATTTGCTATTGAATCTTTTTAAAACCTAATAAAAAAAGATAGCATAATATTACTTCACTGAAACAATCTGGCTTTTGTTTTTAATAATTAACTCCGGCTTTCCTTTATACAATTCAATTTTTCCTTTCACACAAATCGTGCGGCCTTTGTAAGCCTGTTCGGGAGCTATACCAAGCTGTCTTCTTACATCATCATGTATTACTATGGTTAAGGGATTATCAGGATATCTTCCGCCAAAGTCAAGAAGTGTTAGTTTCTCAGTAGAGGTCACTAAATATTTTCCACCCGCAACTATGCTGCAAACCTTTACTGAATCGCCAACATGTTTCGAGGCATCCGCAGCCTTTATTTCTGTTTGTGAAAATGTATGTAAGCTTATAATGGTAAAAGCTGTTATTAATAAAGTTTTCATTAAAGCAAGATACTTAAAGATGAATAATAGAAGTATGGGTTAATAATTTTTTTATGTGGTTATCTTATGGCTGTTTTTTAAAAAATATTCTTTAACACTGCATTACCAAACCCTTATAATAAAGCGCAGTCTATCATTTTTTAACTTATAAAAACGAACAATATGAAAAAGATCATTACACTTTTATTTTGCGCAGCAATAGCCTTATCATCCTTTTCCCAAACACCAAAAAGAACAAAGTTTACAACCAAAAACAGCCGCAGCATACCGTATAAAATTGTTGATACAAATAGCAATAATCAAATTGCATATTTTGTTGATCCTCGAAATGAAAGAGACCTGGAGATAAACAAGATAGATTACATTAATAACATACAGGTACAGCAGGTTATTAATAATAAAGATATGGGTATTTGGGAAAAAAGAGATGCGCTGGATGCGCTGGAATTTCAAAGAGTGCAGGAGGTAAATGTTGTTTATCAAAAATACAGCGATTCAGTAACTGCCTACACAGCTCAACAAATAAACAATTCATTCAGAAAAAATAAGCAGTAACATATTTTTAATATATAATGCAAAAAAAAATGCGGCTTCACGAAAGATGAAGCCGCATTTTTTTATTTAAAACATCTACTTATCTGTCTTGTGTTTTACTTCACCGGTTGTTGTGTTTACTTTTGTTTTATGTTTTACACCATGTGCTTCTTTTTTCACTTTATAGCCATTATGATGTTTGTGCTTGCTAAAAGTGTTGTGTACTTTTTGCCCTACTGTAGATGTTTTTTTTACTTTAGTTTCTTTGTCCTGCGCCATTGTGGTAAGGCCAAAGCTCAATACAACTACACATAATAATAATAATTTTTTCATTTGTTTAATTTTTATGATTGGTTCAAATTAATCAATTTGTTTGACAATATATTTTTTAAAAAATATTTGTCTTTACCTCAACCATTATATCTTGTTATTTTTTACGTCACCAATGAAAGCCTCTGGCTCCGGTACCGTAATTTAGCAGCCTTTGTAAAGAGCTAAAGCATAAAGAAAATGGCCGAAAAAGATCTGTTTGATTATAATGAAGATTCTATAAAAAGCCTTGACTGGAAGGAGCATATACGCCTTCGGCCCGGTATGTATATTGGCAAGCTGGGTGATGGCAGCAGCCCGGATGATGGCATTTATGTGTTACTAAAAGAAGTAATTGATAATTGCATTGATGAGCATACAATGGGCTATGGCAAACATGTAGATGTAGAAATAAAAGATAAGAAAGTTACCATTCGTGATTACGGCCGCGGCATTCCTTTAGGCAAAGTGGTGGATGTGGTAAGCAAAATAAATACCGGCGCAAAGTACGACAGTAAAGCGTTTCAGAAAAGTGTAGGCCTTAATGGCGTGGGTACAAAAGCAGTGAATGCATTAAGCAGTTATTTTATAGTAACGGCCTATCGTGAGGGTAAACAAAAAATTGCTGAATTTGAACGCGGCTTTCTTATTAAAGATCATAAGGAGGAAAAGACAACAGAGCAGAATGGTACAATGATCGCCTTTACGCCTGATGAAAAGATTTTTAAAAATTATAATTACATCCATGAATTTTTGGATAACCAGTTTTGGAATTATTGTTTTTTAAATGCAGGACTGGTTATAAATTATAATGGTAAAAGATTTATAAGTAAAAATGGCCTGCTCGATCTGTTGCAAAGAAAGACCAACGAAGATGAAAACCGGTATCCCATCATTCATTTGAAAGATGCAGATATTGAGATTGCCATAACGCACAACAATCAATATGGTGAGGAATATTACAGCTTTGTAAACGGGCAGTTTACTACTCAGGGAGGCACGCACCTGGCAGGTTTCAGGGAAGGCTATGTAAAAACAATACGTGATTTTTATAAAAAAGATTATGATGCTGCCGACATAAGGGGAAGTATTTGTGCAGCTATAAGTGTGCGTGTGCAGGAGCCTGTGTTTGAAAGCCAGACAAAGACTAAACTTGGCTCGCAACAGATGTTTGAAAATGGGCCAGGCGTAAAGAATTTTATTACTGATTTTTTAAGCAAAGAATTAAATAATTTTTTACATAAAAATGCGGCAACTGCTGATGCTCTAAAAAAACGAATTGAGCAAAATGAAAAAGAAAGAAAGGAACTGGCAGGCATAAAAAAACTTGCCAATGAAAGAGCAAAAAAAGCAAACCTGCATAATAAAAAATTGCGCGATTGCCGCTATCATTTTAATGATGCTGCAGAAGGAAAAAATAAAAGTGAAATAAATATAAAGCGTGCTGAAACTACCATTTTCATCACAGAAGGCGATAGTGCAAGCGGCTCCATCACAAAGTCACGAAACGTAGAGACACAGGCCGTTTTCAGCCTTCGGGGCAAGCCATTAAATTGCTTTGGGCTCACAAAAAAAGTGGTGTATGAAAATGAGGAATTTAATTTGCTGCAGCATGCATTAAATATAGAAGATGGCTTTGAAGATCTTCGTTACAACAACATAGTGTTTGCAACAGATGCGGATGTTGATGGCATGCATATAAGGCTTTTGCTGATGACTTTTTTTCTTCAATTTTTTCCTGATCTTGTAAAGAACGGGCATGTATATATTTTAGAAACGCCTTTGTTCCGGGTACGAAATAAACAGGAAACAATTTATTGCTATGATGAAAATGAGAAGCAGCATGCAATGAAAAAATTAGGTGGCAAGCCGGAGATAACCAGGTTTAAAGGCCTCGGCGAAATATCACCGGAAGAGTTTGGAAAGTTTATTGGTGACAACATGCGTAAACAGCCGGTAATGCTTTTGCCCGAAATACATATTCAGCAGCTGTTGGAATATTATATGGGGAAAAATACTCCATCCCGCCAGGAGTTTATTATTGATAACTTAAAAGTAGAATTGGATCTTGCAGAAGTTTCCGGAATGTAAACTCCATAATTGTAATTTCAATTCTTAATCGTATAAATGATTTATATTGTTTTTCAGCAGGCAGATGTGGATGTATTAAAAAAAAGCTTTCCGCTAAATGAAGATTTATGTGGTGATATTATTGAAATAAAAGATGATTATGCAGTTGGGCCTCTGCAAAATATTTTTACACCGGAAGGTATAGAAGCCCGCAAAGACTGGTGGAGAACGGTTTTGAAAGGAAGCGATATTGAGAATAAACCAGATAGCGGAGAGGTTGATGACGATGCAACTCTAAATAAATTAAAAGAAAGATTGCGCGATAATGATGAAGCTGTATGGATATGGGTAGCTCCTAATAATCACGACATATCAGGCTATTATTGGCTTATAAGTCAACTAACGGATTTTCAATCCAGAATTTTTATTTTGCATTTGCACAACCTTCCCTTTATAAATGAGAAGGGACATATTTTTTACCCGGTAAATATTTATGATATACCTGCCAAGGAATTTATAAAAGCAAAAAAGCTTGCAAGGCCGGTTACACCTGCGGAATTTGAAATTGATTCAGATGAATGGAACAAATTATCCGCAGAAAATAAAGGTGTGCGTATTTTGGAGGGCGGCAAAAAATTGATACAGCACAACTATGATTTTTATGATAATGAACTGTATAAATATATAACACCAGACTGGCAAAAAGCGAACAAGTTATTGCATACTTTTTTTGGTAAAAATAAACTTATAACGGGCGATGCATACTTACTTTGGAGGCTCAAACAAATGATCGCAAACGAAAAGATTGATGCGCAGGGAGAAGTAAAAACAGCAAAAGATTTTGAGGTTAAATTAAAAGAATAAAGGTCAGAACAAATAGCTGCAAAATTCAATAAATATTTTGCTCTGCGAGAGCAAAAAAAAAATTTAATGCAAGAGTAATAAAGCTGCTTAACAAAATTTTTTTACAAATGGCTAAATCGGCTAACGAAAATTATTCTCATAGCGATAGTGGAATCAGTGGGCAATACAAAACATGGTTTCTTGATTATGCAAGCTATGTTATTCTTGAGCGTGCGGTGCCCGCTGTGGAAGATGGCCTGAAACCCGTACAGCGCCGCATTTTACACTCAATGAAAGAAATGGATGACGGGCGTTTCAATAAGGTTGCCAACATCATTGGGCAAAGTATGCAATACCATCCGCATGGCGATGCAAGCATTGGCGATGCTTTGGTAAATCTTGGCCAGAAAGAGCTGCTTATAGAAACACAGGGAAACTGGGGCGATATACGAACGGGCGATGATGCAGCTGCACCAAGATACATAGAAGCACGTCCCAGCAAATTCGCTCTGGAAGTGGTTTTCAACAATAAAACTACTAACTGGCAATTGAGCTATGATGGAAGAAAGAATGAACCTGTTACACTTCCGGTAAAGTATCCATTGTTGCTTGCACAAGGCGCAGAAGGCATTGCGGTTGGGCTTGCTACAAAAATTCTTCCTCATAATTTTTGTGAGCTTATTGAAGCATCCATTAAATATTATAAAGGGAAAAAGTTTGAATTGTATCCTGACTTTGCAACCGGCGGAACAATTGATATAACCAATTATAATGATGGGGTTCGTGGCGGCAAAGTGCGTGTAAGAGCAAGGATAGAGGAGCTTGATAAGAAGACGCTTATAATAAAAGATGTTCCTTATGGTATTACCACTACCCAATTAATAGATAGTGTTATAAAAGCTAATGATAATGGAAAAATTAAAATAAAAAAGGTAACAGATAATACAGCCGCAGAAGTGGAGGTGAGCATTGATCTTGCTCCTGGTATATCTTCGGATATAACTATTGATGCTCTGTATGCATTCACTGATTGTGAGATTTCCATATCTCCGAATGCGTGTGTTATTATTGAACAAAAGCCTGTGTTTCCCGGTGTAACTGAACTGCTGAAGCAATCTGCTGATAACACAAAAAATCTTTTGCAAAAAGAATTACAGATAAGATTGAAAGAACTGCAGGAGAAGCTTCATTATACATCTCTTGAAAAAATATTTTTTGAAGAAAAGATTTATAAAGAATTAGAAAAAAAACATGATACCTGGGAAAAAGTATTAACTGCAATTGAAGCTGCTTTTATTCCTTTCAAAAAACAGTTAAAAAGAGAGGTAACAAGAGAAGATGTATTGAAACTAACGGAGAAACCGGTACGAAGAATTTATAAACTGGATATTGAAGAATTGAGTGAACAGATAAAATCATTAAACAATGAAATTAAAGATGTCAATAATAATCTGGATAATCTTACTGTTTATGCAATTGCATATTATGAAGAGCTTCTAAAAAAATTTGGTAAAGGCAGAGAAAGAAAAACAGAGATAAAATTATTTGATATTATACAGGCAAAATCAGTTGCCATTGCTAACACAAAAATTTTTGTAAACCGCTCAGAAGGCTTTATAGGCACAGGTTTAAAGAAGGATGAGTTAGTGGGAGAGGTGTCTGACCTTGATGATATTATTGCATTTAGCGAAGAAGGTGTTATGAAAGTGGTAAAGGTGCAGGATAAAGTTTTTATTGGTAAAACCATAAAACACGTTGCTGTATTTAAAAAGGGTGATGAGCGCACCACATACAATATGATATATACTGATTTAACAAGCAACATCAGTTATGCAAAACGATTTAATGTAACAGGCGTCACAAGAGATAGAAGTTATTTTCTTACCAAAGGTGAAGAAAAAAGCAAGGTGCATTATTTATCTGTAAATCCTAATGGAGAAGCAGAAGTAGTTAAAATTATTCTTACCCCGGGAAGCTCCGCAAGAAAAAAAGAGTTTGATTTTTATTTTGAAAATCTTGAAATAAAAGGCAGAAGCAGCATTGGCATACAGGTTACCAAACATAAAATAAGTAAAGTAAAATATCTGGAGCAGGGCCGCTCAACCTTAGGCAGCATAAGGCTTTGGTTCGATGATAAGTTTGGAAGACTGAATCATGATGAGAAAGGAATTGACCTTGGTGATTTTAACCCTGAAGATAAAATTATTTCTATTTATAAAGATGGATCCTATGAACTGACCGACCAGGAGCTTACACAACGCTTCAATGCAGATGAAATAATCTTTATTGAAAAGTTTGATCCTAAAAAAATAATAACTGCTGTATATGCTGATATGGATAAAAAACAATTTACAGTAAAGAGGTTTAAGATTGAAACCTCATCACTTCATAATAAATTTATTTTTATAAAAGAAGGCGGAGGTAACTATGTTGAAACAGTAACTACAGATGCAGAACCTGTTCTTTCTTTTGAAAAAGGACGCGGCTCGCAAATAAGCAAGATTAAATATAAAGTTGGAAAGAATGTGGAAGTAACCGGCTGGAAAGCAGTAGGCACAAGACTTGACGATTACAGCAAATCAGCTATACTTGAATGGATACCGCAAAAAACTGAAACAGAACAGGGAGAATTGTTTAAAAATTAATAACTGTATGTTATTCATTTTAATAAAAACTATTAATATTTTATATGGCTATTCCAGTGCCTGACTGAATACTTTTTACATAATCTTTTAAAGGAACAACAAGCTTCTTAAATTCTTCTGTTGCCTGCTCGGCAAGCACATTCAACCCTTCGCTTATTTCAGCTTTTGCAAATTCTTCTATCTTAACAAGAATTTTTAAAAGTGCATTTGCCTGTATAAGACTGGTGCTGCCTTTTATTTTATGAGCTGCTTTATATATACTATCAAATGCAGCAGCGGCGCAGGCTTTGCTTAATTCTTCTAACTCACCAGGAGAATTTTTCAAGTAAATATTTAGTATCTCAGCAGTGTATTCGTTATCATCCATTTCCTGTAACAGGCTTAGGTCATACAAGTTTTCCTGTGGTAGTTTTTCATTATTCATAATTGATATTTTAATTGGCTTTGATGTATCATTTATTAATTCGCTAATTCTTTTATATAAGAATGCAGCATCAAAAGGCTTTGATAAATATTCATTCATGCCTATTTCAAGGCATTTTAGTTTTTCACCTTTCATAGCAGAAGCGGTCATAGCAATGATTGGAATAGAAAGCCTCATCTCACTTCTAATATATTTTGTTGCCGTGTATCCATCCATTTCCGGCATTTGCAAATCCATAATTATCAGGTCATAATTTTTATTTTTATTCAGGTATTCAATTGCTTCGAGACCGTTGTTAGCAATATCCAAAGTGCCGCCTGCTTTCTGCAAAACATGCCTTATCACTTTTTGATTTACTTCATTATCTTCTGCAACCAGAAATTTTCTATTCTTTAGCAGTGTACGGTTATTTTTTACATCACTGTTTTTGAAGTTAGATACTTCGGGCGCAGCATCGTTGTATCCATACGGTATTAAGAAAGTAAAAATAGTACCTGTGTTTATCTTGCTATCAACGGATATAGTGCCACCTTGCATTTCAAGCAATTGCTTGGTAATGGCAAGCCCAAGTCCTGTGCCTCCATATTTGCGGGTAGTTTCTATACTCGCTTGTGTGAAGCTTTCAAAAATTGCGTTGATCTTATCAGTGGGTATGCCAATGCCTGTATCGGATATGGAAAAGCCCAGGATAATTTTTTCATCGTTTTTATTTTGAATATTTATGTTCACATTCACGCTGCCTTCATGAGTAAACTTTATTGCATTGCCAATAAGATTTACTAATATCTGGTTAAGCCTGAATGGATCTCCGATTAAAGCGGAAGGTATTTTTTCATCAATATTAAATTTGAATACAAGGCCTTTATCTTGAATGCGATTGCGAAAAATGGCTTTTAAATTATCTGTTACTTCAGTTAGCTTAAAATCAATTTTTTCAATCGTTAACTTACCTGCCTGGATCTTTGAAAAATCAAGTATGTCATTTATAATTACCAAAAGGTTATCAGATGATCGCTTAATAGTAGTTGCAAAATCTTTTTGCTCCTCCGTAAGTTTGGTTTCAAGCAACAGGTCTGTCATGCCTTGTATGCCGTTCATTGGTGTTCTTATTTCATGGCTCATGTTGGCAAGAAACTGTTCCTGAAGTTTCTTTGCATCTTCTGCAATTCGTTTTGCTTCTATAAGCTGCTCTTCATATTTTACTCTTTCAGAAATATCGGTTGCTATGCCGCTGATGCCAAATATTTCATTTTGCTCATTCATCAAAGGAAATTTAATAATGAGTATGTTACGTTTTCCGTCGGGCATATCAATAATTTCCTCAAGCTGCACGGGCTTTAGCGTGCGCATTACTTCGTCATCTGTATATTTAAAGCGTAATGCCTGCCTGCGATCTGCGAAGTCAAAGTCTGTTTTACCTATCACGGTGCTGTCGGTTACATTCAATGCTTCTTTAAACTGCTTATTTACCAGCAGGTATCTTCCTTCAAGATCTTTCACATACATAAGTGAGGTGGCATTATCAAGAATAGATTGAAGCCTGGCCTGGTTTTGAACAAGCTCCATTTCATACTTCCTGAGCACAGCTTCCATTTCTTTTCTTTCAGAAATTTCTTTTACAATGCATTGAAAGCCTACAGGTATTTCATTTTCCATTACCAGTATGGCAGATTGTTCTACCCATTTCAGGTCGCCAAATTTTGTACGAATACAAAATTCTATTAATGTTTCTTCAATTTTATTTTGTATCTGGCTTTTGTATTTTGCTTCCACTTCCTGTAATGAATTCACATCTAACAATTCGCTGTAGTGCATACCAGTAAGCTCTTTCAGCGTATAGCCTGTCAGTTGCAATGCCTTGCTGCTAACGAATGTAAAGTATCCCTCTATGGATGAAGTGTACATAACCACGCCGGAATTTTCTATCAGGTTATGATAAATAATTTCATTGGCAGAGCTTTCATCTTTTATTGCCAAGGCATTTCTTTCGCGTTCTTTTTGCCTGCTGATATTATTGGTAAGAATGGCCATCAAAACAGAAAATGTTGAGACAACAAGAATAATGGCGAAGACTATGCTGAATTCATTATTGAACCAGTGAAGCCGCTGGCCTTGTATGCAGAATAGCCCCGCAAGCAAGGATATAGCTAACCCTGTTATAAACTGGTTGCGGAATGTAATCACATTTTTATTAATGGCTGCTTCTTTTGCTGGCTTCATAACATGGATTATTTTAAAACATTAAAGCATTAATCTTTATTTGCAGCTTATTAAGAGATATGCTAAATGAATTTTTTTTAAAATGATATTGGTTAAAATGACATTGCTTACCTGGTATAGCTCCAAATGTTTGTAGATACTGGATTTCATATTTTAAAAATTATATTATGATATTTTTACTAACGCCTGTTAGTTTTTATTATTGCCGACCAGTACATCAATTTTGTTTACTGACCATTTTTCCAGCTTGGCTGTAAGCTCTTCCAGCTTTACCGGCTTCGACAGGTAATCATTCATACCTGCATTAATACATTCTTCCTGGTCGCCTTCCATTGTGTTAGCAGTAAGCGCTATAATAACCGGCTGGTTTTCCAGGTTTTCTCTTATGAATTTTGTTGCCTGCAATCCATCCATTTCAGGCATCTGCATATCCATTAAAATAATGTCAAACTTTTCCTCCCTTGCCATATCTGTAGCAATGGCGCCGTTTTCAGCAAGGCTATGTTTGTATCCAAGCTTTTGCAAAATATAAGAGATCACTTTTTGATTCACCTTATTGTCTTCGGCCACTAATATCTTTAAAGGATATTGTTCTGAAAAATTTGCCGGCAATTTTTCATGTGCACTTTTCTCAGCTGTAGTAGTTTTTGCATCAGGCTGTAACGCATTTAATATATGCCTGCTTAAAATATGCTGCCGCACAGGCTTGTTAAGTATAGACACAAATAATTTTGAAATCTCATTTGCATAATCCTCGCCAACAGAACTTAAGAGCATAACCGGTATTAAAGGATACAGCCTTTTTATATTTTGCGCTACCTGTATGCCATCCATGTAAGGCATTTGCATATCGCTAAGCACAAGATCAATCGCATTATTTTTTGATAAAATTTCTAATGCATGGCCGCCTGTTTCAGCGAGTATTGGTGTGAGCTTCCATAGTTCGAGCTGGCTTTTCAGGATAGCAAGATTCGTAGTGTTATCATCTATCACCAGTATTTTTTTACCCTCAAGATCAGCCATATTGTGCTGGGTATATTCCTTTAAAATTTTAGTACCCACAGCACTTTGTATGGTAAATGAAAATACAGATCCAACGCCTTCTTCACTTTCCACAGAAAATTTACCATCCATTAATCCTACGAGCTTTTCTGATATGGCAAGACCAAGGCCTGTGCCTCCATATTTTCTTGTTGTAGATGAATCAACTTGTGAAAAAGCTTTGAAAAGCCTGTTTAATTTTTCTTTTGGAATGCCAATACCCGTGTCTCTTATTTCGAAGCGAAGGCAAATGTCTTTATCACTTTTTGATACGAGGTGAACACCAACAAACACTTCACCTTTTTGTGTAAACTTCATCGCATTGCTTACAAGGTTTGTTATTATTTGTCTCAGCCTGAGATCGTCGCCTACAATTTGCAAAGGCACATTATCATCAATTTTATAAACAAGGTCTAAACCCAATGAAGATGCCTTGGTGCCAAAAATATCCAGCACATCTTCTATGCAAATTCTTAAATTAAAATCTTCTTTCTCCAGCTCCATATTACCTGATTCTATTTTAGAAAAATCAAGAATATCATTGATCACATTAAGTAAGCTTTCGCCACAAGTGGTAATGGTATTGGTATAGTCGCGCTGTTGCTCTGTAAGCGTTGTTTCAGCCAGCAGAGACGACATGCCTATTACACCATTCATTGGCGTTCTTATCTCGTGGCTCATAGTAGCAAGAAATATACTTTTAGCCTGGTTAGCCAGTTCTGCATCCTGCCTTGCTTTTTCCGCTTCTATTCTTGCTTTTTGTTCTTCAGAGGACAATAGTTTTAGCTCTCCTGTTCTTTGCTCTACCTGCTTTTCAAGTATTCTTTTCTGTTCTTTTATAGTGTGCATTCTTATTCTGTAAAAGGCAATGCAACTGCCTGCAATAATAGCTACAGCAATAAGCCTGAACCACCATGTAAGCCAGAAGGGAGGCGTAATAACTAACTGAAGTTGCAGAATATGTGAAGACCAGAAGCCGGCGTTATTAAGCGCCTTAACTTTAAACGTATAAGTGCCCGGGTCAAGGTGGGTATAGCTTGCAGAATGCTTACTGCTCGCTTCGTTCCAGTTAGTGTCAAGCCCTTCGAGCATGTAAGCATATTTCTTTTTCTCATTATTTGTATAGTTTAATGAGGCGAACTCAAGCTCAATACCCGATACATTATAAGGCAGCGTTATTGATCTTGTGTCTGTAATATCTTTTTGTAATGGAGATTTATTTGCATCGGATGATACAGGAACGTCTTTGTTAGAAATTTTTAATGCAGTTAGTACCAGCGGCGCATCATAAGTATTGATCAATATTTTCTCAGGATAAAAAACATTGAAGCCATTGTTTCCTCCAAAATAAAAAGCACCGGAACTCGTTTTGCAAAATGCGTTTTCTTTAAATTCATTTCCCTGCAATCCATCTACTGTTCCATAATTTTTAAATCTTTTATTTTCAGGATTAAAATAAGAGATGCCTCTGTTGGTACTGATCCATAAGTTATGGATATCATCTTCCAGTATTCCGAAGACGGTATTGCTTGGCAAGCCATCTTCCGTAGTATAGTTTTTAAAAGTAGTGCTTCCGCTTTCCAGCTCTGAAAGCCCCGCCGTTGTTGCAATCCACAAAGTGCCGCCCGCATCCTGGTAGATGCAGCCAACACTGCTTGAGGCTATAGAATTTTTATCTTTATCATCATGTAAATAATGGGTAAAAACAGATGTTTTCTTATCAAACATATTCAGGCCACCACCATCTGTACCTATCCATAAATGGCCTTTGCCATCATCTGTTATTGAATATAATTTATCGCTGCTGATGCTTTTGTTATCGTTTGCAAGGTAACGGTAATGCGTAAACGAAGCTGATGCGCTATTATATTTTTCAAGGCCGCCGCCATAAGTGGCTACCCATATTGTGCTGTCTTTATCCTGGTATATGCGCCATGCATTGTTGCTGCTGAGGCTGCCAGCATTATCGGGGTTATTTTGTAAATGAGTGTAAGTGTTTTTTTCTTTATTAAAAATAGTTATACCATTTCCCCAGGTGCCGATCCATAAGTTCTGATGTGTATCTTGTGTTACATTCAAAATGTAATTTCCGCATATTGAATTTGCAGTGTTGTCGTGAACATAATGCGTAAAGGTTCCTGTTTTAGCATTAAATAAATTAAGGCCACCGCCATCTGTGCCCACCCAAATATTTTTTTTAGCATCTTCGTAAAAGCATAAAACATTGTTGTTGCTGAGGCTCGCCGGTGAGGCCGTATGCCTGTAATGAGCAAACTGATTGTCTTTATTAATAAAGCTTATGCCTCCGGCAAATGTGCCGATCCAGATATTTTGTTTGGCATCTTTATAGATGGAATAAATAGAATTATTGCTAAGGCTTGTTCTGTCTATTTCATCCTCAAGATAGGTTGTGAAGTTTCCTGTAGACACATCTAATATAGACAGGCCGCCGTTTTCAGTGCCTGCCCAGATGTTGCCTTGCTTATCTTCGTTAATTGCGTACACGTTATTGGATGACAGGCTTTCTGGATTGCTGATATCATTTTTATGATGAATAAAAATGTTATGTTTTATGTCAAACAGATCCATACCGCCGCCGTTGGTACCTACCCACATTTGATGCTTGCTATCTTCAAAAACAACATAGACATCGTTGTGTGCCAATGAGGTTGGCATCTGTTCATTGTGTTGATAACGTACGAAAGATTTCGTAACGTAATCAAATAAATTAAGACCTCCGTGGGTAGTGCCAATCCATAAGTTTTTTTCGCTATCCTCATAAATGGTTCTTATAAAATTATCGCTTATGGAATGTGTATCCGAAGGATTAAATTTATAATGAATAAATATGCCTTTCTTTTTATCAAGCATGTCGAGGCCGCCCGATTCTGTGCCGATCCATAAGTTTCCTCTCGTGTCTTCTTTGAGCGATGTAATATAATTTCCGGCTATGCTGTTTGCGTTTTTATCATCATGTTTATAAGAAATGAAAATGTTTTTGGTGCGGTTAAACCGGTTAATGCCGCCGCCCCAGGTTGCTATCCACAAATCTCCATCAGCGCTTTCAATTACGGCTGGTACATCATTATTGCTAAGGCTGTATTTATCTTTTGGGTCATTTTTATAAACAGTGAATTTATAACCATCATATTTATTTAACCCATCTCTTGTACCGAACCACATAAAGCCGCGGCTATCCTGTAATATAGTAAGGACGTTGCTTTGCGAGAGGCCTGCATCTGTTTCAATATGCTCAAACTTTAAATTTTTGTTTTGTGAAAATAACAGGCAAGGCGTTATAATTAACAGAAGGGTATGATACAGGTTTTTCATGAGAAGTTTTTAAAAAAACAGGCTTGAATAAGAATGTAACGGAATAAATGCTCACAAAATTGTGTGACCGCTTTATCTTATACATTAAAGAAAAGAAGCGATACTTCAATCATCTCTATACTTTTTTTTTCTTTTCTCCGTTATTCTATTGTTCTTATAAAATATTGCAGCAGCAACACTGTTGATGAATTTCAAAACCTGAAAAACTTTTATACAAAAGCATGTCGTTAGTTATTGATCAGCCCGGCAATTTTATCTCTTCTCTGGTTAAATTATTTTCTTTTAAAAAAGAAGCGTCTGTAATTACATCGTTAACTGATAAGATCAATATTTTTTTAACAATAGACCAGGCAACTATTGGCGAATATTTTAACAGCAACGATCCTGCGCCATTATATAAAAGGCAACTCAGCCATCAGTTTCAACAGTACATAATGACGTCAATTGAATCTGCAAAAAGGTATTCTGTTTTTTATTATAAAATTAATTGTAAGAATAAGATAGACAGGCAATACACCGAAGCATTTATGTACGCAGTGAGAAGGCATTTTTCTGCAAAAAAACTAATAAAGAAAGAGCAGTTTGAAAAGTTTAAAAGGCGCGGCTATAAGCTATTGTTTGCCAGTGTTACCGTTGTAATGATATGCCATGGAGTGGTGCCGCTGATGCTTTCGGAAGAGCAGGGTTTTGCTTCTGCCATACGCAACGGGCTTGATATATTTAGCTGGGTAATATTATGGCAGCCTATTGAAAAATTAGTGTTTCAATGGAACCCGCATCTTAAAGAAATATCAATAATGAACAGGCTGGCAAATGCTGAAGTAATAGTAACGGAAAATGCATAAACGTTTTTTAATATTGATGACAACGCTGGCATGTAACCATGCTGAAAGCCAGATGCACGGCGGGCTGGAGCAATATTATTACACAGGTGTAAAACAATCTGCAGTAGTTCCCAAAATATATTATGAAACAAATAAACGCTGGTATGGTGAGGTGCATTACAACTATGAAGCTTTTGAAACGGTATCATGCAATATTGGTAAGTCGTTTGAAAAAAGCAAGGCAGTATCAACATCTGTAACGCCATTTGCGGGAGCTGTGCTGGGGCAGCTAAATGGAATGAACCTGGGCACAAACATAAATTTTGAATATAAAAAAATATTTATAACAACAGAATCTCAATATACTTTTTCATTTCAAAAAAGAACAGATAATTTTTTTTATAGCTGGTCTGAAGCAGGCTATAATATAAATGAAACTATATACGCCGGACTTGCTATGCAGGTAACACATTTATATGAGCAAAAAAATTACTGGCAGCCAGGAGTTATGCTGGGCCTGGGTTACAGAAATATTTCTGTACCTGTGTATGCGTTCATACATAATCATTCTAATGCCAGCTTTGTGATAGGCGTAAACTGGGAATGGAAGAAAGATAGCAATCAAAAAAAGAGTTGATAAAACGAGTTCAATTTATTACGCCTGATAATTTATAAACTATTTAAACCTTAGACTATGTGGTTTTTTGCAATCATTTTTATTTTATTATTTTTTATAGCATACCGGTATGTTCATGCAGGTGTGAGTGTAGTAAAAATGCGTAATCGTGATTTGCTTTTGCAATTGGATGAGGTAAATAAACAATTGGATATTCTTACTGAAAAAGAACATAAATCTATACGCGAGGCAGACATAGCTGAGAAAGCAAAGAGTAAGCTTATGTCTTCGCTAAGCCACGAGATACGCACACCAATGAATGGAATTGTGGGCATGGCTACATTGCTTACCGGCACTGTGCTGGACAATGAACAACGCGAATATGCAGATACAGTGCTTGATTGCAGCAAAAAACTATTACAGAATGTAAATGAGATATTGATAAATGATATGCTTGAGCATTCAAAGATTGATTCTAAAAGTGCTGCTTCCAGCGGCATGTTCAACCTTAGAAATTGTGTGGAAGAAGTGTTGAGCATGTTTGCTGTAAAGGCTGCTGAGAAAAATACAGATCTTCTTTACCAGCTAAATAAAAACGTACCGGTACAAATAGCCGGAGATTATAAACAGCTTCAGCAGGTGCTTATAAATTTGGTAGAGAATGCTTTAAAATTTACAGATAATGGTGAAGTATTTATAACGGCTGAGATGGTGAAAGATGCTGCGGATCAGTTTCGTTTATGCTTTACTGTAAAAGATTCAGGCATTGGCATATCGGAAGAGAAAATGAAAAATCTTTTCAATCCTGTGTTACCGGTTGATTATTCTACAAAGAAAAAAGAAGCAAAAGGCTTTGGGCTCGTTATCTGTAAAAGGATCATCGAAAAAATGGGAGGAACACTTTTAGCAGAAAGCGAGCCAGGCAAAGGAGCCACTTTCATTTTTACAATAATTACCAGTTCTATATCTAAAGCAGCTTTTGAATTTACTAATAACTTAGCCGGCTTTGAAGGAAAACAAGTGTTGGTAGTAGATGATAATGCAGTAAGCCTTTCGGTGTTAAATGCTCAGCTTGAAGACTGGAAGCTCTTGCCTGTAGCGGCTTCTACGCCAAAGCATGCACTTGATATTTTATCACAGTTTTCAGTAGATCTGGCGTTAATAGATGCAGCTATGCCGGGCACAAATGGCATTGAGCTTACTAAAATTATTAAAAAGCAATACCCAAAAATTCCTGTTGTTTTATTAAATACAATTAATAATGAGTTGTATAAAAATGATACTGATCTTTTTAGTTCAATTATAGAAAAGCCTTTGAAGCAACAGGTGTTATCAGACGCTATTCTTAATGAATTCAGGCAAGGTGGAAAGCCGGAAGGCCAGCTTCAGATACCCGAAAATTTTTCAATAAAATATCCATTGCGCATTCTTGTGGCAGAAGATAATTCTGTAAATCAAAAATGGATAAAAAAAATATTATCGAAGATCGGCTATGAATGTGAAATAGCAGATAATGGAAAAATAGTATTGGAAACGGTGAGCCACGAGCATTACGATCTCATTTTTATGGATGTGCAGATGCCCGAAATGGATGGCCTGGAAGCAACGCGCATGATACGCCTTTGCCTGGAATCGCAGCCGGTAATTGTTGCAATGACAGCTAATGCATTGCAGGGCGATAGGGAAGCCTGCCTGCAAAGCGGTATGAATGATTATATAAGCAAGCCCGTGGAATTGCATATACTGCTGGCCGCATTGGAAAAGTGGGCTCTCTTTATAAGAGATCATAAACAAATGTCCGTTTAGTAAAAAAGATTTTTAAAGTTTTACAATAATCAATAAAATATATCGTTACATGATAAGGCGATTCATTTGAATACGCTAATAGTTTGCTTTTGCAGATTATTTTAAAAATTAAACATTCAATCCATTTAAATGAGAAACCGTACCCTAACACTGTTGCTTATTTTTAATTTAGCGTTATTACCTAAATTATTTTCCCAAAACGTTTCAATAAATGCTACAGGCAGCCTTGCTGATACCAGCGCTATGCTCGACGTAAGCAGCACCACCAAAGGCTTTTTGCTGCCCCGGATGACTACAGCCCAGCAAAATGCTATCGTGTTGCCGGCTACAGGACTGGCTATTTTTAATACCACTGCCAATAGTTTTATGGTAAATACCGGTACTCCCTCAAGCCCTGTGTGGACAGCGTTAATTACTTCTGCTACTGCTGGAGTTACTTCTATTAACGGCTTTACCGGAGCCATTACATTAGATACCTCTTATATCAGTAATTTTTCGATAAAAGTGAGATCGCTTTTTGGCGCAACGTCTCCGGTTACTTTTGCAAATGGATTAATTGGCATGCCTCAGGCTTCTGCATCAGCAAACGGATATTTAAGCAGTGCAGACTGGAATACATTTAATAACAAAGGCGCAGGTTCAGTTACATCCGTTGCTGTAACTACAGCCAATGGCGTAAGCGGCACAGTAACCAATCCCACCACTACGCCTGCCATTTCATTGACATTAGGCGCTATAACCCCTGCATCGGTTGCAGCAACGGGAAATGTTAGCGGAGCGAATTTGTACGGTTTAAATACCGGCGACCAAACTATTACTTTAACTGGTGACGTAACAGGAACCGGTCAAGGAAGCTTTCCAACGACAATTGGTAACAATAAAGTTACTTATGCAAAAATGCAGCAGGTAAGTGCCACAAGTAAATTATTAGGAAGCTCAAGCAGCTCTTTGCCCGTTCAGGAAATATCATTAGGTACCGGACTAAGTATGTCAGGTACAACCCTTTCGGCAACCGGCAGCGGCGGAACAGTTACTTCAGTTTCCGTTACACCAGGCAATGGAGTAACTGGGGTAGTAACTAACCCTTCTACTACTCCCGCAATTGCATTAACATTAGGAGCGATTACGCCAACTTCAATAGCAGCTACAGGAAATATATCTGCCACAGGCACTGTTACAGGTTCAAATCTTAGCGGAACCAACACAGGTAACGTTACGTTAGGAACTGCAAATGGACTTACTTTAGCCGGGCAGGCCTTATCTCTGGGTTTGGCATCTGCTTCAACCACAGGTGCATTAAGCTTAACTGACTGGAATACGTTTAATAATAAGGGTGGGGGAAGTGTAACTAATGTAACGGCGACGGCTCCTTTATCAATTACAGGCACCTCTACAGTAACACCAAATGTTGTAGCTGATACCAGTAAATCTATTGGTAAATTAGCTACATTTTCAGATATCGCTTTAAAGCAAAACCAGTTGAATGGAACAGGGTTTGTAAAGGCTAATGGAACCACAATTACTTATGATAATTCAACATATTTAACCTCTATAGATACAAGCAATATCGCCAACTTTTACAGCAAAGTAAGAAGTCTTTTTTCAGCTACGGCGCCTGTTACTTATGTAAATGGTTTAATAGGTATCACCCAGGCATCGGCAACAACCAATGGATATTTGAGCAGCACAGACTGGAATACATTTAACAATAAAAGCGATTCATCGAACGCATGGTCTGTAAAAGGTAATGCAGGAACCAATTCCGGAATCAATTATATAGGAACGCAAGATAATACCAGCCTTAGATTTAAAACAAATGCTACACAAGGCGTAATATTAGATAGTTTACAAAACGTAGCAATAGGTGCTGCGCCAACTTTTTCGGCAACTAATCCTGAGAAATTATTGGTGGATGCAGGAACGGCGAGTTATAATGTTATAAGCGGCAAAGGAAACCTTAATAGTTATTTACAATTAAATATTAAGAATAGTAATTCAGGCGCTTCAGCCAGTTCAGATGTTGTAGCTACCAATGATGCGGGTACAGAATCTAACGGAATTAATTATGTGGATATGGGTGTAAACTCATCAGGTTATGCAAGCAGCGGAATATTAGGTGGAGCCAATAATGCTTATTTATATGCTACGGGCAACGACTTTATAATCGGCAACTACTCACCAGGAATGCCTTTACGTTTTTTTACCACTAACAGTTCTTCAGTTTCGAGTGAAGCAATGAGAATAGATTCTGCAGGCAGAATAGGAATAGGAACTACAGCACCTACTGCTGCTTTACATGTTGTAAAAAGCAGTACCGGCGGTCTTATGGTATTGCAAAATACCAATGTAGCGGGATATAGCAGCGCAGATTTCTTAAGTAATACTGGCGCCTTAGCAGGTACATTTGGATATGGAAATCCCAGTGCAGGCGCTTCCTTTGCCGGTAAAACTTATTTTAATAGCTATGGCAATGATTTTACCATTGTAAATGGAAGCAATAATGATATTTACATAAAAGCAAGTAATAATTTTATTGGCCTCGGCACCACTTCACCAGCAAACAAGCTGCAGGTAGTGGCAACCAATCCACTTAGTTTATTAGGGGTTCAGTTAGGCACCAATACTTCCACTGATAGTATATTAACCATAACAGGTGGTGTAGTTAAAAAACTTCCTGCATCAACATTTGCAACAGCAGCAGGAGCTATATCATCGCTTAACGGATTAACAGCAACTACACAAACCTTTGCTACCGGCAATACCGGAACAGATTTTAATATAGCGTCATCTGGTTCTACCCATACCTTTAATATCCCCGATGCATCAGCAACCAACCGTGGTGCTATTACAATCGGCACACAAACTATTGCCGGTAATAAAACTTTAAGCGGTAACACAAGTGTTGGAGGAACATTAGGCATAACAGGAAATTCCACCTTTACGGGCACTATTACAGCATCTGCTTTGAATAGCGGATCTTCCACAGATAGCATTGTGACAGCAAACGCAAGTGGTGTCTTAAGAAAAAGAGCTGTGGCCGATCTTTTGACAGGTACAATAGATACCACAAACATCAATAATTTTTCTGTAAAAGTCCGCTCTTTATTTGGAGCAACCGCTCCGGTAACTTATTCAAATGGATTGATTGGTATTACACAATCTTCCTCAACAACTAATGGTTATTTAAGCAGCACAGATTGGAATACTTTTAATAATAAAGCCAGTGCTTTTACAACAGGTAATCTTACCGAAACCGGCTCAGGTGTATTAACAATAACCGGTGGAACGGGATCTGTAATTGGAAGCGGCGCGAGTGTTCAGGTGAAACAGGCAACTACTTCGCAAAATGGTTTCTTAAGCAGCGCTGACTGGAACACATTTAATAATAAAGTAGCTTCTAACAGATCTATTTTTACAACTGCTCCCTTGCAGGGCGGCGGTGATCTTTCAGCTAACAGAACACTTTCTATATCGGATGCTGCGGCAGATGGATCTACAAAAGGTGCCGCTACTTTTGTAGCCTCAGATTTTAATTCCAGCGCTGGCCTCATAAGCCTTGATTATGCAAATGGCCAGACAGCATCTTCTCTTTCAAATGGTTTTTTATCCGCATCAGATTGGACCAACTTTAGCAGCAAGCTCTCATCTGTAGATACAACTAATATTGCAAATTTTAGTACAAAGGTGCGCAGCTTGTTTTCTGCATCAGCGCCCATCACTTACAGTAATGGCTTAATCGGTATCACGCAGGCTTCTGCAACCAGCAATGGCTATTTAAGCAGCAGTGACTGGAATAAATTTAATAACAAATCTGACTCTTCAACCTCCTGGGCAGTAAAAGGTAATGCAGGCATTAACCCGCTTACAAATTTTCTTGGAACAACTGATAACAACAGTATAAGATTTCGTACAAATAACCTCCAGCGCATGAAGATAGACAGCACTGGCAATGTGGCTATTGGCCAGGATGTATTTGATGCAACTAATCCTGAAAAATTTATAGTAAATGCAGGAACAACCAGCTCTGTAAATGCAATGGTAGCAACAGGAAGCATAAATAATTATTTACAAATAAATGTAAAGAATTCATCTAATGGTTCTAATGCCACATCAGATTTGGTTGCCACTGCGGATAACGGTAATGAGTCTTCTAACTATATTGATTTGGGTATTAACGGGTCAAATTATTCTGGCAGCGCCATACAAACCGGCGTAGCCAACGACGGATATCTTATTTCCGCAGGCAATGATTTTTATTTGGTAAACAGCAGTGCCAATAAAAACCTTTTGTTTCTTACTGGTGGTACAGGTGTTTCCAATGAGCGAATGAGAATATTAGCAAACGGATATGTTGGTTTAGGTGTTCAGGATCCAGCCGCACAGTTTGTTGTAAAAGATACCATTCAGATCAGGCGCACAGGCGCTGTGTCTCAATTGCTTTTCACCAATACAGCTGGTTCTGGTGATTTTAGAATTGGTGGTGATGGCGGTGATATTTTCTGGCAGGGTGGTGGCGGCCGGGATCTGCAGATGGGTTCATACTGGTCAACCATTTTAACCGGCGATCGCCAAACATCTACCTACCCTGGTTTTATAAGCAATACAACAGGAACAGGCGTTATAGTTTTGGGCCAAAGAGATGCCAGTGTACCTTTAGGCGTACAGGCAAATTCGGCTACACAAAGCGCAAACCTTACTGAATGGCGAAATTCTTCAGGAAGTGTATTAAGTGCATTTGACAAAAATGGTAATCTTGGTATAGGAACTTCAACTCCTGCGAACAAATTGCAGGTAATAGCAACCAATCCTTTAAGTTTATTAGGTGTGCAATTAGGAACTAATACTTCAACGGATAGTGTGCTCACTATATCAGGTGGTGTGGTAAAAAAATTACCAGCTTCAACTTTTAGTACAGGAGCACCTTCCGGTACTGCCGGCGGCGATTTAACAGGCACCTATCCAAACCCAACAATAGCATCTAATGCAGTAAACAATATAAAACTTGCGCAAATGCCCAATCTTACTATTAAGGGTAATAACACGGGCAGCACGGCTAATGCATCGGACTTAACGGTAGCGCAGGTAAATGCAATCTTACCAACTTTTACATCAACCTTAAATGGTTTAGTGCCTTTAAGCGGCGGCGGCACTACTAATTTTTTACGGGCAGATGGAACATGGGCTGCGATGCCTGTACCAGCTAATACCTGGAGCACTCTTGGAAACGCAGGCACTACTTCGTCTAATTTTTTAGGTACAACAGATGCACAACCACTGGTGTTTAGAGTTAATAATCAGGTATCAGGCAGGTTAGATCAGGTTAATACTTTCCTGGGTTATTACGCCGGTAACGCTAACGGAACAAGCGCTAACCAAAATACAGGTGTTGGTTATCATGCTCTATATTCAAATTCTGCAGGCACTAATAATACAGCCTTAGGTTATAATTCGTTACCAAATAATATCGGTTCTAACGATATTGGTATTGGTAACAGCGCTGATGTTGCAGGTAACTATTCTAATTCTATAGCAATGGGAACCAGCGCGTATGTTACTAATTCAAACGCGATTTCTATTGGAACATCATCGCAAACTACCACTGCTTATGGCCTTGCTATTGGAAACAATACTTATGTAAGTGGCTCAAATGCAATTGCAATAGGCAGCGGCCCGGGTACGCCGAAAACACAGGCACAAGGTACAAGTGCTATAGCTTTAGGCTATAATTCTTACTCAGGCAGCACAAGCTCTATAGCCATCGGTGCAGGCACTAACAGTAACGCAACAAATGCAGTGGCTATCGGTAACAATGCTACATCTAACCAGGCAAATGCCATAGTATTAGGCGACGCTACAAATAACAGCGTAAATGTAGGTTTAGGAACCAGCAGCCCTTCAGCAAAATTGCATATAGTAGCAACAGCCGGAAACAACCCCTTATTGCTTCAGGGTTTACCTGCAGGCACATCTACAGATAATTTATTAACGGTAAACACCAGCACAGGCGTAGTAAACTCAACACCTTTGAGTACGCTTGAAAGTAGCTGGAGCGTAAACGGAAATGCAGGAACAACAGCATCGAACTTTTTAGGCACAACAGATAATACGAGCCTTAAATTTAAAACCAATTCCATACAAGGAATTATCCTTGATAACAATCAAAATGTAGGAATAGGCACCTCTCCCGTATTTTCTTCTACAAATCCCGAAAAATTATTAGTTGACGCAGGCACATCTTCTTACAATGTGATAAGCGGTAAAGGAAATCTTAACAGCTATTTACAATTAAATATTAAAAACATTAATTCCGGCACTGCGGCAAGCTCGGATGTGGTGGCAACTAACGATGCAGGAACAGAAGCAAACGGTCTTAATTATATAGACATGGGTGTGAATTCATCTAACTATGCAACCGGCGGGGTTCTTGGCGGTGCCAGCAATGCTTATTTATATGCAACAGGTAACGACTTTATCATTGGAAATTACTCCGCATCAATGCCATTAAGATTTTTTACTACCAACGCTTCTTCTACACAAAATGAGGCGATGCGCTTAGATGGAAATGGCAATCTTGGCCTGGGTACAACCACACCAGCACAAAAATTAGATGTAACCGGCAATGTAAAATTTTCAGGAGCCTTAATGCCCGGTGGCTCATCGGGTGGTGCAGGTAACGTTCTTGTATCAGCAGGCGCAGGCAATGCACCTGTATGGACAAATATTGTTGCCACCTCGCCAATCACTTTTTCAAGCGCAACAATTGCAATTAATCAGGCTAATACATCTACAAGTGGTTATTTAAGCAGTACAGACTGGAATACATTTAACAACAAAGCCAGTGTTGCTAATACATGGGCTTTGGGCGGTAATAATGTTACTTCTGTTCAAAATATAGGAACTACCTCCAACTATGACATGCCTTTTGTAACCAACAATATAGAAAGAATGCGCATATCTAATACAGGAAGTATAGGCGTTGGCTCCTCATCTTTTAATCTTAGTAATCCTGAGAAATTGCTGGTTGATGCGGGAGCATCTGGAAATACAAACTATCAAAATGTGGTGGTGGGAAAAGGAAATACCAATAGTTATGCGCAGTTAAATATCCAGAATTATAATACAGGAACCGGCGCCAGCTCCGACGTGGTAGCAACAGCCGATAATGGTAACGAATCCGTCAACTTCATTGACATGGGTGTTAACTCCAGCGGAAACACAAGTACAGGAATTACTGGCGGGGCAAATACGGCTTATTTATATACAACAGGCAATGATTTTGCAATAGGCAATGCAACATCAGGTAAAAATTTATTATTCTTCACTGGCGGTACAGGAAGCAATGAAAGAATGCGTATTGACGGAAGTGGTAATGTAGGAATTGGTACTACAACACCGGCGGCAAAGCTTGATGTGAGCGGAACTTATAAACTTGGTACAGCCGGAACCGCTCTAACGAATATGATCAAAACAAGTGTAACAGTGGGAGATGCAACTACCTTTAGTTACACTGCCACTAAAACCTATACAGTTGCCCTAACAGGCGCAACCATTAATGCTTCTGTGATCGTAAATCCCAGAAGCGCATTGCCAACCGGAATATCTATTGCGTGGGCAAATGTTACTACCGCAGGTGTGTTAACTATTGGGTTTACCAATACTGACACAACAGCTAGAGCTTTAGGTTCAACTACTTTTGATATAACAATAATTCAATAATAATATCATGCTTAAACTAAACATAAACAGCATGAACCTCTGTATAAAATTGCTTATTGCATTTTTACTTTTGCAAAATAGTATTTCTTTTTCTCAAGGAAGATTTATTGTAAATGGTGCTAAAGTTAAAGTGATTAATGGCGCTTATCTTACCAGCGCTGATGTATCTCTTACTGCTGCATCTTATTTATCTGCCGATAGCTCCACACTTGTTATAGGAAGAAATATGAGCGGCTCAAATAATATTGTGTTAAGATATGGCACGCTTGATATGATCGGAGGTGCAGCGCAAACGATACCTGCCAGTTGTTTTCAAACCAATGCAGTAAATAATTTAATTATTGGAAACTCAAGTGCAACAGGCGTTTCTCTTGGAGGTGCAGTAGACATTTATAATTCACTTACCTATTCAGGCGCAGGTAGCAATCTTAACACTAATGATGTTTTAACTATAAAATCAACTGCGGCTAATACCGCTTACGTTGGCGATATGACAGGAAATACCATAGCAGGCCAGGTAAGCGTGGAAAGGTATATACCTGCCCGCAAAGCATGGAGGCTTTTATCTGTGCCTACCAATACATCTCAGACCATTAAACAGGCATGGCAGGAGGGAGCATTATCCACCAGTTCTAATCCAACACCGGGTTATGGAATACAAATAACATCTAATGATGCATCATGGTCAGCAGATGGCTTCGACCTGTATTCCGCAGGTGGCTCTTCTATGAAAACATATAATTCTATCGGTAATAATTTTACAGGCGTTGCCGCTACTTATAATGGAATTAAAAATCATAGCGGTTATTTTGTTTTTGTGAGAGGCGATAGAACAGTAAGTGCCTATAACGCTCCACCCACTGAAACAGTAGTTCGGTCCAAAGGCCCTTTGTATACTTATGATCAGGCAGCTATATCTGTAGCAGCTAATACATTTGCTTCTATTGGTAATCCTTTTGCCTGTTCAGTAAAGATGTCGCAAATTGTTAAATCCGGTTTGAAGGATTTCTTTTATTTATGGGATCCCAGGATAGGCGGTGCGTATGGTTATGGAGCTTATCAAACATTTTCCAACAACGGTAATGATGACTACGTCGTTACTCCCGGTGGTGGCAGTTATGGCCCCAGCGGAAGCATTTATAATTATATCGAAAGCGGACTTGCATTTTTAGTACAAGGTGGTGCATCAGGTGGCACGCTTACTTTTAAGGAAAGCGCTAAAAGCCCCACCACTGGTAATATAGGCAGGCTATCAGGCGGTATCAGGCAGCCACTATTACGTACAAATCTTTATGGCATTGCTGCGGATAGCTCAGCTTATATAGATGATGGATTGATGGTTAATTATGGTGATGGCTACAGTAATAAAGTAGATGATCTGGATGCAGTAAAATCACTCAATTCAGGAGAAAATTTATCTGTAAAAAATGGTAATGATTTACTCGTAATAGAAAGACGACATACCATCATACAAAATGACACTATCTTTTTAAATCTATCCAATGTAAAAGCACAGCGTTATCGCTTTGAGTTTATTGCTGATAAATTATCACAGCCAGGCCTTTCAGGCTATATTCAGGATAAATATCAAAACACCAACACACCATTAAATATGAATGGCACTACTTTATACGATTTTACCATTGCGAACGTAGCAGGTTCTTATGCCAATAATCGTTTTCAAATAGTGTTTAATCTTGCTAATACATTGCCTGTTACATTTAATAATTTAAAAGCTTATAAGCAAGATGCCCACATAAATGTAGACTGGAAGGTAGAAAATGAAATGAATATAAAGCAATATGAAGTGGAGAGATCTTCTGATGGCAATAGCTTTACAACCCTTGCCATTACAGCACCTGCTAACAATGCCGGCCATGCAGCAGCCTATTCAATTCAGGATGCAGCACCGCTTGATGGCTATAATTATTATCGCATAAAAAGCACAGATATTAATGGAAAAATTTCTTATTCTAATACTGTAAATGTATTGCTAGAAGACAATAGTGTTCCTTTAATAACTATTTATCCTAACCCGATCATCAACGGAACTATCAACCTTCAGCTTAAAAATCTTCCGGAAGGAATGTATGCCATAAGGCTCATGAATAAGGCAGGACAGGTTCTTATAACAAAGCAAATTCATCATGCAGCCGGCTCATCATCGGAGCAGTTGCAATTAGATAAATATACAGCTCATGGCTTGTACCAGTTAGAAGTAACCTCGCCTTCAATGCCTGCCAAAACTATTAATGTAATTTATTAATAAAATATTATTGCTAAAAATGCCGCTGAATTAAACAGCGGCATTTTTGTATTCAATAATTTTGCCTGCTAAGTCTTGTGGCTAACAGCATCTTTTCATTTCTTGTAAAAATCTATATAGAGCACTGTATATTTTTAAGAGGTTATAATTTATATAAAATGATCTAAGAAAATTAATAATAATTACAAGCTTGTATAAACGAAAAACTTCCGCAATTAAGAAATCTTAAAGTTGCGGAAGTAAATTTTTTACCTAAGTTATCAGGTTCTTTGGAGGGTTAAGGCTAAAGAATGACTAAGTCTTCAGCAAATGATATAGAATTATAATGATCTTTATGAAGATAAAGGATTGCGTTTTTTCAAAAGGATGGTGGCGGAATTCCAGGAGATGATTGGATAAAAAAACAGAAGTTGACTGATACCGGATTTGTGATTTTTTCAGGAATTTGGATAGACTCTGATCTTTGTTTCTCTAAGGATTTGTTGGATAATTTTTGATTAATGCTTAAATCAACATCAATCAACTTCTAATACAAAGATACCTTGCCACCGTGCGCTTTACAAGAGAAACATTACTAAATTTTGATAATATGTATTTACTGAAAAGGTAGTAAAAACAAGCGTAGCTAAGTGTAAAATATACAAACACCGTTGGTAAAAACACTAACTGATATTACTTCTCTCAAAAAAAATAAAGAATACAGTACACTCCAAAACTAAGCCAGCGCTGCATTTGAAAGCATCATTATTTTGCAAGACTTTGGATAATATCATATTTGGTAACTATATGGTAGCTGCCGCTTTCATCTTTACTAAGTATGGCGCCATCCTGTTTCGATATCATTTTGCTTAGTTTTTCAACAGGCGTTTCAAAGTCCACCACCCGGTACTCTTTTTCCATAACAGCAGCAACTTTGCGATCCTTTATTTCAGCATCCGATAAAATTTTATCAAACAATCCGCTTTCACTTAGCGAACCTATAATTTTATCATCATCTGTTACCGGAACATTTTCTATATCATATTTTTTCATCAAGCTTATGGCTTCTGCTACTGTTTGCTCCGCAGAAATAGTAACTAACTTTTTAGTTCCTCTTGCATTTACAAGGTCTTTAAAAGTTTTCACTTCAAAAAAACCTCTTTCCATCATCCATTGATCGTTATATATTTTACCCACATACCTGCTGCCGTGATCATGAAAAATACAAACCACTACATCTTCCTTTTTTAAAAGATTCTTAAGCTGCAGTAAGCCCTGCAAGCAGCTGCCAGCGCTGTATCCGCAGAAAAGTCCTTCTTCTTTTGCAATGCGGCGCGCCATTACTGCTCCATCTTTATCAGTTACCTTTTCAAAACGATCTATATACTTCATATCGTAGTTTGCCGGTATGAAATCTTCGCCAAAGCCTTCGCTTATGTAAGGGTACACTTCCTTTTCGTCTACCTCTCCTGTATCAAAATATTTTTTTAATAAAGATCCATAGCTGTCAATTGCCCAGGTTTGTACAGAAGGATTTTTTTCTTTTAAATAATGGCCTGCGCCAACTATTGTACCACCGGTGCCTGAAGCCACAACAAGATGTGTTATTTTGCCTTCAGTTTGTTCCCAGATCTCCGGGCCGGTTTGCTCGTAATGCGCAAGCCTGTTAGCAAGGTTATCATATTGATTTACGTACCACGAATTGGGAACTTCTTCTGCCAGCCTTTTCGATACGGAGTAATAGGAGCGCGGGTCTTCAGGCTCTACGTTGGTTGGGCATACAATTACTTCTGCACCTACTGCTTTTAATATATCTGCCTTTTCTTTTGATTGTTTATCAGTTGTTGTGAAAATACATTTATAACCTTTTACACACGCTGCAAGGGCGAGGCCCATGCCTGTATTGCCCGAGGTGCCTTCTATAATGGTGCCGCCGGGCTTTATTTTTCCTTCCTGCTCAGCTACTTCAAGCATCTTTATCGCCATCCTGTCTTTTACAGAATTACCAGGATTAAAATATTCCACCTTTGCGAGCACTGTGCACGGTAAATCCTTAGTTATCTTATTTAGTTTTATAAGCGGTGTGTTACCTATCGTTTCTAAAATATTATTTTTCCACATAAATATTTGTTTTCTATATAAAAATTATACTTATTTCACTAATTGTGTAATTGCTGCCGAACCCATTACCTGCAAGGCTTTACGAACAACTTCATCATCAGAATTACTTATTTCATAAAGACCTTCTGTGCGCCATATCTGTCTTGCTGTTAAGAGTTTTATTTGCTTTTGTAAAAATGATTTTTCTTTTGCATCATCCAGGTTAAAGGTGATGGAATCTTTTGATGCATACTTTTTCAGATCAACGAGCGTGGCATCATCGGGCACATAATTTTTCTTAAAAGCATCAGGCGTTTTGTAGGAGTTAAACTGAAGCTCATGATTAAGATAATTTTCATAAATAAAATTATTTAATGTGCCTTTTATGTAAGCCTTTGCCACTTCCTTATAAAATCCGGTGGTATCAAAAGGAACAAATATATCTGGCGTGATGCCGCTGCCGCCATATACAAGTTTTCCTGATGGAGTTTTGAAAACCTTTTCGTCAGTGTGCTTTATGGAATCAACTGAAGTCATTTCTCCATCATGAAACCGGTTCATTATATCATTATTATAAGCATCTGCGCCATTCTTATATGATTTTTGAATACTTCTGCCAAGAGGTGTATAATACCTGGCCACGGTTAATCTTAGGCCAGATCCATCGCTTAGCTGAAACTGTTCCTGCACCAGGCCTTTACCAAAAGTTCGCCTGCCTACTATGGTTGCCCTGTCCCAATCCTGCAACGCACCAATGAGTATTTCGCTGGCGCTGGCTGTGTTTTCATTAGCAAGCACAATAAGCTTTCCTGTTTCAAAAATGCCATCTTTACTGCATCTGTATTCTTTCTTTGGCGAGTGCTCACCTTCCGTATAAGTTATAAGTTTATCGCCGCTTAAAAATTCATCAGCAATATTTGTTGCTTCAGTTAAAATGCCGCCGCCATTATCTCTCAGGTCAAGTATCATGCTCTTCATGCCTTTTTTTTGAAGGGCCAGCGTGGCTTGCATAAATTCATCATAAGTGGTTTCAGCAAATTTGTTAAGCCTTATATAACCAATAGAATCGGCTATCATGTAAGCGGCATCAAGGCTGTAAATAGGGATCATGCCGCGTGTAACTGTTACAATTTTTTTGTTGCCATTTCTTAAAAGAAGAATACTCACTTTACTTCCCTGTGCACCGCGTAAAAGTTTTCTTATCCTCTCAGATGTAATGCCCACGCCTGCAACCGTTGAGTCATTTACTTTTAAAAACTTATCGCCAACCATGAGTCCTGCCTCGTCAGAAGGGCTTTGCCGCAACACATTTAAAACGTTAATGGTATCACTAAAAACATTGAACTCAATGCCTATCCCATAAAATTGCCCCTCAAGATCTTCATTAACGCTTTGCAGCTCCGGAGGCGGCAGTAAAAGCGAGTGTGGGTCAAGCTTTGCGAGCATTGATTGTATAGCAATACCGCCCAGCGAATCAGTATTTTCTTTGTCAACATATTCCCGGTTTATCAGGTCTATTACTTCCTGCACCGGCTTTGGCTTACTGGTAAAAAATATGCCTGTATCAGGCATATTACCTCTTATGCGATACCCTATAAACATGCCTGCTATAATGCAAATACTTAACAGCAATGGAAGCCATACCTGCAATTTTTTATTACCCATACAATTCTTATTCTATAATTTTATTTGTAAGAATGCAAATTTCATTAATAAACCCCAGATAAACATGCCTGCCATCAAATTGATTGCCGACAGCGGCTCCACAAAAACTGAATGGTGCCTGATAGATGGCACTAAAAAAACAACCATAAAATCACAGGGCATGAGCCCATATTTTATTAATGCTGCGCAAATAGAAAATATTGTTATTGATGAAGTAGTGCCTTTTATAAAAAAAGATGTTGATGAGATATTTTATTATGGTACTGGCTGCTCGGGCAGCGCGAATAAAAGGATAGTAAAGCAAGCACTGCAAAATGTTTTTGCTAACGCAAAGATCATTGTTGAAACAGATGTAGATGGCGCTGCCAAAGCTCTTTGTGGAAAAGATAAAGGCATTGCATGCATACTGGGCACGGGTTCCGGCTCTTGCTTTTATAATGGTAAAAAAATAATGAAAATGAATCCCGGGCTTGGATACATTTTAGGTGATGAGGGAAGCGGCGCATACCTTGGCAAAAAAGTAGTTCAATATTACTTATACCATACTTTCGACGAAGACCTTCGTGCAAGGTTCGATGCAAGGTTTGTTACCAACAGCACCGAGATTTTAAATGCTGTGTATAAACAACCGCTTGCTAACCGTTACCTCGCATCCTTTTCTATTTTTCTTGCAGAAAACCGCGGGCATTACATGATCGAAAATATTATTGAAGATGGCTTCAATGATTTTTTTTATAATCATATTTGTAAGTTCAGCGAAAGCTGGAGCCTGCCTGTTCATTTTACAGGCAGTATTGCTTTTGGCTTTAAAGATGTATTGGCTGAAATGTGCGCCAGTTACCAGTTACAGCTTGGCAATGTGTTAAAAGACCCTATGGCCGGATTGATAAAGTATCATCAATAAATCATAATATTTTATTCCATAGTCGTTTCAATGTGTACGAGGCGGCCGTCGCTGCTCATGCCTTCTATCACTATCCTGAAAGCGCCGCTAACATCATTGTTATAAAAACTAAATACCGCTTTATTATTAGCTCTTGTTGTAATTATTTGTGGGTTCCAGTACAACGTGCTTCGCAGGTCTCTCTTAGCATTATTATCATTAAAAGTCTCATAGTTGGGTGAATAGAATTGTTTAATTACATTGTAACCTGTAACCAGATTATTGCTCAATCCTTTGCCAGGCTCAGGTTTGCGATCACCACCTCTTCTTGTATAAATAGCTATAGCTCCGTTGGCACCACCAGAGCTGCCCATAAATGGCGGCCGTAAAACTTTGATATAAGCAACATCAGTAACAGGAATGCCTCCGATAACATTGACATCTGCAGAAGACTCGTCGAGAAAAAGTTCAGGCGTTCCGCCACGCCATGTTAAGGTGGGCGGTGTTGTGGAAGTGTTTACCTGCAGCCCGGCAACCTGCCCTTGTAAATAATTAAAGATATTGAATGAGGTGGCTGCTCTTGGATCATCTAATAAATCAAACTGATACGCATCGCCACCGCTGAACATGCCTGATGTATATCTCTCATCAAGTATTTGAACAGGAGATTTTGTTTTGCCAGTCACCGTTACTGTCTGCAGTACTTTTGCGCTGCTGAAATTTAGTTCGTCTGCCATTTCCTTCGCAAGTTGATAATGCCTTGCATTGCCGGTTGTGTCGAACGTGTTGTTAGAAAATATAGATGTAGCAGCCACGCTATTTGCAAGGGGCGGCAATCTGTTTTCCATAAATTTCACTGATGCATCATCAAGCCCTTTGGATGCAGGCATTTTAAAATATACATGCGCACTGTCAAATAATACCAAAGCCGAATCTGTAAATGTGCCATCCGGATGTATTTGCACTACGTCCATTTTATTTCCTTTATTTTGATTCACAATTAAAACCATGTTACCTGCATTCCGGTATTGCGAAGATGTGCCTCCATACACTTTTCCTGAAAGTGTTAAATAGCTGGAATCTCTTGGGTAGTTGATTTTTGGTAATTTTCCTTCAGCCACGTCGTTCCACTTAAACCTGCGCCAGCCGTGAGTTAACATCACCAGGTCAAGCTGCCGGGCTAACGTATCATCATCATTTTTAAAATAATAAGCAGGATTGTACACCTGTCCTTTCAGATCGCCGGTAAGCATCAGATGAGAGATAATGTTATCGCTGCTATCAGCATCAATACCGATGTCTGTTACTGCAACAGAAAAGTTTGCAGGCAAGCTGTCGGGCACTGTTATCGCTACTTCATTTCGTGCTCTTTTATTTAACCCCCAGTGCTCTACATTTGTTACTGCATTAAATAAATACTCATGATTATTAATGTACGTTATCCGCTCTGCCAAAGGCTTCCAGCTGTTATCGAACACCGTGATGGTAAGAATGCCGCTTGGCAAGGATGATGCAGGTATGCTGCCTTCTAACACGCCTTGAGATATATCTTTTGAAAACTTAAATACTTCATGCTGATACATCGTTCCTATTAAATGCAAAGTGCCTAAACCCGCCGCCTCAGTCATTGCAGTTACAATTTTAAAATCTCTTTTAGCGCCAGCTAAAGTTACCTGTAATGCAACACCAGTGGGCTTTACAGCAGGCAAAGCAGTAATGTGCTCTGTGCCTTTTTCATCTTTCCATTTTGCTGAAAAACTATCTCCATCTTTTGGAAATACATAAAAATATCCCATGCCATCATGAACAACATGAATGCTGTCTGTCTTTTCTCTATGATCATTTAAAATGGCTCCTTTGACTTTTATCGGCCTTCCATATTGATCGTTTGCTTTGAAGGCAACTTTATTTACAACGCCACTTATAATATCGCCTCCTTCAGGAAAAAACTGAATTGAAGCAACAGCTGCATTCTTTGTAAATACATTGCCCGCAGGTGTTTTAGTAAGTATGCGTATATCTTTATTATATAAAAAAGATGAGTCAAAATTAAGCATCCATTTTGTGTAAGCTTTTATGTGAATGTATTTCCCTGTGTATTCTGCAGGTATGTCGAACTCACCGGCGGCAGTTGCATAAACAACCGGTATTACGGTATGTTGTAAAAGCTTTCCTTTATCATCTGAAATATCTGCATAAAAAGTTTTGCTTGCATCAGATGGGTAAATATCGCTCATTATGTAAGCTGTGTACCAAATGGTTTCGCCCGCGCTGTATGTTGATTTATCATAATGGAGATAGGTGCGCTCCTGGCTATAATTAGTTGCATATTTTTCAATCGTTGAATCAATATTTTGCGAATAAGAATTAGTAAGCGATATAAAAAAAACCACTACCGCGTGTACAACTTTCTTCATTATTTGATAATAATTTTATAGAAAAATGAGCGTGTAAATTACTATAAGAGCCCTTAGTAAACAAAGGAGCAAAAAGTTTAACAACAAATTTAATTAGCTGTTAATATAAAATTGAAATAAGAATGTTTACTAAATAAACTAATTATTTACAATTATTTTGCAGGAGGAGTTGCCGGAAGCGGAGAAGGATTATTTAGAGGCGCCGTGGTTTGCGGTTGCTGAGCAGGGGCGGTTGCAGGCGCATTATTGATCATATCATTAGCTTTTATATTGCCACCGCTAACAGATGGAATAAACATAGAAGAAGTGATGCATAAAACACCGATGATTGCTGCAAAAACCCAGGTGCCTTTTTCAAGAATATCAGTAGTTTGTTTCACGCCCATAAGCTGGTTGCCAAGGCCGCCAAAAGATGAGGAAAGGCCGCCGCCTTTAGGATTTTGTATAAGAACAATAAGCGCTAAAATAATACAGGCAATGATGAGCAGAATTCCGAAAACTATTAACATGTTACAGTTGCTTTATACTTTCAATTTTGGCTGCAAAGTAAGCGCTTTTAGAGGGATTAATCAAACTTAATTTGCTATACATATCTATAGCTTTTTCTTTTTTACCCTGCTTTATAAGCACCTCTGCCATGGCTTCTGTAAGCACATCAGTATTATGGTTGGATTCTTCCGCCGAAGCCTGAACAAATTTTTCTGTTGCCATGCTTTGCTCAGCCAGCTTAACCGGATGCAGCTTTTTCATGCTCTTAAGCCACGCTGTAAAACTTTTCATCTGGCTGCCAAGTTTATCGTTTGTTGCAAGTTCTTTTTCATTAAGATGTATGCCCTGAGATGCAAAGTAATCAACGGTGTGCAAAGGTTCAAATGCAATCGCATCTTCTGAAATCTCTGTATTTTCTTTTTTGGGTAAAACAATGTCAAGGATTTCATGCTGTTGATTTACTTCTTCAGGGCCATCTTTTTTATTGCCATTATCTACTATATTTTCTTTTAAAAAATTATTGCTTTCATTTTGTTTGTTATTTTCTACTATATCTTCTTTTTTGCCGGTAACAAAATCATCGTAGTTTTTATGTAATTCATCAGTGCTTTTTTCTTCAGAAATGTTTTGAGCAGGTTTAGCCTCTATGGATGTTTGATGAATAAGCCCGGATGATTGCTGATGAGATAGTGGTAAACTGTTTGTAAAATTATCATTTTCCTTTTCAATCTCTTCATGCAACAAAAACTGCAGCCAGTAAGGATTTGCAAAGTGAAGAACCGACTTTTTTGCAAAGCTCTCAAAAGAATTATGATTGGTTTTTTTATAATGATATAAAAGTAAAAAATTAGCCAGTGCACTAAATGGATATTTATTTGCATTATCTTCTAACTGTCCGGTATCTTTTGAGGAACGCTGGTAAACTCGCCCTGCATAAAAATTTCCTTCATTCATATAACTAAATTACCAGTTTGAAAATATTTTATTAAAGATAGCATCTGTTATGTTTTTTATTATCTGATCGTTTAGCTGCGCCTCGGCCTGTGGCAATGTAAACTGCGCCGAAAAATCGTAATTGCTGGTTACGTCTGATTCTAAATTTTTTGTAATATCAAGTGTGTTTTTAAAAATTACATGAAAGGTAACATTTAGCCTGTTAGTAGTGGCCGTGGTGCCTGAAACGCCTGTCGTTGTTACACTGTAGTCTGACAGGTAACCGCTGATATCGTAATGTGCATCATCATTATTTGTTTGGCGCAGCCTTGTTTGCCCAATAATTTTTTGCTTTAGCTTTTCTGTTATTTGCGGAGTTAGCGCCGGGTTCACATACCTGGCTTTATTTTCAAAATAATTTACCCGAAAAGTTTTTACTTCCGGCGGAATAGGGGATACATCTTTAGTGGAATATTTGCAGGTAGCAAAACAAAAGGTACAAACCAGAATTATTGATGCAAACAAAAGTTTAAAATTCATTTCTTTATTTATTGAACAAATAAATTTCAAATTACACGAGCTACAAGATTTTGCCTGTTATTCTTTTATCAATTAACTAAATATGAATATTAGTTTTATTAACTAATAAATAATTAAGCTATTCATTAATACTATATTCCTTTAGCTTCCTGTACAAAGTGCGCTCGCTTATGCCAAGATCACTAGAGGCGTCGCGCCTTTTGCCACGATGCTTTTTCAGGGCTTTAATAATAAGATCTTTTTCTGCATCCTGAATGCTTAGCGATTCTTCTATCTCATGGTGTTCATCAATTTTTCCATCGTTAAGATTATTATTTAAGACAACAGGCTGCCCGTTTGAAATTACCGGCTTCATTGGCTCTGCATGGTATTCTTCTAATATTTTTTCATGCTGAAAATTATTGTTGCCGTTTAATGCAGAAGGATTTTGAAGCACTTCAAAGAACATCCGCTTTAATTCTGTCACATCTTTTTTTACATCAAAAAATAATTTATATAAAATTTCTCTTTCATTGCTAAACTCTTTTTGATTATTGCCGGAAGAAACCGGTGAGGCCAAAACAGGAAGCCGGTTAAAATTTGTTTCAGGTAAAAAGCTTTTCATCTGCTCGCCGGTTATGGTTTTATCATGAGCTAAAACGGATATTTGTTCTGCCACATTTTTTAGCTGCCGTACATTACCTGGCCAGGGAAAATTCATTAAAATATTTTGTGCGCTTTCATCCAACTGTACAGGTGGCGATTTATAGCGCTCCGCAAAATCTATTGCAAATTTTCTGAACAATAAATATATATCTTCCTTTCTGTCTCTAAGCGCCGGAACCCTTATAGGCACTGTGTTCAACCGGTAATATAGGTCTTCACGAAACCTGCCTGTATGAGTATATTCCAAAAGATCTTTATTAGTAGCGGCAATAACCCTCACATCAGTTTTTTGCACTTTGGATGAGCCCACACGAATGTATTCGCCGGCTTCTAAAACACGAAGTAAACGTGCCTGAGTACCCAAAGGCATTTCTCCGATTTCATCTAAAAAAATAGTGCCGCCATTTACTGTTTCAAAATAACCTTTGCGGCTGTCGACAGCACCGGTAAAGGAGCCTTTCTCGTGGCCAAAAAGCTCTGAGTCTATAGTGCCTTCCGGAATTGCGCCGCAGTTAACCGCTATGAAAGGATTATGTTTTCTTGCAGAAAGTGAATGAATGATATGTGAAAAAACTTCTTTGCCCACGCCGCTTTCACCATTTATTAAAACACTTAAATCAGTATTGGCAACTTGTATGGCCACATCTAACGCATACACAAGCGCCGGAGAATTTCCTATAATTCCAAACCTGTTCTTTATTGATTGCTGATCCATTATTCTAATATTTTTTCTATTTCTTTTTCAAAAAAGATATATGTTTCTTAAATATTACCTTCTACAATTTTTACCATTACCACTTTAGTAAATTTCCTATTAGAGTGCCGGCTGTACAGCTTTCTATAAAAACATCTGCATAATCCCCTTTTTTCAATTTTCTATTTTTTGGAAACACAACTACTTTATTGTTATCGCTTCTTCCTTGCCAGTGTTCATCATTTTTTTTGGAATTGCCTTCTATTAGAACGTTCATTGTTTTTCCAACTTCTTTCTGCATTCCCTTTAATGATTGTATACGGTGAAAGGCAACTATTTCCTGCAGGCGGCGCTTCTTGGTTTCCAGGGGTATATCATCCTGAAACCTTCTGGCAGCAAGCGTTCCAGGCCTTTCTGAATAATAAAACATATAAGCAAGATCATATTGGCAATCTTCCATCAGGCTTAATGTTTCTTTGTGCTCTTCTTCGGTTTCACTGCAAAACCCGGTAATAACATCTGTTGATAATCCACAACCCGGCAGCAATTCTTTTATTCTTTTCACTTTTGCCATATACCACTCTTTTGTATACGTGCGGTTCATCATCTGCAATATTCTTGTACTTCCGCTTTGCACCGGCAAATGAATATACTTGCAAATGTTGCTATACCGGCCCATGGTATGCAGCACTTCATCTGTTATATCTTTTGGATGAGAAGTAGAAAAACGAACACGGAGTAACGGAGATATTTGCGCAACTTTTTCAAGAAGCGATGCAAAAGAAATTATTTCGCCTTCAGGTACATTTTGCCAGTTGTAGCTATCAACATTTTGGCCAAGTAAGGTTACTTCTCTATAACCTTGTTCAAATAAATTTTTACATTCTGATAATATAGATTCAGGCTCACGGCTTCTTTCGCGGCCACGGGTAAAAGGCACTACACAAAATGAGCACATGTTATTGCACCCGCGCGTGATGCTTACGAAAGCGGTAGCGCCATTGGTATTTAGCCGTACCGGCGAAATATCGCTGTAGGTTTCTTCGCGGCTTAATAATACGTTCACACCTTTCTGCCCACTCTCTGCCTCCGCTATTAATTCCGGAAGGCTGCGGTAAGCATCGGGGCCTACCACTATATCCACCAGTTTTTCTTCTTCTAAAAATTTTGATTTCAGCCTTTCAGCCATGCACCCCAGCACACCTATTAATAAACCCGGGTTATATTTTTTTACACTTTTAAATTCTGTTAAACGTTTTCTTACGGTAAGTTCAGCCTTTTCACGGATGGAGCACGTGTTTAAAAAAATAAAATCCGCCTCCTGATAATGGGTGGTGGAAGAGTAATTATTTTTTTGTAAAACAGAAGCCACTACTTCACTGTCAGCAATGTTCATCTGGCAGCCATAACTCTCTATATAAAATTTTTTTTTGGAAATAGATGGAAAAGGTAAAGCAGGCGCAAAAGCTTCTCCCTGCCTTTGTTCATCAAGTGTTTTCAATAGGGCTGTATCCTCCATTCATTATTTTTTTTGCCGACGGCAAAGATAATAAATTAAACATGGCAAGATGACGGAAGCTGAAACCGGTTATAATGTTTTATTTATAAAAAATTATGGAAATAGCAACAATTACTTTGCTGATAAAAATGGAACACGCCTCGCAAGCCAGCTTTCCTTTACCGGAATGATCCAGTGGTTAAGCAGTTCATTTTTAGTAAGAATAGTATTATTAAAATATAATGTATCAGGCTTAAGCAGGCCTTCTTCAAAAAAATTATTTACCATGGATAATGGCATCATTTGTATTCTTTCATCTACAATAAAGGCGAGCTTTAGCCTGTCGAACATATCAACATTAAAATCTTTTTCTATATTTTTTATTAGCCTCACAGAGCTGTCGGTGCTGCATCCGCTTACTCCCGATGCAGTTTCATCCGCAATAAAAATTATAAATTGCCCAAAGAATAAATTTGCAAAACCTTTTACAGGCGTGCCGTGGCTTTTCCAGTTTTTAACAAAATCAGAAAGAAGCTCTTCTATCTGCAAGGCTTCATGAAAAATGAAAGTCCGGTTGCTTTGATAAACCCAAACCCGGCAGCTACCGTTTAAGCCCATAGGCACTAAATGCTGAAAATTAATATTCATGCCCAAAATTATGGATAATATTTCTCAGGTGCTTTACCGATTTTTTAATTGGCCTTACCGAGCTTCTTCAAATAAGCTACATGAGAAATAATGGCATGGCGCATCTTTGGAAATTCAATATAAGTAAGGCCAAAATCGGAGCAGGTGCGCTTTATTATTTTGCTTATAGCAGGGTAGTGTACATGCGAAATTTTTGGAAACAAATGATGCTCTATCTGAAAGTTGAGGCCACCAACAAGCCACGATATAAGCCTGTTGCCGGTGGCAAAGTTTGCAGTGGTTTCGACCTGGTGTATAGCCCATTCATTTTCAATTTTATTATTGCTTTCATTAGGCATAGGAAAATCAGTATGCTCTACAGTATGAGCTAATTGAAACACGATACTGGTAACGAAACCCGTAACCATTGTGGTAATTAAAAAGCCAACAAGCCAGGTACCAAACCCCAAAAGATAAATAGGCAAAGCAATAAACATAAAGGCATAAATAATTTTGGCTGCCCAAAAAGATATGTGTTCTCTTATGGTCATCTTTCTTAATACCACAGGGCCTATTCTGCGTGAAAAATATTTTTTATAATCCGTTAAAAACACCCACAATAAATGAAGCAAAGTATATAAAAACCAAAAGTAATAATGCTGAAATTTATGAAACTTCAATCGTTTTTGAGTGGAGGCAAACCTAAGCCAGGGGCGGGCTTCAATGTCATCGTCTATACCATCAATGTTAGTATAGGTATGATGAATAATGTTATGTTTCATGTTCCACATGATAGCGCTTGCACCAAGAAAATTCAGAGAGAAACCTGCCATTTTATTTACGGCTTTTGAACTGCTGAAACTGCCGTGGGCGCCATCGTGCATTACATTAAAACCAATGGCCGCAGTAAGGCCACCAAATAAAACACATTCGGGAATAGCTATCCAAACTGGAGGCGTAAGAAAAACGAGGTGTACATAAATAAGCACATAGCCCAGGCAAAATAAAACTGCTTTAAAAAGTAAAGCGCTGTTGCCTGTCATTGGGCGATGTCTTTCATTAAAATACTGATTAACTCTGCTTTTTAATTCAAGGTGAAACTCACCTTTTCCTTGTTTAAATTTTGGGTTTGTCATGTGTATTGATATTATTAATCAGCATTGTTATAACGCCTCTTTAAGTTTTTAAGTATTTATTTGTATAAATGCATCAAGCGTTGTTACGCCTATCATTTTTTTTGATATAAAACCTTCTGCATGTTTTACTCCTATCATCTTGCCAAACAATTTCGAACGGTTAAGAATGTTTTCTAAAAACTCCGGTGATGAGATGTAGGTCTGTGGCTCGTTCCCGGGTTCGTTGCCATTATAAAACTGCGTTTTGAAAGCTTTAATGGCTTCCACTTTTTTATCAATCACTTCAGAAATATCCATTACAAAATCAGGTTGCAAAAAAGTATCCTGAACGTAGTTGAATACATATTTTGGCCTCCATTGCTCCTGCACATTTCCATTCGCATCTTTGGTTTCTATTTTTCGCAAACCAGATAAAAATGCGGCATCTGCAATAAGTTCAGCTGATCTCCCATGATCCGGATGCCTGTCTGCAGGGGCATTGCAAAGAATAATTTCCGGCCTGTATTTTCTAAGAACTATAATAATTTTTCTCTGGTTGTCCTCATCATTTTTGAAAAAGCCATCAGCCATTTCAAGGTTATCTCTTATATCTACGCCTAAAATATATGCAGAGTTCTGTGCTTCTTCTTTTCTTATTTGTGCTGTTCCTCTTGTACCTAATTCGCCACGGGTAAGATCAACGATTCCAACCTTTTTACCTTTCTGTTTTTCCGCAAGCAAAGTGCCTGCACAGCTTAATTCCACATCATCGGGATGCACACCAAATGCCAACAGATCCAATTTCATTTGAAAATAAATAACAATGAATTATTGCGCTATCGCAATATAAGCCGTGCGAAGATACTTCAAAAACAGGAGAGAATTTTTTTATAATGCTATTAAAATGCTAACAATATCATCAGCCGGAATAGCCATACATTTTTTGCACCTCTTTTACTATAGCCTCTATATCTGCATCCCGGCCTGCGGCATCGTACGGCTGCCTGAGATCGCTGCCAAAAACAAAAGCAACCGTTTGCCAAAAGCGGGCACTGAAGCCGCCTTTCAGTTGTTTTAAAATATCATAACAATCTGTGCCATGCGTTTCGCGGTTGATAAGCTTCATTAATATCCGTCCCTGGTACACAGATAAATTGGTAAGCGGTGTGGTAAATTCTTTCTTAAGTTCTTTTTCTTTACTATTAATATAATTAGTTATGTATTGCTTGTCAGGATTACTGGCAATATGTTTTTGAATATCATTAAACACAATGCCGGCGCGCTTTGCATAAGGATAAGTGACATACACCGCATTTCTTAATCTTGTCCAGGCTTCCGGCGTGTAATGAATCCGGCTCCAAACGTACACGCCCGCTAAAACGGCTGCAGGTATGGTATCTCCTTCGTAAACCACCGCAGCAGTTATAATTGTATCATATCTTCCAAATTTTGCTTGCGCAAAAATGTTATTGCTTTTTATTAAAAATAAAATACAAAGAAAGGCAACAAAAACAATATTTTTTTTGGATGAAGGCATTAGCTACCTAAGTTAATAATTTTATGGATGGTAAGCAATATTCGTGTGTATAAAAAAAATGTAATTATCTGTTAGCAATAAAAAACATATAAAATAAGCCCGCTATTACTACAACTACGGACAAGAGCATTATATAGTTTGCTGCTTTGGCTCTTCTTGCAATAGAAATAATAAAGCCCGCCGCCATTATCAGTAATCCCGCCCATACTAAATTGATATAGGGAAAAACATAAGCCTTTAAAGTTATAAAGTCCGATCTTATCTCCGATTCTTTTATACCAATTTTAAATTTATTGCCTGCAGCCAGCCCTGCAAAACGCAAAAAAAGATTTTGCCTTACAAGCGTATCGTCAATAAAATTAATTTGCTGATTGCTTACAGCCAGCGCCGGATATGCTTTCTGGCTTGTATTATCTTTATTATAAACAGTTACATCAGCCACTAAAGCTGTATCAGTTGGGCCAAAATGAAACCTTTCATTGTCCGGGTTTTTCAGAATGCCATTTAAAATAAAAAAGCCTTTTGAAAAAAATATGGTGTCTTTTAAAGACATGGTATGAATAGAAAAAGATGCTGTATCTGCCTGGTCATTTTTTACAGAAATGGTAGAAACATAAGTGAATATGTCGTGGGTAAAATAATGCCTTGTGCCAGGGTTGGAGCTAAGGTTGTTATCTTTCATTTTATACGAATCAGGGGAAAGCATAAAGTCTTCGGCCACCAGGCCTGTAGTGCTGTCTTTCTTTTGAAAATGAATTTTATAAAATATCCTGTTCTTTTCTTTCGCTTGCGAATCAGTTAAATACGTAACCACATAATTACTCATTTGCGTAGGCACATTTCTCAGCAGCGTCAGGTTTTCCATCGGGTCGTTCTGATCTCTGCCATTCGGGTCTTTATCAAAGGGAAGAAACAAGCCTGTTTTTCTGTTATCACTTATCACTTTTTTATTTCCTGATGAGATGAGCATCCCTGTTATCATAAGCGCAAAGCCAAGGTGCGCAATGGCTGCGCCGCCTGCCTTTACATTTCCTTTTAACACTGTTTTTAAATAAGCGGCATTGGCAATCACAGAAAATATGGAAGCAAATAACGCCATATAAATTGCTATTAAAAATCCCTGACCTTTTTTAGAAAATTCAATGGGATAAAAGAAAAGTAAAGCGATTATTATTATAAGAGATATTGATGCCGGAACACTTATTTTTTTTATAAAATAATTTTTTGCTGTGCCTTTATATTTTAAAAATTGCGATGCGGCCGTAAGCAGCCCGATGATGAACGCAACCAGCACCAGCACTTTGTTGTAGGTAAATTCCCTGTCTGGCGGATCGGCATATTTTGTTCCAAATAATTTATTAAAAACAGGTAATGAAGTGATGGAAATAATAAAGAGCGATGCAAGAAAAAATATAACGGCTCCTATAAACATCCAAAATTCTCTTGAGGAAAGATTTTCTTCTTTTTGTATAGAAGGTATTTTTTTATAATTAATAAAAAACATTATTAAAACCGGCAATGATATTATAACTACGTAAATGCCAATGAGCACATTCATTGACATTTCCGATTCAGTAAATGAATGCACAGACGTATCGCCCAAAACGCCGGTTCGTGTAAGAAAAGTGGAATACAAAACGAAAAAATAGCAAAGAATTATAAAAAGATAGGAAGCTTTCAAAGCATTGCCAGTAGCGTTGTACACAGCCATACAATGAAGCCCCGAAACTAAAATTATCCAGGGAACCAATGCAGCATTTTCCACCGGGTCCCATGCCCAGTAACCGCCGAAAGATAAAGATTCATAAGCCCATTTGCCACCCATCATAATGCCCACGCCCAGCACACAGCCGCTCAGCAAAACCCACGGCAGTGCAGGCTTCACCCAATCTCCGAAGTTTTTCGTACTTAAAGATGACCATGCAAAGCCCAAGGGAACAATGGTGCTTGCAAACCCTAAAAACAATACCGGCGGATGAATAACCATCCAGTAATTTCTTAGTAAAACATTTAAGCCAATGCCATCTTTTATAAAAGTTAAATAATCGGGCTGGCTAAATATGGGGCCATTAATTTCATTTCTTGTGAGCACAAAAGCGCTGCTGCCTATTCTTACATCAAAAATATAAACACCTGCTATCATCATTATTAAAAAGAACTGTGCTGCGCTGATGATGCCAAGGATGGGCGCTTCTCTTTTTTTTGCAGTAAAAATTAAAATGCTGCCCAACACGCAATGCCACAAAGACCATAGTATAAAACTGCCTTGCTGCCCTTCCCAAATGCAGGCCAGCAAATACTTTGGCTCAAGTTCCTTAGAGGCATGAACATAAGCATACAGGTATTCATAATAATGATGAGAGCATATATAAAATATGGTAAAGAAGACTGTGATTAAAGAAACAAACTGTATAAAAAATGCACCTCTTGCAAACAATATCCAGGATTGCTTTTCTTTTGATTCAATTAAAGAAGATGCTTTGAAATAGGCTATGGAAGATACGAGTGAAGCAACAAAAGCAAGCAATACAAAAAAATGGCCAAGCTGGCCGGGAAATAAATGTTCACCTTCAAACTTCATGGCAGTTAATATTGAGTCACCGTTTTTTCCAGTTGTTTTTTATCATCCTTATATTTGGAAGGGCACTTAAGCAATATGTCATTGCATATAAAAACATTGCCTTCCATTTTTCCTTTTAAAACAATGCGCTCACTTTGCTCTAACTCTGGTGGCTTTGTATTTCTGTAAATAACCTGTGTGCTGTTGCCAAGGCTGTCCGCTGCATAAAACGACAAATAATTAGGATCTTTTAAAGCATCATATTGTATAGGCTTCGACTTATCGAGCCTTGCAATAAGGTGCACATAAGTTCCCTGCTTTTGCCTGGCAGAACCGATAGTATCATAAGTTGAAAAATCAACTGAATACATAAGCAACACACCTATGGCAGATGCTATAAGAATTAAAATAATTATACTGGAAGTTTTCATTAAATTTTTTCAGAATGCAAATTTACTTGAAATGAAATTATAATAATGTATAAAACAGCACACCAGAGAAAGCTGCTAATTTATACAAGCCTGTCTTTTTTTAATTTCCGTTTTATGCAAGAAAAAATTACATTTTGTATTGCACTATCTTTGCAAAATTCTTTTAAAAATTCAGATACATAATGATTGATCTTTCAAAGTTTGATCCCAATTCTGCAGGCAATCCTAATAACAATATTTTCGGGCTTCCATTTTCTGAACATGATGCTTCAGTGGTTTTGCTTCCTGTTCCCTGGGAAGTAACTGTGAGCTACAATGCAGGTACAGCAAGGGCTGCAGAGCACATTTGCCAGGCAAGCCTGCAGGTTGACCTGATAGATACAGATGTAAATGAAGGATGGAAAAAGGGGTTTTATATGCGGGATATAGATAAAAAAATTTTAATGAAAAGCGATTACCTGCGAAAGGAAGCAGAGCTTTTTATAAATTATATTTCGCATGGCGATGTGGTAGATGAAAATAAATATATGTGCAAGGTCCGAAAGGAAATTAATGAGGGTAGTGAGTTTTTGAATAATTGGGTGTATGAACAAACCAAAGAATTGCTGGAGCAAAATAAACTGGTAGGAGTAATAGGAGGCGACCACAGCACGCCGCTCGGATTTTTTAAAGCCATAGCAGAGAAGCACGAAAGCTTTGGCATTTTGCAGATAGATGCGCACTGCGACCTGCGTAAGGCCTATGAACAGTTTAAATATTCGCACGCATCTATTATGTATAATGCTTTGGAAGAAATACCACAAATAAAAAAATTAGTACAGGTTGGCATAAGAGATTATTCATCAACAGAGATTGATTACATAAAAAACAGCAAAGAGCGTATCATAACTTATTTTGATAAAGACATAAAAGAACGCATTTTTGAAGGCGCTTCTTGGAAACAAATAGTTGATGAAATTGTAAAGGAACTTCCTGAAAAAGTTTATATAAGTTTCGACATAGACGGGCTCGATCCCAAACTATGCCCGCACACCGGAACTCCCGTGCATGGCGGCTTTGAAGCTGAGCAGATATTTTATTTATTTAAAAAAGTATTACAGAGCGGAAGACAATTTATAGGCTTCGATCTTAACGAAGTAGGTATAAGCTCCAACCAATGGGATGAAAATGTAGGCGCAAGAGTGCTCTTCAAATTATGTAATCTTTTAGTTGCAGGAAAAATGGATAACCATGCAACAGTTTGAGGTAGTTCTTAAAAATTATAAGATAAGATCATATCGTCTGCTTGCCTTTTTTCTTCTTTGCCTTAACCTTGTGGTTTATGGATTTTTGTTGATAGCTCGTGCTCTTTTTTATGAAGCCGCTATGTCTTCACTTGTTATTATTTCTTATTTCACTTATTGTTTTTTCAGGTATAAAAAAAATAAGGAAAATTATTTTATTAACGCTGCTGCTTTCTTTGTAATGGCAGGCTGCTGGCTGGTTGTATCAAATTATATTATAGCCTTGTGCTGTGTACTTTTGGGTATTCTATATCATTTTGCTTCGCAAAAAATAGTTTTTATTTTTAATGATAATGTTATAAAAAAGATCAATTTTCCCAGGGCATCTTATTCATGGAAAATGCTTGGCAATGTGATACTCCGTGACGATATTTTAACGCTTGATTTTAATAATAATAATTTGATACAGGCAGAAATTGAAAATGCGCAAAGCATTAATGAGCCTGAGTTTAATACTTTTGCAAAGCAACAATTAACCTTCAGCACTTTTTAGTTTTATATAAAAGTTATTGGAAAATAAACCATACATATTATACTCTTTATTCTTAGCAACGTCTCCGGCACGGGACGTTGCGTATTGTTTGGAAAGAACACAACGCAACGTCCACTTCGTGAGACGTTGCTAAGAAGAAAAAGCCGTTGACATGAGTGAGTAAGATATGAATTTTCTTTATTCAGCAGGTGAGACACCTGCCGTGGTGCACTTTTGGACAAACGCCAGGGAGGGGCGAACTACAGCCGATGATACCAATCTCAAGCCCCACTTGCAGCAATACTTTTGTTGCCTGCTGTGTTATTCTTGAAGTTGTCATTGTTTAATAAAAGCATAGAATTAGTTATAGCTGAATGATACCCTAAAAAGTAAAATGAAATTAGCGCAACTCCCAAAATACTTTCTATAAAATATTGACTGTCCACCGAAAAGGGAAGTAATATCAATCCAAAAATATGTCCACGTACAAATAATGAAAACTCGTATGCAAATTCATTAAAAAGCCAAAGCGCTACAAAAAGCCAAATGAGTTTTTGAAGATTGAAACTTTGCTTTTTACCTGTCAAAATTTTGTAATTAATAAAAGAAAATAGTATTAAAGGGATATAAACTCTCAGTAAAAATAACACCCCGTGTATCCACCTGTCAGAAGGTAAGCCACCGTAATTTTTAGCAGATAAATCATCTAACTTAAACAACAAATAGTCTGCAATTACAGAAATTGCTAACACCACAAAAAGGTATAAAAAGTCATTCCCTTTAATATTTTTGAGGAAGTCAGAGAAATTAAAATTGTTCGTTTGTAATTTGTTCCTTTCCTGTCTGGTTAGTGAAATAGAAAAAAGCGAAACGAAAAATATGAATATTGTTTTTGAGAGGTCAACGATACTATATGTGTCACCAACACTATAACGAACAAAAAAATAACTCAATAAGCTAATATTTTTCTTCGTGCTTGTTTTGTCAAAGATGCTGAAGTGAAAAAGCAATGCAATGAAAACGAAAGTTATTAACGTGAAAACAATGGTTGTCCCATTTGTTTTTAAATAATACTTTTTGTAAGTATCTACAAAGTCTGTCAATTGAGTTTTCAAATAGTTGGTAAAAGTCATGGTAAAAAGTTTCGGTCAAACATTGCAGGCAATTCGTGCATTGGCGCAACTCCAATTCAACTTACAATAAAGTTATCATTATTAATCAACACCTTATTCTTCGCCTTTTGTACCTGCCTTAATCTTCTTATTCTTAGCAACGTCTCCAACACGGGACGTTGCGTATTGTTGGAAAGAATGTCTCGTCCTGAAATAGGTTGACTAAAAAACAACCAATTTTATGGACTTAAAAGAACAAATTATCCGGGAGTATTTAAACCAGGGCGGGGGGTTCAGGCAGCTTGCCTTAAAGTATGGCATCAGCCGTACCACTATTTGCAAGTGGGTTATGATTCACCAGGGAATACATAACTTGCCACCCACAGAAAAGCAACAGAAGCATTCTGTGTACAGCATGAGCAATAAGCACAGCAAATTAAATACAGAAGAGCAGCAATCAGCCGAAGCTTTGCAACAAAAGATTGCATCTTTGGAGAAGCAGCTTGAATGGGAAAAGCTACGGGTAGAAGCCTTGGATACGATGATCAGTATAGCAGAGAAAGATCTCCATATACAGATCAGAAAAAAGCCTGGTGCCCAACAGTAAAGCAGCTTAAAGGAGCACATGGCTCCATAAGCATACAACAGCTATGCATACTGTTGGGCTACACGCCGCAGGCTTATCACAAACACAACAAAAAAACTTTTCATCAGTACCACACAGAAGGCCTGGTGTTGCAGCAAATAGATATCATCCGCAAACAACAACCCAGGTGCGGCGGAAGAAAATTATTCATCATGCTTCGACCATTTTTAAAGCAACATAATATCTTTTTGGGAAGAGATAAGTTCTTTGATTTACTGAAAAGAAATAAGCTGCTGATAAGAAAAACAAAACGTAATGTTTATACCACCATGAGCAGGCATCACCTCAGGCGGTATGCCAACCTGGTAAAGGAATTTACACCACTGAAGGCGCATGAGCTTTGGGTGAGTGATATTACTTACATACCACTGAAAGAACGGTTTGCCTACCTGTTTTTAATAACCGATGCCTACTCAAGAAAGATAGTAGGCTACCATGTAAGTGATGATATGAAAGTAAGCTCGGCAGTAGTTGCCTTAAAGCAGGCGCTGGCACAAAAGCCGGCGCAAACAATAGTGATCCATCACTCAGACAGGGGCATACAATATTGCAGCGCTGAGTATGTAAGTTTACTCAATCAATCCAATGCCATGATCAGTATGACACAAAGCGGCGATCCGTTAGAAAATGCCATAGCAGAAAGGGTGAATGGTATTTTGAAGACAGAACTCCTCAGCAGTTGTTACAGTGATATACTTGCAGCCTCCATACACATATCCAGGTGCATTACCATTTATAATTACAGAAGAAGGCACAGCAGCCTCAACTGGCAGATACCAAATGATGTGCATGACCAAAAAGGCCCGCAGGTAAGAAGATGGAAAAATTATTATTACACACAAAAACTAAAGGAGGTAACTATGCAGGTAACTTAAGGGGCCAGGCACAAAAAATATTTTGCTATAGCTTTGGGAGCAACCGCAAATATTTTTTGCCAGGGCACGGGCAACAACTCAATTAATCAACCGTATTCAGGATGTATTATCTTCATCAACCAATAACAGGATTATTAACCAAATCAGTCAACTTTTTTCAGGACGAGTCAGAACACAACGCAACGTCCACTTCGTGAGACGTTGCTAAGAAAAAGATAATCAATAAAAAAAGCTGCATTGCTGCAGCCTATATTTAAAATTGACAAAAAAAACAAAAAATTTAAGAGATCAGCGGGCTTACTATGGTATCGCCCCAAATAGTTACATTTCCCTTGCTCATTATGCCTAATTGTACATAATATTTTTTAGCCGTCTCCAGGCCTGTAATAGAAAACTTAGCCACCCTGCTGTTCACCGTTGTCCATACAGAGGCCTCGCTTAAGGGCGCCATAGTGTACCGGGCCATTATTACAAAATTGCCCGCAGGCCTTTTCAGCCTCACGTCCATCTGCCCGCTTATTTTGGAATCAGTAAGCACAACACCCACCGGAGCGCCGGGCGTTACCGGCTGCCCTGGCTTTCTCATAGGCAGGTTAGTAGATACAATAGCCGCCACATTGCCATTGGCCGCCTCCACTACCGCATTACCTATGGCTATGGTAGCCACTATTACTTTTTCCCTGCTTTTATTGCGGGCTATAATAAGATTTTTACCCATGGTGGCCGAAGCCTTAGCCTGTGCAATTTTATAATCGTTCACCATTTTTGCGTAGCCAGCTATTTGCTCAGCAAGGTTGGGAAAATTAGGGTTGTCTGTTAACCCGCTTACGAAGCGGTCAAGCTCCGGCACCAGGGCTTCATTGCCCAGTTGAATAAACGGCCTTGTTAACGACGGGTACTCTTCAAGAGTTGATTTTTTTCCTGCCATTCTGTTGGATTTTAAAGTTTTAATTTGTGATGATTTAATAATTATTACTCCCACAAAAATTTATAATTTTTACAGCAACTGCAAGTAACCAAACGATTTTTTATAAAAATCGGTCACTTTTACTCAAGAAAAATGAAAATATACGTATTTCAGCAGGTGTATTTGGGTAATTTTACTAAAGTTTTTGGTATAAAAATTAATTTTTATTAAAAAATGTATAAAAGGTTTCGCAAAAGCTTTCTACTTTATGTAAAAAATTAATACGCTCATCAGGCAACGTACTACGTTTGCCGGAAAGAGTAATAACTGCCCTGAAGAACGTGATAATTTCTCTGAAGAACTTAATACATTTAGGAGAGAACGTAATAACTTATGCGGGACATTTAATACGTTTACCAGGTAACTGAATACGTTTGCCAGGCACCTTAAAAACTTCTCCGGAAAACTGAATACATTTATAGAACAACTTAATAATTTATAGGGGAAAATTTGTACGTTTACCACGAAACTTAATGCGTTTACCGGGCAACTTGATAGGTTTGCAGGAAGGTCGGGTGGGGGTACCCGCCAGGAAGAAGGGCACTTCGATATTAAAACCACCGAAAGATATTTACACGTTAAAAAAGAAACATTAGTAAATATTCCAAATGTTTTGGATGAGCTAAACAAATCATTTACCTTAGAATGGTAATTGTATTGACGCAACTCAGCAATTGAAAAAACGAAGATGAGTAGTAATGGAAATTAATGAATTGTAAAATGTGGGGTTGCGTCTAATAGCGTAAATACAAACGTTGTAGGAAATGCGGTCTGACGTCAATACCCAGATACTAAAAAGAATCGTCCTCGATATGACAGAATTTAAGAGAATCGACTTTGGAACAGTCAAAATAAATAAGTTATATACCTTTCAACTTTGGCTAACAACCGTAATTCTTATTAGCCCTATCATATTGTTTGGAACAGAATTTTATTTAAATCATTCCTATTTCAACAACTCGGACAATAACGGAGCTGTTTTAATTTTTATTCTGTTTGGGCTTATTTTTTCACTGCCGACGTTATTGGCAACTTATTTGATTTTTGCGGCGTTGACTCGCAAACATTCTGATATAATTCATATTAAAATTGCGGTGATTCTTGTTTCTTCAATTGGAGTATTAATTACTTTTTTATTTATGGGTTCTCGGCCATTTTTACCATTTGTATGTTATTCAGCGAGCATAATAATTTGCAGCTTATTTTACAAAGTTTATAAAAGGTAGAAGCACATGCCTACAACAAAGCGGTTTGCAGCTATGCTGGCTAACGTGCAAATCCTGATCATTAGTAATATGATCAGCGACAGCCCCGGCAGAATGTCATTAATCCCAGGCCGTGTCTCTTCTCCAAGCCTTGAAGCAAAGCAGGACACGGCCGGCCGGCTTAAATAGAAATTTCTGTACCTTAGGTTTATGGCAGTAAGAACAACAATAGATGATACTGAAGGCCTTTACTTTATTACATTTACCTGCCAGCACTGGATTGCATTATTTGAAGTAACCAAAAGTTATGATACAGTATATAAGTGGTTTGATTGATCCCAGGCCATGTCTCTTCTCCAGGCCCTGAAGCAAAGCAGGACACGGCCGGCCGGCTTAAAGGGAATTCCTGTACCTTAGGTTTATGGCAGTAAGAACAACAATAGATGATACGGAAGGCCTTTACTTTATTACATTTACCTGCCAGCACTGGATTGCATTATTTGAAGTAACCAAAAGTTATGATACAGTATGTAAGTGGTTTGATTATCTTAAAACAAAGAATCATTATGTAAGAGGATATGTAATAATGCCTAATCATTTACACGTGGTTATTGATTTTGCAATTTCAGAAAAGAAAATTAATACCATTGTAAGTAATGGCAAAAGATTTATGGCTTATGAAATTGTAAAAAGATTGAAGGAAGAAAATAACACAGAGATACTTTTGAAATTAGCAGAAGAGGTAACAAAGTCAGATAAAGACAGGGGAAGGAGATACATCAGGTGTTTGAGCGGTCGTTTGACTGTAAGGAAATAACTAATCAACACTTTTTTATGCAAAAACTTAATTACATACATAACAATCCGTGCAGTGGCGTTTGGAACCTGGTGAGCAGTCCTGTTGATTACGAGCATAGTTCTGCAAAATATTATATGAAAGGAGAGCAAGGAGCATATTTGATAGAGGAATGAGTGTGTGCAGCCGTGTCCTGCAAGGCTGTCGCCAGAGCAGAGACACGACAGGGGAAGGATAGCTGTGCTTGTAATTATTTATTTTTCTATTTGCTTTTTGTACAATCATTTATTTTAAAAAATTACTGAACATCACTTTTATAGTTTAACGTAAAATGAAATAAACTTATCATTATTGTTAAACTTGTACTTTCTACTCATTAACTTTTTTACATCCTCTCTAAAGTAGCTAGTCCTCTATTTACATTTAAAGGGATGGTTCTCATAATCAAATATTGCAGCTTTACTTATTAACATTGAAATGCAATAGGGTTGTTTTGACTTCTTAATCCAATTTTTAAAAGATTGTGAATAAAATTCTATTCGCATTTCTTTCTCAATTATTTGCAGAAACAACTTTTTTTTCTGAAAAACAAGTGAAGTCGAATCGGGATTAATAATTCGTGCATCACAAATTCTACCATTTGCCTTAATCCTTACTTGAAGCGTAAAAATATAGCTTGCAGCTTCCTTTATTTCGTCTTTATAGAATGTCTCAGCGTATGCATGCTGCACCGCTTCAGGGTGAAGAATTTTTACTCGATCAGGTTCTTGTGCTTTTGAAAAAACAACACAAAAAAGGGTGAAAAATAAAAAAACTATTCTTATCATTGTTTGATTGTTTTAGCGGTTCTTTTTAGCTCTAGGCTTCGCCTTAATAATGATTTCTTCTAACGTACTCTCGTCTTCCTTTGCTTTCTCACCATTCTTATGAACTTCATCAATTACTGAAAACGCAGCTTTGGGAAGATCATTAGTTTAATCCCAGGCCGTGTCTCTTCTCCAAGCCTTGAAGCAAAGCAGGACACGGGCGGCCGGCTTTATTCTTAGCAACTCTCCGGCCCGGAACGGTTCGTTCTTTCCAAAAGTCGTATACATTAATTTTTATCGAGTGCCACCTTTTCAAGGGAAATAAGCTACTGCACATCATCAAAATAGTAGCCTTTGAGGGTTAAGAGGTGGCTGGCATTGCTATCACTTTCAAATATGATGTTGCCCTTATCCGCATAGCCCACAGTCATGGCTATTTCAGCACCATCCGGCGTGGCCTCCATAAAGGCGCCTAAGGCGGCCCCCACCGGCTGATCGGGAAAAACAAATTTCAGCGGAGAGGAGAGGTTGCGGATGGCAAGGCCGGCAAAGGCAGTACCATCCCGCACAGTTATTATGAGCGCAGGGTATGTGCCGGCAAACAGTTGCCCAAGGGTTTTTGTAAGGCCATAGCGCATCCAGTCGCTATAGGTTTTTTTATCAAACAACAGCCCCAGACCTGATGTTTGTGCGCCACCATGGTCTGGTTTGGGCAGCAGCAGCACCTGCACAGCTTTATTAAAAAACCGCTGTAGCTCTTTAGCCTCCGGCGATAATACGGTTTTTTTCGGGCGGATGGGTTGCATAAGTGATTGAGCGGGTGAAGATAGGGAAATTTTTAGAGTGCATATTGGAAAGTGAAGATGTGGCTGCCTGCCTTCACCCAATTGCCTTGCTTCGCGGCACACGAATCAAACAACAAACCGCCACAGGCAGAAATTGAAAATGTAGCAGACGTTACTGAACCTGATTTTAATACCTTTGCGCAGCAGCATATAACATCAATAACCCTTTAATTCTTTATAAAAATAATATTTGAAATACAAGCCTTACATATTATACTCCGATGGCAATGGAAATATTTTTGAAGATACCACTTTATATGCCTGCGGCAGAAGTGGCTGGGATGCCTTGCCTCTTGAAAGTGAGGACTGGATTGAACTTCCGCAAGGCGGCCAGCTATACGAGCTTCCAGGCAGGCGCGGCATTGGCATTGATGCAGTAACGGGCCAGATGCGCTTGTGCGAGAAGGGATGGGCTGTGGCGGCTTTCATTCCGCCGGCTTATACAGGCACCTGGCTGGCCGCCTACGAAACCTTACGTAATGCAGAAACACTTCCTTTATTTTGCTATACTGCGGCGGCCTGGCATCAGCAAAAATTTTATGTAACCGCAGTGCGCATAGAAAATGATATAAGGCAGGAGAGCGCTGGTTTTGATGAGCAAAAGATTGCGGCTGGCGTACAAGATCTTTTAACGACGTATAAACATAATCGTTTAGTGCGGCATCTTGCAAACAATTGCTGTAATACGTATCATTGCCCCGCTGCAAAAAACTATTTCATGGGCCGGTGGGAGTGCCCCGTACCAACTTCACCGGCCTGTAATGCTAACTGCATCGGCTGTATTTCTTTTCAGCCGCAGGATGAAACGATCGTTTCAACACAAGACCGCTTAACTTTTAAGCCAACGGCTGAAGAAATTGTTGAATACACAGTTCCGCATTTAGAAACAGCGCCTTTTCCTATTGTAAGCTTTGGGCAGGGTTGCGAAGGTGAGCCGCTATTAATGTGGCAAACCATCAGGCAGGCTATTTTAGAAATAAGAAAGCACACACAAAAGGGCAATATAAATATTAATACTAATGGAAGCGACTTTAAAGCTGTGAAAGCCTTGTGTGAAGCGGGTTTGAACAGTATACGGGTAAGCACTAACTCTGCACGAAAAGAAATTTATACACCTTATTACCGGCCTAATAATTATCAGTTTGAAGATATAATAGAAAGCCTGAAAGTGGTGAGCAGCTTCGGCGGGTGGACGAGCATTAATTATTTCGTTTTTCCGGGAATGACCGATAGCGTTGAGGAATATGAAGCGCTAAGAAAGCTCATAAAAATTACCGGTTTAAAAATGATACAATGGAGAAATTTTAATATTGATCCTGACTGGTATTTGGGTAAAATTGGTGTAACAGATACTGGCGAAAACATTGGTTTAAAACAGATGATGGAGCTTATAAAAGAAGAATTTCCGCAATTGAAATTTGGTTATTTTAATCCATCAATGGAAAGGATTCAGGGCAATTTTGAAATGGATTTTGCCAAATGATTTTTTGAATTTTTTTAATGGCAACTTCTTCTGATTTATTAATAATAAATCCATAAGCAAATCAGTTAACTGTGCATTATAACAAGAAAATTTTTCAATAACTTTTGTTCTAATTAATTTATGTTAAGTTTATACCCTTCCGTTGAATTACCAATCCCTCTTCAGTCCTGTAATATTTAAATTTTTTTAAGCTATCACTAACTATCACTGTAATAAGTATGAATATTTTTGACTCAAAAATTATTGAATTTGTAAATAAGTTTGCTCAGGGTTCTAATTTTTTTGATGCGCTGATGGTATTTATAGTTGAGAACACGTTTTTCAAAGGTGTTCTCTTTGTTTGTATATTATGGTACTATTGGTTTAAAAACACTCCTAAACAATTATATAACCGGCAATGTATTATAGTAACTATTTTCTCATCCCTGATGGGTATTTTTTTTGCAAGATTTCTTGCTTTTTGTTTGCCTTTTAGAATGAGGCCAATTCACAATCATGAAATCAATTTTATAAAGCCCTTAGGCTCGCAGGCTTTATCCTTAATTGGATGGAGTTCTTTCCCCAGCGATCACGCAGTTATGTTTTTTTCTTTAGCGACCGGCATTTTTTTTATTTCAAAAAAGATCGGAACTCTTAGTTATATATACGTTCTATTGTTTATTTGTTTTCCCAGAGTTTATTTAGGTTATCATTTTCCGACCGATATATTAGCAGGGGCATTGATCGGCATTTTTATAACCTGCGTAATATCTTTGAAACAATTAAAAGATCCTTTAACAAAGGCAACATTAGGGTTTTCATACAAATGGCCGGGCATCTTTTATTCAATAGCTTTTGTAATAAGTTATGAAATGGGCCGCATGTTTAATGAATTGAGAAAAGCCGGAGAGCTATTTTTAAAACTTTTGCATGTTGTTCATAATTAAATGAAAAAACAACACACATCAAAGTCCTTTATTCTGCCTATAAAATCAGTAAATGCTGTAATTACCGATCAATCTATTTTTATACTAACGCATTATTCAAGAAATATTTTTTGATTATAGTAGCTTTGAATACATAAAAAATAATACATGGAAGCAGCAACAGTAAATAGAATAAATGAGTGGCTTACTGGAAATTATGACCAGGCTACCAAAGATGAAATTCTTCGTTTGCAAAAAGAAGATGAAGCTCAATTGGAAGATGCTTTTTATAAAGACCTGGAATTTGGCACAGGCGGCCTTCGCGGGCTTATGGGTGCTGGTACTAATCGTATGAACACTTATACCGTTGGCATGGCAACACAAGGCTATGCTAATTATTTAAAACAATGTTTTACTGAAGTGAAAGTGGCCATTGCCCACGACTGTCGCAACAACAGCAGGAAGTTTGCAGAGGTGGCTGCCAGTATTTTTGCAGCAAATGATATAAAAGTTTTTTTATTTGAATCGCTGCGGCCTACGCCAGAGCTTAGCTTTGCCATTCGTTATTTTAAATGCCAGGGTGGGGTAGTGTGTACTGCCTCTCACAACCCTAAAGAATATAATGGATACAAGGCTTACTGGGACGATGGCGCGCAAATGGTATCTCCTCACGACGAAAATGTAATTAAAGAAGTTGAAAAGATCAAGAGCCTTGCTGATGTAAAATGGAAGGGCAATGAAGATAACATAACCATTATTGGAAGCGATGTTGATAAAGAATATATTAATATGGTGAAGGGCTTAAGCATTAACCCTGAAATATGCAGAGAGCAGCACGATCTTAAAATTGTTTATACACCTATTCATGGCTCAGGCATTATGCTGGTGCCGCAGGCATTAAAAGCATTTGGCTTTGATAATGTTCACATTGTGCCGGAGCAGGAGAAGCCCGATGGAAACTTTCCAACAGTTGCTTATCCTAACCCTGAAGAAAAAGAAACCATGAGCATTGGGCTGAAAACAGCGCAGGAACTTGATGCAGATATTTTGCTGGGTACAGACCCGGATGCAGACCGTGTGGGCATTGGCGTAAAAAACAATAAAGGCGAATGGGTACTGATGAATGGCAACCAGACCGCCCTGCTGGTATTTAATTACATAATTGAGGCAAGGAAAAACAATGGCAAAGCAAGCGCCAATGATATGGTGATTAAAACCATTGTAACCACTGATCTCATTGATGTAATAGCCAAAGCGTATGGCATAACATGTTATAACGTGCTCACCGGTTTTAAGTGGATTGCCGCAATGATAAGAGACAAAGAAGGTAAAGAAAACTATGTCGTGGGCGGAGAAGAAAGTTTTGGGCTAATGATAGGCGATAAGGTGCGTGATAAAGATGCTGTCAGCGCTGTTGCCATGATCTGCGAAATGGCTGCTGTAGAGAAAAATAACTGGCAAACATTATATAATAAATTAATTGAGCTGTATGTAAAATATGGATTTTATAAAGAAACTCTTATTTCCATAACCAAAAAGGGAATGAATGGTTCCAAAGAAATTGAGGATATGATGAGAGACTATCGGGCTAACCCTCCGAAAGATATTGCAGGCAGCGCCGTTGTTGAGTTATACGATTATGATGAGCAAGTAAAGAAAAATTTGAAGACAGGTTCTATAGAAAAAATTGATTTACCTAAAAGCAATGTTTTACAATTTATAACAGTAGATGGAAGTAAGATTTCAGCAAGGCCAAGCGGCACTGAGCCAAAAATAAAATTTTATTTTAGTGTGCATTGTAAGCTTAATAATGCTGATGAATTTGAAGAAGCCGATAAAAAGCTTGAGGATAAAATAAAAGGAATAATCAATGCTATGAACTTAAAATAGCAATAGTTATTTTTTATAAGATTTCTGTAAATCTTGTATGTCTCTGGCAAGATTTTTGAATATTAAATTGGTATTCATTAATTCATAATCCTGGAAAAGAAAGTTCCGACTTTGAGCTGATATTTTGAATGAAAAACCCCTCAAAATTCAAAGCAGCATATTTTAAAAGTGTGCTGCTTTTTTATTGTTAATATGTTTGGCCATCCCTTTCCTTTACCTTCTTTTTGCCGCTATTCTTTTTTTCATATTCAAGCACTTCCGCAGGCTTTACTCCTTTTTTAGGTTCGTCGGAAGTCACTTCCTCTTTTGGTGCATTTAGCAGCCGGTTGTGATCATACTTTTCTACTTTCGCTATTCTTTGCGTAGAAGGATCATAGTATGTCCAGTCGCCATTTTTTACGCTATACTGCTCTGCCTTTATAATTTTATAACTCAATATTTCATTGTTGCCCACTCCATAAACAGGTATGGTATCATAAGGTGCGTCGGGGTTGTAGCCTTTCCAGTTTTCCTCTCTCAGCAGTTCTCCAAATGGCGTAAAATACTTGCTCAGTCCATCTTTGCCACCGTACTTATAATTTTCAACAGCTGTCAAATCTCCTTGCAAAGTGTATCTTCTCCACATACCTTCTTTTTTATCATTTACAAAAAGTCCTTCTTCTTCATAACCCGGCTCGCCGCGTAGTCCATCTACATGCACAACCCATTTACCCTGCTTCAATCCTTTCTTGTCTACTGCATTTAATGTATCACCTTTTACTGAAATATTATAGCTTTTATATTGTGCATCAGCAATTGAATATTGTATTAATAAAATAAAGATTGATAGAGAAATTATTTTTAACATTGGAAAATTTTATAAAAATTATGCAATATTCAAATTTACCTATTCAGTTATTTTTATGAAAATAACGCCCGCACGTTTACATCAATTTTAACCCTTCAGAAAATTGTATTTGTATAAAAAAGATAGTAGTATACTGTAACTACCTTCCCTGCGACCATGTCCTTGCTCTTCTGAAACCCAGGTGTGATACAGGTTTACGTGAAAGCAAATTCTTTTGAACTACGGGAGTCTGCACAAAAGAGATATTACTTGCGTAAGGATGTTCTTCCACGATTGGTATTTCTATTTGTATCAGCTTATGTATATCTCTTAAAAAATCTCTTTCTTCAATATCACAAAAAGAAAAGGCTTTGCCTGATGCGCCCGCACGGCCTGTACGCCCTATACGATGCACGTAAGTTTCTGGTATGTTGGGTAAATCAAAATTGATTACATGGCTCAGGTTGTCTACATCTATACCGCGTGCGGCAATGTCGGTTGCAACCAGTACCCTTATTTTTCCGCTCTTGAAATCGTTTAGAGCATTTTGCCTGGCAGATTGGGTTTTATTGCCATGAATAGCGCCGGAAGATATGCGTGCCTTGTGCAGTTCTCTTGCTATTTTATCAGCGCCGTGCTTGGTTCTTGTAAATACAAGGGCGCTTTGTATGGTTGCATCTTTTAAAAGATGAATAAGCAATTGACGCTTATCATTTTTTTCGACCAGGTAGATAAATTGCTGTATTTTTTCAACGGTTGAAGAAACAGGCGTTACTTCCACTTTTACCGGATTATTTAATATAGAAGATGAAAGCCTGGCTATCTCTGGTGGCATGGTGGCGGAAAAAAACAAGGTTTGTTTTTTAACGGGAAGCCTTGCAATTATTTTTTTTACATCATTAATGAAACCCATATCCAGCATACGGTCTGCCTCGTCGAGCACAAACATTTTTATATGCTGAAGGTGTACATATTTTTGAGCAATAAGATCCAGCAGGCGGCCGGGGGTTGCTATTAAAATATCAACGCCTTTTCTTAACTGGTTAGTTTGGTGAAACTGAGAAACGCCTCCATAAATAACCGTGTGCCTGAGGCCGGTGTGCTTACCGTAAGCAGAAAAGCTTTCATCTATTTGTATCGCAAGCTCGCGGGTAGGAGTAAGGATCAGCGCTTTTATGTCATCATTATCCGCATCATGATGCTTTTGCAAAAAAAGATTTTGTAAAATGGGTATGGCAAACGCAGCCGTTTTTCCAGTACCGGTTTGGGCGCAGCCTAAAAGGTCTTTGCCTCTTAATACTTCCGGTATGGATTGTTGCTGAATAGGTGTTGGTGTAATGTAACCTTCGTTTTCGAGAGCCTTTAATATTGGCTCAATTAAATGCAATTCTTTAAAATTCAAAATGTAATTTTTTTTATATAAATAATAACTTCCTGCAATCACTACGATCTTTGAAAGCTGTTTGAAATATGCTCAGAACCTATGACTTGATGAGCTTTGTGTTGGGGAAGATTATCCAGTCCGCTAAGTAGGAGTATATAATGAGATGCAAATATACATCTTAATTATTGTTTAAACGCAGTTTTAGTGAAGATGTTGTATTACTTTTTTTCTTTCTGAAGAGATTTTACATTCTTTCAGGCACATGAATGCCCATTAATTGCAACCCGCTTTTAATAATATTAGCCGTTAAAACAGATATGCTTACACGAATGTTTTTCTTTTCTTCATTTTCTGCGTTGGCTATGGAATGTTCTGTGTAAAATGAGTTATACATTTTAGCTACATTAAAAATATAAATAGCGATTACTGAAGGGTTCAATTCATCTGCAGCCTGGGCAATTATATCAGGATAGGTTTCAAGAAAAGCTATTAGTTTTTTTTCAAGCGGTAAAAGTTTTTCTTTTAAATTTTTATTATCAATTATCAATTGTTCATTCGTTGATGCGCCCATCTTTCTCAGCACAGATTGTATTCTTGCATAAGTGTATTGTATAAAAGTTCCCGTAAAGCCATGAAAATCTATACTTTCTTCAGGGTTAAAAACCATTTTCTTTTTTGGGTCTACGCGAAGCAGGTAAAATTTCATGGCGCCAATGCCGAGGGTTTCGTACAAACTCTTCAATTCATCTTCAGTGAAATCTTTTACTTTACCCAATGCTTCTGTTTGTAGCTTTGCTGTTTCTGTCATTTCATCAATGAGGTCATCAGCATCCACCACAGTTCCTTCACGGCTTTTCATTTTACCTGTGGTAAGCTCTACCATGCCATAGCTTAAATGTAAAATATCATCAGCAAACGGAAACCCAAGCTGGCGGCAGATTTCCTTTAAAACCTTCATGTGATGTATTTGTTCGTCACCAATTACATATATACTTTTATCAATATTATATTGCTCAAATTTTTGCTTTACCAGCCCTATGTCCTGCGTTATATAAACGGATGTGCCGTCGCCTCTCAACAGTAGCTTTTCATCCATGTTTGCCTTTGAAAGATTGATCCACACACTGCCATCTTCTTTTGTATAAAATGATCCGTCTTCCACGCCTTTGCGAACAAATTCTTTTCCCAATATGTAGGTGTTACTTTCATAAAAAGTAGTATCAAAATCCGCTTCAATTCTTTTATATGTTTCATCAAAGCCTTTGTATACCCAATTGTTCATCTGGCTCCAAAGCTGCAGTACATCAGGTTTTCCGGCTTCCCAATCCAGCAGCATCTGGTGCGCTTTTTTTATAACGGGTGCATTTTTTTCTGCATCTTTCTCACTCATGCCGCCGCCCTGTAATTCATTTATTTCAGCTTTATATTCATCATTAAATTTTACATAATAATCTCCTACAAAATGATCCCCTTTTTTATGTGTTGATTCCGGTGTGGCGCCTTCGGCAAAAAGCTGCCATGCAATCATGCTTTTGCAAATATGAATGCCGCGGTCGTTCACAATGCTTGTTTTATATACTTTATTTCCACTGGCTTTTAAAATTTCAGCAACGCTCCAGCCCAGGAAAATATTTCTCAAATGCCCCAGGTGCAAAGGTTTGTTGGTGTTGGGCGATGCGTATTCCACCATTATTTTTTTACCAGTAAAATCTTTTTTTCCAAAGTTTTCATTAAAGGCATTTTTATTTAAAAAAAGATATAGCGCGTTGTGCGAAAGTGTAAGATTCAAAAACGCTTTTATAATATTATATCCGGAAAAAAGATGTGCATTATTTTTTATAAGATGTTCACCAAGATCTCTGGCAACAGCTTCCGGCGAAAGTTTTAATTTTTTTACCAAAGCAAAAAGAACAACAGAGTAATCTCCTTCAAACTCAGGCCTGGTCTCATTTAGCTGAAAATCTTTTTCAGAAAAATTTTCGGCGTAAAGATCCACAAGGCTTTTAATTACGGCTTCCTTTATCTGTTGTGTAAATGACATATTTTATTAAATGAGGTGCAAAATTAACTTATAAAAATTTTCATAAGATTGCTTTGCAGCATTCAATTATATGCGTGTATCACTTTTTTCAAAAGATATAATTCATACTTTTGCGCCTTCAAAAAAATGAGCAATGATAAGTGTAAATAATGTAACGCTGGCTTACGGTAAGCGCGTTTTGTTTGACGAAGTGAACCTGAATTTTACCAAAGGAAATTGTTATGGAATTATTGGGGCAAACGGTGCAGGCAAGTCAACTTTTTTAAAAATAATAAGTGGTGAAATAGAGCCAAACAAAGGCTCAGTAAGCATTTCGCCAGGTGAGAGAATGGCCGTGCTCAGGCAAGACCAGTTTCAGTTTGATGAAGTAACTGTGCTCAATACCATGCTGATGGGTCATAAAAAAATGTGGGAGGTGATGCTGGAAAAAGATGCCATTTACATGAAGGAAGATTTTAGTGAAGAAGACGGAATGAAAGCCGGACATCTTGAGGCGGAGTTTGGAGAAATGGGCGGCTACACTGCTGAAAGCGATGCGGCAACTTTATTGAATGAACTGGGCGTTCCTGATGAATTGCACCAGATGCTGATGAAAGATATCGGAGCAAATATAAAAGTAAGGGTATTGCTGGCACAAGCGCTTTTTGGCAATCCTGATATTTTATTGTTAGATGAGCCAACGAATAATCTGGATGTGGAAACCATATCGTGGCTTGAAAATTTTTTGGCGGATTATGAGAATATAGTTTTGGTAGTGAGCCACGACCGCCACTTCCTGGATGCAGTGTGCACGCATGTTGCAGACGTTGATAAAAAGAAAATAAAAATTTATACCGGCAATTATACTTTCTGGTATGAAAGCAGCCAGCTCGCTGCACGGCAGGCAACTGATAAGAACAAAAAGACGGAAGAGAAAAAGAAAGACCTGCTTGAATTTATTGCGCGTTTCAGCGCCAATGCGTCCAAAAGCAAGCAGGCCACTTCCCGTAAAAAAGCTTTGGATAAACTGGTGTTTGAAGATATTACAGCAAGCAACAGAAAATATCCGGGTATTATTTTTAAGCCTGAAAGAGATGCCGGTAATCAAATATTGAACGTGCAAAAACTTACGAAAAGTGTTGATGGAAGAATGCTTTTCAGCAATATAAATTTTGATGTGGTAAAAGGGCAAAAGATTGCCTTCTTAAGCAAAGATCCTGTTGCGCTTACTTCTTTTTTTGAAATAATAAATAAAAGAATGCTGGCTGACAGCGGAAAGTTTGAATGGGGCACCACCATTACCACGGCTTACCTTCCCAATGATAATACAGAGTTTTTTCAAACGGATTTGTCGTTGCTCGATTGGCTCCGGCAATATGTTCCTGATCATTACACCGATGTTGATGAAGATTTTTTAAGAGGCTTTTTGGGTAAAATGCTTTTTAGCGGAGATGAAATAAAAAAGAAAACTGCAGTGCTCAGCGGTGGCGAAAAAGTAAGATGTATGGTAAGCAGGATGATGCTGCAAAACCCGAATGTTGTTATTCTTGATGAGCCTACCAACCACCTCGATCTCGAAAGCATCACTGCATTTAATGATGGAATGATCAACTTTCCCGGCATAGTTTTATTAACAACCCATGATCATCAATTTATGGAATCTGTTGCCAACCGGATCATTGAGCTAACGCCAGGCGGCGCTATTGACAGGCTGTGTACGTATGATGAATATCTTACAGATGACCGGATAAAAGCTTTGCAGGCAGAAATGTATAATTGAGAATAGCAAAAGTTAAATTAACCTTGCGTGGATAAAAAATTTATCATGCTATACATTATTAAATATTTTTGAGGTTATTAATCTGAATCTTAAAAAAGCAATATGAAAAAAACGATCTTATTATTTTCAATCATTATTGGTGCAATAACAGCAGCTAAAGCGCAAACTTATAACACAGCGGTTGGTGCAAAATTTTATGTAGGCAATGGTACTTTGGGCGGCTTTAATATAAAGCATACACTAACAACAAATACTGCAGCGGAAGGCTCATTATTATTTGGCAATAATGCAATTGCTATCGAAGGATTGTATCAATACCAGGGTGATATTACAGAAGCTCCGGGCCTTCAGTATTTTGTTGGCGGCGGCGCCCTTATTGGCTTCGGCACAGGCAAAGGAAGCAGTACTGTTTTTGCATTGCGGCTCACGGGCGGCCTTGATTATAAGCTTCCTGAAGTGCCCATAGATGTAAGCCTGGGTCTTGATCCTTTCTTCAATATTGTACCTGGCACTAATTCTTCTTTGACGCTTGGGTTAGGCTTCAGATATATTTTGCCATAATTTTATTTATAAAAAATAAGGCTCTGATTAAAATATAGAGAAACTTATTAAGCTTAATGAAAGCAGGAAATGCGGAAAAGCATAATTTCTTTTATTGATTTCTTTTATCCGGTATTCAAAAAGCTTATGCCAGAGCAAACTTACCGTTATGCAGTTTGCGGCGCTACCAATACGCTTCTTGGCCTGTTAATTTATTACATAGGTTTTCATTTTATTTTTGATAAAGAAAATTTTGATGCTGGTTTTATTGTGTTTAAACCTCACAACGCATCCTTGTTTTTAGCCGGATGTTTTTCATTTATCTTTGGTTTTATTTTAAATAAATTTTTAGTTTTTTTTGATTCTTATTTAAAAGGAAGAATACAACTGTTCCGATATTTTCTGTCGTTCATACTTAATCTTATCATTAATTATTTTGTATTAAATCTTTTTGTAGAATACCTGCATTTTGAGCCTTTTTTATCGCAGATAATTGCAACAGTTATCGTTATTGCCATCAGTTATATCACACAAAAGCATTTTACTTTTAAAGTAAATAATTCCATGCTTGGCGATCAAAATATCTCTGAACAAAACGCTATATAATATCTGACAATTTTACACCTTTATTTGCTTGGCATAAACCTTGTCAACATTTCTGTAATTAAAAAAATCATAGATCATGGCAAAAATTATAGGGATAGATTTAGGCACAACAAACAGTTGTGTTGCAGTTATGGAAGGCAATGAGCCGGTTGTAATTGCAAATGATGAAGGCCGGCGCACAACGCCCAGCGTAGTAGCTTTTTTAAAAAACGGCGAGCGCAAAGTGGGCGATCCTGCCAAGAGACAGGCAATAACTAACCCCACTAACACTATCATGAGTGTGAAGCGTTTTATGGGTCATAAGTGGGATGAAGTAACTACTGAGGCCGGGCACTGGAGCTACAAAGTAGTGAAAGGCGATAACAATACAATTCGTATAGATATAGATGGCAGAAATTATACCCCGCAGGAAATTTCTGCAATGATCCTGCAGAAGATGAAAAAAACTGCGGAAGATTATTTAGGTCACGAAGTAAATGAAGCGGTGATCACAGTTCCTGCTTACTTTAATGACTCTCAAAGGCAGGCTACAAAAGAAGCCGGAGAAATAGCAGGCTTAAATGTGAGGAGAATTATAAACGAACCCACAGCAGCGGCACTTGCGTATGGATTGGATAAAAAAAGTATTGATCAAAAAATTGCAGTGTTCGATCTGGGTGGAGGTACATTTGATATTTCAATTCTTGAATTAGGTGATGGTGTTTTCGAAGTAAAATCAACCAATGGTGATACGCACCTGGGTGGTGATGATTTTGATAAAGTGATAATGGATTGGCTTGCCGCAGAATTTAAAAAAGATGAGGCGATAGATCTTCATAAAGATCCCATGAGCTGGCAGCGTTTAAAAGAAGCCGCTGAAAAAGCCAAGATAGAATTATCATCTTCAACAGAAACAGAAATTAACCTGCCATACATTACAGCAGTGGATGGTGTTCCCAAACATTTGGTAAAAAAACTTACCCGTTCGCAATTCGAAAAACTTTCGGATGATTTATTTGCAAGATGTTTGAAGCCTTGTGAAGCAGCAATAAAAGATGCGGGTTTAAGCGTTTCGGAAATAAATGAAGTCATCCTGGTTGGTGGTTCTACCCGTATTCCTAAAGTGCAGGAAATGGTAGAAAAGTTTTTTGGCAGAAAACCAAATAAAGGTGTAAATCCTGATGAAGTTGTTGCGATCGGTGCTGCTATTCAGGGAGGTGTGTTAACAGGAGAAGTGAAAGATGTTTTGTTACTCGACGTCACGCCGCTTTCTTTGGGCATAGAAACTATGGGCGGTGTAATGACACGGTTGATTGAAAGTAACACGACCATTCCTACAAAGAAAACAGAAGTATTTTCAACCGCAAGCGACAACCAGCCAGGCGTTCAGATACACGTGTTGCAGGGTGAAAGGCCGATGGCTACTCAAAATAAAAGCCTGGGTACTTTTAATCTTGATGGTATACCGCCTGCGCCTCGTGGCGTTCCACAGGTAGAAGTTACTTTTGATATTGATGCTAATGGTATTTTAAATGTTTCTGCAAAAGATAAGGGAACAGGTAAGAGTCATAACATCAGGATTGAAGCTGGCAGCGGCTTAAGCAAAGATGAAATTGAAAAAATGAAAAATGAAGCAAAGGCTAATGAAGCAACCGATAAGGCTGCAAGAGAAAAGGTTGATAAGATAAACCAGGCCGATAGTCTTATTTTTCAAACAGAAAAGCAAATAAAAGAATATGGCGATAAAATTTCTGCTGATAAGAAAGCGCCGATAGAATCTGCTTTATCAAAATTAAAGGATGCACATAAATCACAGGATGTTAGTGCTATTGATACAGCAGTGGCAGCAATGAATGCGGCATGGACAGCAGCCAGTGAAGAGATGTATAAAGCTTCTCAAAATGCAGGCACCAATGGCAATACAGCCGATGGCCATCAACATGAAGGCGAACCTGTAAATGCTAACGCAGGTGATAACGTTACAGATGCAGAATTTGAAGAAGTAAAATAACCTTCGGTTAAAGTATAAATAATAAGAGGTTGCAGATTTGCAGCCTCTTTTTTTATTTAAACATTTTAAAAATTACATTTGCAAAAACGAATGCAAAGGTTTATTTAAAAAATTAAATATGTATCCAAAACTTTTCAAAAGATTTTTGTTGATGATTTGTATAGTGACATTTTGTTGTCTTAATTATCAAACCAGCTTTTCATTTTCTATAGTGAGAAATATTCCTCCGCATTCAGTTACTAATAATTCATCTGATTATTTAAAAGCTTCTATTTTTATAACATTAACTGTGAAAGACTTTGAAACTGCAACAGGACAAAAGCTGAACTTTTTTCAAAAGATATATTTTAAATTACTGCAAAAACAGGTAAAGCATGATCTTAAAAGAAATCCGGATTTCCTTGTAACGGATTACGATAAAGCAGGCAAGCCTAAATTTAAATTCAATTCACTTTGGTTTGTAATAGGTGCTTTTATCGGGCCGTTGGGCGTGTTGCTTGCTTATACTGATAAACAAAAGAAGACAAAGGTTTTAAGAAAAGATAAAATTAAATCAGTATGGCTGGGCTTTATAATTTTTATTATCTGGTTTGGCACTTTCTTTATCTTTTAATTTATTGCTCCTTAGCATGAATGATGGTGGGTATTTTTTTCTCAAAAACACTTAACTGCTATTAATGACCATTCATTTTTATTTGCGTTTTCATACCGAAGCAGGACAGGATATTTTTATTTTAGGTAACAACGATTTTTTAGGAAATTATGAAGCATCGGCCGCTGTCCGTATGTCTTATTTCAATAATGATTACTGGCATATTGCAGTTGATTTTCCCGAAGGCTTTAGCGACGACGTTTTATATACCTACTATATAAAGTATAGCGATAATACCGAAGTGTATGACGGGGAAAATAACAGGTGTATCAACACCGAAGATTTTAATAATTCTTCTTTAACCGTTTATGATTCATGGAATGCAACCGGCGATGTGAACGATGTATTTTTTACAAGCCCTTTTAAACATATTTTATTATCGCCTCCGGCCAAAGTAAAATCTTCTTTTCCAAAAAAATTTACGCATGAATTTAGGGTAAAATCTTCATTGCTGCAGGCCAATGAAGCGATCTGCCTGTGCGGCTCTACGGATAGCTTAAAGAATTGGAACAGTGAAGATCCAATTTTACTTATACCTAAAAATGATTGGTTTATTGCCAGGGTTGCTTTGAAAAATACTGACTGGCCAGCTGCATATAAATATGGTATTTATAACCTGGAGCAAAAAAAAATCATTCGCTTTGAAGATGGTGAAAACCGAAGGTTACCTAAAGCTGAAAACAACGGGTTCATTATGGTTTTGCATGATGGATTTATAAGATGCCCGATTGTAAAATGGCGTGGTGCAGGAGTGGCCATTCCGGTGTTTAGCCTCAGGTCTAAAAAAAGCTTTGGTGTCGGTGAGTTTAGCGATATTGAATTACTGGTTGACTGGTCAAAGAAAAACGGTATTAAGCTCATACAATTGCTGCCCGTAAATGATACCACCGCATTGCGCACCTGGCAGGATTCGTACCCTTACGCTGCTATCTCTGCCTTTGCGCTTCATCCGTTATACATCAATCTGGAAACAGTTGCTGGTAAAGCCTTTCCAGGAATTATAAAGTCTTTAAAAAAGAAACAAAAGCAACTGAATGAGCTGCCTGCATTGGAATATGAGCAGGTTATGAAATTCAAATTATCAGCATTAAAAGAAATTTTTTTTGCAGCAAAAAAAAGCCTGAAGAATGACCCTGCTTATTTTGAATTTTTTGAACTGAACAGGCACTGGCTTGTTCCTTACGCTGCGTACTCTTACCTGCGTGATAAATATAAAACCGCTGACTTTACAAAGTGGAAAACCCATAGTATTTACAATGAGGCAGAGATACAAAAACTGGTATCGCCTAACCGTTCTTTTTATAATAATATTGCCTTTTTTTATTTTGTACAATATCACCTGCATCAGCAGCTCGAAAGAGCCGTGCATTATGCGCATAAAAATAAAATAATAGTAAAGGGCGATATACCTATTGGCATTCATCGAAATGGATGCGATGCGTGGACACACCCGGCTTTATATAACATGAATGAGCAAGCCGGTGCGCCGCCAGATGATTTTGCTGTAAAAGGTCAGAACTGGGGCTTCCCGACATATAACTGGAATAAAATGAACGAAGATAATTTCCAGTGGTGGCGTCGCAGGTTCGATCAGATGAGTAATTATTTTGATGCATTTCGTATTGATCATATTCTTGGTTTTTTTAGAATATGGAGCATTCCTTTTCATTCAGTTGAAGGTATTATGGGTCGTTTCTCACCTGCCTTGCCGGTTCACATTTCTGAATTTTATAACAATGATATTTGGTTTAATTATGATCGCTATTGCAAGCCTTTCATTACCGATGAAATTATTGGTTCTATTTTTCATGAGAAACATGATTTTATAAAGTTTCATTTTCTTGAAAGCATGGGTGGCGGCCAGTATCAGCCAAAAGAAGACTTTAATTCACAAAGAAAAGTTGAGAAATATTTCAATGAAAATACTATTGAGGATTCAGCAAAAATTAAACAAGGTTTATTTAATTTATTAAGCAATATTATTTTAATAGAAGATGAAAATTCAGGGAGAGAAAAATTTCATTTTAGAATACAAGTAAATAACACATCTTCATTTCAGCAGCTGGAATATTTTACCAAAGAAAAATTATACAACTTATATATTAATTATTTTTTCAGGCGCCAGGATGATTTCTGGAAGGGCGAGGCGTTGAAAAAATTACCTGCTTTGAAAAGAAGTACGAATATGCTCGTATGTGGCGAAGACCTTGGAATGGTGCCTGCGTGCGTGCCACAAGTGATGAATGATCTGGGCATTCTTAGCCTTGAAGTGGAGCGGATGCCCAAGGATAGCGGGCACGATTTTTTTCATCCAAACGATGCGCCTTATCTTTCTGTGGTTACCCCATCCACGCACGATATGAGCACAGTGCGCGGCTGGTGGGAAGAAGACAGAAATAAAACGCAGAGATTTTATAATTACATGCTCGGGCATTATGGCGAAGCGCCTTTTTATTGCGAGCCGTGGATCAATAAAGAAATTATTATACAGCATTTATATTCACCCGCAATGTGGAGCATTTTTATGCTGCAGGATCTGTTAGGCATAGATGGAGATGTAAGAAGAGAAAACCCTCACGAAGAAAGGATCAATGATCCTTCAAACCCGCACTATTACTGGAGTTATAGAATGCACATCTATCTTGAAGACTTATTAGAGGAAGATAACCTTAACCAGGAATTAAAGAAATATATCGCTGAAAGCGGGAGATCATGATCATTAAATACAAAACAATTAATCTTCCTTTTAAGTATCCTTTCACTATTTCAAAGGGAACTAAAACACACCAGCCATCCCTGCTGGTGGAGCTGGAATGCTTTGGCATCAAGGGCTACGGCGAAGCGCCGGCAATAGCTTATTACAATATTCCTGTCAACAAAATGATTGAAGATATTGAATCCAAAAAAAAGCTGATTGAAGGATTTGCCTTTACTAACCCGGAAAGATACTGGCATTATCTGCATCATTTATTTCCACAAAATCCATTTTTAGTTTGCGCTCTTGATATAGCTGCCTGGGATATTTATGGAAAGATGAAAAATAAACCCTTGTATAAATTATGGAATGGAGATGTTTCAAAAAACCCGTTAACCGATTATACGATTGGCATAGATAGTATTGAAAATATGGTAAAAAAAATAGAAGAAAAACCGTGGCCAATTTATAAAATAAAGCTTGGAACAAAGAATGATATTGAGATAATTTCTGAATTAAGAAAACATACATCATCAGTCTTTAGAATTGATGCAAACGCAGCGTGGAAGCCTGCTGAAGCGCTGGAAAAAATAAATGCTTTCAAAGAGTTGAACGTTGAATTTATTGAGCAGCCGCTTGCAAAAGATGACTGGGAAGGCATGAAATTTTTATATGAAAATTCACCTCTGCCCCTCATTGCAGATGAAAGCTGTGTTTCAGAAAATGATGTGGAAAAATGTTACAAATATTTTCATGGTATCAATATAAAATTAACTAAGTGCAGTGGTCTTACGCCAGCAATGCGCATGATATCAAAAGCTCATGAGCTTGGTATGAAAGTGATGGTTGGCAGCATGAATGAATGTTCAATTGGTACAGCAGCTATCGCCCAGCTATTGCCATTTATTGATTATGTTGATATGGATGGCCCTTTGCTGCTTGCAGAAGATGTTGCTAAAGGTGTAGCTTTTCATGAAGGAAAAATTATGTATCAAAGCCTTGCTGGTATTGGCGTTGACGTTGATGCGTTTTAATTGTATCAAAAGTTTTTTTGTTATAATAAATTTTCAGCTTTTACTTTGCAATATAAATGAGCATAACATTACATACACATCATCATCATTTTTTACCTCATGGTAAGCTATGCTGATAGATATGTTGATGAACATAATTTCAAAAAAGGCTTACTGAAAAGTGAGCCTTTCTTATTTTTAAAACTTAGCGATGCTAAAAATTGCGATACAAAAATCAGGCAGATTATACGAAAGCTCATTACAGCTTTTAGGAGAGTGTGGTATAGAATTAAATAATGGCCACCGGCAGTTGAAGGCCGTAGCGCTTGACTTTCCTGCAGAAATATATTTTTTTAGAGATGACGATATTCCACAGTATGTTTTTGACGGTGTTGCAGACGTTGGTATTGTTGGTGAAAATGTTGTTTATGAAAAGAATAAAAGTATAGAAGTTATAAGTAAGCTTGGCTTTGGCCGCTGCAGGCTTAGTATTGCGGTTCCAAAAAACATGAATTATGTTAATGAAAGCGATCTTCAAAATTGTAAGATAGCCACAACATACAAAACCCTTTTGCAAAAATTTTTGACCCAAAAAAATATACAAGCGGATATACACGAAATAAGTGGATCTGTTGAAATAGCGCCTGGAATTGGTCTTGCGGACGCAATATGTGATTTGGTAAGCAGCGGAAGCACACTTTTTACCAATGGCTTAAAAGAGGTAGAAACTATTTTGAAATCAGAAGCTGTGCTGGTCGCTAATAAAAATTTAACCTTTGAGAAAAAGAAGATACTCGCCAACTTATTGCTTCGTATCAATGCAGTGAGAACAGCAGGCAATAACAAATACATCATGCTGAACGCACCTGACGATCAATTAAAAAATATTACTTCAGTTTTGCCTGGAATGAAAAGCCCCACCATCGTACCTCTTGCTGAAAGCGGCTGGAGCAGCGTGCAGAGCGTGGTTAATGAAAATGATTTTTGGGAGATAATAGAAAAATTAAAAGCCTTTGGCGCTGAAGGAATATTGGTTATGCCCATTGAAAAAATGATTTTATAAATACTGAATGATGCCAGAAATTATAATTGAACCAAAAAAAAATGAATGGAATAAATTAGTTAAAAGGCCTGCAATTAATTCAGATGATAAGTATAAAATTGTTTTGGATATTCTCAATGCTGTAAAGGCTTCCGGCGATGATGCAGTGAAGAATTATTCGTTACAATTTGATGGTTGTGTTATTGAAAATTTATGGGTTTCAAAAGAAGAAATAAAAAATTCATCAAATAATGTAAGTGTAAATTTGAAAAAGGCTATTGATCTTGCAAGGCAAAATATTGAGAAGTTTCATAAATCACAAAAGGAAAAAAAAATTAATGAAATTCATATTTTGCCGGGCGTGTCGGGGTGGAGACAATCCTTTCCTATCAGCCGTGTTGGGTTATATATTCCTGGTGGCAGCGCACCTTTATTTTCAACTTTATTAATGCTTGCCATCCCGGCTATTATTGCAGGTTGCGAAAATATTATTGTTACAACGCCCGCAAAAAAAGATGGAACTATTAATGCTGCGATTTTATATGTTGCAAAAATTCTTGGTATAAAAAAAATATATAAAAGCGGCGGAGCACAGGCTATAGCTGCATTAGCTTATGGTACACAATCATTGCAGAAAGTACATAAGATCTTTGGGCCGGGTAACCAATATGTAACGCTGGCAAAAAAAATAGTTAGTAATGATAGTGTGGCTATTGATATGCTGGCAGGCCCGAGTGAACTTGCTGTGTACGCAGATCATAAATGTATTCCCAAATTTGTAGCGGCGGATCTGCTAAGCCAGGCAGAACATGGCATTGACAGTCAGGTGATGCTGGTGGCCTCAGAAGAAAGCGTTATTAAAAATGTATGCGCTGAAATTCAATTACAATTGCCTTCACTGCAAAGAAAAAATATTATTGAGCAGAGTTTGCTAAACAGCCGTTTCATTGTTTTCGATAAAGCAGTTCATGCATTTGATTTTATAAATGAATACGCGCCTGAACATTTGATTATAGCTTCTAAAAACCCTGTAAAGCATGCGCGATATGTAAAAAATGCGGGCAGTGTTTTTATTGGAAATATGTCTGCTGAAAGCGCAGGCGATTATGCTTCGGGCACCAATCATTCTCTGCCCACTAATGGCACTGCGCTTTATCAGAGTGGCGTTTCAGTGGATAGCTTTATTAAAAAAATTACTTTTCAAATGATTAATAAAATTGGACTTGAACGCATAGCCGATGCAGTAGAAGAAATGGCTGCTGCCGAGGGTTTGACAGCACATAAAAACGCAATATCTATTCGCAGAAAAAGCAAAAAATGAAAGACTTTTTTTTAAATAATTTAGTAAGAAAAAACATACAAGACCTTCAGCCGTATTCGTCTGCAAGGTCTGAATATACAGCAGCTGCGGATGTTTTTTTGGATGCTAATGAAAGTGCGTATCCTTTGCCTTTGGCCGATGATTATACAAGATATCCGGATCCGCTTCAGTGGAAACTTAAAGATGAACTTTCAAAAATTAAAGGCATCCCTCCTCACAATATTTTTATTGGTAATGGAAGCGATGAGATCATTGATCTTGCCTTCAGAATTTTTTGTGAGCCTGCAAAAGATAATGTAATTATTTGCCCGCCAACTTATGGAATGTATAAAGTTTACGCAAACATCAATAATATATTTATAAGAACAATAGACCTTACAACCAGCTTCCAGCTTGACGTTGAGAGAATATTAGAAGCTGTTACCCCGCATACGAAAATGATTTTCATTTGTTCTCCAAACAATCCGACGGGAAATAATTTAAACAGAATAGACATAGAATTATTGCTTAATAATTTCAATGGGATCATACTTATTGACGAAGCTTACATAAATTTTTCCAGGCAAAAATCTTTTTTACGAGAGCTTACTGAATATGAAAATTTAATTGTAATGCAAACGCTCTCCAAAGCCTGGGGACTCGCTGCACTCAGGCTAGGCCTTGGTTTTGCTTCGCAAAATATTATATATCTTTTTAATAAAGTAAAGCCACCTTACAATATTAATAAGGCTTCACAGCAGTTTGGACTGCAGGCTTTGTCGCATATAGATGAAGTAAATAAAAATATTAAAAATACCATTGAGCAAAGAGATTTTGTAAGCGGCCAATTACATCAGTTTGATTTTATAAAAAATGTTTTTCAATCTGATGCTAATTTTATTCTTATAAAAACTGATGATGCAGATACCCTGTATAATTATTTATCCGGTAAAAAAATAATTGTGAGAAACAGAAGCAGGGAGCCATTATGCGAAGGTTGTCTTCGGGTAACTATTGGAACAAAAGAAGAGAATAATATCTTGCTCGATGCGCTAAAAAATTATACAAATGCCTAAGAAAATTTTATTTATTGACAGGGATGGAACATTGGTGAAAGAAGCACCGCCTACTTATCAATTGGACGATTTCCCGAAGCTGGAATTCCTGCCTTTCGTTTTCGAAGGCCTTTCTGGTATTGCTTTACAGCATGGTTATGAATTGGTGATGGTTACGAACCAGGATGGATTGGGCACACCATCTTTTCCTGAAGAAACCTTTTGGCCTGTCCAAAATTTTATTATAAAAGCATTTGAAAACGAAGGCGTTATTTTCTCAGAAGTTTTTATTGATCGCTCCTTTCCGGTAGATAACATGCCTACAAGAAAGCCCGGCACGGGAATGCTTACTCAATATCTTCATAATGCTGATTATGATATAGCAAATTCTTTTGTTATCGGTGACCGCATCACAGATGTAAAACTTGCAGAGAACCTTGGCTGTAAAGCCATTTGGCTAAATGATTATACAGGTTTAGGAGTATCAGAAGTAAATGAACCGGCTCAGCAACTGTCAAAAGTAATTGCGCTGGAAACACAAAGCTGGAAAGACATCTATAATTTTCTTAAATGGCCTGAAAGAAAAATTTATCATACAAGAAATACAAACGAAACAAAGATTGACATTTTCTTAAACCTCGATGGTAAGGGCATCACCGATATAAAAACAGGATTAGGCTTTTTTGATCACATGCTTGACCAGCTTGGAAAACATTCAGGTGCAGACCTTTCTTTGCAATGCAAAGGGGATTTGCACATTGATGAGCATCATACTGTAGAAGATGTTGCTCTTGCTTTAGGCGAAACTTTTTTATTAGCATTAGGTGATAAAACAGGCATTGAAAGATATGGCTTCATGTTGCCTATGGATGATTGCCTGGCGCAGGTTGCCATTGATTTCGGCGGCAGAAGCTGGCTGGTATGGAATGTTGATTTTGTAAGAGAAAAAATAGGGGAGATGCCAACGGAAATGTTCTTTCATTTCTTTAAATCTTTTGGCGATGCTGCAAAGTGTAATGTTAATATTAAGGCTGAAGGAACAAATGAGCATCATAAAATAGAAGCCATCTTTAAAGCATTTGCGAAATGTATAAAGATGGGGGTAAAGCGCGATCCATTTAATAATTCACTGCCTACTACGAAAGGCCTGTTATGAAAGTTGTAATTATAAAATATAACGCGGGCAATGTTCAAAGCGTTTCGTATGCGCTGCAACGGTTAGGTATAGCTGAAAATATAACTGATGATATAGAAGAAATTAAAAGCGCGGACAAAATTATTTTTCCGGGTGTAGGCAATGCTGCATCGGCTATGAGATATTTGCAAAATAATAAACTGGATGTAGTTATTAAGAACCTTACCCAGCCTGTGTTAGGCATTTGTCTTGGTCTACAGCTTTTGTGCAGAAAAAGCGAAGAAGGTAATACAAAATGCCTGGAGGTTTTTGATATTGATGTAAAAAAATTCATTAGTAATAATTATCTTAAAATTCCCCAGATGGGATGGAACAATATTTATAACCTTTCATCTTTATTGTTTAAAGATGTGAAGGATAATTCATTTATGTATTTTGTACACAGTTATTACGCTGAGCTTTCACCGCAAACAATTGCCACCACAGACTATACACTTCCTTACAGCGCAGCGATCAAAAAAGATAATTTTTACGGAGTGCAGTTTCATGCAGAAAAGTCTGCTGATGTGGGCGCACGCATTATTTCAAACTTTATACAATATACCTGATGCAACTTATCCCCGCAATAGACATAATAGATGGCAAATGTGTACGCCTGCAAAAAGGTGATTTTAATAAAAAAATAATTTATAGCAACAACCCATTGCATGTTGCTCAATCCTTTGCTGATGCGGGCTTAGGGCGATTACATATTGTTGATCTTGATGGCGCTGACGGGCAAGCGCTTAAAAATATTTCGGTTGTTGAAACTATTGCATCGCAGCTAAATTTTGTTATGGATTATGGAGGCGGCATGAAAAAGAAAGAAGATATTAAAAGCGCTTTTAATGCCGGAGCTGATATGATAAGCATGAGCAGTGTTATTGTTAAAAACCCGCAATTATTTGAAGAATTGATTGAGGAATTTGGACGGGAAAAATTTTTGCCAGGCGCTGATGTTCTTGATAAAAGAATTAAGATTCACGGATGGAAAGATGATGCAGGTATTGATATATTTAATTTTATAAAAAAATTAGTTGAGCAAAAAGTAAACATGATTTTTTGTACGGATATTTCAAGAGATGGAATGATGCAGGGGCCGTCAATTGATTTATACAAGGAGATACTGAAAGCCTTTCCTGGCCTGCATTTGATAGCAAGCGGCGGCGTTTCGTGCTATGAAGACCTGGTGGCATTACGCGATGCTGGATGCAGTGGCGCCATCATTGGTAAAGCATTTTATGAAGGGAAAATTTCTTTAACGCAAATGGAAAATTTTATAAACGATTAGCCATGCTTGCAAAGAGAATCATACCATGTCTTGATGTGAGTAATGGACGCACTGTAAAAGGCGTAAACTTTGTAAACATACGTGATGCCGGCGACCCTGCTGAGCTTGCATTATTTTATTCGGAGCAAGGCGCTGATGAGCTTGTTTTTCTTGATATAACCGCAACAGTAGAAAAACGAAAAACACTTGCCCTGCTTGCAAAAAGTGTAGCCTCCAAAATAAATATACCTTTCACTGTGGGCGGCGGCATATCTTCTGTAAGCGATGCGTCCGATCTGCTGAAACATGGCGCTGATAAGGTTTCTGTAAACTCAGCCGCTTTTAAAAATCCTTTGCTTATTAAACAAATGGCAGATGAATTTGGAAGCCAGTGTGTAGTGCTTGCCATTGATACACGGAAAGAAGAAGATGGCGAATGGTATGTATTTCTGAATGGGGGCAGACTTAAAACTAATGCAAAAGCCTTTGATTGGGCAAAGCAGGCGGTTCACCTTGGTGCAGGAGAAATTTTGTTAACATCAATGAATAATGATGGAACAAAGAATGGCTTTGCAGAAGATATTACCGCTTTGCTTGCAAACAATTTACCCGTGCCTGTTATAGCTTCGGGGGGCGCAGGCAATATGCAGCATTTTGAAAGCGTTTTTAAGAAAGCTAATGCTGATGCGGCTTTGGCGGCGAGTGTCTTTCACTATAAAGAAATTGAGATACCTGCTTTAAAACAATTTTTATTTACAAAAAATATTACTGTAAGGTTATGAACCGAAGTTATGCTGATGTGATACAAAGAATTAATTTCTCCAAACATGACAATGAATTAGTGCCTGTAATTGTTCAGGATGCAAACACCAATATTGTGCTGATGCTTGGCTACATGAACCCGGATGCTTTGCGGGAAACAATACAAACAGAGCTGATAACTTTCTACAGCCGCAGCCGGCAAAGGCTCTGGGTAAAAGGAGAAACAAGCAAAAATTTTTTGCATTTAGTTGATATAAAAATTGATTGTGATTTTGATACCTTATTAATAAAAGCAAAGCCAGACGGGCCTGTTTGCCACACAGGAGCGGAAACCTGTTTTAACGAGGAAAATATTTCTGAAGATTTTTTATTAACTCTGGAAAAAATTATTGCAGGAAGAAAAAAGCATCCGTTATCAGGCTCTTACACTTCCACTTTGTTTAAGAAAGGTATTAATGCTATTGCACAAAAAGTGGGAGAGGAGGCCGTGGAACTTGTGATAGAAGCGAAGGATAATAATAGAAAACTTTTTTTGAATGAAGCTGCAGATTTATTATTTCATTATATGGTGTTACTTCGTGAAAAAAATGTTGCGCTTGATGATGTGCTGGAAATTTTAAAACAACGGCATAAGAAATAAGTATATCGAAAAAAGAAATGTGCAGGAAAAAATCATGTTTCTTATAACAATCATATTTATTTTTGGTATTATAATTTTTAATAAATATATATTTATGTCAAACGAAAAAGAAGAAAAAAAGAAAGTAAATAAAAATGGCGCTGAAGAAAAAGGTGACCCTGAAACCCTTAACACCACTGATCCACAAGAACACATGGAAGGTCCGCTATCGTCTCTTATGCACAAAGCAGAACATAGCTTTGATGACAAGGTAACCAGGAAAGATGCTGATAAGAAGAATGAAATTCTAAAATAACCTTTAATCAATTGCCTTAGCATATACTTACCGCAGCTGGGTATGAATAAACAAAGTTCTGCATATAGATTTTGCCACCACTGTAGAAGCTTTATATAATGAAGAACATTTATATTCCGGCATCTTTGCACAGGATTCTTTAGGGTAAAAAGAAATACGCGCCACCGGCTTCAAAAGAGATTTGATTAATCCGCCCATGCCCTCGCCGAAAATTATAAACTTTATCTTATGTTTATTCAAAGCGTTGAAAATTAAGTAACTCATCCTGATTATTCATTATTAAAAAAACTACTTGCATTTTTAAATATAGCCGCTCTGCATGTTATCTTTTGCATATAATTATTAAATTATTTTTACCCAAAAAATATATGAAATACTGTATTATATGTATAATAACAGCGATAGCTTTTGCAGGCTGCAATGCACAGCCAGCACATGTTTATACCAAACAACCCGATGAAAATACATTGCTTTGGCAAATAAGCGGAAATGGATTAAAGCAGCCATCTTTTTTATTTGGCACTTTTCATTTGCTGTGCAAAGATGATATACATTTTAGCGCGCAACTGCTGGATGCAGTGAAGCAAAGCAATGAAATATACATGGAGATGGATATGGACGATCCGGCAACACTGCTTGGCGGCATGATGTATATGAATATGGATAGCGCTAAAACGCTTGAAAGCCTTTATACGCCTGCAGATTATAAGAGAGTGCAGCAATATTTTGCTGATACTTTGCATACCACTCTGACGATGTTTCAAAGGGCAAAACCTTACTTTTTAGTTGCGTTGCTTTATCCCCGAATGATGCAATGTGCATCACCATCAGGGGTGGAGGAGGAGCTTTTAAAGGTTGCCAAACAAGATAAGAAAGAAATCCAGGGCCTCGAAACCATACAGTTTCAGGCGTCGGTGTTTGACAGCATTCCTTACAGCGTGCAGGCAAAAGAACTTTTGAAAAACATTGACAGCTTTAACCTGTATAAAAAAGAATTTGAAGATGTGTTGAATTTGTATAAAGCCCAAAAGCTCGACTCATTGCAGGATGCAGCCGGAGGAGATGATTTCGGCGGTGCACAGTATAATGATCTTTTACTAAAAAACAGGAATATAAAATGGGTAAAAGAGCTTAAGACTATAATGAATAAAGAAAGCGTTTTTGTAGCAGTAGGCGCCGGACATTTAAGCGGCAAAGATGGTCTTATTGATTTATTAAAAAAAGAAGGTTATAAGGTAGAGCCTTTGGAAAATAAAAAATAATTTCGATTAGCGCCTCAATAATTATTAAAACTGCTCCAGCTTACTAAAGAAAAAGTCACCCTCAATTTGTGCATTCTCATCGCTGTCGCTGCCATGAATGGCATTCTCCGCAATGGATGCAGCAAACAATTTTCTTATAGTGCCTTCATCAGCATTGGCAGGGTTGGTAGCGCCGATGAGCTTACGAAAATCTTCCACAGCATTATCCTTTTCCAATATGGCAGCAGTTATAGGGCCGCGGCTCATAAACTCCACCAGTTCGCCAAAGAAAGGCCGCTCTTTATGCACGGCATAAAACTCTCCGGCCTTAGCTTCAGATAAATGTATCATCTTCATAGCAGCTATCTTAAAGCCTGCCTCGTTTATCTTTTGCAATATGGCGCCTGTGTTGCCCTTTGCAGTTGCATCCGGCTTTATCATTGTAAATGTTCTGTTGCTCATCAGTTATTTTTTGGGTGGCAAAGCTAAGGCAATCATGGCAATAAAGATGTGGATGATGATAAACAAAAATGTACGGTTACCTGATTGCAAGAGACACAAAAAATTGGGTTGTTCCTCTCTTAATTAAAATTAGAATCCAGATTGTTTGCAAAAAACTATTTATAAAGGCTCTTTATTGATTGAGCGATAACAATAATATATTGCCTGAAAAATTTACTAAATATTTTGATAAGGACAGTGTATCAGCCTGTGTAATTAATTCAATTACTTTTGTGACCATTTATTACATTTTATTTTCATAGAAATATAGTTGCTTTTAGCAGCATAAAACTTCCTCCGATGAGTATAAGCATCTTTTATTAACTGCATATATTTCTGTTATTTTATAAAATGATCAAGAGCCGTTATAGTATTTCTATTATCTTAAGTGTTAGTTTTTTAGCAGGGGTGCTCATTCTAATAATTTCCATGCTTACGAGGCATGAACCTGTGGGTGTAGTGGTACTTATATACCTGCTGATGGGTCTTCTTGCACTCATAATTATAAAATGCCCTGTTTTTACTTTTGATAATACCACTGTAAAGCGCACAATGTTTTTTAGTAAAAAACAATATACATGGCAGGATGTGAAAACAGTTTATATAAGCAAAAAAGTTGATTTTCCTGCAGTAATGGTAGGCTGGCCAGCAGATGCACTGCAACTTGTTTTTTCTGATGGCGCGTCATTCATATTGTGGCATGGAGTATATAGCAATCTTCGCGATATAAGGGCATTGGTAACGCAAAAGCTAAATAGCAGGCTTCACTTTGTAATACAACCTCACGAAAGAAAAATAAAAAAAATTATTACTTATAAAAGATATGCAGGCAATGTTTTTTTCACTTTCCGCACTTTGCTGATATTGAGTACACCTTTTGTTTTTATGTTGGTGAAGCAAACGGTGCACCTCAACAGTGTGTTCTGGTATATCTCTGCAGGAATAATGATTGCTTTGTTTACAGGAATAGGGTTTCAGATGAATTATTTTGAGATAGCTGAAGATAAACTCATCATAAAGAATCAATATTTCCCCTGGCGAATAAAAGAATACCAACTTGATATTATAGAAGAAGTAAGCCGGGAAACTTTTTTCAAAGGGCCGGACGGACTACGCATTATTACCTACAATTATAAATCACGATTATACTCAGCCGCCAGCCTTGGTGTTTTAAAATGGGATGAACTCTTGCAAGACCTTTCATCCATAGGTATAAAAATTGAAGATGAATCTTGAAAAAACATTCTACCCTTGGAAACGTCATTCCACAGAACGAAGAAATTCTGCTTTCTGTTTTTAAAAGTGTTTGGCATAAGGTGTTGCAAATCCGTCTTTCAGATTTTTGTAACCGTACTTAAAAACATTCTATCCCATTTGCAATTTCTCCAACCCATGTTTAATAATTTTTTATCGCATCTTAACTCTCTGCAACTGCTATAAACAAAGTTTTGTGGCATCTTACTTTTTACAACACATGGTTAAAAAGTTTTTATGGTATCTGCATTTTTTGTAACCTATGCTAAAATGTTTTTGATCACTCGCTGCATTATGTAATCGCGGGGAACAAAGCAATCTCTTGTATTTTGATTAGTTACGCCCTTCATTATTATCTTAATATTGTAAAGTTACAAATCTTGTTTACTTTTAAAACGGTACTATTTTGGGAAAGGCTTACAACACAAGCTCTCCTTTTTCCAATAACTGCTTACACGCTTTTTAATAAAACAGGAAAATATAAAACTGACAATTATTATGAATAATAAATACGTTATCCCTTCACAAGCACAAATAGGTCATGTTCATTTAAAAGTATCAGATCTTCAACGTTCACTTGAGTTCTATCGTGACTTACTGGGCTTTGAAGTAACGGCGATGTATGGCAATCAGGCAGCGTTTATTTCCGCCGGTGGTTATCATCATCACATTGGCTTAAACACCTGGCACAGCAAGGGGTTGCCGCCTTCACCTGTTAACAGTGTTGGCTTGTATCACACAGCAATAGTATACCCAACAAGAAAAGACCTTGCAATAATATATGACCGTTTACGCCGGGCGTATTATCCACTAACGGGAGCGAGCGACCACCTTGTCTCAGAAGCCATATATTTAAATGACCCTGATGGAAACGGTGTTGAATTATATTGGGATAAGCCTAAAGAACTCTGGCCTCACCAACCGGACGGTTCTATAAAAATGGGAACTGATGCACTCGATCTTGATGACCTTTTAAAGGAAATAGAAGCGGGAAATAGTAACTAAGCATTTCTTCATAAGATAGGGCAGGAGAGAAGCAGTTCTTTATGAGCAATGACCCAGCAATGAACCATATGCCGGAGATATTAAAATGATGTTTCCGGTGAAAGCGTTTTTACATTATTTGTCACTCTGCTATTGAGGGCTTCAAGAAGTTTTCTGGCTTTACCTGGCTTGTATGGTTTCGGAGTGCAGGAACTAAAATAAGCTACAAAAAAAAGAGTTATGCCAAACACATCCCAAAACAATTCTTTCCATTCATTATATTGTTCTGTGATGCTTACAGATGGATTTACTACATAAAAAAGATGTTTTATTAAAAAGCCAAAGGCCGCTAAAGCTACAAGCTGCATCAGCATCCTGGTTATTGCATATTCACTCACTGCAGAATTTATTGAGCCATATTTATTCTTTATACTTTGTTCAGCTTTACGGGATAAGAGTTCCATTTTCACTATAAGCATAACTGAAGAAGCTATCACAACAAATTCCATATTATTAGTTCCATTAAGAAATGCAAATACTTCTCTTAACGCAAAAGAAATAACCAATATAAATCTTAGCGCCTTCGCAATAATAAAATTATTAATCCCGATGATATCCTGCATCCAATCAGACATTTTCTGAAATTTACTTAGCAAGTACGCATCAATGGAAAAAAAAGTTTCTGCCTTCATTTGAATTTTATTTGCAATTAAAAGAGTAAAATAGAATAAATAAAATTAAAAATAACAAATAAAATTTTAAATAAACAAATCTCTATTGGTTTTAATTACATATACCTAATTATCTGTAATATATAAATATTTTTAATATCAATAATTCGTCTCACTCCATTAAACTTATTTTAAATGTGTAAAGATCGGATACCGTACACATCAGCGCATTAAAAAACCCCGGGTTTACACCCGGGGCGTTCACTCTTACAACAAAGAGTACGGATAAAAACTAAAACCCCTCTCGAAAATATTTTTACTTCTTTATCATTTGTATGGTTTGCTGGTGAGTGCCCTGGCTTAAAGTAACCTGGTAAACGCCCGCTGCTAAAAAGCTTATATCAATTGGTTGCGAAATAGTGTTAGGCGCCATCTCCTTTTCCATTATTTTGCTGCCATGTACGTCAAAAACATGTATTATGGATTTGGCTGCGCTTAAAGGAATGCTTACCGTAACATTATTAACCGCCGGGTTAGGATATATTTTAAACAAAGAGGCCACCTCATCAAAGGAAACAGCTACTGTTTTTGAATAGGTAAAATTGCCATCTATATCTACCTGTTTCAGGCGATAATAATTAATGCCTTTAGCCGGGTTATCATCAATGAACTGGTATTGCTGCTGCAGAGAAACAGTGCCATGCCCGGCAACTTTGCCTATAGGCTGAAAATTTATACCATTTACTGAATGCTCTACAGAAAAGTAGGCATTGTTTATTTCGTTAGCTGTTTTCCATTGCAGCAAAGAAGTATTGCCATTTTTTTGCGCAGCAAAACTAAAAAGGTTAATGGGTAAAGTGCTGCCGTTAATAAATGCCAGGTTGCCGGCATTGCCATAGGGCACGCTGCCGAATTGCATATACAATAAGTTGTTCCAGATTATTGGTTGCCCGGTGTACCCGTTATTACCACTTGCACCGTTATAAATGCCTGGCGGGTTGGCCACTAACTCAATAACGTTGCCTCCAAAATGACCTAACTGAAATACTGACGAAGCATTGTTATATATAAAGTACAGCTCATTATCGTACACAATTGGCTGATCCCAATATCCTAAGCCAGCATCAGGGTTTGGATAAACTTTCAGGCTGTCTCCATTACTTATATATTGGGTAAGATGATGTTTGCCATCGGCAGTTACATAAAAAATATACAGGTTATTGTTGTAAACTATTGGTGTGTTATAGAAGCCATAAGTGGTGGCGTCGGGATTAGGAACAAGGCTTTCGGTGGTACCATCGAACTTTGCGAGTTGCGATGTATTACTGCTATTACTATATTGAAAAAATAAAGTATCATTATATACAATAGGAAACCCTGAAACGCCGCCCTGGTTCGCGCTTTCATCCTGAGGATTGGCAACAAGAGTAGGGTTATTGGTACCATCGTATTGCAGGTATTGATACTGATTAGCAGCGCTGAAATAAGTAAAATATAATTTGTTATTATATAAAACAGGGAAAGCAGGGATCACTCCGCGGGTCGTGTTATCCGGGTTAGGATAAACTGTCCAGGCGGTGCCATTGTAAGTGGCTACATGCTTGGTGCCATCTGCTGCTACGTAGCGGGAGCAAATTTTATTATCAAATACAACAGAGTAATCATTGTAGAAGCCCGTAGCGCTTGCATCAGGGTTAGGTATAAGCGTAATGCCTGTTCCATTAAATGTACCGAATTGTGTAACGCCTGCTGCATTTGAATAAGCAACATATAAGGTATTATTATAAATTCTGGGAGAGCCGATATAGCCAAGTCCTGCATCAGGATTAGGATAAAGCGTAATAGCAGTGCCATCGAAAGAAGCAAGTTGCTGTAAGCCAGATGCATTTAAATAAATAAAAAAGAGCTTATTATTAAAAATAAGCTGTACACTTTGAAAATAGACACCTTGTCCACCGTCGGGATTAGGTATTAAATGAAGGCTATCGCCGCCGGTATACACAGCAAGCTGCTCTATAATTTCGGTAACGTCAGAAGATCCGGTGCCGTTATACTCCAGCACAAGTGAATTATTATATACAATAGGATTGCCTGTATAGCCAGACAATGCACCGCCGCTCGTATAAGCAAAAAGGTCCGGCGCATTTGGGTTTGGAACTACCTGAATGGTTTGTGCATTCAGGTTTGTAATGCTAAAAGCACATGCAATTAATAAGCAGGTAAGTAAATGTTTTTTCATTTTTTGAAAAGTTGTATATTATGATTTGTATGTTTAAGTAATGTAAAGTACCTCCGGACATGCCGCAGCAACAATACTTAATTTGTATTACGCGCCGTTATAAGAATAAAACTTAGCTTAATTTAGAATTTGCTTATTAATAAGCATAACCTTATGCAGTCAACTAAAGCATTTATTGTAGATGATGAATACCAAAGCAGAAGTTTTCTGCATCAAATGCTGCAGCAATATTTTCCTGAAATAATAATTGCAGGCGAAGCATCTACTGTGAAAGAAGCGTTGCTTGGAATAAAAAGATACAATCCTCATATCGTTTTTCTTGATATACAAATGAAAGGTGAAACCGGCTTTGACTTATTAAACCGTTTACCTGAAATAAATTTTAATCTCATTTTTACAAGCGCATTCGATCACTATGCCATTAAAGCTTTTCGTTTTAATGCTATTGATTATTTACTGAAACCCATTGTAACCGAAGAGCTGATACAAGCAGTTAATAAAGTAAAACAAAGAACTGCTCCTGCACAAGCAGCTTCTAAACAGCAGGTACAGCAATTATATAACGATATAAAAAACCCTCAGAAAATACATGATAAAATTGCGGTGCCCACCGCAGAAGGCTTTATAATTATTCCTGTGAGCGAAATTGTATATTGCCATGCAAGCAGCAACTACACTGAGTTTCATCTTACTGATAACAAATGTATTTTATCGAGCTATACATTAAAACAGTATGATGAAATACTGTGCGCGCAATCGTTCTTTCGTGCGCATCGTTCGTATCTCATAAATCTGACTCATGTAAAAAAATACAGAAAAGGCGATGGTGGCGATATTATAATGAGCAACGGGCAGGAGATAGAACTTTCCCGCACGCACAAAGATGAATTTTTACATCTTTTAAATTTAAAGTAGTGAAAATTTTTTTCATTCATATTTTTTTCCATTCATTTTTCTCCTTACTATTATTCACTTCTGCTCTTTATGCGCAGCAATTCAGCGTAAAACTTTATAATGTAAATGATGGATTGCCGAGTACCGAAACGTATTCAGCCATGCAGGATGTGTACGGATATTTGTGGATAAACTCTCCTGCAGGCCTTAACCGCTTTGACGGGAGGCAATTTGTAAACTATGGCCTGGGCGACGGCTTACCATCTCTTGATGTTCTTTTTATTTTTAATGATAGCCACAAAAGGCTCTGGGTGGGCACGTCAGCCGGTATGGTTCAATTTATAAACAACAGGTTTGTAACTTATCCTTTAAGTGATAGCCTGAGCAACATTTATGTGCTCGGTTTTTTTGAAACAAAAGATAAAAAAATATGGGCGCTTACCGTTAAAGGAGTGTATGAATTTAAAGACAGTGTCTGGAAAAAAATTAAGCTTTACCCCGGCTTTGAAAATAAACCCTGCAGAAATGTTATAGAAACAAATGGCGAATTGTATATTAATTATTCATCGGATGCGATTGTTTGCAGAAATAAAGAAGGTAAATGGTTACCTATCGCATTAAATAAAAGTTATGGATCGCTGTTTAATGTTATGTCTGTGCAGGATAACAAAATTTGTGTAAGTACTATACAAAATATTTTTATAATTAATGATAAGCATCTTATTCCAGTATTAAAAAAAAACAGGATCAGCAAGAACTATTTTTATTACCTGGTTGATTCAAAAAAACGATTATGGATTGTTGGAGAAGGCTTTTTTAAAATATCAAAACCGAACGATTGGCAATTTTTTCCTGATTCTATAGCTAACCAATATGGTTATGTTCATTCAATTTTTGAAGATTCAAGCCATAACATCTGGATAGGCACAAGAGGAGGTTTGCTAAAATTAAATGATATATCTTTTACTGTTTTAGATAATAATAATAACAAATCATTTAAAGAAATCAACAATATTATTCCGCTTCCCGATAGCAGGATATTATTTGCATCTGCTACAAAATCAGGCATATTTATTTATGATAGTAATAGCTGCAAACCAATAATGCCTCCACAATCGCCAGGCAATGAAGGTTTTTACAGGGATCCTGTTGATGCTTATACTTTCGATGACAACCACACCCTGTGGATGGTTACAAGATTCAGGAGGCTTTTACATTTTAATGGTAAAACGCTCGAAGATTTTTCGGCAATATTACATCTTAAAACTCCAGAGTATATTTATGATTTGAGCTTCTCTAAAAAAAGGAATCAATTTTTTATTTGTGCTGATTCAACATTGTTATATGGCAATCCTTCAAAGCTTTCCATCTTTATCCCGCATAATACAGGCACTCCCATAGTTAAGCCTATACATGTGCTTGAGACGAGAAATGGCTTGCTGTTTTTATATGTTGACGGAAAGGGCGTTTACTGTATAAATGAAGCAAATAATTTTATTTCACTAATTAAAGAAACACATATAGATGGCAGCAAAAGAGATGCTCATGTAGCCATTTGTTTTTATGAAGACGCGGATAATAATTTTTGGATAGCATTTGCCGGTTTGGGATTATATCAATATAGCTTTACAAAAAATAAGCTTCCTTTTTTAAAAAAACACTTTACAATAAAAGATGGTTTGCAAAGCGATAATATTTTCAGCCTCACCAATGACAAGCAAAACAGGCTGTGGATTGCAACCAGCTCAGGAATAGATATTTTACAAAAAAATAAAGCCGGTAACTGGGATGTGTTTAATTATGCCAGGTCAGAGGAACTTACTATAAGCGAAACCAACAATGAAAAGCTTGTAACTGATATGGCAGGCAATGTTTGGCTTTCTTCGCAGAATAAAATAATAAAATTTAATACGGCAAACATCAGCCTTCACAAAGAAACACCACATATCGTTATTGAAAAAGTGTCGCTTTCTTTTAAAGAAACAGACTGGAGTAAATCATCTGATTCTTTATACAATTATTACCAGTTGCCTTATAATCCTGTTTTAAAGTATAATCAAAATTCACTGGGTATTTTTTTCAATGCTGTAGACCTTTCTACCTCTAACTCCGCACTTGAATATTCTTATAGATTATTGCCGCTCGATACTTCATGGAGCGTTCCTTCAAAAACGAAATCTGTATCGTTTGCGCAATTGCCTGCAGGGAAATATCAATTTATGGTAAAAGCAAAAGACCGTGCTTCGGGCTGGAGCGAGCCTGCAATCTTCCGGTTCACTATTACCCCGGCTTTTTGGAACAGTTGGTGGTTTCGCTTAATAATAATTGCAATGGTTGCCTATATAATCATTAGCATTTTTACAGCAAGAATAAAAAAGATAAAGAATGATAATTATATAAAAAATCAATTAAAAGATTTAGAAATGAAAGCGCTGAAGGCGCAAATGAATCCGCACTTTATTTATAATGCGCTTAATTCAATTCAGGCTTTGGTGGCAAGCGATAAAAAAACAGAAGGAATACATTATATCGGCTCATTTTCAAGATTGCTGCGGCATGTGCTTGATAACTCTGAAAACAATGTAATAAGTTTGGATAAAGAGCTTGAAACAATAGGTTTATATATCCAGCTTGAATCGCTGCGGTTGGATATGCAATTACAATACAAAAAAAATATTGCCGATAATATTGTTGCAGAGTTTGAGAAAATACCTCCGCTTATTTTACAGCCTTTTATTGAAAATGCATTATGGCATGGCTTAAGTTTTAAAGAAGGAAAAAAAGAAGTAGCGATTAGTGTGAGCACCAATGGTGAATGGCTGCTTTGCGATATAACAGATAACGGCATTGGCAGAGAAAAAGCTAAAGAAATTAAAAGCCAGTCTGCAGTGTTGCATCAGTCAAAAGCAATTGATATAACCAGGAAAAGACTGCTTGATTTCAATGAAAACGATTCAATATCGCCCGTAGAATTTTTTGACTTATATAATGATGATAAAATTTCTTCCGGCACACAGGTTACCATCCGAATAAGAAGAAAGATCAATACTTCTTCTGTTTAATTTACTTGATGAAATAGCAGTTTTAACTTGTACGCACTATCCACTCAATTGCAAAATCAATCGCTTGTTTAGCAAACTGTTTACGAATAATTTATTCTTCTGGAAGTAGTATATATAAAAAATATTAAATCAAAAAATCAAAAGTCAACTTCCCTCATTTTCACATTTTCACATTTTCAAATTAGCACATTAGCAAATTAGCAAATTAGCAAATTAGCACAATCGGCTTCACTCACTTCGCAAGCTCTTTACCGGATTGATTAATGAGGCTTTTATTGAGTGATAGCCAACGGTACATAATGCAATTACTACAGTTACTGCTGCCGTAAAAACAAATACGTATAATTGCACAGGTATGCGAAAGGCAAAGCTTTGCAGCCATTTATCAGCAGCCCACCAGGCAAGCGGCATAGCTATAATAATCGCAATAAATATTAATTGTAAAAAATTGTTGGCAATCATTAATGTGATGCTGCTGATGTTAGCACCCAACACTCTTCTTATTCCGATTTCCTTTGTGCGTTGTACGGTTGTAAATGCAGCAAGCCCGAATAAGCCGAGGCAAGCCAGCATAAATGCCAGTGCTGCTGCTATCAGAAACAATGAAGAGGTTCGTTGCTCAGACAGGTAAAGCTTATTATAATCGTCATCTAAAAAATGATAATTGAACGGCCTTTCAGGCACACGTTGCTTCCAAACAGATTCTATACCAGCCAGAGTATTTTTTATATTATTACCATTTATGCGCAGCATATAATTCCGGGAGAAATTTCTGCCAAGGAAAATAAGCAGCGGGCCAATAGGTTCATGCAGGCTGTTGAAATTAAAATCTTTTATCACTCCTACAATAGGACCTGGCTCATTTTTTTTAATTGTTCTGCCAATAGATTGCTGTGGTGTCCATCCTATTTTTTTTGCCAATGTTTCATTTATAATATAAGGCTGAAAAAAATTTGCACTGTTATTTGCAGTATCCATAATTGCAAAATCAGATTGCTGAAAGTCACGCCCGGCAACGATTTGCATTTTCATTGTTTTAGTAAAATCCAGGTCAACCGGCAGTGCATTTAATGATATTTCATGGCTGCCTTTTTCATCTGTGGCAGTAATGCCATCGCCCCATTGAACATACTCAGGTGTATCATACGAAGCAGTAACTGCCTTCACACCCGGCACCAGTTTAAAAGCATTTTTTAAACTTTGAAAATTATCCACCATGTTGCCTCCTATGGGCAGAACAACAATATGGTCTTTATCATAACCCAAATTTTTCGTTTGTAAAAAATTCATTTGTTGCAGAATGATAACTGTGTAAATGATCAGGAAAACTGAAATACCAAACTGCACAACTATCAGCGTTTTGCGCAACATATTGTTACCTCCCGTAAAAGAAAATCCTTTTTTGAGCACACCCATTATTTGCGTGCGTGATAAAACCAATGCCGGGTACAATCCTGCAAAAAAACTTACCAGTAATGAAAATATCATTAGTGCAAAAACAGGAACAGGTTGAAGAAGATCATTGCTGGTAAAGTGTTTCCCTGCAATACTATTGAACGATGGAATCAACAATATGCTTAGTGCAAATGCAAGTGCAGCAGCAATAAAAGTGATGATAAATGATTCACTTATAAATTGTAAAAATACCTGTTGTTTAGAAGCGCCCATTACTTTTCTTATTCCAATCTCTCCGGTTCTGCTTACAGATTGTGCAGTTGCAAGATTAGTATAATTGGCACAGGCAATAATTAATATAAGCAATGCTATTATGGAAAACATATAAATATAAGTGATACTGCCATTAGGCTCAAAACCTGCTAACGGAGAATATAAATGAACTTTAGCGAGCGGTTCTAAATGATAAGCTAAGTAACCATTGCCTTGCAGGCCAGCCTCGTTTTTTACAGCAGGCGTGTTCATATAGTGTATGATCTGTTGCTGTAATTGAGGTATATCTTTTTCATCATGTAACAAAAAATAAGTGATCCAGTTTGCAGTCCACCATTGTTCTTCTTTCACTCCGTTACCAAGATTGAGGAACTGTGTTACAAAATCAAATTTTATTTGTGAGTTCTGCGGAACATCTTCGCACACAGCAGATACTTTTAATTCTTTATCTCCGCTGGTAAGCGTTTTATTAATTGCATCTTCATTTCCAAAATATTTTTTTGCCATGCTTTGTGTGATCACAATCTTATCCGGCGCATCTAAAGCTGTTGCCGCATTGCCTTTAATAATATGAAAAGAAAACATTTTAAAGAAAGAAGGATCTGCATATAAAATGCGTGGTTCATCAAAAGTTTTGTTGTTGCTTTTAATAACCTTGTGCGTAATAAATGTGCGGGCATATTCCTGAATTACCGGAAAAGTTCTTTTAAACTGCGGGCCCACTTTTGTTCCGGTTGTAGCAGTTGTGTTTACGGTTCCATCCTGTTCATATTCCATCGTTGCACGTACAATGCGGCTTGCATTTACATTAAACTTATCATAGCTAAGTTCATGATTAATATATATGCCAATCAGCAGGCAGGCAGCAAGTCCTGCTGTCAATCCGAAAATATTTATGGATGAATACAATTTGTTTTTACTCAAATTTCTCCAGGCTGTTTTTAAATAATTTTTAAACATAAGTTAGAAATATTAAGTATTAAGTAAGAAGTCAGGAATCAAAACATTTATCATTTTCAAATTTCACATTGTTTCATTTTCACATTTGGTTTATTCCGTTCGCAGGCTCTTTACAGGGTTTGCAATGGCTGCTTTGATAGTTTGCACGCTTAACGTTATCAGCGCCAGCAGCAACATTCCTAAGCCGCTCAATAGAAATATCCACCAGCTTATTTGTGTGCGGTAGGTAAAATCTTCCAGCCATTTATAACTTGCCCACCAGGCAATAGGTGCTGCAATTATAAAGGCAATTAATACCAGTTTTACAAAGTCTTTTGATAAGATGGAAATGATGTTGCTAACGCTGGCTCCTAATATTTTTCTAATACCAATTTCTTTTGTTCGGGTGTTGATGGTGTAAATTACCAATCCTAATAAACCCAGGCAACTGATCAATATAGATAATGCTGTTGCCCAACTTAGCAGGCTTGCAGTATGCTGTTCTGCTGTGTAAAAATCAGCAACCATTTCATCAACAAACTGGTAATTAAACTCTTCATCCGGATAAATTTGGTGATACGCTTTCTGCATTTTGCTGATTGCATTTTTCCAGCTATCAGTGCCTGCAATGTTTGGCTGTAACCGTACATGAAATTCGTTACCCACGCTTCCAGCAAAAACCATCGGACTTATAGGTGCACGCGTTGACTGATCGTGAAAATCCTGCAGCACACCAACAATCGGCATATTTTTATTGTTAAAGATTAAATATTTTCCAATTGCATCCTGAGGTTTTTTAAAACCCAATATTTTTGAATACATATCATTAATCAAAAACTCTTTCATGGTATCACTAGCAGCCACATTTCTGCCTGCCAGTAATTTTAGTTTATACACTTTTAAATAATTGATATCACCCCATCTTATTTGAATGTCCCCTTTTATATCGGGCTTTGCTGCATAAGAAACATTGGTGAAGGACACGCCTTTATCTGCCGGTGAAAGATAACCGATGCTTGCTGTTTGGACTCCGGGTATTGCATTGATGGCAGCTAATAATTGTTTGCTATGTACGGCAACGGTATCGCGTGGCAACTCAAAAGTAACGATGCCATCTTTATTAAAGCCCAGATCAGAATTCAGTGAATAATTAATTTGCTTGCTTACCATTAAAGTGGCAATAATAAAGAACTGCGCTATTACAAATTGTGATATGGTGAGTGATTTTCTAAACCATGTATTTCTGGTGTCGCTGCTGTTAATAAACGATTGGGTTTTTAAAACCTGTACAGGCTTGTATCCTGATAAAATAAATGCCGGATATATGCCTGATAGCACGCTTACTACCACGGCAAGTAGCAGTAAAAATAAGAAGACATAAGGCTGATGGAATGGCTGAAAAGATAAACCCGGAGGAATAAAATCTGCAAATAATTTCAACAGCAAAGGTGTTAAACAAAATGCCAGGATAGAAGCAGTTAAGGTAAGCAAAAATGTTTCTCCTAAAAACTGAAATATTAATTGCTTGCGGGAACTGCCCATTGTTTTCCTGATGCCAATTTCTTTCGCGCGCTGCGCTGCATTTGCAGTAGTAAGATTGATAAAATTGATGCAGCCAAGTAATAATAAAAAAGCAGCTACGGCAAGCAAGCCATACAGTGTTGATTTGTTGGCGGTTCTTAAACCAACTGACTGGTAATTTGGATTAAAATGCACATCGCTCAAAGGTTGCAATCTAAAAACAATGGTATTGGAAGATTGGCTTTCTACAGGTTTACTATACTTTTTTAAAAGTGCTTGCAACTGAGCTTCGGTGGCGGTTACGCTGGTGCCCTTATCGAGCTTTACGTACAACTGCGAATAAGCCATCCAGTCGTTCCAGTTATTCATCATAAAATCATTCTGCAAATGTGTCTGAGATAACGTTGCATAGGATATAAATTCTTCAGCATGAAAAGATGTGTTTTCATTTAAATCTTGTACAATGCCTGAAACTGTTGCAGTAAAATCATCATTATAACTTATTTGCTTACCAATAATATTATTGGCTGAAAGAGATGGAAAATATTGTGTTGCCTTACTTTGTGTAAGCACTACAGTAAAAGGGTTTTTTAATGCAGATTGTGCCGAACCTGCTATCCATTGATGAGGCTGCAAAGAAAAATACTGAGCATTGGTAAAAACAATAGCAGGCTGCTTTTTAAATATAACGGGTTGACGCATTCCTTGTCTGGTAACGCTCACCTTTGCATCTCCCTGGAACTGTATTACCGGAACAGTTGTTTCTACACCGGTCACTTCACGTACAATGGCTGAACTCATAGGCGCAGGCACAGCAGCGCTATGGCCTTCCACGCCACCAAAGTTTGCATCAAGCACCACACGATAAATTCTGGTATTATCTTTCTCAAATGCATCATAGCTAAACTCATAATGAACGATCAAAAATATTACCAGCGCCGCACTTATACCGATAGACAAACCCAGCACATTAATGCCCGCAAATACTTTATTACGACTGAAATTTCTAAAGGCGGTAATGAGATAGTTTTTAAACATAAATTTTTATTTTTGATGTATGATTTTGTGATGTCTTATTTACATTTTCAAATTTTCAAATTGTTTCATTTTCAAATTTGACTTATTCCGTTCTCAAACTCTTCACTGGATTTGCAAGCGCCGCTTTTATTGCCTGGAAGCTCACCGTAAATAATGCAATTAATATGGCTACAATGGCCGCTATTAAAAATGTAGCCCAGCTTATTGAAATGCGGTACTGATAGCTCTGGAGCCAGCTATGCATCATCCACCACGCTATGGGAAAAGCAACCACGCAAGCCACCATAACAAGTTTTATAAAGTCTCTTGATAACAAACCTGCAATGCCTGAAACGCTTGCTCCCAGCACTTTACGCACGCCGATCTCTTTTGTTCTGCGCTCTGCTGTGTAAGCTGCTAATCCAAATAAACCAAGGCATGAAATGAATATGGCAAGTATGGAAAACACACCTGCTAACTTACCAATCAGTGTTTCGGTTTTAAATAACTGACCAAACTGCTGATCAACAAAGCTGTAATCGAAAGGGTAACCGGGATCATCATTTTTAATAACCTTTTCTATTTTACCAAGAGCAGCCGGTATCTCAGCATTCGCTTTTAAACGGATTGATAAAACGTTGCAATGGGAAGTATCAGAAAATAATACTAAAGGCGATGCAGGAGCATACATATCGTTATACACAAAATCTTTTATTATACCTGTAATTTTATATTTAGAAGTAGTGCCTTCCGTAAGCACCGTGCCTAATATATTCTTCTTATTAATAATCTTGGCAAGCGATTCATTAATGATAACATTGCTGCTGTCTGATTTTACATCAGGATAAAATTCTCTTCCTGCTATAAGATGCATTCCCATGGTGGAAGTATATTCCGGGCTCACACCTTCAACAGTTATCAGCACTTGCTTTGATGGATCTTTTCCCTCCCAAATAAAATCGCCTGTGTTGCTGCCTAATTGCAATACCTGGTTGTTACTAAGCGCAGCGTTTTGAACAACTCCTGTAGCTTGTAAATCATTTTTTACAGCATTGAAATGAGTTTTCATATTGGCGGGCAGATACCAGTAAAGAAGGTTATTTTTATTATATCCTAGGTCACGGTCTTTTACATAATTTATTTGCTGGTAAATAATTATGGTAGAAATAATTAGTATTACAGATATTGAGAACTGTATCACCACAAGGCCTTTTCTTATTAAACCGGCGCTGCCATTATTTTTTATTTTAATCCCTTTTAAAACATATACCGGCTTAAAAGAAGAAAGATAAAAGGCAGGGTAACTTCCGGCTATCACTCCGCAGATTAAAGCAATAATGAGCAAAGCAGTTATGTGAAAAGGATTGGTTATGTTAACTGATAATTGTTTCTCAACAAGGCCGTTAAATGCTGGCAGTGTAATATAAATAAGTGCAATGGCAACTGCTGCCGATACCATTGCGGTGAAAATAGATTCGCTGATAAACTGGCTTATCAATTTTGTTTTGCAGGCGCCCATTACCTTTCTTACACCTACTTCTTTTGCGCGCTGTTCGGAGCGTGCTGTTGAAAGATTCATAAAGTTAATGCAGGCAATTATTAAAATGATCCATGCAATAAGGCTAAAGAGGTTTACATACTTTATTCTGCCCGGCACTTCTTTACCGTTTTTAAAATTGTCGTACATTCTCCACCGGTTCATTGGGTAAATGGACATTCTTGCGGTGGCTTCTTTTTGTTTTGTTTGAACATAGCCATATAGTTTTTTGTTGATCGCCTGCACATCAACACCGGCCTGCGTTTCCACATAAGTAACCACGCCATTGCTGCCCCATTCCTGCAGCCATTTATTTTGATCTTCATAAATTTTAAATGGCGCCAGCCATTCCAATTTAAAAGAAACATTTTTAGGCAGGTCTTTAATTACTCCTGAAATAATATAGTCTTGCTTGTTATCAACCCGCAGCGTTTTACCAACAACATTTGTAGTATGAAAAAAATTCATAGCCATTTTTTCTGAAACAACTAAAGAATGTAACTGATCGAAAGCATGCTGTGCATTGCCCTGCACAAACTGAAGCTGAAACATGGTAAGAAAGGAGCTATCAACATATAAGCCCGGTTGGTAAATTGGTTTATCATTTAATGAAAAAAGATTATTGTTGCCCCATGTTGTCCTTGCTGTATTTTTTATTCCGGGTATTTCGGCTTTAATGCCTGCGGCCAATGGCCCCGGAGTAGCATCGAATGTAAACGTGCTACCATCGTAGGTTTGCTGGTCTTTTACTTTATAAATATTTTCTTTGTTATGGAAGTAATTATTAAAAGTAAGCTCATCCTCAACCCATAAAAATATTAAGCCAGCACAGGCAATGCCAATCGCAAGGCCACCTATGTTTAAAAAACTATAGCCTTTATTTTTCCAAAGATTACCGAAGGCGGTTTTAAGATAGTTTGTAAGCATAATACAAGTATTAGTATTAAGTAAAAAGTATTAGGTATTAATTAAAAAAAGTATTAAGTATTAAGTAAAAAAGTAAAGTAAGAAAGCCTTCATTTTCACATCTTCAAATTGCCTCATTTTTAAATTAATTACTCCGTCCTTAAACTTTTTACAGGATTTGCCGCCGCCGCTTTTATTGCCTGGAAGCTGATAGTTGCCAATGCAATAATTATTGCAGCAAGTCCGCCTGCAAGAAATAACCACCAACTGATGTTGATGCGATAAGCATAATCCTGCAACCATTGGTGCATGTAATACCAGGCAATGGGTGTAGCAATAGCAAAAGCAATTAGGATGAGTGCAATAAATTCTTTTGAAAATAAATAAACAATATTGCCAGCTGTTGCACCAAGCACTTTACGAATACCAACTTCTTTAATCCGCTGTACTGCCATGAATGAGGCTAAACCATACAACCCAAGACAGCTAAGGAATATAGCGATGGCTGCGAAAATTTTATATAACTGCGCTAACTGATTTTCCTGTTTGTAAAAGCTATCAATCTTATCATCAAGAAACCTGTACTCATAAACAAAATCTGGAAATGTTTGCTCCCATATTATTTTAACAGATTGCAGTGTAGAAGCAATGTTTGTCGTTGCCAGTTTTATTCCTGCCTGGCTGTACATGGTGTTGTTTGTGGTAATAAGTAATGGTGCAACATCATTGCGAAGAGATCTGTCATTAAAATCTTTCAGCACGCCAACAACAGGGCATTTTATTTTATCGCCCCAAATACTTATTTCCTTGTTCAGTATATCTTCCGGTTTTTTAAATCCTAAACTTTTTACAAGCGATTCATTCACCAAAAATTCCTGGGTGAATTTGGAAGGTTGCAAATTTCTTCCGGCTACCAGTTGTAGTTTATAAGTCGGCACATATTTATCATCAGCAAATTTCGTAATGGCTTTAAAATTTTCTTCTTTTATTGCATGGTCAAATTTGAATGTGCTCCACATATCATTGGCATCTTCAACCGGAGTATTGGAACTGAAGCTAACTTCCTGCACGCCGTTAACGCGTAATAATTGTTGCCTTAAATAATCAGCTTTGCTAAACCAAACACTATCTACACGGAAAGGAACATTTACGATTGCATCTTTATCGAAGCCTAAGGGTTGATTCATAAAATAATTCATTTGCTGTACAATAATGAGTGTTCCGATGATCAACGCCTGTGCAATGATGAATTGAAATACTACTAATCCTCTTCTTAATGAAATTCCCTTTGCAGTGTTTACTGTGAGTTTACTCTTTAAAGCGGCAACAGGATTGAAACGTGATAAAACAACAGAAGGATAAAAACCGGCAAGTACAGTTACAACAATTGTTACAGCTAAAAGAAATAAAATAACTGCAGGATTGCTTAATATGTTGAATGAAAGTGAAAGCTCTAAAAGTCGATTTATATAAGGCAATGCAACAAGTGTAATAACTGTTGCAAGCAATACAGCAATGGCAACGATTAAAAATGTTTCAACAATAAATTGGATTTGCAATTGAGATTTATTACTGCCCAAAACTTTTCTTACGCCAACTTCTTTTGCACGATTAACAGCCTGTGCAGTGGAAAGGTTGATAAAGTTTACGCAGGCAATTAACAGGATGAATGCTGCAATCAGCCACAATACATTGAGCAGTTGATGACTGATTGTTTTGTTGCTGTAATTACCTGTTTGTATATCATAATGCACCGCAGTTAATGGCTGTATAATATGACTGTCCTTATCATCAGGCGATTCAACCTTTCTTGAATATGCGCTTAGCTGCTGGTTGAAATTTTCAACAGAAGTGTTTGGAGGTAATAAGATATAGCAACCAAAACCTGAGTTTGTTCTATCCTCCCAATCGGAATTTTTTGCCATAATACTTCCGGTAGCGCCTGTTCCATAAGCCACAACAAGTTTTAGCTGAAAGTCTGTATTTGCAGGTATCGTAGCAAGAATACCCGACACTTTTAATACCTCAATTCCGTGCTCGAATATATAGCCGCCTAATTCGAGTTTAATGGTTTTGCCAATTGCTGTTTTCCAGTTGCCAAAATACTTTTCTGCAATTTCTTTTGTAAGCAATACATTGTTCGGTTCTTTTAATGATTCATACGAACCTGCAAGTAATGGGAAATTAAACATTTTAAAGAATGAAGGCGCTGTAAAAAATACACCTTTGTCTTCTTTAAACTGCTTCACCGTTGTTCCATTATAGTCAGGTATCAGCAACTTGTCATCGTGACTTGTAAAAATTGGAGCTACCTGTTCTATTTGAGGAAAAGTCGTTTTTAATGCTGTTGGCAAGGGAAATGGAACATCTTTACTATAAGCAACATTTGCTGCATCTGTATTATGATATTCGGTTAACACACGATAAATACGGTCTTTATTTTTATGAAAATCATCATAGCTTTTATGAAACTGTATAATGATAAAGATCATCATGCAAACAGCAATACCAACCGCTAAACCGGCGATGTTGATAATAGTGTAATTCCTGTTACGGATCAACCTTCTGAATGCGGTTTTGAAATAATTGCGAAACATAAAAGTTGATTTATGATTTGGTTTAATGATCTCCGATTTTACATTTTTACATTTTCAAATTGCCTCATTTTCAAATTTTAAATTATTCCGTTCTCAAACTCTTCACAGGGTTTGCAGTCGCTGCTTTTATTGCCTGGAAGCTTACTGTTACTATTGTAATCAGTAATGCACCAATACCTGCTGCTACAAAAATCCACCATGATAATGTTGTTCTGTAACTATAGCCATGTAGCCAACTGTGCATGAAATAATAAGAAACAGGCACCGCAATAATGAAAGCAATTATAACAAGCGTCACAAATTCTCTGCTTAATAAATTCCATACATTAAACACAGATGCGCCTAATACTTTTCGTACACCAATTTCTTTTTTGCGCTGTTCTGCCATAAAGGAAGCCATACCAAATATGCCAAGACATGAAATGAAAATGGCAAGCACAGTAAAGAAGCTGGCGAGCTTACCAATGCGTTCTTCATCGCCAAATTTTTTTGCATAATCTTCATCAGTAAACTTATATTCGAAAGGCTGTTCCGGATTATATTTTTTAAAAACACTTTCAATTTTTGCCAATGCATTGTGTGTGCTCGCAGATGGATTTACTCTAACAATAACAACATTTTGCGGATCTTTATTAGTTACAAAAACAGTACGAAACACGGGCTCATACGGAGACTGCATCAACATATCTTTTACAATGCCTATTACATGGAAAGAGTTACCATCCCAGGTGATGGTTTCGCCAAGCGGATGTTTTAACCCTGTAAACTTTGCCGCTGTTTCATTTAAAATTATGCCTGATGAATCAGTGGCAAATTCTCTCGAAAAGTCTCTTCCTTCTTTAAATTGCCACCCTATTGTTTTACCAAAATCAACTGATGAATACACCACATTGAAGTCGCCATTTACTGATGCATCTTTTCCCTGCCAGTTAAAGCCGTTGTCTTCTTCATTCACATAAGTAGCAGCGCTGGAAGATTCTGCTATGCTTTTTACAGTTCCGGAGTTTATCAGTTCATTGCTCACTACATCAAAATGTTTATGAATATTTTCTGTAATCATTGGTATCGTTATTAAGCCATTTCTGTTATAACCCACAGGCCGGTTCTTTGCAAATTGTATCTGGTTAAAAACAACAATAGTTCCTATAACCAAAATAACAGAAACGCTGAATTGCAATACCACCAACACTTTGCGGGGAAGCGAAGCAAAACGCCCCGCACGAAAAGTGCCTTTCAAAACTTTTACAGGTTTAAAAGAAGAAAGATATAATGCAGGATAACTGCCCGCAATTATGCCTGTGATACATGTGAAAATAATTGCTGACAGGCAGAACCAAAGATTGCTCCAGGGAATGATAATTTTTTTATCTGCAACATCATTAAAGAAGGGGAGTATCAGTTCAACTAAAAGTAAAGCAAGAATAAGGGCAAACGCTGCCACTAATAAAGATTCAGCAAAAAATTGCCTGATCAATTGACTACGTAAAGAACCTATCGCTTTGCGAATGCCTACTTCCTTCGCACGCTTTTCAGAACGGGCAGTTGATAGGTTCATAAAGTTGATACAGGCAAGTAATAAAACAAAAAAACCAATGACGCCAAATAACCATACAAACTGTATTCTGCCTCCGGTATTTATACCATTTTTAAATTCGGAATACAAATGCCATTTGCTCATTGGTAAAAGAAAAACAACCGGCTTAAATGCAGCATCAGCGGGTGTAACTCGTTTAAGTTTCGCATCCCTTATTTTGGCGGACACTTTTTGCATATCTGAATTGTCCGCAAGCTGAACCAGCAACTGGAACGAATTATTACGCCATGGGTTGGTGTATTTTTCAGGCCATGATGCATCATCAATAAACAACTGCCACGGTGCAATAAAAGTCAGGTCTTTAAAATCTGAATTATAAGGAACGTCTTTATAAATTCCTGATACCTGAACGTCAAATTTGTTATCAATCTTAATGGTTTTATTCATAGGATCTTTGCTGCCAAACAATGCTTTTGCAGTGGAAGCAGAAAGTATAATATTGTGCTTATCGTTTAACGCATCCTTGCTTCCTTCAATCATCTTCAATGAAAGCATGTTAATTACATCAGGCTCTATAAAATTGCCGTCCTGGGAAATTTTTTTATCGCCAAGAGCAAGTATGTGGTTGTACGTCCAAGACATCATAGCGACATATTTAAAATCGCTGCCATAGTTCTTCCTAAGTTCATCACCTGTTACATAAGGTAAAGACGTTTGCGTGCCTGTTACACCATTCATGGTTTGATGTTGCATTACCATTGCAAGCTTATCATAGTGCTGAAAATTTTTATTAAAACACATCTCATCATATATCCATAAACCAATCAATATAGCTACCGCCATACCTACTGATAGTCCGGCAACATTTATTAATGAATGCGCTTTGTTTTTAATAAGATTGCGCCATGCGGTTTTAAAATAATTGCGAAACATAAAAGAATGATTTATGATTTGGTTGAATGATCTCCGATTTTACATTTTCAAATTTTCAAATTGCCTCATTTTCAAATTTATTACTCACTCGCTCCGCAAGCTTCTCACCGGATTCATCATAGCGGCTTTGCCTGCGCGAATACATAAAATAATCATCGCCGCCACAATCATGATGCAGCCGGCCGCCAAAAATATCCACCAGCTTAAGTTTGTATGATAAGCGAAATTTTGTAGCCAGTTGTGCGTTGCCCACCACGCAATAGGAATGGTGATGATAAAAGCAATGGCAATGAGCTTTGCAAAATCGCCCGATAATAAAATGATGATTTGAGCCACGCTTGCACCCAATACTTTGCGCACGCCAATCTCTTTGGTTCGCTGGTTGGTAATGAAAATTATCAAGCCCAACAAACCCAGGCAGCTGATGCAAATGGCAACACCGGCGCTCCAGGTAAGCAGTGTAGAAAGCTGCTCATCATCTTTATAAAAGTCATTTATTTTTTTATCTAAAAAAGAATACTCAAAGTCAACATCAGGATATAAGCTTTTCCAGGCGGCTTGCATTTTAGTGATGGCACTCTGCCAGCTATCGGGGTTGTGCTGCAATGCCACACTCATCGTCCAGCTATAGTTGGGTTGTGCATAATAAATAAGCGGGCGAATGGCATTGCGCACCGAAGCAAGATTGAAGTCATGCATAATACCGACCACAGGCATCGAAGAACTTCCGAAAACTACCCTGTGACCCACAGCATCGGCAGGCTGGGTAAAGCCAAGCTGTTTTGCCCCGGTTTCATTCACCAATAATTCATTGGCAGTATCGGAAGGAAGAATGTTTCTGCCGGCTACAAGTTTGATGTTATAAACACTGAGAAAAGAAGTATCGCCATTACGGACATCAACGTTTATCTTTATATCTTTTCCTTTTTCTTTTAACACTATGCTGCTACTCATTTGCCCGTTGATGGCGGGTGAGGCATTGCCAAGACTCACAGCTTGTACCCCGGCTATATTTTTGAGTTCCTCTTTTAATACAAATTTTTTATTAGTAGGATGATAGAAATCGAATGGAACAGAAAAATTGATGATGGCATCTTTACGGAAGCCCATATCTTTTTGCACGGAGTAATGAATCTGCTTATCTACTACAATAACGCCAATGATAAATATTTGGGCAACCACAAACTGAAACACAATGAGCGATCGGCGAAGCAATGCCGAGCGCGTGGTTCCTGCATTAGAAAACGCCGTACTTTTTAACACTTTTACCGGCTGGAAGTCCGACAAAATAAACGCTGGATATAACCCTGCCAATACGCTAACGGTTATAATAAGCAGCAACAGAAACAACCATACGAAAGGCTGGTTAAAAATGGTATTGAACTGCAAGCCATCCGGTATAAAACCGGCGAAAACTTTTAATAACAAAGGAGAGATAGCAATGGATAAAACAGTGGTGAATAATGTAAGCAAAAATGTTTCGGTTAAGAACTGAAAAATGAGACTGCGCCTGCTGCCGCCCAATGTTTTGCGGATGCCGATTTCTTTTGCCCGCTGCACTGATTGCGCTGTAGAAAGATTGATAAAATTAACAGCGCCCAACAGCAATAAAAACACAACCAAAAGAATAAGGTTTTTGACGGTGCTTAGGTTTACTTTTCCTTCAAAATCAGTATTGTAATGCACATCGCTTAGCGGTTGCAAACGATGGATTGTTCTGGCATCATCCGGGTCGGTATCATGTTTTTTAAAAATGTTTTTTAGCTGTTCATTTATTTGCGATGGCTGAACGCCGGGAAGAAGTTTTACCATTGTTTGAAAATTGGAATTGGTGCTGTTCCACGCAGCCCAGCTATAATTTTCTTTTAACCCCGAATTAGGAATAGTAGGTAAGGAAATAAACGCTTTGTATGCAAAGTCGCTGTTGGCTTCTGCATCTTTTATAATTCCAGAAATTATAGTGCGAATACTGTCGCTGAAGACGACCGTTTTACCCAACAACTGTTCTATTGGAACAGCCGGAAAATATAGCCTGGCGCGGCTTTCACTCAATACCAGGTTATAAGTATTCTGTAAAGAACTCCTCTTATTGCCGGCCAGCCATTGATGCGGAAATACGTTGAAATAATTACTATCGGCAAACACAACGTTATCCTGCTTTCTAAAAATAACTGCCGGATTATTGTTGCCTTTCGGAATTTCTACTTTTAAATTATCGTCATTATATTGAAGTAAAAGAGCTGTGCATTCAACACCGCTTATGTTGTTTTGCATTGCCTCATGCAAGGGTACTGGCACACCTGCATTTTTCCAGCCTTCGCCTTCCGATACAATGCGGTAGATCCGGTCTCTGTCCGGCTCATATTTATCAAAGCTGAAATCGTATTGAATGATGAAATAAATAATCAGTGCAGCGCTGATGCCAATGGATAAACCAAACACATTAATGAGTGTGCTGACTTTGTTTTTCTTAAAGCTGCGCAATGCAGTGAGAGAATAATTTTTGAACATTGTTTATGTTTTGGATTTTCTATTCCCAATCAACAAATCACCAGTTTACTCACTCCGCAGGCTCTTCACAGGGTTGGCCATTGCCGCTTTTACGGATTGAAAACTTATTGCAAGCAATGCAATTAAACAAGCAACAAAACCTGCGACAATAAATATCCACCAACTAATATTAATCCTGTACGCGAAATTTAACAGCCATTTATTCATTGCCCACCATGTTACCGGAACTGAAATAATAAATGCAATAATTACAAGTAATAAAAATTCTTTTGAAACCAAAAGGAGCACTTCCTGAACTGAAGCGCCTAATACTTTCCGGATGCCGATTTCCTTTGTACGCTGCTCTATTACAAACGCTGAAAGCCCAAACAACCCAAGCGTAGCAATGATTATAGCAAGAACAGCAAATGCAGAAAATATTTTTTGCGTACGGATTTCATTTGCATACAAAGCAGCAAATTGTTCATCAAGAAAATTATATTCAAGCGGGCCGCCGGGGTTAAATGCTTTCCATTGCTTTTTTAAATCATCAAGAAATCCGCCTACATTGCTTGTTTTAATTTTTATAATTAATCCGCCTGAATTCTTTGCGAGCATCATCATAAGCGGTGCAATTTTTTGTTTCACAGAAACATAATTAAAATCAGAAACAACACCTACCACTTTAAATTCGCGCTGCCCGGAACGAACTATCGTTTTTCCAACAGCATCATTATTCGTCCAGCTTAATTCATGCACGGCAGCTTCGTTAATAACAACTGCTGAAGAATCGGTTTGAAAATCTTTTGAAAAATTTCTTCCCTGCAAAACATGAATGCCTAAAGTGCGCAGATAATCATAATCAACATGATAAATATTTGCATGGATTTCTGTGCCGTTTGATTTTTCATTCTTCGGAAAAATCTCAGTCCCGTCCATAAAGAGACTACCTGGAACGGACCTTGAAATTGTTGCAGAAACAACCCGATTGTCCTGCAATAATTGTTGCTCAAAGGCTGTTTGATTTTGGTTCAATAATCTTGCATCAGGTAAAAACAAAACCTGTTCTTTATCATAACCCAATTTTTTATTTTGCATAAAATGCAATTGCTGATAAACAATTATCGTTGCAATAATTAATGCAGTCGAAACAAAAAACTGGAATACTATTAAGCTGCTGCGTAACGGTTTTTTTTGTGAACCCTGCAATGAGGAGCCTTTTAGAACTTTTATGGTATTGAAAGATGATAAAAAAAATGCCGGGTAAATACCTGCTAATATCCCTGTCAAAAAACTTAGGGAGAGCATTATCAAAATTGCCTGCCATCTAAGAAAAAAAGTAAAGCTGATATCTTTATTTGCAAGCTGATTGAAATAAGGCAACAGCAAAAATATCAGCACATAAGAACAAAGCATAGCAAAAAATGTAAGCAAAACAGATTCGGTAAGAAACTGAAAGATCAATTGCTTTTTTACCGAACCTAACACTTTTCGGATGCCCACTTCTCTTGCCCTTTTAGCCGCACGTGCTGTGGAAAGATTAGTAAAATTAACGCAGGCAAGCAATAAAATAAATATTGCCAATGCTGAAAAAATATAAATATATTGAATGTCGCCATTTGGCTCCAATTCATATTTTGTGTTGGAGTATAAATGAATATCGGTAAGTGGCTGCAGTGAAAAAATAAATGTGTTTATTGTTTTTTGCGCTTCCGCAAGGCTTACGCCCATATCATGCATAGTTTCCGGAACAACATATTTTGCAACAAGCTGGGGGAACTTTGCTTCCAGTTTTTTAGCATCTGTATTTTTATTTAAAAGAAGATAGGTGAAGTATCCAATATTACTCCACGTTCTATTTGTAATATGCAACGTAGAAAGACTTAAAAATGCATCAAAATGAAAATGCGAATTTTCCGGCACTTTATCAATAACGCCGGTTACTTTATAGGGCGAATTATCTATTCCGATTAATAACGATCTGCCAACCGCATCTTCATTTCCGAAATATTTTTTCGCAAAAGATTTTGAAATAATAACGCTGTTAGGTTCCACCAAAGCGTTTGTTGCATTTCCTTCAACTAAAGGAATAGAAAAAAATTGCAGAAAATTAGAATCAGCAAAAGCAAGATGTTCTTCTTTAAATTGCCTGTCATTGTATTTTACAAAATCAGTTGCCGGCGAAATTCTTGTCGATGCCTTTACATCAGGAAATGCATTTTTCATTCCTTCGCCTACTGCATTATCAACGTTTGGATACACTGCAACATTCCCATTTCCGGTAACGGATAAATTAACACGATAAATATTTTTAGCTTCAGCCGGATATTTATCGTAGCTTAATTCGTCATAAACAAATACCGCAATCAGCAAAAAACAAGTAACTCCAATTGCCAATCCAAAAGTATTGATGAAAGAAAAAGTCTTATTTTTTTTGAAATTCCTAATTGCGATTTTAAAATAATTTTTAAGCATTGCCTGAACGATATTTTTTTATTAAATAATTATATTTAGAGTTAAATAATATTATAGATTTTCTTCTTTCCGCTTGCTATTAAAAAATTTTCATTTCCTACTCACTCCGCAAACTCTTCACAGGATTAGCAAGTGCTGCTTTTATTGCCTGAAAACTTACTGTAACCAATGCAATAAGTAATATTATTATTCCTGCAAAAACAAACACCCACCAGCTTATGTGAATGCGATAGGCAAAGCTTTGCAACCATTTGTTCATCGCCCACCAGGCGGCAGGAAAAGCGATAACTGATGCAATGAGTACCAGCTTTACAAAGTCTTTAGAAAGCATTCCGGTTACCTGGCTTACACTCGCGCCTAACACTTTTCTGATACCAATTTCTTTTGTGCGTTGTTCTGCTGTGTAAGTCGCTAATCCAAACAAACCAAGGCAGGCAACAAAAATTGTGAAGATTGAAAACAGGTTGAGAATGGCTCCCGTCTTTTGTTCAACAGCATAGGTTTTATTAAACAGGTCATCAATAAAATTGTAGGTAAAAGGCTCACTGGTGTTATAACTGTCCCATTGCTTTTTCATAGATGTCAGTAAGCCTGCAACATCTGTTGTTTTGATTTTAAAAATGAGCCCACCCTCGGGTTTAAGCGACATGAATAAAGGGCTTACAGCTTCATGCAATGATCGGAAATTAAAATTTTTTACCACCCCAATTACATGATAAGCAAAGTTGTTGCCTCTGTCACTGTTCTGCCTGATGATTGTTTTGCCAATAGCCGTTGTATTGTTCCAGCCCAAAGCTTTTGCTGCCGTTTCATTTAAAAGTATGGCTGAAGAGTCGGTTGCAAAATCTTTAGAAAAATTTCTTCCGCTTGCCATCTTCATATTAAACGTTGGTATGTAATTTTCATCAACATGATAATCCACACCATTCACGATTAAATTATCATTGCCTTGTGGGTACGCCAATGCATTGTTATAATTGGTCGGCCCCGCAGGCTTATACAACGAACTGGTTGCATTGGCAATTCTAGGGTCTTGCAGCATTTGCTGTTTGAACGCTTGTTCGTTCTTACCTAAAACATACGAGTTAGGAATGGTAATCAGTTGTTCTTTATTATAACCTAAATCTTTGTTTTGTATGAATTTCATTTGCTGATAAACCACAATTGTTCCAATGATCAATCCGGCTGAAATGAAAAATTGAAATACTACCAGGCCGCTTCTTAAGCCAAAGCTTTTGTTATTACTTGTAAGCTTACCTTTTAATACAGCAATGGGTTTGAAAGATGATAAATAGAATGCGGGATATATACCTGCCAATACACCAACCAATAAACCTAATACTATAAAAGCGATGATTGGTTTTACATCAAATTGCAAATGCTTATCTGCTATATTGTTGAACAGGGGCAATGCCAGTTGCACCAGGGCAAGTGCAACCAGCAAAGCAAACAGGGTTATCATCACTGATTCCGATAAAAATTGCCTGATAAGTTGAGCTCTTCCAGAACCTGCCACTTTTCTTATTCCAACTTCTTTTGCCCGTTTAGAAGCACTTGCCGTTGACAAATTGATAAAATTAATGCAAGCAATCATCAACATAAAAATGGCAACGCCACCAAATATGTACACATAGCTTGCATTGCCGCCCGGTTCAAATTCGTTGTTGGTTGTTGAATGCAGATGGATAGAAGCTAACGGCTGCAATGCAAAGCCAAGCGAGTTGCCTTTTGTTCTAAATTGCTGAAGGCTTAAACCCATCTGCTGCTGAATTTGCGGCCCCATGTATTTCGCAACCATATCAGGGAATTTGGCTTCAATCTTCTTAATATCAGAACCTGGCTTCAAAAATAAATAAGTATGATAACCACCGTCCATCCAGGAGTCGGATTTAGCAGCCTGCCAGCCGGTCATCGAACCAAACATATCAAAATGAAAATGCGAATTGACCGGAATATTTTCAATAATACCTGTTACTTTATAAAACTCTGTATTGTTGTTGAAGCCAAGCATTTTGCCAACGGCGTTTTCTTTACCAAAATATTTTTCAGCCATTGATTTTGTAATAACAATTGTATGCGGTTGCTGCAATGCGGTTTTGGCATCGCCTTCAATCATAGGCAAAGTGAATATGCTGAAGAAATTGGGATCAACAAATGCAAACAAATCATCTTTAAAAGTCTTTTCTTTATAAGTAACTTTTGCTGCACCCATTGATAAGATCCTTGTTGCATCCTGTACCTCTGGAAAATCTTTCTTCATTGTTTGCGCAACCGGCGGCATGGTAACGCTTTCATTGATCTCACCTCCGTTGATGTTGGCATGAAAAACAACCCGCACAATGTTGGCAGCATTCACATTGAATTTGTCGAAGCTCATTTCATCTTGTACATACAACATAATAATAAAGCAGGTTGCAATACCAATGGACAATCCAAGAATGTTTATTATAGAAAAAAGTTTGTTTTTGCGGATATTTCTCCATGCCGTTTTTAAATGATTTTTGAACATATATCTTGATTTATGTTGATTAAAGGTTAAAAGGAGTAAACGAGCTAAATCAATTTCTAAATTTCACTAATCCATTCTCAACAATGTATTTTCAATCCAATGCGAATGCCGTTAATATATGTATGTGATTATCAGTAATAAAAGCAAAAAACAAAAAACATAAATGTTCGGTTTTGATACAAAGCCTGTCCGGTTTAGGCCAGCGCAGTAATGCAGAGGAGGAGTTTATTCTGTATTTCTTTTTAAAAAAAATATAATAAAAGGAAGCAGTTTTAAATTTCACTGAGAAAACAAAATTTCTGAAATACTATTAATCAAGCAAACAGTTTATTCATTGCCAGCTGTAATTAAATCAACCAGCGTAAGCGCATTGAAAGCAGCATAGCCTTCCTGATCGTTATCAAAATAAACATATACATTTTTTCCTTGCTTTTTCCATTGCAGGCAGTGATGGCTCCAGTATTCCAGAACATCTTTGCTATAGCTTCCCTGGTACTTATTGCCGGGGCCATGTAAGCGTATGTACACAAAATCTGCCGTCACCTGCAGCGGAGATGTATGCCTTTCGAGCTCATATATGCAAAAAGCGCAGTTGTATTTATTAAGAATATCATACACTTCATTAGTGTACCATGTTTGGTTTCTGAATTCAAAAGTATACCGGAATCCCGCTGGCAGTGCTTGCAGAAACAAGCTTAATCTTTCTGTATTAACTTTCCAATGCGGAGGCAACTGAAATAAAACGGGTCCAAGTTTTTCTTCCAGCTTACCTGCATTAGCAAAAAATAAATCAATAGCCGAACGGTCAACTATCAGTTTCTTCATGTGCGTAAGGTACCTGCTTGCCTTTACAGAAAAAATGAAATTCGGCGGGCTTTGTTTTCTCCACCCTGCAAAGGTTTCTGCAGAGGGAAGATGGTAAAAAGAATTGTTGAGCTCAACGGTTTTAAACTGTTTATTGTATAAAGCAAACTGCTCCGAATCCTTAGTGTCTGGTGGGTAGAAAGTGCCCTTCCAGTGTTTGTAATGCCATCCTGATGTGCCTATATGAATGTTCTTCTTGCCCATGGTCAGCTCCATTTGTTGCCCAGGTAACCTTTACCCATTTTTACTACTATCAAATATATAGCATCTTCATTAGCTGTAATTCTTTTAGACAATTTATTGCATTAATTATCGTGCGCTATGCCTAAACGATGCTAACATAAAACTTACTGCTTTTGACCGGCGTTTATCCTGCTTCTTTTGCACCGACCTCATGAAAATTTTTTCGGGCTTGAAAAAATATTTTCAAAAATATTTGGGTAACTCAAAAGTTACATATAAATTTGCGTAACTTTTAAATTACATATTATGCAAAAAGAAATTAAACACACATTCTTCTTCCCACATCCCGCAGAGATAGTTTGGGATTATCTTACCAAACCCGAACTGCTTTCGCAGTGGCTTATGGAAAACGACATTCAGCCAATTGTTGGACACCAGTTTCAGTTTCGCGCTAAGCCCGCACCATCAATAGAATTTGATGGAATCGTTTATAGTGAAATTTTGAAAGTAGCGCCATTTACACAACTTTCATATTCATGGAAATGCAGCCCGACAAACGGGACATTCAAAATTAATACGGTTGTAATGTGGACACTTACTCCTAAAGACAACGGCACTGAATTGAATTTGCTTCAAACAGGATTTAAAGAAAATGAAAACGAAACGTTCTACATGGCTATGAATACTGGCTGGATAAAAGAAGTAGGAAAACTTTTGCAACATTTAAACAGCAATGTAAAATGACACAGCAAACATTAGACGCGTTCCAGGTAATTGCCGACCCAAGCAGGCGGCAAATTTTAAGCTTGCTTTCGAAGGATAGCCTGACCATAAATTCATTGGCGGAAAATTTTGATATGAGCCGGCCTGCGGTTTCAAAGCACATTAAAATTTTGTATGGCGCAGGGTTTATTTCTATTCAGGACATAGGCCGGGAAAGATATTGCATCCTCAAACAAGACGGCTTTAATGAAATACAAGGTTGGATAAATTACTTTGATAAATTCTGGATCACCAAACTCAAAAAATTAGAATCATTATTAAACAATAAAACAAACAAAAAATGAAGAACGAAAATTATCACAGCAGTGTTACTGCAAACATTTCACCTGATGAAGCATTCAAAGGTATTTGCAAAGTATCAGAATGGTGGGGTCATATTGAGGGCAAAACAGAAAAGCTACATGATGTTTTTACCTATCGCCCTAATGACACCTGGGTAACTTTTAAAATCACTGAATGTATCCCCGGGAAAAAAATTGTGTGGTACGCTACCGACTGCTATCTTCCCTGGCTGAAAGACAAAACTGAATGGAGAGACACAGATGTGGTTTTTGAAATTGAAGAGAAAGGAGATGCAACACAAATCAATTTCACCCACGTTGGTTTAGTGCCGGAAGTAGAATGTTACAACGGTTGTGTAAAGGGCTGGGACAAATATTTTAAAGACAGCTTATTAAAATTACTGACTTCAGAAGAAAAACAACCCGCCTAGAAAATTATCTGTAAGCCTTTAGGTAAGCTTTTTTGCCTGCTAAAAGTTCGCAGGTTTTAACCCTTGTTGGTAAATTACTAACAAGGGCTTTTAATGAAAAGTATTGGTGACAAGATGTAAATCCAGTAAAAAATTATTTCTCATTTTAACTACAAATTATTCATCGGAAGAGATCCAAAAGGAAGAAATTATTAGCTGAATTTCCTGGTAACATTTTTTGCAACAACACCTGCATAAGCACCCGCAAAAGAAAAGACTAACACAATTACTGAGCCATAAGTATGAGCATAAAAAGCATTAAAAAAGAAAACAAATCCACCTATAATTAACGCCGAAAGCAATGCCTGGCTTGGTTGCAGCATACCAAATAAAAATGAGCTTACAAGCACCGACATGGCTGTGATGCCAGAGTCATTCCAATGAGGTTGCGTATCCATCCTGGCTAATAAAAAGCCAACTATCATGCAAGTAAAAAGTATAATAATATCTTTTGTGCGCTTCATCTTATATGTTTAGGATTAGGTAAAATGTGCTCAAACAAAATATATAATAAACAAAAGTATTTATTATATCGAAGTAAAAAAATGTTCGTCTTTGCGACAAGTTTTCGGGAATTTTTGCCCAACTTCGAAGCAATCGATTGATGTAATAACAAGAGTGCTTCGTCGCAATAAGATTTATTATTGAAGCAAAATTTATCCGGTTCCTCGCAAAAACGATCTTTTCTTAAAAAATTAGACCTTATACTTTAAGGCCTTATTTACATCGGCCCAAAGATGCTGCACCAGCCCATCGGCAAGGCCTATTTTTGGCACATAAATTTCGTTGGCGCCAGCCCATCGCATCACGTTTACGTATATCTGCAGCGCCGGTACTATCACATCAGCCCTGTCATCGCGAAGGTTATAAACACGTATTCTGTCGTCAACAGAAACGTTGCTAAGCTCTTTATAAAAATCACGCAAGAGATCGAGTGGGAGAGGCTTTGTATCTTTTCTTTTGCTTAAGGCATATACTTTATTAATGTTGCCGCCGGTGCCAATAGCCACCACTTGCTTAAAGCCTTTTGTTTTTTCTTTCAACGCATTTTTCATTTCATCCCACACAGCATCGGGTACTTTATTTTTTAATAAACGAATAGTTCCAATGTTGAAAGAGTCTTTAAATACCAGCTTATTATTTGCAAAAAAAGTAAGCTCCGTGCTGCCACCACCTACATCTATGTATAAATAAGAATTTTGCGCATCAAGGTTTTCTGCAATATGGCTTTCATAAATAAATGACGCTTCATCGCTACCCGAAATAACTTCTATTTCAATACCGGTTTCCTTTTTTATAAGCTCAATAATTTCAACGCTGTTAGCGGCATCGCGCATGGCAGAAGTGGCGCAGGCTTTCAAATAAGTTACTTCATAAGCATGTAATAAATTAATGAACGACTTCATCGTAAATAATAACAGGTCAATTTTATTTTGAGAAATTTTACCTGTATCAAACACGTCAAAACCCAGGCGCAGCGGCACTCTTAAAAAACATATCTTATTAAACGACGGGTCTGTTTTATCATTCGTTCTTACTTCGGAAATAAGGAGCCGCGCGGCATTACTTCCTATATCAATAGCTGACAACTTCAACGTTCTGGTAGTTTTTCTTTAAGAGATAATTATATATTTCTATCTGCGATCTTATTTTTTTTTGATTTTCACTTTGCACATATACATTAGAAAGTTCATTATCCAGTATTCTTGCCTTTACGTTATCCGCAAGTTGTATAGCAAGCAATTCTTTAAGCTCCTGGCGTAAATTTTTATCATAAATTGGGCAGGTGGCTTCTATGCGATGGTCAATGTTCCGTACCATCCAGTCGGCAGAGGAAATAAACACTCTTTCTTTACCACCATGATGAAAGATCATTACGCGTGCGTGTTCCAGGTATTCATCTACAATACTTATTGCCTTTACTTTTTTCTTAAACTTTTTATTTTCTGTAAGCATACAACAGATGCCCCGAATGATCATTTTTATTTTTACCCCATGCCTTGCAGCTTCATACAATCTTACAATCAGTTCATCATCGCTTAATGAATTTAGCTTTAAAGTAATAGATGCTTCTTTACCTTCTTCAGCATTTTTTATTTCTTTATTAATAAGCCAATGAAGCTGATGCCGCATGCTTACAGGACTTACTATAAGGTTATGACAGGCTTTAAGAATGTTTGTATTTTTAGGATTTTCCAGGTAAACAAATATTTTGTTTACATCACTCATAATTCTTCTGTCGCTGGTAAGCAGGCAATGATCGCCATATAATTTAGCCGTTTTCTCGTTTAGATTTCCGGTGCTCACAAAGCCGTATTGTATAATTTGATTTTCTACCTTTTTCTTTATCAGGCATAGCTTTGCATGTACCTTAAGGTTCGGCACACCAATGAAAACCTTTACGCCCGCTTCTTCCAGCCGTATCTTCCACTCCAGGTTGGCCTCTTCATCGAACCTTGCACGAAGCTCCAATATTACTGTAACAGATTTTCCATTGCGCACAGCATTGGTAAGTGCATTCACTATATTCGATTGGGTGGCAAGCCGGTAGCAGGTAACTCTTATGCTTATTACATCAGGAGCAATGGCGGCTTCGCGCAAGAGATCAATTACAGAATCAAAAGAATGATAAGGAAAATTAAGCAAGACATCTCTTTGCAAAACCACGCTGGTAACGCTTTTCGCATTTTGCAGCAAAGGATGCATCAATGATTTTTTTCTTTGATTTTTCTTTTCAAAAACATTGTCGGGAAAATTCATAAAGTCTTTAAAATTATGAATGCGGCCTCCCGATTGTATGTTGTCTTTGTTAGATAAGCCAAGCCGCCTTATGAGATAATTCAGCATCTCACTGTCAATTTCTTTATCAAAAATAAAGCGTACAGGTTTTCCTTTTTTCCTGTTTTTTATACCCTTTTCTATTTTTTGTATAAGCGAGGTGGAAATGTCGTTATCAATATCAATCTCCGCGTCCCTGGTTACTTTAATAATGTTTGATGAAAAGGTATCGTAGCCGAAAAAAGAAAAAATGTTGGGCAGGCAAAAGCGTATGATGTCTTCCAATAAAATAATAGAGCATCCTTCACCGGCTGATGGAAGTATTACAAACCTTTGCAGCCTTGCAGGTACCGACACGAGGGCAAATTTTTGCGGTATACTTCCATCCTGGCTGGATAGCTTACATGCCAGGTAAATTGATTTATCATTTAAAATAGGAAACGTTTGTATGTTTTCTATCATCAGCGGCACTATGTTGCTTCTTACATTATCATCAAAATATGAAAGCACATATTTTTGCTGTTCTTTATTTAGCTGTTTATCATCTACCAAAAATATTTTTTGATTTTTTAATTCTAATAAAATATTCGACCAGGTGCGGTTAAACTGGTTTTGCTGCGTGGTTACGATGGTATTAATATCTTCCAGTATTTGTTCCGGGCTTTGCTCCAGGTGCATGTTGGCCTTGGTTCCCAGCTCTATCATTCTCTTTAAGGTGGCCACCCGCACCCTGAAAAATTCATCAAGGTTGCTGGAAAATATTCCGAGAAAACGAATTCTTTCGCGCAGCGGAACCGTTTCGTCTCCGGCCTCCTGCAATACCCTGCCATTAAATGCCAGCCAGCTTATATCACGCACTATTACTTTTCGTTTGTCCATTAACTGTTATGTATTATTCTTTAATTTTTCAATAATGCCTGTGGTAGAAAATCCCTCTTCAAGAGAAACTATCTCAACCCTGCCGCCATTAGCCATCACTTCTTTCGCACCAACAATGGTGTTCAAATTGTAATCGCCGCCTTTTATCAACACATCAGGCATTATAACTTTAATTACTTCAAGCGGCGTATCTTCTTCAAAAATAACCACCGCATCCACCATAATTAATGATGCCATTATTAAAGATCTTGAATGCTGGCCGTTTACAGGCCGGGAGCTGCCTTTGAGTCTTTTTACAGATGCATCGCTGTTTATGCCTACCACCAGCACGTCTGCCAGGTATGCCGCCTCAGATAAAATTTTTATATGTCCTTCATGAAGTATATCAAATACGCCATTGGTAAAAGCAATGGTTTTATTAGTAAGATGCCAGCGCCTTACCTGTTGCTGCAGGTTATCAATTGTATAAATTCTTTCGGGAATTTTCCCTGATTGTTTCATTGCGTTTTCTGTTATTAAAGATCAATAATGCGAAACTTATAGCGCCAGCTACAATAACTATTCCTGTAGTGGTGCCCCACATTAGCCATCCGAAAGAAATATTTTGAATATTGTAAATAAGCAACACCTCCTGCATACCCACGGGGAAAGCCCCAACGCCGCCCGGCGCAATAATCATAGCCACGGTAGAAAGTGATAAGATGCTTAATGCTGCTGGCATTCCCAGCCCTGATGTAGCCTGCAGCGCATTAAAGCCAATATATATCTGGAGCAGGTACATAGCCCATATAAAACAGGTATGCAATAAAAATGCTTTTCTTTTTTTTAAATGAATAATAGAGGTAAAGCCTTCTTTTAACCCTGATAAAATACTTTTAATTTTTATAACATGCCTGTGCGTTTTATATTTTTTAAATATCCATTTTATTATAAAAGCAATAACAAGGCAGCTTACTGCAAACGCAGCCAGCAGCGCCATCCAGGGGAAATCTGAATTGTTTCTCCCAATGCTTTGAAAAGCCCTTTTTATAAAGCTGCCCACCCTGGTCATTTGTATAAGAATAGTAAATATAAAAATGGCAATAAAGCAAAGGATGTCAAAAATTCTTTCGGTAACTATGGTGCCCAGCAATTTATTTATAGGTATTTTTTCATAGCGGCCAAGTAAGGTGCATCTTAAAATTTCTCCTGCGCGGGGTATAAATGTATTAGCAAAATAACCACACATAACAGAGTAAAAAGTATTGGAGAGCCGCGGCTCATAACCCATTGGTTCTATCATCAGCTTCCAGCGCATTGCCCTGCTGATGTGGCTTGCAATAGCCATAACGCAAATAGGAAGGATAACAATATAATTAGCATGGAGCAGCGACTCTTTAAATTCTATTTTTTCTCCCGGTGTCATTTTGCTGAACTGCCAATAACTCAGGAAAATTCCTATACCAAGAAAAATCAGATATTGTACAACTGCAAAGATTTTTTTTCTCATAAAGAATAACAAGATAAGAAAGAGAAACTATATCGGCTTATATCATTACGTTATCTATCAGCCTTACATTATTTATATATGCGGCTATTAAAATAATCAGTTCTTGCTTACTGTTTTTATCATCAATAATGGTAAGATCGCTTCTCTTTGCCAGCGCAAGGTAATCTGTTTTAATGCCTGCGTTTTCAAGGCTTGCGAGAGCTTGTTGTTTTAATAATAAAAAATTTTTTGTGATGATATTTTCTTTCATGCTGCTTACTATTTTGTATAAAAGTGAAGCAGTTTGTCTGTCAGTTTCATTTAGTCTTTTATTACGGCTGCTCATCGCCAGCCCATTATCCTCACGCATTACAGGGCACATTATCATTTTTATATCCATACCTAAAATTTCAATAAGCCTTTTTATAATAAGGCATTGCTGATAATCTTTTTGCCCAAGAAATAAATAATCAGGCTTTACAATGTGTAATAATTTATCCATCACCAAACACACACCCTGAAAGTGGCCAGGCCTGTATTTACCTTCCAGTATGTTTTCCAAATAACCAATGTCATACTGTTTATTTTTAGAAGTAGCATCAGGATAAATTTCATTTTCACCCGGCATAAATAAAACATCGCAACCGCTTTCTTCCAGCAGCAAAATATCCTGCTCAATGGTAACCGGATATTTCTGAAAATCTTCTTTATTATTAAACTGAACAGGATTTACAAAAATGCTGCACACGGTAACATCAGCGGCCTTGCGGCTTTCGGCAATAAGCGATAAATGCCCGGCGTGCAAAGCGCCCATGGTAGGCACAAAGCCCACCACTGCATTTTCGTTTTTAAGCCTACCAAGATGCGCCAGTAAATCTTTAATATGTTTTAATAAAATCATAGCTGAATGTTTCGGCGGCCATTGAGTTTTAAAAAAGATGTCATAAAAATTGTAACTTCGCCGCCTGTTAAAAAAAACGATAAAGCTAATTTAACCATTTGCAAATGTCAACAAAGAAAAGAATTTTATTTATTGCAAACGAAATGTCACCTTATCTTGAAATGACAGAATTTGCTGAAATCGTTAACAGGCTTGCAATTAAGGCAAATGATAATGGTATGGAAGTGAGGTGCATCATGCCTCGTTTTGGGATCATCAATGAGCGCCGGCACCGGCTGCATGAAGTGGTTCGCCTGTCGGGCATCAATGTTTCTATTGATGGTGATGATTACCCTTTGGTAATAAAAGTTGCTTCTTTACCCAATGCGCGTTTACAAATTTATTTTTTGGATAATGAAGATCTTTTTAAAAGAAAAACATTGTTTCATGATGAGCAGGAAAAATGGTTTTCTGATAATGTATTGAGAACAGTTTTATTTTGCAAAGGCGCCCTGGAAACCGTTAAAAAATTTGGATGGCCTCCTGACGTAATTCATTGCAGCGGATGGATGACAAGCCTGATACCTATGTACATAAAAACGGCTTATAAGAAGGAGCCTGTGTTTAGCAATTGCAAAGTTATTTATACCATTGGGCAAAATACTTTTAAAGAAAAAATGGGGGCTAACTTCTTAAAGCTTGCCGCAATAAACGCTAACATAAAAGAAAAAGATCTTGAGCCATTTAAAGATGGCAGCAATACTACCATGTTCAGGATTGGCGCCACTTATGCCGATGCAGTAACCTTTGGCGCAGAAAAAATTGATAAAAAACTTACAGAAGAATTCAGTAAGGTAAGAGGAAAAAGAATTTTAAAATATAATGCAGAGTCGGACCTGAGCGATTACTTACAATTATACACAGATCTGCTTTCAAAATAAGGTGAATTTAATCTTGAACAGATTATTATTCCATCACTTTTAAGCACCATTGTTTAATTTATATTTTTCAAAATGAAGTATAATTCATCTGCAATTTTGTTCAATGAAGGTGAACCCATAATTTTGCCGCTTTTAAAAAAATAAACATGCCCTATTTATTTACTTCTGAATCAGTGAGCGAAGGACATCCTGATAAAGTGGCTGACCAGATCAGCGATGCGCTTATTGATAATTTTCTTGCCTTTGATCCTCAAAGCAAAGTAGCCTGCGAAACGCTTGTAACCACAGGCCAGGTAATGCTTGCAGGAGAAGTGAAGTCGAAAGCCTACCTGGATGTGCAGGAAATTACAAGAGCTGTCATTCGCAAAATTGGCTATACAAAAAGTGAGTACATGTTCGAAGCAAACTCCTGCGGTATTTTATCTGCCATACATGAGCAATCTGCTGATATAAACCAGGGAGTTGATAAAGCCAAAAAAGAAGACCAGGGCGCCGGAGACCAGGGCATGATGTTTGGCTATGCAACAAACGAAACAGAAAATTATATGCCGCTTGGGCTTGATATTGCGCACAGCATTTTGATAGAGCTTGCAGCATTAAGAAGAGAAAATAAAGAAATAAAATATCTGCGCCCGGATGCTAAAAGCCAGGTTACGCTTGAGTATGGGGATGATGGTAAGCCGCAAAGAATAGACGCAATTGTGGTATCCACACAGCATGATGATTTTGGCGAAGAAGAAAAAATGCTTAAGAAAATATCTGATGATATAAAGAAAATTTTGGTGCCGAGAATAAAGAAAAAATATCCTCAGTATGCTCATTTTTTCAATGATAAGATAAAGTATCATATTAATCCTACGGGGAAATTCGTAATTGGCGGCCCGCATGGCGATACAGGTTTAACCGGAAGAAAAATTATAGTGGATACTTATGGCGGCAAAGGGGCGCATGGCGGCGGAGCCTTCAGTGGAAAAGACCCCAGCAAGGTAGACAGAAGTGCTGCGTATGCAACAAGGCACATTGCAAAAAACCTTGTAGCGGCGGGCGTTTGCGACGAAGCGCTGGTGCAGGTGTCGTATGCAATTGGCGTGGCACAGCCTACAAGTATTAACGTAAATACTTATGGCACCGCAAAGGTTTCAATGAATGATGGGGAGATAGCAAAAAAGCTGGAAGCCTTGTTTGATATGCGACCATATTTTATTGAGCAACGCTTAAAGCTTCGCAATCCTATTTACTCCGAAACGGCATCCTACGGCCACATGGGGCGCAAAAATGAAACAGTGGAAAAAACATTTAACCTCCCTAATGGTTCTCCCAAGAAAGTAAAAGTGGAATTATTTACCTGGGAAAAATTAGACTATGTAGATAAAGTGAAAAAAGCGTTTGGTTTGAAATAAAATATCCGCCCTCAAATTTGAGGGCTTTTGTTTGCAATATATATCCGGTAATTTTGAAAAGTGAGACAGCGCAATAAATTTACTCAGCAACATCGTCCCAAAAAAAATCTTCTCATCACCGGTATAGATGCGATAGCTAATGCAATGGTCACGGGCGAGCAACTTGAAAGAATATACCTGAATGCGTCAATGTATTCGGACGAAATAAGCAAGTTAAAAAATATTGCTGAAAAATATGGTGTTCCCATAAACAGAGTGCCTCCAGAGAAATTGAAAGGTTTTAATGTTGATGATTTTTATGTATGCGTTGCTGTAAGGTCCAAAATACAATACCAGGATCTTCAGGATGTAATTTCTTTTGTGGTAGAGACAGGCGAAACACCTTTGTTTTTATTGCTCGATGGCATTACTGATATACGTAACATTGGCGCGCTGGCACGTACGGCTTTATGCTGCGGCGTACATGCAATTGTTATTCCTGAGAAAGGAGTGGGGGCGCTTAACGAAGATGCTATCAGCACTTCTGCCGGAGCGCTTGAAAGCCTTGCTGTGTGCAGGGTTAAGAGCCTGATGCAGGCCGCAGATGATCTTCATTTAAATGGTATACAGGTTTTTGCAAGCGATATGAAAGCAGATATAAATGTATATGATATAGATCTCAAACAGCCTTGTGCCATTATCATGGGTAGTGAAGATAAAGGTATTCAGCCTGCGTTGTATAAAGTATGCGATCAGCGTTTCAAGATACCTATGCAGGAAAATTTTGAGTCACTAAATGTTTCAGTTGCCGCAGGAATGATCTTGTACGAAGCAATGAAGCAAAGGCTGATTAGTTAAAAAAGTTTACAGGGTAACAGTATGGCTACAAACGAAAAAGATATAAAGCTGATCGAGTGCCCCAGGGATGCCATGCAGGGCTGGAAAACTTTTATACCCACTGAAAAAAAAATTGCCTACATCAATCAGTTATTAAAAGTAGGTTTCGATACAATTGATTTTGGAAGCTTTGTTTCTTCTAAAGCTATTCCTCAGATGGCCGACACAAAAAAAGTGGTTAAAGGTTTATCATTAGCAAATAATGCTACAAAATTATTGGCAATTGTTGCTAATGCAAGAGGAGCGGAGGAGGCATGTGAATACCCTGCAATTTCATTTCTTGGCTTCCCGTTTTCTATCTCTCCAACCTTTCAATTAAGAAACACAAACAGTACTATTGAGCAATCATTGGAACATGTAAAAAAAATTCATAACATTTGTGCGTTAAGCAATAAGGATCTGGTCGTTTATATTTCCATGGCTTTCGGAAACCCTTATGGGGATGCGTATAACGAAGACCTTGTTTTACATTGGATAAATATTTTAAAAGGAGAAGGCATTTATATTATTTCTTTAGCTGATACCGTTGGAATCGCAACACCGGTGCAGGTTTCAGCGCTTACGAAAAAAACTATCACTGCATTTCCTGATATAGAAATTGGGGTGCATCTTCATTCTTCAAATGCAAACTGGCAGCAGAAAACAGATGCAGCTTTGCAGCAAGGCTGCATGCGTTTCGATGGCGCGTTGAAAGGCATTGGCGGCTGCCCCATGGCCGGTGATGAGTTAATTGGTAACATTAATTCGGAATTAATGATAGCACATTTTAAAGAGCTTGGCTTTTGCAAAAATATTGATGAAGATGAGCTTCTCAAAAGCATGGCGATGGCATCTGAAATATTTGTTTAAAATCTCATGGAGTTACTTATTCCTTTCCATATAAATCCTTCTTTGATAAAAATATTTTATAAAGAAAAAATATTTTTTATGGGCTCCTGCTTTAGTGAAGAGATTGGAAAAAGAATGATGGAAATGAAGTTTAATGTTGTACAAAATCCTAATGGTATTCTTTACGATCCGGCCAGCATCAGCACATCATTATTATCTTATACTACCGGTAAAAAGTATACAGATGAAGATTTGTTTTACTTAAATGAATTATGGCATAGCTGGCAGCATCATTCTTCTTTTTCAGGGATAAATAAAAAGGAGGTACTACAAAATATAAACTCTTCGCAATCCAATGCCAGTAAGCATTTAAAGGATACATCGTGGCTTGTTATAACTCCAGGCAGCGCTTATAATTATGTGCTTAAAGAAACGGGGAAAGCCATTGCTAACTGCCATAAAGCAGCGTCAAATCTCTTTGAAAAAAACTTGCTTTCTACACAACAGATCATTGATGATCTTTCGATGGTGATAACGAAACTTAAAAACGTAAACAGTAAATTAAAGATCATTTTTACTATAAGCCCTGTGAGGCATGTAAAAGATGGCGTGATAGAAAATAACAGAAGCAAAGCAAGATTAATTGAAGCGATATATACACTAAAAGAAGGCTTTGAAAATGTTCTTTATTGTCCTGCTTACGAGCTGGTGATTGATGTTTTGCGGGATTATCGCTTCTATAAAAATGATCTCGTTCATCCTTCTGAAACTGCTATAGATTTTGTCTTTGAAAAGTTTTGCGAAGCATTTCTTGATGCTTCTTCATTGAAATTGATGGAGGAAATTAAAACAATAAAGATTGCCATAAATCACAGGCCTTTTAATAAAGAAACAGGGCAACATCAGCAATTTAAAAATAAGGTTATAGATAAAATCAATATGCTAACTGCACAGCACCCTTACATTGATTTTTCTATTGAAAAAGAAACATTTTTATAAAGAAATTATTTCTTCATTGAACTTGATATTTTGCTTTTCTAATTCCAGAAGCACGGGTTCATAAATCTCTGACAGCACAGGAATATGAAGACCCGTAAGCTTTATTTTGTTTTGTAAAATCAACGTTGCGGCAATACCTAAAGGAAGGCCAACAGTCTTTGCCATAGCGGTATGCAGCTGATCATCACCTTTCACAATAAGGCTGCTTTTTATTTGCTTTCTTTTTCCGTTTTTCTCATAAATAATTTCATGCAGCATCACGATCATATCCTTATCATTGCTTTTCATCGCCAGCTTTTTTTCGAGAATATGTTGAAGTAAGGAAGCAGAATTTTGTATTTCATTATTTATCAAAACATCATCATTTAAGCCCAAAAAAATTACCTGCTTTTCAAATTCTTCCTTTTCTAAATTAGTATCCGGATTATAATTTGATTGCCTTTTTTTAAGCTGAAACCATTCTTTATAAGTTGTACAATTTTTTATTTTATCATGGTCATTTGTATCAGTGAAACCCATATTTACCAAAGCATTCCACCCATTACAAAAAGAAGGATTGCGCAAAGTTGTTCTTATAAAAGTGGCTGCATCGTGCAATTTATAAGTGTCAATATAACTTAAGGAATCCCGATTGGGATACCATGCAAACGAGCCAAGCGCAGGCACGACAACTGTTTTACATTTTGTAAAAACTTCAGTGTAATTTTTAGAAATAATTTTATTATCAGATTTAAATAAAGCTCCTGAAGAGCCTGCCATCACTATGTTTGCGGGGTTCCAGGTTATTTTATAATGCCAGGGATTATCATCGCTTTCAGGAGCAATAAGGCCGCCGCAATGAGACATGAAAGAGATAATTTTTCCGCCGTCATTTTTTATTTCATTGATCATTTTCATTGCGCTCATGTGGTCAATGCCAGGGTCGAGACCCATCTCGCAGAGGAATAAAATATTTTTTTCTTTGATCTTATCTTCAAGCGTTTTTATTTTTTCATCAACATAAGAAGCTGTTAATAAATGTTTCGCCAAACGAAGGCAATCAACAGCTACTAAAGAATGCAAATGAGGCGGCAACATAGATATTACAAGATCTGCTCCGTGTATCAATGCTGTTCTTTTATCATCATAATTTATATCAATGGAAACGGCTGAAGCGCTTTTGCAATTGCTGATCTTCGATTTTGCCAGCGATATATCTGCATCGCATACAACTATTGCCCAGCCTTGCTTTTCGCATTCTTTACCTAAGTATTCAATAAGTGATGTTGCAGATTTACCTGCACCAAACAATATAATATTTTTCATTATTTTATTATTAATGATTGCTTTCTTTTTATAAAAGCAACAGCAACAAAGGAAAACAAAACACTTTATAAATTGAATATAATAATACCTTATCTTTTGCATAAAATTAGCTGAACAAAATGCTTTTGCTTACATTTTACGCAAGGTAAAACGGGCTTTAAAAAGTATATTTGCCGATACATAAAAATTATGGATACAACTGAAGGGCAATTGCCAGAAAGAACTCCCGGCCGGGGCAGAATAATACCTGTAAACATTGAAGAACAAATGAAATCCGCTTACATAGATTATTCTATGAGCGTGATTGTGGGCCGTGCATTACCCGATGCACGCGATGGCCTGAAACCCGTGCACCGCCGTATTCTATATGGCATGTATGAAATGGGAAACTTTTATAACAGAGGCTATAAAAAGTCTGCCCGTATCGTCGGTGATGTAATGGGTAAATATCATCCGCATGGCGATGCTTCTATTTACGATACAATGGTGCGCATGGCGCAGGATTGGAGCATGCGATACACTTTGGTGGATGGGCAAGGTAACTTCGGAAGCCAGGATGGCGACAGCCCGGCGGCAATGCGTTATACAGAAGTAAGGCTCGAAAGAATTGCTGAATCTATGCTGGATGATATTGAAAAAGATACCATAGATTTTCAGCTTAACTATGATGATACAACGAAGGAGCCTTCGGTGCTGCCTACAAGAATTCCGCAATTGCTGCTAAATGGCTCAAGTGGTATAGCAGTGGGTATGGCTACCAATATGCTTCCGCATAACCTTACAGAAGTTGTGGATGGCTGTATTGCTTATGTAAATGATAAAGACATCAGCATTGATGATCTTATTAAAATTGTAAAAGCTCCCGACTTTCCAACGGGTGGAATCATACATGGCTATGAGGGCGTAAAAGCGGGATTGCATACGGGCCGCGGCAGGGTAGTGCTGCGCGGAAGAGTGACGGTTGAAAGTTCAAAGTCGGGTAAGGAAAAGATAGTCATCACTGAAGTGCCTTACCAGGTGAACCGTGATACGCTTACTGAAAAGATTGGTCATTTAATAAATGATAAAGTGATTGATGGCATTGCCGATGTAAATAATGAAAGCAATAATAAAGAAGGCACCCGCATTGTAATTGAACTTAAAAAAGATGTGATTCCACAGGTAGTAATAAATCATTTATATAAACATAGTGAACTACAAACATCTTTTGGAATTAATAATGTGGCGCTTGTAAAAGGCCGGCCAAAAATTTTAAATATAAAAGAACTTATAAAAGAGTTCATTGATTTCCGGCATGAAATAGTTGTACGAAGAACTTCGTATGAACTAAGGAAAGCGCAGGAAAGGGCGCATATTCTGGAAGGCTATCTTATCGCTTTGGATCATCTGGATGAAGTAATTACCTTGATCAGAAATTCATCAACGCCTGACATAGCTAAGGATGGATTGATCCAGACATTCGGCATGACTGACATACAAGCCAAGGCAGTTCTTGAATTAAGGCTGCAACGCCTCACCGGCATGGAGCGCGACAAAATAAAAAAAGAACATGAGGAGATAATGGCACTGATTGCAAAGTTGCAGGAAATACTGGCTAATGAAAGCTTGCGTTTTCAAATTATTAAAGATGAGCTTGAGGAGATAAAACAAAAATTTGGCGACGAGCGCAAAACAGAAATAACTTACCTGGCAGATGAAATAAGTATGCAGGATTTGATAGAGGAAGAAGATGTTGTCGTAACTATTTCACATTTAGGCTATATAAAAAGAACATCTGCAAATGAATACCGACAGCAGCGCAGAGGCGGCCGCGGAGCAAGAGGAAGCAGTACAAGAGATGAGGATTACATTGAGCATTTGTTCGTAGCATCTACACATCATACACTGTTATTTTTTACTGAAAGAGGTAAATGTTTCTGGCTTAAAGTGTATGAGATTACCGAAGGCGACAAGCAAAGCAAAGGCAGGGCTATACAAAATTTGATACAGATTCCTGCAGATGATAAAGTACGAACCATTATTTCAATAAAAGACCTGCAGAGCGAAGACTACATTAATAATAATTATATTGTTCTTTGTACCAGGCAGGGAATTATTAAGAAAACATTAGTCGCAGATTTTTCAAGGCCAAGGCAAAATGGTATAAACGCAATAACTATTAACGAAGGCGATCAATTACTGGATGCTTGTTTAACGGATGGTACACAGGAAATAATGATGGCGGTAAAAACCGGCCGTGCTATTCGTTTCCCTGAAGAAAAAGTAAGGCCGACAGGCAGGGGAGCCATTGGCGTTTTTGGAATTTTCGTTGATGAAAAAGATGATGAAGTGGTTGGTATGATTTGTGTAAATACTAAAGACCCAAATTGCAGCGTGCTTGTGGTAAGCTCAAAAGGCTTTGGTAAGAGAACGGCAGCAGAAGAGTACAGGGTTACAAATCGGGGAGGCAAAGGTGTAAAAACAATAAACGTTACTGATAAAACAGGCTCTTTAATTGGCCTGCTGAATGTAGGTGAAAAAGAAGATTTGATGATAACCTGCAGATCCGGCGTAACTATAAGAACATCTATAGCCACGATAAGAGAAGCGGGCAGAGCAACACAGGGCGTACGACTCATAAAGCTTGATGAAGGTGATGAAATAGCAGCCATTACCAAGCTTAGCTTTCATGACGATGTTGAAGAAATTACAGAAATTATTGCAACCGATGAGTTACCTGCTTCAGATGTTGAAGCAGACAACCAAAACGCTCCCGATAACGACATTACAGATGAATCCGAAAATTTATAAACAAAAAAAATGAAACAATTATTCCTATCTCTTTTATTAGGGAGTTCAGTTACGTTTGCTTTTTCACAAGACTTAAAAAAAGTGAAATCTGACCTGGACAGTAAGCAAATTGATAAAGCAAAAACTGATATTGATGCTTATGTCACCAAGTCTCCGACAGATGCTGAAGGCCTTTATTACAAAGCAAAAGTTTATCAATTGCTTGCCAGTAATGCAAAGTATAAGCCGGTAGATAATGTTGATGACGGCCAGGTAGCGTTTGATGCCTTTAAAAAAGCTATGGGAGATGGAAAAGATCCTAAAATTTCTTTGGTAGCTTTAAAAGATTCTTATTCCCCGGCGTTCAATTTATACACCGGCTACTACCAGGCAGGAGCCGACGCATTCAATGCTGCTGCGGGTTCAGGAAGTAAAGCCGGCTTTGAGGATGCAATGAATAATTTCATAAATGCTGATAATGTAGGCCATTATATTTATGAAAATAAATGGTCAAAAATAGCCGAGGTAGATACTACTTTAGTTTTGAACATTGGCAAAGCTGCTTTAAATGCTGGTAAAAATGATATTGCTTTAACCTATTTTAAAAAGCTGGCTGACGCTAATATTACCGGAGTAAAAGATGGTGGAGAATCTAATGCCACCTACATACTTCCTTACCAGTGGCTCACGCTTCATTATAAAGATGAAAAGGATGAGGCAAACATGAAAAAATATGATGCGCTGGGCAAAAAGCTTTTTCCTCAAAGTGATTATTTCGACCTGATTATGGTTGATTATTATCGTGATAAAAAAGATAACGATGCCTTATTTGCAAAATATAATGAACTGGTAAGCCAGCATCCTGACAGCCTTATGTATCATTTTAATTATGCCAATGACATTTTTGGTTATATATATAATGGAGATGAGGGAGTAGTGGTAAAAAATAAAGATTCATTAATGAAAACATTAGGATCTGAAATTGAAAAAGCGCATACACTTAACCCTAATGACGTAGTTACTAACTGGCTTTATGCTCAATATTATTATAACCAGGGAGTGGATGCAAGAGCAATAGGATTAAAAATAAAAAGTACCAAGCCGGATGATACAAAGAAAAAAGCTGACCTTACTGCAACTGCAAAAGCAGATTTTAATAAAGCAATTCCTTATGGAGATAAAGCATTGGCAACTCTTGAAATGACCAATAAAAAAAGTGACCGTTCAAGATATAAATCAATCGCAGATCTGATGCAGAAAATTTATGAAAGCCTAAATCAGAATGATAAAGTAAAACAGTACCAGGATAAATACGATGCTGCGGATGCCAAGTTTGTGAACTAAAATATTTTATATACCGTTTTCTGTAAGCCTTGTGGAAACACAGGGCTTTTATTTGTAGATAAACTTTCTTTTGCTACAATTTATATTATGTTACTTAGGTTAGCAAAACGTGAGGGCAAAAAGTTAAGTTTTATTACAAACTTTTTGCATTCATTTTAGCTGTGTAGAGAGGGCAAAGCAGAGCAAGAAAGAGATAGTAAAAAAAGTGCCTTCAATGCGGCAGGGAAATTACCTGAGCATTTTGGCAATTTCTTTCTTAAACTATCATTGAAATAAAAAAGAGTATTTACCAGCTACTCCATTAATAACTTGATGAAAATACAGCTTTCATCGTAATTTAAATTACGTTGAAAGAATTAATCTTTCTAAAAAAGTGTTGTTTACAGCTATCTGTTTATTAGATATATTACTATTCCTACGACTATTGCAATTATTGCAATATAAGCATTTCTTTTAGTCCATATCATGCTTTGCTTAGCAACTACTTTAGATTCCTGACTTTCTTCATTCGATTTAAAGGAATTCTTTATTTTAGCTTCGCCTGAAATAACTTTGTTGCTATCACCATGGACATGAGTTGAATAATCATTTATGGTTTGATTAGGTTGTGTGGGATGTAAAAGAGCAATTCCTTCTTTAGTAATAGCTGCCATTACACTAACATCACTAAGCCATTTGATATACCCAGCAATTCCGGTTCCCAGTTCATTAATACTATTTCCTTTTGTCTCAATTAGATTTTGCTTAATCATGCTTATCAAAAAATCTTTGACCTTTGAGACTCTTCTTGAATTTGATAATTATCTGTTCTATCAGGAATGAACGGGAATAATTCTAAAAGTGTAGGGGTAATATTTATATACTTACCGATTCCATGAGATTCTAAATTCTGCAAAATTATTTTATGCATTTGTGGAAAATTTATAATTAATAACCTTACACACTCTTTTTTGAGAGCATGTTTTCCTGCATCTGTAAGTGAATAAGAGGCCGGGATAAAACCTGTACTTTTAATCCATTCTTTTTTATATTGCAATACAATTTGTAATTCGTGAGATAAGCTTCCTTCCTTTAGATTATTTTTTAAAAACTTATTTTGAACTTCCAAAGGAAAATTATTTATGGAAGTTGGGTTTAATTGTGTTGAAAGAAATTGTAAAATAATAAAATGACTTTCATCCATCATGCTAATATACTAAATGGAATTAATTGGTAAGTAAAGGCTTTAAAACCTAAGCTCGGCTTTTTTACTATCTCTTTTCGTGGCATAGCTGTGTAGCGCCTATTTAACATAATATAAATTATAAGAAAAACTCAATTGATAAAATAATTCAACTCAAATCATCTCTAATTATACATTCTGCAAATTTGTAACATAAATTTGCAAACTTTATTAATCAAACAAAACTTATGGCTAAAATAATTGATTACGTAGTAATAACAAGTTCTAAAGGAGTTGAAAATATAGAAACCCTTATCAAGCAAAACATAAACCTTGGCTGGCAGCCCATTGGCGGCGTTGCGGTGATAAATGCAATTACAGAATCTGATGCAACCTTATCAAAACCTGTAACGTTTGTTCAGGCAATGGTTTTGTATGGTAACTAGCTTTGTTATAAATTTTTAGTTTCCTGATAACTATTTATAAACGAACCGATGAGCATTGCAAAATCGCTTTCCTCATCAAACATAAATTGGTGGCTCATCGGAAACACATAAAAAGGAAGTACATTCATTTCGCTTTGAAACTTTAATATTTTTACTGCATCTTTTTCAGTAGTAAGAATAATCTTTTGTGGAGCTTCCATCTTTACAAAATGATCTTTTATAACTGAGATATCATCTGCTGTAAAAGTATGATGGTCGTTAAACGATAACATTTCACAGCTTTTTGTATGCGTATCAACTGTTGTTTTTAATTCATTTGGATTGGCAATTCCGCACACAAGAAGCACATGATCCTTTGCATCAAATGCTCTTTTTTCTTTGGTAAAACTGTGATACGGGCTTCCGTAAATTGATTTTGTAAAGAAAACTTTTTGCGAAGGCAACGGCTGCAATTCCTTTATAATAATTTGCTTCCCGGTAGGTGACAGATCCGGTTTACATTTGGTTACAACAATTACATCAGCTCTTTTGCTGCTGGTTCTTACATCCCGCAAGTTACCGGCGGGCAGCATATAATCTCTGCTGTACAAATTATTATAATCTGTAAGAAGCACGTTGAGTCCGGCTTTCACCGCCCTGTGTTGAAAAGCATCATCCAGAATAAGCACTTGTGTTTCCGGCCTGGCATACAGCAGTTGTGGAATGCCAATAACTCTATCTTCACATACTGCAACAGTTACCAGGGGAAATTTTTTATACATCTGCATAGGCTCATCGCCAATATCAGCTGCAGTAGTGTTTTCGCCAGCTATTAAAAAGCCTTTAGTTTTACGCTTATAACCCCGGCTTAAAGTTGCGGTTTTATATTTATCGCCAAGCAACTTTATTAAGTATTCTGTCATGGGCGTTTTGCCTGTGCCGCCCACAGCAAGGTTTCCAACGCATATTACTGGGAAATTGAAGGAAGCATATCTAAGTATTTTTTTATCATAAAGTTTATTGCGAAGCCAGATGATAAAACCCCATACAATTGAAAAAGGAAACAATATATATAGGAATCTTTTGTGCATTATTTCAAATAATTTTTGAGCGCTTTTTTTAATTTCAAAGCCTCGGCATATATGCTTTTTTTACAAACATTATCAAGATGCGGAACAGAACCAATAGCCGGAAACCCGCTCCAGTGAACAATTTCATGCTCATAGCTCAAATATTTCTCATTGAATATCCAGCCGGCAACCGGTATCTTTTCCTTTTTTAAAACATAAGCAGTAAGCAACGAATGATTAATGCTTCCTAATTCATTTTTACTTACAATGATAACCTTTGCCTTTAATTTTTTTATAAGATCAAGAACAAATTTGTTTTCATTTAAAGGCACCATAAGGCCGCCAGCGCCTTCCACCACCAACCTGTTTTTTGTTTTGGGTAAATGATGAACTATATCTTTTATGCTGATCCGTTTTTGCTCTGCCACTGCAGCTATATGAGGTGATGCAGGCATTTGTAACTTGTACAATTCCGGGTGTACCACCGATGCGGCGTTTGTTATCATTTGCTTCACAAATGTTGAATCTGTACCTTCTGAAATGCCCGCCTGCACCGGCTTCCAGTAATCAGCATTCAATGCTTCCACCACAATGGCAGCTATCAAAGTCTTGCCCACTCCTGTTCCTGTTCCGGTTATAAATATTGGCTTCACGTGTTCTTTTAATTATTTACAAAAAATGAAAATACAGTGGTTCCATAGTTCCTGGTTGCTTTAAACATATTGTACTGCTCATAGTTATTTGCAGGTGTGTGCTCCAGCACAAACCATCCGTAATTCGTAAGAAGTTTTTTTTCTTTTATAATAATGGGCAGGTCATCTATTGTTTGCAGCGCATACGGCGGCCCTGCAAAAATAAAATCATACTGCTCTTTGGTTTCTTCTAAAAATTTAAATACATCCATCTTTATAACACTGCAATTTTTTATACCTAATTCACCAATAGTCTTTTTTATAAAAGCATACATCTTTGGGTCTTTTTCAATAATAGTTAAGTTGCCCGCTCCTCTTGATGCGAGCTCATAACTTATAGCTCCGGTGCCTCCGAAAATATCAAGCGTTTTTATGCCATCTATTTCAATATTATTTTCAATTATGTTGAACAAGCCTTCCCTTGCAATGTCTGTAGTGGGGCGTGTATAGGGCATTTTAGAAGGCGGCTTTATTTTTCTGCCTCCATATTCACCGGAGATTATTCGCATGAATCTATTGCAAAAAGATGGCTGAAATAATGAGCAGGATATTGTAAAATCTCTTCTTTATAATTGTAATCCTGAGGCAGTGGCGCAAAAGTAACCGCCTCAAAATATTTATATATTTCTTTATATAAAACGGATTCTTTTTCTATAAAACCATGTATTACTACTGAAACGTTTACAGCACCATATTGCTTACAAATATTCAATAAAATATAAGAAACATCTTCCAAAGTGTTATAAAAAAATGAATTGATAAATTCGGGGCTGTCATCTTTTTGCAGCCTTACAACCATTTTTTCTGAATAAAAAATAAGCAGGAGATTGTAGCCTTCGCCTGCTAAATCCTTTCTTAGTAAAAGTGAATACTGGTGGGCATTTTCCGCATTAGGAAATTGTGCAGACATCACTTTTAAAATGGATACAGGCACACGATACGTGTTATAACATTTTCTTTCTGTAATAAGATCGGTGAGTGTAATACAGTCATCAGTAAGATCGCCGTGAATGAGATCGAGCACGTTATCATTTTCAGAAGAATTATATAAAGAAAAAGGTATCAGCACACTTTCAGGGTAAGCGTAAATAATGCATACCTTTTTAAACGCATTAGTAAAAACTAATTGCTTCCGGATCATTTCGTCTATACGGTAACTGTTATCCTCTACACTAACGAAGGTTTCCAGGTTATATGCCGCCACCGCCATGCACATATTTTTATCTATATCTTTTATGGTATAGCAAAAGCTATCCTTGCTTATTTCACAAACAAGAATGCAGTGTTCTGCCTGTATGCCGGAGGGTAATATTTCGAATAAAGCTTTCAATCTTTTAAAGTGATGCAAAGTAAATTTTTTTTTCGCTTGCATTTTGTTTCATATACAATTAAATTTTTATACAAAAAGAAAAAGAAGTTTATTATTACAACATTAAGTAAGCTATTATATATTTTATATGTCATCTGCTGCTGAAGGCAACGCCTTACAGGTTTCTGTTACTAACAGGCAAATACTTTCTATTGCGCTGCCCATATCTGCTTCGCTCATTATTCCTAATGTAAATTTTATAACTAACAATATTTTTCTTGGTGGCCTCGGCTTAAAGGAATTGGGCAATGCAGGCATAACGGGTATATATTATTTGGTATTAATGACAGTGGGCAATGGGCTCGGAAATGCCCTGCAGGCAATTATTTCAAGAAAGGGTGGCGAGGCAAAAGCGCAGGATATTCATAAAGTGTTTGCGCAGGGATTACGCATCTCTCTGTGGTTTGCTTTGGGCGGCATGTTGTTTACCTGGTATGTGGCGCCGCTTTGTTTGCGCCCTTTTATAACGCCGGAAAACTTTGCGCAGGAAATAAGTTTCCTCCGCATAAGAGTTTGGGGGTTTCCATTTTTGCTTTTGTTTCAATGCGGCAACGCATTTTTTATTGCAACGCTCAACAGCCGCTATCTTGTTATCGGCACTATAAGCCAGGCAGTAATCAATATATTTTTTGACTATGTACTCATATATGGCGCCCTTTCTTTTCCACGCCTGGGTTTTAATGGTGCGGCGTACGCATCGGTTATTGCTGAGTTTTCAGGAATGGTGATTGTGTATGTCGTTATTTTTAGGACAAAGCTGCAGCAAAAGTTTACGCTCTTTAAAACCTTACGGTACGACGCAACTTATTCCAAAGCAATGTTGAATATGTCGGTGCCGCTGGTGTTGCAATATGTGCTAAGCACCGTGACCTGGCTTGTATTTTTTATTATGCTTGAGTATTATGGCGATAGGGCAAAAGCTATATCCAATGCGGTGCGTAACATTTTTAGTGTAATGGGCATTATTGTATTGGCCTTTGCCAGCGCAAGCAATATAATGGTGAGCAACCTTATTGGACAGGGCATGGAGGAAAAAGTTGTAAAAGCTATCTATAAAACGGCAAGGCTAAGTGTGGCCTGCACCGTTATCATGCTAGTGCTATTTAATGTTTTTGCCAGAAATTTTTTGAGTCTTTTTGGGCAAGATGCGCTTTTCATTTCAGAAGCCATACCCGTAATAAGGCTGGTATCGCTTGGCATGCTTATAATGAGCGTTGCTGTTATTTGGCTTAACGGCGTTACCGGCACCGGCCGCACAAGAATAAACGTGATTATTGAAGTTGCCGCTATTGTGTTATACCTCATTTATACAGTTATCTTAATAAGAAGTTTTCATTTGCCGTTTAAATATGTATGGACTAATGAGGTGCTGTACTGGTTTATTATTTTAATACTATCCTATTGGTTTATAAAAAAAGGCAACTGGAGGAGAGATGGATTGGGGGTGTGAGGAAGCATGTGGCGGAAACAATTTTTTTTACATCTACAAAAAAAGTCCAGGTATTGCGGCCTGCCCTTTATATAAATGAATAAGACTATAGCTCACTTTTATTAGCAACATTTGCCATTTACCATAAATATATACAGAACAACCTTAAATAAAAGTGTTATTTACAGTTTTTATTACAAAGCATTTCTCCTTCCTTTTGTCCCCATTCTTTTAATTTTTTCCAAATTTCACAGGCCTTTTCCATATTCCCCAATTTTTGAAAAGTATATCCTAAATTATAATAGGCATCAATAAATTCAGGATCTATTTAAATACACTCAGTGAAAGCATTAGCGGCTTTGTCAAACTTGTTTTTGGCAAGCAATCGCATGCCATTATTAAAGTTGTTATTTGCCGTTTTCCTTTGTACCAGTGTAAGGTTTTTTATTGCAGGTACAGAATCTTTACTTACAAATGAAAAAGATACTCCTGAACTCAAATAGCCACGATTATAGACATAAGAATATTTTAATATAAAATAAGACTTAAACAGAAACATTTTAGGCGAAGGTGGCATAATCCAGTGGCCGCTTGTAGCTTTTAAAATATCTATCACTCGTTTAATTTCTTTTTCATTAGTATTACTGGCATGCTGTATCTCTACATTTTTTATTACCCCATCTCCTGTAATAATTAAGCAACCGCTTACTTCTTCATTCTTCGAGTTATTTTTAAAAAGGTTGACAATATCCCCATTATATTCAGGCTGAAAATAATGGTTATTTTCTATTATTGAATCGGCAGGTAATTGAAACTGATTTGTTTTATTAATATAATCATATATAAAGTCACTTTTAATAAAAACCATACTGCTTATTTTATCATCCGACTTCTCTGATGTTGGAATTTCAGTTACACCAAGAAATATCTCATTGAGAGAATCAATCTGATAGTTTACGAATGAGCCTATTGATAGCTGATTATTATATAAAGAGTATTTCTGGTGAAATGAGTATTGTCCATTTGCAGCAATGTACACGCTGTCGCTGGTAAAGTAATACTGAAAATTATCTGTTTCTTTTACTCCACTTCCAATTATACGGCTGCCATCTTTTCTTGCAGCTTTTATTAAAATCCATTCAGTATTGTTTAAATCCTGAGCGGCTATACCGTTATATATAAAAATGGAAAAAGCTATAAAAATAAATCTCATAACAATGCAGTATTTTACTAAACAGTTTTTGGTTGTATCCGCTAATTTATATCAAACTTTGCAGATAATATCAAGAGGTGCAATCTGCCACCCACCCCACACAAAAAAAGCAGGCTCAGCGCCTGCCAAAAACTATAAACAATGAAAAATCAATTAATTCCTTATCTCCATTTCATAGCGCAAACAATTAAAAAAGACTGTTATTTACCATCCACTATTAATGGCGCGTTATTTCCTTTGCCCATAACGATTATTTTAGCATTCTGGCTCAGTGCAATTTCTTTCAGCGCTTTTATTTGTTCATATTGCAATTGCTGGTCAGTAAGGCCGGTATTTATTATGCGCTGGTAATCTGCAATGCCCTGCGCCTCTACCCTTTTGCGCTGCGCTTCCTGCGTTTCTTTCTGTAATACATACTCCATCTTTTTGGCGTCCTGCTCTGCATTTATCTTGGCTTCTATGGAGGCTTTTACGGAATTAGGCAGCGTGATGTTTCTTACAAGCAACTGCTCCAGCATAAGGCCGCGTGTTTTAAAATCGCTTTCAATACCTTTATAAATGCGTTGTTGAAATTCTTCTCTTTTATCGCCAAACAGGTCTACTGCCTGATAGTACACTGCATTATCTCTTATCCTGGTGCGGGTAATAGGGCGAACAATCTTATCCATGTAATCGCTTCCTGTTTCTCTTAATAATTTTGGAGCATCACCCGCCACTACACGAAAGAGCACTGTAAGATCAATCGTTACTTCAAGCCCGTCACTTGTAAGTACCCGAATGGCATCATCACCTTCTACAGCGCCTTCGCCATGTACGCCCGTCATGGTATAATTTTGTGTTTTAATATCAAGCTTTTCTACATCAAGCAAAGGATTTATAAAATGAAGGCCGCTGCCAAGCACATCGTTTTGAACACTTCCAAACAATTTTTTTACGCCCACCTCGCCTGCATCTACCTGCTTTATACAGGCGGTTAATATGCCCACTATAATTATTAATAATGAGATAACGCGGCCTGTGCCTGCGAACTTTGCTGTAAGCGGGTTATGTTTTACAACAGTAAGAGTAATAATAAAAATAAATAAACCAAGAATGATTAAAAACATAGCGGTAGTTTTAGTGGTGGTAATGTTAGTTTTCTTTCAACAGCTTTCCAAATGATATAATTATATCAACTAATATATCAACTTGTTTAATACAATAAATCTTATATTAAATTATGTAGTCCCTATCGAACAAATGTCGAACTTTTTTCTTGAAGATTTAAAAGTTTTAGCAAAATTAGCTGCCTGATTATCACGTAAGTATTATTATTATTTTGTGATTACTTTTTGATGTATGTCAAATTAATCCACTTTTGTTTAACAAAACTTCTAAGCATTGATCTTAATATAAATAACTATTTATCAGAATGAATATGCTTTTCAAATCACTTATAAGCGGATGATGTGGCTTAGTCAGTGACAGCAACCAGTGTTGTTCAGAAATTAAATAGATATTAAGGAGCGCTGCTTTCCCTTTTCATTGTGTTTTGAATGTATAAAACGCAAGGGAGTTTATGACCCGAAAATCCTCTTGCGATAATAATCTATAAGCTTACCATGCTCATGCCAGCTTCATCATACCGGTCGCCGGTGACAGTGCCCAAAGGTATGATGGCTTCTAATTGTTTTAATTCTTCTGAACCTAAGATAACGTTTGTTGCCTCAATATTTTGTTCTACATACTTTCTTCTTTTTGTACCGGGTAAGGGAACGATTCCTTTTGACATTACCCAGGCCAGGGCTAATTGAATGGTGGTAATTCCTTTTTTCTCCGCCATATTTTTTACTTCATTTACCAGCTCAATATTTTTATAAAATTGTTCACCCTGGAATTTAGGAATGCCTTTTCTAAAATCATCTTGTGGAAAATGATCAGGGCTTTGAATATCGCCTGAAAGAAAACCGCGGCCAAGTGGCGAATAGGCAACAAAACCAATTCCAAGCTCATGAAGTGTATGTAAAATTCCATCTTCTTCAACACTTCTTTCAAACAAAGAATACTCGGTTTGCACCGCAGTTAACGGATGTATTTTATGGGCTCTTCGTATTGTGTCGGATGAAACTTCTGAAAGGCCGATGTAACCAACCTTTCCTTCTTTTACCAATTCAGCCACTGCGCCAACTGTTTCTTCAATTGGAGTGTTTGAGTCTAAACGATGCAGGTAATAAAGGTCAATGTAATCAGTGCCTAAATTCTTAAGCGAACGCTCGGCAGCCTTCTTTACATAATCTTTTTTGCCATTTATTTTCCAGGTCAGTTGCTCGTTGTCATCAACTTCATAGCCAAACTTCGTCCCAATAATGTATTGGTTCCTGTTATCTTTTATTGCTTTTGCAATAAGCCTTTCATTCAAAAGCGGGCCATACAAATCTGCCGTATCTAAAAAATTGCCACCTAACTCTAAAGAACGATGAATGGTCGCTATAGATTCTTTCTCATCAGCTTTCCCGTAAATATCCATGTGTGCAATTTTAGTCATGCCCATGCAGCCAAGCCCTATAGCAGGAACTCCAAGGCCCTGGTTTCCTAAATTTATTTTTTTCATAATGTTGATTTTTTATTTCTGTAATAAATAACAGTGCAGATGTTACATAGTTCGCCATTAATTAGGTAACCATTTCTAGTATTGTTGTTTCTAAAAATAGGGTTGTTTATTATAACGGCCTGTATTAATTTTTTAATAAGGTGCCAATAAGTTCATTTTACTACTATGGTCGTACAATAAGAAAGAACGGTTTTATTCGTGATGAAAAAATGATAAGAGTAATAAGCCTTCGTTTTTGACTACAACAAAAGTCGTTTCGGCTACATCAGTTTATTTATTGTTACGCAACTTTGCAGGAACCAATAAATAAAAAAACATGAAAATCATAATTACCGGCTCGTTAGGGCACGTCAGCAAACCATTGACGGAAATATTAGTGCAAAAAGGACACGATGTTACCGTCATCAGCAGCAAGGCGGAAAAGATAAAAGATATCGAAGCGTTGGGAGCTTCGGCTGCCATTGGCCCGGTAGAAGATGTTGATTTTTTGACATCAACCTTTACTGGTATGGATGCAGTGTATGTGATGGAGCCTCCGTTCAATTTCTTTGATAAAAGCATTGATCCGGGCAAGTATTATGAAGGCCTGGCAAATGGCTATAAACAAGCTATTCAACAATCAAGTGTAAAACGTGTTATTCATCTCAGCAGCATTGGTGCACACACTAATAAGGGCGTTGGCATGCTTGCAGCACATCACGAAGTGGAAAATATTTTGAAACAATTACCAGGCGATGTTTCTATTAAATTTATGCGGCCTGTTGGTTTTTACTACAACATGTTTGCCTATATACAAACCATAAAATCACAAGACGCCATCGTACAAAATTATGGTAGTGATAATGAAAAAGAACCCTGGGTTTCACCATTGGATATTGCAGATACAATTGCCGAAGAATTTGAAAAGCCTTTTGACGGCAGAACAGTTCGTTACATAGCAAGTGATGAAGTTGCGCCGAATGAAGTGGCCGGCATTTTAGGCGAAGCCATCCGTAAACCCGGTTTGAAATGGATTGAAATTCCGGACGAACAAATGCTGAATGGCATTGTAGCCGCAGGCTTTAACCCGCAGGCCGCTAAAGGTTTGGTAGAAATGAATGCCGGCAGACGTAGCGGTGTTTTGTATGAAGATTATAACAAAAACAAACCGGCATTAGGAAAAGTAAAATTGAAAGATTTTGCAAAATCATTCGCTGCTGTTTATGGTCAGGGTTAAAAAAGGGCGTTTAATCAAAATAAAAAATTAAAAAATGGACACAAAAAATAAAACAGCACTGGTAACAGGCGGTAGCCGTGGACTTGGAAAAAATATGTCAATTGCGCTGGCTAAAAAAGGTATTGATGTAATACTGACTTATAATAGTAATCAGCAGGCGGCAGACGAAGTTGTATCCGAAATTGAATCAATGGGACGAAAGGCGGTTGCTTTACAACTTGATACAAGTAATGTAAAATCGTTTGACAATTTCATGAAGCAGGTAACTGAATATTTGCAGGAACAAAACGGAAGCCCGAATTTTGATTTTCTTATAAACAATGCAGGTACGGCTTTATACGCTCCCCTTACTGATGTAACAGAAGCGCAAATGGATGACATTTTTAATATTCATTACAAGGGCGTGTTTTTCTTAACGCAAAAAGCATTGCCTTTTATGAATGATGGTGGTGCAATTATTAATATTTCATCCGGGCTCACACGAATCATTTATCCCGGCTCTTCTGTTTATGGTTCATTAAAAGCTGCGGTCGAAACTTTGACACGTTATTTCGCAAAAGAATTAGGTGCAAGAAAAATTCGTGCAAATGTGGTGGCGCCCGGTGCTATTGAAACTGATTTTGGTGGTGGCCGTACCCGTGATAATAAAGACATCAATTCCTTTATATCAGGTCTTACAGCGTTGGGCCGTGTAGGTTTGCCTGATGATATTGGCGGCGTTGTTGCCTTCTTATGTACTGAAGATGCATATTGGATAAACGGGCAACGCATTGAGGTTTCCGGTGGACAAGCTTTGTAATTTATAAACTCAGTAAAATGCAACCTCTAAGAATTAAAACTATTAGCGAATTTCATCAGCTTAATAAACTATCGCCGCCTGAGCATCCACTTATCAGTGTAGTGGATTATGCCCAGGTGGCGGCCGCCAAAAATAATTACCTGGTACAGTCAATCGCTGCCGATTACTATTCCATTTCTATAAAGCGTGGCCTCAACGGCAAAATGCGTTACGGCCAGCAGGAGTATGATTTTGATGAAGGTGTTATGTATTTCATGGCTCCTAATCAGGTGTTAAGTGTGGAGGTGGATAAAAATTCAACTGCGATTCCTTCGGGCTGGATATTGCTTATCCACCCGGACTTTTTGTGGAACACAGTTCTGGCAAAAAACATAAAGCGATATGAATACTTTGATTATTCGGTAAACGAAGCATTGTTTCTTTCTGAAAAAGAAGAAGCTACTATTAATAACATCATTAAAAATATTCAACAGGAGTATCATGCTAACATTGATAAGTTTAGCCAGGACATTATCATATCGCAAATTGAAACTTTGTTAAATTATGCTGAAAGGTTTTATCATCGTCAATTCATTACGCGAAAAAAAGCCAGTCACCAAATACTTGATCGACTTGAGCAGGTTCTTACTAACTATTTTGACAGTGATGATTTATTAGAAAAAGGATTGCCAACGGTTCAGTACATTTCGGAAATCTTAAACACATCACCGGCTTATCTGCGTGGCTTGCTGAAAGAATTGACAGGGCAAAGCACTCAACAGCACATCCACGAAAAGCTGATTGAAAAAGCTAAAGAAAAATTATCCACCACCGAATTATCGGTAAGCGAAATTGCTTATGAATTAGGGTTTGAACATTCCCAGTCTTTCAGCAAATTATTTAAAAGCAAAACGAATTTTTCACCATTAGAATTCAGGCAGTCGTTTAATTAATGAAACCCAATAAATAAGCGATTACCGCTAACAGCAGTTTTACTTTATACTTCATTGAATTTATATTGAAGTTTGTAACATCATCTGATAACTATCTCTAACAAACGAAAGATTTGTTTATAGCCATTAATTTTTTATCAGGCAATAATTATCAGGATTGCATAATCATTCGGGACTAAAGTTGGTTACTGATAAACTCACTTCAGCATTTTGACTAAAACAAAAGGCATTTACACTAAATCTATTTTTTTAGGAATGATGATCTTTGCATTATAAATAAAACAGAAAAATAATATTATGAAAGCAATAAGAATTCATGAATTTGGCGGACCGGATGTAATGAAATTAGAAGACATACATCGCCCTGTTCCAGCAGCCGATGAAATTTTGGTGAAAGTATTTGCCAGCGGCATAAATCCTGTTGATTGGGTAGTGCGTAATGGCGGAAATGATTTTTTAAAGTCATTCTTAACCTTACCAATGACAATTGGCTGGGACGCAGCGGGCATTGTAGAAGAAACAGGCAGCGAGGTTACAGATTTTAAGAAAGGTGATGAAGTATATGGCGTTCCTAATTTCCCCGGCACTAATGGAAGTTATGCTGAATTTTGCCCTGCAAAAGCGAGTCAGTTTGCAATAAAACCAAAGAGCATTTCTTTCAACGAAGCATCCGGCGTTCCTTTGGTTGGGCTTGTGGCGTGCAATGCGCTGTTTGAATTAGGAAAATTACAGGCAGGTCAGCGGGTCTTCATTCATGGTGCGTCGGGAGGCGTGGGAAGCCTTGCTGTGCAGATGGCAAAAGCAAAAGGTCTGTATGTAATCGGCAGTGCCTCGACAGGTAACCAGGAATTTTTAAAACAAATCGGTGTTGATGAAACAATTGATTACAGCAAGCAAAAATTTGAAGCGTTGTTGCAGGACATTGATGTTGTGTTTGATGGTTCACCGCTTCGTGATGAAAACGAGCGATTAAAATGTATCAGCATTTTAAAAGACCGTGGAATTTTTGTAAGTGTAAATGTTGATTTTCCGTTTAGTGATGAAGTGAAAAAAGCACTTGCAAAAAAGAATGCTACAGGTGAGCTTGTTGCCACACAAACAAACCACCGCAATTGGCTAAATGAAATGGCGAAGTTGATTGATGAAGGCAAAGTAAAGGTTGTGATCAGTAAAGTGTATCCTTTAGAACAGGTTACCGAAGCACATAAAGAAAGTGAAACGTTTCATACACGTGGTAAATTGGTATTGGAAATAAGAAAAGAAGATAACCTTGCAGGAAGCATTTTAAAACGATAAGCGAGTTTCACCAGTTCAGAGATTTACCTAAACCGCAACATCCGTTGATCAGTGTAATAAATGTTGAGAACGCTAAGCATTCACATAATGATAAACCGATGACTTTGGCGTTCGATTTTTATAGTATCGCCATAAAAAGAATGTCTAATGCCCTAATTAAATATGGGCAACAACCTTTTGATTTTAATGAAGGTATTATGTCTTTCATGTCACCCAACCAGGTTTTTAGTATTGCTCTTAATAACAAAAATGAAGAAATAAAAAAATGTTAGCGATGGGAATGAATAAGTGGATTGCCAATGGCTTTGTTGAAATGCAGGCAAGCCAGGGAAGTGGTGAAATGTAAGAAGATTATAATCGTAACAAACCAACATTAGGTAAAGTGAAATTAACAAACTTTGCAAAAGACTTTGCACTGGCGTATATTAAATAATTAAACACAAAATAAAATGAAAAAAGTATTAATCACCGGAGCCAATAAAAGCATTGGTTTTGAAACGGCGCGGCAACTGTTGCAAAAGGGATTTCATGTATATCTCGGTAGCCGTACGTTGCAGAATGGACAGGAAGCAGTGGAGAAGCTGAAAGCTGACGGGTTTACAGAAGTAGAAGCCGTACAAATAGATGTAACCAACGACGAATCAGTAAAAGCTGCCCGGGAAGAACTAGGCAAAAAAACCGATGTGCTGGATGTACTGATCAACAACGCGGGCATCACCGGCGGCATGCCGCAAAGCGCATTGGCGGCAACTATGGAGCAATTTAAAAAAGCGTTTGATACCAATGTATTTGGGGTTGCAAGAGTTACGCAGGCGTTTATTGATTTGTTGAAAAAATCACCCGAACCAAGCATTGTAAACGTCAGTTCAAGCCAGGGTTCGCTTACCTTAGCCAGCGACCCTACCAGTAAATATTATACCCACAAAGGAGCGGTATATCAACCCACAAAATCGGCTTTAAATATGTACTCTATTATATTAGCTTACGAACTTCGGGATACGCTTATCAAAGTAAATATGGTTGACCCGGGTTTTATAAAAACTGATTTTAATAACCACCGCGGAACGGGTACGGTAGAAGAAGCAGCCACACGAATTATCAAGTATGCTTTGCTAGACAGCAACGGACCAACTGGTAAGTTTTTTAGCGAAGAAACAAATCCCGCAACAGGTGAAATCCCCTGGTAAAAATGTGGATGATTTTAATTTAAATTTGTAAGATGAAAAATGGAGAAAACCTGCCTCGAAAATTCGAATCGTACCAACTTTTACCGTGTGTTCGGACTACCAAGGCCTTTGCACCCGATGACGGTATTAAAAATGTAAAAAAGCATTCACATTATTAATAAATGGATTCAACAGGGTTAACAAAACGGGTAGCAGTTCAGGTTGCTAAGCACTATGGCGCAGAGAAACTTGAATTGATTAACTACCCATCAACTACTTTTTCTTTTTAGATGCCTTTGCTACGGGATTAAAATCAAGCGAAAGCTTAATCCATTGAGCGAAATCTTTTTTGTGCAGAAAGGTATCTTCGCATACATAAACATAATCCTTCATCACCTTACCGTTGTTAATAAACTGGCGAACGCCGTTTTGTTCAATTACTTTTTCGACTTCGTTAGCACCAATACGACAAAGTAATTCCTCTCCAACAACGAAAATACATAGCTTACCATTTACTAAAAAGCCAATACCGCTGAACATATTCTTTTCCTCCAGATCTTCTAAATGTTCAAAAGCTTCGCGAATTCTATCGGCTAATTTTGGGTTGTAAGGCATGTTTAGAGAATGATTGATTAAGCATTATCTTATAGACTATAGAAACGTACTTTTTTTAATCAGGGAAAATAAAATATTCTGATAATTTAACTGGTATGAGAAATTATGAAAGTTGTGCCATCATCCCTGCAAAATCTTCCACATGCCAGGTTTGAACAATTTTTCCACCAACTATACGATGAATATCCATCGCAGTAAATGTGAAGGCCTTGCCGGTTGAAGTGTTTCCAAACAGCACGCCTGTATTGGTTCCGCTAACAAGCGATCGTACCGCTACAACATCTTCATTTGCGATCACTTCTACATTTTCTACCACAAGGTCAGGTACTCCGGTGCGAAGCTGATCAACCATCATACAATAACCAGCTACCTGATCGGGAGCTTCGGGTAGCGGTGGTAAAGCGGTCCAGTTAGGTGCTAAAATACTGCGCCAATCGCTTCCAGGTTTCGCATTTAGATAATCATAAAAGCGTCGGGCAATATCGGCAGGCTCTCTTAATTCGTTGTTGCTACTCATGGGATTGTTCTTTAGTTATTATTAGGAATGGCGGAGCAAAGCCTGTATTCTATTCAGGAGATGAATTTATGTATAGCTTCACTCGCATTATCCTGAAATTTTTCGTTCTTCAAGTCAGGAAAAATTGTACCCTGATCAATGATAGGTCCGGTTAAAACTTTTTCTTTACTGCCATAAAAAACGCCACTTTTTAGAGAGTTGTTATTAATTCCATCGACCATACGCTTGGCACCTGTTTCTAAACTATGATGCCTTAAGCCAAGTAAAGGCATTACTACTGGCATTAAAACATGATTATATAAAAGCTGAACGAATGGCGGAAAAGCGCTTGCTCCTTCTGTGCCTTTTGTACCGCCCGGACTCAGTGTGATAATTTTGAGAGCCGGAGTTTTTCGGGCAAGAGAACCTATCCACATTGCACCGATATATTTTACCTGTGAATAAGCTTGCGACAACTTGAATTTATTTTCAACAAAAAACTTACCATCAATTATGGAAGCAAATTCATCTACAGAAGATGTTTTTAACGAAGGCTTTTTAATACCCATGTTTGAGATGCCTCTTGCTGCTTCACTTCCGGCAAAAATGGCAACATTATTTATCTTATTTGCTTTTATCAATTCTTCAAGCAATACAACATGTCCTAAAACATTGGTTGCAAACATAGTTGTAACGCCATCTTTGGTTAAGGAAGATGGTGTCTTACCGCCCGAACCACCTGCGTTCATTATTAAAGCATCTATTGGTGTATTGAGTGATGAAACTGCTTTTTTCACTGAAGTTACATCAGTCAAATCCATAACAATTATTTCAAAAATAGTTTTGCCTGTTTGTTCCTCAAGTTCTTTTTTGGCAAGTTCTGCTTTGCTTTGGTTTCTGCAAGCCAGGTATATTTTTTCTATCCCATTTTGTAATGCAAGCTGGCGGGCAACTTCTTTTCCTATGCCGGCATTTGCACCTGTTATCATTACGGTTTTATTCATGCGGTAATTCTTTTTTTTGATAAGAAATTTATTTATACTAAACTCATTCCACCATCCACATTCAGTTCAACGCCGGTGATAAATTTAGAATCGTCTGAAGCTAAAAATAAAGCGGCTGCTGCAATTTCTTCAGGCTCGCCAATCCTGTTGAATGGTACCATCCCTACTAGGGCATCAACCATTTCTTTAGGCGCATTAGCCACGATAGCTGTGTCAATTGGGCCAGGACTGATAACGTTCACTCTTATCCTGCGCTTTTTTAGTTCCACAGTCCAGGTGCGTGCAAATACACGCAACGCCATTTTGCTTGCACTGTAAATGCTCATGCCTTCCATTACTTTTGCAATTACCGCAGTGCCTGTCATTATAATAGAGCCGCCGTCATTAAGCAAAGGCAACGCTTTCTGTACTGTAAACAATGTTCCTTTTGTATTAAGATTAAAATTTTTATCGAAATGTTCTTCAGTAATAGCGCCAATTGGAAAACCAAATTCGCCAACACCAGCACTTGCGAATAATATGTCAATCTTTCCTTTTTCTTTTTTCACGATGTCGAACAAATGATCAAGGTCAGCAAGGTTAGCTGAATCACTTCTTACCCCTGTAACATTTTTGCCTATTGATTTTACGGCATCATCCAGTTCTTTTTGCCTGCGCCCGGTGATAAACACATAAGCACCTTCTTCAACGAACAATTTTTGCTGTAGCTAATATTCCGCTTGTAGCGCCGGTAATTACCGCCACCTTATTTTCAAGTCTTTTCATTTTATTTGTTTAAATTTATTTGTAACGAACGTTGCAAATATAATGTGTAATGAAATGATTACTGCAAATAAATTTTGTATTGCAGCTAAACAAGCGTACTTAAAATATGATCTGTGATCTGGCGAAGCTCTTTTTTGCTGAGGGAAAGCATCCCTGTAATTCTTAAACCTTGCAGCGAGCAAAACAAATAAAGTGCAATTGCCCTCGCATCTTTTTCGACAGGAATTTCACCAGCCGCCTGGGCTTTCTTAATTAATGAAGTGAAAGTATTTACATAAGCGTTTTTTCTCTTTATCAAAAACTGATTTAAAGAAGGATCCTGATTTGCCAGTTCTGTGGTAGTATTTATAATAAAACATCCTTTCTTCTTATCATCAGAAAGTACTTCTGTTGTAAGGCCTTCGAACAACCGGCGAATAGCAGCCAAAGGCGACTGTGCATTGTTAAAATGATTGTCGGAGCTGGCTTTTTGGATACTTTCGTAAAGCTCAAGCGCCTTTAGAAAAAATTCGTTTTTATCTCCATAAGTGTTATAGATGCTGGAGCGGTTAATGCCTGTTGCTGTTTCGAGGTCTGAAATAGAAGTTCCATTATAACCTTTTTCCCAAAATAAGGACAAGGCTTTTTTTAAAACTTCTTCATTATCAAATAGCTCTTTTTTTGGCATTATAAAACTTTCATGCAAATTTAGTTTAAAGAAAAGGATATTATAGAAAGCTTGCCCGCTGCAGCTTGTATGACGCAAAGCACCATGTAAAAGCCGCGATCGATGTTATTGCTTACATGTCCATTTTGCGAATAATGATAGCCAACCCTCTCATAAAAATGAAGTACTTGAAAAGAAGGAATGTTTTATAATTTAAGGAATTACCCAGATAGGAATCGAACTTATACTAATTGTAACCCAATAATTTAAGAAATGATTTGAGTACAAAGATTTGTCAGATAGCTCCTAATCTATTAAAAATTAATTGCTTAAGAAATCTTATTATATTTTGTAGTCCCTATCGAGCAAATGTCGAACTTTTTTCTTGAAGATTTAAGACTTTTGGCAAAATTAGCTGCTTGATTATGTTTAGTTAAAGGTGTTTCGAGTAGAATAGAGTAACTGTTCCAGACAAGTGACATAAACGGTAATATTTAATAGCCGCACATCTCAATATTTCAAAGTTGTCTTGTTCAGTCATTTGAGCAATTAATTGGTGTGTGTCATGAACCCCAAAGGTCAAACCAGATTAATTATTACTAACTTTATTTTACTTTGCATCTTTTAGGTATATAATTTCTACACATCATGAAGAAGCAAGGCGATACTGTTGCCAAGCGATTGACAACATCAATGAAGCAAAATTTAAAAGAAATAAGGAAGAAAGAATTAGAAAATGCAGAGCCTAATGATGCTTACGATATTCCCTCTGTAAAAGGATTATTGGCAAGAAAACTTGTGGAAGTTAAACCGTACACAACAGTCAGAGGTAAAAAAATCATTACTGTATATTTAACCGAATTAGGAAAACAGTTGTTAGGTGAGATTTGATTATAATACTTTATGAAATACCTCTGTTTAGAACGATTTAAGTGTAGCTCTATGGCTTCCCATGCCACGAACTTTTAGGCAGACGCATTTAATGTTGCAACCGCCTGCGCCGTCTCTATTGGTTCGATAAACGGAAATCCTACAAGGCTTAGAAAAATATGTTACCTGTGGTTTTTATTCTTTCCACTTTTCTGTCAACAGAAATGATTTGTCAGTGTGAAAAACGGTTACATAATGAATGATGACTCCTGTACCCAGCCTAAATGTATGAGAAACAGGCCAGATTAGAACCCCTAAAAATAAACCTGATGTCTCTTATCCTACAAGTAAATTCCAGATTTGCAAAAACCCATTATAAAAACTTGTGGTTCAGAAGAGGTTTTCTCATTTTGGGTATGGATTTTTTGGCTTTATTTCCTTACCAATAAGAACCTTTGTCCTAAGTTGTATATAGTTACCTAAAGTCTATAGTAACGCTTCATTACAGTCCTGTCGCTGTTTCCAGCGCCTCCAACGTTCTGCTAACATTCAAGATACAATTGTTAGAAGAACTGCTGACAGCCTTAAAATCACAAATCAATACAGTGCAAAAGAAGTGGCTAAAGTCGCATGAAGTAAGGCGGCTTCTAAAGATTTCACCAGGCACATTACAAACTCTAAAATCTTCCGGTATTATTCCTTATACAAAGATGGGAGGCGTTCATTTTTATGATTACCAGGACATAGAAAAGATACTTCAGGCCGGTAAGGTTAACAGTAATTACAAGGGTGACAGAAGTGAATAATTAGATGAACTTATTTTTCTTTTCACCAGCAAAATAATTTTTCAAAGCTAATGAGGTGAGACCGCAAATTCACTTGCATGAAAAAGTTTATTACCTGATAAGTATGCAAGAGAATTGTCTGGTAAAATAACAGCAGCAAAGCTATTCTTACATCTTTTTCTTTGCAGCTATGTAAGACAAGAAAGTATCTCTTCAAGTGCCAAAAATTATTGAGAAGAAATTATTTACGAACTCTATTAAAAAAAATTTGCGATTGAATTAAAAGAGATCGGTTTTAAAAAATTATGTTGGTGTTATGAGGTTACCAAACCAACATTTAAGAGGAAGCCAGTTCCTGAAAAAAATGTTACAGGAATAAAAGTTTTTGTAAAATAATTACAGTTTTTTTCGGAAAATTTTCCGACTTCTTTCTTGCATAACTCCTAACAAAAAATGTTACACTGACAAAACTTCTTCTACTAAATTCTCTGTGATTTTTAAAAAGAGCCGCTCATTAATGGAAAAACAAGAGGCAACCAATTTGGATTCAGATCACGATCACACAGGAAAAAGTGTTACTCAAAAAGCTTTAGAAGTGAACTAATGCATTGACTAAAGTCACAGCTATACAAACAGTAACACTTTAAAAATTATACAGGTGGTCATAATAGTGATTATAACAAGGAGCAAAAACAAGACAGCCCCTACTCCGGAAATAAGTGTAAGGTTTTAAGGAGCCAGCTATGTTTTGGTTATACCAAAACGCTGTCTTGCTTCATGCTGGCGCATTTGCAAGGAAAGTTTTCTCATGCTAAACGCATTCGTAAAACAGGTGAGAAAGAAATGGAAGAGACAAAGCAACAAAGCACAAGTAAGGGAGGCAGACCCGTTAAGCTGGTGAAAAGAAAAAAACTCCTTGGGGTAAGTGTACCATAGCCGAAGCTTTTCTTATCTAGAATGTGGTATAAAGTGGTAGCTCATGACCTCTCTGATCTTACTACGAAGATTCCGCTATATCAGTATTTCAAAAATTTTGCATAGCATGAGTGATTGTCGTGAACCAACTTTATTATATAATAACCCTCTGCTAATCTGTCGGTATTGATTATTACAATATTATTGCCCGCGTTCCCCTGCTGACTAAATGTGATTAGATTTATACTTTGTAAATTGTATAAATATGCATTTATTATTTCATTGGAGTTTAATTGAACATTTACTATAACCTGCGAATGAGCAGGATTTGGATAAGCATATAATTCGCATTTGGAAGTATTTGTAGTAACTGGTTTGGTTATAGTAATGGAATCGCACTGATATTTATAGCAATTAGAATCTGCTACTCTTAAGCAGACATAGTATTTACCAGCATTAGCAAATATGTGGGTCGGGTTCCATGTACTGTCAGAGCCACCATCGCCATAAAACCAGCGTGCAGTAAGCTTGGTAGTAGAAGCAATACTGGTATTAGTGAAGTAAATTTTATAATGGTTAAGGGAATCTGCCTTCCAGGTATAGCCCGGTGTAATATTGCACGCAGGTGGTGGCGGAGCAGCTATAGTAATGGAATCGCACTGATATTTATAGCAATTAGAATCTGCTACTCTTAAGCAGACATAGTATTTACCAGCATTAGCAAATATGTGGGTCGGGTTCCATGTACTGTCAAAGCCACCATCGCCATAAAACCAGCGTGCAGTAAGCCCGGTAGTAGAAGCAATACTGGTATTAGTGAAGTAAATTTTATAATGGTTAAGGGAATCTGCCTTCCAGGTATAGCCCGGTGTAATATTGCACGCAGGTGGTGGCGGAGCAGCTATAGTAATGGAATCGCACTGATATTTATAGCAATTAGAATCTGCTACTCTTAAGCAGACATAGTATTTACCAGCATTAGCAAATATGTGGGTCGGGTTCCATGTACTGTCAAAGCCACCATCGCCATAAAACCAGCGTGCAGTAAGCCCGGTAGTAGAAGCAATACTGGTATTAGTGAAGTAAATTTTATAATGGTTAAGGGAATCTGCCTTCCAGGCATAGCCCGGTGTAATATTGCACGCAGGTGGTGGCGGAGCAGCTATAGTAATGGAATCGCACTGATATTTATAGCAATTAGAATCTGCTACTCTTAAGCAGACATAGTATTTACCAGCATTAGCAAATATGTGGGTCGGGTTCCATGTACTGTCAGAGCCACCATCGCCATAAAACCAGCGTGCAGTAAGCTTGGTAGTAGAAGCAATACTGGTATTAGTGAAGTAAATTTTATAATGGTTAAGGGAATCTGCCTTCCAGGTATAGCCCGGTGTAATATTGCACGCAGGTGGTGGCGGAGCAGCTATAGTAATGGAATCGCACTGATATTTATAGCAATTAGAATCTGCTACTCTTAAGCAGACATAGTATTTACCAGCATTAGCAAATATGTGGGTCGGGTTCCATGTACTGTCAAAGCCACCATCGCCATAAAACCAGCGTGCAGTAAGCCCGGTAGTAGAAGCAATACTGGTATTAGTGAAGTAAATTTTATAATGGTTAAGTGAATCTGCCTTCCAGGTATAACCCGGTATAATATTACAAACAGGCGGTGGCGGAATAATCTGAGCTATAGATTTGGAATTAATAATAACTGCAAAAACACATGGAAGCAGGATAAATATTTTATTCATAGCAACAGTTTTTGTTAGGAATAATTTATTATAATTGGGGATTGTTTGTGCAGTATTATTATTGGTATTTTAAACAGCATCGTAAGGGTTATAAACATGCCTGCCAAACAAATCCAAAAATACATGATTTAACAGAATAAATCAATTAACTAAAATAATTGCTATTATATTGTTCAAAGTTTGCAAAACCTAAAAATAAAGGTAAAAATCTCTTTTTATTAGCACGATAATCAGCCGCCCTGTTCCAGTGATGTATCTCGTTCTATATGTAATATTTCCCGGTTGTAATAATCTACAATGTTCAATAACCTGAACTTTCTTCCATCCCAAAGAGTATCGTCCATAAAATCAATGCTCCATACTTCATTGATGTTTTGAGGGTGAAATAAAGATTGCTTTACTCTTTCAGGTAATCTTTTTTTATACCTGCGGCGGATGTTAAGCTTCATGTCTGTATACACTCTGTAAAGGCGTTTATGGTTCCAGTTAAATCCTTTTCTCCTGATGCGGTAATAGCTTTGCCAAAAGCCAATGGAGGGATGTTTATCAACCAGTAAGCGAAGTTCGCTGATCAATGCATCATATTTCTTTGGCCTGCGCTTATAACGGCTGCTGCTTTGGGGTAGGCTTACTGCTTTACATGCCTGCCGCTGGCTGATCTTATGTTTTGTAACCATATACTCAACCAGGCTACCTTTTGCGGCAGGCATTACAATTTTTTTGCCACAGCATCCTTTAAAGCTTCATGCACTAAACTTAAGTTGGCATACATGCTTTTAAGGCGGCTGTTTCCTTCCTGCAGCTCTTTAAGTTTTTTTCTCCTGCTCCTTTCTAAGCACTATCATCTCTGCCATAAAGTCGTCCAGAGATTGGTTGAGGTAGGTTGTTACAAGTGGCTTTGCAAGCAGATTTTTTCTTGCATAATCGCTAAATTTTCTGGAGGTGGTTTTGCTGAAGTGGTCATGGATTTTTTTATACTCTTCTGATTTCAGGCGCAGGTGCAGCCATTCGGTACGATTGTTTTTTTCTTGCATCACTTTATCATTTTCACTGTTATTAATAAAATATTCTTTCTTTTCATCAGCCCCGACCACGACTTCGGAGTAAGGGCGGCCAGAATCGGTTGTGATACAACCGGACATCTGGCCGATTGCAGGAAAGAGGCAATCTCGTTATGTTATTGACGTCTTTTAGATTTTTCATTGTTTAATTTAATGATTTAAATTTTTGTCTTGTTTATTATGAATACCTCTTTTTGAAACCCTAGTAAGGATGGTCGTATCAGAGCTTGTGTCGTAACTTTTTCTTTTGTAATTTTCCAAGATTTACGAGCCACTCATTGAGGTCTTTATGCTCTTTATATAAGTGGCTTTCATCTTTGTATTTATTACTGATAGAAAGCGCATAACGGCTGTAATTTTGTCCTGTAGCATCGCGGTCTAAATAAAGTTTAATCGCTTCATGCTCCTCCATAAATGGACGGGCTTTTTCAAAGAATGAAACCGAATTCAGGATTACAAAATCAGAAATAATTCCCTGCTGATTTTGATGTATTGCCATGAAGGAAAGGAAGTCAATGAAGCCTTCAAAAACGGCAGCTTCTTTTGCTGCATTGTTAAACGTAGTAAGGTCTTTGGAGGAACTGCTGGCTTTAAAATAAGGATTACGGATTTCATAACCACCCGAATTATTTTTGAAGCCAATTCCAAAATATTCCTTTCCATTTAATTCATATTTCACTTCCTTACAGAAATTTTCTGCAAGGTCTATCGGTATCCTTCTTTTTTGCAGATAGCGGAATAAAGTAAAAGATGAAAGTGGTCCTTCCTTTATAATTTTTATTTACTTTCGTCGGTTTCTTTTCTTATTTTTAAGATGGCTGTATCACCTGGTGAAAAGAAAGACAATTGCTTAATTTTTGTAGGCATTCGCTTATTGTACAATTGTAATATTGGATGGCAAAATCTATGATCCTGCCACCTTTACAATTCCCATGATCATACCAGCAGTTTAGTTTTTGATTAACTTTGAAAGACGAGATTTTTTCTTCTCTTAGTGGAGACAATTACCAATGGTCGTAATTTCTTACTTTGGTTGTATAATGCTTTAATTTTGATAGATCTCTACCAGGTCTATTTGCCTCGCTTCTTCAAAGGAAAGATTTGTTCTCTGACATTCATAGCTTAACAATTTCAATTTCGCCGGTTCAGATAGAAACAGTGAGAAAGTTAAACATGCATTATTGGTAGATCAATCCTCCCCATATTTTGATGAGGATCGTTTAACTTCTTACAAATAAATTTGTGCAGTGAAGAATGAATAATCTTAGAACATAGCAAGAACTGAACATGCAGGTTATAGCTATCTAAAAGAGGTGCGGTATGAATAGTGAACGAGAAAGAATTACGCCGGAAAAGGCAATGGAAATTTTGAATAAGGATGGCTTACAAGTTACACTAGAGCAGTCTAAACTTGTACTTGAATTTTTGTATCAAATGGCCGATATTGTTGTAGAACAATACATAGATAAAACGACTTACATGGATAGCAATCTTATGAGAAAAAAATAGCTACCTTGACTAAGCAAATATCGTGTTGCATGAAAGCATTCAAGGTTTAATTAAAATGATTCTAAACTTAATTTAAATTAAATTCATCATGAAAATAGCCGATTTATACATCCGTGTCAGCACAGATGAACAAGCCGATAGAGGATATTCGCAGCGAGATCAGGATGAACGCTTACGTAAATACTGTGAGATAAATTCAATCCAAGTAAGAAAGGTGATTTTTGAAGATCATTCTGCAAAAAGTTTTATGCGTCCTCAATGGATTAAGTTATTAATTGATTTACGAAAACATAAAGGCCCATGTGACCTTATCCTTTTTACTAAATGGGATCGCTTTAGCCGTAATGCAGGGGACGCTTATCAGATGATAAGCACATTACGAAAGCTCGGAGTAGAGCCTCAGGCTGTAGAACAACCGCTAGATCTTTCTATTCCGGAAAATAAGATGATGCTTGCATTTTATTTAGCTGCACCTGAAGTTGAAAATGATCGGAGATCTTTGAATGTATTCCATGGTATGAGAAGGGCAAAGAAAGAAGGCCGATGGATGGGAACAGCTCCTGTGGGCTATACCAATAATATAGGAGAAGACAACCGAAGAAATATTTCACCAATGGAACCTGACGCCTCGTTACTCAAATGGGCATTTCATGAATTAGCACATGGAACTTTAGCTGCCGATCAGATAAGGAAGGAAGCAAATAAAAAGGGATTAAAATGTAGCAGAAGTAATTTTTGGACTGCAATGCGTAATCCTATTTATTGTGGTAAAATATTTATCCCCAAATTTAAAGATGATGAAAGCCATTTAGTGCAGGGTCAACATGAACCCTTGATTAGTGAGGCTCTCTTCTATAAAGTACAAGATGTGCTTGATGGTAAAAAAAGAAAAGAGCGCCCTAATACAAAAATGGTTTCTCAGAATAACTTACCCTTAAGAGGATTTTTAACCTGCTCTAAGTGTAAACGAATGCTTACTGGCAGCGCTTCAAAAGGCAAGTATAATTACTATTATTATTATCATTGTATTTCGTCCTGCGGTTGCCGATATAGAGCTAACCATGCTAATGACACGTTTATTGAGGAACTTAAAAAGTACAAACCGCATGCAAGTGTAATCGATTTATACAAAATAATTATTAGCAATACGTATAAGAAGCAGTCTGCGCAAAAACAAAGCCGGAGTAAGCAATTGGTTGAGGAAATGAATAAGATAAATGAAAGGCTTAACAAAGCTAGACAGCTACTTTTGTCTGAAGATATTGATTCAATTGACTACCGTACAATAAAATCAGAGTGTGAAAATAAACTTGTGCGTCTTGAAGCAAAACTTGCTGACACAACAGAAAACACAACTACGATTAGCATTGATAAATTAATTGATAAAGCTGTTTCTACACTCTCCCATCTTGATATTATTTATTCGGAGACAAATGTTACAAGGAAACGGGAAATAATAAGTTCAATATACCCTGAAAAACTCAGTTTTGACGGAATGCAATATCGAACTCCACGCATTAACGAAGCAGTTCGACTTATTTATCACATTAACAATGAATTAGCAAGGACAATAAATCGGAAAGATTTCAATTTTTCACTCCTTTCCGGTATGGTAGTCCCGACAAGAATCGAACTTGTATCTAAAGTTTAGGAAACTCCTATTCTATCCATTGAACTACGGGACCAAATATAAAGGCGGCAAAATTAATATTTTCACTTTACAATTCCACTCTTGTAAAAGCATATTGTACGCTTTATTATTTGCTTTATTTAAAAATGAATAGCAATAAAACATTCTTTTTTCGGTTCAATATTATTCCGGATCAGGACAGTTTCTTAATGCAGGGATAATTGCCGGAATATTCTCCTATATCATTGATGATCTGAAAAGCTATTGACTTTATCATTCTATTCTTCCTTTCTCACTTCCAGCACTAATTTTCCACGAACGTGCCACGTTTCACTTTCCCTGTGTGCTTCGGCAACTTGTTCTAAAGGATATACTTTGCTAATAAAAACTTTTACTTTCCCTTCGTCAATCCACTCCGCAATTTCAGTTAGCCAGGCTAGGTGATTTGTTTGTGAAGAAACAACTTCACCTTTTGCATTCTTTTTTGCAAGCGCTTCTGTAACCTCATTGTTAAATGGATAATCAACATTTGCGCTTATAAAAATTCCACCGTTGTTCAATACGCTTACGCTCTTCAATCGCTCATTATTATCACGAAGTGGCGAAGCTTCCAGCACTACATCAATATCCTGCAGCATCTTATCAAATTGCTGTGTATTGTAGTCCAGCACTTCATCAGCACCAATTTGTTTTAAAAATTCTTGGTTACCTGCAGAAGCACTTCCTATCACATAAGCACCTTTTGCTTTTGCAAACTGCACAGCAAAATTTCCGATACCGCCCGAAGCACCCTGGATGAAAATGCGTTGTCCTGCTTGTAATTTTCCAAGTTCAAAAAGAGAGTTAGCCGCAACAAGCCCGGTCAATGGAACAGCCGAAGCCTCATTAAAAGAAATGCTTTTAGGTTTCAAAGCAAACTGACTTGCCTTTGCTGCTACATATTCTGCATAGCTTCCGTCTCCGGGAAAGTTAGGGACGCCGTACACCTCCTCACCTTTTTTGAAGTTGGTTACATTGCTGCCGGTTTCTTCTACAATGCCTGCTACATCCCAGCCAAGTGTCATGGGCAACTTTAAATAAGGTCTCAATATATCATTTCCTCCCTCGCGAACTTTCCAATCCACAGGGTTTACACCACTGGCATACACCTGTATTAAAATTTCATCCGCCGCAGGAACAGGCCGTTCAATTTCCTGTAGCTTCAATACATCTGCGCCGCCAAATTCACTAATTCTTACTGCTTTCATTTATAATTATTTTTGTTTTGCAAATGTCGGTACTAATAAGAAATAATTGCATTCATTCTTGCTGCGCCGTATAAGCCCTAATTGCGCTAAACCAATATTGTAGACAGCTAATGTTAGTTGTTGAAAAGCCTGGACTTGGTTGCTAATGTGGAACAACACCGTCATTGGCTGATAGTATAAAAGCTAATGAAATGCATGTCAGCTCTGCTTATGTTTTGTGGTTCATTTATAAAGTCATCCAATTACTCTAAGAACCATGCGGCTTTAATGATGGCCATGGTAATTTATCGCGTACATATCTGTCAAGAAATAATTTTGTTTGCGCTCCCACCTGTTCCCAAAATTCATTTATGCCGTGGCTTCCGCCTTCAAACAGGCTAAAACGAAAAGGTTGCTTATCTGCATATAATTTACCAACGAGATCAATCACTTCATCAGCCGGAACTCTCCAGTCGCCAGTACCCTGCAAGATGAACAAAGGAGTAGTTTTGCAAAGCTTGTCTGCCAAATAAACCGCAGAACGTTTTTGCAATTCACTGGTTTTTGCGTTATTATAATCAGGGATTAGCTCCTTGTACACAAAAGTGTCCATATCGGGGCGGGTAACTATTAGTTTAATCAAATCTGTTATTCCTGAGAGTACAACAGCAGCTTTTAAGCGATTTGTTTGTGTCATTGCGATATAAGTCATCATTCCCCCGCGGCTTACACCGTACATGCCGATTCTTGAAGTGTCAGCATTCTTTATATTATTTAAAAAAGGAATAAGGTTTAAAACGTCATCTACGTCTTTACCTCCAAATTCTTCTTTACCTTCACTGCTGTCGTTGCCGCGATATTGTGAGCCAACTACAATATACCCCCAGCTCGCAATTTGTGCCATAAAATAGCCGTAATCTGCAAAATCTAGCTGACCAAATTCTCTGTTACCGCCCCTGTTGTATATGATACATGGATAGTTGCCGGGTTTTTTAGGCATCACCATGTAACCATTCACTTTAAGCCCGTCAGATAAGTAAGTGATTCTGAAGGCATTTACACTGTCGTTAAATGATTTAATATCTGGAAAGTGTTTCGCTATTTTGTTGCGTAATGTATCGGGTAAATACACCTGCGTTTGTTTTATAATGCTACCGTTTTGAGCTAAGGAGTTTTGCATTAATGCCAAACAAATAACTGCAGTTATGAATAATTTAATCATAGTATGGTGACTTGAATTTTTATTTAAGATTTTGATGAAACTACTTACTATTGGTTTTTAAAAATTGATCAATTTCATTGATGTACCAGTCATAGTCATTCCACATCAAAAAATGTTTGCCCTGTTCTGAAAAAACAATTCTGCAATCTTTGGCTTTTGCAAATTGCCTGGTATATGCAGCTTCAACCAACTTTTTTGTTTTGAGGCTATCCCACCCTACCCATGAGCCTAATACCAAAATAGGTGATTGAATTTTTGCAACATCATCTCTCAAATCCAGTTCTTCCATTTCACATAGCATCAGCCAGGTTGCTTTTAAATTACTTGCTCTGTCCCAAGCCATTACCTGAGGAATTTGCGCCGTATCGCTGATCATACTTTTTAAAAATTCAAAACCCGCCTTTTCATTTTTTGGAGAATGGTAAAGGGAATCTTTATGAGCCATTTGTTTTGGAGTAAAACCATTATGTAATGATAATCTTTCTGAATGGTATCACGCAAAGAATCAATATTGAGATTCGGTTTTTCAATGGCCTCTTCAAAAGGAACACCATCAATATCTACCAGCTTTCCAAATAAATCGGGCGCTGTTGTTTCCATCCACAAAGCAAGTACACCGCCAAAGCTAAAACCAACCAAAATGGGTTTATTAAGATGCTGCTCTTTTACATATGCAATCAGTTCATCTCTTTGTCCTTTCAACAGGTCTGAATCTCTTGAAGAAGCAAGTTGGCCTGCAAAGCCCGCTAAGGTGATAATGTAACATTTATAATGATCTTTATAATGCTGAACAGTAGTTGCATAAGTAGCAAAACCATCGCCTTTTAAACCCGGAATTAAGATCATCGGCTTTCCCTGACCAATAATTTTTACGCCAAATGAATAATGATTTGTCGAAGGATGAGCAAAAGAAATGATGCTTATAACAGAACTAAGAATAGTAAAAAGAGATTTCATGATGTAAGATTTCGGTAAATGTAAGTATTGAATGCAAAAGAAAGCTTATTGGGATTTGTGGCTGGCGTTTTTTTCAATCTCAAATTTTCGTTCCTTTTATAAGTGTTACTGATTTAATTGATTGTTCTTTTAAATGTAAAAACCGTTTCCGTTCTTCATCTTTCATAAAATCGTCAAAGTCATTTTCAGTTGCAAATTCTACTAAATGAATTTCATAAGGTTTCTCAATATTCGTTTCTATAAAAGTGTTTTCGGTTGGTCTTACCCGCAATAAAAGTTGTCCATTATATTTTAAAATCGTAGGGATTGCAATGTCCTCAAGCTGATGAAAAATATTTTCTTGTCCTGATTTTATGTAAATGAGTTGAGTTATAAAAAGCATCTTCGTAATTGTTTATTCTTGGCTATAAATAAAAAAGCATGGGCTTGGTTTGTGTCACAAGCAACAAATTTGTATTTCAATTTGGGCTTGTAAATTACGAATATGCAAATTCAAAGAAAATCATATTTATAGAAACCGGAAGATGACGAGTTTGGATTTTTAAATACTTTACTTCATTAGGATGATTGTTTCGTGAGCCACGAACAAGGCAGGGAGTATGAACCAGGTCAGGAAACCGGCGAACGAATTTATCACAAATAAAAATTTACTTTAACTTTAAGCCAATAAACTGTTGTATGAGGAAAACAAACTTGCTATGGCTTGCGCTGCTTTGCACCATTTTTTCTTGTTCTAAAACAAGTGATTCATCGCCCAACGATATAGCGGGCACATGGGTCTTTACCAGTGGTGTATCAGCATCTTACGCTTACCCCGCTGTTTTGCAGAATCCGTCAGCAATAGTTGAACAAGGCAACACTGTTGTTTCCGACGATAGTATCAGAATAACTTTTAATGGTAATGGCAGTTATACTTTTTTAAATCACAGGCTGCCACCGGATGCAGGAACTTACCGGGTTTCACAGGACAGTTTTTTGATCATACAGCCCGATAGCGCAGCTTTTATTAAGTTCAGTTATCCGGCATTAGGGGTAGTAGCCGGCACCACCGATACTAGCGGTACATTACCGAAACCAGAACCCTATGCAAATTTTCAGTTCGTAAGTGATACAATATTGATTAAAAAATCAAGCAATGGCATTATATTCTCCACCGCATGGCTTACACATACAAGTTACCCGCTGGCGCTCACTAATGATACACTACTGCTGAATATAAATAGTAGTAATTTCAAAAGACAGTAAATTGTAAAAGTCAGGGTTGTGATTAGAAAAAGTTTACCTTATGTTAATGGGTAGTGCAGGTTCATTATGAGCTAATAAGATTGTTCTACTAGTTGGAATCATATCTATAGAAAAAGGGAGAGATGAGTTGGATTTTTACATAATTTATTTCACGTGGATTGATAATGATTGTTTTATATGGCGTGAACCAATGCACAGATTACAATAACTAAAGTCGCTTAGGAATTATTCATTACTTTCTCTTATGAAATTGAATATCGATTTAGCTATATTTTTTGCTTCCTCACTTAAATCATCCATCTCTTTTATAACGCCGATAGATGTTTACAAAATTCTAGTTTACAATAGATAGTTCCGCTGTCGGCTTTATACTTACGTTTTATTCCACCAAAATTTGTCTCAATAAAATTTCCAAGCTTTTGATACTTAAACTTTTCAATTCTAACTTCATCAGCATTATATACAACATTATTCTTATTTTTCTTCTCAATAATCATCACAGTTTCAATAAGTATTTTTTCACTAATAGTGTTTTCTATTTCTCTTCCATCAACAATTTTAAATCGGTCTCCTAACTTATCTTTCAATTGAAGCAATCTCGTTGCTTTTTCGGATGTTGGGTTTTCTTCGGAACTGTCTTTGTCAGCTATAACAAATATTTTTGAGCTTAATCTACTCGTTTGTATCTTATCCCATCCTAATTCGTTGGTAAAAGACCAATGAACTATATTACTACCGCCGTATTCTATAAATGAAAAATTAAAATCTTCTTTGAATTTTGCATTAATTTCTTTTTGTTCAAAAAGATAATTTTGATATACTTCTAGATATTTTTTTAAATAAAGTCTATCAGTAATTCCTTCAACCCAGATGGTGCAGTTACTTAAAAAAACGGATGCATTTCGAGCACCAATTAAATCTAGGATATTAATATCATCATTTGAAGTATTTTCAATATGGTAAGAAAATTCATTTGAATTGTTGATTTTCTTTTTATTAAAAGTATATATTGAAATATTATTAAGATCTAGAGTTATATCTAAAAAATGATTTGAATGAGTAGTAATAAAATATTGGAAATTCTTAAATTCCTCTTTCATGAGTGTTTCTAAGAATAATCTTTGTAATCCCGGATGCAGAGAATTTTCGGGCTCCTCTATAAATACTCGTAAATTTTTGTCCTTATTGAAAAAAAGTGGGTACAACAGTATTATTAACATTTGAATTCCATCACCGTATTCATAAATAGGTCTTTCGTCATCACCTATTCCAATCAATAAAGAATCATTATTAATATCGGGTATTAACGTAATCGAATTACCTTCAAAAAAGTTTTTACTAAGAAACTCTTCAAAATTTTTTATTTTAACCCTACCATCTTTGTTTCCTAATAGCAAAGCCTTCGTATCCTCGTACAATCCTAAGCCTGTGAAAATTTCATTATTTTCTAATTTTTTGTTTTTGAAATAATCACGTAAGGTTCTGAGTTTGTAGTTGTCTTTTTGTTCTTTAAATTCATTGGAAGAATTTAGCTGGATTGGCCTCAATCCTTTTAATATTGGTATATAAATTCGTTCAAATCTGAAGTCGAAGTCTTTAGAGAAGGAATTATCCACGAACGATATAATTTCAAGTCCAATTTTTCTTATTTCATTTAATATCTCATTAGGATTTTTTGTGAAACCTGTGTTTTGTTTATGCGTCCATCCTCCAATTGTTGTTTTACTTTTATAATATTCACCCAGGGAATTAATTAGTTTTATATTTTCACTGACTTTATTAATCTTAAAATGACTAATTTCTTTTTTCAGAATATCTATCTTTTGAAAAATATCATCAGCATCTTGAATGCCACACCGATCCAATAGTGCGCGTACTTCATGATGAGTTCTAGTAATGAACCCAACTGTTTTACTGAAATCAGCTTGTTTTAAATCGAATTCAAAATCTTCGTCAACATAAACGGTTCTTAAAAAACGGCTTTTACCAGAATTATTCTGGCCTATAAACACGTTTACCTTACTTAAACCCCCTATACCGTATTCATTATTATCTAAATGATAACCAGAATATTTGTCATTCTTTAAAAATAGTTTGCTTATCATTCGCGTATTAATTTATGAATCATTAGTTAAAACGGTTTCAGCTTTTCAAAAATCCCAACTCATACACCATTGGCTGAAGCTTTTCAGTTAATGCTTTGTAGGCTTCTTCAAAAGGTTTAAAACTTACAGGAGGAAAATCGCTGCTTGCATTGCGGGATTGTAAAGCTTTACGAATTTGATACCAGCCAACATCTGTCCTGTTTAATTTTAATTCATCTCTTACAGAATGTACATCTGCATGTGCAAAGTAAGCCTGCCATAATTTTTTGCCTTCTGCTAATACTTGTTGCGCTTCTTTGCTTAATGTTTTATCTGCTAAATACTGAACCATAAAATCACTTTCAAAACGTTCGGGTGCATTTACTTCTTCTTCGGTAAATGGTATGAAATGATTAACGATGCTCCACTTTTCCCCATTCCAGTCTAAATCGTTTGCGCTTGCTGTAAGATTGCTTCCATTAAATAACATCCATATTAAACAATCAGTTTTAAATTCTTCTGAAAGTAGTTGTGTGGGTTGTAAGAATTGGTCTCTATCATTGAGCCAAGTTGGTTTGATAATTTTACGAACAGTATGCATTATTGCAATACTTTCTAAATTATTTCTATTGATATAAATTCCGTGTCCGTCTCCGTAAACAGAACTTAAAACGCAAGTTGCATTTGAGTTATATAAATCCGTTCCTTTAAATATTAAATAACCTAAAGCGTTATCAGACCACATCCTTACAGGTGCACGGCCAGGGCTTGGTGAAACAGCATTATTTATTGGAATTACTAACTCTTTATTTGCTTTGGGTCTTTCAAACCACTCACTTAAAAATCTTTTATTTGAAATATTGTAGAAAGATTTTTCGCCTATCGGTTTTGCATTTTTATCTAAAACATCTACAACTACTTCTTCAATAAGTGTTTTGTTTGAATTATTTGCATTATTTGTTTTCCATATTAGAAAACCAATAGGAAAATCTCCCTTTAAACCGTCAAACGTTTTACTATGAACAACAAATCCTCCTAAATATTTTGCATTCCAAGCTTCTCTAAATTTTTCAAAATTGGGCGCATTTACGTATTTCATTTTACTAAACATAGCAACCGTTGCAGTAGGAACTTCTTGTGCTACTCTTGCTATAAATTGTGTAAATAATTCATTACTTGCTTTGCCGTATTTTCTCATTGCTGTTGCAGCAAATTTTGTTTTGGCAATACCAACTTTATTATCAGGATTCTCTCCACCAGAAAGGTTTTCAGCATTAGTAGCTTCGCCATATGGCGGATTCATTAGCACTAAAATCTTTTTTCCATCAGCAATTGCTTTGCGTAATGCAAGTGGGATTTTGTTTGTGAGTGAATAATCTATTTTGCCATCATCTGTAATATCATCATTTAAATAATCATATTGAAAACGGGTTGCAGCCACGCAGGTTTTTGTAGCTCTCATTATATCTACATCTTCATTATCCAATGTGCTCATAAAAACATTTCGCGGGTTGCTGTGTTTTACTTCAAGATTGCCAACGCCGCAACACATATCCCAAACTATATATTCTTTTTGCCAGTTGTTGCCCAATGTTTCCGTTAGTTTATCATACGCTTTGTCAACCACTGCCAAAGGTGTGTAATATGCGCCTTTAAAGCTGCGTTCATCAAGCGGAATAAGACTATCCTTTCTTTCAAGCAAATAATTTCTATACTCCGCTTTTGGCGGCCGGTGATAAATTGCCCAAAATTGCCTGTAACCTTCACGGCTGCCTAACTCATACAACTTTCCATTTAAAGAAAAGACAGGCGAATTACCTTTATGCAATAATTCGGCAGGCAGGTTTTCATGCGTGCTTACTGTGCCATCGCTCATAATATCAGCAAAAAACAATAAAGCATAATCTTCTGCAGCTACACCTTTTATTTCACGCCCGATCATATCAACCCATTTATCAAACACCTGCTTTAAATTGTCCGGTGTTATTTGTGTGCGAATAATTTCGCCGGTTTTTACAGCATTTTTAATGGTGTTTATAAATTCAGTTTCATGTGTTTCTATCTTAAAACTTACCAGGTAAGTGCCAATATAAGCTGATACAACATCTAATGCTTCCTGCGTATATCCGCTTGCACTTTTGCCCCATTTAATTGGTTGCTTTTTATTAGATAAAAGGGGCAACGCATCTGCCGTTTTCATGATAGCAGCTTTCTTAGCATCTATCACGCATAAAAGCGGTGGTACAGTTTCACCCTTATTAAAAGCCTGCTGCACATAATGCAGCAATTGGGTAAACATTTGATAAGTGCTGTGCTTGTAACCGTCTTTTGCTTCAAACCATATTTCCTTAGTTTGTATGTCGTACAAATTTTTAGAATAGTCTTTCAGCCCTAATGCCTTTATGTAGGCATCTTTTACATCTTCTTCGCTTTTGGCTTGTTGCAGTTTTTGGTAAAGCGACATACAAGATTCTTTTTGGGCTAAATATACTACTTCCCAAAAAACAAAACATTCTTTTCTTACCTTCCCTCCATGAATGATCAGGCACCATCCATTAAAGAACTGCACCAGCAGGCTGCGGAAGCGGAAGCCAATGGTGATGCGGCTGCGGCTATACAATTATATAAAGAAATAGTGCAACAGGATGCGCTGCATATAGATGCGTATAACAGCCTTATGAAACTTTATCGCCGGGCTAAGGATTATAAAAAAGAACTGGCCATCATTAACAAGGCTATAAAAAGCTACGAGGCCTATTACAAAAAGCATAAACCACATCACAGTAAAAGCATTGACGACATTAGCCGTAAGCTTAACAAGGCTTTCGGACTTACGGATAAAAAAGGCGAAGAGCTGTACAGCCCGGAGCCGCTCGGCACCTGGAAAAAACGGAAAGCGGTGGTGGAAAAACGGATATGATACCAGTGTGCATTATTGGGTATTTGTATTGAAGCCGGTTAGCTTTACTGTTGTTACTGTATTGCCGCAATGCAGCTACTTTAATTATATATAGTTTTTATTTCAAAGACTTATACATGGAAACCACTTTATTGGTAATGCCGTTGCCTAAATCAATATAGTAGGTTTTCAGAGGAATGTACCCATTTGCAGCATATAATTTTTCCCCGCTTAAAGTAGCTACTAATTCCATAGACTCAAAGCCGGATGCTTTAGCTTCCGCTTCACATTTTTCAAGCAATGTCTTTCCAATTCCCATCCGGGCATAATCAGGATGAACAAAGAAGGCCCTGATCCTGGCAGGCTCAGTACCCGGAATTAATTCATCACCTGCAGCATGAAGCGCATCATTTTTCCCAAATAATAATTTCCGCTTGCTCCATCCGCCGCAGCCAGCTGCAATGCCATCTGAATTCTCAACAATCCAATACGTGTTATCAAGTATAAGTTGCTCGTCTACGGCCCAGGCATTCACCAGTGCAGCCTCAATCTCTGTTTTGGAATACCAGGCAGCATTTATAGCTGTTGAAGATTTTTTGATAAGGCTTTCAAGACGGTTTGTATCAGTTATTTCAGCTTTTCTAAATATAAAATCCATTGTTTTATTATTGGGTTACTTTTTAATTATAAATTACTTTTCTCCAATACCACCCCTTCGGGTCCGGAATTGGAGGCACTTTGCTTTTTATTATAAACGGCTTATCTATTGTAGCGTTCATTGTTGTATGTATCATGCCGGAATCTGTAATAATATCAAGGGTCAGAGAATCTGCCGGCGCATTATTAACAACCATATACCATGTATTGGAATTTATTTGATACAGGTTAATTTCTATTTCTTTTGTAGTTCTTAAATACTCAGCGCAAACCGGTTTTAGATCTTTTCCTGACGCTTTGCTAAAATATTTTTCTATATCATCTGATGTAAAAAATTGTTCGTATGGATATTTAACACTTGTACTGAATTTCTTAAGTGCAGGAAAAAATATACTGTCGCCCAAAATATATCTTAATGTGTGCATCAGTAAAGCCCCTTTACAGTAAATATCACTGCTATAAACATCTTTCATACTCGCAGTATCACCTGGCACTATCGGTTTTTTATTGCCAAAAGCTGATGTAACAATTCTGTTATAAAGCATTGCTGAATCGTAGGCTGCTTCCCCGCCAAGTTCTTTCATTGCCAGTGCTTCTGCATAAGTTGCAATACCTTCCTGTATCCACATGTGCGCCCAATCTTTATTGGTAATTTTATTTGCCCACCATTCATGCGCATATTCATGAAAATATACAGACGAATAATCTAACTGGCCTGGAAACGAAGTGAATTCCAAACTGTCTCTAAAAGTGATCATTGTTTGATGTTCCATGCCTGAATTGGGCACTTCGGCTACACCTATCTTTTCTTTTATCCAAGGATACTCGCCAAAATATTTTTCCAGGATGTGGGAATCTCTTTCTTTTATATCAAGCAAATGTTTTGCCTGTGCAGTATCCTGTTTCAGAATATAAAGCTGAATGGGAACAACATTGCCTTCGCAAGTAGTATAATTGCGGGTGAATACTTTATATTTCCCGATATTAAAAACAATGCAATAATTGCTTATGGTATAGTTGGTTTTCCAATGCCAGGTGGCTTTATTATTCCGCTCTGCTTTTACAGATTGAAGTAACCCTGGGCCCGCAACCGATAAGCCTTTTGGAACCGTGATAATTAAATCGGCTCCTTCATTTGCTTCATCGCCTGGATGGTCTTTGCATGGAAAATACAGTTTCGCTCCCTGGAGCTGGCAGTTAATGGAAGCCCAGGGGTTTCCATTTTTGTCCTGTGTCCAGGTAAAGCCTCCCTGCCAGGGCGGGTTTACAGCAACGGGTGGATAGCCTCCGTAATATATTCTTACTATATGTTTTGAAGGAGCATAAGCAGATTTGCCGGTAATAAAAATCTGGTCATTTTGTAAACTAAATTTTTGTTCGCTGTTATCAACTATTATTTTTTTTACCTGCAGCAAATGAATGAAGTCAAATAATAACGTGTCTGTTGGTGAAGATAAGTTCAGGTCAATTTCGGCATAGCCATCTATTGCTTTTTTATTTATATCTACATCCAGCGCAATTGTATAATGCCTTATGTCCATAAGGGCTTGCAGGGGTTTTAGTTTGCCGCCGGATGTTATATTACTTAGGTCTTGCGCATGCAATTTTACGATAGAAAAGCATAAAGCAACTATGAATGCATTAGCAAAATTTACTTTCATTATTTTTTATTTATAGTAATAATTTATTTAAAAGATAGAACATTAAGCCTCGTTACAAACGAGGAATAGTTTAGGTTTCATCTGGAGGATATAAAAATAAAAGTGTATAAGTAAAAACAGAATGGATAAAAATACCGCCAGAAAAACTATTCCTCTTCCTCCGTCAGCAGCCACTCCTTTGCTTTGTCAAAACAAATAAATGCAAAATAGGTGAACCCCCTGCTTACACACAGCGACTCCCATGTTTCGGCTACTTCCCGATATTGCGGCGCTACCACAGCAGCTATTTTTAGTTTCCGTGTTTCCGGTGGCAAAGTACTTACATAGTTTCTTACCAGGTCAAAATAATCAGTAAGCTCAAGAGAAAAGTCCGTATGAGGTTCATTAATAAGAATTTTATCGCAGTTGTGTTTTAAAATTTCTTTGAAGACAAGCTCGCAATGCTTTATCAGGTCTTCTTTGCTCACGGCCATGCCTTTGGATTCAAGTAAAAGGTACTCACTTTGGTTTGCAGAAGTAACGGTAATATTCATTGTAACGGGGGGTTGTAAAATGAATAACTATGGGATTTGTAAAAGCGATCTTACATAAAGATACAACTTAACATAAGGTAATTCTCTCATATAAATTTATTGTAAGTAAAACCCGCCGTCTTATCAAACTTTTCCTGATCGCTAAATAGTCATCGTTTGCAACGAGGGCTATTATTTTAAAATTTAATAAGCAAATTCAATATACACCAGTCCCTTACCTACCTGATTGAATATTTGTCTTTTACTCATGTTAGCAGCCGTACTTCTCTTTGTCCAGTAGTAACAAAGTCATAGTACGATGTGACTCGTCCTGAAAAAAGTTGACTGATTTGGTTAATAATCCTGTTATTGGTTGATGAAGATAATACATCCTGAATACGGTTGATTAATTGAGTTGTTGCCCGTGCCCTGGCAAAAAATATTTGCGGTTGCTCCCAAAGCTATAGCAAAATATTTTTTGTGCCTGGCCCCTTAAGTTACCTGCATAGTTACCTCCTTTAGTTTTTGTGTGTAATAATAATTTTTCCATCTTCTTACCTGCGGGCCTTTTTGGTCATGCACATCATTTGGTATCTGCCAGTTGAGGCTGCTGTGCCTTCTTCTGTAATTATAAATGGTAATGCACCTGGATATGTGTATGGAGGCTGCAAGTATATCACTGTAACAACTGCTGAGGAGTTCTGTCTTCAAAATACCATTCACCCTTTCTGCTATGGCATTTTCTAACGGATCGCCGCTTTGTGTCATACTGATCATGGCATTGGATTGATTGAGTAAACTTACATACTCAGCGCTGCAATATTGTATGCCCCTGTCTGAGTGATGGATCACTATTGTTTGCGCCGGCTTTTGTGCCAGCGCCTGCTTTAAGGCAACTACTGCCGAGCTTACTTTCATATCATCACTTACATGGTAGCCTACTATCTTTCTTGAGTAGGCATCGGTTATTAAAAACAGGTAGGCAAACCGTTCTTTCAGTGGTATGTAAGTAATATCACTCACCCAAAGCTCATGCGCCTTCAGTGGTGTAAATTCCTTTACCAGGTTGGCATACCGCCTGAGGTGATGCCTGCTCATGGTGGTATAAACATTACGTTTTGTTTTTCTTATCAGCAGCTTATTTCTTTTCAGTAAATCAAAGAACTTATCTCTTCCCAAAAAGATATTATGTTGCTTTAAAAATGGTCGAAGCATGATGAATAATTTTCTTCCGCCGCACCTGGGTTGTTGTTTGCGGATGATATCTATTTGCTGCAACACCAGGCCTTCTGTGTGGTACTGATGAAAAGTTTTTTTGTTGTGTTTGTGATAAGCCTGCGGCGTGTAGCCCAACAGTATGCATAGCTGTTGTATGCTTATGGAGCCATGTGCTCCTTTAAGCTGCTTTACTGTTGGGCACCAGGCTTTTTTCTGATCTGTATATGGAGATCTTTCTCTGCTATACTGATCATCGTATCCAAGGCTTCTACCCGTAGCTTTTCCCATTCAAGCTGCTTCTCCAAAGATGCAATCTTTTGTTGCAAAGCTTCGGCTGATTGCTGCTCTTCTGTATTTAATTTGCTGTGCTTATTGCTCATGCTGTACACAGAATGCTTCTGTTGCTTTTCTGTGGGTGGCAAGTTATGTATTCCCTGGTGAATCATAACCCACTTGCAAATAGTGGTACGGCTGATGCCATACTTTAAGGCAAGCTGCCTGAACCCCCCGCCCTGGTTTAAATACTCCCGGATAATTTGTTCTTTTAAGTCCATAAAATTGGTTGTTTTTTAGTCAACCTATTTCAGGACGAGACAATATTAAAATACACGAGTCCAGCCCATGATTGTCAGCCCTGCTTGCACAAAACCAATGTAGGCAGCGGTATTTTGTCAAAATGGCTGTCCAATATTTGTCTTATAAAGCAGACAAAAAGCTTCGTCTGCTTGTCCATATAATATCTCGTATCCGTCTAACCTTTTAATATATTCATCAAGTGATTTGTTTGTCAGAGTAGTCTTTTTTGACAAATTCGCATACTTAGACGGGAATTGGGTATTATTTGCATTTGGTGTGTGTAGAAATATAGCGTCATAAGAGCTGTTGAAGTCTTGAAGCAGTGCATATAGTTGAAAGTCAGATTTCAATTCTTTTGTCTTGTCAACTAACAAATCAAAATGCCGAAATAGTTTGTCAAGATGCGGCTTTCTTCTTTTAAAACTATTGTTACCGTATCCGTTCCAGTCAAAATGCCAATGCGAATTGTCAAACCAAGCATCTACGCTGCTGAAGTCAATCTTTCTTTTGTCCAAGTCGTTTTTAACTATAAGATTTTTATAGTATCGCTTTAGTCCTCTTTGTCGTTTCATGTTATCTGTAAAATTGCTGCCTACACAATATTACACGAAACCAATTCAATTCCACAAATTTTTTCCTCCATTGACTATCAGCACTTTTGTATTTCGTTTTTTATATTGTCGTAGCGTCAATACGGATTTTTATATTGTTAGTCTTTACCGTATAATGCATCTAAGGGACTTACAATATTTACCAGAGTTTCCCTTTTTACATGCAAATACCTTTCGGTGGTTTTTATATTAAAATGTCCCAATATTTCCTTTATATATTTTACATCTACTCCCTTTTCAAGCATGTGTGTAGCAAAACTATGCCGCAATCCATGAAAGCTAATGCTTTTGCTGATCCCTGCTTTTTGTTTTGCATTATAAAAAATAATTTGTGCAGAGCGCACAGAATAGGGCTGTCCGGGTTCATCTCCTTCAAAAAGATAATTGCCAGGCTTAGGGTACCACATTTTATAATAGCTTTCTAATACATCCAGCAGCAACGGACTTAATGCTACGTACCTGTCCTTTTTGCCTTTACTGCAATACACAAATAATTGTTTGCGTTCACGGTCAATGTCCTGAAGCCTTAAATTAATAACCTCGCTCACCCGCAGACCAGCGCTATAAGCAGCGAATAAAATCGCCTTGTGTGTTAAATTATTGGCCGCCGCAAATAACCGGCGCAATTCTTCTTCTCCTAATACCTTTGGCAATATCAGGTGCTTCTTGGGCCTCGGTATCTCCCAGAAAAATTTTTCTTTTATTAGTACCTGTTCGTAGTAAAATTTTAAAGCATTCATCCTGCTGTGCAAGGTATTTTCGCTCAGCTTCAGCTTTTCATGGCAATATTGCAAATAATCTTTTACCCGCTCTACACTAAATTCTTTCGCAGGCACTTCTTTTATTGCCTGCAAAAATTGCATAAACTCATTCTGATAAGTGCGTATGGTGGAGGGGCTATAGCTTTTAAGTATTAACTGCTGAAGAAACTTTTGCAAAGCTTCTTTATTTTCTTTACTAACAGGAAACGTTCTTTTTAAAGGCTGTACTGGTAATTTTTGGGATGGTTCTTTTTTAATTACATTAGTAACTACAGGTACAGGCCTGCCAGTAGCAGCCATCCTGGGATTATGCTTTTTCTTTTCAAGCAAATATTTTTTAAGTTCCCCCGTTTCCAGCTTTGCAATGCCTTTCAGTGAGCAGGCAAGCTTTTCATAACCTTTTTCTGTGCAGGGTATATACCAGCACCTGTTAGTACGGCTCCATTTAGCACCGGCTTTTTTTTGAAAATATGATTAAGCAATCCTTTCTGAGGCGAATAAATGCCTATCATTTCTGCGCTATTGTGATGAAGCGGCTTAAGTATAACAGTTTCCATTTTTAAATATAATTTTTTTACTTGTTTTACTGATCAAAAATATATTTGATCTGCTACAGTTAAGTGAACAGATGCGTTTTCTATAAAAACAATCAGCTTCTCAAAAAAGTAAATCAGTAAAAGCAGGAATTAGAGCAAGAAGGGTAAGGCAAAGACAGGAATAAAACAACTGTGGTAACCCCATTTAGTAATAACAAAAAAACAGTGCAGTATGACCAGGAATAAAGACCCCGCCTGACAAGCAAAAACAGGATTACATAAAAATCTGTAAACACTTTTTACCATTTAAAATTAACCTGTAATCTTGCTTTAGCAATACCAAAAACCCCGACAAGTACATTTATTATTAACCAATAAATGTGTCAGGTAATTTTAGGAGGGTGCAATTGTTCAACGAACATTGGGCATTGTACAAAGAACATTAGGCATTGTTCAAGGAACAATAAGCATTGTTCAAGGAACAATAGGCATTGTACAAGAAACAATAGGCATTGTATAAGGAACAATAGGCATTGTACAAGGAACAATAGGCATTGTACAAGGAACAATAGGCATTGTACAAGGAACATTAAGCATTGTACAAGGAACATTAGGCATTGTACAAGGAACAATAGGCATTGTTCAAGGAACAATGGACACTTTTCCACATGAATACGAACAAAGAGATAAGATCTCAGGCTATCTCAAAGGCCGGAAAGGAAAATATTTTTGCTTGTTTTCGACTTTGTTTGTCCTCTCGCCTGCTTTTCACGGCCTCCCGCCGCTTTTTAAAAAAAGCACATAATAATTTGTAGTGGTAACTGTTTTCTTATTTATAAAACAAATTATTTTAAACCAAAAACAAAAAGAAAATGAAAGTACAAAAGATCCAATTAAACTTCGACAGGGAAACCGACGCCAGCTTATTAATAAAGGCGCAGGGCATCATCACCAGTTTAAACAAATCCTCTTTTCCGCAACCCATACCAATGAAGCCGATGGAGGAGGCTGCTGCTCAGTTCAGCAAAGACCTGTCTGTAGCGCAGGACCTCGGTAAAACCAATGTAAAGGCAAAAAATGACAGCCGCGATGCGCTTATAGAAGCTTTGGTAAGCCTTGGCCTGTGGATAATGAGCGAGGCGGATGGGGACAGCACTTTACTAATTCAGTCGGGGTACACTATTTCCAAAGACCCACAGCCGCGCTACATAAAGCCGGCCGGCGAAATAAGCGTGAGCAACGGCATTACGAGCGGGCAAATAATTATTAACGGCGTTACGGACGCTGCCGCAATCAGCTACCAGTTTGGGATAGCCTTTGCACCACCAACAGGAGATACTAACTGGACAGTGTATAGCAGCAGCCGCAGTAAGTACGTTTTAGATGATCTTACACGTGCCACCGAGGTATGGGTTCGCTTTGCGGTAATTGGCGCCCGTAACCAAATATCTTACAGCAACGTGGTGAGCCATATTGTTCAGTAAAAAGAGGCAAAAGGTGAAAAAAAAGCGGTGGCTGTAGTGGCTGCTGCTTTTTATTTTATATTAAAGCACAAATAAATTTGGACAGAACTATAAATTTTTTATTTTGCGTCATATCTGTGTCCAACACTCATAATTACTTATTCTAAAAAACTAACTAACTAATGGACTTGAACAAAAAAGATAGCCGGAATGCTGCCAGCAACAGTGACAATAAGCGCCTGCCTTCAGCTATAGAACGCCTTGAAAGTGAATATATATGGGAGGAAGATCTTCAAATATTTTTCAGGTCGTGCCCAAAGATTATGCAGCGCTTGTATGAGGAAGGGCTTCCTTACAAAAAAATTGGGCGGCAAAAGCTCTTTAATATAAAATATGTCCGTAAGTTTTTGAAAGGTAAAAAAATTAGTGATGGACTGTTATGTTATTTACTGGTGCCCGTTCTCTTCTTAAGTAACTTTTCAGAGGCGGTGGAGGTAGCGTTGTGGTAAAGGAAGCTGGAGAGACTTTTTCTGTTGTTTGGTCTGTTGCCAATAACTATTTCCAGCAACGGAAAAAAAACTAATTTGCCAAACTAATATTTTAATATGCAACGATTATTTATTGTATCTTTTATTTGCCTCACCATTGGTTGTGCAGCCACCAGGAAATCTTCAAACAATTCAGATGTTCTCAACGGCACCTGGACACCCATAAAACAAGAAATTGGCGGTAAAGAGTTGCCGGCTGTTGTTTTTCAAACACAAAAATTAATCATTACTGACACTAACTACACGTTTAGTGCTGAGAGTGTGGATAAAGGAACTTTATATTACAAAAAAGGGCAAATGGATATTTATGGAAAAGAAGGTATAAATAAAGGAAAACATTTCACTACCATCTATAAACTTAATAATGACCAGTTGACAATTTGCTACAACTTACAAGGCGATAGTTATCCGGCAGCATTTGAAACAAAATCAAAACCGACACTTTTCCTTTCGGTATTCAGGAAGAATTAAACTATAAAAGCAAAAGGAAGTACAAATGTTGATGTACCCTTCCCCTGCCCTGTCTCTGCTCTGGCGACAGCCTTGCAGTACACGGCTGCACACACTCATTCCTCTATCAAATATGCTCCTTGCTCTCCTTTCATATAATATTTTGCAGAACTATGCTCGTAATCAACAGGACTGCTCACCAGGTTCCAAACGCCACTGCACGGATTGTTATGTATGTAATTAAGTTTTTGCATAAAAAAGTGTTGATTAGTTATTTCCTTACAGTCAAACGACCGCTCAAACACCTGATGTATCTCCTTCCCCTGTCTTTATCTGACTTTGTTACCTCTTCTGCTAATTTCAAAAGTATCTCTGTGTTATTTTCTTCCTTCAATCTTTTTACAATTTCATAAGCCATAAATCTTTTGCCATTACTTACAATGGTATTAATTTTCTTTTCTGAAATTGCAAAATCAATAACCACGTGTAAATGATTAGGCATTATTACATATCCTCTTACATAATGATTCTTTGTTTTAAGATAATCAAACCACTTACATACTGTATCATAACTTTTGGTTACTTCAAATAATGCAATCCAGTGCTGGCAGGTAAATGTAATAAAGTAAAGGCCTTCCGTATCATCTATTGTTGTTCTTACTGCCATAAACCTAAGGTACAGGAATTCCCTTTAAGCCGGCCGGCCGTGTCCTGCTTTGCTTAAAGGCCTGGAGAAGAGACATGGCCTGGGATCAAATACCTTCTGATAGAAAAAACGAAGCCTTTATGTTTAAGAATTATTTTTTCTTATCTTACACATCCAATAACTAATGATGAATAATAAAATTCTAATTATTTTGCTACTGGCCGGTTGTAACTTAATTACAGTAAGCAGTTGCAAAAAAAGTGGCGTCTCTGCCTTACCTAAAGCAACACAAAAAGGTGCTAATACTTTTGGCTGCTTAATAAACGGGGCTGTGTTTATAACTCATGATGTATATTCTTATCCTACAGATTCGGGATTATTAGCAAGCTATAATGAAAGCACAAAAGAATTTAGGATTTCTACCACAGAACAAAGAAATGAAAATCAAAACGGTTTACAAAGGGAAACTTACTTAGACCTAACAAACCCACATGTTGGTGTTAATAATTTTAATGAAAATAATTATGGTCAGATTATTATAGGAGTAAACTATCAACAAGATCAATATTATCAAACTACAGATTCTATTGGCGGAACTATGAATATAACAAAGTTCGATACAAACTTAAAAATAATATCAGGTACTTTTTCATTTGATGCGTCAGCAAAATTTAATGCAACAGGGATTTTACATGTAACTAATGGCAGATTTGATATTACCTATAAATAACATTAATCATTTAAACTGCTGTATAAAAAGAAATTTATATACCAATAAGGAGAAAGAGTAGCTTTTGCTATCATCCGCCTATGAGTTAATAAATTACAACAGCAAATAATCACTGATAACTTTCTCCCTTAGATAGTGGAAAAAGTATTTTATATTTAGCCCTATAAACATTGCTTATGATAAAGAACTGGTTATTCCCTATTATTTATATTATTATATACCTGCCTTGTTTTGCGCAGCAAACTATACAGGAAAAGCTCGGCTATGCCAAAGATGCGAAACTGCTCATCATTCATTCAGATGACCTGGGCGTTGCCCACTCAGAAGACTCTGCCAGCCTGCAGTTGCTGGAGAAAGGGGGTGTAAGCTCTGCCAGCATAATGGTACCCACGCCGTGGTTTAGTGAAGTGGCTGCCTACGCTAATAAACACCCAGATGCCGACCTTGGCCTTCACCTTACGCTCACCAGCGAATGGAACAGCTATAAATGGGGGCCTGTAGCGCCTAAAGATAAAGTGAGCAGCCTGATGAACAGCCAAGGATATTTTTATGATAACGATGATAGCCTTGGCAAACATGGTACTGCCGCAGAAGTGGAAACTGAATTGCGAAGCCAGATAGAAAAAGCGCTAAAAGCCGGCATACACGTTACTCACCTGGATTCGCACATGGGAAGTGTGTTTTTTAAGAAAGAATACCTGGCCGTGTACCTGAAGCTGGCGCATGAGTACCACCTGCCTTGCCTGGTTGATAAAAATGATTTTAAGCTGGCGTACAACATAGATATTAATGACCTGCTTACCAGTAAAGATGTAATTACCGATCATATTTATATCGCAAGCCCGCCCAGTGAGCCGGGGATGAGAGCTGCTTTTTATACTAAAGTTCTGAATGAATTGCCGCCGGGCCTCAGCTACCTCATCATTCATGCCGCCTATAACGATGATGAAATGCAGGCAATAACTATTGGCCACCCCGACTATGGAGCCGCATGGAGGCAGGCAGATTATGATTACTTCAGCAGCGATGTTTGCAAACAGTTACTCGCAGCCAACCACATTCATGTAATAACGTGGAAGGAGATAAAGGAGAAAATCAAGCTCTGATTAAAAATTGATAATTGACAATTGATAATTGATAATTTAAATATTTCCAGCGCAGGTTTATTGGCTAAAGCCGGTTTGTTTGCTTGCGCCAATAGAGTGGCAGATAACAAACACCGTTTGGATGTTTGAAAAGCGAATAAATTGGAAAATTATAGTAAGAAGCTAAGAGCCGCCAGCAGAGCGGCTCTTAGCTTTTATATCCACTACAGGTTATCCAGCTCATTCATATCTTCTTCCGACAAACGGATGTCTGCTGCCTTATGATTTTCTTCCAGGTGAGCCACCTTTGAGGTTCCGGGAATGGGCAATATATTTTCTGCATGATGCAGCAGCCAGCTAAGGGCGATCTGTGCAGCCGTTGCATCATATTTTCTACCAATACTGTTGAGTTTTTCCATCGCTTTTACATTGCCTGCACTTAGCGGGTACCAAGGTATGAAAGCTATATCATTATCCCGGCAATATTCCAACTCATCCTCCCACTTGCGGTTATCTATGCTGTACATATTTTGTACGGAGACCACCTTAAAGAACTCACCTGCCTTTTTTATTTCGTCTACGTTCACCTCAGAAAGGCCGATGTGCTTTACGAGGCCTTTTTTCTGCGCATCCTGCAAAAAGCTGAATGTGTCTTCGGCAGGCACTTTCGGGTCAATACGGTGCAGCTGGTACAAGTCAATCTTGTCCACCTTCAAACGCTCAAGGCTACCTTCCAGTGCTTCTTTCAAATGATCAGGATGTGAGTTTACCGGCCATTGATTGGGGCCGGTGCGGGTGAGGCCGCCCTTCGTGGCAATCACGAGGCCTTTGGGATAAGGATACAGCGCTTCTGCAATCAGCTTTTCAGATACATACGGTCCGTAACTGTCTGCAGTGTCAATGAAATTGATACCCAGCTCCTGCGTTTTTTTCAAAACCCGTATCGCCTCTTCTTTATCTTTTGGAGCGCCCCACACACCTTCTCCCGTAATGCGCATGGCGCCGTAGCCCAGCCTGTTCACTGTCAGGTCGCCTCCTATGGTAAATGTGGTTTTGTACGATGTTGTAGTTTCCATTCGATATGTTTTAAAATTAAAAACAATATCATAGCAAATTGTTTGCCTGTATGGATGGGTTTAGTCAGCCTGCCTTTGTGGCCATGAAATAATTATCACTTCCCATCTGGACGTTCACCGTAAGCACTTTCAATTAATAATCTGATCTCCACTTAATATTTTCCCACCTGCCCTTTAAGTTGTTTGAGAATTTTTTGTGAGTTGAATGCAATACCATGGCGAAACACCCATTGCACTTTTTCAATACTATTAATATCATCAGCAACATTTCCATCTATCACAACTAAATCAGCGTTTTTACCCACTTCTATAGAACCAATATTTTTTTGAGCGCTTAATGCAACAGCACCATTATAAGTAGCAATTCTTATTGCTTCAATAGGTGTAAAACCTTCCTTCGTTAATAATTCTATAGCTCGCAGGCTGCCATAACCTGCCAGTACATTTCCGTTGCCGGTAGGGTCTGTACCTGCAGTTAACAAACCACCTGCATCGGCAAATTCTTTTTCCATTACGAAATCCTTCGCAACAGCGTCATTCATGCCTGCGCTTTTTTCGTGACTGTAATATTTTACATACATGTCGCGGGTATCGGGAGCCATTGCATCAAACACTTCCTGTTTAGGTATTGTGTCCTGCGTACACAATCCTTCAAATACAGCCAAAGTGGAAGTAAGTATTACTTTATGCAGAACAAGAAAATTAATTAAATCTTTCGCCTGTTTACCTGATGGGTCAATACTTGCAAGCGGATTTACAGCTAAAGCGCATGCATCATTCTTCTTGCCAGGAATAAAATCAGTTGCAGCTAAAAAGCCATGCTCCAGTTGATCGATACCCATCTCTGCAGCTTCATGATAAGTAACTGCACACAGGTGTCCGGTAATTTTTAATCCTCTTGCATGCGCAGCTTCAATAGCAGCTTTAAGAGAAGCGCGGTCGAGATTCATGTAAGCTTTAAAAGAAGTAAAGCCTTCATCAGCCCAGAAGGTTACAAACCTTTTTGCCTCATCAGCATTTTTTATCTCACGCATCTGGGGAAAGAAACCTCCAGGTCCATCAAGGTATGGCGCAGTAACATACATCGTTGGCCCTATTATTTTGTTTGAATCTATCTCAGTTTTTAATGAAAGATCAGAATAAGGTTCCACACTGCCGGCAGTACGTAAGGTGGTAACACCACAGGCAAGGTACAGCCTTGGAAATGTAACAGGCAATTGCTTCAGGTGAATATAATAGGGCGAAATGCTGACAGCAGGGTAATACATGTGCTCATGCAGCAGCACATAGCCAGGCAGTACCGATTTGCCGGTACAATCTACAATGGTGGCACCGGCAGCCACTGTTACATTATTTGCACTGCCGGTAGCTGTAATAATTCCATGCTCAATAATTATTGTTTGATCAGGTAAAACCTTTTTATGATTACATCTGCAAGAAAGCAATGCGTTAATGCTATTGTATCTTGTTTGTAATCTATGTATTGCTGAATAGATGGAGCGTAAGGATGCTGCGCAGAGCTCTGAAAAGTGAAAGCACATAAAACAAAAAAGCTGATTAATGGCCTAACAGCAAATAATAAATTACATTTAAAAGTATATACCTTCATAAAAATAAATTTATGCTAAAGATAATATTCTTTCTATGTGTTAGTATGATTGCATTACAAAACACTTCAAACGGGCAAACTATTCAAAACACTGTCTGGAAATCTTATTTTGCCGATCCTATTAATGATACGGCAACATTAACCATTGGAAACGATTCAACAACTATTTCCACCAGCAAGGGTATGACGGTAGTAAAGTCAGTGGTTCATATCAGTAATGATACTGTAACTATTAATGATGTTGAAGGTGCAATAAAATGTTCGCCTGATGATAATGGTGTTTATCATTATAAAGTATCTGCGGGTAAGCTTACTTTACACGTAATCACCGATCCCTGTGATGGCAGAGCCAATACGATAAGTGACAGAGAGTGGATGAAAAAAACGCAATAATGAGATATCTATGTGTTATAACATGCTCACCAATGATTATCCGCCCTATAATGAAAATTTATATCTTACAGTCGCAGGTTAACTGTTTATAAAAACACAGATAGATTTGAATTACTTATACATTTAATCGTAAATTAAAATTGAGGAATGTGGTGTGGGAAATATATGCGAGGGAGAGTGACCACAATAATAACGACATCCTGCTGCCCTGCTCATCATTCAAAATAAAAACTCTTTTAAAAATTAAACTATGGGTATTCTTCAAAACAAAAACGCAATTATATATGGAGCAGGCGGTTCATTAGGCGGTGCAGTAGCAAAAGCATTGGCAATGGCTGGTGCCAAAGTTTTTTTAACCGGAAGAAACGTTGGTGCTGTTAACATTGTAGCGGATGAAATTATCAAATCAGGAGGAAAAGCGGAAGTTGATGAGGTGGATGCGCTCGATGAAAAAGCAATAAGCACCCATATTGAAGAGGTAATACGAAAAGCCGGGACTATTGACATTTCATTTAATGCAATAGGAACAAGTATCGTAATGAATATTCCTTTAACAGATATTTCATGCGATGATTTTGTAAAACCAATAGCCACGACTATGCAAACCCGCTTTTTAACAGCAATAGCTGCGGCAAAAGTAATGATGAAACAAAAGTCGGGGGTAATTTTAACCCTTACTGCCACTCCCGGAGGAATAGGCTATCCTTATACCGGCGGTTTTGCACCAGCTTGTTGTGCTGTAGAAAATTTTTCCAGGAACCTTGCGATTGAGTTAGGCATATATGGAATACGTGTGGTCAATATGCGTTCAGGAGGTTCGCCAGATTCATCAGTATTTAAAAATGCTATGGACAATGACCCTGAAAATATGAAACCAATTCTTAAACAAATGGAAGCAGATACGATATTGAAAAAGTTACCGCTAATGGCTGATGTTGCTAATCTTGCAGTATTTCTTTCATCGGACCTGGCAGGGAAAATAACCGGTGTTACTGTTGATGTAAGTAGTGGAACAACTGCAGGTTTAAATTACAGGGTGGCTGCTTTACCTGGCACTACGAATTACGGAGCATAATTTTGGTTTAGCTTGTACGTTCTATTTCAATAACCTTGGCCTTAAACTCAAAACTCTTGATATCATTTCTATTCGTTTTCCCTAAGTAGATTGCGTACTCCTTTGTTACATGTACTATCTTACAAATTAATAAAAAAATGTAAGAAGGATAACGTCTCCAATCATTGTCTTAATTGCTATGATATTTATTTGCTGCCTGTTTGATCAATATCCAGATTACATTTGGCAATTAAAAAAATTAAACAGCTTTTAAATTACCCGTGTCTTTATGAAACAAAAGAAAATATTGAAATATTGTGTGTTAGACGTATTTACAAACAAAAGTTATAGAGGAAATCCTTTAGCTGTTGTGTTTACTAATGGCAACATGGAACCGGAACAATATGAAAATATTGCCAGGGAGTTTGGCTATTCTGAAACGTCTTTTATTTATTACTCAGAGGCTCAGAAAGCTTTGAATATCCGTTCCTTTACAGCAACAGGATTTGAAGTGGATGGAGCAGGTCATAATCTATTAGGTGCTGTTTGCGCTGCGCTATTAAAAGACATGGATATTTTTCATGACCAGGGGCAAAATCGTTTTGTAATTATGAAAGAAAATCCTATTAAGCTTTATGTAGGTTTTAATAATACTGACCAGTTGCCTGCTGTAAAAATGATACAAAAACCTGCAGTTATAGGTAAATCTTTTTCTCCGGAAATTATTGCCGGAGCAATTGGAATAACGATTGACGACTTACATGTACCCAATTTCACGCCTGTAATTGTGCAAACGGAAGTTGCTCACCTGATGGTTCCAATTAAAAACGTAGAAACTTTGGACAAAATAAAAACTAATAATAAACTTTGTATTGAGCTTTCAAAACAATATCAATTTGAGGGCTTTTACTGCTTTGCCTTTACAGAGGAAAGCAATGGAACTATTGTTCAATCCCGGTTTTTTAATCCGCTGATTGGCATTGATGAGGATGCCGCAACCGGCACTGCTGCAGGGCCTCTTGCCGGAATTTTATATGAAAAGAAAATAATTCAACTAAATAAAGAATACACGATACTGCAAGGTGTAAAATTAAATCAGCCCTCTTTAATAGAAGTGATGGTTACGGAAGAGGGTATATTAGTTGGCGGCTCATCTGTTATAACAATGGAAGGAGATATTTATATCTAGTAAATTCAAAATAAGATTATAAAAGCCCCTGTCATGGTGCGAAGCAGTATTAATATAAGTGCTAAAAATAATCGCCTGCGCAAAGCTATGCTCAGTTTACCAGATCTTCACCCGCAAACTATCCGGAGTGTACATTTTATCACCGGGTTGTACATTAAAGGCTTTGTAAAAAGGAGGGAAATTTGATAAAGGCCCATTGACGCGCCACATATCCGGAGAGTGTGGATCCGTATTTACATAAGTCCTTTCAAGCTCAGGCTTTCTTTTACCACGCCATATCTGCGCAAATCCAATAAAAAATCGCTGGTCTGGCGTAAAGCCGTCAATTCTTATAGTGTCCTGCCCCTCTTTCGTCATTTTAAATGCATCGTATGCAAGGCTTATCCCGCCAAAGTCTGCGCTGTTTTCGCCGGTAGTTAAAGCTCCATTTACATGCATGGTATCTTGTACGGTATAGCCATTAAACTGGTCTATAATTTTTTTTGTTCTGGCTACAAACTGTGCGCTATCATGTTTGCCCCACCAGTTTTTTAGATTTCCATTTTTATCAAACTGGCTTCCCTGATCATCAAAGCCATGCGTCATCTCATGGCCTATAACCATGCCGATAGCTCCATAATTAATTGCATCATCTGCGTCCGGGTCAAAAAAAGGAAATTGCAAAATGGCGGCAGGAAAAGTTATGTCATTTAATAAAGGATTGTAATAGGCATTAACTGTCTCGGGTGTAGTACCCCATTTTGTTTTATCAACTGGTTTGCCAAGTTTATTCAGATCATATTGATACTCATTTGCAGAGCAGGAAAGCAGGTTATCAAAATACGTCTTTCTATTAATAGTTACTTTGCTGTAATCTCTCCACTTATCAGGATATCCTATTTTTTTTATAAACGCATGTAGTTTTTCTATAGCTATTCGTTTTGTGCTGTCACTCATCCAATCTACTTTGCGTATCCGCGCTTCAAAAGCTTTTTGCAGGTTGTTCACAAGAGCAACAATCCTGTCTTTGGCATCCTTAGTAAAATATTTTTCCACATATAATTTTCCTAAAGCTTCGCCGAGATTTTCATCAATAACTCCGCAAAGCCTTTCCCATCGTGGTTTTAATTGCTGTTGCCCGCTTAGTGACTTACTATAGTTAAACCTTGCATTTACAAATGCACTGCTTAAGCTTGATGCAAAATCATTGGTAAAATGAAACGTATAATAGGCCTTCCAGGTATCCACAGGAGTGATGGCTAAGGCATCGTTCAATTTTTTATAATAGGCCGGCTGTTCTACATTTATGGAATCTGTTTTTATACCTGAGTTTGATAAATAAACGCTCCAGTTGATCAAAGGCATTTGTTTGTCAAGTTCTGTCACTGCCAATTTGTGATAATTGCTTTGAGGATCGCGAAGCTGAACATTAGTCTTATGGCTGGCTGCTATATCTTTTTCCAAAGTATATATTGCCATTGTCTTTTTTAAAGCGCTTGCTGAATCATTGCCCAGCAACATAAATATTTTGGTAATATAATTTTTATAAGCATCCTGTATTTTGATAGTGGCGGAATCTGTTCTAAAATAATAATCGCGATCAGGCAATCCAATCCCGGTCTGGTCGGCATTCAGAATATTAAATGCACTATTCTTTGCATCGGAGGCAACATACAGGTACGTAATATAGGAGTGATTCAACTTATTCATTTCAGCATCGAAGTTCATGATACTTTTCACATCAGTAAAAGAATCTATCTGGTTTAAATAGGGCTGCAATGGTGAATAGCCAAGTTTCTCAATGGCTGTGGAATCCATACCTGAAGCATAGAGGTCGCCCACTTTTTGTTCAATGCTTCCTTTTTTGAAATTACCATTGGCAACACTATCAAGTATGCTGTGTAAATGCTCTTTGGTTCGGTTATATACATCCAGGAAAGCTCCTGTACTGCTTTCTGTTGGTGGTATCACTTCATTCTTAAGCCATTTACCATTTACAAACATGTAAAAATTATCTGAAGGCTTAACAGATGAATCCATGTTAGCCGTGATAATAAATTTCTTTTCGGACTGCGTATGAGATGTGTCAGTGTTATTGCATGAACCTAATAACATTATTAATAACACCAGCATTGTTGCTGATTGAAAAAATGTTTTTATCATAAAAAAATTTAAGAAACAAGATATGCTAATTTAATAAGAATTGTACTAACAACAACCTGGCTGCTAATTCCCATAATGTGTGCACTTCTATTGTTTTGGTGTGATACCCATGTTATAAAACATAAAAGAAAAAATATCCGTTGTACTCTCTATATTTTTCCTTAATGATGAGCCTGATGCGCCATGACCCTGATTGGTTGTAATTCTTATCATTACCGGATTTGGCCCGCTTTGTTTTTCCTGCATAGTGGCTGCAAACTTAAATGAATGCATAGGCACCACCCTGTCATCATGGTCTGCCGTCATTATAAGTGTTGCCGGGTAACTTACGTTGCTCTTAATATTTTGCAGCGGTGAATAATTATATAAGGCAGGGAACTGGCTGGCACTATCGCTGCTTCCATATTCAGATGTCCAGAAAACGCCACTTGTAAATTTTTGGAAACGCAGCATATCCATTACGCCTACTTCTGGAAAGGCAACTTTGCATATATCAGGTCGTTGAGTTATAACTGCACCTATTAATAAACCGCCATTGCTGCCTCCCATAATGGCAAGCTTATTCCGTGAAGTATATTTTTCCGAAACCAGGTAATCCGCTGCAGCCATAAAATCATCAAATACATTTTGCTTTTTATCATGCATTCCGGCTTTGTGCCACGCTTCACCAAATTCTCCCCCTCCCCGAATGTTAGGTATTGTCAATATCCCATCGTTGTTCAGTAATGAGAACATTGATGACCAGAAGTAGGGAGTAATGCTTACATCAAATCCTCCATACGCGTACAATAAAGTAGGGTGGCTTGCATTCCTGGCCATCCCTTTTTTGCTAACAATAAACATGGGTATACTGGTTCCATCTTTACTGGTGTAGAAAACCTGTTGGGTTTCGTAATTATTTAAATTAATACTAAAATTAGACTGCTTAAATAGGGTGGATTTACCTGTTGCTAAATCGTACTTATAAATACTGGGTGGAGAGGTAAAAGAAGTGTAGTCGTAAAAAACATATCCATCATCCTTATATCCACCAAACCCGCCCGCAGAACCAAGACCCGGCAACTTGGGCTCAAACTGCAGCCTTCCGTCGCTATTATATTGGTACACTTTGGAAGTAGCGTTTACAAGATAACCTGCAACTATGGTTTTACCCGTCATGTTTGCAAAATCAAGCTTTTGTTTTTTCTCGGGCACCACCTCCACCCAGGTTTCTCTGGAAGGATTTTCAAAAATTGTTTTTACTACTTTAAAATTGCCTGCTCCATCGTTAGTATTTATGAAAAGAGTATCGCCTATATTACCAATAGGACCGAATTGAAATTCTGTATTATAATACACCCGCTTAAAATCCCCTCCGGGCTCATCTAATTTCTTACCCAACAGTTCCGTTCCGTCCGCATTGGGAATGCTTTTATAAATAAAAAGAAACTTTTCATCCTCTGTGGTGTAAGCCCCTATCCAAATATCTGGATTGCTGGGATCACTGTAAATAAATTGATCATTCTTTTGATCATTTCCCCACTTATGAAAATATACTGCAGCATTTTTTGCGACTGCAGTAAGCTCTTTTCCTTTTTCCGGGGTAGGGAAGCGCGTATAATAAAACCCTCCTTTTGCCCAGCCGATGCCTGCATCCCTTCGCCAGGTAATGCTGTCGTTTAATTTCTTGTTGGTGGCAATGTCTATAAAATAACTGGTGCTCCAATCGCTGCCATTCAGGTTTACATGGTAAGCCATAATCTTTTTATCGTAGGAAGCCCCATCCAATACAATGGAAACAGTACCATCTTTTGAATACTTATTAGGGTCAATAAAAACCTTGGGTACACCGTTAATTCCTTTTTGATAATAATACACCGACTGGTTTTGTAAGCCATCATTTTTTGAGAAGAAAATGTAATCGCCGACCTTAAACCCAGAGAAGTACCTTGGATAATTAATCATTTTCTCCACCTGCTTTTTTACTGATGCCCTGAAAGGTATTTTTGATAAATAGCTTTCCGTAAAAGCCTGTTCAGTTTGTATCCATTGTTTGGTGTCGGCAGCCGTATCATATTCCAGCCAGCGATAAGGGTCGCTTACTTTAGTGCCAAAATAATCATCTACCTGGTTTACTTTTTTTGTAACAGGATATTTAAATTGTGCGAAGATGTTTGAGCCAAACATGAAAAGGAAAAAAGTAAATGAAATGGTTGTAATTTTTAGTTTCATAATGTTATTATTAAGTGCTGTTGTTATAGTTCTGAATAGTATTTCACAAGTTTTCAAAGATTAAGTAGATTAAGTATTTATATCACCTTGAATATTGTTGCAGTGAAAAGAGAAGCAGAAAGAAATAGAAAAGTAAAAATTGACTGTTTCATTTTATATATTTTTTAAATAAAAAAATAGAAAAGATTTTATATAATAATGTGCAACGAGCGATATTGCGATGATAGGTATTTACGCTTATTAACGCTGCCAATAAGCAGTGGTTGTGTTATAGCCTGTACAGCTTTTCAAGGCCTGTATTTAGAAAGAAGGCCATCCCAAAGGACAGCCTTGATTGATAACTAATACTGAGAAAAAAAATTACTACTTCTTTGTATCAGGCGCTACGTATTCACACTTAAAGCTTAACCTAACAATTTGTCCTAAACCCGGAGGGCCAATTCCCCAAACGGATACATACAAATTACCATCAGGGCCAAATGTCATTGCAGAAGGGAAGTTAAGTCCGCTTGCAATCACTTGCCTGTTGCCACCGTTTGCATCCATTCTTACAATATCACTCATACCTGGTGTGCCGGCAGATAAACCAATGTCTTCCATCACATACAACCTGTTGCGGTCATCAAACGCAATTCCTAATATGGCAGAAAAGCCGGAAGCATATATGCTGTATTTGCCATTTTCATTTAGCTTATAAACATTCGCAGCACCAAGAACAGTTGGGAATGGAGTAAGTGTGCCAAAATAAAGATCACCATTATGATGTACCATAGAGGTAGGTCCTATCCATGTGCCACCATCGCCTGGGTGAAGAACAGAAATATCCACCACACGGGATATGTTACCAGTTTTTGGATTGATACGATCTATTTCCTGCTGGTTAGGCTGGGTTATGTACAGATCTTCTCCCACGCTTGTCATGCTGTAAGGAGTGCCATCTGGTTCGAAATCATCCGGATCAATGTGTGCCACCGGATGGCTCATAAGGTATGCGCTGCAGTTAGCAACTATTTCCCATGTGCCATCTTTATTTACTTTAATAACCCCGTTAGGAACACTGGGGACAGAATGAGAAGCCCCTGAGCCTGCCGTAACTGCATACAAGGTATTTCCAATAAACTCAACATCTGCCACCCCCTGAATGCCGCTTCCTGTAGCGGGCTGTGTAGTGCTTGATGGAATGTTATCAGCAACGGTGCTCATAACACCATTGTGATCAATTTTTAAAATACGTGCGCCAGTAAGGCTTCCAAAGTAAGGCCCCACGGGTGGCACCACTTGTAAGCAGGTGGTACAAACAGTTGTGCCGCCGGTACCGGCTTCTGCAATGTACAAATCACCATCAGGGCCAAATTTTAATCCCCGCGGATCATTTAAGCCTGTAGCGATTACTTTTTGCGTGGTTACGGTTGTATCGCCCGGCGCGCTGCACGGCGGCGGGGTTTCATGTTTTTTACACGAAGTAAAAAACAAAGTGCCCGAAGTGATGAATAGAAAAAGAAATTTTTGTTTCATAAATGTTCCTCCTTTATTTTTTGGTTAAGATTTAAGTATTTAATAGTATGCTGACAGGTAATTCAGGAATTAGGCTATAGGGATTTTTACGAATGCGAAAGTTGCTTTTTTTATAAAGAAAAAATATTCCATTTAGCAAACAGTGGGGTTCATTTATTAAACGGAGGAATTTTTGAGTTAACATGCTCTGTACTATAATCCAGTTTATTCTTTTACAAACTTTAGCATCGTAATTTTTTTATCTGTTTCTATTTTCAGGTAGTAACTTCCCGGCGTAAGCTTTTGTATATCGTAAGTATAATTCTGATTAATAATATTTTGCTCTTGTACCAGCTTGCCGGAAGCATCCATAATAGAAAGCTTTGTATTTGCCAGCGGGCTTAAGCCTTCCACTCTTAATACATTTGTTGCAGGGTTAGGATATAGCTTAATGTTTGTTTCATTACCTAATGTAATTTTTGTAATGGCTGCATTAGAAACATCATCATTATTATTATAAGGTAAAAAACCTTTCCACTTAAACATGCCACCGCGTTCGGAAGCAGACGCTTCTGTTTCACCACTCCAGCCAACACACGAATTAAAAAATTTCACATCATTGTGCAGCGCATTGGCACCGGAGTCAATAACCGTCCATGTTTTACCATTATCATTGCTATAAGAAGATCCAAAAACAGCCGTGGCGAAACTACTTGTAGTTACATAAGTATTAGTGCCCGGAACAGCAGTTATATACAGGCCCATGGGCGTGCCTGAATAGTTAACCTGTTTCCATGTTTCACCTCCATTATGTGAAGCATATATTTGTGTGATCCCATTTTCATCAAAACCATTGGCTACACCATTTAGTTTATCTGTAAAAGCAAAATCAATAAAGTCAGTACCTGTTATAGAAGCACTTAAAGGAAATGAAGTCCAGTGTTGCCCATAATCATCAGAACGATAAATAAAATGTCCGCCATTGCTGTCAAATCCCTGGAACCATATTCTGTTACCGGCCACCGTATAATCATTATTCTGGCTGAAAGGATAACCATTGGGAGTGGGTATATTTTGTGCCGGAACACGCTGCCATGTAGCACCTGCATTGCTGGTTGTATAAATTTCAAAGTAAGGTGTTCCGGGTCCGTTTCCATCGCCCACGGCCACGCCATGTCTTTCATCCCAAAAATGAACGAAATCAGGAAAGGAAGTTGAATCGAAAAGCTGCCCGGGAGAAAGCTGATGCCATGTTTTGCCTGCATTATTAGTTTTATAAATGCCACCACCACCAACAAAAACATTAGCCACTGCTGCATAGCAGGTATTAGCATCCAAAGGCGAAAGGCTGTTAATGCCATAATCGGTAGAAAGAGGAAGGGAATCTAAATTCCATGAATGACCTTCATCGCCGGATTGCACATAATAAATAGTATTAGGCCTCTCAATATTAAAAAAGCCTATAGTTCCCCAAACACTTCTCTCGTTGGGAACTTCAATGTCTTGAATGAAACTGCTGTCCAGGTGCGGCACATTAATTTGTTTCCACAGACCATTTGCGTTGAATGGTGGGCGCGAATGCTGAACTTTAAAGTTTTGATATATCTTTTTGTGGAAATCCATTTTCCATTTCTTATCGCCGTTTAAAGATTGGGCATTTACATAAACTGAAGCCCCGAGAAAAAAAACCAAAGTGTAAAAGATTGTTTTCATAATAAATTTTTAGAATATTGAAGCTATAGTAATGACAGGATAAGCAAAACCCTTAAGCAGTGAAATGCGGGAATGAGTGAGTATTCTGAGACTTTTATAAAGAGAGTGGCGTAATGAACCTAAGCAATTCTTCTTTTCTGTTGCGGGAAACGGGTAAAGTGACATCATTCGTTAAAACTATTGATCCGCCTTCGCCTTTTATATACCGAATGGCATATTGCAGATTTACGAGGTAAGAGTTATGAATGCGAAGAAAGGGCGGCATATTAAGCAACTCTTCTACTTCTTTAAGAGTTCTGGCTATAAGCATCGGCTGCCCGTTATTGAGATGAATTTTTGTGTAATTACTACTGCTTTCGCATATCATAATATTAGTGAGGGCTACAAGCTCATAACTATGCAGGGTAGGCAATGCAATTTTTTGAAAAGATATATCATTACTTTTTTTTATGTGGGTAAGTAAAGCATTCAATTGCTTTGACACATCTTTTTGTGTGCGTTTTAAGGATGTATCAAATACTGCACGCAGCTCATCTTTATCAACAGGTTTTACAAGGAAATCCAACGCTCCAAATTTTATAGCCCGAATAGCATACTGATTAAAAGCGGTGGTGAAAATAATATCAAAATTTATTTCACTCAACTCTTCAAGCATTTCAAAACCGCTCATGCCGGGCATTTCCACATCAAGAAAAATCATCTGCGGCCGGTGACGATAGATTTCTCTTAAACCTGTTTCCCCATTATTACAAATTGCTTTTATTTCTACTTCCGGGCAATAATGCTTCAGCTGCCATTGAAGGTTATCTGTACAATGCTTTTCATCATCAATAATTATTGCTGAAATCATTTAATGTTATATCTCTTTTACAGGAATTTTAATATGTACACAAGTGCCGCTGCTGCGGCCTTCTTTATTTAATATATCCTGAATTTCAACTCCTGAAGCATTCTGTACAGAAGCGTCAATGAGCTGTAAACGATGTTGGGTTATGCTTATTCCTAATGATTTTTTTTGCAACCCGTCTTTTTGTTTTGCGAGATTTGCTGTTCTTCCCACACCATTATCGCATATTGTGCAATGCAATATTTTATCCTGAACATGTATATCTATATTTATTCTTCCTTTGTAAATACCATTGCTTTCCAGGCCATGCCAGATAGCGTTTTCAACAAATGGTTGTATTAATAAAGTGTGTATCATTACACACGATGTGTCTGTTCCGTTACAGTTTATGCTATACTGAAAAGGCATTTCAAAACGCAGCGCTTCAAGATCCATGTACAGCTGCAAACATTTCAATTCATCTTCAAGCGGTACAAATGATTTACCTGATTGCTCCAGCACTATTCGAATAAGCTTTGCAAATTTGGTGAGGTAATCAGCTGCTTTCTTTTCATCACTGTTAATGATAAACCTGTTAATAGAATTAAGGCAATTAAAAATAAAATGCGGATTCATTTGCGCCCGAAGCGCCTGCAATTCAAGTTCAGATGCCTGATGCTTTAATTGTGTTTCTTTCTTTTCACTTTCAAGCTTTTGTATTTGTAATTCGTTTTCCGCTAATTCAAGAAGATGCTTTTCGTTTTTCCGCTTAAGCGCAATTATCCGGTAAATGATAAATGCGACCAGGAATAATGCGGCAATTCCGCCTATGAGGATATTGCGGATCAATACATTTTTTTGAATAGCATCTTGTTTTATTTTATTGTCTTCATTCAGCGCAGCTATTTTAAGTTGTTGCTCTTGTTCATTAGTAAGCTCATTTATGATGGCTAACTTACGCTGATAGGAGCCTGTGACAGCTGAATCTTTCAGTTCTGTATATTTTAAATAATATTTATAAGCAATTGCAGAATCTTTTTTGTTACCATATATGTTGCAAAGCTCTTCGTATGCTTTTTGAATATAATAGCTTGCACCGGTTTTTTGAGCAAGCGAAAGAAGGTTTTGCAGGTAATGTATGGCATCGTTAGCTTTTGCCTGTAACTTGTAGGTCTGCGATATGTTTAAAAGAACTTCTAACTCTTCAATGATAATATTGTTTTGCTTGTCATATTGCAATGCTTTCATAAAGATGGATAAAGCATCCTGGTATTTACCAAGGCGCTGGTCAAGAGATGCTATATCAATATCATTTCTTAAAATCATTCTCTCCTTTACAATAGAATCAATTCCTTTATAGGACATTATTAAAGTATGTACCTGTTTATTATAATATTGAGCAGAATCCCATTTGCCTTGCATAAAATATTTAAACCCATTATCGCCGGTTGCTACGGTGTCCAGGCCCATCTTTTTTTTATATGCAATAATTTTTACAGCATAAGATGCAGCACTGTCAAGCCATTCAGCCTCCCGGTATAATTGTTCTTTTCTGTACAGCACATATAACACATTGGCCGGGGCAGTTAAGTTTTTTCTTAAATTAAAATCAGTTTGTAAAGATTCAAATGCTTTTTCAGCATGTCCCTCCCAGGTATCGCATTCCCATAAATAACCCAATATATCGGCTTCAGCCAGGGTGTCGTGTATGTTTGTATAATATTGTAATGGTATCTGAATTTTAGTTCGGATTGCATGATAATCGCAAGTGTAAAAAAATACACCTAACCAGCTCATGTAAGCATGTATATATCCTGGTTCATTCTTTACTTCTTTAAAAAGTGCTACAGCCTGTTCAAAATATTTTTGCGCAGTAAAGAAATTAAAGCGGGCTGCATAGAGTTCACCAAGATTTAAAACGGCGCCAGCAATTCCTTGTTTATAGTTTAAGGTCACAGCTTTTAGATACGCTTCTTTGGCACATAATTCTGCGCTGTCGGTTCTTGCATAATGAGGAATGGATTTGTTTGAGTTACAATAACAGGCACTTAGTTTATTTAAGCAATTTATTCTTGCAGTATCATGTAAGGCAGCAAGTATTTTGTGCAGACTATCAATTTTTGTTCTTTGTGGAAAGGATGCATGCGTTAAAAGAAAAATACAAAAAGCTGTAACCAGAATCCTTTTGAGGTAAGCAGTTTTACAAAGAAAGAATTTACTGCAGGTAAATAAGTTTACAGGCATGAGCAGCATTAATTTTTTGAAATTAATCATCTTATTTCCTTCGGTGCTTTGTTTTCGAAGAGCAATGACAACAAGTTTATTTGGTGAATAATAAGTTTATAAACGACTGCCTTGTATAAACAAGGCCATCGCAAAGGACAGCCTTGATAGTTAACAAATGAAATGAATACTTTTCAAGAAAATCTTCTTATTATTTCACCTGCTATTTTGTGAAATAACAACTCTGAATTTATTGTTATATACCACGCGCCCGTTTGCTTTTATATAAGGCTGTACAGCATTTGAAAGTGTTTCATATACTTTATCAAAACCATTGCTTTCTATGGCTCTGGCTGCAGGGCCTGCGGATATCAACCCTTTTAACGCTGTATCTGTATCCGGATAATCCCATACGGATGCAACATCATCAGAACTTATTATTTTAAAACCGATTTGTTTAAGAATGTTTTCTAATGCATTGTTTTCTGAAAGTGCAAACGGGCCGGGTGCGCCCGGCGGAGGTGGCGGTAAAAGACTGCCGACGGCTTTTAAGTAAGTGGCAGCTTCGCAATCTTCTTTATTGCCCCAGATCATGGTTACTAATTTTCCGTTATCGTTTAAAACCCGTTTTGCTTCTATGAGCGCATTGGTGGTATTGGCTGCATATTGAAATGAATTTAACCCGCAAACCACATCGAACGACTTATCTTCAAAAGGCAGTTCTTCCATTTCTCCAACAATAAAATTTGCACCAGTCGCTCTCTTTTTTGCTTCTTCTATGAACTCGGGCGTCGCATCAAGCCCGGTAACATTAATTCCATTGTTACTTGCCATTTTACTGAAATAGCCGGTACCACAGCCAACATCAAGTAATTTAGTTGTAGGAGTTAGTCCTAAAGCATCTAATATAAAATCACAATCTGTTCTACCAACCTGTTCCTGTATGTCAGCCCAGTCTTTTGTGCGTTGCCCCCAAAGTTTGCCTTGTATAGCTTGTGAACCCATTTAGTTATGTTTTATTTCTACTTATATTTTTTCTTAAATATCCAATCTATTATTTCTTTCCAGAATATGCCAAGCAATATTGCTGCAAACAACAGTAGCACTGCCAGAAAGAAATCCATTTGTAAAAGTAATCGTTAGGAAAGAAACTTCGGAACCCTATTGAGTGAAGTGCAGAATAAACCTTTTGAAAGAAAGGTTTCATTTATTTGAACGACCTAATTTAAATCATTTTAAATCTGTAGACTTATCCAAAGGAACAGGATAATTATAAGAGTAATAAAACAATGCGTTCTGTGGCCTGCTTACTTAAGTTGTCGGGCGGGAAACAGTGCACGGTTAATTTTGCACGCTTTAATTGAGGCAGATCAGGAATAATTTTTCTCTTATAACCGTGCCTTCTATTTTTATTTCATAGCCAATTATTCTGAGTGCATTCATTAAAATAAATTTTATATTTTAACGCTGCCTTTACCCTCTTATTGTCCCATAAAAAAAGGGTTCAATTGCTGAACCCTTTTTTCATAATAAATAATTGATTGTTATTACAAACTTTTACCCTTGGTTTTTTTGCTCGTCTTACCTTTTTCAAGGTTCTCTATATCCACTTCTGTATCACGGGCTGTTTCATGAACAGTTTGCACACGTTCGTTTACTTCTTTTGATAACTTCACTTCTTCTACCACTCTTGACTGTTTAGACACGTTTGCGATCTCAGCATGTTCCGTCATTTCTATTTCTCCTTCCTTAAAATTCTGAAGATCGGCATCTGTAGCAATTCTATCCACGGGAGTTCTTTGAACAGTTACTCTTTCTTCTCTTAGCCTTAATTGCTCTTCCACAGGGCGTTCTACTATTCTGCTCTTAAGCCTTACACCACCAGTTTCTACTTCTCTTTTTCCTACTTGCACATCTTCTTTAATAACTTTAAGTGTTTCATCATTATCCCCTTCTGATTCATCTGATGAATAGTTGCCACCGCTGTAATTGCTGGAATAGCCATACTCGGAAGCGCGCTCATTTACATCTACTGCGCCGCATTCATCTAAAATATCTGCTGCTTCTTCTGCCTCATCTTCAGTTTGTGCATGTACCGTTACAATATTTCTTGCTTTGCTGGCGACATGGGTATAACGGTTAGCTTCATCATTATTATCTCCGAAAAGATTTTTAAAAAAGCTGCTTACTTTATCTCCAAAGCCTTCTTTGTTACCAGTAACACTTGCATCGGGGCCGGTGGTTATGTTATCACTTGCGCCGGACGTGCTACTGCCAGAAGCATTTCCCTGAAATGTTTCATTAGATGTGTTTAAGCTATTGCTGTTTGCAAAGCTGTTATCTGTTGATTTGTAATTGGTATAGCTATCACCTGTGTTAGTGTTACCAGATGCATTACCAGATAAGGAGCTGTCGGATAAGTTATCATTATAACTGTTACCAGTGTTTGCCCTACCGGATGTAGAACCAGATAAAGAGCTGTCAGATAAGTTATCATTATAACTGTTACCAGTGTTTGCGCTACCAGAAGTAGTACCGGATAAAGAATTATCAGATAAGTCATCATTATAATTGTTACCAGTGCTTGCCCTACCGGATGTAGTACCAGATAAGGAACTACCAGATACATTATCATTGTCACCCACAGACAAATCTATATTGTCTGATGTAAAACCATTATTTTTTAACTGTTCAACCGCCTGCTGTGCTTCGCTGGCTGTGTCGAATAAACCAATAACTGTTTGCATTTTTTACCTCCGTTTTTTTAATTAATATTTGAGTTAAATAGATTGCTTTTTATCAGGATTGCAAATTCGCATCTCCTGTTTTGTTAATGATCACTTCTTCCTTTCGTAAGGTTATCGGCTGTTCTTTTACCGTAGTAACTTTTCTCTTCGAAATATGAATTTCTTCAACGAGCATAAGAGCAACGACCGGCACCTCCTTTAGCACTGAAATGATCATTGTATCTCCATCGTAACGTATAGCTTCCGGAGCTATATCAACGACTTTATTAATAGGTATTTTTATTATATCAATCTCTTCATGAACCAATGGTATATTTATAAGCTCTTCACTATTGCTTACATTCTTTTTAAAAGTAACCTTTCCTCTATCAACAATATCTTTTTGTACAATTACTTCTTCATGAATTACAGGTAAGGAAAAAGAATTTTCATTTTTATTAAAATATTCCTTATTCGTATCGGATAGCTTTTTTTCCATTTGATGTTATAGATTAAAAGCTATGCCAAAAATATATTGGATTACAATTTTTGCCGAGCAACTAAATCATGCCCCATTAGGCATCATAAAAAAATTTTATGTTCCAATATTTCCCCAAACATCGTTGCATCTTTAATTAGAATATATTTTCTGTAAAAAAATTGAATTGAATTTGTATAAGTTTTATAATTCTAACTAATGGTGGCACGCTTATTTACACACATAAAAAATTATTTAACTTAAAAAAAAATTATTATGGCTGAATTAAATGTACAACCCAAAAAAAAATCTATTTTGCCCTGGATACTTTTGCTCCTTGGCATTATTGCTCTTTTAATATTTTTAGTACGCGGGTGCAATCATACTGATAGTGCCACCACCAATTCTGATAGCACTACAACCGCTGCAACTAGACCAGCAGTTGCCAATGATACCAGTAACAATTGGAATGATGTAGATTTCAATGCCCCGGCAGCCACTTATGGCGAAATAACAGATACTAATATAAATGTAAGAGGCAATAACAATTATGGTATTTACAGCCTTGGAGAAAACATCCTTTTCGATGAAGGCAAAAGCACTATTCGCCCCAATGCAGAGAAAAACCTGAAACAGATAGCAGCCTCTATAGCTCAACGCTATAATGGAGGCCGTGTGCGCATTTACGGTTATACCGATTCTATTGGCAGCTCCGGCGCTAACAAAGATCTCGCTCAGCAACGTGCGCAGGCGGTAAGCGATTGGCTTACATCAAATGGCAACATCAGTAAAGATAAAATTTCTCTAAATGCTGTAGGCGACAAACAACCTGTTGCCAGCAATGCTACCAGTGAAGGCCGCAAACTTAACCGCAGAGTGGAAATAGTAGTTAAAAAATCTTAATTCATCATTACATAAAAATAAAATTTCAATTATGGAATCAAATAATAAATACCAGCTTCAGGAGTTAGGCGGAAGCAGCTACGAAATAGTAGATGGACAGCCTAATATTAAAGGATGGGACGTTAATATCGAAAGTGGTAAAATAGGCAAGGTTAGTGAGCTTCTTTTTGATGAATCTTCCCGTAAGGTTAGATACATTATTACCAACCTTGACAGCGATTTTACCAAAGCTCAGTCACGCAAGGTGTTAGTGCCGGTAGGCATCGCTGAACTTCATGAAAACGATGATGTAGTTCTTTTGCCAGGTGTTACTTCTGCACAGCTTTTATCCCTTCCTGAATATGAAAAAGATCAGTTGACTGCTGATAAAGAGAATACAATAAGAAATGCTTTTGAAACAGCAGGTGGCATTGGGCTGGCAAGTGAGGCGCTCAGTGGTGGCTCTGTATATAGTGATGACTCATTTTATGATCACCAGCATTTTGATGAAACTAATTTATATAAAAACAGGAAAACAGATAATGATTCTGATCAATCTATCCCGGTAATAAAGGAAGAACTGCAGGTAGGCAAAGAAGAAGTACAAACCGGGGGCATTCGCCTTCGCTCAAGGATGGTTGAAACCCCTGTTGAAAAAGATATCACGCTTCGCGAAGAAACGGTACGGGTAAACAGAATTCCTGTTGACCGCCCGGCCAGCGATTCTGATCTCAGGGAAGGATCCATAGAAATGAATGAAACTACAGAGGTTCCGGTAGTATCAAAAGAGGCGCGTATTGTGGAAGAAGTATCACTAAAAAAAGAGGTTAGCGAAAAAGAGCAGACGATTCGTGATACGGTGAAGGAAACGCAGATTGATATGGAAAAAAACGATGGTGACAGTTACAGAACCAAGGATACAGATTGAAATAATCAATCAATCTAAAGCGAGAGGTTTTCTGAAAAGAATACCTCTTTGTTTTTATGTGCCTCCGCAACTTAGCAGGCACAGCATTTGTTAACAAGCAAATAAAAGTAACATGAAAAAAAGTATAGCTTTTATTGTAGCATGTATTTGTATAACTATTGCTTCGTGTAATAGCAAAAAGTACAATAATCATATAATGAATGATTCAACAGATTCTTCTTCGTTATCTGCAGGCAAAGCCACAAGCGATTCCGGAACCCGCCTCGACACTGTATCTCCGATGAATACAGATACTTCCGGTGAGCAGAATGGCCGCATGAATAATGCTCCCAAAAAAGATACAATGGGTAAAAAAAAGAAATAACTAAAGCTGATAAAACACATTACTATCTTCATTTTTCAAATAGTATTTATACTAAAATTCAGGTAATTTCAGAAATCTTAAAAAAGGGTAGTCTTTCTATTTGCAGAAAGGTTATTATATAATAATTTTGTATGCAGAAGTTGATTGATGTTCAACAAACATTAATCATCCCGAAAAAAAATCGGGAATCCAAATCCACCGAAAAAGCCTTAAATCCAATAACCATAAAAGATCATAATCTGATATCAGTCAACTTCTTTTTTTTCCAATACTTATAAATAACCAACACGATATTAGAGAGTACCGCTGAGAGATCAACTATCCTGAAGTAGTAACCACCCGGAAATAAATTATCGAAAGCTTTGCAGCGATGCAGGGCTTTTGCTTTTTAAGCAAATATTTGCTCTGTGCTTATTTTATTTTTTTATTAATTTCATTTTAAAAAGTGAGCTTACAACATTGGCTGCTTGCCTTCTTTTGGATATTGTATTGCGCAGTGCATTCAATTCTGGCCGCTTCATCTTTTAAACTTTTTATAGAAAAAAAGGTTAAGGGTTTTTACAGATACTACCGGCTGTTGTATTCCATTTTTGCGCTCGTTACTTTACTGCTTGTTTTATGTTTCCAATATTCTTTTCAAAGCATTGTTTTAATTAATTCTTTTTTTGTAAAATGGTCATCTTTTGTACTATTACTTGTGCCAGGGATAGCTATAATGATGGTAAGTATTTCCAAGTATTTTCTTTTACTGAGCGGTGTAAGATCTATTTATATGCCTGCACCTGTGATACAGTTGAAAATGGATGGAATACATAAATATGTAAGGCATCCGCTCTATCTCGGAACTTTATTATTTATATGGGGTTTGTTCTTTATTTTTCCAATGCTTAATAATCTTATAGCAGTGATTATTATTACAATGTACGTGTTTGCAGGAATTATATTTGAAGAAAAAAAACTATTGCAACAGTTTGGAAATTCTTACACTGATTATATCTCAGCCGTTCCTATGATATTTCCAGTTATATTTAAAAAGAAAAAGCATAGCTAAGTGCGGCTAACCGATAGTATTATGGATGAAAAAGAACCGCTGGAGATCAAATTAAAAAAACTGGAGTTTTACCGGTCGGAGATACAACATGAATATACTTTACTTTACAGCCGCGTGAGCACCTATGTTACTTCGCAGTCGTTCCTTACCATCGCTTTCGCATCTGCCATGAGCAATCGCAGCGCCGCCGGAAATCAAGTGTTCAGTTTATGGTTTCCTATCCTGCTTTCGCTTATTGGCATTATTACTTCTTTAACTGTACGCGGAGGTGTAAACGGCTCTGTTGACACTATCGGCCTCTGGCATGTGAAGCAAAATAAGCTTTTTGAAAATGATCCGCTTATGGATGATTACCTTGTAACCTTACAGGTAAAAAGCAAAAATCCGCTTGATAAAAAGAACCGCCACAGCCTTGAATTTGCGCAAATTATGCCTTATGTATTTTTAATTTCCTGGTGCCTCTTTGGATTACTTGATATTTACCTGCATATTAAATAATTTTTGCAGATCCTCATATTTACTTAATGAAGCTTTGTTGCGAATTGCATGCCCTTCAGGCAAGTGTTTGAAATATTTTTTTGCTGAATAAGCACTTTAAATTTGTTACCCATTTCTATAAGTAATTTATAAGCCTGTAAAAAAGTTTCCCTGCCGGTTGCTTTCGTTTGTATTTCCATTTCCCGTAAAAAACCTGCTATGCCAAGCGCCCGTAAAAAATGATGCTGGTTACAAAAACCTGTACATTCCAATCCAAACTTTCTCCCCCAATAATGCAATGCAGTAAAATTTACATGCGCTGTAATATCCTGCAGTCCTATATTGGTATAAGGCAAAAAATTTACCCTATGTTTATGATAACATGCTAAAGTGCCGTGCTTTCTTTCGGGCGCATACAACTCATGGGCAAGAAACCCATAATCAATAGTTATAACAAAGCCTTTGTTTAACTGACGGGCAATGTCCTTTATCCAATGGCAGGCCTGCAAGTTAATTTCTGTGCGATATTCCCCTGGTAAAATTATATCCTGTTGAAACAGATACATTTTTATTTCTTCGGGTGCAGGCATTAGCACTTCTACAAAATCATTTGTATAATCCACGAACACTTCTTTGAGCTCATCTTTCATTATTACTGCATGTACAGAAAAATTGTCAACTACTTCATTTGACAAAACACAGCCATTAAAGCTTGGGATATCGGTAATAGCATTAATCCATTGCACTTTTTCCTGCAGCAGTGTTTGCTGCTGCCGGCGCATACAATTGCTTTTTTCTATAATAAAATAATTAAGAGAAGAATAAAGACAAGAATTGCTTTTGAGGTACGAAAGAATATCGAGCGATAAACAACCATTACCTGCGCCATACTCTACAATTGTAATGGGTTCTTTATTCATTACCTGCCACATCTCTTCTATTTGCCGGCCTATCATGTAGCCATACATGGTGCTTAAAACTGGGCTGGTATAATAATCTCCTGATTTACCTAATATTTGTTTGGCTGATGTATAATAGCCCAGGCCGGGATAGTATAAGGCCATTTCCATAAAATCTTTAAAGGAAATAAGGCCATCTTTTTTAATCTTTTGTATAATGATTTCAGTAAGCTCCACAAGGATTTATAAATAAGATCCTTATGATTATACATTGACGTGCCAGTTTTAGTTTCTTTATATACAGAACTAATTAGTTATATAATCCTTTCAACTAACCAATAAATGATACTGATTCTGTGTGTGTAGTATTCTACCCTTAATTTCTTTTTTAAATGATTTTTGTATCTTAAAATCTATAGTTAGTTTAATGAAAGCTGACAGATAAACTTTATAAAAACTACTCATACTTGCGAAAGTATGCAAACGTATAAGCCAGGCTCAGCAATATTATTTTCCAAATAAACCACCCAGTGCACCGCCGCCCATACCTGATAATGATTTTGTGATGCTATCAGCAGAAATGCTGTTGTCGTTAGGGTCATTAGCTTTGTTAGCGAACTTTTGCAACAAACCGGGAAGCATTCCTGCAATAGCGCCGGTAATAGCTGGAGATAAGCCAAACTTGCTGGTAAGGCTGCTAACCAAACCGCCTTCGATAGCGCGGGTAATTGCACCGCCACCGGCTACACTGCTTTGCAATTGGGATAATAATCCACCTATACCGCCTTGTTGAGTAGCTTGCGAAGCAAGCCCGTTAGTGATATGGGTGGCAATTTCATTGTGCACTGCATCTGCCTGATCTGCAGGTATAGCTTGCGCTACCTGTGGGTTACTATTTAAATGATCTTTTATAAGTTGTACTATCTGGTCGAGCATGGTTAAAGTTTTTGTGAAAGCAAACCTAACAAATATTAAGCTAAGAATTTTCTTGTTTAGTTTATTCTCTTTGCTTCAGACCGGAATTTATTTATTACAGATAATTGTGATAAAACTTTTTTTAATGTCAAGACCTTAACTTAAATGATACCCTAAATTAATTTTTAATAAACTGTGCTCCGTACAAATAAAACAGCGTTGAGTCAGCAAATATTTGCAAAGTATATTTTCCGACCTCAAGCATTGGCAATGGGTAAGTATTTAGTGGAATTATATGTCCTGCAAATATTTTTTTACTTACAGAATCTGCTGTAATTGCCTCACCGCTCGGCATTGATTTAAAAAAAGTATAGGCTGTATACTTACCTGGTAGTATTGTGCCGAAATTATATTTGGAAGTATCATAAACAAGCCTCACACTGTCGAGCGTAAAGTCTGTATTATTTTCTATACGAATCATAACCCCACCCGGCTCGCTTTTTTTACAACTTACGAATACAACTAAAAAAATAAAAATAATAGTAAGTCTTTTCATAAGTTATTTTCTCAGTTGACACTCATGGTGAATATATCGTTGCATATTATTTCCAATAATCGCGAGGAATTTAGTTGTTATAACTTATAACATCACAACATTATAGCAGAATTAAGTTTTATTTGCCGTTAACTGAAAGATGCTGTAAAAAAAAAGCCCACCACAAATGTGATGGGCTTTGTTTTTTAAAGATTGTTAATTACAAATGCAACCTGGTTTATCAGGACAAACTGCTTTGCGACAATTTGGCTTATCAGGGCAATTTGCTTTTGTACACTCTTTTTTTGCCACGGCTTTCTTGGTAACTTTTTTACCGCCGTGTGCATATACTGCAACACTTGACATAATAACTGTCGCAGCAATGCTTAAAAATATTTTCTTCATTTGAGATTGTTTTTAATTGTTTTCAAATATAAAACATTCTATCATAAATAATCTTATCACTCATACACGCAACGTGCACTGCGTGAGACGTTGCTGAGAAGAGGAGCGCACCTTTGCCTCCAGTTAAGATCATCAAGATTCAAGTTGTAAGATTAAGATAATATCACCTGCTGCGTTTTTATAAACGTGTATTTCGTCAAGAACCAAATCGCCAATGTCATGTCCCCAGATGCCATACTTACCATTAGTTTGATTTCTGTTATAAACTTTCCTCTGCTTTAGGGGAACCGTTTTTATTGTTGCAGTTTTTTCCTCTTCATCATACAATTGATAATAATGCTTACTAATCTCATTGATTAATTGTGTTCTAGTAAATCCATTTTTAGAAGCTATCGCAAATTTGTAGTTAATAGACAGAGGATAGTCGATAATAATGGTAAGCCTTGTTTCTGGTATTACAACCTCATCTTTGCCAATTAGATTTTGTATGTCAATTTGAGGACTATCAATTCTGATCCAAGGCACTTTTCCGTCCTCGTAATCTTTCAAATTGTTCGTTCTTACATCAAATCGAATTTTTGAAATCAATTCCCCTATAGAATCATAGTTCAGAATGATTGATTGATTCTCCAGTTCACTTATCGTGTCTGCATAAGTTTTTGGAATGCTATCCGAGTTTGTTGCGTCAGATAAAGCTCTCTTGTCAGTTTGATTAAAACAACTGACCACAGTTATAGCCATCAATAATAAAAATATTCTAACTGGCGCAGGTATGCAGCAAGGCATTTGTGTGGTTTGGTATCTGTGACTTGAAAAAAACTTATATTTCCTGCTCATTTATAAAAGTAAGATATGGCTTTCTACAAGCTGTGATTATTTTATTTGGCACAGATACGCCAACGCTCCTTATCTATGCTGCATATCTGCGCCAGTGGGGTGAACAAAAAGCCGAAGATATATTCGTCGCCTCCGCCATATTGCCAAACCGCCTGTTAGCTGTGGTATAACTTTTAAGGTTGTTCTTATTCTCGTATACTTTCTTTGATATGAGAAATAGTTATGTCGTCTGCATTTAAAGATTTTAGGAAATCTGTCGCCTCAAATACTTCACCGATTGTTGTTACTCCTATTTTTTTAATTTTACCTGCAATAATTCTTTTTATTGCCTCTACAACTAACGGAGCAGTTACCGCATATATGTCCCTGCCTTGAGCAATAATTGTTCTTTTCTTATTTCCGTTCAATGCAACCACTTCCATACAGAACTGTTGAGATGACCTATTCTTTTCATCAGTAGGTTTAGGTTCTGGCGTTTCTGCATTTCTAATATCCTGAATTGAATTTAGACTTATGTAAGTATTGATGTTTTTTACATTTAAGTGCCTGGATATAGTAATAATTTCAGTAAGTGGTACTGCTATTATTTCTTTAGTGTCAATTGGTTTAGGAAAATCCCATTTGATAGGTTCGCTTGCTTGAAGTGGTTGCAATTGTCCATTTGCAAATACAAATCTTTGGTAGTGATTTCTCTCTCCTGTTAATCTTGTTCCTTTGGTTGGATGCCAGGAGTCGAGTCCGATGTAAATGTTTATGTCTTTAATTTCGTTCCAACTGTCAGTAAGGGCAGTGCTTAACAAATCTCCAAGTCCACCGTAAAAAGCAGCAGCAGGAATAATAATAGTTTTAGATTGCTTCGCTTCGTCAGAAAAGTTGTCAAAAATATCCAACACAGCTTTTTGTTCGGCACTTAAATCAATATAATGCTTACCAAGTCGCAAAGCAGCTTGAATAACAGGTTCTGCTGTGTCCAAATACGGACCTGCACAGTTTACAATAATATCTGAACTTGAAAAAGCATTGTCCAAAGTATCGGGTTGATTTATATCTGCAACTTTAGTCAGCAATGAAGGATATTGACGACTATAACTTAATAGCTTTTCCTTGTCCCTACCACATAGAATTGGATTAAAACCTTGGTCTAAAAGTTGAGAAACAATAAACTTTCCTGTGTGTCCATAAGCTCCATAAACTGCAATACTATTTTTCATTTTTATTTTATGTGTTTGTTTTAAATATTCTGTCAATTGTAGCAGGTTTATGTATTACAGCTAACACGTAAATATATGATATAACATGATGCCTCAACCTGGCGCACATATGCAGTAAGGCATTTGTGTGGGTGGGTATCTGTGCCTTGAAAAAAACTTATATTTCCTGCTTATTTATAAATGTAAGATATGGCTTTGTATAACCTGTGATTATTTATTTTGGCACATGTACGCCAACGCTCTTTATCTATGCAGCATATCAGCGCCAGTGAGGAGGTCTGCCAGCATAGAAGCAAGCGCCTTGTCGGTGGCTGTTTTGTCAACTTTTTATTGAATAATAATCTTTCTCTCGGCAATAGGTTTTTGCCATCTTTAATAGTTCATTAGTCAACGCAGGTGAAGCATAAATTTGCATCCATTCGAGTCCATTCGATGCTGGAAAGCAAATGCCGATATTATTTTTTGCCATTTCCTCCTTACACTTTTTTGTTGCGGATAAAGTATTTCCTGTATTTGGTGTCGCTAATAAATTTGGTCTATAACAGTTTTCAAAAATTGGTCTAAAGTCTATTTTGTCCGGTTCAATTATCATTACAATTGAACCTCGTTTCCAAGTTCTAGCGTTCCACAAATATTCATTTCCTGAAATACATTCTTTTGTTTTATCAAACTTAAACCTCCCTTTATCACTTATTAATATATCTACGCCCTCAAGTTTAATAGGAACTTGAGTTTTACCGTAAAGGAAAAATTCTTCTTTTGTCCCACGATATACAAAAGTGTCTCTTGATCCTTTCAATAAGCGTCGAATAACCAATTCATGAGCAGGGAGAGAGCTTCTTTCATCATAGTCACTTCCAACGTCACCAGTTAAATTAACAATTAACGGCAAATAGAAGTCATTTTCAACCATACAATTAAAGATTATAAGAATGAAGTGTCTTTTTAAAATAGCCACCAACGGATAACGGCTTGGCGATGTGGCGGCATTGAAGATCGTCAGCCCGTAACTGATGCTAAATTTATAACTAAAAGTTCATTGTTTATTCTATTGCCTGGCGTTATTCGTTGGCTGGAACTGAAGCTGAGTAGCGAACAAAAGTTGATAATATATTCGTCGCCCCGCCATATTGCCAAACCGCCTGTTGTACGCCGTAAAGTCACCTGTTAGCCTTTAGCAAATAGCAATTGTCAAGATTAAACTTCGTCAAATTTGAATACCAGTCAGCAAATGGATAGTCGTCTTTTGAAAATATCTCCAAATATTTGCCAATTCTTTCAAATCTGTCTTGTTCATCACTCCACATTCCTTCATTTAAAATATCGTTTAGCCCTTGGATCGTTTTTGATTTTGGTAAGACTGTCAAAAAAAGTTCAGGAGAATGTCTTTGTGCCGCAATATCTTCCTTAGCGACAGGCTCTGAATGAAAGTATTGAAAGTCGCTATTGTAGCCGTCTAATGAGTCTCCTTTGTTGTCAAGGTTGTAGTACAAAACATCATCGTCATGCAAGTGAAATGATAAGGCATAGGTGTCAAGTTGATTACTTAGTGAATTTGTGAGCTCATATAAGAAAAATGGATTGTCAATACTTACATTCAACTCTACAATGGTCGTCCAGTCGCCCTGAAGCTGTGTCACAAGATAGAATAAACCTGGCTTGGCATAAACTTCATTGTCAAGTACATTTTGATAATTTGAATTTGTAATGTCAACCTTAGAAAAGCTCGTTAAGGCATGATTTAGTTGCAAATCATTTTTGAGTTCTTTAAGTGTGTCTGCCTGCGACCTATTATAGATATGAAGAACCGTTGAAAAAAGTCCCATGTTTGAATTTTAGAGAGTGCTAATTTTTATGGCGTACAACACGTAAATATATGATATAAGACAATACTCGACTAAAAATTTTACCATTGATAATCAAACAACTAACGTTATACATTTTCAATTGTCGTTAGCACAATCCACCATCACCATCCTATACTTTCTTTATTGTTCAAAGAACATGCATTTCTCAAGGGATATTGCGCGTTGTTCAAGGAACAACGGGCATTGTTCAAGGAACATTAGGCATTGTACAAGGAACATTAAGCATTGTACAAGGAACATTAAGCATTGTTCAAGGAACAATAGGCATTGTTCAAGGAACAATAGGCATTGTTCAAGGAACAATAGGCATTGTTTAAGGAACAATAGGCATTGTACAAGGAACAATAGGCATTGTAGAAGGAACAATAGGCATTGTACAAGGAACAATGGACACTTTTCCACATGAAATATAAATAAAGAGGTGAAATTTCAGGCTTCCTCAAAGGCTGGAAAGGAAAATGTTTTTGCTTGTTTTTCACTTTGTTTGACACTCGACCACCCTGGCTCAAATATGCAGCAAGGCATTTGTGTGGTGAGTATCTGTGCCTGCTGCCTATTGCCCATTCACCCCTCACCACTTCTCTCCTCCCCTATCGCTTCTAACCCTCAAAATTTCATAAAAGACCATCCTGAAAGAATAATTTAATATTATTTTTACCCTGAAATAAATTTAAAAACAATGCAACATCAATTATATCCCTGCTTATGGTTCAATGGCAATGCCAAAGAAGCGGCCACGTTCTATTGTTCTGTGTTTGAGCAGTCAGCCATAACCTCCGAAAATCCAATAGTGGTAATATTTATGTTAGCAAACCAGCCCTTCATGGCGCTGAACGGCGGCCCGCAGTTTAAGGTAAACACTTCTGTTTCATTTTTTGTGTATTGCGAAACAGCAGAAGAAGTAGAAGATAAATGGAAGCAGCTAATCGCCGGTGGCAGTGCACTGATGCCGCTGAATAGCTACCCGTGGAGTGAGAAGTATGGCTGGTGCCAGGATAAATATGGCGTAAGCTGGCAACTGATGCTACGCAAAGGTGCTACGCAAAAAATAGTTCCTTCGTTAATGTTTGCCCGGCAGCAAAGCGGCAGAACTGAAGAAGCCATTAACTTTTATAAAAATATATTTAAAGAGACTGATATAAAAATGATAAGCCGCTACGAAAAGGGCGAGGGCGATACAGAAGGCACTATAAAACATGCACAGTTTATGCTGAACGGACAACTGTTTACAGCTATGGATAGCTCCGGGCCGCACGCTGCTTTTAATGAGGGCGTTTCTATAGTAATACCTTGCGATAACCAGCAGGAGATAGACCACTATTGGTACCGGCTTACAGATGGCGGCGAAGAAGGAAGATGCGGCTGGCTAAAGGATAAGTTTGGCTTATCGTGGCAAGTGGTGCCTTCTATGCTGGGCACGCTTATGAGCGATGCCTCCCGCAGAGATAATGTAATGCAGGCTTTTATGCAAATGAAAAAGTTTGACATTGAAAAACTGGAGCAGGCGTAAGCGGCTTGTTAGTGGTTATACAGCACTGTTATCTTTTATTGTTATTGTGTTACCACAATAACCTCTAATAAAAAAAGCCTTGAAAATTTCTTTTCAAAGCTTTGTACTATTTAAGGTAATGAGGCTTATTTAGCTTTAATATACTCTTTGTTACCATTAGCAGTCATTACATATTTACCACCTCTGGAGCCCTGGTAAATAGTTCTTCCCTTTGCATCGGTACCAATAGAAGGATCAGCAGATTTTACATTGCTTTTTGAAGACATGGTACTTGTCTGTGTTCTTGACTGAGTTTGTGTAGCTGCCGGGGCTGTAGTTGCCTGCGTAGACTGCGTTGCCTGTGTGTTAGTCTGCACGTTACTTTGAGTTTGAGTGGATGCCTGCGCTTTGGCCTGCCTGTTAGCTTTCAAACGCATGTCGGGCGTGCCGTCCTTTTTCATGCCGGTGGTTGAAGAAGTGGTAACCGTGCTTTGCCTAGTTCTTTTTACATGAGTTTTTGTTGAATCGGTTTGTGCAAAACCTGAAGCGAGGAAGCTCATAAAAATAATGAGCGCAATCGAAATTTTTTTCATAAATGTTTAATTTGTTTAAGTTTATTTATAACGGGACATCTTATGCAATATGTTTGCCATCATTGCCCCGCCGGGTGGTATAGATGCCTTAATGTTGTGTACGGTTGCATATTAAAGTAATATTTTAATAAAATAAAAATGCCTTTGAGTTGCTTCTTTTTCCATACTGATGAAAATGATAAAAGTAAAATACCTGTTTCTTTATATGAGGTATTGTTGACTGGTAAAAGTTTGAGCAAACCCATGTGCTTTTATTTCACCTGATACCTATATACCAGCCTGCCTATATTACCGTCGCTATCAATGCCTTCAATTACTACTTTGTATACACCTACTCCATCGGCATTGAAATATTCAAATGAAGCGTTCCCGGTTTTATCGGTTTTTAAGTCGGGATTCCAGTAAATAGTTGTGCGCAGATCCGGCTTTGTAATGTTCGCATTTGCATAATCATATTTAGGAGAATAAAATGTTCTTGCCTTGTAAAATCCTACAGGTGTAATGGGTAAAACTCCTACAGAAGCAATATTCCTGGCACCTGCCCTGTCTTGTTTGGTTGTTATAATTAATACACCATTTGCGCCTTCCACTCCATAAATGCTTGTTCCTGTGTATTTTAATACTTCCACTGTTTCCACCTCGGAAGCATCAATTTGATCAATATCAAAAAGTTGACCTCCCGGATTAACTTCAGATCCATCAACAATTATTAACATTGGGGAATTTACAAGTGTCGAAGATTGCCCCCTAAGTGCCGGTGCCAGTAAATAAGGACTTCCACTTGAAAAACCAATTCCATTAAGTCTTCCATTTAACCGCGTGGTTAAGGTACCCTGAACTTTATCCAGGTCATCGCCAAGCAAAACCTGGTCTGCATTGCCTGCGCCCATCAGGCTTTGCGTATGATAACTGCCTTTTATATTAATGTTTTTTAACTCAGTTGCTTTTTCTAAGGTGTCTTCTATAAATTCATTATGATTTTTTTTATTATTATTTACATACATCTGCATATCTCTGGGAGTAACCACTTGCGGGGCAAAAGATGAATAAGTATCGACGGGAGGAATATTTGTGCGGGGTAAATAAGTTATTATTGTTGAATTCTTCTGGTTTGCGTTTACAGCATTTAACACAAACTTCATAGTATCGATAAATATCAGGTTTGAAAAATGAAAAAATCCATTCTCGCCTGATGTGCTTGTTAATAAAGGGCCTCCTCCTGATGGTATTAATGTAACCGTACTATTTGATAATGGCATTCCTTTCAGGGTAGTTACTTTACCAGTTATTTCTAATCCTTTTTCCGGCTGATAAGTTAAGGGCATTTTATTGTTATCAAACACTTCTTTCCACTGAAAATTCCGATAGCCTTGTGTGAGCATTAATATATCAAGGCTTTCAGAAGCCTTTTTACTCGTATCAATAAAATAATAATTTGGTTGTTCTACATATCCTTTAAGATCGGTTGTGAGCAAAAGATCCGTAAGTATATTATGCTCATTAATTTCGTCAGCTGGCAACTTGCTTTCATCAATTACTGATACGGAGAAATTTCCTATAGCACCTGAGTCAGCTTTTGCTTTGCTGTTTAGCAACAGTTTTACCTTTTCTCTTTTATTGTATAATGTCTTATCTGTGTTAATGCTTAAACCTGGCTGATCATTTTTTACAAACAATAATCGTTCGCATAAAGGTTCACCTTCAGGAGAAAATAATGTGACCGTGGCTACGCCTTTATGAAGTTGCTCTTTACGCACAGCAAGGGTAGTTATCAAATCTTCCAGTTTAAAAGGAGCAGAAATTATTCTTCCGGCTGAATAAATGATCATAAGAAAGCTTTTGTTCTGATTCAGCTTGTAAAACGGCGCATTTGCTTCTATTGTAATTGACGTTTTTGCTACAGAATCATTATTTATTATTAAAGATATTCCGGACGCTAAAGGTTTTGGCAGGTCAATCGCACTTACTGTTCCATCAGCAAACGTAGCATTTGCTTTATAGATATTGTTTTCATTAGCCTTAACAAAAAAATATCCCATACCCAGGTGGGTTGATGAAAATGTGCCAACTTCTTTATTAGCATTATCCAGTATGGTTCCTTTTACATCTATTGCCAGGCCATTTGTGCCTATTGCTTTAAAAGCCACTTTTGTATAAATACCGCTAACCAGGTTTCCCCCTTCAGGAAAAAACTGCAGATCATCCTTGTGTATCTGTTGCGGTTGCTTTACTATACTGCCGGATACATGATTTCTATGTAAGGAACCAATATTAATAAGCCTTTCAAAGAAACTTGCTTCTCCATTATTCCGCATCAGTTGTGTATAAGCTCTGACACGATAAATACCTGCGGTTAAAGAATCCGGTAAAGCAAAATCTCCGTGGCAAGTGCCACCTTCCGGTTGTAATTGTATGGATTGATCAATTTTATTTTCAGTATTAATTAAGTCCACATGCAATACACCGCTTAAATCAGAGAGCTGGTGACTTTCGCCTTCAGTTATATAGGCTTTAAAATAAATAGTATCGCCTGCAGCATAATAAGGTTTATCAAATTGCATATAAGCCTTCTCCAGTTTTTGCTGAGATAAAAATGTTTTCAGAAGATTGAGTACATTAGAATTATCATTTTGGGCAAATGACCCAAAAGCATAAAATGCAAATACAGCAAGTAATACAATAAATTTTCTCATATGTAAATATTATCAGTTAGAAGTGGCGTAAGATATTATATTTATCAGCAAGCGAAAGTAAAAGTACTGTAATTGATGATCTGAATATTTTATATTAATAAGACTTTCAATATTTTTTTAAAACTTGCTTTAGATAATTACCTTACCTGATCAATTACAGAAATGGACACAACAAATTACCAACACGATTTAGATAAATTAGAGGGAGTAGTGAAGCGTAAGATTTATTCCAGGCGCGTGATCTATAATTTTCTTTCCTTTTCAGCGCCCTGTTTGGAGGTATTCTTTTAATGCAGAATTTAAAAGACATTAATAAAAAAAAGGAAGCAAATATAGTATTACTGGTTTCCATTTTACTCACAGCTGTGGCTATAATTATTCCTATGGCTCTCAATATTAAGAGCACATCTGCCGGCATTATATCAAATATTGCAGGTGCAGCAATACTATCCGCATATTATAAAAAATATTTTCCTGATGATGTTGATTATCCAAAAAAGAAGATCACCAAACCGTTGATCATAGCTATTATTTTAACCGTGATTTTTATTTTACTGATCGTATTTCAATACCAGGCTATGCGATAAAATGTTCACACAATACGTTGCTGCTTATTCTTCTACAATTTGATCAATCAATTGTACCAACCACCGGCTGCGTTTGCTTCGCAAATATGCATCAATTATTATATCAATTAAAAGCTTATTCTTCATAAATATTTTCATTGTTTTTTATTATCAATATAATCAGGAACGGTTTATGAGATGGAAACATCTTTATTATATTCATCTGATCTTAAAAAGGAATTGCAAATGGTTACAGGCTCAGGATTTATGTTTGCCACAGGTATTGAAAACAGCGCACCAACGATTAATAATGGCAAAACAAGAATAGATGAAATGGAAAGCTGCGGGCATTACAAACGCTGGCAGGAAGATTTTGCACTTGTAGAAGAAATGGGAATAAGTTTTCTCCGTTACGGTGTGCCGCTGCATAAAGTTTTTACCGGGCCTAATACATACGACTGGAGCTTTGCCGACCTTGTTTTTAAAGATCTTAAAGATCGTGGCATTATCCCCATTGTTGACCTGTGCCACTTTGGAGTGCCTGACTGGATAGGTAATTTTCAAAACACCGATTTCCCTGCTTTGTTTGCAAGCTATGCCAAAGCTTTTGCACAAAGATATAACTGGATCCAGCTGTACACCCCCATAAATGAAATGTACGTTTGCGCTACATTTTCTGCTCAATATGGCTGGTGGAATGAACAGCTAACCGGAGATAAAAGCTTTGTAACTGCTTTAAAAAATATTGTGAAGGCAAACATTCTTGCCATGAGGGCAATTATAGAAGTGCACAGTAATGCCATCTTTATTCAAAGCGAATCATCTGAATATTTTCATGCAAAAAATCCTATGTCTATAAAGCCTGCGGAAATTGCAAATTCAACCCGCTTTCTGTCGCTCGATTTAAATTATGGAAGAAGAGTGGATTCAGAAATGTTTGAATATCTTTTGGATAATGGGCTCACAAAGGATGAGTATCGTTTCTTTTTAGAAAATAACCTGAAGCATTTTTGTATTATGGGAAACGACTACTATATAACCAATGAGCACATGGTTTATAAAGATGGAAGAACCGACGCCTCGGGAGAGATTTTTGGGTATCATGTAATAACCATGCAATATTTTAGAAGATACGGTTTGCCGGTAATGCACACAGAAACAAATTTATCGCAAGGTATAAATGGAAATGAATCCGTGAACTGGCTTTGCAAGCAATGGGCCAATGTGCTGCGGGTAAGAAATGATGGCGTTCCTATTGTTGGCTTCACGTGGTATTCATTAACAGACCAGGTAGACTGGAATACTGCTTTGAGAGAGAAAAATGGAACTGTAAACGCAGTAGGCCTTTATGATTTGGATAGAAAAATAAGGCCTGTAGGGCAAGCCTACAAGCAATTGATTGCAGAATGGAAAGCTGTGCTCGGCACCAATAGCCTTTGCCTGCAGGTTCCTCTTGATCTATCAGTATACGAATCTAAAAAATAAACAATATGCAATTTGACAACAAAGTAGTAATGGTAACTGGCAGCGCAGGTGGTATTGGACTTGCCACTGCAAAAAAATTCGCTTCGCTTAATGCAAAAATTATTCTTCTTGATCTGGATGAAAATAAGCTGAACATTGCTGCAGGTGAAGTGCGCCAAATAAATAATGCTGATGTGCTTCCTCTTGTATGCGATGTATCCCAGGAGGCGCAGGTTTCTTCGGCATTTGATGCAACATTGCAGCGCTTTGGTGCCATTGATGTAGTGGTTAATAATGCTGGGCTTATGGTATTTAAGCCACTTGAACAGCAAACGCTTGACGATTGGGAAAAAATATTTAAGGTAGATCTTTATGGCGCTTTCTTTTTTACTAAATATTCATTTTTACACATGAAACCCGGCTCTGCTATTGTAAATGTGTCCAGCATTCACGCCATTGAAACAGAACCAATGGTGGCTCCTTATGCTGCTGCAAAAGCCGGCGTGCTTTCCCTTACCCGCTCTGCCTGCATTGAAGGTAAGCCCAAAGGAATAAGAGTAAACGCAGTGCTGCCCGGCGCTATTGACACGCCCATGCTTTGGGATAATCCCAATGTAAAATCAGGAATTGAAAAAATAAATAAGGCAGATGTAGGAACCCCTGAAGATGTGGCCGAAGCCATTGCTTACCTCGCATCGGACGAAGCAACCTTTGTGCAGGGAGCTATGCTAAGAGTTGATGGCGGCCGTTTAGATAGTTTGTAGAATAAAATATTGTGTGAGTTTTTGATAGATGAAGAGGCCTGCTCGATGCAGGCCTTACATAAAAGAAATAATGATTTTTATTTACTTCAATTTCTTTTCTACAGCTTTGCGGGAATTGCCTGCAGACTTAATTGCCTGCTTTACTTTTCCGGCAGTAGTGTTCATTTTTTCTTTTTCGTAATTTACTTCATGCTCTTGTCCGGCGGCTACTTTTGATCTGTCAAGTTTGCGGCCTTTGGTTGTTGTGCTCATATTAATGGGTTTTTAGATTGTAATAAAAACGCGTGCCAAATTCATGAGTTTGCTTCGTCGTTCCTCCTCGCAATGATGTTCTTAAATAATCATGTTTATTATAGGTTTATTGCTTTGGCTTAAAAGTGATAATCTTTATTAGTAATTCACACATTTTAAAATTAAAGAATACTTTCCAACCGCACGAACGTCATTGCGAGGAGGAGGCACGACGACGAAGCAACCCATGCACAAAGCAATTGAAAATTGATGATGAATAATGGATAATAGTAAATACATAACTTGAATCATATTATCTTCATAATACTTACTATTTTTTTGCATGATATACATACGGGGTAATAAATTAATCTTTAACAAATATATTTTTTACATACCTATTATGATAGCGCTGGTATGGCATTTTCTTGTTCCAAGGTTATGGGCGGTGTGCACTTACAAGCATACTACCGGCGTGGTAACTACATTTGTTGACAAAAGCACCTACTATATTTCTAAAAGCACCGTTGATCCTTACCCTGTTGTGGCATACAAAGTAGGTGATAGTACGTACACAGCTTTAGGAAGCGCTTACCAGGAATCTTCCCTGCATGAGGATTCTGCAATTGGTGTGTTGTACGATGCGCATAATCCATCAAAAAATTTTATCAATACATTTAGCGGCGGGTGGGCGCCTGTAGCAGTTTATTTTGCTCCTATTGCTTTGTTTATTACTCTTCTCTTTGGCATGGATACTTTCCCTAAACTAATAACTATAGAGTTTTAAGACAAGGACTTAGTCTTTCAATTAAAGAGATAGGTGTTTGAAGTTTTATCGTGAATTGAAAAAAAGCGGAATAAGATTTACAATGATAAGACCTGCGTAAAAAAATAATGTACCTATATTACTTCAAAGTTTCTTCTATAGCTGCGGTAACTGACTGGCCTACTTTGTTGGTTACTTCCTGTATTTCTTTTTCAGTAAACTCTTCGCCGTATAGTTTATACATGAGTAAATTTTTATGCAGAAAAATATTGTATTTGTATTGGTCGAAAATAAAATCCATTTCTATATTTACATTAAAGGGATTATCTATGCTTTTTGTGAAATTTTTAAAAATAAGTTGAACTTTTAATTCGTGAGCAAAAAGCCTGGAAACGTTTGCTTCACTAAAGCTGTTGATTATTTTAAATTCTGTATTGTGTGACAATTCATTCCTGCACATGATTGTTTTTTCTAAAAATAAACTGTCCAGTTCTGATAAATTGTTTATAATCTCGTATAGGAATTTTGGCAGGCTAACGTTTACCAACTCTCTAATTATCTTATAAGATTTAACTGTCTTAAGCGTTTCCTTTGGAGCCAATTCTTTTTTTATAACACTGATTCTTTTTTTCCAATCCTCTTCTTCCTCCAAATTTTCATTGTTGGCGGCTTTTAAATACAACTGTAAAGAAGCAATTTCCTGCTGTGCTATATATTGTATAAATGATGGAATGTTGTCGGTGTCAGCGTCTCTTAATGCACTCAGGTAATTTTTTTTATCATCAGACCTTATAATTACAGGTGGCAGATCGTTTTTTAGTAAAACATAATTCATCAGCAGGCGGCTTATTCGTCCGTTCCCATCATCAAAAGGATGAATTTTTACAAAACGGTAGTGTAATATTGCTGCAATTTCCACCGGGTGCATGGATGCATCTTTCTCAACATTCCTGTACCAGTCAATTAAGTCCGTCATCATTGCAGGCGTTTCTATAACTGAAGCATAAGAAAACGTTTCGCCGTTTTCTAATAAAACGTGGTTAGAATGTTTTTTGTAATCGCCAATTAAAATTTTTCGTTTCGTCTTTTTATTATCAGGTGTAATGGCATCTTTCCAGTAAGGCCTTACCAATAATGCTTCGTTTAGATTTTTAATAAATTGTTCGGTAAGTATTTTTTCTTTATCGCCAGCCATTTCCTCAATCATCTGAAAAGCTACATCACTGGCCTTCATTTCTTCATATTCACGCAGGCTGTGGTTTCCTCTTGTCTCATCAAAAATTAATAGTAATTCCGTTTCGGAATAAGTAAGCGTATTGCCTTCAATATGGTTGGAATTATAATTAAATTCCAGACGCACTTTCCTTTGCAACGCATCGGCTTGTTCTTCAGTAAACGGCAATAAGGCTTGTAATGCAGTCTTTAACTCATCAACAACTGTTAATTCATACATGCCTTTCGTTTTTTTTATCTAAGGTATGCAAACAAACTTTGCGGAGGGTAATGGATAATTGATAATGGGTAATGGATAATTGAAAGCCACAAAGCTTTTTACATGAGGTTGCTTCGTCGTTCCTCCTTGCAATGACATTTGAAGGGATGGAACATTATTTACTTATTCAATCAACAAAAATTAAAAAGCGGTAACATTATCTAAGAGCAACGTCATTGCGAGGAGGAGGCACGACGACGAAGCAACCTTATGCACAGATCAATTGAAAAAACTAATACCTATAAGGCTGCATAAAAACTGGTATAAAAATTAACTAACTTTATTTTTGAAGTTGTATAATATATATTAAACTGTATTTTCAACCTCCCAAAACTAAACAATCATGAGAAAATTGCAACTGCCGCACTTTGTGCTTTTATATGCCATATTAATTATTGCTTTTATAGCCTGTAAAAAAAATGATATAAGCCGTATTGTAACGCCTGCTGCTAAATGCAGAATTGCAACCGCTGCCGAACGTCCATATAACATTATTGATACCTTTTCATACGACGATAGCAACAGGCTGGTTTCACTTAAACATCAGGAGCTTTCTGCGCCATACCAGCGGTATTATTCTTACAAAGGTGATAGCATAATTAGTTATTTGCAGCCAGGGGTTGATCCTAATGATTATAGAATTTTACTTAACAGCTTTGGGCTAATAGCAACTGAAGTGCAGTCAAACTATGGTAATATGGATAGTACAATATATACTTATGATGCCAATGGTCTGTTACTATTATCTACCAAGCTAAAGCCAGGTTATTTTTCAAGCACAGTAGAATACACCTTCTTTAATGGTGATAATATTTATCAGAAATATACTAATGTGGGAGTTACAATTGATACATTAAGTTATTATACTGATAAACTTTCAGTGCCCGGTAATTTTGATGAATATATACAGCTAACAAATTATGGAGCTTATATTTATAAAAATAAACATTTATTAAAATCTGTTCAGTCAGGCAGCACGGTTTCTGAGTATAAATATGATTTTGATGAGAAAGGAAATATAAGTACGATCTACCTTTCTGATGCAATGTTTTATGATACCATTCATTTCACCTATACCTGTCCTTAGGTATCGGAATCCTGAACTTTACATTTTAAACACTCCATCAGTTATATTTAGAACAGTACCTTTTACCTGTTATTAATGCAAATAAAAAATCACTTTATTAAGTTAGTTATGGTTACTAAAAATTTAAATTAATCAGTTAGTTGTAAATGTAATAATAGTGATGGAAAAAACTAATCTTTCGGGCTTGTGAAATATTACTAAAAAACCATTGGCTGTTTATCTATGCTTAATTTTGAAAAGTAAACGTAACCGGTTGCAACCTGTAGGCATTTACGGGGCGGCCAAACTGGTGCGCCGGTATCCACTTAGGGCCATTCTTTATAGCATCTATACAAACTTTTGCGAGCCTCGTATTTTTCATAGTAGTGGCTTCCACATCGCTTATGATGCCTTGCTTATCTACAATAAACCTTACAATGCAGGTGCCTGATGAGTTGCGGTGTTTCTGCAGATCATCAATATTGTCTTGTATGGCGCTTGTAATATATTTAGTCCATGCACGGATGCCGCCGGGGAACTCTGCATCTTTCTCTTCCCTTGTAGAAAGGTTTTCTACCGATACTCCTTTTGCACTGTACTTCTTTTCTATGCCCTTATCGCCTGTAAAAATTATTTCAGGGGTAGTTTGCCACTGTCGTTGTAATCCATTTCGTGCATACTGTTGTTCTTTACATCAGTAAAGCGGTGCCCATCCACCATGCCTTTAGTATTATACTGAAAATGCGAACTGTCTGTTACTGCACCCATAATATAATTGATGGAATCAGTCATTTGGCCGGTACTATCCCATCTTTGCCATGGGCCATCTGCCTTGTTGTTTTCATAAGAGCCCTGTTCTTTTTTTATGCCATTTACATAATATGTTTCATAAGAGCCCTGGTTTATAGCCAGTGTGCTATCGGTAAAGAATTGTATAAAAACAGCTTTTTGTGTAGCATTTAAAAATATAAGCAGTTTATACAAGTTATTTTCGTTAGTGCCATAGCCCGTAAATACAGCATCAGCCTTTGGACATAGTTGCATATTGGTATTATAGTAATAAACATAGCGTTTGCCCTGGCCAAATGATATTAAAGACCAGCATAAAGCTGTCAACAGCAGCAGCGTTTTTGATTTCATCAGTTATGGTAATTTGACAAAGGAAAATTAATAATTAAAAATGAATTGTGTGAGAAGAAAATAATTCAATTAATAATAAAAATAGGCAATAGATAATGAAAATACATTGTAAGCTTTTTTACAGGAGGTTGCTTCGTCGTTCCTCCTCGCAATGACGTTCGCACGAAGGCTTGCTTTTGTTATATTATCATTGCTTTGGATTTATAAAACTGGTAACAATCGTAAATAACCCATACATCAAACAATAAAATAGAGAACCAATAATCACAACGTCATTGCGAGGAGGAGGCACGACGACGAAGCAACCCCATGCATAGAGCAATTGAAAAAATTAATACCTATAAGGCTGCATAAAAACTGGTATAAAAATTAACTAACTTTATTTTTGAAGTTCTATAATATATATTTAATTGTATTTTCAACCTCACCACAACTAACCAACCATGAGAAAATTGCAACTGCTGCATTTTGTGCTTTTTTATGCCATATTAATTATTGCTTTTATAGCCTGTAAAAAAACAGGTAGCAACCCCAGCCCGGCACCAGTTTCAAAATGCAGGCTATCTACCGCTACTGAGAACAGAGATCATGTTTCCAATACATTCACCTATGATGATAGTAACCGACTCATCACACTTGTGCATGTAAGCGATAATGATCCATATACCAAGCACTTATCCTACAAAGGAGATAGCATTATTAGCTATATAGATGCAGGTGTTAATTCTTCCACAGATACTATTGTGCTTAATAGTTTTGGTTTGATAGCAACCGAGCGGCAGGTAGTTCCGTTAAACACAAGTGTATATAATGTATATTATACTTATGATGCTACTGGTACCGTGCAATCCTCTTCCACTGGTCCTAATACTGCTACTGTACATTATACTTTTGCAAATGGTGATAACATTTACCAAAAGTTTGGAGATCTGCCAGGCAGTGTTTCTGATACGTTTAGCTACTATACTGATAAGCCTTCAGTGCCGGTTGACAACGTTCAGTATTTTCAGCTTCTTTATTATGGAGCGTATTATTATAAAAATAAACACCTGATTAAGTCATATAAATCCGGTACTTATTATACTAACTACACCTATGATTTCGATGCAATGGGCAATGTAGCAACTATTTATTTGGATTATGGAACAGCAAAAGATACTTTGCATTTTACGTATGTGTGTCCCTGAGTGTAATCGTTTGTAATTATAATATTATCAGCAAGTATTTTTATCGTGTGTTTAAGTTATGGAGATACTTACGTTTAAATAAATATAATAATTCGTTCTTCTTTGAAAAGCATGATTACTTTCTTTTTTATTATTCTTTCTTTAAAAAGCTGTGCACAGTATTCAACGATTTGTTTTGGCGATTTTAATTTCTTTATGCATAAAGAAATTGATAAAAAGGCAAGTTGTAATGATACACTAAGAGTAGCGTGTTATTATAATGCATCCGGGCTATATGAGATGATTGATGTAAGAAAAATATACTACGGTAGTACTTATTAAGAAAGGGTCAGTTTATTTAAAAAAGACAGTATGTTTTGGTAAAAACTAACTGCTATAACTCTATATAACGATGGAACAGGAATTTTCTTTATCAACTGGTTCTAAAATTCTTTATGGCTTTATAGGTTTATTTTTTTTTGCTGGCAGCATGTTTCTCCTTTATAACTCTTCTGGCTCGCGTGCACCCTTAGCTAGTGGATTTGTTTGTTTGCTACTTCTTGCTTTCAGTATTCTTTTTTTTCTTCTTGTTTTTCGGAAAAAGCTTCTTATTAATGATCAGTCCATTACTTATACAAATATTTTTCAGACCAGGCAATTACTCAATTCAAACATAAAAGGCTGCAGGATAGAAGATAAATATTTAATAATTGAGCCGTTATCAATAGCCGACAAACGCATTGCTATAAATAATTATATGGATTTTGCTGACAGCAAAATATTTGTGCAATGGCTACGCGATAACTTTAAAAATCTTGATGCCATTGATCTTGAAAATGAACATGAACAGGTATTGCAGGATGCCGGGCTGGGAACTACTGCTGGTGAAAGAGAAACAAAGCTTAAGCAGGCAGTAAAAGTTGCCAGAATTTATAATATAGCAGGTTTTGTTTTAGGCTTTGCATGCATTCCTTTGCCGAACAATATAAGTATATATTTTTATATCCTGTACCCCTTACTTGCCATACTACTTGTATCCAGATATAAAGGCTTAATAAGATTTTTCAGCAGCAGGTACAAAAGTGTATATCCTAATGTAATGATTGGCTTTGCGGTAACATCTGTTGCCATGATGATAGTAACCTTAAAAAGTTACGATATTTTTAAGATAGAACACATTTGGACACCATTGATAATAATGGTAAGTGTTATTTTTTTAGCTATATATAAAATAGATTTTCAAAAATATAAGAGTTCAATAAAAGGTGCCGGAGCAGTTATGTTTGTATTAACTATTATGTATGCTATCGGGGTAGTGCTGGAAGTAAATTGCACTATTGATAGCTCCATTCCGCAAATATATAAGGCACAGGTTCTTGCTAAACATATTACAAAAGGGAGAAGCACATCCTATTACTTCACACTAAGTGCATGGGGTCCAAGAGAAAGTGTGAAAGATGTAACAGTTGGCAGAAATCTTTATAATAGTGTAAACGATATAGATAGTGTCAGCATCATTTTTAAAAAAGGATTGCTGAATATACCTTGGTTTAAGGTAGATAAATAAAAAATAACAGGTTGCTTCGTCGTTCCTCCCCGCAATGACGTTCGCACGGCTGGTATCACTTATTATATCATCATTGCTTTGGATGTATAAATACAGCAACGTTTATTATTTAGCCCATACATTGAATAACAAAATAGAGAAACAATACACACAACGTCATTGCGAGACTGAGGCACGAAGCCGAAGCAACCTCATACACAGAGCAATTGATGATTGATAATGGATAATGAATAATTGAAAGCAATGAAGGTTTCACATCAGTTTGCTTCGTCGTTCCTCCTCGCAATGACGTTCTTAAAAAATCATGTTTATTATAGGTTTATTGCTTTGGCTTTAAAAGCGGTAGACGTTCCTGAGAAAATAATGGTCGCTGAAAAAAGAGCTCTATACTCATATATGCTGCATCATCCAATTAGAAAAGTCTTCTACTGTATAAAAAATTTCATCTGGCTGCAGTTCCTTCAGTTCTTTTGGCTTGGAGGTACCTGCCCATGCTGCCGCAGCCACGGTTACATGCGCTTTCCTGCTTGCTGTAATGTCCCCGGGCGAATCGCCAACATATAAAATATTTTCTTTCTCTACATCAGGTAATTTATCAAAAACGGCCTGTATGCCCGATGGCTTTGTTTCAGTATCCGGATTGCCATTTTCAATAAACTCAAAAAAACCTGAAAGGCAAAATTGCTGTAAAGAAATATCTGTGCTTTCTTTTGACTTGCCTGTTACCAAGGCAATATGCACTTTGTGCTTTTGCAGGCTCTCCAGCAGCTCCCGTATGCCGGGGAACGGATCAGGACACATACCATGCAATGCTTTATAAGATGCGTAAAACGCCTTCAGCCCTTCATCAAGGTGGCCTGGTGCAAAGGTTTTAATGGTATGCGCCTCGGCAGGCCCAAAAGTTTCTTCTATTTCCTTATCGGTAAGTTGCCGGTGAATAATTGGTTCCAGGGCTGCATGAAAGGCTTTTATACACAGGGGAATGGTATCGCCCAGCGTGCCATCCAGATCAAAAATAACCAGTTCAAATTTTTTCATTAATTATAATTTATTGATATATGTTCCAACCAATCAAACCAAACAACTGTAACGTGATAAAGTTGTCGGAGATAGTTTGAGTAAATGATTTGTTAGAATGCATGATGACAAATAATTAATTTAATATTAAAGGAGTGTTTCGTAAAGGCACGAGCCATAGAATTAGTAAACTACATCATAAGCGTTAGTGAGATGAAATAGTGGCAACCAATAAAAACAGGTGAAAGTTATATAATATAAACCTGATTGATTTGAATGGGTTGCAAGAACAGGTATTTACTAAATTCAACATGTTGGCTTACAATGCAGGGTTTCATGCTGTACACAAGGCTTTGCAATGAAGACGCAGCTACGACAGATGGCTGCTTTTCAAAATGACTCGAAGGTTGCCAATCAATTTCCTTAATTTTAAAAAAATAGAAAAGATGAAGAAAGTTATAATTATTATGAGTGCATTTTTTGGCGGAACTATTGCCTCTGCACAAATAAAAAATTCCAAAACCGATACTTTATTCTTTGATGATTTTAATAGCCAGTCACTTAACCGGAATAAGTGGAATGTAGAGATAACAGGTAACACAGCAAATAATGAACAGCAGGCTTATGTTGATTCGGCTTCAACAATTTATTTTGTACATGGCAAACTTGCCGAAGGCGCTAAAAACGGTGCATTGGTGATAAAGCCGCTTTACCGTTCGGGTTTTACCACCAAAGAAAGAAAAAGTTATGATTTTATTTCCGGAAGAATTAATACCCGCTCTAAATTTGAATTTACACATGGCACTGCCTCAGCAAGAATGAAGATGAGCGCTGGTGCCGGGCTGTGGCCGGCATTTTGGCTACTAGGAAATGGAGAATGGCCTGCGTGCGGTGAAATTGATATTATGGAAACCGTGGGCGATTCATCGTGGATAAGCAATGCACTGCATGGTCCTGGTTATTTCGGAAATACACCTCTTGTTCGCAGAGATACTTTTCCTAAAGGCACTGATGTTGCCCAATGGCATATTTATTCAGTTGACTGGACAAGTAAAGCAATAATTTTTAAAGTAGATGGCAAAGCCGCTTATACTGTAACACGCTCTATGGTTGAGAAATATGGAAGATGGGCTTTTGATAATCCAAAATTCATTATTCTGAATTTTGCTATTGGAGGAGGCTATCCGAATGCCATAAATAAAATCACGTCTCCCTATTTTGGTTTATCCCAAAAAAGTGCAGATCTTATAAAGGCAAGTCAGGCAAAGATACTGGTTGATTGGGTTTTGGTAACAAAGTAGTAGGGTATCTACAACCCTTCAATAACATCTTTATAGCCGCGGCCGATAGGAATAGATATTCCGTTTACATCAACAAGATCTGCTGTGTAAGACTGTATCTTATTGAGTGAAATAATAAAAGATCTGTGTATGCGCTTGAAAAGATGCGACGGTAAAAGTCCTTCTATTTCATGGGTGCCCATTTTCGAGATGTATTCAGTTTTTATGGTAACAATTTTAATGTATTCACGCTGGCTTTCTATATAAACAATATCGGAGAATGAAATTTTCACCTTCTTTTTCTGCACATTCAAAAACAGGTAATCTTTTATTTCGTGATGTTCATTAACGGTTTGTTGTTTTTCCTTTTGTGCTTTCTTTACTTTGGTTACTGCCACCAGAAAACGCTCAAACTCAAAAGGTTTCAGCAGGTAATCGGTTACATTCAAATTAAATCCCTCAACAGCATATTGATGATAAGCTGTTGTAATAATAACCGCAGGAGCGTGGGTAAGTGTTTTTAAAAAAGCCATGCCCTTTAATTTAGGTAAATGAATATCTAAAAAAATAAGATCAGTAGTATTGTCGCGCAGATAGCTCGTTGCAAGAATAGCATCTTTAAAACTGCCTTGAAGCTCAAGGAAAGGAACTTCAGAAATATAATCTGATAAAACTTTTACTGCCAAAGGCTCGTCTTCTATAATGATACATTTTATATCAGGCATGGCTGGCAAGGTTGATTGTTAAAGTAGCTGTAAATACCGATTTGCCTTGCTGAACAGATAAATCGTATTCTGTATAAAGTAATTCCAATTGACGTCTTAGGTTAGAAAGTCCAATGTTTTCTTTTACACTTTGCTCTGCAGGTGCTTCGGAGGAGTTTTTGACAATAAACAGTAACTGCCTGTTATTTACAGCGAGATGAATATCAACAAACCGCTGGCCTCTTGTTTCGGAAACGCCATGCTTAAACGCATTTTCCACCAACGGTATTAGCAGCAGCGGTGGCAAAGCCTGTTTCATATTCTCAATATCATAATTAAAATTGACATGTAATGATTCATCATACCGCAATTTTTCAAGTGCAACGTAATCACTGATAATTTTAATCTCCTGGTCTATAGCAATATAGGCTCCGCTTGTTTCATACAACATATATCGCAATATTTTGGAAAGACGCAAAATAGATTCCGGTGCAAGATCATTTTTATCTCTTGCGAGCGAATAAATATTATTTAAAGTATTGAATAAAAAATGAGGATTGGTTTGCGATTTTAAATAGTTTAACTCTGCAGCTTGTTTTTCAATTTTCAGTTGCTGGGTGGTCTGTCTTAGTTTTATATGGTTATAAATGTGTCTTATAATTACAAAAAAGAAAACGGACATTACACTAAATGACATCTGAGCAGAAACAGCTTCTGATACTGAATTAAATTTAGTTAAGGGAGTATAAATATGTAATCCAATACCGATACTTCTACAGATATATAAGCCCCAGGAATATAAAAAGACCTGAACTAATATGAGTAACAACGATCTGAGAATTCTTTTCCTTCTTAGCTAAGGTAATACGTGTTCAAAGAAATAGTAATTGAGAATAATAACATAGGTAACACCCCAGGCGTCATCAATAGCTTTTTGCCAAAAAGTTTCTGAATGACTTGCTAAATCAGAAAGCATCAAGACGCCTAAAAAACCAGCACCCACCCACAGATAGAACCTGAATCGTTTTATATCAATCAACCTCTTCATTTTTTTATTTAGCAATAAATATCGGCAAATCTTTGCCTACCTGTTCGGTAATCTACAGAATCATCTTTGTGGTAAACGTATAGCGGATACAGGTCAATGAAAAAAACCCATACAATCATTGCGCTTTTTATTTTTTAAGCAATTGACATCGTGATGTTGTTTGTTTACTATAACCCGTTGTTTGTTGACGGATGCTTTTAAGGGTTTATTTAATTAGATATTCTTGCACAGAATCACAATTATTTAAAACTTAAACCATGAATAAAATAATACAATTCGGAGAACATGTAGAAGGATATAACATTCCCGTTTTAAACGAAAGAGAAATAAGAGCCTCGGCAGGAATATTGTTTTTGGCAACTTTCATTTCTTTAATGCTTATACTATTTACAAAAAATTTCGTTCCGATAAAATATGTGATCATCCTGTTTCTTACTGATCTGCTTATTCGTGTTTTTATCAATCCTAAATTTTCTCCATCATTAATCATAGGGCGTTTAATCGTAAGAAATCAAACACCTGAATATGTAGGAGCGCAGCAAAAAAAGTTTGCATGGATTATAGGTATATTTCTCTCAGGCACCATGTTTATTTTTCTTGTAGTGATAAATGCATTCAGCCCGATAACAGGCATCGGTTGCCTCATTTGCCTTGCATTCCTGTTCTTTGAATCTGCCTTTGGCATTTGCCTCGGGTGCAAAGTGTATAAATGGTTTTATAAAAGCAAAGTGCAATACTGCCCGGGCGAGATCTGCGATGTCAAATCAAAACAGGACATTCAAAAAACATCAGGAGTTCAGCTGTTGATCGTGGTTGCCTTCATTGCATATCTCTTTCTTATTATCTCAATTGGTAAAAATTATTTTAATAAAAAACCTTATGACCTGTTTGGAATTTACGGAACAACGCAAGCCAAATAAACTATAACTGCCTGCATAATGCTGAAACAAAATTCATTGGAAGATTATTTTTACCAGTTCCGGAAAAACATTATTGGTCTCCATCAAACCTTTGAATCACCCTTTGGAAAAAAAGAAATCATATATGCAGACTGGACTGCAACGGCAAGAGCTTACCAGCCTATTGAAGATTATATGCAAAAAGAAATTTTACCTTTTATAGGTAACACGCATACGGAAACCACTGCTACAGGAATGCTGATGTCAAAAGCTTATGAGGAAGCAAAAGTCATTGTAAAAAACCATGCAGGTGCAAACAATGATGATGTATTAATTTTTTGCGGCAGCGGAATGACAAGCGCTGTAAATAAGCTGCAAAGGATATTAGGACTAAGAATGCCTGAGCGGATGATGGATTATGCAACAAACAAAGCTTTTGAAATACATGAAGCATTGAGGCCTGTTGTTTTTATAACACACATGGAACATCATAGCAATCACATTTCCTGGCTGGAAACTATTGCAACTGTTGAAATAATTGAAGCGGATGAAAATGGAAACGTTGATATAAAACATTTCAAAGATTTATTAAAACAATATAACCACCGGAAAAATAAAATAGCTGCAATTACGGCCTGTTCCAATGTTACAGGCATTCAAACTCCTTACCATGAAATAGCAAAACTTATTCATGATTATGATGGCTTATACTTTGTTGACTTTGCCTGCTCTGCTCCTTATGTTCATATTGACATGCATCCCAAAGAAAAAGATGCGCAATTATTACAATTTCTCCAGGCATTTAAGAAAAGATGCCCTCGTAAAACAAAGGCCTGAATATTACTAAACACTATATAAAATTGAGAAGGACTTAATTATATAACACATTAAATATAAAGCTTACCCTCTTTAAATCTTTACGTACTTGTAAAAATTAAGCTGAAGATTCTACATGCGATCTAAATATAGTATATCATTATATGCATGTTATTCGGCACTATTTATATTTCTTGAATTATCTTCTCTGACATTTTTAAATTCCAGGTTGCCAAACTTCCATGTAAAATTTATACCCACAGATCTGTAGCGCATTCTTCCTAATGCATCAACAGTAAACGATGGGCCGCTTATAGATGTTCTTTTATTTGTATATTCATTAAAAGGATCGGTTGTTGTAAGTGCGAGGCTGCCATTCTTTTTCCAGAATTGCTTTCTTATGGCCAGGCTGTAAATAATAAACGATGGGTAACTGCCTTGCACTTCATGCCTGGCAGAATTAAAGTTGCCGGAAAATTCTGCTACAACACTTTTAGCAAACTGATAGCTTACATTTACATTGAAGCGGTAATTAAAGCTTTGAGCATTGTAACCTGTATCAATAATATTGTTGGTATACCTGTAAAATCCAAAAGCATTAAGCCGCACAGAAAGCTTCTTTGTAAAGCTCGCACTTCCAGATAAACTTATGCCTGTATTGCGCTCTACACCTACGTTCTCATTTGTATTTACAGCTACATTCTCATACACAGAATCGCCAACTTTTAAGTAGGGATAATACACTACATAATTTTGTATATCGTTCTTGCTGGTACGGTAAAACGCTGTAATGTTTAAAGAGTTTTTAGCACTGATATCCCAATTATAACTCAGTTCCAAACGGTTGCCTGTTTCGGGTATGAGAAAGGGGTTTCCCCTGGTAATATTTTTTGGATCACTGGTATTTATAAAAGGGTTAAGCTCGCTGTATTCAGGCCTTTGAATTCTTTTGGTATAGCTTAATTTAAGCGTTTGTTTTTCATTTATATTTCTTAAAAGAAAAAATGATGGAACAAATGTGTTGTAGGCAGGCTTAGGCAAGTCTCCCAGAACATTAAAAAAGTATGGTTGAATGTTTGTGTGCTCAAAGCGGCCGCCAATATTTACATCAAAGAGCTTACCCGCAGGAAAACTTACTTCTGCATAAGCTGCAGATACAACCTGGTAATAGCGTAAAGAATTAGATAATGAGGTATCAAACATATATTTTCTAAAGCCATTGTCATATCCTAATACGGCCGATGATGTGATTACATCATTTATAGTAACCTTTCCACCAGCATTTAGCGTTATTTGCTTTGTAACTGCATCATTATAGTCCAACTTAAATTCCACCTGGTTTTCTTTACCAGGATTATTATTTATTGAACCAAAATTTATTGTATCCTGTGGTAATACAAACTGCCTGTTACTTTCTGTATAACCATCGTTTCCAAAACTGGAATTTATTGCAAATTCAAGGCTGCGCTCTTCTTTAGTGAAAGTCCTTTTATATTCTATGTTTGCATCAATAGCATGATATGAAGAATGATCACCATAAAAATTATTAGTATTTATAAAACTACTGGCACTTCCAGAATAAGGAGTGGTTTTTTGCGACTGGTAGTAAAAACCTTCAGTGGAATCGCCCAAAAAGTTATAAATAATATTACCTGAAAAACTGTTTTTCTTTTTATAAGTCCAGTCAAAGCCCAACCCGGCTTCCAATCCCTTCCGAGCGAAAGTCGTGTATCCGTTTTGATTTAAAACTTTAGTTTGCCGGCCTATATCGTCATTTGAGGTGCGGTTATATGTGTTTAAAGATTTTACAGCCAATCTTGCATTCGCATTTGCAAATACATTTATACCAAAATTATTTTTACGTGCATTAAAGTTAAAAGCGCCGTTCTCAATTATAGTTCCTGTAGTTAAAGACAGATTTCCATTTACGCCGCTTGCTGTGTTTTTTTTAAGTACAATATTTATAATACCTGCAAGGCCTTCAGCGTCATATTTTGCACCAGGGTTAGTAATTACCTCTATACTTTTTACCTGGCTGGCAGGTATAGATTGCAATACATCCGTAATGTGATTTCCAAATGCAGAAGAAGGCTTGCCGTCAATAAGAAAACGAATGCCTGAGCTGCCTGCCAGCTGTACGTTTCCATCTATATCTACCGAAACCTGCGGCACTTTTTTTAATATATCGAGAGCTACGCCGCCCTGCGATGTAATATCCTGGTCTGCATTAAAAACAATTTTATCTATTTTATTCTCAATTACTTTAGGCTGTGCAGCCGTAATATTTATTGAAGAAAGCAAACCTGATTTCTTTTTAAGATAAATAGTTTTAAAATCTTTAACTGTGCTTTGCTTAATAACCACATCACTATAAGTAACAGTGGAATAATTCACAAATCCGATTACAAGAGTATAATTGCCAGGAGGCGGATCATTGATAATAAAATTTCCTTTATTGTCAGAGATAGAGCCTTTCACCGGCACGGGATTATTTTTTTTTAATAAAGAAATGGTAGCATATTCCAAAGGCTTAAAGGTCGTTGAATCAACGACCTTTCCCATAATTACAGCATGAGAAGACTTTAGTTTTGTTTGCGACCTGGCTGTAACAACAAAAAAAAGTATAAGCAGTACAGTTATTGTTTGTTTCAAAACCTGAATAAATTGCTGCAAACGTATTTATATTTATTTAAAAATTATTAATATCATTAAATATTATATTTTTAATCTATCTAACTATGCTAAGTTTTTCGTAAAAAGTGATTTTGTATCAGATACTGCACTTTTGTCAAGCTTCTTACGTTATTTCCTCCTTACCTATATTAACGCTTGAAATTTAGTAAAATTTCAACGGGAACCGGGTTAAGTATAGCTTTGCAAACTCATTTGATTATTCCAATCCTGCGCAACTAACCTTAACAAATTACAGTCTGATGTTTTTGTAATAAAGAATAACATGAATTTTCTGTAAGCATTATTCAATGATATAGAAAATATTTTCTAAAGATGTACCAGCGCGTAAATTTAAAAAGTAACATTGACAGCATTATAGCAGCCGTTACAGGGTTTGTTATTATTTTATTGTTTACCAGGCACAGTGGCATTGGCATTTGTCCTGACGGAGTAGCTTATGTTAGCACAGCTGAAAACTTTAGCAGCTTAGGCAAATGCGTGGATTTTACAAACAATTCATTAGTTGATTTTCCATTATTATACCCGCTTTTTCTTAGCATAGCCAGCCTGCTTACAGGCCTGAAGCCACTTGCTTTTGGGCCTGTTTTAAATGCTGCACTTTTCGGGTTGCTTATTTTTCTTTCCGGCTGTATTATTGAACAGCTTCGTTTAAGAATAAAATGGATAAAGCCTGGCATTTTATCTTGCATTGTTTGCAGCCCGTGCCTGCTGGAAGTATATTCAATGATGTGGTCAGAAACGGTTTTTCTATTGTTATTACTGTTGTTTATCATCGTCATGCGCAGGTATTTAATAATGCATTCTGTAAAAGCTTTGATGATTGCAGCGGGTCTTGCCGGTCTTGCAGCAGTAACAAGGTATGCGGGTGTTACATTGATTATAACCGGCGGTATTTTGCTTTTATTTGACTATAAAACAAGTATAAGAAAAAAAATATTTCATTTATTTATATACACTGCAGCCAGCATCTTTTTATTGATAATAAACTTATATAGAAACTTCGTACAAAGCGGCACCATCACAGGTTTGCGTGAAAAATCAATACACGGTTTTAACAACGTAATTGCTGATATGGGCTCAGTAATATATGGCTGGCTATCTTTTTCCAACACATCAAATACAAGTTCAGCATGGCTTGTGTCTGCTATTATTTTACTATTATTATTTTTTTGTATTTATCAGTTTATAAATAAAAAAACTTTCTCAAGCTATCAAAATCTTGCTGCTTTATTTTCATTAATATTCATTGTGTTTATGCTGGTCTCAGCTAGCCTTTCAAGGTTTGAGCAAATGGATAGCAGGTTGCTTTCACCTATCTTTATTCCGTTGCTTTTTTGCACAGGAGGTTCTGCAATATTTATTTATCAAAAAATAATTTCTAATAAAAAAAAATGGATTATAACTGCTGTGGCTGTAGTCTTTCTTCTGTTTCAATATGGGCAGCTAAGCGCCGACTATGAAACCTGGGATGGCGTGAAAGATGCAGGAATACCAGGCTATACAGAAGACCAGTGGCGCTATTCAAAAACTGTAAACTTTATTGAAAAAGATTCATTACATTTTAAAAATGGCTTCACAATTTATTCCAATGCTTACGATGCAGTTCATTTTTTTACCGGCAGAAAAGGTATGTTTTTACCTCACAGGGAGTTCGAAAAAGATGTATATAATTTTTTAGCTGACCAGCACTGTTATATGATTTGGTTTACCGATGGAGACAATCCCGATCTTGTTGATATGAATTTTATAACTAACATAAAAAAGATGAGATTGCTTAAGCAGTTTGATGATGGCGCTATCTACGAATCCAATAAATAATGCTGGCAAAATGTTTTTATAATTTCAGTTATCTTTTTTAACTTTATAGCAATTCAAAAACCTTTAAGACCAATAAATCTTTCTCCTTTTAATTCGGCCAACTACTTTGCCATTATTAACATGAATACAGAAAGTGCTATAAGGGAGGTGTTAAGTAAAATGTGCTCACTGCATGGTAAGCATTGCAACGTAGAGATCAGCAGAGATATGAAACTCACTGTGGTGGCGTGCTGCAAAGAATTTAAAGAGCAGATGGAAAATATTATCAAAGACTTTCAGCGAGGCTCAGATGCAAAATTATCAAGTGTTAAGTAATACTTTTTCTTGTTATCATTCACATAAATGCCCCTTAGTAGCTATCACTTTATTGTGGATCAATGTCTCCAGCTCTATGCTCCTTTTACATAACGACTTTTCAATTTGTATGGTGCATACGCAGTCGTGCAATTGTATATACAGCTTTGTAAAAAGTGCTTTATCCGCATCGTTTATTAACGCATCAGAACAATAATAACTTACTTCAGAATGCTTATCATCAGGAAGTATAACAGTCATGTGCCTGGTTTTTGTGTGCATACACTGAAAGATATTACTTTTTAGAACCTGTTGTATGGTTTATAATATCCGATGTAAATATAGAAAACAACTCATCAGGATCTATGCCTTTATATATTGTATGCATACCATTAAAAGAAAGTTTGGGAAGGTTAGTTTGGCATTGCATTGATTCAGGAGGCAAAGTAAATTTCAATATCTTTTGTTTGGAAACAGGTAAAATATTTTTCATAATATAGGTTTTAAAAACATTTTCAAAAACTATACCAGCTGGTATTTTTTAGAAATATAAAAGCCTGTAAAAACTTACAGGCTTTTAAAAATTTTAATTTCAAGGACAGTTGTTTTACAACAGGATAAATTGGATGCCTTGTTAAGGCGGTGTTTTCATTAGGATTTAATAAGTTTATCAGCAGGTATTGAGTTCAAAAAAAAGAAGTTGACTGATATCAGATTTTTTCGGTTTAACAAAGAAATTGAATATAAATTTTTTAAATGGATTTGGATATTTTTGACTAATGTTTGCTTAACATCAATCAACTTCTGATACAAAGATACACCTCCATATCACCGTCGCAAGGGCAGTATCACGTGATTTTCTTATTAATAATTTTACTGTTTCTTGCGTAGAAATACACTCTTCTTTATTAGCAGGTAACATCTTTTTTCAAATAATTATATTTACTGTTTTAAAGCAAACCTATGTACAGAGCGGTTTTTATAGATATGGATGGAACATTGCTAAGTAAAGACCATACCATAAGCGAATGGAATAAAAAAGTAATTAAGCAGCTGGCTGATAAAAACATTTTGGTGGTAGTTGTATCCGCAAGGCCTTTGCATGGAATTAGTCATTTAATAAAAAATGTTTTTAATAATAATATGCCTGTGGTAAGCCTCAACGGCAGTTATATTTTTTATAACAATGAAATTATTTACGAGAAACAGATACAACTAAAAGATGTTGAAGATGTATATACTTTGGTGAAATTTTACAATGCATCCCAAATCTTTTACTCGCAAATGGAATGGTTTGCAGTGGCTGATGATGAGCGCGTACAAAAAGAGCAAAGGATAACAGATGTAAAAGTTATCATTGAAACTTTTGAAGAAATGAAATATTATTGGAAAACTACAAATCGTTCGGCCAATAAAATTTTAATTGCTGGCAATGAAAGCGACATTGCACTTATAGAGCAAAAGCTACTTGATAAATATACCGGCAAGCTTAATATGTATAAATCGCAGCCCAGGTATTTAGAAGTAATGAGCATAGACGCTTCTAAAAAGAAAGCCATACAATTTTTATTAAAAAAATACAAGATTAAAGCAAGCGAGTCTATTGCCATCGGCGATAATTATAATGATAAAGAAATGATAGAATTTGCCGGTACAGGCATAGTGATGGGCAATGCGCCTGATGATATAAAAGCAGTGGCAGATTATGTAACGGATACTAATAACAACGACGGTGTGGCAAAGGCGCTTACTTCCTACTTTAATTTATAAATAAAAAAAGTCCGTCGAACGGACCTTTAAATTTCACCTTAAGGGGAATAGCTTTACAAAAGATATTTGGATAACATATTTAAAAGAATTCTGGCTAAGGTTATTTAAAGGAATTGGAAAAACAGAAGTTGACTGATATCAGATTTTACGATTTTCTATGGACTGGATCAGGATTTTACCGGATTTTTGGATATTTAATTTTTCAATGGATTTGGATAATTAAGATTAATGTTTATTGAACATCAATCAACTTCTGATACAAAAATATATATGCTGCAACGCCTGCACAATAGCACTATTGCTGAATTACAGCTATACAGAAATTACCGGCAACCTCGTAGAAATACTAAAAAAATATAGCTGCACAAATTTATAAATTAGAAAGGCTGCACATGAGTACAGCCTTTCCAATTTCGTTTATAGGGTAACTGTTAGCTCCTAATCTTTTATGTGGTAAAATGCTTTCACTGCTTTGTAATCTTTCCAATCAGGATGTGCCTGCTTGCCCGATAATACACTGCCAGGTATAATTATGTACCTGTATTGCTGATTGTAAGCGCCGGTACTGTCAGTAAAGGTACTGGCATCGAAGGTTGATTGTAATTCTATGCCATGAGAAAAGAATATGGGCTGAATACTATTTCCATTAGCATCAAAGTAAGGCAGTGGCAATATCTCAGAGTTCGCTGGTGTACCAATATTAACATACACTTTCATGTCGCCTGTTGAAAGTATACTGGTGTCGAGTTTGGGAGCATTGATGTCTACATAAAAAAAGCTTAATGTGTCAAGAACACCATTATTATCGGTGGATGTATCTGCAAAAGTAAGATTCAACCAGGGAGAGTAAATAACATTTGCTGTACCGGTATCGCCTTTAGACCCGGTAGCGCCCGCCGCGCCTGCTGCACCAGCCGGGCCAGTAGCACCTGTTGCACCTGTATCTCCCTTTTTGCAATAGGCAAATAAAACAGTGATGGCTAATAAGGTAGTTAGCACTTTCAAATCGAAATAGCGTTTCATAAAATGGTGTTTTTTTAGTTTTTAGATAAGTTTAAATCTGCTAAATAAATATTAAGAAGCAAGATATTACAAATAATATTACAGAATGTGCATCAAGCACTGTTTTAAAATTAAATGTGTGCCTGCAGCTTTGTACACTTAGATAACTATTGCGAGAAAACAGTATCCACGGGTATTGAATATCTTTTATTAATGTTTAACTTAATCAACCAGTTGCTTAAACAGCTTCTTTAGCATTTGCGCTGCGTCTTCGCAAAAGCCCGGATGAACTTTGGAGCTTTGTACCATAGTGCTTCTTGTAGCGGTAAGCCAGCGAAATCTTTCAGGCATAGAAAGCTTGCCTATTGGCCCCGCATCTTCATCTGCCACAGCAATTTTTTTATATGCGTTTATGTTTTCGTTTACAATCCTGGCATCGCATTCATCACAAAAAGATTTTATGCGCCCTTCATCAACCGTATACAATATGTCTAAAAATTTTTGTTTCGCACAGTACAAAACTACACCTGCATTCAGAAACTCTTCGCGCTCTACCTTAGGCACAATGCGTATTACAGCATACTCAAATAAATCTTTCTCTTGCATGTTGCGCTTCTTTTATAAAAAAAGAGGAATGGTTTAAACGTATTGATAAAAATTCTACATAGGCTTTTCTGTGTTCATCAACAGACAAAAAAGGTGAGTCAATCAATAGCCATTCCTTTGGAATTAATGCTACAACTTTTTTAAAAATATCTTCACTTAATAAAGAGTGCAGTTCTTTATCAGCCTCATCAAGCTTGCCCGCCAGCGGTAATAACACATGATCTTTTATATGCGTAAATTCTTTAGCAGCCTGCTCTTTCCAGTTACTCCAGGAATGGTGAAAATATAAAGCCGCCCCATGATCTATCAGCCACAATTCTTTATGCCACCAAAGCATATTTGTATTCTTAGATGTTCTGTCAACGTTGTTAATTAAGCTGTCGAGCCATACAATTTTTGATGCAAGCAGCGGATCAATTTTTGTAACAACAGGATCAAAGGTAACAGCTCCCGAAAGATAATGAAGCGCTACGTTCAAGCCTGTACTGGCTTTCAGCAGATCCTGAATTTCCTCATCCGGCTCTGTGCGGCCAAAAGCCTCATCAAGATTTGCAAAAACAATTTCAGGCACATGCAAACCTGCAGCTCTTGCAAGCTCGCCACCAATGAGCTCCGCTATCAATGCTTTTACGCCTTGCCCGGCGCCTTTAAATTTCAGCGCATACATAAAATCATCATCGGCTTCTACAATCGCTGGTAAAGAGCCACCTTCCCGCAATGGAGTAATATAGCGTGTAACATTTACGGTTCTTATCTGAGGCTCAAAAATTTTCATTGCATACAAACATACAAATATCAATTGTGCATAGTTTCATGTGATAAAATCTGTCGTCTTGTAATTTATTATTTTTGAGAAAACCATAAAAACAATTGAAATGAATATATTGTCTTTTAAGCAAAGCCTTTCTGAAAGCCAGCCTCCTCAACATATATCCGTTTATTTAAAAGCTTTATGGTACGATGCAAAGGGCGATTGGAACCGGTCTCACCAGCTCATCCAGGATGTGGAAGATGTAAATGCCGCGTGGATACATGCTTACCTGCACCGCAAAGAAGGCGATGTGTTTAATGCTGATTACTGGTATAAACGTGCGGGTAAAAAAAGAGCTGTATCGTCGCTGGAAGAAGAGTGGGAAGAAATAACAACTGCATTGCTAAAATAAATTTGTAAGCTACTAAGATCACCCACTTACTTTTATACAGATTCTTATACTTTATTTTTTATAAAATAAAACTTTGACAAAAATTATTCTTGCATTAGGTGGCAACGTGGGCAATGTTTCTGAAACATTTGATATGGCTGAAAAAAAAATAAAGGATACTATAGGAAAAATAACTCTTCAATCGTCTTTATACAAAACAGAACCATGGGGCAATAAAAAGCAGGATGATTTTTTAAACGAAGTCATTATTGCAGAAACATCTTTAACCCCTGCTGAAGTGCTTAAAAATATTATCAACATAGAAAAGGAACTTGGCAGGCAAAGAAAAAAAGAAGATCAATATGCACCAAGAACTATTGATATTGATATTTTATTTTATAATAAAAAAATTATAGATACAAATGATCTGATTGTACCGCATCCAAAGCTGCATCTTCGAAACTTCGTGCTGGCGCCACTTTCAGAGGTTGCGCCTGAGTTTGTTCATCCCTTACTAAACAAAAAGATAAAAGATCTTTTCGTAAATAGCAGCGATAGTTCTGTTGTAGAAAAACTGATGCGTAAATAAATTATATTGTAAATTCTATGCCTAAGAATTAATATAAATAAAAGCCTCCGTTGCTCAACAGAGGCTTCACTATTTTTTGTTATACGGCTTTATTGAAGATCAAGCAGCTTATACATTTCATCAAGTTTAGGAGAAAGTACAATGTCTGTACGCCTGTTTTGTGCACGCCCTTCTGGTGTTGCATTGTTTGCAATAGGATCATAATAACTATGGCCGGAAGCAATAACTCTTGTCGGGTCTACTTTGTAATTATCAACCAAAATTCTTACAATTGAATTGGCGCGGGCCGTGCTAAGATCCCAATTGTCTTTAAACTTCCCATGAATAGGAATGCTATCAGTATGCCCTTCTATGTCCACCGATACTGCAGAATCAACATTGAGCACAGAAGCCAGCTTTGATAAGGCATCTACACCCTTCGGATTTACCACGGCACTTGCAGAGGGAAACAATAAATTTTCAGACAAGCTCACATATACTTTTCCATTTTTTTCATATACTGAAAGATCTTTAGAATTAAAGCCCTGTAAGGCTTGCAGCATTCGGTTCTTTAAATCTTCTGATTGCTGCCTTTGCTGTGCCAGCAATGTTTGCAGGTGCAGAAGCCTTTCCTGTTGTTGTTGCAAGGTTTCGTTGTTTCTGCTTAGCTGGTTTTGCTGATCTGCAGATTGCTGCCCAAGCTGACTGTTTTGTTTATTTAAATTATCAATCTTTCCATTAAGATCGTTTAGGTTACTGTGCAAAGAGCTTATTTGATTAGCCATTTCTGTGCTGTCATTTCTAAGCGCTGCTGTTTGCATTTGAGATTCTTTCAAATATCTTTTTGCCACACAACTTGAGAGCAACATAAAAATTGTTGCAATTGATAAAATTTTTTTCATAGAAATTAAAATTTGTTTGTGAATTTATAGTTAAAAATAGGCCGGAATATTTTAAATAAATATTTTTGTTACTCAAATGCCCGTGTAGACAATATTACTGTCATTGGTAATTAAAATACCCTACGTCAGCCTATCAAAATAATCTTAATTCTTTCTTAAACCACATCTTGCCCGATTTTTGCGTTGATAGGATTACTAATTTACTTTTCACAGCAAAGCATAAATTATCACGTAACCCGGAACCCTTATCAGCAGAAGCTTCGCTCACATGCAGCATCAATCGCGTAACCATGAAATTACTCTTAGTTTTTTTTGTTTTTATTTTTTTATGTAATTCCGCAGTAACCGCACAGGAGTGGGAACCTGAACTTATGATTGCAGCATCACAATATAACGGCGACTTAACCCAGCAACGAATTAATTTACCGGAAGTAAGGCCTGCATTGGGTTTTAACGTCAGGTATAACAGTGGTGATTATATAAATTTTCGGGCAGGGCTAACTTATACAAAACTTGTTGGCAATGATAAATACAATAAATCTGCAGATTTAAAAAGCCGCAATCTTAATTTTCAAACTGATCTTTTCGAATTTAATTTACTGGCTGAATTAAACTTTTTAGATCCTGAAGAATATAACGCCTATCCTTATTTATTCGCAGGAGCAGGCTTGTTTTATTTCAATCCGTACACTTTTGATTCTAATAATAAAAAAGTATATCTGCAGCCATTAAGCACAGAAGGCGAAGGCTTAAAAGAATATCCGTCAAGAAAAAAATATTCTCTGTTGCAAATGTGCATTCCTGTTGGACTTGGCTGGAAAATGTCGTTAAATGATAAATGGGATATAAGGTATGAATTCGGCTACCGGGTGCTATTTACCGATTATCTTGATGATGTAAGTAAAACTTATGTAAATCTAAATACGCTGCGAAATGAAAAGGGCGCAGAAGCTGCATCTCTGGCCTATCGTGGCTCCCAGCCTTTTTTATATGAGAACCAGGCAAGAGGAAATTCAAATACAAAAGACAGTTATTTTTTTATAGGGATAATTTTTACAAAGAAAAAGATTAAATAAAGATGTATACAATTTAATAGTGCTGCCTAAAAAAAATTAAGAAGAGTTATATATTTACTGGCAATGTTTTTGGAATGATGGTTTAAATAAATTGTAAAATCAAAAATCAAACAATATGAAACTTTCAAATGCAACATTATTATTACTAACAGGAGCAGCCATTGGCGCAATAGCAGGCTTGCTTTTAGCCCCTGAAGAAGGTGAAAAGACAAGAAAAAAATGGCTTAAAAAGGCAAAGAAATATAAAAAAAATGTAGAAGATAAAGCGTCTGAGTATAAAGGCAAGGCAAGTGATTTAAAAGATAATATTGAAGGTGCTGCGAACGACCTTAAAAAAAGATTCGCTTAATTATTATTGTATATCTTTTTAAAAAATAAACCAGTTAGTAGCTGGTTTATTTTTTTTTATAATACTTATTAATTTTCGTCAATTCTTTTTCCTGAATCATTACCACCACCAGTATCATCCTGGCTTGCAGAGGTAGCTTGCTTTGCAGGATTAGCCTGGGTGGCTTTAACAGTTTCAGCTTTTACAGGCTTATTGCTTTTAATAGTTTCAAAATATTTTTTTGATCTTGATTTCATAAATCTTTATTTATAGTGATTAATCTTTATTTAATCTTTGCTTCAAATCTAAATTATATTTTCTTGCGAAATCTTTTGCCACATCATAACCTGCATCAGCGTGGCGAATGATACCAAGGCCAGGATCGTTACGCAACACTTTTGAAAGTTTTTCTGCGGCTTCATCTGTGCCATCGGCAACTATTACCATGCCTGCATGAATGCTGTAACCCATACCCACACCACCTCCGTGATGAAGGCTTACCCAGCTTGCTCCGCCAGCGGTATTCATTAAAGCATTTAATACAGGCCAATCTGCTACTGCATCACTTCCATCCAGCATGGCTTCTGTTTCGCGGTTGGGGCTGGCCACTGAGCCGGTATCTAAGTGATCTCTTCCAATCACGATCGGCGCTTTTACTTTTCCTGTTTTTACTAATTCATTAAATGCAATGCCTGTTTTTTCCCTGTCGCCCTGCCCTATCCAGCAAATGCGCGCCGGCAGACCCTGAAAGGCAATTTTTTGCTGAGCCATTTTGATCCACCTGTTCATTCCTTCGTTTTCAGGAAACAGTTGCAGCATAACGTTATCCGTCACACGAATATCTTCAGGGTCCCCGCTAAGCGCCGCCCACCGGAAAGGGCCTTTGCCTTCGCAAAAAAGAGGACGAATGTAAGCCGGAACAAAACCGGGAAAGTCAAAAGCATTTTGTAAACCCGCCTCATACGCCCGTGCCCGCAAATTATTTCCATAGTCGAACGTAATAGCACCGCGGCTTTGCAGCTCAAGCATCATCTCCACATGAAGTTTCATGCTGTCGTAAGCAAGTGAGATATATTTATCCGGATTGCTTTCCCGCAAAATTTTTGCTGCCTCCAAAGACAGCGTATGTGGAATGTAGCCAATCAATGGATCATGCGCCGATGTTTGATCAGTTAATATGTCAACAGAAATATTTCTTTCAATCAACCTGCCGAGCAATTCAATTGCATTGCAATGCACACCGATGCTTACTGCTTTGCCTTCTATCTTAGCTTTTACTGCTTTATTAATTGCTTCGTCTATATTATCTATTGCTTCGTCGAGGTATTTTGTTTGTAGGCGTTTTTCTATTCTCCACTTTTCAACTTCTGCAATCAATGCCACGCCTTCATTCATGGTAATAGAAAGCGGCTGTGCGCCACCCATTCCACCAAGGCCAGCGCTTACGCTTAAGGTATGTTTTAATGTTCCATTGAAATGTTTTTTTGCTACAGCGCCAAAGGTTTCATAAGTGCCTTGCACAATGCCCTGGCTTCCGATATAAATCCAGGAGCCTGCTGTCATTTGCCCATACATCATTAACCCTTTTTTTTCAAGCTCATCAAAATGTTCCCATGTTGCCCATTTAGGTACAAGCTGTGAATTGGAAATAAGAATACGCGGCGCGTTAGTATGCGTTTTCATGATGCCAACCGGCTTGCCACTTTGTATCAGAAGCGATTCATCGTTTTCTAAATTTTTTAAAGCCTTTATAATAAGATCCAGGCTTTCAAAATTGCGGGCCGCTTTTCCACGACCGCCATACACAATAAGGTCATCTGGCCTTTCGGCAACATCAGGATCGAGGTTATTTAATAACATTCTTAATGCCGCTTCCTGCACCCATCCTTTACATGAAATTTTATTTCCGGTCGGCGTTTTATATTTTACAGGATCGTAAGTTGTTTGAATCATGTTTAAAATAGATGAGATTATTATTCGTACTTATTGCGTTTAGGATTTTGTTTTGATTCAAATAATTCTAGAATAACTATGTGGCTTTTTGAAATTTTATAATAAACCCGATTATGATTTGTTGCCCATAAAGACCTTATATCTTTTTTGTTTGATAATCTGCCGATCGCTGGATTAAGGCTTAATTCGGTTATTATTTTTTTTAATTTTTCCTCAAACTCTAACGCAGATTTTAAAGACCATTTTTTTTCTAACCATCGAGAAGTTTTCCCAGCACTCTTTTCAAACTTTTGAGTAATGATTATTTTGTATGCCATTCCTCCATTTTCTTTTTGAATTCATCGAAGTTCATAGTTTCCCCTGCATCTGCCTGCCTGATGGCTTCTTCCAACTGCTTTTCCTGTTCTTCAGTTAGCTCTTCATCTTCAACTTGGGTATTTTTTTTTAAATAAGAAATAACATCTTCATGAACCGCCATCAAAGTTTCTTCATCATCAATATTGTCAATGTATTCATGAAGTTCTTTCTTAAGTTGGGTTGCTGTTTTCATAAAAAATGTTTAATCAAATTTACAATTTTCATTAGCTGTTTATAATTGATAGCTGTTTAAAAACTCAACAGCCTTCATCATATCATCATGCAAAAATCTATCGGCAACATTAAAAGAGACTTTTTCACGAAATGCTTTGATAATATTTTCAAGAACGGGTGATGATTTCATTGGCCTTCTATATTCAATTGCCTGAACCGCTGATAACAATTCTATCGCCAAAACTTTTTCAACGTTACCCATCACACGAAAACATTTTGTGGCAGCGTTAGCGCCCATGCTTACATGGTCTTCCTGGTTGTTGGATGATGAGATGGAATCAACAGAAGCCGGTGTACATAGCTGCTTGTTTTCGCTTACAATACCTGCTGCAGTGTATTGTGGAATCATTAAGCCTGAATTAAGTCCGGGATTTTTCACCAAAAACAAAGGAAGATTTCTTGAGCCGCTCAGTAATTGATATATTCTTCTTTCAGAAATGTTAGCAATTTCACTCATGGCAATCGCAAGAAAATCCAAGCCTAAAGCTAATGGCTGTCCATGAAAATTACCTCCGCTCAAAATTAAATCCTCGTCAGGAAAAATATTCGGATTATCAGTAACAGAATTTATTTCTTTTAAAAAAGTTTTTAATACAAAATTGTAAGTGTCTCTTGTGGCTCCATGCACCTGCGGAATGCAGCGGAATGAATAAGGATCTTGAAGCTTATTCTTTTTATGTAAAGAAATACCGCTCCCCTTCAATAAAGCTCTTAAATTTTTTGCCACGCTCACCTGTCCTTCATGATCTCTTATCTGGTGCAGCTTCTCATTTAAAGAATCTGTGTTGCCGTCAAATGCATCAAAAGAAATAGCCGCGATCACATCGGCCCATTGCAATAATTTTTCTGCTTTAATAAGGCTGTGCATCCCATAGGCACTCATAAATTGTGTACCATTTATAAGAGCAAGGCCTTCTTTGCTATGCAGCTCAAGCGGCTTCCAGCTTAACTTTGCGAGCGCATCACAGGTTTTAATTTTTGTTCCTTTAAGTCTTACTTCACCCATACCTATCAATGGAACACACAGATGGCTCAAAGGTGCAAGATCGCCGGAAGCGCCCAATGATCCCTGCGTATAAATAACCGGAAACATATCATTGTTATGCATATCCATCAATCGGTTTACCACTTCAATGCTTATACCTGAGTATCCATAACTCAGCGATTTTATCTTCAGCATCATCATCATCTTCACGATATCTTCAGGCACTTCTTCGCCCATGCCGCATGCATGAGAAAGCAGTAAATTGCTTTGCAATATCCGGAGCTGTTGTTTATCAATTTGTACATTTTGTAAAAACCCAAAACCCGTATTGATACCATAAAATAATTCATCAGAAGTACTTAATTTTTCATTAAGGTATTCTCTGCATTTTACAATGGAAGCATGAGCATCAGATGTTATTGAAACTAATTGTTTATGTTGTAAAAAATCTTTTACCTGTTGAAATGTAAGTTCGTTTTTATCAAGCGGCAGATAAGTATCACTCATGCTTCAAAATTAGTTATAAGTTGTATGTGTAAGAGTTAAAAAAGTAAAGTGTAATTTTTAGTTTCAAAACTTAATTTACAAACATGAAGTATAATTTTTTTTTATTATTAAGCCTATTTTTTTTTACGGTTAATGCACAGCAAATAAAAATCATAAGCTCAGGAAATAAAACATCTTTGCGTGGCCTGAGCGTTGTAAACGACCGTGTGGTGTGGGTTTCAGGCAGTGATGGCATGATAGGCAAGTCCATTGACAGTGGCAATACATGGAAGTGGATGCAGGTAAAAAGCTTTGAGAAAACTGATTTCAGAGACATTGAAGCATTTGATGAAAACATTGCAGTAATTATGGGTGTTGATTTTCCCGCTTACATCCTGAGAACTATTGATGGCGGTGAAACTTGGAAACTGGTTTACGAAAATAATACCAAAGGAATTTTTTTAGATGCCATGGATTTCTGGAATGAGCAAAGTGGCATAGTGATAGGTGATCCGATCAACAACAAATTTTTTATAGCAAGAACATTTAACGGCGGCGACAAATGGCAAACGCTGCCTGAAAATAAATACCCTGTTGCAGACAGCGGCGAAGCCTGCTTTGCTGCAAGCGGAACTAACATCCGAAAGCTTGGAAATGATGCTGCATGTTTTGTAACCGGTGGTCTTCGTTCAAGATTATTTATAAAAGATAGAATAATTGAACTGCCAATTGTTCAAGGTGTGCAAACTGCAGGAGCAAATTCTATCGCTATAAAAAATGAAAAATCTTTTATTGTGGTGGGCGGTGATTTTACTACACCAGATTCCACCTATAAAAATTGTGTAATTACAAAAGATGCGGGTAAAACATGGGCGCAGCCTGACATACAGCCTAATGGCTACAGAAGCTGTGTTGAATATTTAAATAAAAAAAACTGGATTACCTGCGGATTAAATGGCGTTGACATCACTAATGATGATGGCAACACATGGAAGTCAATCTCTAAAAAAAGTTTTAATGTTTGCAGAAAAGCAAAAAAAGGTATGGCAGTTTTTCTCGCTGGAAACGGAAAAATAGGGAAGTTGATTGAGCTGTGAATTATCTGAACTATACCGGAATAATTTTACGAGAAAGCGAATTTTTTAAGCATAATATCATTCAATTAATAAAGTAAAAAGAAAAATTTATGAAAATTATTATTTCAATATTATTGTTTACACTCTCTTTTATTTCATCATATTGTCAAACTAGGATAATGGAAAAAAATTATTACTGGCATAAAAGCAAGAATCAAAAAATTACTGCATTTGTATTACTTGGAACCGGTGCTGCATTATATACAACTGGCGTTATTGTACGAGAGAAAAGTTTAAAAGCTAATGGAGCATTCTTAAACTTTGACGGATTAGGGTATTCATTTTTAGGAGTAATCGGTATGTTGTCAAGCATCCCTTTCTTTGACGGTTCATTGAGAAATAAAAGAAAAACTATTGCACTTACACTAATTGATCAAAAATATATTACGACAAACTCAAATCTTGTTGTTCTTAAACCTCAACCGGCTCTCGCAGTTAAATTTAATTTTTAGTAACTGATAAAAGCTAAAATTTACTTGAGCTTATTAGAATTATTATAAATAACTTATCAGTTAGTGTTACGCCACTTTTGATTTCAAAGGTTTTATTGACTGAATTGTTATACTTTGTGCAGACAGTTCTTCCTCAATATCAAAATCATCTTGTCATCCCAGCCAAAATTTTGGTGAGTTACCAAAGTATTTACTTAAGCGTAAAGCCGTATCTGCAGTGATTTTGCGATTACCTTTTATAATTTTTGAAATCCTGGTTTGAGGTATTCCAATATCTCTTGCAAGTTTGTAGGCAGAAGTTTTAAGTGGTATTAAAAATTCTTCCTGAAGAATTTCACCCGGATGAATGTTTTTGAGTTTTGCCATTTTTTGTTTTAATGTTAAATTCTCAAATTTCCACGGTTTAATGAATTTGAAGTATTCTGTGCTTTATTCAGCGAGAATTAAATAATAAGCAATACATCATACGGCCACCTGATGCTCCAAACCCCTGAAATCAACTGGCACAAGCCTGCTTACGCCTGCTTCCTGCATAGTTACTCCGTAAATAACATCTACGGTTGCCATAGTCATTTTATTATGAGTTACAATTATAAATTGTGAGTCTTTGCTAAACTTTCTTATCATCTGTGTGAACTTACCCACGTTTGCATCATCGAGTGGTGCATCTACTTCATCGAGTATACAAAACGGCGCAGGTTTAATAAGATAGATAGCAAATAAAAGTGCAGTGGCGGTTAATGTTTTTTCCCCTCCGCTAAGCTGCGTAATGTTAGTTGGCCTTTTACCTTTTGGCTTTGCAATAATCTGTATGCCTGTATCAGCAAGGTTTTCAGGGTTTTCCAATATCATATCGGCAGTATCATCTTCAGTAAATAATGCCTTAAAAACATTTTGAAAATTTTCTCTTACTTTATTGAACGTATCTAAAAAAAGTTTGTTTGCGGTAAGCTCTACTTCTTCTATAGTTTGCATCAAAGAATCTTTGGCCTGTGACAGATCATTCTTTTGCTCCAGAATAAATTCATATCTTTTTTTCATTTCGATGAACGCCTCAATTGCCGTTGGATTTATTTCGCCCATATTTTCCAGGCGCTTTTTCATGCGATCGCTTTTATCCTGCAGATCTTCCAGTAAAGTTTCTGTAGTTCTTTCTTCATCAAGTATCGCATCAAGATCAATTTTAAATTCAACCTGTAATCGCTCTTTCATGCCAGCCAGCTGCAGCTTCAGCTCATTTAGCTTATCTTTTATTTCATTTAATAAATGATCGCTTTGCTCTTTTGATTTATGCTTTAACCGCAGGCCGCTTTCTTTTTCAGTAAGGTCGTTTCTTAAATTATAATAAGCCTGATCCGCCTCGTTAAGCTTTTTTTCTTCTTCATTTTTATTTTTTAAAAGTGAGGCAAGCGCCTGTTCAAGATCAGTAATGCTTTTATGCAAAACACCTGTGTTCTCAATAGTTTCGTGCAATTGTGCCTTACTTGTTTCCTGTTGCTTCTGAAGATCGGTGAGCTGATTATTTTTAAAAGTCAGTTCCTGCTGCAATGAATTCACTTTGCTCTGCTGCCTTGAAAGCAATAAATTATTTTCATTAAAAAAGCTATTTGCAGCATTATGCTCTTTCTCGGCGTGAACAAACGCATCGTCCGCAATTTTCATAGCATCTTCTAACTGTTTCACTTTATTTGTTAATGATTCAAGCAGTGCCTGAGATTCATTGGTTGAAGAATAATTTTGTTGTAATTGCTCATTCAAATCTTTTATACGCTTAGATGAAACTGATTGCTGGTGAACAGCATTTTCTATTTTATTTTGTACTGAAAAAGAAATATTAATGAGCGCATTTATTTGTTGCTGCGTTTGCTGAATAGTGTTTTCCTTTAACTGTTCATTAAAGGCAATAACTTCATTAGAACGCTTTGTTATCAAGGCTTTCAGGCCAGTAACCTTTTCTTTTTGCGTAATAATTTGCTTCGCAAGCTTTTCCAGGTTTTTAGCTCTGCCAATCTTCTTACCTTCAAAAATGCCTACGCTTCCGCCGGTAAGTGAGTACTTGCCTTTTACAAACTTTCCATTTTTTTCGATTATAACATAATCGTTAGTCTCTGACAGATTAAAATCGCCGTCTGCAATTAAAACATTTCCCATTAAGTACGCAGCAAGGTGATTATATTTTTCATCTACTTCAATAACGGATAATGCCGGCGTAGTGCCATCTACATCATTTTCATGGAGCTTATTTTCAAATGAATTCAATTGATCCAGCAGAAAAAAATTGGCTTTGCCTTTTTTACTTTTATCTAATAATTGAATAGCATCCATGCCTTTACCCATATCTTCCACCACATAATAATTAAGATAAGGCTCCAAAACATTTTCAAGTGCGGTGCGGTAATCTTCTTTGACATATAAAATATCAGAAAGCAAGGGCGCCGAATAATTCCATGATGAATTATTATGCAAAAATTTCACGCTTTCCGGGTAGCCTTCCATAGTATCAATCATACTTTTTAGAAGATCGTGCTCGTTTTGCCTTGCATCCAAAATACGGTTATCTTCGCCAAGCTCATTACGCAATTTATCAAGCGCAGCCTGTGTTTCCAGTATTTGTTCTTTAGTGAAAGCATTATGCTCCTGCAATTGTTCTAACGAAATCTTCTTTGTTTCCAGTTCTGCTGCTTTTTGCTTTTTTTCTTCTTCAAGTTTTTCAAGCAAGTCTTTGCGTTGTGCCTGTTCATCTTCAATTTGCGCTATCGTTCTCTGAAGATTTTGAATGGTTGTATCAGCAACCGCTACCTTTTTTTCTGCCTCAAAATAACTTCTTTGAAGCACCATTTGTGCCTTGCGCAGCTCATCTACTGCTGATCTTTTTTCATCAAAAATATTCCGCTTGTTCTCTGCATTTTGCTTTAATAATTCAAGCTGTTGTTTTTGTTCTGAAAGCTTCACTTCTTCATCGCCATGCTGTTGTTGTGTAAATAATATACTTTCATTAATGCCCTTCAATTGTATCGTCGCCTTTGCTAAAAATTCTTTCAGGCCGGTTTCCTTTTCCTGCAAATAATGAAGCTTTTGAGCGTCAAGATTCTTTTCATTTTGCTTTTCCCTTACGGAGTTGTTAAGCTCATTAAACACTTGCTGCTGCTGCTGCAAAGCTTTTTCCTTTTCTATAAATTCTGCTTTTTCTTTTTCTATTGATGCTTCATGTGTTGCTATTTCTGACTCCAGTTGTATGCGCTTATCGGTTTCATCTCTCTGCTGCTCATGCAGGGCTTTGTAAGTTATGTTGAAGCCTTCTAAAGCAGCTTTTGCGAGTTCTACACTAACCTCTTTGTATTCCTTTTTTATTTCGTAATATTTCTCTGCTTTCTTCGCCTGGCTTTCTAAAGTTTTTAACTGGTTACTTATTTCAAAAAGCAGATCGTCAATTCTTGCCAGGTCTTGTTCAGTGGCGTCGAGCTTCAGTTTAGCTTCGCGCTTTCTCGTTTTATAAATAGAAATACCGGCAGCCTGTTCCAGCATTCTGCGGCGGCTGTTTTCTTTATCTTTTATAATATCATCCACCATTCCAAGTTCTATTATTGCATAGCTATCAGTGCTTACGCCTGTATCCATAAACAAATTATGAATGTCTTTAAGCCTGCAGCTCACATCATTTAAGCGGTATTCGCTTTCGCCGTTTTTATAATATTTTCTTGTAATGGTAACGGTATTAAATTCTGTTGGCAAAAGATTTCTTGTATTGTCAAAAGTAAGGCTCACTTCTGCCAGCCCGCTCGCACTGCGGGTTTTAGAGCCATTAAAAACAAGGCTTTCAAGATTTTCGCTTCTTAGCTGGCTTATCTTTTGCTCACCTATCACCCAGCGGATGCTGTCAACTATATTACTTTTGCCGCATCCATTTGGCCCTATAACTCCGGTTATTCCCTCGTCAAAATTGAGCGTTGTTTTATCAGCAAAGCTTTTAAATCCTTTTATTTCTAAACTTTTTAATCTCAAAATTTTTGTTTTAAATCCTTTACTGCAAAGGCTTGTGGCAAATATAGCCGGATAAGCCACAAAGAATTATTATACTCTGAGCAAAGCATTTATACTTATACACAGCTTTTTCACAGTTATGTTTTTGTTGCTTATTTTTGTAAAAAATTATACAGAATATTTTTTAAAAGTGCACGGTAATTTTTTATCCCGCATCTTTTCTACAAAAAATAAAGACGCTTACGGCGATTTTTTTTATTCTTATAAAACTTAATGCTTTTTATAAAAAATTAATTGCAATGGTTATTGCCTGAAAAAAATAAGCATTAATTTAAAAAATTTTGTGAGCAGAAAATAAACTTTATGAAAAATATAAAGCTGATAGAAGTGCCGAGTGAAATAGGCGCCGGCACCCGGGGCGCCAGCCTTGGCGTGGAAGCTATAAAAATTGCTGCCCTTGATTTTATGAGCAACTTTTTTGTTCATTTTCCAAGTGAAAAAATAGAAACAGAAAACCAACTTTTGTTTGAGCCAATACAATCACCTTATGCCAAGCGCATTACCGGTGTATTGAACATGTACGATAAAGTTTCAAAAGCAGTGAGAGAAACCATAAGCCAGAATTTTTTTCCTGTGGTGCTTAGCGGCGATCATAGCATTGCCGGTGGAACTATTGCAGGTATAAAAATGGCTAAGCCGGAAAGCAGGCTTGGCATTGTATGGATTGACGCACATGCTGACCTCCATACACCTTATACCACACCATCCGGAAACATGCACGGGATGCCGCTTTCAGCATCTATTGCAGAAGACAATGAAGAATCGAAAACACATGATCTTGATGATAAAACAAAAAAACAATGGGAGCAAATGAAAAATTTTGGAAAAATTTCGCCAAAAGTTTTGCCTGAGGATATAGTATTTATTTCTTTAAGAGATTATGAAAAAGAAGAAAAATCTATAATAGATAAATATGGTATGCGGGTTATAACCACTGCGGAACTGAGGCGCAAAGGCCCCGAAAATGTAGTGCGTTCAGTGCTTCGCTACCTTGCTGATTGCACTGATATTTATGTAAGCTTCGATGTGGATTGCCTTGATTCATCTATTACCAGGGGCACCGGAACTCCTGTGCTTAATGGCCTTAGAGAAAGAGAAGCTGAAGACCTTGTAAGTAAATTTATGCAAATAAGAAAAATTTGCTGTTTTGAAATAACAGAAGTGAACCCAACCCTGGACCGTGAAAACCTGATGGCAGAAATAGCATTTAATATTTTACAACGCAGTGTAAATGTTCTCATGATGAATTGATTTATACGTATCAACTCTCATGTTTATACGTATAAAAATACAATAAAAAAGGCCGCCTTTTACAGCAGCCTTTACCAGTAAAACCTACACCATAACTAAAGAATTTGCAGTTTTTCTATTTGCTGCGTATTGTTTTTAAGATCAGTTACTTTTATGAAATACATGCCGGCCGCAGGCTTATGTGCCCACTCAATATTTACTGAGCCGTTTTGGCTAATTGTATAATTTTTCCTGTAAGTAGTTTGCCCATAGCTGTTGATAAGTTCCACCAGGTACTCACCACCACTGGCTTTTAAGAAATTAATGTTAACACCCGTAATGGTTGGATTGGGATATAATGCATAACCGGCAATACCATTAAGCATGGAAACAGTTCGTATTTCCGAGTATAAATATTTACCAGTATAATCTGTTCTTTTTATTCTGAAATATAAATTACCATGAAAATTATTATCCGGCGTATAAATAAGTTTATAACTGGCAACATCGCCTGAAACACTTGCTGTGCCTGCACCCGCTATAATAAAATCCCTTCCGTTGGTACTTACTTCCGCTTCATATTTATTGTTATCATTTAAGCCATGTACCTGCCAGCCAAGCATTATATTATGCTGATTACGCGAAGCGTTGAAATTAGTAATGTTGGTTTCCAGCACGGCATACGGGCACCAGTAATAAGTAAGTGTAACATCTAACCTGGTGTATGCCCGAAGCGTTATAATGGCATTATCGCTGCCCGTTAAAATGGTAAATGTGCTTGTTGTAAGATAATTGAAATTAACATTGCCGCTACCATAATAAGGAGCTGTGTTAGAGGTATATTTTGAATAATGTTCTTTATTAAAAGTGGTGTCGGGACCTACGCTTGCTGCATCTGATGTATCAACCCCTGTAGAATCATACGGTGAAAGCTGGAACGGCCCAAAATCTTTAGGCGGTGAAGTGACAGACGAGAAGAAACTGCTTGGCCCGGTAAATTGTGAGCGGCGGAAAGTTTCGAAATTATAATTCTCAGAATCAGTAAGGTTGTTTTGCAAATTATAGTTTACAACTGTTGTTACTGTATCGCTTAATCTAATACATGATAGTTGTCCCATTGCGGGGTTGAACTGAGGAAAAGTTATCACCGTATTGGTCGCAATTATAGAATCGAAATATTGCTCATAAGCAAGCGAATCAGGCACTGTACCGCCTGAGCAGGTACATTGCGCATAATCTTTTGGTGAAAAGAGAGCGCCGATTAATAGTAATAAAGCGATGTAAAATTTTTTCATAGTCAGGTTTTAAAAGGTTAAGTAGAAGAAAGGTAGCGTAGTAAAAATATAGGGTTTACAACAGCAAGTCAACAGCAAAAACACTTAATTATAAAAACCGTAAAAACACTGTATTATTTAAAACAGGATATTATTTAAAACAAAAAGCATCACTTCATGTGATGCCTTAACTCTTGTATAAAAAATTATTTACAAGCCCATAGAAACATCTTTTTTCTGCCGGTTTTTTGCCAGAGAAGGATCCATAGAAATTGCTTTATCACAGATCTTTTGGCCTTTATCTTTATCGCCCTTTTTTTGGAAAGCCATGCCGGCCATGTATAACGATGTCGCATCGTTAGGGTCGAGCGTAAGCAGCTTTGAAAAATAATTTAATGCATCATCGTACCTTTTGGTTTCATAAAAAGCATTGGCAATATTGTTAAGCAATTCTTTATTGTTTGGCTTTCTTTCAAGAATGATGTTAAGGTTTTTTATACCATTGTCCACATCATTGCAGTAGAGCTGTGCAAAGCCAAGATTTTCATAAAAGTCATTCGACTTCGGATAGCCTGCATCAGCAGAAGCATTGAAGTATTTTACCGCATTTTTATAGTCACTTTTATTATAATACAGCAATGCAAGCTCATACATCCAGGAATACCTGGAAGGCTCTGCTGATAAGGCTTTCAGGTAAAGAGGTATGGCAGCATTTTCATTTTCCAGCTCAATATACGTGCGGCCTAAAGTGTACGCAGCTTCGCCATCTTTATCATTTTCTTTTATAGCTTTTTCTAAAAATATTTTTGCTTTTCCATAGTCTTCCTGCCGGTAATAATTCATGCCGGTTTCTTTATCAGTTGCAGTTGTTTGAGAAAAAATTAAATTAGATAGAAAACATAAAGCAATGGAGATAATTACGTTTTTCATAGCGGTATATTTTACAATATATGCACCAAACTATTTTAGTGCTATACCACATAACGCCGGCAGATTTATATTTATTTCATAAAGCCTGTTTTTTTTATCAATAAGAGTAGATGTGATATTTTGATTTTCAAATTCACCGGCACCCCAGTATGTTTTTTCATCGCTGTTGAAAATTATATTCCATTCTTTCTTTCCATGCACCTGTATCTTCCAGTTTGCCCTTACCACAGGTGTCATATTTAAAACTATTAAAACAAAATCTTTTCTTCTTTTGCCCTTTCTCATGAACACCGCAACGCTTTCATCACGATGATAAAGGTCAACCCATTCAAAACCTTCACGGCTAAACTGAAGCTCGTACAATGCAGGCTGGCTGCGAAAAAATCTATTCAGGTCGCTAACAAAATCCTGCATTTTTATATGCGGTTCGTACTGCAACAGAAACCAATCCACTTCTTCATTATAGTTCCATTCCGACGTTTGTGCTATCTCATTACCCATGAACAAAAGCTTTCCGCCGGGATGCATAAACATGTACATATATAATAAACGCAGGTTGGCAAACTTCTGCCATTCATCGCCAGGCATTTTATAAATCATGGGCGATTTGCCATGCACCACTTCATCATGACTGAGCGGCAGCATAAAATTTTCATCATAGAAATACATCATGCTAAACGCAAATTTATCCTGGTGCGCTTTTCTTTTTATAGGGTCAAGAGCAAAATAGTCAATGGTATCGTGCATCCAGCCCATCATCCATTTCATTCCAAAACCAAGACCACCGTTTATTGTAAGATCTGTTACCTGTGGCTGGTTGGTGCTTTCTTCAGCAATCATCTGTACATCAGGAAAGTCGCGATACACCATTGCATTCAGGTCTTTTATAAAAGCAAACGCTTCCAGGTTTTCGTGGCCGCCCAATTCATTCGGCGTCCACTCTCCTGCCTTTCTTGAATAATCAAGATGAAGCATAGAGCTTACCGCATCCACGCGTATGCCATCTATATGAAATTTATCGAACCAAAACCGGGCGCTGCTTATTAAAAATGAGCGCACCTCGCCTCTTTTGTAATTAAAAATATAAGAGTTCCAGTCAGGATGATAACCCTTGCGCATGTCAGCATATTCATATGTATGTGTGCCATCGAACAGGTATAAGCCAAAAGCATCATGAGGAAAATGAGACGGCACCCAATCGAGAATAACGCCAATCCCTTCGTTATGAAAAGCTTCAATCATTTTCATAAAATCATCGGGTATGCCGAAGCGTGATGTGGGAGCAAAATAGCCGGTGCCCTGGTAGCCCCAGCTCCCATCGAACGGAAATTCCATAACAGGCATAAGCTCTACGTGAGTGAAGCCCATCTTTTTTACATAAGGAACAAGAAGTTCTGTTGTTTTCTTATAAGAATTTAAATTGAATTCATCGTAAGGAAATGGTCGCATCCAGCTTGCAAGATGCACTTCGTACACACTCCACGGAGCGCTGAGGCTGTTATGTTTTTTTCTTTGTTTCATCCATTTATCATCATTCCATTCATGATGAAGGTTAACAGTTTTCGATGCTGTGTTTGGCCTTGTTTCCCAATGGTTGGCATACGGATCGCCCTTGTATAATTTTGCGCCTTCAAAGCCTTCTATGTAATATTTATAAGAAGTATATTCTTTTATGCCTGGTATAAATCCCTCCCAAATTCCTGATTTATCAAGCCGTACAAATAACGGATGAGTTGTAACATCCCAATCATTAAAATCGCCTGTAACGCTTACTGATGTTGCATTTGGAGCCCATACTGCAAAATAATAGCCATCAGTATCTAATACATTTTTTACATGAGAGCCAAACTTTTCATACAACTTATAATGCGTTCCGTTTCTGAAATTTTGCAAGTCTTCTTCTGTAAACAACGAATAATTCCAAACAGGTTTTGTGCTGTCAACGAAATGAATGTCTTCATAATTTTTTTCATTAACTGTATCGGAAATATCTGTGTTCATTGGGGTATAATTTTTATTTATAAAAAAAATTAATGCAATTTCTTTAACGTAAAATTAAGAACACCCTTTGAGTTGCTATAAATAATTAATACAACTTTGACTGCTATCCCTTGCAAGAACCAAAACCTAAAAGCTGTTTATGAAAAAAATCATTACTCTTTTTATTGCAGTTCTAACCTTCACTTCCACTTTTTCTCAAACAATAAAAATTACCGGTTCTGTAAATGATGACAACGAAAAGAAGCCGGTGCCCAATGCAGTGATAGCTTTACTTACACCAAAAGACTCCGTTTTATACACCTTTACAAGATCAGATGCTTCAGGAAAATTTGTATTGAGTAATGTACAACCGGGCGCATATATTTTAATGACCACGCATCCTTATTATGCTGATCTGCTTGATAATGTAGATGTGAAAAATGATATGGATTTGCCAGCAATAAAACTTCTTTCAAAAAGCAAATTGCTGCAGGAAGTGATCGTAAAATCAGGAAGCCCGCTCCACATAAAAGGAGATACAACCGTGTACACTGCAGATAGCTTTAAAGTAAGCGCCAATGCTAATGTTGAAGAGCTTTTGAAAAAGCTGCCCGGCATACAGGTAGATAAAAACGGCACCATAAAAGCGATGGGAGAAACGGTGGAAAAAGTGCTGGTGGATGGCGAGGAATTTTTTGGTGATGACCCAGGAATGGCGGTAAAAAACTTAAGAGCTGATGCGGTAAAAGAAGTGCAGGTGTTCGATAAAAAAAGCGACCAGGCGGAGTTTACCGGCATTGATGATGGTAAAACAAAAAAGACGATTAATTTAAAATTAAAAGAAGATAAGAAAACCGGATATTTTGGTAAAGCTGATGTGGCAGGAGGCACTGTTCAAAATAAAGAAAACATGTATAACGATAATCTTTTGTTTAGCACCTTTAAAGGAAAAAGAAAACTTTCAGCATTTCTGCTAAATGGAAACACAGGCCAGGATCAGCTAAGCTGGCAGGATGAGCAAAAATACGGAAGCAGTGATGATATGAGCATGAGCATGGATGATGACGGCGGGGTGATGATGATGTGGCGGGGAAATACCAGCGACGATGAACCTTACGTAGACCCTGAAAACGGCTTTATAACCAACGTGAATGCAGGTTTGCAATACAGTAATAAATGGAACGATAAGTACAATTTTAATTTTTCTCCAAAATATAATAACCAGCAATACACTAACATTAAGCAAACACTTACACAATCGCAGGTAGGTGATTCAGTAATCAATACAGATGCCAATGAAACGGATGGTGTAAGAAGGCATAATTTTAAATTAAGAGGAATATTTGATGTAAAGATTGATACAGCGAATACTTTAAAAATAACTTCAAACAATAATTTTTATCATACTGAAAGTAACAGCACTGAATCTTCTGTAAGCACCGGAAACACTGGCACTTTGAAGAATACAAGTACAAGAGATCTAAATACTGATAACGACAAAAGCGCTATTTCAGGTAATGCACTTTTTCGCCATAAATTTAAAAAGGCAAGGAGAACTTTATCTGTAACCGGCAATTGGAATGTTATTAATATTGCCGGCACAAACTTTCTTAAATCAATTAATCAATCTTATTTTAATGGCATAGCAGCAGGCAATGAAGACCTTAATCAAATGAAGAATTATAATACTTCCACAACTAACCTTTCCACCAAAATTGTTTACACAGAGCCACTGGCAAAAAATTATTCACTGGAGCTTGGCTACGAAGTAGCATATATTTTTGGCACCAATAATCAAAAGACTTTTAGCTATAATGCGGCCAACAGCAAGTATGAAAATGTAGTGGATTCTTTATCGAACCAGTTCAGGCAAAATATTATTCAAAACATTCCATCAGCCAAAATAAATTTTGCAAATAAAAAATTGAAGATAAATATTGGCTCCGGCTTTGGCATTACGAATTTTGACCTGAAGGACGAAACCTTTGATAAAGATTATAAAAGAAATTATATAAATTTTTATCCAACGGCTAATGCTACTTACACTTACAAGCCTAACCACAGCGTAAGATTTAATTACCAGGGAAGCACCACGCAGCCCACCATTGACCAGTTACAACCGCTAAGAAATAATAATGATTATTACAATCAGTACATCGGAAATCCCGGCCTGAAGCCATCTTTCACGAATTTATTTAATTTTTCTCATAACGGATATAATTTTTTAAAAGATATTTATACCTACCAGTCGTTACAGCTAACATTGATAGGAAACTCTATAACTAACAACCGTATCATCAATGTTGATTCAGGCAAAACCGTTACGCAGCCTGTTAATACCAATGGAAATTTTACCCTTAATTTTTATGGCGGTGTTGGTTTCAAACTTAAAAAAACCGGTATACGTTTCAACTTTAGTCCTGAAGTAAATTATACGCAATACGCCGATATTATTAACAGTATACAAAGCTTGTCAAAGACTTTTTCGCCCGGCCTTTCAGTATGGGTTTCTAAAGAAAAAGAAAAGAAATATGATGTTTCAATTAATAACCAGCTCGATTATAATTCCAATACCACCTCTCAAAATGACACGAAGATTCATTATATAACCAACACTATAAATGTAAATGCAACAGTATATTATAAAAAAGTATGGTCTGTAGTAACTGACATCCGCTATTATTCACGGCAAAAAACAGCAGGGTTTAATACCAATCTTAACTCCAACCTTTGGAATGCACGCCTGCAGCGCACTTTCAAAAATGATGAATTTACAATATATGCTTCTGTGCATGATATTTTCAATGGCAATCTTGGTGTAGACAGAAGCTTTTATAGTAACACTTATACGCAGATAACCAATGAAAGATTAAAAAGATATTTTATGATCGGCTTTACATGGAATTTTAAAAACAAAGCACAGCAATCAAAATAAATACAAAAATTATTTATGCTAAAAAATTTATTTGTATTAATAATTTGTACCACTGCAACGGCTCATATTCATGCGCAGCATTTTATATCCAAAGCAGTTATAGAATATGAAATGAAAGCGGATATAAAAAAAACTATGGGCAGCGGCATGTTTGAAGATGCAATGAAAGATGCGCTGCCGCAGTTTAAAAAGGGATATTTTACCTTAACTTTTTTCAACAATAAAAGCATATACAAATTTGATCACTGGGCAGAAGAGAAAGTTCCCGAATGGCTTAGAACATCAGATGAAAATAGTACCTGGTTTTATGATTATAACAATGAAACTTACAGCAAGCAAAAAAATATAGCTGGTAGTAATTTCAACATTGAGGATACCATAACAAAGCTGAAATGGAAAGTAACCACCGAAAGCCGCATGATTGCCGGTTTTAACTGCCGAAAAGCCGTTGCCGTAATATTTGACAGTGTATATGTTTTTGCTTTTTATACTGATGAGATTTTACTTACCGGCGGCCCGGCTTCTATTAATGGCTTGCCTGGTGCTATACTTGGTGTAACTATACCCCGGTTATACACCTCGTGGATCGCAACAAAAGTGATGGTGAATGATGCAAATGAAAGCATAATAAAACCTGTTGCCGCAAAGAAAATGTATACAAACAAAAGTTTTGCTGCACTTATAAACGATAAAACAAAAGACTGGTTTAACTATGGCGATGATGATAACAGTGATGAACGCAAGCAACAAAAGGCAAGGTTTTTATGGCAGCTTTTCTTATAAAAATATACCTAACAAAATTGGCAAAACAGTTACCAGCAAAGGCTACAGGGTACAATAACACCATACAAATTTACATTTATCTATAAGACGTACCTTACGTAAATGGAAAAAGAAACGGGCCGGCTTGAGGCGCTTAGTGATGGTGTGTTCAGTGTGGCTATTACGCTGCTTGCGCTGGAGATAGGTATTAAGGAGTACGAAGGCGCCACCAATCTTTCTCTTTGGCATAAAATACTTGAGCTTTGGCCAGAGTATTTTACTTATTTTAATTCGTTTGCCACCGTGCTGCTTATCTGGATGGGGCACCATAAAATATTTAAACAGTTGCGTGCTGCCAATCATTGGATCATATTGGTGAATGGAATAGTATTATTATTTGTAGTCTTGTTTCCTTTTCCTACAAAAGTGGTGGGTTCGTTTATTGGTACAAATGCTGAAACAACAGCCATAGCTTTTTATGCAGCTTTTACAGGGATGATCACAGTAAGCATGCTTGCTTTAAATATATGTATATTAAGAAACAGAAGATGTTTAACACATCCAGATAAGAACGTGCCCTGGTTAAAAAATCAACTTAAGCAGCAAATAATTGCTATAGTAAGTTATGCCGCCATTTCTTTTTTAGCGTTCTACCATTCCAGGATAGCGCTATCATTAACTTTTTTGATGTGGGTATTCTGGGCAATAGTTACAAAAGATAAGAATGAGGATATTGCTTAATTTTAAATAAAAAATAAACAAATATTTTTTTGTTTAAATTATCAGCATAAACATTGCATCAAAATATTTTGCGGCTTGCTGTTTGTATGTATCAATTCTACCTAAATTTAAATTAAACAGATGAAAAAAATTATCACATTATGTATCGCTGCTGCTTTAATGACTGCAGGATCATCCGTATTTTCCCAAACTTATAAAACCGCTGCTGACAGCGCTGCCCTTAATGCCGAGTATACGAAAGTGAGTAACGACATTACCAGCTTAACCAGTCAGCTGAATAAGGCCAAAAGCGAGCAAGACAAAGAATCCAAAAGAGCCAGTAACGCCACTGCTGATGCGCAAAGTACAGCCACTAAAACAAGCGACAAAGCTTCGCAGGCTAACGGCGAAAGCGTAAAAGATGCAAGAAAGGCAAAGCGCGAAGCCAGAAGATCGGTGAAGGATGCTAAAGATGCAAGACATGCGCAAGGCAATCTTGATGATGCTAACAAAAAGGTTGAAAAGCTGTCTGCAGAGTTGCAAAAAAAACAAGACAGGCTAAAAGAACTGGATAATATGCGTTCTTCTATGAGTACCCAGCAGTAATTGAAAAATATTATTTGAATATTCGGCTATCACTCTGCTTTTTCATATCTGTCGAATTCTTTTTGAAGGTATAAACATTTTAGTATACTCTAAGAGAAAGAAAAATGCTGCAATTATAAATTAAATGTAGTTCAGCGCCTTATTCTGCATCTATATCAGGCTTCTTTTTATGAAGCCTTTCTCTTTTATTCTCTCATCGCATTAAAAAAAATTACGCTAAAAACTATGATAATTTAAAAAAAATTATTATTCTTGCCTCCTGCTTTATCCTATCGTTTTTTTAAAAAATCTTATTTTCCAAAATATCGTTTTATCACATATCCTAAGGATTGCTGCCTGCAGTTATTTTCCTGTATTTCATTAAACCAGTCGTTTTCTACTTTTTTGAAATATTGCTAATCTTAAAATAACTCAAATGAAGTTTTCATTACTCCTTATTTCTCTTATTGCTATTTTTTCATCGTGTCAAAAAGAATATAGTTTCGAAAACACTAACTTCTTTGACCCGGATGCTAAAAAATTTATTGACAGTTCGGGCATACAAAGCGATACAGTAATGAAATCAATAAATACTTTTGTAGTACAGCTTAAGGCAGCATCTTTATGGGGGAAATTTATGGCAATATATCCTATGGCAGGCGGTACATGGCAAACAACAAAATGGAACCTTAAAGACCCAAGAAATACTGATGCGGCATACAGGCTAACTCTTCATGGTAGCTCGCTTTGTACTGCTTCCGGTGTGCTTTTCGAAGGTAATGAAGACTATGCTGACACTCATTTATATGATAGTATTCTTACCTACAATGACAACAGCATTTCTTATTATTCTGAAACACAAAATAAAGTAGATGGATACGATATGGGATGCATTGATAACGCTGCACCTTATAATGAGCTGGCCATTTATAATAGTACAGACGCCTCTAACTGGTTTGGATATTATGCCTGGGGTTTTGTTCCCGCAAAAACCACAGGCTTATTCTTGTTTTCTTCCACAGCTTTAAATGTTAAGCGTTATGAAGATGGTGAGGTAACCAGCGAAAAAAACTCAAACCCTGTGTATGGCTTTAGTAATAAACCTATTTTAATTGGTACGGTAGAAGCGTCTATATCCGGGGGGCATAGAGAATGTAGCCTGGCTACTATCGGAAAAGGATTGTCTGATCAGGAGGCATTGTCTTTTTATAAAATTGCACAATCTTTTGAAAATTCATTAGGCAGATAAGTTGTTCGTTTTGATAACTGGTCGAAATAAAAAGAAAGATGTTTTAATCTTTTGTGGGAATGTATTATTAAAAGCAGTTTATCTTATTTCCGTTATTCGATATTATTGATGTAATGTAAATTGCATGATTAAAATTGCGGAAAGTATTAATGCCAGTTCAAAGATTCAGGAAAATATTAAAGTTAACTTTCGATAGAATACGCAATGAAAAGCTTAAGCAAAACATTTTACAGGCAATACCTTTTTGGATTGCATCTCTCATAACAGGATTAATTGCAGTTTTTTATTCCCGCCTGTTTTCATTTCTTGAAAATGAAACGCTTGCTATTATACATCACCAGCTTTGGAAATTATTTATTCTTACGCCCGTTTGCTTCGTGGCAGCGTGGTACCTGGTAAAGCGGTTCTCCAGCTATGCAGGAGGCAGTGGCATTCCGCAAGTAATGGCTGCTATTGAACTTGCCAACCCGCGCGATGATGAAAAGGTAACAAAGCTGCTAAGCATAAAAGTTTTTTTTGTAAAAATATTTTCAAGCTTATTAATGATACTTGGTGGTGGCCTTGTAGGTAAAGAGGGCCCAACTATTCAAATCGCAGGAACCATATTTAGAAAGGTAAATGAATGGCTGCCGCGCTGGTGGCCAAAAATTTCGAAGAGAAATATGATAATGACCGGTGCTGCCGCAGGGCTTGCCGCCGCATTTAATACACCACTTGGCGGTATCGTTTTCGCCGTGGAAGAACTTACTAAAACACATATAAGTTATTTCAAAACCGCATTGTTTACAGCAGTCATAATAGCTGGTTTAACTGCCCAGGGATTGCTCGGGCCTTATTTATACCTGGGCTACCCAGATGTAAGTAACTTGTCAGCATATATTTTTTTTCCATTAATGCTCGTTGCCGTAGTTTCCGGATTGCTTGGAAGCGGTATGTCAAAAATTATTTTGAGCATTTTGCGCTGGAAGAAGAAATTTAAATTTACTTACCAGCATTTATTATACGTTCTTTCCTGTGGAATTATTATTGCCCTTATCGCTTTTTTTCTTGATATAAGAATATTAGGATCGGGCAGGGAAATAATGACAACCACATTATTTAGCTCAGCAAAAAACGTACATTGGTACACTGCTTTTTACCGCATATCAGGAACTATTTTAAGTTTTACCACAGGTGCCGCCGGTGGCATTTTCGCACCATCGCTGGGAGCTGGGGCAAGCGTAGGATCGCTGATGGCAGGCTGGTTTCATGTTTCAGCAACTGATACTGATCTTCTTATTTTATGTGGTATGGTTGGCTTTCTCACCGGTGTTACACGTACACCTTTTACCTCTGCAATATTAGTGCTCGAAATGACTGACCGGCACAATGTTATTTTTCATTTAATGATTGCAGGATTGATTGCAGGAATTTGTTCTATGCTGGTTGATAAACACTCTTTGTACGATCATCTGAAAGTGCAAACTATGCATAACCTATTACATGAAGATGATACGAGTGTTGCGAAAGCCGGTGCTGAAGGAGCTGCTATTGAATCATAAATAAAACACATTGCTTTTTATGGAGCTGCACAATTGTTCGATAAGCATAAATTTTTCTTCTTTATCTTTTACTTCGTTGCTGATCCTCTAATCAATAACTTTAACTCTAGCTCGTTGGTAAACCTGCCTGTCGGAGACAAGTACAAAATGTATAATGCTAAGGTGCTGATTGTTCATAGTAACTTTTCTTGAGTAGTATAACTGTATATCATATATTTGAAAGTAAGCGGCAATCATTGATACGCTTTATTAACATGGAAGAATTTTCAATTACGACACGAACTACAACAAAAGAATATGCGAAAGTTATGATTATTGGACTTTACAAAAAGCCGGTATTTATTGTTACGACTATATATGGGTTGTATTTATTAATTACAGTAATTCTTGACCATTTTAAAGTAATGAATTACTATTTTGAAAGACCATATTTAGAAATATTTGGTGGTTTATTTCTTTTATTGGCACCAATATTAATTACACTCATTGCAGTTAAACAATTTACCTCAAATCCAAACTTTCAAAATAATATAAAATATACTTTTGGCGATAATGGAATAACCGTTAAAGGACAGACTTTTAAAGCTGAATTTTTGTGGGCACATATTATTAAACAAAAAGAAATTAGTAAGTTTTTGATTTTGTATCACAGTAAAAAAATGGGAAATTTTATTGACAAAACAAAATTGTCAGCAGAACAACTGCAATTTATAAAATCAAAAGTTGGACAGAAATAATTCTGCATTATATTTTTTTTACCTGAAGAAATATTTCAAAAATTGATTTTTTCAGAGTTGAATTGAAACCAGAGCCCAAAACTAATTTTATCTAAAATTAATGAGCTTAATTTATCAAATCTAAAAGTTTCAACTGCATCCGCTAAAATATATCGAATTGTGTACTTTCGCGCCACGTACATGAATTTAACTGCTAAGGCAAACCATCGTGAAAAGTTTTTACCCGAAACCTTATGAACAACGGACATTTTAAGAAAGCATCCGGCGCAGGGCTGCTAATTGCGTTAGGAATTATTTTTGGAGATATTGGCACTTCTCCTTTATACACTTTACAAACCATTCTTAATGAAGGTGGGCCAATTAATGAAGACCTGGTGTTTGGCGCTATTTCCTGCATGTTCTGGACGCTTACGCTTCAAACCACTTTTAAATATGTTTTCATAACGCTGCAAGCCGATAACCATGGTGAAGGCGGCGTGTTTTCTTTATATGCACTTGTAAAGAGGTATGGCAAAAAGCTGGTGTACCCGGCCATTATTGGCGCAGGAACTTTACTTGCAGATGGAATTATTACGCCACCCATTACGGTTACATCGGCCATAGAAGGTTTAGGAAATGTAAGAGGGTTGGAGCATACCATTGTGCCGGGCAATAACCTGGTAATAGAAATTGTTTTACTTATATTATTATTGCTTTTCACTTTTCAGCGCTTTGGCACTAAGGTGGTCGGGGGCTCATTTGGGCCTATCATGTTCATCTGGTTTTTCATGCTTGCCGTTTTAGGTGTCAATCAAATTATTCATTTGCCGGAAATATTTAAAGCTTTAAATCCTGTGTATGGCATACGCCTTTTAACTGAGCACCCGAGAGGATTCTGGCTGTTAGGCGCTATTTTTTTAGTGACGACAGGTGCAGAAGCCTTGTATTCCGACCTGGGGCATTGCGGTAGAAAAAATATTCAATACAGCTGGATATTTGTAAAAACGGCTCTCATGTTGAATTATCTTGGCCAGGGTAGCTGGATACTATTGCAGCATAAAACCAGTATTAATGGCGCTAACCCTTTCTTCGCTATTGTGCCGCACTGGTTTTTAGTGCCCAGCATCATGATAGCAACTGCAGCATCTATCATTGCGAGCCAGGCGCTTATAAGCGGTTCATTCACTCTTATAAGCGAAGCAATAAGCTTAAATTTTTGGCCAAAGGTTAAGGTAAAATTTCCTACCAACATACGGGGGCAAATATATATTCCCAGCATCAACTGGATACTTTTTGTGGGCTGTGTGTTAGTGGTTTTGTATTTTAAAACAAGTGAAGCTATGACGGCGGCTTATGGGTTTTCTATAACTATTGCGATGCTGATGACTACCATACTGGTCTATTATTTTTTGCGGTATGTAAAGCATTATCCATTCTGGATAGTGGGCGCCATTATCACGGTGTTCGTTTGTGTGGAAACCTGCTTTTTTGTAGCCAACGCAGTCAAGATCGTAAAGCGGTTATTTTTCCTTGTATTCGAGTTTGGGCTCATAGGCACTATGTATGTTTGCTATCATGCCCGCAAGATCACTAATAAATATCTTACTTTTTCTCCTATAAAAGATTTTTTGCCCCAGCTTGCTGCATTAAGCAAAGACCAAAGCATTCCTAAATATGCATCTCATTTAATATATCTTACAAAAGCGAATAATAACCGGCAGATAGAGAGACGGATCATGAATTCCATATTTGGAAATAATTCTAAAAGAGCAGACTTATATTGGTTTGTACATATTGACCGAGCAGATGAGCCTTATACCATGGAATATGGCGTAGAGGAAGTAATGGAAGATAAAGTGATAAGGGTAGATTTTCGGTTAGGCTTTCGGGTGCAGCCACGTATAGGCATTATGCTAAGAAAGGTGGTGGAAGAAATGATTGCGAATAAAGAGCTGGATGTTATCAGCCGGTATCCTTCTATGAAACTGGAAGACCTTCACAATTTCAGGTTTGTAATAATGGAAAGATTTTTATCATATGATAACGAATTTTCTGTAAGAGAAGGTTTTTTACTCAACAGTTATTTTACCTTAAACCGTTTGGCTCTTTCTGATAAAGCTGCTTACGGGCTGGACAGTAACCAAACTGTGGTCGAAAAAATCCCTTTGGTGGTAACGCCAATTTCTAACATTAAATTAAAGAGATCTTTTTACAAAATAGATCAGCAGTAAACAGCATGTTTTTTATTTAAAATAAATTGTTTCTAAATAAAATGTAATCACCTGCAAACAATATTTTAATTACGAAAAAAATAATCCAACACAGGTAGTCGCTTTTGAAGTATTGCTACAGAAGATGCTTATGCGAGCAACTTAACAGCTTCCTGGTTACCCTGCTGCAATGCTAAATCTTTTACAGAGAGACCGCGGTTATCTAAAAGACTGGTATCTGCGCCATGTGAAATCAAAAGTTTTACCAGCTCATTGCGCCCAAACATGGCTGCAAACATAAGTGCCGTGCCTCCGTTGCCATGTTGTAGGTTTAGGTCAGCGCCATGGGTGATTAATAATTCAGCAATGTTAGCGTATCCTTTAAATGCTGCGCCCATCAAAGCTGTATTACCGCCAAGGTCACCTGCATTCACATCTGCATGAAACTCAAGTAATAATTTTGCCGCATTATATTGATTGTTATAACAAGCAATAATAAGTGGTGTATCCCCTTTTTCGTCTCTTGTATTTACATCAACGTTTCGATCAATAAGCTCCTGTAATACCGCCACATCGCCAAGTCGCGAGGCATGAATTATTGCTCTGTCAAGAATTTCCATAGAGGTTATTGCATTAAAAATTATGAACTCATTTTTATAAAACAATAGTTAAACCCAAATGTTTATGTGTGAAACTATAGGCTACCATTCGGTTTGCTTTCCTTTTGCACAAACTATTATAATTAGCTGTTGATAGTATCAGAAGCTTTAAAAATACTATCCTTATCAGGTGGTTTTATTAATTATAACCATGTGCGGTGTAGGCCCTTCTATGTTATTTTCTGACCACGCATTTTTTACTAATTCCTGGGCGCCAAAATATACAGCCCAATAATCCGGCTGTGTGGTATAAGGTCTTATAGCCAATGTGGTCATACCATCCGCAACTTTTAATACACTTACTTCCGGTGAGGGAACGGCCAGCACTTTCGGATGCGATCTCATTGCAGCTATGGCCACTTCTCTTGCCTTGCTTATATCGGTAGTTGGTGCAATGGCCATAGTCAGATCTACACGAAGGTTTCCGTGTGTGTTATAGTTGGTAATAATGTTGGTAGATACAGGCCCATTGGGTAAAATCACGGTTTTATTTTCAGCGGTAAGTATTACGGTATTAAATATTCCCTGCTCCAGCACTATGCCCGTTTGCCCCTGCGCCTCTATCATATCGCCCACTTTAAAAGGCTTGAAGACAAGCATCATAACACCACCGGCAAAATTGCCCAGTGTGCCATTTAGTGCTACACCAATGGCAAGGCCTGCACCGGCAATCAGCGCACCAAAAGCAGTAATGTTTATGCCAATCATGCCAAACACAGTAATCACCAGCAGCACAGTTAAGATACCTTTTACCAAAGACGACAGAAATGTTTGCAAGGAGGGATCGTAATGCCTTTTAATGAATCCAACTTTGAGTGCAATACCTATCTTTTTTATAATCCATGTTCCAATGATATACACTATAATGGCGCCCAACACCTTCGGCGCATACTCTATAGCCATAGCTTTTACATTGTTCCATACATTTAAAGATTCTGTAGTCAGATTTTGAATTTGTAATAAAGACATAGGTTAAGTTTTGGTAAAAAAATTATAATAGTAATAATGAGAATTTATCTGGTTAGGTTCAAAATTAAAAGTATACAATTTTTAAATGTTCATAATAAAAATCAGTTTTTAGAGAAAACCAATTAAGTGGCTCATTTATTTCTAAATGAATTCTGCTTTAATTTGTATAATAATTTTTTGCAAAAAAAGACCTGTACAAAAGATGTTTTTATTGCCAATGTAAAGGGACGGTAAATAAGTGGCAAAATAAAAATCTTATTCGCAACCTAACATTTGAAACTTCTTTAAAAGGGTAATAAACGGCTCCATAATATTCCCAAGTAATTTATAAAATCTTATGTATTTTGTATTAATTAACCTGTAACTAATGATAAGCTTAAACGAAATAAGAAAAAAAATAATGAGGGGCGATATCTCTTCATTATTAAATTTTAATGGCAGAAAAAATATCCATCCTTCCGATGTGGCCAGGCTTTTTCATGAGCTGCCGTTAGATGTAGCTTTAAATGCATTCAACAGCTTTTCCGCAGATAAACAAGTGCTTGTGTTTTCTTATCTTGATAATCAGCTTCAAAAAAAAGTGCTTAAAAGCCTGAGCAAAGACAAGGCAAGGTTTATACTTAATAAGTTAAGTTCCGACGACAGGTTGCAGCTCATAAATTCCTACAAAGGTGTGGAGCGGTCTCACGCTTTGGAGCTGCTGGAAGACACGCAAAAAAAATCAACACAGGACATGCTGAACTATCCCAAAGATAGTGTGGCAAGGCTTGTGAATACTGAGTTTGCCGCTATAACAGGCGATATGACGATTGAAAAAGCAAATGAGCATTTAAGAAAAAATCATATAGATTCAGAAACAGCTAATGTGATTTACGTAGTAGATAATGAAGGCAAACTTGTAGATGATATACCTGTAAGAAGATTGGTGCTGAACGCGCCGGAAAAGCACATATCAGAAATTACGGATGGCTATTGTGTAAAGCTTAATATAGATGACAGTGCATCGGAAGCTGTAAATAAATTTCAGGAATACGACCGTACGGTTTTGCCTGTTACTAATAATGATAACCTACTGTTAGGAGTTATTACCATAGATGATGTAATGGATGTGCAGGAAAGAAGTAACACGCGTGAAATGCAAAAATTTGGTGGTGTGGAGTCTCTTGAATTTCCTTATGTAAAAACGCCTTTCTTTTCGCTGATAAAAAAGCGGGCAGGGTGGCTCATCATTTTGTTTTTGGGTGAAATGCTTACTGCTACTGCTATGGGTCATTTTGAAGTAGAACTGGCCAAAGCCATTTTACTTTCTTTGTTCATCCCGCTTATTATTTCAAGCGGTGGTAACAGTGGATCGCAGGCAGCTACGTTAATCATTCGGGCTATGGCGGTGAAAGAGCTATCTGTAAGAGATTGGTGGTATGTGGTTAGGCGGGAGTTTGCGGCCGGCTTCACCCTGGGCATTATACTTGGGGCTATAGGCTTTCTGCGTATTACTTTATGGCAAAAACTGCACTTTTACAATTATGGCGTTCACTGGCTGTTATTTGCAGTCACTATTTTCTTTTCATTAATAGGCATAGTGCTGTGGGGTACACTCTGCGGCTCCATGATACCCATTGTTTTGAAAAAATGCAAACAAGATCCCGCTGCTTCTTCTGCGCCATTTGTTGCTACACTTGTAGATGTTACCGGCCTTGTTATTTATTTTTCTATAGCTGCTTTGGTGCTAAAGGGAACCCTGTTGTAAAGAGTGGTATAAAAAACTGAAACTTCATTATGAAAAAAACCCTTGCATTTATTGCTTTCATACTTTTTCTTAGTTGTACTAAAACAATCTCTTATAACTCACCTCCTATAGCGGTGTACACATTAGGCAGTGGTGGAAATTGTACAGCTGCAGCCGTATCCGGCAGGTATGTGGCAGATACGGGACTTACCAGCGCCAATACAGTAACTATAACGGTTAATGTTACATCGCCTGGCCCTTACTGGATCACAACTGATTCAGTAAACGGAATAATATTTAGTGATATTGGCACTTTTACACAAAAGGGGCTTCAAACCGCAGTGCTTACAGGAACCGGAACTCCTGATTCAATTGATACAGCTAATTTTACAATAAGGCCAATGAACGGCCCGGGTGGCACTTGTACATTTTCTATTGGAACAGTGATGGGAGTGCCGCCGCACTATTACGTTACATGCCTGCTGAATGGAATATTTAGAAATTTTAGTGACAGCGCCTCTGCGAGCAATAGCGATATTCCCGGAAGCTCAGGCTTTACAGGCCTTGATATACGAGGCCGCGATACTATTCTAAATTCAACTGAACAAGTTGAATTTGGGGTTAACCTGCCAGGTAGTGTTGGCGCAGGTACTTATGCAGATACAAGTTCTACCAACGCATATTTTAAGTATATGAATACTGCAGGGCAGGCCTGGTCAATTGACACTGCTTCCGGGAGATCGGCTTTTACACTTGTTGTATTAAGCTCTAACGGCAGTAATGTGCAGGGCACTTTTAGCGGAACTATCAAAAATCAACAAGGGCCTGTTACCGATAGTATTTCAGTTACTAATGGAGTATTTAGTGTGCCCGTACAATAATACTTAATCAGATTTATGTAGCTTTTATGTAACAGTAAATTATGTCTTTCAAGATTTAAATCCTAAAAAAATTTACTTGGTTTTTCTTATAAATAAAAAAGAGATGCTCAGCGCATCTCTATAATTTTTATTGTATGGAAATCTTATTGTTCCTGTATGGTAAACGTTACCGGCTGCAGGCGATAGGCATTTACATATCTTCCATTTTGCTGCGCAGGCGTCCAGTTTGGTCCTTTTCTTATTGCGTTGGTTGCAATTTCAGCAAGCTTAGTACCTTTCATAGTGGTTGCTTCCACATCACTTACTTTTCCTGTTTTGTCCACTATAAACCTTACCACGCAAGTACCGTTATTAGACTGATCTTCCTGAAGTTCATCAATATCTGACTGTATTGCCTTAGTTACATATTTAGTCCAGGCTCCGTTTCCACCGGGAAACTGCGCATCTATTTCCACCTTGGTAAACACTTTATCTTCATCTTCTTTTGGCGGTGGGGCAGCCACTACCTGCGTACCTTTATCTTCTGTGGGCGGAGCTACCACGCCCACATCTTTAGTTCCTTCTACTGTTTTTGTATCCACCTTTGCAGAATCCAGATCTTTCACTTCTGGTGGTGGTTTTATCACTTCCTGGTCTTTTACTACTTTTGGCGGTGTAAAAGCAATAGTTGCTACAGGAGGCGGAGGTGGCAACTTTGGTGGCGGTGGCGGTGGCGGTGGCGGTGGCTCATTGGGCTGTATAGCTTTTAATGAAAGATCATTTACATTCATTGGCTTTACTTCATCCTTTGAATGCAAATTGCTCGCTATTACAGAACCAATAAAGAAAAGCGCTATAATAACCACCGTAGTTATAAGCGCTATCGTGATGCGCCTGTTGTAGGTTTTACGCAGATCATAAGCTCCATACTCTTTATTCCTGCCGTCAAAAAGAATATCGAGAAAATCGGCTTTTAAAATTTTACTTGGTTCCATTTTTCGTTTTTTTGTTAGATACAGAGATGTATTTTTTCCATAAACTATTTTACACCACCGGCAGCTTCTGTTGCCTGTATTTTACTATACTCATCTGGTGTTGGGTCTACCATTGCATACCTGCCTATATCGTCTATGCTCATCTCGTCCAATATATTTACTGCATTTTTATATGTAGCATCTTTATCAGGCTTAATAATGATAAACAGATCATCAGTCGGAGTCTTTGCTTTTTTATCAAGAATAAGTTTCCTTACATCTTTGTATCCTGACGTTTGCATGGTAGCAGGATCGTTGCCATAATAATAATAGATAACATCGCCCTTGCCAAGCATGAGGGTAAGCGACCCTGATTCTTTAACTTTATTTATTTCGTCAGGTTTATCAGTGTCCTTCGGCATTGCCAGGTTCATAGATGTAGGCTGAGACATTGTAGTGGTAAATATGAAAAAAGTTATTAGCAAAAATCCAAGGTCGCACATTGGGGTAAGATCAACGCGGGTGGATTTCTTCACGCTTTTTTTTACGCCTGGCCCCTTTTTGTGGCCACCGCTTTTTACTTCCATTTCTGCCATAGTAGTAAGTTTATTTTATTTAAAATTATTTATTTACCTCCCAGTTGCTCTCTCATGTCTTTTTTATAGAGCTCGCTGCCGGCAGGTACTTCCTGTGCATTTGTTATGAGATTATACTTATATATATCATTCTTTTTAAAGGCGTCTATTACCTGTTTAAAAGCTGTATATTTTGCAGCATTATCACCTTTTATATAAAAATTAACTGTGCTGCCCATGTTCGCCTGCACTGCTGCGCTTATCCACGCCTGTAGCTCGTTGTTCGTGCTATCGCTCGGAACACCAGGCAAAGGAGAAGCCTTTATTTGTTCAGGCGTAAGTAAATCAAACTGCTTAAGCGTGCTAATTGGGCTGCCTACAAAAGTTGCATTTACAAAGGCTTTTTTATCAGCCGGAGAAAAGCTAAGGTTTCTTTCTTTTGCAAGCTCATCCAGCACATCGCCGCGCATGTCATCGCTAAGGCTTAGATATACCTTACCTGTTTTGTCTAACGTTACAATAAAAGAATTTTTTTCTTTCATTACTTTATTAGATACAGAGGCAGGCGTTACCACTTCTATTGCTTCCTCAGGTTTAAACTTGGTAGTTAATATAAAAAAAGATAAAAGCAAAAAGGCAACATCACACATAGCGGTCATATCTACGTTCGTACTTCCGCGTTTTATTTTGGCTCTTCCCATTGTGTATTGTTTTATGTATTAGATTCCGGAATTAAAATTTTCCATAAAAAAATTATTTATAAAGTGAAGCAAAGCTTTGTGTAAGTGTAAAGCCTGATTCATCTATACCATAAGTTATGCTATCAATTTTTGTAGTAAAAATATTATAAGATATAATTGCAAAAGCTGATGTGCCAATACCAAGCGCAGTATTATACAATGCTTCAGAAATACCTTGTGAAAGCTCTCTTGCAGCAGCGCCACCGCCAGATTCTCCAAGATTGGCAAATGACCGGATCATTCCCATAACCGTTCCAAGCAAACCAAGCAAGGTAGCTACAGAAGCAATGGTGGAAAGGAATACAAGATTTTTTTCAAGCATGGGCAATTCCAGGGCTGTGGCTTCTTCCACTTCTTTTTGGATAGCTAATACTTTTTGATCAGTATCAAGTTCCGTATCAGAGATCATCATTTTATATTTACGAAGGCCAGCCTTCATTACATTGCCAACAGAACCCTTTTGCCTGTCGCACTCTGCAATAGCTGCATCTACTTTTTTATCAGCAAGATAAAATTGTACTTTTCTTATAAATTCTGCATTAGATGCTTTGCCGGTTGCTTTGGCAACTGTAAGCCATCTTTCAATAACAAAAGTAAATACAATTAAAAAACAGCCAATAAGGATAGGCACAATAATTCCGCCTGCATACATTCTTGCAAAGCTTGTTTTGGGCCCCTGGTGCTTTGGCCAAAAACCACCGGCAGGGTCAGGCGAGGTGAAGTTGTCTGCAGAGCCAATTGCAAATCGCCAGATGCAATAGCCGACGATAATACAAATGATAGGAGCAAGCAATGAAATAGCGTTACTTGATCTTTTTACCTGAACAGAAGTAGCGTTAGGTGTTGGTTTAAGCGATGATGTTGCAGTTGTACTTGTGTCTGCCATGACTTTAGGTTTTTAGTGTTAAAAGTTTAGATGAATTTTTGAAATATTTGACTTTACAATTGTAAGCAAAAAAGAATTAAAATTCTGTTTAATGATAAAAAAATTTTTTGAAGGGCTTACAAGTTAATGAATTAATATTAACTACATTATTTGAAAGTGTTTTTTTTATAAAGAAAATTTTAAAAGACATTTTTTATAAAAAAAATTTCCATATTTTATTTTACTGCAAAAGAAGTTTTATTCATATCTGAGTGCCACAATCGGGTCGAGCCTGGCAGCTTTAACCGCCGGGTATAAGCCTGCAAACAAGCCTACCAATGTACAAACAATAATGCCTATAAACACCCAAACCCAGGGAACTACAAAACCTGTATGAAGAAATAAACTTACTACATTGCCAATCAGCAACCCGGAAACAATACCAAAGAAAGCACCTATAACGCTTATGGCTATTGACTCAAAGAGGAATTGAGTGCGTATGCTTTTTTTAGTTCCGCCAAGGGCTTTTATTAAACCTATCTCTCTTGTTCTTTCGCTTACTGCCACCAGCATTATATTCATAAGGCCAATGGCCGCGCCAAGCAAGGTTATAAAGCCTATGCAGCTTGCAGCTACGGTAATAGCTCCAAGGCTGCTCATAAACACTTCAGCAATGCTATCACTTTTATCTATATAAAAATTATCATCTTCATCAATAGCTATTTTTCTTATGGGCCTGAAAGTGCCTTTAGCTTCGCCAATGGCGCCATCCATATTTTTCATATCATTCACCATGACGCCAATAGTGTAAGTGCTGCCATTGGTTGAAAACAATCGCCGTACATTATTATAAGTGGTAAGCACAATATTATCTGCATTTAAAAAAGCGCTGGAACCTTTGTCTTTTAAAACGCCTATGATACGGTATTTCAAGCCTGCTACAGAAATTATTTTATCTATGGCTCTTTCCAGGTTTTCTCCATAAAATTTTTTGGCAACACTGTTTCCTAAAATACAAATACTTCTTCCGCTTTGCACATCTAATTTATTAAAATTTCTGCCAAAGGCAAGCGTGTAGCCACTTTCAGCAAGATAATTTTCATCGCCCCCTATAACATTTATGTTAGGATTGGTTTTTATTTTTTCATCATTTACTATTACACTGTAAGGCCCGTTTACTGTTATACTTACTAACGCAGGAAAATCATATCTTTCTTTAAAAAGCCTCGCTTCTTCATAAGTGATTATTTTATTGTTATCAGATTTTTTTTGCCTAAGACTTTTTAAATTGGTTTTTTTTATTTGCCTCTGTCCTCCAAGGTGTATCTGCCTGTCGTGATACCGTATGCTAAAAGAATTGGCGCCCATGGTGGAAAAACTTTCTGTTAAGCTTTGGTTCATTGCAGCAATAGCAGTTATAATACCTATCAGCGCTGTAATACCGAGCGCAATAATAGTAACGGTAATACCGGTGCGCAGTTTATTACTTTTTACGGTTCTTAAAGCCAGCGAAAGTGAATCGGATATTTGCATAATAAATAAAACGAATGCAGAAATATGAAGGTAACATTTCAAAAACAATAAATGATACCGCTTATGTATATGATCAGTAATACAACCAATCGGTGATAAGAGATGGCAGTGCGCCAATGATAATTAAGATGGCTGAGGCGATAATTAATAAAAATTTAAAACCTTTTGAAACATCCATTATATGAGGCTGATCGGCCGCCGGTTCTTTAAAGTAAATAGCCTGTATAACCCTGAAATAATACACCGCACTTATGGCAGCGCAGAGCACAGCAAGTATCACCAGCCATGATTGATGACCTGTTTTAACGGCTGATAACAACATATAAAATTTTGATGTAAAGCCCGCAGTAAGCGGAATGCCGGTAAGCGATAATAAAAAAATGGTGGCCGTAATGGCAAGTGCAGGCTGGTATTTATATAAGCCATTAAAACCCGCAACGGTGGAATCACTCATTTTTACCAAAACAGCGAACATGCCAATAGTAGCCACGCAATAAGATGCTGTGTATAAAAGCATACCTTCTTTGGCAGTATTATTTAAAGAAAAAAGTGCAAACATCATAAAGCCGGCCTGTGCAATACTTGAATAGGCAAGCATGCGCTTTACGCTTTGCTGAAAAACGGCGGTAAGATTGCCAATGAGCAAAGTAGCCGCTGTTATAATTACGATAAGCATTTGCCATTGGCCCTGCATGGTGCCAAATGATGTTTGGAACAATCTTATAAATGCAATAAACCCGGCAATTTTTACAATGGTTGCCATGAAAGAAGTGAACACAGTTGGTGCGCCATCGTACACGTCTGCCGCCCAAAAATGAAACGGCGCTGCGGACACTTTAAACGACATGGAAACCAGCAACAGCACAAGTCCTGCAGCAATCACTACGGGCATGGTGCCGTTGCCCAGCTCTATCATATTTAAATAAAATGAACCAATAACATTGCCGCCATAAATTAATGCAATGCCCATGAGCATAAGTCCTGTGGAGAAGGCGCCCATTAAGAAATATTTCAGCGAAGCTTCATTGCTTTTTAAATTTCGTTTGTCGCTTCCCGTTAGTATGTACAAAGGAATTGACATGATTTCTACTCCAAGAAAAAGCATCAATAAAGTGTTGAAGGAAGAAGATATGGCTACGCCACAAAGCACAAAAAATATTAATGCAAAATATTCTGAAACATTATTGCCCACCTTTTCTATTTCTCTTCCATTTAATAAAAAATATAAAAGTGTGCAGGCAAAAGCAATGGTGTTAAAATGAAGGCCGAAATTATCGAAATGAAACATGCCTTTTGTATCAATTTTAAAAAGCTGCGTTCCTTTAAATTCTAAAATGTTTACTATAATAAGAATTATTATTCCTGCAATAGCCCAATACTTCGGCGTGGACGCTTTTTTAAAAAGGACGCCGCCGAACATCATCACAACTCCCCAAAGTGCCGCTACTATTATTGCATTCATAAATTAATACTGTTATCTTCTGACCCTTTTAAAATATATCATTTTAGATTGCTCAAAATTTGTGTCACGGTATCTTTTGTAAGGTTCAATACCGGTTGCGGATAAACACCCAAAACTATTATCGTTATTACAATTATTGATAATAAAACTTTTTGGCTTGCAGAAATAGCTGAGGCTTTTTCAGTAAAAGAATTTGCTGCGCCAAAGAAAACTTTTTGCATCATGTTCAGCATATAAGCTGCTGAAAGAATAACGCTGATGCAGGCAAAAAAAGCAAGCATTTTATTATATTCAAACAATCCTGTAAACATAAGGAACTCTCCTACGAAGCCGTTCGTAAGTGGAAGTGCAATATTTGCCAAAACAATAATAAAGAAAAATATTGCCAGCGATGATGACTTATAAGCAAGACCGCCCAGCTCGGATATTTTTCTGATACCGGTTTTGTTTTCTATTATGTCAACTACTATCCACAAGGCAATAATATTAATACCATGATTGAGCATTTCCACCATCACACCCTGCAGGCTTATATTATTTCTTGCAAAAATACCTGCGCCCATTAAGCCGATGTGCGCAATGGACGACCAGGCTACAATGCGCTTCAGGTCTGATTGTACCAGGGCAATACAACTCGCATATAAAATTCCGATCACGCAAAGAGTTATAGCAAAAGTCTGGTACTTTCCTACTGCGTCGGGAAACACAGGAAGCAGCCATCGTATCATTGCGAAAATGCCCATTTTAACCATTATACCACTTAACACCATCACTGATGAGTTGGGCGATTGCTGATACAGATCGGGCTGCCAGGAGTGAAAAGGAAATATGGGCATTTTAACCGCAAAAGCCAGAAAGAAGAGCCAGAATAATCCGTTCTGTTCTGTGGACGATAAGTTAGCCGCATAAAAAGATTTTATATAAAATGAATGATCCGACAAAGAAGAAACCGGTGGCGTATGCTGATACACATACATAATGCCAATGAGCATTAATAAAGAACTTGTAAAAGTGTAAATGAAGAATTTGAACGTAACACGAATTCTGAACTCGCCGCCCCAATGACTGCATAAAAAGTACATCGGTATCAGCGCAAGTTCCCAAAAGAAATAAAACAGCAACGCATCTGTTGCCACAAAAACGCCCATCAATCCTGCCTGGGTGAGCAACATTAAAGCATAGTAAATATTTGCGTTAGCAAATTCTTTATTACGCATACTTGCAAACACAAGCAGGTAAGAAAATGCAGTTAAAAAAGTAAGAAGAAAACCCATTCCATCAAGCCCAACACTAAAGCTGGAGCCGATGTAAGGCAGCCACACATAACTTACATTTACATAACTGGCATATTCAGGATGATGAGCCACATCTGTATAAAACAAGCTGGTAACGGAAACGGCAAGTGTTGCCAGCGATGAAACTATTGCGACTGTTTTTACAACTGTATTTTTTTTAATAAAAAATAATATGACACCTGTGAGCAAAGGGATCCAAAGCAGTAATTCAGTAAGTGTATAATAATTGCCCAACGTTAAATTTATTTTGTAAACAATTGAATAATCAACAGCAGCAACAGCCCTGCAACCATTAGTAAAATATAACTGCCAACTAGCCCACTCTGCAGAAGGCGTACCTGCCTGCTGCTATAATTAACAGCTTTTCCAACGCCGTTAACGAGCGCATCAATGCCAGACTTTTCAACAACGTTTTTAAGGAAGCTTGAAAAAATCTGCAATGGCTTTACAATTATTGCATCATATATTTCATCTACATAAAATTTATTTTCTATTGCTTTCCCAAAAGCGCCTGATTGCTGGGATGAGGTATTATATTTTTTATATTTATTCCATGCCCAAATTGAAACAATAATTATGAGAACGGATGTCACGATCATTAACATTAATTCTGTTTGCGATGATGTTTCATGTGCAGCTAATATTTTATTGGAATCAGCGAAAATAGGGTTTAAAAAATCACCCAGTTTATCAGCATTTTTTACTATGCCCGAAGGTATGCCCACCAGGCCGCCAACTATAGAAAGAATAGCAAGACATATAAGCGGAAACGTAATAGCAGCAGGGCTTTCATGTACATGATGGTTTTGCTCATCTGAACCTCTGAAGCTGCCGGCAAAAGTAAGAGCGAGCAGGCGAAACATATAAAAAGCAGTGAATAAAGCACCTATAAGACCAATTACATAATAAACAGGATTTGCAGCAAAAGATGCAGCTAAAATTTCATCTTTGGAAAAGAAGCCTGCAAAAGGTGGTATGCCGGCAATAGCCAGGCAGGCAATAAAAAATGTAACATAAGTGATCTTCATTTTTTTACCAAGGCCGCCCATTTTGTTTATGTCCTGCTCGCCGCCCATCGCATGGATAACCGAACCCGCTCCAAGAAATAAAAGTGCTTTAAAAAAAGCATGCGTCATAACATGAAACACGGCAGCAGAATAGGCGCCTACGCCAAGCCCCAAAAACATATAACCTAACTGGCTAACTGTAGAATATGCCAACACTTTTTTAATATCATTTTGTCTTAATGCAATTACCGCCGCAACTATTGCAGTAGCCAAACCTATGATAGCAATTACGCTCATGGTTATGGGCGACAAGCTATAAATAATGTTACTTCTTGCAATCATATAAATGCCTGCAGTCACCATGGTGGCTGCATGTATAAGCGCTGAAACCGGCGTTGGGCCTGCCATAGCATCGGGGAGCCATGTGTATAAAGGTATTTGTGCACTCTTGCCTGTGGCCCCAACAAACAGTAGTAAGCTTATGCCAGTAAGTGTAACGCTATTTTTTGTGTTGATTATAGATAAGATGCCGCTTTGTGCGTCAAAAAGATTATGATAAGAAACTGTACCAAAAGAATGAATGAGCCAAAAGATTCCAAGTAAAAAACCAAAATCTCCAATTCGGTTCATTACAAAAGCCTTTCTTGCGGCGTAATTGTAATTGTTATTTTTAAACCAAAAACCTATTAATAAAAATGAACAAAGTCCTACGCCTTCCCAGCCCATGAACATAATAACAAAATTGCCGCCCATAACCAGCAGCAGCATAGAGAACACAAATAAATTCAGATAGCAAAAGAAACGGGCATATCCTGGTGCATATTCATCTTTCATGTAAGAAGCAGAATATACATGAATAAGAAAGCCAACGCCTGTAATAATTAATAGAAAAACTGAAGTAAGCTGGTCTATTTGAAACTCAAAAGGAATGCTAAGCTTACCCACATTTATAAAAGAAAAATATTCGAGATTCTGAGTAACAAAATCAGGCTTTATTGCATTTATAAAAACCAAAATGCTTAAGCAAAATGATACAAAGATTACTGCGCTGCCTATAAAACCTGTAACTGATTTTGACCATATTTTTCTACCCAAACCAATGATCAAAAAACCAAGCAATGGAAAGAGAGGGATTAAATAAGCTTCGTCAAAAATATTTATCATAAACAGTGTAATAAATATGCTCTTAGTTTTTCAACCTGTTTAAAAAATTTATATCAATTGATCTTGTATTTCTATACATCATTACTATTATAGCCAGCCCCACACACACTTCTGCTGCTGCTACTATCATAATAAAAAAAACAAATATCTGCGCATTCACAGCAGAAACACCATCTGCAGTAAGACCTGTCATGTGCATTTTAGAAAAAGCGACCAGCAATAAATTAACTGAATTAAGCATAAGCTCTATGCACATAAACACTATTATAGAATTGCGCCTGGTAAGCGCACCCAGCACGCCAATACAAAACAACGCAACCGATAAAAATATATACCATTTAATTTCCATAATTATATCTCCGGTTATGTTACACTGCCGTTTCTTTTTCTTTTTTTCCAATAACCACAGCGCCAATCATAGCGCTTAAAAATAAAACGCTGCTTATTTCAAAAGGCACCACATAATCAGTAAACAAGGTTCTTCCAAGAACTTTCACAAGACCTGCATTAGTTCCTGTTTTCAGCAAGTCGTTATTACCTGGCGCATGTGACAGCGCTGATATTAATACAATAAGCAAACAGAGGCCGGCAATTAATCCTATTGCTTTTAAGTAAATATTTCGTGGAATTTCGGGGTGCTCATTCAGGTTCATGAGCATAATAACGAAAGTAAAAAGAACCATGATAGCGCCTGCATAAACAATGATGTTTACTATGGCAAGAAACTGCGCATTCATTAAAACATAATGGCCGGAGATTGCAAAGAACACAACAATAAGCCACAACACTCCATAAATAGGATTTTTGCAGGAAATAACACCTATGGCTCCAACCACTGCAAGCGCAGATAAAAACCAAAACAATATTTGTGTTGTCGCCATTAATTTTACTTTACTTATTACTTCTCATTTCCGTGTCCCTGAGGTTGCGTCTTCCTGTTGCCTTTAGCCCTTGCATAAGCCTCAGGATCTTCTTTAGGGTCAGGAATTAATAAATCTTTTTTACCATAAATAAAACCTTTACGTGCATAGTTTGCAGGCGCAAATGTTTCACTTAAATATACAGCATCTTTGGGGCAGGCTTCCTCGCATAATCCGCAAAAAATGCAGCGCAACATATTAATCTCGTATTTAGCTGCATACTTTTCTTCACGATATAAATGTTCTTCTCCGGGCTGGCGCTCTGCTGCTTCCATTGTTATGGCTTCCGCCGGGCAGGCAACAGCGCAGAGCCCGCACGCAGTACATCTTTCACGGCCTTCTTCATCCCGGTTTAAAATTTGCAAACCGCGAAACACAGGGCTGAAAGGCCTGGTTTGCTCAGGGTAATTAATAGTTACTTTTTTTCTAAAAATGTGTTTAAAAGTTATAAGCATTCCTCTGATGATCTCCGGGAAATATATCTTTTCCCAAAATGTCATTTTCTTTCTTGAGACCGGCTGTATCCTGTTTGTTAATGCCTGCATTTATTCTCTTCTTAATCTTATTTTTTTAAAAATATAATGTTCGCAAAAGTATATTAATTTATAACTGTATTCATTTAAAAATGCCAATGATTTTGATGTAATAAAATTAAAGCGCCGGTTACCAGCATATTAAATAAAGCTAATGGCAATAGCCATTTCCATCCCAAATTCATTAACTGATCATAACGAAAACGAGGTATGGTCCATCTCACCCACATAAATAAAAAAAGAAAACAAACTATTTTTATAAAGAATACTCCGCCTTGTAAAACGGCCATCCAATTGGTGCCAATGTGATTAATGAGCGTGTGATCATTTACAAAAGGAACATCGTAACCACCAAAAAATAACGTGACCATAACAGCGCTGCTCAGGAACATATTTACATATTCTGCAAATAAATAAAAGCCCAGTTTCATGGATGAATATTCTGAATGATAGCCACCTATCAGCTCATTTTCTGCCTCAGATAAGTCGAAGGGAGTACGGTTAGTTTCTGCAAAGGCGCATACTAAAAATATCATGAAACCCAGTGGTTGCTTAAATATATTCCACACATGATCCATCTGCTGGCCTACCATTGTTTTGAGACTTAAGGTGCCGGTAAGCAACAATAAAGAAATGAGCGTGATGCCCATAGCCAATTCGTAGCTTATCATTTGCGAAGCTGCTCTCATGGCCCCCAAGAGAGAATATTTATTATTACTTGCCCATCCGCCGATCATAATGCCATACACACCAAGGCTTAGTATACCGAATATGTATAAGATGCCAATATTTACATCGGCTATCTGCAGGGAAACATCACGGTTGAAAATATGAATTTTATTGCCCCAGGGCACCACAGCTCCAATCATAATTGCTGTAAGCATGGCAATGCCGGGACCAAGAATAAAAAGAAATTTAGAAGAAAAATTTGGTACAATTTCTTCTTTAAAAAACAACTTTAAGCCATCTGCCAATGGCTGTAATATCCCGAAAGGCCCTGCTCTGTTAGGCCCTCGCCTGTCTTGTATAATAGCCGCAACTTTTCTTTCAGCATAAGTTGAATACATGGCTACAACCAGTGAGCCGCTTACCACAGCTATTATTAATACAAGCTTTTCTGTAAAAACTACCCAGTCAATTGCTAATAGATGCATAAGCGAAATGTAAAATTTGTAAAAGAAACTGTTTAGTTTTTATTTAAAATATATTAAATAACAGGGTTTGTAGAATCTGTTCCCTGTGTATTCACTCCCAATCCTTCTTTTATGTCTGTTACGTTATGTCCAGTTGACTGCGGATCTCCATTGAAAGTTTTGTAAGTAGCAGGCCCCGCCAGTTTATCCAGATGAACTTTTGACTGATTGACCTGGCTGGTTTCGTGTATATCCATTAACAGTAAAGGATCTCTGCCCTTCAGCAATTTTTCCAATGGATCATCAGGCATTACCTTCTTTTCATAATGATTAGCAGAAATAACAGATTGCCTGCTTATATGAGAAGGCTTTTCAATGATCCAGTCGGACGTTTTCTTTTTATCAAACCGGCATGTATTGCATATCCACATTGCTTTTCCGTTTTCATCGCTCTGCACCTCGCCCCACTCATCTTTGCGTGCGGTAACACGATATACTTCATCGCCACGGTTCCATAAAACTACTTTACCACAGCATTTCTCACAATCCCGATGGGCATCCATTGGCTTTAAAAACCATACACGATTTTTGAAACGAAAGGTTCTGTCTGTCAATGCTCCTACAGGACAGACGTCAATCATATTTCCACTAAAATCATTTTCTATAGCCTTGGAAATATAAGTTGAAATATCAGAATGATCGCCTCTATCCAAAATGCCGTGAACACGATTATTGGTAAGCTGATCAGCAACATATACACAACGATAGCAAAGTATACAGCGTGTCATGTGCAGTTGAATGTAAGGGCCAATATCTTCTCTTACAAAAGTTCTTCTTTTAAATTCATATCGTGTTTGCACGGCGCCATGTTCATACCCTAAATCCTGCAAAGAACATTCTCCAGCCTGGTCGCAAACAGGGCAATCCAATGGATGATTAATCAATAAAAATTCCACTACACCTTTTCTGGCATCAATTACTTTATCGCTGGTAAAATTTTTTACTATCATGCCATCCATTACATTCGTTCTGCAGGAAGCCACGAGCTTTGGCATTGGCCTGGGATCAGCTGTAGAACCAGCTGCCACTTCTACCAGACAGGTTCTGCATTTACCACCGCTGCCATCAAGCTTGCTGTAGTAGCACATTGCAGGCGGAGCTACTTCGCTACCGATCATTCGTGCAGCATTTAATATTGATGTTCCGGGAGGAACTTCAATAGTAATATTATCAATAGTTACTTTAAAATCTGCAGGAGGATCTTTTTTTATTTCGTCGGCCATTTCCTGTTTTTATATTCAATTAATTATTTAGAATTACTATGCGCCTACCGGCATTTCCAATGCATCCGCATAATTTGCCAATCCATAATTTCTTTGTAAACATTCTTCAGGATTTAAAACATGCCATTCAAATTCATCTCTGAAATGCCTAATGGCTGCCGCGACAGGCCATGCTGCTGCATCTCCCAATGGACAAATAGTATTTCCTTCTATCTTTCTTTGAATGTCCCAAAGCAAATCAATGTCTTTCATTTCACCTTTGCCATTTTCAATTTTATTCAGAATTTTTTCCATCCACCCTGTTCCTTCTCTGCAAGGTGAACATTGACCACAACTTTCGTGGTGGTAAAACCTTGCCAAGGTCATTGTATGGCGAACCACACATTGATCTTCATCCAAAACAATAAAACCACCGGAACCCATCATACTTCCGGTTGCGAAACCGCCATCAGAAAGGCTTTCATAGTTCATCAATCTTGTTTCACCTTTGGCTGTTTTTAATAAAAGATTGGCTGGCAAAATAGGAACTGATGAGCCACCAGGAATACACGCCTTTAATTTTTTCCCTTTCGGAATACCGCCGCAGTACTCATCACTAAAAATAAATTCTTCTACAGAGATGGTCATATCAATTTCGTATACACCTGGCTTATTTATGTTACCACATGCAGAAATCAATTTGGTACCGGTTGATTTACCCACACCAATTTTTGAATAAGCTTCGCCGCCTTCATTGATGATAGGAACTATAGCAGCAATGGTTTCAACATTGTTTACAACGGTCGGGCAGCCCCAGACACCTTTCACTGCTGGAAAAGGAGGCTTTATTCTTGGCAGGCCTCTTTTGCCTTCAAGGCTTTCGAGCAAGGCAGTTTCTTCGCCACATATATATGCGCCTGCACCACGATGTACATACAATTCGCAATTGAACCCAGTACCTAAAATATTTTTACCAAGAAAACCATTTTGCCTTGCTTCTTCAATTGCCCTTTCGAGAATATCGCTTATCCAATCGTACTCACCACGAATATATATGTATGAAACATTGCTTCCGAGTGCAAAGGACGATACGATCATTCCTTCAATTAATAAATGAGGAAGAAACTCCATTAAATATCTATCCTTAAAAGTACCCGGTTCGCTTTCATCTGCATTGCATACAAGATACCTTGCGATACCTTCCGGCTTTGCCAGGAAACTCCATTTCATACCTGTAGGAAAGCCAGCGCCACCACGGCCTCTCAGCCCGCTTTTTTTCACTTCTTCCACTATATCATTTGGCTGCATCTGCAAAGCTTTCTCAAGGCTTTTGTAACCGCCCTCGCGACGATAAACTTCGAAGCCGCTGATTCCTGGGATGTCGATATTTTTTAAAAGAAGCTTTTTCATAATCTTTAAAACAAATTATTTCAAGGGTTCAATCTTTTTAAAAGAACCATTTCCGCTTATGCTCAGATCTTTCCAATTATTTATTAATTCCTCTCTGTGTATGCTCGCCCATTCTATAATTAATGCCAAAGCTTTTGGTGGAAGGTGGCCTTGTAAAATTCCTAAATCATTTATTGATATTTTAGCAGAAAATTCTGAATATTCTGCATGAAAATGCGGTGGCGCATGATCACCAAAATACATTTCAATTAGAATACCATAAAAACTGCTGATCACTGGCATATTCAGAAAAGGATTTATTAATAAGTTCTAAATAAAATGCATCAGGATCCATATCAATATCTTCATTCCACTTAATTTTTTTGTTAGTGGTTAATTCAACTAATTTAAAATTTTTATAATCATCCCAAAAACTAAACACACCTTTCCCTTTCCAATGGCTTAAATCAATAATACCTTTTACACCATCTTCAAATTCCAAAGACAATTTATATTCCGGCAAAGCCTGAACATTTTTCAAATATGGAATAGTTTTATTCAACTTATAATTTTATTTCTTCTCACAATTGAACATCCAGTGAAAGCCATATTTATCTGCAAGCATCCCAAACTTTGCACCCCAAAACTGATCTTGCAAAGGCATAGTAATTTTTCCGCCTTCAGCCATAGAAGTAAAAAACTTTTCCATTTGCTCGTTCGTATCGCAATCCACTGAAAGACTTATGCTATCTCCGGAAATAATAGTCCGGTCATTCATTACATCGGAAGCCATAATCAATATATCTCCAACCTGAAGTCTCGCATGAATAATTTTATTCTTATGTTCATCTTTCGATGGCATTGGAGAATCGCCATAGCGGTCTAACTGGATGATCTCACCATCAAATGCATTTTTATAAAAATTTAGCGCTTCTTCGCAGTTGCCATTAAAACTTAAATAAGGAAAAAGTTTCATTTTATTATATTTTAATTTTTGTAGACCGCTCCACTATCAACAATAAACTCCACATCCGCAAATTTTTCAGCTTTACGGTGTTCTCTTACTCTTAATATTGCATTGGTAATTCCCATATTAATTGTTTGCTGCTGCTTTTGCAACACATTCTTCAATTATGCTATCTACTTTTTCTTTGGTTAAATGCTCTTGATATGTTTTGCCCAACTGCATCATAGGCGCATAGCCACAGGCGCCGAGGCATTCAACCATTTTTAAAGTAAATAATCCGTCAGGGGTTGTTTCGCCTGTATTTATCGATAATCTTTGCTGAATATATTTTATAATTTGATCGCTGCCATTAAGCATACAGGGCCCTGTCTGGCATACTTCAAAAACATATTTACCCACCCTCTTTGTGTTTAACATAGAATAAAACGTAGCAACTTCGTATACTTCAATAGGTTTTATATTTAATAATGTAGCCACATCATCCATGGCAGGCACATCGAGCCAGCCGCCGCCTTGCTGCTGCGCCAAATGTAAGACCGGCAATATGGCGCTCTTTTGTTTTCCTTCCGGATAACGCTTAATAATCTCATGAACCTTACTCAATTGTTCTTCAGTAAAAATCATTTATTTTTATTTCTAGATTGTAATTTATTAATATCTGCAATGTCCTGCGGTCTTCCAGCTTTTTGTTTTACTATTAATAATCAGAATAACCAATCAGTTTCAAGTTTCAGCTTCTTCATGAATGCTTCTTTTATAAACAACTTTTTTTATTGATTGAGATTTTTTGTTATTATAATTCATCTCTCTTAAATCTATTAGTGCTTTTAACCGATATTCCGCTGATGTATTACTCCAATATAGATCATCTGCTGCTTCTGCTTCTTTGAAATTCATTTTTTTTACAACTAATGCTATGTTTCTTTTTCTACGCATTCTTCATTATGATTTGATTGCCAGCATCGCTTTATTTCCTATGCATCCATCTCCCCTGCTATTAAATTTAAGCTGCTCATAGTTATAATTGCATCGCTTAATAATTGTCCTTTTGTAAGTTCTGAATATGCCTGGTAATAAATAAAGCAAGGTCTTCTGAAATGCAGTCTGTACGGGGCTCTGCCTCCATCGCTTATTAAATAAAACCCAAGCTCACCATTACCACCTTCAACGGCTGAATAAATTTCTCCGGCAGGCAACTCTATTTCACCCATTATTATTTTAAAATGATAAATAAGCGCTTCCATTTTTGTGTACACATCTTTCTTATCCGGAAGATAATAGTCCGGCACATCTGCATGAAATATTTCGGCATCTTTACCTTTAAATTCCTGCACTTTTTGGTAAGCATCTTTTATAAGCCTGAGGCTTTGCCACATCTCCTGGTTTCTTACCAGAAACCTGTCATAGCAGTCGCCTGTAGAGCCCACCGGAATTGTAAATTCAAAATCCTCATAACTGCTGTAGGGAGCGTGAACACGCACATCATAATCAACGCCCGCAGCTCTCAAATTAGGGCCGGTGAAACCATAGTTTAATGCACGTTCGGCGCTTATAGGGCCTACACCAATTGTGCGTTCCATAAAAATGCGGTTACGGTTAAAAAGATTTTCAAATTCTGATAGAACAATTGGCCATTCCTTTATAAATTTTTCAAGCTTTTGAAAGGCTTCATTGGTAAAATTTCTTTCAAAGCCGCCAATACGGCCAATGTTAGTTGTTAATCGTGAACCACATATCTCTTCATAAATTTCATAAATAAGCTCGCGATACTGCATTACATACAAAAAACCGGTGTAAGCTCCCGAGTCAACACCCACAATGGAATTGCAGATCAGATGGTCTGATATTCTCGCAAGCTCCATAATTATGATACGCAAATAATCTACTCTTTTGGGCGTTTTTACATTCAATAATCTTTCGCAGCAAATATGCCAGCCCATATTATTTATGGGAGAAGAACAGTAGTTCAAACGATCGGTAAGAGGTGTAATCTGGTACAGTGGCTTATGCTCAGCAATCTTCTCAAATGCCCTGTGGATATAGCCTACAGTCTGTACTGCGCTTACTACCCTTTCTCCATCCAGCTCAATAATATTTTGAAATACGCCATGTGTGGAAGGATGTGTTGGCCCCAGATTTAAGGTAGTGGTTTTCTTTTCAAGAGATTGATCAGGCAGATTTATATGATGTGGTGTTTCAGACATTTGTTATAATCAGCTGCAATTATATTTATTGTTCATCTATTATTTTAACGATGACTAACCTATTGTTTCATAAATAGTGGACCTTGTTCTTCGGCCTTTTTCTTCAGTTTCATTTCGCCAATAGTTTTGCCCGAAACTAACCAATGCCGCACCAGTCGCCAAACCCAGGAAACCATCCTTAATAGTTCCCGATGTAAAACTGGCAATCAATACCGCAATCAATATAAGTCCACTTATGATGACACTTCTATATTTAAAAAAAAATCTGGTCATAAAGTAAGTTTATAATTTTTAATCTCTTCCAAACATCTCATCGTCTTTATCCACGCGGCTTTGCTCCTCCACCGGGTATTCTTTTCTCATAGGAAAATAATCCATTTCATTGGCATTTAAAATTCTTACCAGGTTAGGATGACCTAAAAAATTTATACCATAAAAATCATACGTTTCTCTTTCCATCCAGTTGGCAGCAGCGTACAAGGCGGTAGCACTAAATATATCAGGTTTTGAAATTGGTGTAAAAATTTTAAAACGGATTCTTATGTTATCAATAAGGTTGTGTAAATGATACACAACAGCTAACTCTTCATCTTTTTTTTCCGGGTAATGAACAGCGCAAAGATCAGTGAGAAACTTAAAATTTAGTTCTGGCTCATCAAATAAAAACTGGATAATTTTTAAATTTAATTCTTTGTGCGAAGTAAAAGTAAGCATGCCGTATGGCTCTGACCAATCGTATATATCGCTGCCAAATTTTTCAGTAAGTTTTTGCTTAATTATTTCGTTGGTTACTCCCATATTAATTAAGACAAAAGTAAAAATTCCAAATTGGTATTTTTAATTTTTTCCTTTTAAATTTTTACTTATTGTATACCGTAGCTGTTCATTAAATCTTTATACCTTTCAGAATTTCTGCGCCTTATATTTTCTTTACCTACAAGGTCCTGCACCTTCATAAATCCATCCAAAACTGCCTCTGGCCTTGGCGGGCAACCCGGAACGTACACATCAACCGGAATAATTTGATCAATACCCTGCAACACTGCATAAGAATCGAAAATGCCGCCGCTGCTCGCACAGGCGCCCATTGCTAAAACCCAGCGTGGCTCTGCCATTTGAAGATATACCTGCTTAACTATCGGGGCCATTTTTTTTGCTATTGTTCCCATTACCATCAACAGGTCGCATTGTCGCGGAGAGAAGCTCACTCTTTCAGAACCAAACCTCGCAAGATCGTAGTGAGAGGCCATAAGCGCCATAAACTCAATACCACAACAGCTTGTAGCAAATGGTAAAGGCCATATAGAATTCTTTCTTGCAAGCCCAACCACATCACTTAATTTAGTTGCGAAAAAACCTTCACCTTTTAAACCCTCCGGAGCTGATGCCAGCGCAATAGGTGATTCAAGAGGTTTGTTAGTAACATTATATTGAACAGGACGTGCCATAATTTTTTAATTTTATTATTAGCTAAATGCCAATTTAATTCTAATTTCTCTTAAGTCAATTATTTGAAAGCCTGTTTAAAATCAATCATCACATTATCGAATTGGCACATTAGCACATTATCACATTAGCATTTACTCTTCCCAATTCAATGCTCCTTTTTTTATTATATAAATAAAGCCACTTAAAAAAAACGCGACAAACAAAATAATAGCTGAGAAGCCGTGCCAGCCGAGATCTCTAAAGTTTACTGCATACGGATAAAAGAAAATAACTTCTACATCGAACAATACAAAAAGTATAGCAACCAGAAAATATTTAATAGCCATTGGCTGCCTTGCATTTCCCTGGCTTTCGATACCAGCTTCAAAATTTTCAAGCTTTTCGGCTGTCTTTCTTTTTGGGCCAAAAATATGTGTTAAGGTTATAATACCACCCACTAAAAATATTGCAAAAATTAACTGTATTCCTATGGGTAAATAGTCAAGCGTGGTATTTCCTGATGATATTGATTGTAAGAAAAAAAGGTGCATCTTTTTTTAATAATTAAATGCAAAAATAATACAGCCTTATCAATAATCAATGGTGAATTATTAGCAGCCACAGTAACCATTCGTTATCTTTTCTATAAAAAATAAATGCCCGCAAAACGGGCATTTATAAGATAAGAAATTATAAGCTTTACCTGGCCTTTGCCTTAAGTAATTTATTAAAAATGGGTTTATTTTTATTAGCCAGGTCATCAGCAGGATCGAGGGCTAAAATTTTATCGTTGTATTCATTAGCTGTTTTCACATCCTTCTTAGTGTTATAATAATAAGCCACCATATATCTGTAAGCCGTTATCTCATCAGCTTTCACTTTATCTTTATCAGTAGATGAATCTGCTAATGCTATCACTCTCTCGTATTCTGGTCTTGCGAGACCATTAACGCCGGTGGAATCTAAAGCACCGCTTGCCAACGCTCCCAACTTCCATCCTAACATATCAGTTGGATATTTTGCCTGGTATAATTTAAACACAGAATCTGATGCTGAATAATTAGAACCAAGGAAATCATTATAACCTGCGTAATACAAATCTACATTGGTATAATTAGGTTTCAGTGCCAGAATTTTGGTGTACCATTTACCGGCCTGGTCATACTTTTTTGCAGCAACAAGGCTTTCTGCAATTGACTTAATATATCCAATTTTATTGGCAGGCACTGAATCTAATGTAACAGCCTTATCAACATAGGTTGCGGCAAGAGAATCATTGCCCGGAAATTTCAATAATACCTTTGCATAAGTTGCATAATCATTAGGGCCTATTTTATCAGGATTTACTTTGGCAAAAAACTGATCAAAGTATTTTTTTGCGTTTACCGAATCGCCCAGTTTATCATAAGAATAAGCTTTTAAACCATAAAGATTAGGGAAAACTTTATTGCCTGCAGAAGATATACATTCATCTGATTTTGTGATGGCATCCTGGTATAATTTTGATACGTATAAAAGAGATGCCTGCGCATAACAATTCTTTGAGTCAGGATCAGCAACTGCAATATATTTATTTAAATAATCCCTTGATTTATTTACATCTCTTTGGTAATAATAATTATATAACCAATAATAAACCGGTGCAAAATTTGGATCGGCAGCAATCGCATCGTTATAATATTTCATGTATACGGCTTCCTGCCCGTATCCCTGTGTTTCATAAATTCTGCCTATCATAAAATCTGCCCTTGCATCTTTTGGATCTATCTGCAACGCGCTAGTGTAAGATTGACTGGCATTTGCTCCATCAACCATTTTTCTGTAAGCATCGCCCAGCAATACCTGTATGGCTGCATTTTTTTTATCTTTATCTGCTGCCTGCGTAAGCTTGCTGATTGCATAAGTTGGATCACCATTTTTTTCATCCACATTAGCCCTGCCCACTGCGGTTAAAACATCAGTAGCATTTTTTTTATTAGATGCAGCAATAGCGGCTTCAAACATTTTTCTTGCATCATCTTTTTTTCCCTGCATTAGTTCCACCTCTCCCACGCCAACCATTAGCAAAGGTGCATTGGCATTGGCCTGCAGCGTTTTCTGGTATAAAGCTAACGCTGCTGCTGTATCAGTATTATCAGTATTTTGAAGATAAGTTTGCCCCAGCCAGTAAGCGGCTTCCACGTCATTAGGATTAGCAGCTACTAATTTGCTGAACACGTTATAAGCGCTGGTGTATCTTTCATAATTTAAAAACTTTTTCCCATCATCAATGCTTTGGGCAAATATTATATTTCCCGTAAGAATTAAGAAAACAAGCATAGCAATTTGTTTCGTCTTTACCATTGTACTTTTTATTTTTTTTTTAATTGAAAAATTATTGCGAATTTAATGTGGCTGAGCGTATGGTGAAATTCATTTTTACAGGCGCCAGGTATGAATGAAAAAATATCAACTGGCCTTTTTCGTATTCAAGGAAATTTGCAAAGCCAGATCCAAGGCCTTCATAATTTTCTTTGAGGATGTAATACAAACCGCGTACCAACGGGTAACGCCTTGTTAAGATGTTGGTCTGGTAAGGCTTTACATAAGTATCTTCTGCGCAGTTGCATTCAACAGATGCTATCTTCACTTTTTTCAAAAAGCTTAACTGGGTTGTATCATCCGGATTGCCTATCCAGCTTACACCTATAAAACCAATCACATTATCATTTTTGCTTACATAATCTATTACATCATTGCTGCTTTTTACTGCAAAAACTTTTTTGGGGTCAAACGGTTTTCCTTTTAAGATAGAATCAACAGCATACCGCACGGTGCTTGTGGCGGTAAGGCCGTCGAACACTGCCAGTTGCTTATCTCCTGTGGAGCCATCCAGTATGCCTCGTATCTTACTCATGGTAAATAATGAATCCTTGGCATGATTACTTATAATTAAAGCAATAGCGTCGTTAGCCACTTTGTCCCATATCGGCTCAAACTTGAAACTGTCTTTATAAAATTTTTCTTCATCGTCAGAAAATCCCCTGGTTACAATAATCATTCTGGTACTGTCTTTCAAAAGATCCCTGAAGCATTGCGCCTCAGGCTTATACTCTGCAATAATTTTTGCTTTTGGGTACAAAGCCTCAAACACCTGTATCTCTGAATCAATAACAGGTTTAAAAGATTCATCCACACTTATATGAATGGTACCTGAACTTTCAGAATCAAGGTCTGGCCGCTGGTTTGAGCCAGTACAACCGTTAAAAACAAGCATTACAAATGCAGCATACGCAATGCGCCCGTAGTTTCCATATTTTTTCAGATTCCTCTTCATTACTCCAAAAAATAATCTTTTTTTATACCCCTGTAAATTCTCCATACACCGTATATAACTACTAAGGCTGCAAATATTTTTGCAATAATAGAATCTGTAAAATTGTTGTAAATATGAAGCTGCTTTGCAAAGAAAATAATAACTCCAACACCTAAATATAAAAAGCCCATCCCGATATCCATAATGCTTTTCATCATCACATATCTTTTAGTTTTTGGATCAGGCGCATCTTCAAATTCTTCCAGGCTCATTATATAAAATTTATATGAAGTTCAGCAAGTTAAAATAAAATAGATAAATGATCTTTAAATTATAGACACTCATCTTTATTTTGTTGTTGCCAGAAATGTGTTAATGTTTATGATACGTCTCTTTGTTATAAATCAAATCACTTCAACATAAGATGCAATAGTGATTTTTATTCCATAAATAATTTTTGACAACATACTGCCCTATTTTTGCGCCTGAAAAAAACTTTGCCGCAGGCAAAAATGAAACCAACCACTCCGCAGGGCACCAGAGATTTTTCGGCTGAAACCATTCGCAGGCGCAGTTTTATACTCAATACCATAAAAAATGCTTTTGAATTATACGGCTTTGAACCATTAGAAACGCCTGCTATAGAAAACCTTGAAACGCTGATGGGGAAGTATGGTGATGAAGGTGATAAGCTCATTTTTAAAATATTGAATAATGGCCTTGATAACCCTTTAAAAAAAGAAGAAGCGCAAAAAAATTTTGAAAAAATTCTTGAAGGCAAAAGTGAAAAAGCAATTACTGAAAGAGCATTACGTTATGATCTCACGATTCCCTTTGCCCGATTTGTTGCAATGAATTATAACAACTTAACGCTACCCTACAAACGCTACCAAATGCAAAGCGTATGGCGCGCAGACCGGCCGCAAAAAGGCCGCTACCGCGAGTTTATGCAATGTGATGCCGACATCGCCGGAACTAACTCTTTGCTAAGCGATGCTGAGCTGGCACTAATTTATTTGCAGGTTTTTCAAAAATTAAAAATAGAGGTAACACTAAAAATTAACAGTCGCAAAATATTAGCTGCACTTGCTGAAGCCTGCGGCGGCGCTGATAAATTAATTGCAATAACTGTTGCTATTGATAAACTTGATAAAATTGGTATTGAAAAAATAAAAGAAGAATTAAAAGAAAATAATTTATCAAAAGAGCAAATTGTAATAATTGAAAAATATCTCTTAATAGAAGGAACTAATGATGAGAAAATCGTACAAATAGCTGAAGTATTAGGCAATTCAAAAAGTGCTAAAAAAGCAATTGAAGAATTGCTTAACATTTATACTTACATAAAAGAAGCTATAAATTTATCAGAGTACAATGAGGTAAAATTTGACTTTACTTTAGCAAGAGGTCTTAATTATTACACAGGAATTATTTATGAAGTAAAAGCAAAAAATGTAAGTATTGGCAGCATTGGCGGCGGCGGCAGGTACGATGATCTCACGGGTTTGTTTGGATTACCAAATATTCCCGGAGTGGGCATCAGCTTTGGTGTTGACAGAATTTATGATGTGATGAGTGAACTGAACCTTTTTCCAAAAGAGATCAATACTTCTACAAAAGTTCTCTTTTTTAATCTTGGCGAAAAAGAAGCCAGGCTTGCCTTTAAGCAAATGCAGATCTTGCGAAGCAATAACATAAGCTGTGAGCTTTTTTATGAAAGCGCTAAAATGGATAAGCAATTTAAATATGCTTCTAAAAAAAATATTGCTTTTGCTGCGATCATTGGCTCCAACGAAATGGAAAATAATATTTGCGTTATAAAAAACCTTGCCACGTCGGAGCAGCAAACGATCCCTTTGGAAAACCTTTCTTCATTTTTTGAATGATCATCCGGTTACCTTATTAAAAATTTGCAATTAATAAAAAATGAAATAACTTTTTCCGGTCAATCTTACAATTATTACGATTACTTTTAAAAAATAAAACAACAATTATGAAATCTTTTTCCCAGATGATGCTGGTATTTTTTGCTGCAGCTTTTATGTTATCATCATGTAGCAAAAAAAATGAATTAGGCAAAATGGTGCCTAAAAATGCCATGTTTGTTATGCACCTTGATATAAAATCTTTACGCAGCAAACTTAGCTGGGATGATATAAAGCAAACAAGCTGGTACCAGAAAGCGAATGGCGACTCAACCATGAATGCCTGGAAAAAGAAATTGCTTGCAAACCCTGAAAACAGTGGCATTGACCTGAACAGCAGTGTTATATTTTTTGTGGCAAAAGATGCTGGCGCAGATGCCGAAATGATACTGGAAGGATATGTGAAAAGCGCCGCTGACTTTGAGCAATTCAACAAAAACATTGACTCAACTGCAACAGAAAAAAAAGATGGTGACCTGAACGTGCTGGTGTTTAAAAACCAAAGCACTGTTACCTGGAACAACAACCATTTTGTGTATGCCTTTGATGCAGATGCTGCCAAATCGAAGCTTCCATCAATCAACGGCATGAACACGCAAAACAACATGAGTTCCCTGGTTGATAAAAGTGCCGCACTTGCCGCTTATTCTAAAAAATTATTTTCATTATCATCCGACAGCAGCCTTGAAAAAAATGACCGGTTTGCAGGTCTTATAAAAGAAAGCGGTGATGTTCATGCCTGGATAAATACTGAACAGATCATGAACAACTCCGGTGGTCTTGGAATGTTGGGAATGCTAAAGCTTGATGTGTTTTTTAAAGATAATATCAGCACCTACACGGTAAGTTTTGATAACGGCAAAATTATCATAAACCAAAAAGGATATGCAGGCAAAGAGTTTTCAGATTTCTTACAGAAATACAGTGGTGGCAGCATAAATACAGATCTGCTTAAAACAATACCATCGCAAAACATAGTGGGCGCAGGCGCTTTGCACTTTAAGCCGGAAGGAATAAAGGAATTGATAAAGCTCACCGGAATGGATGGTGTTTTAAATACTTATACCAGCCAGATTGGCTTTACCCTCGATGACTTTGTAAAAGCAAACAAAGGCGATCTTATGTTTGCTGTTACCGATCTTTCTTTAAAAACAGATTCATTGTCAATGGCTACAACCGATGCAGGACAGCCGACAACAAAAGCTAATACTTTTTCAATACCACAAATGAATTTTTTATTTTCTGTTTCCATAGGTGATAAAGCAAGCTTTCAAAAACTGATGGACGCAGGCAAAAAGATAAGCGGCCAAATGGGTGCGGCGGCTGATACATCCATTGCTTTTGGGCAGAACGATAAAGTGTTTGGCATAAGCAATCACCAGCATTATCTCAACGATTATCTTGCCGGTAATGCTAATTATAAAAATGATTATATTAATAAAATAAGCGGTGAGCCCATAGGCGCTTTTGTTGACATTCATAAAATACTTTCCGTGCTTTCCACTTATAAAAAAGATGACAGCGATGTAATGCTTATAATGAATGAAAGCCTTAAGCTTTGGAATAATGTGTATATGAGATCAGGCGATTTTAAAGATGGTGCCCTTACCGGAACTACAGAAATAAATCTTATAGATCAAAGTACCAACAGCTTAAAGCAATTGAACCATTATTTTGATGTGATTGCAAAGGCAAAAATGGATAAAGAAAGCAAAGAAAAAACTTCCGGGGCTTTGATGGACACTACCTCCATGCCGCCACCGCCAATTGACACAACTAAATAGTTTATTTTATTTTATTAAAAGATATGCAGATACACCTGCAGGAAATTACACCTGATTATATAAGCAAAGAGGCTATAAAAACTTCTGAAGTTTGGGGTAAAAAAATTTCCATTCAGCCGGGTGAACACCTGCATATTATTGCACCATCGGGCAGCGGCAAAACGTCTTTAATTCATTTTTTATATGGGTTAAGAAAAGATTATAAAGGCATCGTTTTTTATGATGATGTCAACAGTAAAAAGCTTTCCACCGAAAGCTTTTCTTCATTCAGGCAAAATAAGATCAGTATTGTTTTTCAGGATCTAAAACTGTTTGAAAACCAAACGGCCAGAGAAAATATTGAAATAAAAAGGATGCTCGATCCTTATCATCCTGTTGAAATGATTGATGAAATGGCCGCAAAATTAAGTATTCAAAATAAGCTGGGTCAAAAGGCGCAAACATGCAGCTATGGCGAGCAGCAGCGCATTGCCATCATTCGCTCTTTAATGCAGCCATTTAGTTTTTTGTTGCTTGATGAACCTTACAGTCACCTTGATGAAATTAACAGAAAAAAAGCGATGGATTTAATTTACGAAGAGTGCGAAAAGCGAAGTGCAGCAATGGTTTTCGCTGATCTTAAAATGCTTGATTTTTTGAAAGGTGAAAAGGCTTTGATGCTGTGAGGTGGGTGTAAGTTTAGATGTTTATTGGTAACTTCTTAGTGGCTTGGTTTAATGGTTTAGAAGTTTAGTAATGCATTGTTTAGTGGTTTAATTCATTGCTTAAGTAATTCGTGTAATTGGTGTTTAATAATTAGTATTAAAAAAATGCTTTCTTATAAAAATATACGGCCGTTAATTTCCTCAGGCAATAACGTATTCTCCAAATTTTTGGGATACATCGGGCTGGGTATTGGTGTGCTGCTTTTGCTGGTATCCATTCAAATGTTCATTAACATTCAAAATCTTTTGCAGCAGAACAGCCCGCGAAATGAAGGATATGATTTTGTATCCATTTCAAAAACTATTACCAATGAAAACATGGGTAAAGACAACAGCTTTACCCAGGCTGATTTAACCAAATTACAAGACGTTCCATCAATAGAAAGCTTTGCACCGCTTGTTCCTAACCAGTTTCGTGTGCGTGCTACCGCAGGTGAGATCATTCCCTTTAGCACCGATCTTTTTATAGAAAGTATTGATGATAATTTTATTGATACGGTGCCACCATCATTTACCTGGAACCCGGGCCAGATGCAGGTTCCCATCATCTTTTCTTCTGATTTCCTTGAGATGTATAATGTGTTTGCACCAGCTCAGGGATTACCGCAGCTTTCTGCAAAAACCATTTCATCTGTCAACCTTACGTTGGAATGCTCAGGGCCTGGCGGAGTACAAAATTATAAAGGAAATATTGTTGCATTAACCGATAGGGTTAGTTCTATTCTTGTTCCAAAATCTTTTATGAACTGGAACAATTTTTATTTCAATAAAGATTCCTCACTACACGCCTCAAGAGTTTTTATTAAAACAAAGGATGCTAACAATCCAAAGTTTATTGCATTTTTAGACCAGCAAAACTATCATGTAAATAAGGATAAAATAAAATTTGGCCGCGTGAAAAATGTTTTGCAAAATGTTGTAAGCGCTTTAGCGGTTTTTGGTGTTTTAGTTATCGTACTTGCCCTTATGCTTTTTTCATTTTATCTGCAACTGATGATAGCAAAAAGCAAAGACAATCTGCGCTTGTTGCTTACATTAGGATATTCACCAAAATGGCTTGCAGCAAGCGTTTCAAAGACATGGCTTCCTGTTTATGTATTTATAATTATTTCAGCGCTTATCATTACGCAAGGGCTTCATTTCTTGTTTCTGCAACTATCTTTTGTAAACAAAGAAAACCTGTCTTTTCTTTTGCACTGGAGTGTTATAGCAACGGCAGTTGCATTGTTATTGTTATCAATTTTTATTAATGATAATCTTGTAAAAAAAGAATTAAAAAAGATTGTGTAACTAATACACATTTTCAAATATTACTGCGGCACCCTGCCCTACTCCTACGCACATAGTTGCGAGGCCATAGCGTAAACTTCTCCTTTTCATTTCATATAACAATGTGGTGGAAATGCGGGCGCCACTGCATCCCAGCGGATGGCCGATGGCTATAGAACCTCCATTCACATTTACTTTTTGAATGTCTAAGCCCAGGTCATGAATGCAGGCGATAGCCTGCGAAGCAAACGCTTCATTTAATTCTATAAGATCAATATCTGCAACTGTAAGCCCCGCCCGATGCAGCGCTTTGTTAGTTGCAGGCACCGGCCCGATGCCCATTATAGAGGGATCAACACCAGCAACTGCCATACTTTTTATCGTAGCCATTGGCTTTATACCATACTTCTTTAAAATGGTTTCGTTGCAAAGCAGCACCATTGCAGCGCCGTCATTTATACCTGATGAATTGCCGGCAGTAACAGTTCCATCTTTTAGAAATGCAGGTCTCAGTTGGGATAATTTTTCCATAGATGTTTTACGAGGATGCTCATCCATATCAAAAATTATTTGCTCTGTTTTATTAGGAGTAGTTTCAACAGGTAGTATCTCATGTTTCCATTTGCCTGCGGCTAATGCAGCAAAATATTTTTCCTGGCTTTGCAATGCAAACTCATCCTGTGCATGTCTTGATATTTTCCATTGCTGCGCTACATGCTCAGCAGTTTCCCCCATTGAGTACGGATAATATTTTTCAGCAAGTTGCCGGTTGGTAAACCGCCAACCAATAGTGGTATCAAACACTTCCTGTTTACGGCTGAAAGCACCGTCAGCTTTGGCCATCACAAATGGAGCTCTTGTCATACTTTCTACGCCACCCGCAAGAAAAATATTTCCATCTCCGCACATTATACAACGGGCCGCATCCATAATGGATTGCAAGCCACTTGCACATAATCGGTTCACCGTGTTGCCCGCAACTGATACGGGCAAACCCGCCAGCAGTGCGGACATGCGGGCAATGTTCCTGTTATCTTCCCCAGCCTGGTTGGCGTTTCCTGCTATCACATCTTCAATTCCATTTACATCAATTTTTCCGTTCCTGCTCATTAACGACTTTATAACATGAGCCAATAAATCATCGGGCCGGGTAGCGCTTAACGCACCACCATACCTGCCAACCGGCGTGCGTAAAGCATCAATAACATACACTGTTTCCATTGCTATTTTTTGTTTTGCAAAATTAATAATTGATAACACCAATTAAACCAATTGCGAGAATAGTTTTCATTAAACAATAAACTTATATAAACCATTAACCTTTTAACTAATAAACCTTTTAACCAATAAACTAACCATTTACCTTTGCAAAATGAATGCAGTTAAAAATATAAGAACGCTTTCTCTCGATGAGCTTATTGAATATTTTAAAACAATTAATGAAAAGAAATTCAGAGCTACGCAGGTATGGGAATGGATCTGGAAAAAACATGCTACTTCGTTTGAAGATATGACCAACCTGAGCAAAGAACTGAGGCAACATTTAACTGATAATTTTTCTTTGCCTGCCATACATAATAATGCCACGCAATACAGCAGCGACGGTACTTTGAAGACAAGATTCAAAACATTTGATGGCCATTTTGTGGAAGGAGTTTTAATACCTGCTGACAACAGGCAAACGGCGTGTGTATCATCGCAGGTAGGCTGCAGCCTTAGTTGCAAATTTTGCGCAACAGGGTATATGGATAGAAAGCGCAATTTGAACTTCGATGAGATTTATGATGAAGTAGTTTTACTAAATGAAATGGCTGAAAAAACTTATGGCAAAAAGTTAAGTAATATAGTTTTTATGGGCATGGGCGAGCCGCTGCTTAATTATAAAAATGTTTTAAAAGCTATTGAAAGAATTACTGCGAGTGATGGGCTTGGCATGAGTGCAAGAAGGATTACCGTATCCACAGCAGGCGTTGGAAAAATGATTAGGCAGCTTGGCGATGATGGCGTGAAATTTAACCTGGCATTGTCTCTCCACGCAGCCAATGATAAAAAAAGAAACGAGATAATGCCTATAAATGAAAGCAATAACATACAGGTATTAATAGAAGCGCTAAATTATTTTTATGAAAAAACAAAAGGCGATATCACATTTGAATACATTTTATTTAAAGGGGAAAATGATTCAATAAAAGATGCCGATGATCTTATAAAAATTTATAAACAAGTACCTGTTCATCTAGTAAATATTATTGAATATAACCCGATAGATAATGCCAGTTTTGTAAAGCCGGATAAAGATGCTACGCAAAAGTTTATGGACTATCTCGCAGCGCACCGTGTAAATGTAAGGCTTAGGATAAGCCGCGGTAAAGATATTGATGCAGCTTGCGGGCAGCTCGCAAACAAAGAGCTGGCACCTGCTTCAGCCGAATCAAAGCCATAATAAAATGGAAAAATAAATAAGCAGATAAAAAATATATCAGATAGTTACTTTAAAGAAATGCGGATCAAAGTTCACCTGTTTTTATTTTATCTTTGAAGCTAACTACTGTTGCAAAACAGCAAATCACTCCACATGAGCCAGCAAGCATTTAAGAAATTTATTAACCCAAAAAATAATGCTGCCATAAAAGAAAAACATAAGCAGGATAAAAAAGTTGCTAAGAAACAAAGAGCTGCTGCTATTGAAAAATTTTATGAAGAAAAGAGAGCATCACGCCAAAATGCTTTTTCAAATAATAGTACTCCGAATACTCCGGCAAAAAAAAGTAACAGGCAGAAATATCCAAAGCCTGAGAAGCTGCAACCAGCAACAACTTCAGCCAATGTTAAAAAAGATATTTCTGAAAAGGAAATGCCATTAAATAAATACCTGGCGCATTGCGGAGTAACCTCCCGCAGGGATGCAGTTGCTTTAATTAGTAAGGGAAAGGTTGTGGTAAATAATAAAATAATTACACAGCCTGCTTTTAAAGTAAGCGATAAAGATGTGGTGGAGTACAATGGAAAAAAGTTATTTGTAACAAAGAATCTTGTATATATTTTATTAAATAAACCTAAGGATTATATAACTACCACTGATGACCCGCAAAATAGAAAAACTGTTTTGCATCTTACCAAAAATGCAACCGATCAGCGCATTTATCCTGTTGGCAGGTTAGATAGAAATACCTCCGGGGTTTTATTGCTTACCAACGATGGGCAACTCACCCAACAACTTACCCACCCAAGTTTTAATGTAATAAAAGTTTACGAAGTAAAGCTGGATAAGGCTTTAACAAAAAATGATTTTGAAAAAATTTTAAAGGGAATAAAGCTGGATGACGGAGACATTTTTGCCGACGCACTTGCGTATGCAGATGAAAAGGATAAAAGCATTATCGGTATTGAGCTTCACAGCGGCCGCAACCGCATTGTGCGCCGCATCTTTGAGCATCTGGGTTATGATGTGAAGGGCCTCGACAGAGTGATGTATGGCAGCCTTACCAAGAAAAATGTAGAGCGCGGGAAGTGGCGTTATCTTTCAGAAAAAGAAGTGCGCTTATTAAAATATATGAATAAGCAAAATGCGAAAAGAAAAAAAATTTCTGATGATCCAGGTTTGGATGCAACCACATAAAGATGGATATAAAAGGGATAGCGGTAATTTTTGAAAATGATGACTTCATTGCTTTGAACAAGCCAGCAGGAATGCTTACCATACCTGACCGGCATGATGAAATGCAGCCATCTTTATATAAAATTTTAACGGCTCAGCACGGCAAAATTTTTATTGTGCACCGCTTAGACCGCGAAACAACCGGCCTCATTTTATTTGCAAAAAATGAAGCGTCGCATAAACATCTTTCCCAGCTTTTTGAAAAAAGAAATATAAAGAAAAATTATCTGGCAATAATAAAAGGAAGCTTTACTGATAAAGAAGGCAGCATTAATGAACCCTTGGTTGAACATCCATATCGTAAAGGTGAAATGAGTGTTGGCAAAAAGGGCAAGCCTTCTTTAACTGAGTATACAATACTTGAAGATTATGGAAATTATTCTTTGGCAAAATGTGCTATACAAAGCGGGAGAACGCACCAGATAAGGGTTCACATGAAGTTTGCGGGTCATCCTCTTGCCTGCGATCCAATCTACGGAGATGGAAAACCCATACTACTTTCATCTTTCAAAAAGAAATATAAGTTAGCTAAAAGTGAGGTAGAAGAAAGGCCACTCCTCAGTCGTGTGGCCTTGCATTCTTACCAGTTATATTTTAAAGATGCTCAGTTAAATGAGCACTTTTTAGAAGCCCCCCTGCCAAAAGATATGAAAGCTGTTTTACAGCAATTGAAAAAGATCAGGGGCTAATAATTATAAATTGGGCTGCGGTGTATAACGCAAATAAGGCTTTACTACTTTCACGCCTTTGGGAAACTTCTTCAGAGCATCTTCAGTGCTTACAGCAGGTACTATTATTACATCTTCACCATGTTTCCAGTCTGCGGGCGTTGCTACACTATGGTCTGCAGTAAGCTGCAAAGAGTCAATAACTCTCAGCACTTCTACAAAATTTCTTCCGGTTGATGCAGGATAAATAATCATCAGTTTTATTTTCTTATCAGGCCCTATAATAAATAAAGAACGCACTGTTGCAGTTGCAGAAGCATTAGGATGCAGCATTCCATAAAGCGTTGCTACCTTTTTATCTTCATCAGCTATCAAAGGAAAATCAACTGTGCAGTTTTGTGTTTCATTAATATCATTGGTCCAGCCCTTGTGCTTATCAAGCGGGTCAACACTTACAGCGAGCACTTTTACATTTTTTTTTTCAAATTCTTTACTTAATAAAGCGGTTTTGCCCAGCTCTGTGGTACAAACAGGCGTGTAATCAGCAGGATGAGAAAATAGAACGCCCCAGCTATTGCCGAGATATTCATAAAAGTTTATGGTGCCTTTGGTTGTTTCGGCTGTAAAATCGGGCGCTGTATCGCCTAATTGTAAACTCATGATTATATTTTTTTAGTAAAAGATTTTGCGAAGATATAATATCCTACCAATTTAGTAGAGAAATATTTTTTAAATTTGCTTATAAAAAATAAACATAGTTTTATTTTATAATTTATATATTTCTTAATGCTTTCAAAGAAAACAAGATATGCTTTCAGGGCGCTTTCTTACCTGGCAGAAAATTATGGAAAAGGGCCTATTCTTATTTGCGATATTTCTGCGAAGAAGAGAATTCCTTTGAAGTTTCTTGAAAATATTTTGAATGAATTAAAGAAAGCTGACTTGCTGGAAAGCAAGAAGGGCAAGGGCGGCGGCTATGCGCTGAAAGTCTCTCCAAAAAAAATAAATCTGGCAACCGTTATAAGAGTTATTAACGGGCCTATTGCATTGGTACCTTGTGTAAGCCTTAACTTTTATGAAAAATGTGATGATTGCGATGAGATACAGTGTGGCATAAGAAAAGTATTGACTATTACCAGAGATGCCACTTTAAAGATCCTGGAAAAGAAAACCTTACACGATATTATCTTTTCTCCCCTTTGATTTTCCTGCAGCGCGGGATATACTTTGAGTTCCAAACCTGTTTTTTACCTCGTCAACTGCTTTGTATAAAATATTTTTTCTTTCAGCATTTTGGAAAAGATTTGTTTGCACCGCATCGTTGGTAAGATCGCTGAAACGCACGCCCAGCAAGCGCACCGGGATACCTTTTTTATACAACTTATGAAAAAGGCTTTTAGCAACAGGGATGATTTCATCATCGGCGCAAGTGTAAGAAATAGCGGTTTGCCTTGATGTAGTTTCAAAATCAGGATAGCGTATTTTAATAGTAATGCAACGCGTAACTTTTCCTTCTTTTCTTAGCTCAAAGGAAATTTTTTCAGTCATTCTAACAATCTCATTCATCAGTTTGTCAACTTCCAAAATGTTTTCTTCAAAAGTGTTTTCTGTTGAAATTGATTTCGATTCGTGATAAGGAGATATGATTGAATGGTAATTTCCATGTGCTTTATTCCAAAGATCAAAGCCCCATTTTCCTAATAATTTTTCAAGCGCTTCAGGTGTAGTTGTATAAATGTCTTTAATAAATTTAAAGCCATGGTTCAATAATATGTTCGCGGTATGTTCACCTATTCCGGGTATTTTGCTTAGTTCCAGGTTTGATAAAAAATCTTTTTCTTTTCCGATGGGCACCTGAAGAAAGCCGTTAGGCTTCGCTTCATTGGTAGCCATTTTTGCGATCATTTTATTTTTACCAATGCCAAATGAAATAGGCAAAGTTGTCTCACTTGTTATCAGGTTGCGCAGGTCAATAGTCCATTGCAAGGGATTAAAAAATGTATCCATGCCACTGAGGTCAATATAAAATTCATCAATAGATGCTTTCTCAAAAAGCGGCGCTTTGGAAGCAATAATTTGCGTGACCCACCGGGAATATTTTCCATAATCACTGTAAGTTCCTTTTACAACTGTTGCCTGCGGACACAGGCGCATAGCGGTTTTCATGGGCATTGCAGAGTGAACCCCAAACTTTCTTGCTTCGTAGCTACAGGTAGAAACGATACCTCTTTCTTTGCTGCCACCTACAATAACCGGTTTGCCTTTTAAAGAAGGATCTTTAATATATTCAACACAAACAAAAAAAGAATCAAGGTCGAAGTGAGCAATTATATTGGAGGAAGATTGCATAAAGATCATGCAAATTACAATTTCAAAAAATCAGTTTTCCAAATATACTTCCAGCAAGCCATCAGGAAGATCTACAAAAAGCTTTTTGTTTTTTCTATCAATCTTTTCGAGTGATCCTTCGTGCACAGGTATCAGTGCTTCTTTATCATTTAATAATATTTTGCATAATAGCTGGTGCGGCTGTTCTATCACTTCTGTTATTTCACCAAGCTCTATGTTTTTATCAATGATCGTTAACCCAAGCAATGAAATCGGAGAAGCATTTGCCGAAAAATTTTTAAAGTCTTTTTCACTTAGCCAAACCTCTTTTTTTATTAAGGGCCTTGCCTCTTCTTTTGATGTGATGCCTTCAATTTTTACATATACCTCTTTATCATTTTTTATTTTGGATAAAAGAATAAAATAAGGAAGAAAAGAATCTCTTTTATCTTCTATAAAAATATTTTCCAGGCCTTTTAAAGAAGTTTTCTTGCCAAGGCTATGTTGCAAAATCATTTGACCTTCCAGCCCAAACGTACCCGCCAGCTTGCCAATTTTAAAATAACTATTCATTGCAAGGCAAAGATATTTTTAAAAAAATTATGCCGGCACATCTTTAAACTAAAAAGAACATTCTTTGCAGAATGCTCTTTTAGAAATAATAACCACATCAAAAATTTAAACACCCATAAATTCTTTTAAATAATCTGCCCTTACACTGGTTTTTAATTTTTCCAATGCTTTATCTTTTATTTGTCTTACCCGTTCTCTTGTAAGCGAATACATTTCACCAATATCTTCAAGCGTCATTGGCTGATCGTACCCGATGCCATATACGTAGCATATTACTTCCTTTTGTCTTTCTGTAAGCATGCTCAGCGAGCGCTCAACCTCCATTTTTAAAGAATCTTTAAACAGGATTTTTTGATCAGCGCTATCTGCATTTTTGTTCACCATTACATCGAGCAAAGTATTTTCTTCGCCATCGGTTGTAAGCGGAGAATCCATGCTGATATGCTTTGCCGCCACATTCATGGTTGCTGCCACTTCTTCTAATTCCATATCCAAAAAGAATGCAATTTCTTCAGCAGTAGGCGTTCGCTCAAACTCCTGCTCAAGCTGCGTGAAAGCCTTGCTGATCCTGTTAGTAAGCCCGACTTTATTCAATGGAAGCCTCACAATTCTTGCCTGCTCTGCAAGCGCCTGCATAATGCTTTGGCGAATCCACCAGACAGCGTAAGAAATAAATTTAAAGCCCCTGCTTTCATCAAATTTTTGTGCCGCCTTTATAAGACCGAGATTACCTTCATTTATAAGATCCGGAAGGGTAAGCCCCTGGTTTTGATATTGCTTGGCAACTGAAACTACAAAACGCAAATTAGCTTTGGTAAGCTTATCCAGCGCAGCCTTATCGCCTTTCTTTATTAGTTGTGCAAGCGCCACTTCTTCTTCTGCAGAGATCATGGGCACTTTTGCAATTTCCTGCAAGTATTTTTCAAGGCTTTCACTTTCACGGTTAGTGATTGACTTTGAAATTTTCAACTGACGTAAACTCATAAGCGATATTTAAAAAGGTGCATAGGCAATTAATTTGTAAGTAGTGTGTAGTTAAAATATAAACGATGCCATAACGCTTTTAAGTATGTGATACAAAAAATTGTTAAGAAAATTGTTTTAAAAAAATATTTGAATACAATTTTTAATACAATAAAACATAAACAATAAAAAAACTGAGGAAATTATTTTGGTTAATTATTTATTCTCTATTATTGCAGCTACAGTGTTGTTTTAATAATGAAAGATGACCAAGAAAATAAAATATACAGTAGAGTATCCGGTGCGCTGTTCGCCAGTAATTTTATATGCTTTTCTATCCACTTCCACCGGCCTTCAGGAGTGGTTTGCAGATAAAGTAGAAGATAAAGATGGCCGTTTCAATTTTTCATGGAACGGATCTTCGGAAGAAGCAGAAGTGCTGGAAACCGAAGAAAATAAATTCATAAGGTTTCACTGGCTCAATTCTGCAAAGGATGAATACTTTGAATTTGGCATTGATAAGTCTGAAGTAACCAACCAAACTATACTCGTAATTACTGACTTTGCCGATAAAAAAGAGGTAAAAGACCAGTCGCAGTTGTGGGAAACACAGGTTAAAGAACTGTTTTACCGTTTGGGAAATTAAGACTAACAAACTGACAGATCTCATTAAAAGTTTTTTCAAAAAAATCAGGAACTTCATCCCATCTATTCACTTCTATTTTTTTTGATATTTTAAAAAAATTGCTCAGCATCATTTCTGTAAATATACTTTCATCAAGCTTTGATGCATGAATATAGTTGGATGGCTCAAAGTGATGCTGCCACTGGTTTTCATTAATAGATATATGAAAATTATTCTTTTCCAAGAAATCCTTTTGCATTAAAAAATCTTCTTTTATTTTAAATTCTTTACCTGCAAGGTGAAGCGTAAGGCTAAAGAAATTTCCCCACCAGAACATGGTGCGCACTGCTATAATTTTTTCTTTGGAAAACAAAGCAGGATAATCCATAATTACATAAGGCAGGTCTTCATAATTTTCTCCTTTGGATATTTTTCCTGCATGTTCGCTCAGTACTGATAACATATTTTTTTCTTTATTTAAAACTTGTTCATAGCTTTCATGCACGCTACCAAAGAGATCGTATACTTTTTTAATTATAGCTCGTTTAGTTAAAATAATCTCCTTATTTATTATCAGTTCTCTTTCAAATTTTGAAAGATGTATTTTTGCTTTTTCACTCATAATTTAGATACGGCAAACATACAAATAACACAGCCTTCCCCTTACCTGTTGCATGTTTAAAAAACTTGATAAATTAATTCTTAAAGCTTTTTTATGGCCTTTTATTGCCACGTTTTTCATAACGCTTTTTGTGTTTATGATGCAAATACTTTGGAAATATATTGATGATCTTGTGGGTAAAGGGCTTGATGTAATAACGCTTTGCAGGTTTTTAATTTATGCAAGCGCAACACTGGTAACACTTGCGATGCCTATTGCCATTCTGCTTTCATCCATTATGACCTTCGGCAAGCTGGGTGAAAACTTTGAGTTGGTTGCCATAAAATCTTCCGGCATTTCATTACTGCGTTTTATGCGGCCGCTTTTTTTTGTAACCTTATTTTTAACAGGAGTGGCTTTTTTATTTGCCAATAATGTAGCGCCTGTTGCTAACTTAAAATTTGCAGTTATTTACAATGATATTTATAGGAAAAGTCCGGCCTTTGATCTTAAAGATGGCGTATTCTACAATGGTTTCAGGGGATTTTCTATAAAGGTTGGTAAAAAAGAAAAGGATAAAAGCACGCTTCATAATGTATTAATTTATGAAGAAGAAAATAATATACAGCCCAACACTATTATTTCAGAAAATGGTAAGATGACAGTGAGCGCTGATAAAAAATTCCTTGAGTTCAGGCTGCAGAACGGAAGCCGCTATTCAGAAAAAGGAGATTTTAGCTCAGTAAAAAATGAATATATACAAATGGGCTTTAAAGAATATAACAAGCTCTTTGACCTTACTCAATTAAATATTCAAACAACATCCGATAGCCTCTTCATGAATAACATACGCATGAAGACCCTTCGCCAGCTTGATAAAGATATTGATTCGCTAAAAAAATTTCCTGACTCACTGATAAAGCAAAACAGAAATGATTTTAAGGCATATCTTAAAATTGATAAGTACAGGGATACCGTTAGGTCGCATACGCAAATGTCAGCGGCGGCAAAAAAGTTTCCGGCAAAAAAGATCAAATCTTTTGACGACCTGATACCTGATACCTTGAAAACAGTTGTAAAAGAAAAAGCGCAAAATACCATCTCAAGCCTTCGCAGCCTTGCCGAAGTGAACAGCGCCGTATATGATGGCCGCATAGATGATATAAAGCTTCATAAAATAGAATGGCATAAAAAATTATCGTTGTCTGTGGCCTGTATCGTCTTGTTTTTTATAGGGGCGCCTTTAGGCTCTATCATCCGCAAAGGCGGTCTGGGTATGCCTTTGGTGGTGGCACTCATATTTTTTTTAGTATTTTACCTGCTAAGTATTTTTGGCGAAAAGTTTACAAAAGATAATATACTCGATCCCATAACAGGCATGTGGCTGCCTGTAATTGTGCTTAGCCCTATCGGCATTTTTCTTACCTATAAAGCCATGCACGATTCCCAGCTTTTTAATAAAGAATATTATTTGAGGTCAATAAAAAAGCTTAAAAGATTATTGCCTTTTCTGCAAAAAAATTAAGGCAGATAATTAATACACATTACATCCAACAATGGACTCAGCCTTTGCAAAAAGCGTTGTAAAAATTATACAAAGCAAAATGCAAAGGCTGATAAATTGGTAGACAATCTGAAGCAAATGTATTCATTAAGTGTTATCTAACGCATGAGTATATGTTAATATTTTAAACGAAATTATTAGGGCTTACATCTTCCCTTAGCCCTCTTAAAATGTATATATTCGTTCAATTTCAAATTAAACATTATAGCAATGCAAGCATGGAAAGATTACAAGGAAAAAAATAAAGAAAGATTTTTACAGGAAATGATGGAGCTGCTGCGTATACCATCTGTAAGTGCCAAAACCGAGCACAAAAAAGATATGCTTGCATGTGCTGAAGCAGTGAAAAAAAGTATGATGGATGCTGGTGCAGATAAAGCTGAAATAATGCAAACAAACGGCCACCCTGTGGTATTTGCCGAAAAAATTATTGATGCCGGTAAGCCAACAGTGTTAGTATATGGGCACTACGATGTGCAACCACCGGAGCCGCTGGAACTGTGGAACAGCGGGCCTTTTGAGCCTGTTATACTCGATGGAAAAGTATATGCAAGAGGAGCTGCGGATGATAAAGGCCAATTTTTTATGCATGTGAAAGCCTTGGAAACAATGGTAAAAACCAATAGCATGAGCACCAATATTAAATTCTTAATTGAAGGTGAAGAAGAAGTAGGGTCTCCCAACCTCGGAAAATTTATTGCAGAAAATAAAGAGCTCTTGAAAGCAGATATAATTTTAATAAGTGATACTGCCATGCTAAGTATGGCAAATCCTTCACTGGACATTGGTGTACGTGGCCTTTCGTACATTGAAGTGGAAGTGACTGCTGCAGACCGTGATTTGCATAGTGGTATTTATGGCGGCGCTGTTGCCAACCCTATAACTATACTTGCCCAAATGATTGCAGGCTGTCACGATGAAAATAATCACATAACTATTCCCGGCTTTTATGACGATGTTATTGAAGCCTCTGAAGAAGAAAGAACATTAATGAATAAAGCGCCATATAATGAAGAAGAATATAAAAAAGATATTGGCATAAAAGAATTATGGGGTGAAAAAGGATACACTACAATCGAGCGAACCGGCATCAGGCCTACGATTGAGCTTAATGGCATCTGGGGCGGCTATACAGGCGAAGGCGCTAAAACTGTATTGCCAGCAAAGGCTACAGCAAAAATATCTGCAAGGTTAGTGCCTCACCAATCATCCGAAAAAATAACCAAACTATTATTGGAATATTTTAAAAAAATTGCCCCTTCTTCGGTAACAGTCAACGCATTTGAACATCATGGCGGAGAGCCTTATGTAACCCCGATAGAAAGTAAAGGTTATAAAGCTGCATCAAAAGCAGTTGAGCAAACTTTTGGTAAGCCGCCTGTGCCTGTGCGTGGTGGCGGAAGCATTCCTATATGTTCTATTCTTGAAAAAGAATTGGGTATAAAAATAATTTTTATGGGTTTCGGGCTCGATAGTGATAACCTGCATTCTCCTAATGAAAAATATGGAATAGAAAATTTTAATAAAGGAATAGAGACGATTCCTTATTTCCATAAGTTTTTTGCAGAAGATAAAGCCACTACTTAAAAGATTTATTCAAGCATCAGGTTCATAGCTTTTATGTGTACAGCTTATCACAATCTTTTTCATTAACAGTTTATTTTTAAAAAACTTAAAGGTGATAACTGCAAATTTTTAGGAACATCTTTAAAAAAAATAGGTATCATTTTTATTAAATGTTTTAAACTCTTCATTCGGCATGTTACTGCCGTCATTAAAAATTCATTTAGTGAATACATTATTTTTGCATCATTTTTAAATAAATAAATTTTACATGGCAGATGTTTTTGAAAAACTTATAAAAGATGGTGGTCCGCTGGGCAGGCACGTGGAAAGGGCACATGGCTATTTTGCTTTTCCAAAGCTTGAAGGGGAACTTGGAAACAGAATGTTTTTTAGAGGCAAAGAAAAAATAGTGTGGAGCCTTAACAATTATCTCGGATTAGTAAATCACCCGGAAGTAAGAAAAACAGATGCAGAGGCTGCTGCACGCTGGGGCATGGGAAACCCAATGGGAGCGCGCATGATGAGCGGAAACACCTCCCTGCATGAAGAGCTTGAAAAAGTAATTGCAGATTTTATAAGCCGTGAAGACGTCATGCTCTTAAACTTCGGCTACCAGGGTATTATGAGTTGCATTGATGCGCTGGTGAACAGGCACGATGTAATTGTGTACGATGGGGAAGCGCATGCGTGCCTCGTGGATGGCGTTCGGCTTCATATTGGCTTTAGTTATAAATATAAACATAACGATGTTGCGGATTGTGAAAAGCAATTGCAAAGAGCAACAAAAATGGCGGAAAAAAATGGAGGCGGAATTTTAGTAATAACTGAAGGAGTTTTTGGCATGAGTGGCAACCAGGGTAAGATAAAAGAGATTGCAGCGCTAAAGAAAAAATATGATTTCAGGTTATTGATTGATGATGCGCATGGCTTTGGATCCATGGGGCCAACCGGCGCCGGCGCAGATGAAGAGCAAGGCTGCCAGGCCGCTGTGGACTTATATTTCAGCACATTTGTAAAAAGCATGGGAAGCATTGGAGCTTTCATTGCCGGCCGTAAAGATGTAATGACTTACCTGCGGTATAATGTACGCTCTCAAATATTTGCCAAGAGCCTTCCCTTAATAGTTGTGGATGGAATGCTTAAAAGAATGGAGATGTTGAAGACCATGCCAGAGCTGCGCGAGAAACTTTGGCACAATGTAAATAAGCTGCAAAGCGGCTTAAGAGCCAAGGGCTTTGATATTGGCACAACTAACAGCCCAGTAACTCCTGTTTTTATGAAAGGTGATTTGCCGGAGGCAACAAACATGGTAATGGATATAAGGGAAAATTATAATATTTTCTGTTCTGTGGTTGTTTTTCCTGTGATACCAAAAGGGCAAATTATTTATCGCCTGATACCAACCGCTGCCCATACAGATGAGGATACAGAGCTAACATTAAAAGCTTTTGAAGAAACCAAAAAGAAGCTTGATGCAGGCGCATACAAAGCAGATGATATACCCGACATGGCTGAAGTGGCAACCATTGGCCAGAAAGGTGATATGTAAAAAAAACCGGGCAACTTGAAAGAAGCCCGGGGTTATCAAAAATCTTAACCATTAAACCTAACACTAAGAATATAATACAGACTTAATGGTTGATAATGAAGTTGCGTATAAAAAATACATTGAGATTTAATTAACAAAAAAAGGGGCCGGATAAAAATCCACCCCCGTTATAATCCAATATCCTATGAAAAACCGAGTTTGAAACTTATACAAGTTTCGTAATATCTTTTATGTGGCACCAAGCCATGAATGTTTAATTTCTTAGTTGCTTTTTTTTCATAAGCCGTTGCATTGCTTTAAATTTTTTTATTAAAATTTAAAAAAAAGGGGCCGGATGGAAATCCACCCCCGTTATAATCCAATATCCTATGAAAAACCGAGTTTGAAACTGCACGTATGCAGCTTCCTTATATTTTTACATGTTTACCATGTTGTTATAAATGTTGATTTGAAATCAGTATAGCTTTTAGTTTTATAAGCCTCTTCTCCAAAATATTTTAATATAGGTTCTATTTCTCTTGGTTCTAAAAAACCCTGAATGGCAACAGGCTCACTTTTATCATCAGTAAATATTACAGTGGTAGGAAACCCGGGCTGGCCGCCGGTTACATACATAGTGAAGTCATTTACTTTGTAGTTATCATTATAATTAAAATCTTTGTTTGCCCAGCTAATTTTTTCTTTCGTTTCTGCATTTAGCTTTACTGCATAAAAATGATCGTTGATGTAAGAAATTACTTTTTGATTGGTATACGTTTTTTTATCCATCACCTTACACCAGTAACACCAGTTAGTGTACAAATCAATAATTACAGGCTTTCTTTGCGATTGTAATTTATCTTTCACTTCGCTTATTTGCATCCAGCTTAGCTTTTCATGCGCTGTGGGTTTTACTTTTGCAGAGCATAAAACGAACAGAGATGATATAAGCAGAATAGAAATTTTCTTCATAAAATAGTATAACGTACGTGAGATATCTTTTATTGGATTTGATTGCAAAAATTCATAAATAAATATTTAAAATAGTAAAACAAATTAAATGCATAAAATAGTTGTTGCAATTACAGGAGCCAGCGGGTCTTTATATTCCAGAATATTATTGGAAAAGCTTGGCGCAATAAAAGATCAATGGTCTGCTTTAGGAATTGTAATGACTGAAAATGCCAAAACTGTATGGCAAACGGAACTGGGCAATGAAAATTATACTATGTTTCATGCAGATTATTATACTAAAAATGATTTCATGTCGCCATTTGCATCGGGATCGGGAAATTATGATACGATGATTATTATACCCTGCAGCATGGGCACGCTTGGGAGAATAGCTGCGGGTATTTCTGATGATCTTATTTCAAGAGCCGCCGATGTTATTTTAAAAGAAAGAAGAAAACTTATATGCGTAGTAAGAGAGACTCCTTACAACCTTATACATCTTCGAAACATGGAAACCATTACACTTGCAGGCGGCATTATTTGCCCCGCTACGCCATCATTTTACAGCAGGCCGCAAACTATTGAAGATGCTGCATCTACAGTGGTTGACAGGGTGCTTGACCTTGCAGGATTGCAAGTAAAAACTTTCAGATGGGGAGAAAAATAATATGCTTTATCTAAGATCTACCACTTCTACTTTAGGATAGTCTTTCGCATTAAACACAAATAAATTATCAGGTAAATTAGTATTTGTTTTCATGTCAGTTATGGTATAAACATACCTGTCTCCTGTCTTTTGAAAAATTTCTGAACTTACAACTGACTTCGTATTTTTATCAACCTCAACCAACACTTTAAAAAAAGGCTTTGTTTTATCAACCGGCGTTAATTCTATCTCATCAATTGTTTTACTGCCTTTTTTTGTTTCACTATTTAATTTGTATAAAAAATCTTTATCATAAAAATTGGTAAACATTTTTTGCGGTGTTATACTATTGGCCGATGGATCAAATTTTGTTATTTGCACTTCGTTGGTTGATTTATCGTACGTCCATATATTATCGCCATCGCTATATATTTCCTGGTCTGCAACGCTTATGCGATACTTTGAGTTTTTCATGTTTACCACGCCTGATTTTATACCCATATTTTTACCAGAAACATTTTCGATTTTTAATATAAAGTGCGCCGCTACAGAATTGTAGGTTTTAAATTTAGCGCTTACAGCATCCAACAGCTTTTTTGCATCGGGATCACTTTTACCTAAAGAAGATGATTGTGAAAAGGAACTAAATGCAGCAAAAAGCAGGCAGGTTAGCAATATATTTTTCATAAAATTATTTTTAATTAAAATAAGAAAACAAATATAACTGTAATAGACATAGCTGATTGCCCTGCGTTTAAACGGTGGCAAGTTTCTTTATAAAAATTTATAAAAAATCACTAGAAGCTGAGTTAGGAACAATAAACGGAGTAGCACTTTATGAATGGCTCATTTCACTTTGTAAAGAAGGAACGAGCCGGGCAGCCTGCATAAAATTTTTGGCGGCTTTAATAAAGTGAACGAATATGGGCTGCGGGTTTTCAACGGTGCTTTTTAATTCCGGATGGTACTGCACTCCGATAAAGAAGGGATGATTAATATTTTCCATGATCTCCACAAGCCCCGACTGAGGATTGACGCCGCTTGCAATCATACCGGCTTCTTCAAAGCAGCTTAAATATCTATTATTAAATTCCCAGCGGTGGCGATGTCTTTCAGTTATCTTATCGGTTTCATAAATAGAATAAGCCAATGTATCTTCTTTAACAACACATGGATAAGAACCTAATCGCATAGTGCCACCTTTCATAGTAATCTTTTTCTGCTCTTCCATCATATCAATAACAGGGTTGGTTGTATCAGGATTCATTTCTGTTGAATCAGCATCTGGAATGTTAAGAACATTGCGGGCAAATTCTATAGCAGCCATTTGCATACCAAGGCAAATTCCGAAGAAGGGAAGCTTGTTTTCACGGGCATATTTTACCGCAATTATTTTTCCATCAATGCCTCTGAAACCAAAGCCAGGCGCCACTAACAGGCCATCAAGGCCGCCAAGCTTCTCTGATACATTTTCTTCGGTTATGAACTCGCTGTGTACGTTCACTACCTGCACTTTGCAATCGTTCATGGCGCCAGCGTGTATAAAAGATTCCAGGATAGATTTATAAGCATCCTGCAGCTCAATATATTTACCAATAAGCCCAATAGTAACTTTATTTTTTGGATGGCGAAGCTTTTCAAGAAACTCTTTCCACTTGCTCATATCCGGCTCTTTATAATCAGTAATGTTTAATTTTTTTAATACAATGAGGTCAAGATTCTCGCTTTGCATAAGCAATGGCACTTCATAAATGGTGGATGCGTCAGCAGCTTCGATCACTGCATTTTGTTTCACATTACAAAACAGTGCTATTTTCCTTTTAAGCTCTTCAGTTAATGGCTTCTCCGTTCTGCAAACTATGATGTTAGGGTGAATGCCATTCTCGCTCATTAGCTTCACGCTATGCTGTGTGGGCTTGGTTTTCAGCTCTTTGGCAGCTTTTAAATAAGGTATTAAAGTAAGGTGAACAATGATGCAATCTTCTTCAGGCATCTCCCATTGCAACTGCCGCACTGCTTCTATAAATGGCAAGCTTTCAATATCGCCCACCGTACCACCGATCTCAGTTAAAATAATATCATATTCATTTTTTTTGCCAATTAAAAGCATTCTTCTTTTTATCTCATCGGTTATGTGCGGAACAACCTGTACGGTTTTGCCAAGGTATTCGCCTTCTCTTTCTTTATTTATAACTGTTTGATAAATTCTGCCAGTGGTAACATTATTTGCCTGTGATGTATGGATATTTAAAAAGCGCTCATAATGGCCAAGGTCAAGATCAGTTTCAGCGCCATCTTCTGTTACGAAACATTCACCATGCTCATAAGGGTTTAAAGTGCCCGGATCAACATTGATATACGGATCAAACTTTTGTATGGTAACCCTTAAACCCCTTGCCTGTAGCAGCTTTGCAAGCGAAGCGGCAATTATCCCTTTTCCTAAAGATGAAGTAACGCCACCAGTAACAAATATATATTTTGCCATTATGTAGAAATTTAAAAATAAAGATTTACCATTCAAATTAACTTCTTACCTGTTTGAATGATTTATAAGACCAGCGGAACGAATGAGTATTGTAAAATCCGTGAGGTCATGCAAACTTACAGCTTAATTTGTTGAGAAGAAAGTAAAGAAAACACTTTGTGGAAAAAACAACATAAACAGTGTATAAATTTTTATTAAAATGAATTAATAATATTTTTCACTACGCAAATAATTTCGCACATAATCATTAATGCCTTCTTCCAATGAAAATATTTTTAGCGAATAACCAGCCTTCCTTATTTTATTCATAGTGGCCTGGGTGTAGTATTGGTAGGTGTTTCGTAAATCTTCGGGCATATCAATATACTCAATGTCCGGCTCTAAATCAAGCCCTGCAAAAGTAGCTTTAACCAAATCATTGAAGCTTCTTGCCTCACCTGTTCCTACATTATAAATGCCACTTTCAAAGGTGCCGTTTTGCATCCGGCAATCTAAAAACCAATAGCAGATTGATAATACATCTTTTACATAAATAAAATCTCTTAGCTGCTCACCATTTTTAAAGTCCGGTTTGTACGATTTAAAAAGCCTGACAAAACCATTTTGTTTTATTTGATTAAACGCATGAAAAATAACACTTGCCATCCTGGCCTTGTGGTATTCATTGGGGCCATATACATTAAAAAATTTTAAGCCAGACCACACAGGTGGCGCATTATTTTGATGAAGCGCCCATTTATCAAATTCATTTTTTGAAACACCATAAGGGTTTAGAGGCTGCAGTTTTTCAATAAGGGATTCATCATCTGAGTAACCAAACTCTCCTGCGCCATACGTAGCTGCAGAAGACGCATATACAAGCGGGATATGGTTTTCAGCGCAATACCCCCATATTCTTTTTGAATATTCCACATTTAAACGCTCATGAATGGCATAATCAAATTCTGTGGTATCCGTTCTTGCACCAATATGGTAAACAAAATCAATCTGTGGCTTTTCCAATTGAAGCCAGTCAAACAATAATTCTCTGTCTATTTTTTCTAAAAATTTTTTTTCTGAAAGATTATTGTCTTTATAATGCTTGCTGAAATCATCTGCCAAAAAAAGATTATGGTATCCATTTCTATTTAAAAAAGATACCAGGCAACTGCCTATAAAACCTGCTGCACCGGTTACAAGTATGTATGCATTTGTAGGCATTATTCTGGCATGTAATTTTTAAAATAATTTCCTATGGCGTTATCGTATTTATCCATCCAGTAAGTTATATTTCCCCAGTTTTCATTGTTAATAATTATTTTACCGGAGGTTACTGTTCCCAATTTTTCAATTGAAACATCAACAGCGTTTTCAAAAGCTTCGGCCACTTCTTTTTTTACAGATACCACTATTCTTCCTTGTGCTTCGCCAAACCAAAAAGCATCTTTTCTCACAGGAATTTTTTGTGATACTTCAAAACCGAGATGCCTGTGAAAGCAGCTCTCAGCAAGTGTTACAAACAATCCGCCTTCGCTTATATCATGCGCTGAAACAATTAATTTTTTTTCGATGAGAACTTTAACGTTATCCTGCACACGAAATTCCTCATCGAGGTTAAAATAAGGTGCGGGAGAAAAGTCAATGCCACAAATTTTATGCAGGTATTCAGAACAATTAATATCATTTTTTATTTCTCCCAATACATAAATAATATCACCTTCATTTTTAAAATCGAGTGTCATTTTATTATTAGCATTTTCCAACAGCCCCACCATTCCAATTGTGGGAGTTGGGTAAACAGGCCCGGACGGCGATTGATTATAAAAACTCACATTGCCACCTGTAACAGGCGTATTAAATTTTAAACAAGCCTCACTCATACCCTTTATGCTTTCAACGAATTGGTAATAAACTTCAGGATCGTAAGGATTGCCAAAGTTCAAACAGTTGGTAACTCCCAAAGGCATACCACCACTGCATCTGATGTTTCTTGCAGCTTCACTCACCGCTATCATGCAGCCAACATAAGGGTCAGCAAAAACATAACGGCTGTTACAATCCGTGGTAAGCACCAGTGCTTTTGAAGTTTCTTTTATGGCTACTACGGCGGCATCAGCAGGCGCATTGGTATTCATATTGGCAGCGCCCACCATGCTGTCATATTGATTATATATCCATTTTTTTGAAGCGATATTGGGTAACTCAATTAGTTTTTCAGCGATTGATCTTATTTCATCCGGTTCCTTTATTCCATCAATCTTAAAAGCTTTTATCTTTTTTAAATATGCAGGCACTTTAAATTCCCTTACATATACAGGTGCGCCACCGCCTAATACAAGACTTTCGGCGGGCAGCGCTGCTTCAAGCACATCATTCATATAAAAGCGAAGCATTTTTCCATTAGTTACTTCGCCAATTTGAGAACAGGGTAAATCCCATTTTTCAAAAATATCTGTCACTTCTTTCTCGCGCCCTTTTTTTATGGTTAAAAGCATTCTTTCCTGGCTTTCGCTTAAAAGCAGTTCCCATGCTTTCATACCTTTTTGCCGTGTGGGAACTTTATCTAAATGAATGTTCATGCCAGTGCCTCCTTTGGCGCATGTTTCGGAAGTAGAGCAGATGATACCAGCCGCGCCCATATCCTGCATACCAACAATGGCGCCTGTTGTAATCACTTCAAGGCATGCCTCAAGCAATTTTTTTTCCTGAAAGGGATCGCCCACCTGCACAGCTGGCAAATCTTCAACACTGCTGTCAGTTATATCAGCTGAGGCAAAAGCTGCGCCGCCCATACCATCTTTGCCTGTTGCGCTGCCTGCAATGAAAACAGGATTGCCTTCGCCGGTTGCAGTAGCACTAACGGTACTGCCCAAACGAACCACTCCGGCGCTCATAGCATTTACCAATGGATTGGTATGGTAGCAATCTTCAAAATATACTTCCCCGCCCACTGTGGGCACCCCGAAGCAGTTACCATAATGACCAATGCCATGAACGATGCCGCTTAATAAATGCCTTGTTTTCTCATGCTCAATGTTTCCAAAGCGTAAAGAATTTAATGCAGCAATTGGCCTGGCGCCCATTGTAAAAATATCACGATGAATGCCTCCAACTCCTGTAGCTGCACCCTGGAAGGGTTCAATAGCAGAAGGATGATTATGACTTTCAATTTTAAACACAACACCAAGGCCGTCTCCAATATCCATAAGGCCTGCGTTTTCATCTCCGGCTTTTACCAGTAGCCTGGAACCCTCACGGGGCAGGGCCTTCAGCCATTTAATAGAATTTTTATAGCTGCAATGCTCACTCCACATTACAGAGTAGGCGCTTAGTTCAGTAAAGTTGGGCTCACGCCCAAGTATCTGAACAATCTTTTCAAATTCATCTTTTTTTAGTCCGAGTTTTTCAGCAGTTTCTAATGTAGTTCTCATATTAATTCAGACCGCAAACTTACAATGAACTGAATTGTATCCATACAAACGCATGTAAATATTTTAACTAACTTCCCACAAAAAATTTAGCTGCTTGTCTTACTTATTGTTTTTTATTTACTTAATACTTTTTTGCTGGCTACTATCGCGTATACAATTTTTTAAAAATTCAGGACTTGAAACACGCATATTGATCTTTCTTTTTTTAATAAGAGTTGTTGCCGGCTTATGCAACGGCTACCTTAATATATATTACTATCCACGTACTGATGTAAATGGCTTTCACCTGAGAGGCCTTGCCGAATATAATTTATTGTTTAATAATCCAAAGGAATACCTGCTGAACATTTTTCAAAGCAACCATAACAACAGCTTTTCCGGATTTCTGGATGCCAATGCATCTTACTGGAACGATACCCGGAGCAACCTGATAGCAAAAATGCTTTCGATCTTTGACATTTTTAGCATGAAAAATTTTTTTATAAATACCCTTTTTTATAATTTTTTAATCTTCTTTGGAACTGTAAGCCTGTATAAAGTCTTTATTCAAATTATCCCCACTTATAAATATGTTGTAATAGCCTGTATATTTTTGCTGCCTTCTGTTATTTATTTCAGCAGCGCTATTCACCGGGATGGGCTTATTTATTTATCACTGTGTATGATTATTTATCATGTATTTCTTTTATTAAAAACAAAGTCATTTTTTTTAAAAAGAATAATTATTATCCTACTCTATTTAATGCTGATATTATTGTTGCGAAACTTCGTTTTTATTACCCTTGCGCCCGCCTTATGCGTCTGGATCATTGCCGCACAAAAGCCTAAACATACTTTTAAAATATTCGCTGGTTTATATGCAATAATAATCTGTTTATTTTTTGCAACGTCTTTTTTAAGCGATGGTTACAATCTTCCTGCGCATGTGTCTCAGCGACAATTAGAATTTATAAAAATTGAAAAAAAGAGCTCATCAGGCATTAATATTAATCCATTATTTCCTAATATCAGAAGCTTTTTTAATAACACGCCGCAAGCGCTTAATCATAGCTTAATGAGGCCTTACCTTACAGAGCATAACAACGCCTTATACATACCCGCAAGCTTAGAGATTTTCTTATATGAGATGGCTTTTATTTGTTTTATTTTTTTTAAAAAAGATGAGATTATTATAAACCCTTTTTTTTATTTCTGCATCTTTTTCAGTATAACTATGTTTTTAGTGATAGGTTTTACCATTCCTATTTTAGGCGCCATTGTTCGTTACCGAAGTATTTATTTCCCCCTTTTTCTTATACCGGTTATATGTAATATAAACTGGACTAAATTAGGAAATGTACTGAGGATTTATTCATCAAAATAAACACTATTTTTTTTATAACTAATTTGTTTTTAATTTGGCTACTGAAAAAAAAACAGGCCCTCTTGTAGAAACAAGACGACCTTTACGATTGCTTGATATGAGACTCTTTAAGTAATTATTTTATTTGTAATCTTCACCCTTTCGGCTCCTCTTTTACATCTAACGCTTTTCAGCAATTAAAAGTATAATTAGTTTTTAAAAAGAAAATAAAAATTAGCCGCCATTATATTATGTCAGAATGAAATTTTTTTTCTCAAATGCTTGCTGCCAAAGAGTTTTATGACTATTTCCACATGACCGCCAATTTTTAATAAAGAAGATGAAATAGTATAAGCCTAAATTTAATTGCACTCCAATTATCTATTTAGAAGAATCTTTTCCTGTCTTTGCTTTTTTATCCATATCCAGTTTTATAGCATTGGTTGTATCTGGTATATTGCCGTTTACATTTGGAACGCCCACTTCTGTGCTGGTTTTCACTTCTTCAGTTTTCTTATTAGAATGACATGCTGATATTGAAATTATTGCAATGGCAATCAGGAATATATTTTTCATAAATAATATTTATAATCTAAAGTAGTCATTTGAAAATATATATCAAATTATTGTTTGTACCGGTAAGGACGTATCAGCATTAAAAATGTTTTACTCCAAGAAAATAAAAAAGCAGAGAAAATAAAAAAGCGGCCGTAAAGCCGCTTGGTTTATATAATTATAATATGTTTAAAAAGGAAGATCATCAGCTGCGTTGTCCATTTCAGCAGGTGCAGCCACATTAGATGTTTTGTATGATGAGCCAGAATTATTTTGGGCCGATGATGCCTGTGAATTATAAGAGCCCGAAGCATTTGAATCGGTGTTTCCCCCTAACAATTGAAGATCTCTCACACGCATACGCAAGGTGGCTGCCGGCTGATTTTCTTTGTTACTATACGCTTCAGCTTCCGGCGTACCTTCAGCATATACCTGTTTACCTTTTTTAAGGTATTGAGCTACAGCGGTGCGGTCTGTCCAGTAAGCACAGTTTACCCAGGTAGTTCTTTCTTTTACATTGCCTTGCTGATCTTTGTACTTTTCAGTGTGTGCAACATTGAAATTAATAACACTTTTGCCATTAATTTCCTTTTGGATGCAGTCTGCTCCAAGGTTTCCTACAATTTGTAGTTTAATCATGATTGTTTGTTTTTATTGTTAATCGATGTATCTGAACGGTTCCTTTTTTTTGAAAGGAACAAAAATTTTAGTGAGTCAAGACAAACCTAATTCATTTTTTTCTTCAATGAGCTTACCTGGTCCTGCAGGTTACTAACAAGATTTACCAGTGAATCAACATCCCATCTTTGCTGCTGCGTTACTTTACTTATGTTAGCCTGCGCATGCCACATCTCGAGCACATCTGCGGCGTTTACCTGGTAAGGCTGGTAAGCAGGGTTATCGCTTACAAGGGTTATTTTACTTTTATTTTTATTACTTTTTACCACACGTTTATATACTATGCCTTCACTTTTAGTAACCACAATGCAGGCTGTGTTGCTTTTTACATCTTCGAGGCTATTTGTTTTTTCGCCAACTATAATGCTGCCGCTTGGCACAGGCATCATGCTATCTCCTATAATCTCGAATGCGCGGTAGCTGCCGCCAGTAAGCATGGGTAAAGTAAAAGTATTTAGCTCATCAATAAATTCGCTGTCAGCAAAGCCCGCCAGATAGCCGGCCGCAGCTTTTACCGGCACAAAATGAATGATGTTTCTGTTGGCGCTCATCATTTTAAGCTGTCGTCTTTTTGTAAGATAGCTTACACTTTTTTCTTCACTCAGATCGTGCAATAGTAATTCATCAAGGGTTACTTTAAAGATTTCACTTACTATCTCCAGCACATCTGTTCTCGGCTCTGCACGCTCTTCTTCATAAGCGCCAATGAGAGAGCGTTTAATGCCAAGCTTTGATGCAAACTCTTCCTGAGTCCATCCGCGAAGCTTTCGCAGATACTTCATATTTAAACCAGCTCGAGCCATAATAAACTAATTTATTTAGAATCAAAAATACTAATTTTTTTAGTTTACCAAAAATTATTTTAAAAAAGTCTAATAAGATTAACTTTTAACAAGTACAATTGAAGTATAAGGTTGCAGGGTTACTGAACCGTTGTATATATCACCCTTCACATTATTGTAGCCGGAAGGAATACTTAGAGTTAGAGGTTTATTGGTTGGGTTATATTCAAACTTTAGATTAGAAGCATCCGCTACTCCTGTGCTCCTCCGTACGGTATGTCCTTCCATTTGGGTATATCTTTTCCAGGATTCTTCTGAATAATTATTTGAATGAAAAGGTGCAATGTTTTGCAATAATTTTATAGCAGAACCTGTCACGTTAGCTGGTTTAATATATAAATTACTATCAAGGCTACCCATTGCTTTGTAATCTGATGAATCGCCAATATTACTTGAGTAATAAAAGCATAGGGCACCAGGCTGTAAAGCAACAAGTGTGTTATTCCATATAGTATCATTTTTTACAGGCAGATGTGTATTGTTATCTTTTTGTATGGAGATGGCTCCCTGAACATAACCAAGGCCTTTGGCATCAAAAATCGTATTTCCTCTTATAAGATTATCATGTGCTGAATGTAAAAAAATACCGGCCTGGCCTATATAAGCTATGGAGTTATTAATAACCTCCACATTTGAACAGCCATCATCCAGATAAATTCCCATTACAAATTTATCAGCAGGCTTTGAAGTTCCATTGCCATTGCCTATGCCATTTATAATAATGTTCCCAATTATCTGCCGGTTGTTATCATCATAAGTGGTATAGATGCCGCTGCCATCATCTATATTTATACAAAAATTTTTTATATAATTATTCACCACTTTTGTATTGTTTCCTTTAAACCAAATACCATTATACCCGCAACTGTCAATATTGTTATATTGAATTAAGGCATTATCCGGATAACTGGTAATTGCGCCATACATTTGCCCTTTTATCTGGCCAGGATAAACACCAATATTGGAAACAGTATTATTTTTTATTACAGTGCCAATGGCCTTACTGTCTCCTGAAAATATTCCTGTATGGCTGCAATACATTACAGTATTATTTTCTATATCAAGCATATTTGAAGAATTAGGAAAATATATACCATCGGCACCTGAGAAAGAGAGATGGCAATTTTTTATAACAATATTATCCGACTTATAATGTGAATACATTAATGCTGTATCAGCTCCGCTAAAATCAATATTCTGCACCTGTATGTAAGATTGTTGCGTACAATCGAACAAGGTTAACAGGGTAGTTAATTTTACGTTTGCAGGCTTACTGTTACTATACACACATAATTTTTTTGTAGTCGGATCAAAATACCATTCATTTTGCATGGTAAGTGTGTGGCTGTCATTCTGTATAAAAACTCCCCAGCCGTTCGAATAATTATTATTGCCTGAATAAGTAAGGGTGCAGCTCTGCCCATTATAACTTGTCGAAGTAACTAATTCATTTGCCATAAGGTATCTGTTCTTTCTTATTACCAATGTAGCTCCTGTCCAGTCAACACTTCCATTAATGCCATTGACAGTAACTGAACCGGCAGCATGATCTTGTATGGTGAGGTATCCTTCGGCAGGAAAGCGGCCCGCTGGGGTATTAATGCCATTCATAACTACAAGATTGCAACTGGCTAAAGGTGAAGCTGGCTGTGTGCTTTCCCAAATGTTACTGCTTATCTGCGTCCAGTTATCAACGCTTGATAGCCCTGTAATAACAGGATTATTTCCAATGCCATAAGCATCTATAAAAATCGGCGCCGAAGTGGTTCCACTCCTGGTAGCTTTTATTTCACCATAAAACAAATCACCACGTTTTAAATAAATATGATCGCCCGCATCCAATGATGTAAACACAGAATTAAGTTTTGTAATGGTTTTAAAAGCTGTTGCAGGAGACGTACCGGCATTTAGATCGCTACCGGAAGATGAAGAAAAATAATAATCGGCAGCATGCACATAAAATGAGCTGACAAGCATCAGAAGAACGGAAGAAAATTTTTTCATTGATATTAAATTTAATAAGTAACACTTAGTTACTCTTGAAATATAACCATACATTATTAATATTGCTTTTATTAATGAAGTTACTCTAAGATAATTTCCTGTATTAATGCTTGAGTTGGTTTTCATTTATTTTAACTCACTTATGGCTATAGCATGGAACTACTGTTACAAACGAAACAATTCGTAAGGCACGAGTTTAAAAGATATTAACTTCATGCCAACCATGAAACTCAACATTACATCGATATTTTTTTTCATAACTATTTTTTTTCAAACAAAGATTATAGTTAATACCAACCAGAACAACTTTTTATTTTCTATGAAAACCATTGACAAATCTCCGGATACCAGCAAAGTAACCAGCGAAGAACCGGTTTTGATTTCTGATAAGTTTTCTTTTACCGAAGGCCCCGCCTGCGATGCAGAAGGAAATGTTTTTTTAACCGATCAGCCAAATAATAAAATATGGAAGTACGATGTGCATGGAAAGCTTTCTCTTTTTATGGATGGCACCGGCCGCAGCAATGGAATGTATTTCGATGCAGATGGGAACCTGATAAGCTGCGCAGATGAGCACAATGAGCTGTGGTCAATTGCTCGGGATAAAAAGGTAACCGTACTTTGCAAGGGCTACCGCCACCAAATATTCAATGGCCCCAACGATGTGTGGGTAAATAAAATAACCGGCGGCATTTATTTTACTGATCCTTTTTACCAAAGAGATTACTGGAAAAAAAATCACCCACACATTGCGGCGCAAAATTTATATTATCTCGCAAAAGGCGCTGCTGATGCGGTTCTTGCAGATGATGCTTTACAAAAGCCTAACGGAATTATAGGCACGCCCGATGGAAATTATTTATACGTTGCAGATATTGGCGCAGGCAAAACTTATAAATATGAAATAGGAGAAAATGGAATTTTAAAAAACAAAAAGCTTTTTATAAATGAAGGATCAGATGGAATAACACTCGACACAAAAGGAAATCTTTATATAACGGGAAAGGGCGTAACTGTTTACGATGCAAATGGAAATAAACTGCAACACATAGCTATAAATGAAGACTGGACGGGCAATGTTTGCTTTGGCGGAAGCGATATGCAAACTCTTTTTATAACTGCTTCCAAATCTGTTTACACCTTGCACGTAAATGTAAAAGGGATAAAATAAAAACAGGCCAATAAATCCAAAAATTAGCCTGTTGTATACAACTATCCAAATTGAAGAATGTAATATTAATTTACTCTGTTCTGTTTAACTGCGCAGCACTCCAGAAAAATAATACAATGGCTATCATACAAAATAATGGTAGTAGTAAAGATTCAAAAACAGCAGTGCTTGCGAGTAAAACAACTAAAAGAATAAAACAGGTAACAGCAATAAGAGAAAGTAAAAGAAGAATAATATATTTAAAGCTCATAGAAAATCGGAGGTTTTATTTGTTTAATAAATTAAACAGCCTTCAAAGGCTAAAATTATGCCAAAACCGCAATTAGCTTTTTACTAAAAAATTAGTTATAAAAAAAATATGTATGAAACTAAGTAGTGCTTTGATAATTCATCATTCTATTTAAACTGAGTATCATTAATTATGTTTGAGTAATTTTGTAAAATTTTTTTACACATTTCTTCATAGACCTAAATATCTTCTCGTGCAAAGCATGCCAAGGCAATTATTATATAGTATATTTTTTTTAGTATTATTTTCTTGCAACTCAAGCCAGCAGCCGCTTACAGAGGCAGAAGTAACTAATGTGATCAACAGGTTCGATGAGGGCTGGAACACTAAAAACCTGAAACTGGTTGACTCAGTATTATCTCCGGCGTATGTATATTTTACACAAAGCGGCAATACCTTTAGCCGCGACAGTGTGGTGGCCACCGCAGGTGAGTCTTCTTACTCGCTTAAGGATGTAAGCCGCACAGAAATTATGATAAATATTTACGATAACACCGCCGTTGTAAGCACACGGTGGAAAGGCAAAGGAATGTACAGAGGAAAGCCATTTAATGAAGACCAGAGATGCAGCATAACAGTAATAAAACACGGAGACAAGGTAGAAATACTTTCAGAACATTGTACGCCAATAAAATCTGGACAGGTATTTCATTAACCCTTTAAATTAAATAAAAGCTTAACAAAGTGCCACTACTCCGATACCACTTAAAAAGAAACCCGCTCTGGTAGCGGGTCTTAACGAAATATTGTTACCCGACCTGGATTCGAACCAAGACAAGCAGAATCAGAATCTGCGGTACTACCGTTATACTATCGGGCAATAAGCTGCAAATATAAGCAGGTAATTATTTATTTTTTTTATAAAAAAATGATAGTATACTGTATATTTTTCTTTAATAAATAAAATCCTTTATTACACTATTAACATCTTCGGTTCATACATTCCACGTAAGTTTATATTCCAAAAACTTATACAATGAAATCTTTAGTTACTTTATTTTTTGCTGCTACAATTATGATTGGTTTTACATCGTGTGCGCAAAAACAAAACAAGGTAAACACGGCCATTAATAAAAAAGAAGATCTTTCAAAATACAGCAAGGCATACTTTGCTGCGGGCTGCTTCTGGCACGAAGAAGCGCTGTTTGAAAGTGTAAAGGGCGTGAAGGAAGCTGTATCAGGTTATGCAGGAGGCACTGCTACTAACCCGACTTATGAAATGGTGGAAACAGGCAACACCGGTCATGCAGAAAGCGTAGAAGTTTATTATGATCCTTCACAAATTTCTTATGAAACTTTATTGAAAGTATTTTTTGGAGGGCAAAATCCCATACAAGTAAATGGCCAGGGGCCGGATCGCGGAACACAATATCGCTCTATAGCTTTTTATACAAATGATACTGAAAAGAAAGATATAGATACTTATGTTCAGCAAATGAATGCATCGCATAAATATAATGCACCCATAGCAGCACAAGTAATGCCCTTAACTAAATTTTGGAAAGCAGAAGATTATCACCAAAATTATATTGCCAACAATCCTGATGGCGGTTATGTGCAAAATGTTTCTATTCCGGAGATTCAGGAGTTTCAAAAACAATATCCGCAACTTATAAAGCCAGATCATAAGTTTTAAATATTTTATCTTAATTTCAAATAAATTATTCAAGCGTGTTCCTGTGCCGGCAGCTCCCAGAGTAAGGCTGCGCATGGGGACTCGCTTTTTGTTTGCACTTTCTTAAGACAAAGCATTGTAACATTTAATTATTATGTATAGATTACTGCTGTGTGTAATTCTATTGCTCATCATTACTCATACTTTACCTGCTCAAAGAACAGATAAAAAGTTACAAAAAAAGATAGAGCAATTGCTAAAAGGCTTTCATGGAGAAGCAGGCGTATATGTTCATGATCTCAAAAAAAATAAAATAGCCGCCGTAAATGCTGATTCTATTTTCCCCACCGCCAGCATGGTAAAAATTCCTATTGTTATTGGGTTAATGGATAAAATTGAAAAAGGTGAATTGCAATACCATCAGGTGTTAACATATAGAGATTCTTTGCTGTATAAAGGTGTGGATATTTTGGGTTCTTTTAAAAATGATGAGCAAATTGAGATGAGCAAAGTAATGATGCTGATGCTTACCATGAGTGATAACACGGCAAGCCTTTGGCTGCAAACCCTCGCCGGTACTGGCACCCGCATTAATGAGCTTTTGGACAGCCTGGGCATGAAAATAATAAGAGTGAACAGCAGAACGCCCGGAAGAGAAAGCAACCAGCAACAATATGGCTGGGGACAAACCACGCCTTATGAAATGGCAACATTAATGGAAAAAATTGTAAAAGGAGATGTGATTAATAAAGATGCCAGTCCCCGAATCTTAAGACTACTCGGACGAAATTATTGGGACGAAGTTGCTATTTCACAAATACCATCAGATGTATTTGTAGCAAGTAAAAGCGGCGCTTTAGATGAATGCAGAAATGAAGTGCTGTTTGTAAATGGAAAGCATTGCCGATACATTTTTTGCATATGCACTAATCACAACCAGGATCAAAGCTGGGACAACAATACCAACGAAGCATGGCAGCTTACCAGAAAGCTATCAAAGCTTTTATGGAACCGGTATAATTAAAGCGCTTAATCTTTATCCGTCGAAATACATTTTAACTGTTACCCTGTAGTTGATTTGAAATATAATTGAATCTCTATCAGGCTGCTGACCATACAAGCAGCCAAACTAATACCTTTGCAAAAAATTTTTATGCAAATATTACTTGTGTTACATAGCCTGCTTCGCTGGTTTGTTATTCTTTTCGGTATATGGACAATTATAAACGCAATTGTTGGTATAGCTTCCAAAAAAGAATTCAGGCCTGCTGATTCACGCAGCAATTTTTTCTTTATGCTAAGTATGGATATTCAATTGCTCATTGGGCTGGGGCTATATTTCAGTGGCATGTGGTTCCAAAGTCTGAAGCATTTGCACGAAATTGCTGGCGATACAACACTTCGTTTTTTTACTATCGAACATGAATCTATGATGATTATTGCATGGATACTTGTACATGCCGGAAGAGTGGTGGTAAAAAGAGCTACCACCTCATCATCAAAATTTAATAAAAGTTTTTTATTTTTTGGCATTACCTTATTGCTTATACTAATTGCAACGCCCTGGCCGTTTAGAGAAGCAGTATCAAGACCGTGGTTCAGGTGGTTTTAAATAAATGAAATTGATACTATCCAATATAAAATCGAAAGAACTTTTAATGAAAGAACAAGAAGAAGATTGCCCTATAATTTTGATAACAAATGATGATGGCATAACAGCTCCCGGCATAAAAAACTTAACAGAAGCCGTGCAGGGTTTAGGTAAAATAATAGTGGTGGCTCCCGATAAGCCACAAAGCGGAATGGGCCATGCCATTACCATTGGTGTTCCTTTGCGGCTCAATAAAGTAGAAGATATGCTTGAGGGAGTGGAAACGTGGCAAACCAGCGGCACACCTGTTGATTGCGTGAAACTTGCAGTTGATAAAATACTTCATCGCAAGCCGGATATATGCCTTAGCGGTATTAATCATGGAGCCAATCATTCTATCAATGTCATTTATTCCGGCACCATGAGCGCAGCCATGGAAGCATCTATTGAAAGTATTCCTTCGGTTGGCTTTTCATTGCTCGATTACAGGTTTGAAGCGGATTTCACAGCCTCGAGATTTTATGTTCGCAAAATTGTTGAAAGCCTTTTAAAACAAAAAAAGAAAGAAAAGCATTTACTGCTAAATGTGAATATACCGGCCGTTCCTCTAAATGAAATGAAGGGCATAAAAGTTTGCAAGCAGGCGTATGCAAAATATGATGAAGACTTTGATGAAAGGCTTGACCCGCATGGAAAAAAATATTACTGGCTTACAGGCGAGTTTAAAAATTTTGACACCGCAGAAGATACAGATGTATGGGCGCTGGAGCATAATTATGTAAGCGTTGTTCCTGTTCAGTTTGACCTTACTAACTACCAGCTTAAAAAAGAACTGGAGAAAAATTGGGATGTGTTATGATATTTAAAAAAGACAATTTTATATTTGGGCTTGCACTTGGCTTTATAGCGCCGGTACTGGGTTTTATCCTTTTCAAAACATATAAATTCAATGGCCTTACCCTTGCAGAAATGTTTCAGTGGATGAAAATGAATCCTAACCTTATTTCCATTTCAATAAGTTTTTCATTACTTGCAAATGCAGCTTTATTCACTATTTATATAAATGGCCACCGCGATAAAACCGCCAAAGGAATTTTTTTAATAACTATTATTTATGCCATTATCGCTTTCATATTTAAATATTCCTAAAATTTAGAGCCGTTTCTCAAAGCAATTCTTATCTATCTTTATTAGAAAGATTTAATCATAACTGTGAAATATTACATCATTGCCGGCGAAGCTTCCGGCGATTTGCATGGTAGCAATCTTATTAAAGAAATAAAAAAACTTGATAACGATGCAGTGATAAGAGCCTGGGGCGGAGACAAGATGAATGCCGCAGGAGCTACGCTGGCAAAGCATTACAGAGACCTTGCCTTTATGGGCTTTGTTGAAGTTGTTAAAAACCTTTCCACCATTTTACGAAATATAAAATTTTGCAAACTGGATATTAAGAACTTTCAGCCGGATGTAGTAGTGCTTATTAATTATTCTGCTTTTAATTTACGCATAGCAAAATGGACCAAGCAGAATAATTACAAAAACGTCTTTTATATTTCGCCGCAGGTGTGGGCATGGAAGGAAAGCAGAATTAAGATTATAAAAAAGTATGTTGATAAAATGATCGTCATACTTCCTTTTGAAAAAGACTTTTATAAAAAATGGAATTATGATGTTGAATATGTAGGGCATCCTTTGGTAGAAGTGATTGAAAATTACCGAAAGAAATATTTTAATACAAAGGCATCTGCAAATACGATTGCGATCCTGCCGGGCAGCCGCAAGCAGGAGATACAGGCAAAGCTTCCCATCATGCTTGAAGCATCAAAAAATTTTCCTCAATTTAATTTTGTTGTTGCCAAAGCGCCATCAGTTGACACAGAATTTTATAAAAAATTTCTTGAGAAATATCCTAATGTAGACATTACCGATAACACTTATTTTTTATTGATGAAGGCAACAGCAGCGCTGGTTACATCAGGCACAGCCACATTAGAAACAGCATTATTTGGCGTGCCGGAAATTGTTTGTTACAAAGCCAGCAACATATCGTATCAGATTGCCAGGCGCCTGGTAAAACTGAAATACATCTGCCTTGTAAATTTAATTATGGATAAAGAAGTAGTAAAGGAATTAATACAAAATAATCTCACAGCAGCTAATATTACAAAAGAATTAAATGATCTTTTATACAACGAAGCAAAAAAAGATAAAACTATAGAGGACTTTGCAGAGCTTAAAAAATTATTATCCGAAGGTGGCAATGCCTCAGCGAATGCAGCAAAAATTGTATACGAGTTTATTGAAAGATAATTCCACCCGCATCATCTCCTTTTAATTCTTACATCATAAATAAAATCTTTCATGTTAACAATTTTAAACTGCTTGCTATTTTTATAAAGCGGGTTCAAAATATAATTGTACTCATCAGTAATTATAGAAGATGGAATTTGAATAGCGGCATGTTCTGCAGATTGCAAAAATTTTGATCCAAAATCTTTTGTCTCATTTGGCGCCGGATAATTTTTCCAGTTGCCAGGTAAAACACTTTCCGAAATAGATTTTACATTATCCTGAATTTCAAAAGTAATCATATACAAAGCTCTGGGAATTTCATAGATGTTGATGTTAACAGTATATTCCAACAGTGCCAACGCTCTGCTTTCGGATGTATAAATACATGCAACACCTTTATGATTCCACCTTCCACCAAATATCTTTGAGCCTTCACCTGTAACATCATCTGCATACTTTGCTGAAGCAATGCGGTAAACTTTCATAATGCATTCAGTTAAGAATATATACCGTAAGCAATTCTTCCTATTAAATTTTTAACTTCTTCCCTTCCATATTGGTTGTCTATAATATCGTAAGGTGTATGGCCGCCTATGGCTTTATTTGGCCTGCTCATCCATTGCCTGAAGTTTTGTTCATCTCCAAAAATTTCAAAGCCGTAAGAATATAAATCTGCTATACTTACTATTTTTTCGCTGAGAACAGGATTGAATTTTTCACTTCCTTTCTTATTTATTAAAGTAGCCCTTGCAACATTTAATGTTTTTGAAAGCATATCATAATCAAGAGCAGCTTTTTCTTTTAAATGTTCCAGATCTTTTTTGCTTATACCCTCTCTTACTATATTCATTTTTTCAAAAGAGGTCATGTGGCTTTCTGATTTTTTTGTTGCGCCTGCAAGTATTACTACCTTTCCAAAATTATTTGGAGTCATCATTGCTACAGCAGCTTCAGCTACTATATTGCTTTGTTCTGAATCGTTATCTATTGAATATTCTTTTTTAGACTTTGCAGGCATAGTATAAATTTTATATTAACAAGTACAAACTTATACTTTATTTCCCAATTTTAAAATTTTACTTACAAATTTTTTCCCTGATAGTAATCTAAGATCTTTGTTCTTAAAACGAAATCGTATTTGGCAATGATAAGATCAATCCTTGTTTTATCCAGATTATTTTTAGCAATAAGATAAGGAACAGATGTGGTGGCTCCGGCATTGAAGCGGATCTCAGCAGCACGGAAAGATTCGGAAAACGAACTATCCTGATCTAATAAAAGCCTATATCTTTCCGACGTATTATTGAGATTGACATAAGCTCTTTCTATTGATTGCTGCAAAACCGTCTTAGTATTTTGCTCAATTAATTCATCATTTTTTAAATCAATTTTTGCAAGTTTTACTTTGCTTCGTATTTGGGCACCATTAAATATAGGAATCGTTAACCCAAGATATATTGCGCTTGCAAGATTATTATTTAATTGATTGTTGTAGGTAATTTTTTGAGTATTATAATTATTTTGTTTGGTAATTACCGGCACCTGCGTGCCATTAACCATAACGTAATCAGAAGAAGGAATTTCAGTGCTATTTACAAACAGCGATTGGGTTGCAGCGCTGGAGTAATTCGTATTTAGTGCACCATTTAAATAAAGTGACGGATACAATTGGCCTTGTATGGCGCGTATGTTTTTTTGCGCACTTTCTGTACGAAGATGAACAGCTTTTATTTGCGCAAACTGTTGTAAAGCGGTAGCATAAATTTTATCCGGCGCTACATTGTACATTATATTAAACGTCTCCAGTGGCAATCTTTCAATTTCAAGATTTCTGTCGTAAGGAATATTTAATAACTGCACAAGGTTCAATTTAGCAGTTTCCACAGCTGCGGAGTTATCAGCAATAGCTATCTCATCATTTGCCAGCTGACCTTTTAAATCGTAATAATCAGATGGAGTAATAGCGCCGGCTTTATTTAAAATATCAAGCCTTTCTACCTGTTTTTTTGTAGTGGTGTCCTGATTTCGCGACACTGCAAGTACATCCTCAGCGCTTAGAACCTGTAAATAAGCTAATATAATATTGATGGTAAGATTATCTTTTGCCTGTTGCAATTCAAACTTAGATGCCTGATATCCTAATGAATTAGCTTTAATATTATTCTGAAGAGAAGACCCATTAAATAATAAAATACTGCTCGATGCGCCATAAGAAGAATAATTTACATTTTGATTTATAAATGCATTGGTAATAGGGTCATTCGTTCTTCCCTGGTTAATACCCTGGTTAGCAAATGCATTCAAATTGGGCAGCATGGCGGCTTTAGATTGTTTAAGAGTAATATCTGCTTTCTGACTTAGCAAGTCAGATTGATTTACTTCCAGATTATTTGCAATACCAATTTGTATGGCTTGCTGCAAAGTAAGTTTCGTTTGTGAGGTAACAGGTAAACAGGCCAACACAAAAATTATTTGTATAAAAAACTTTTTCATTAAGCTTCGGTTTTTAAGTTTTTCAATTGGTCTCTTTCTCAATTCTTCCATCGAGCAGGTGAATAATTCTTGAACCATACGCCGCATTCTTTTCTGAATGAGTAACCTGGATAATCGTAACTCCTTCACTATTTAATTCTTTAAAAATATTCATGATCTCTTCGCCCTGTTTAGAATTTAAATTACCAGTCGGCTCATCCGCAAGTATAAGTTTTGGCTTCACAATCAAGGCTCGTGCAATGCCAACTAATTGTTGCTGACCGCCAGATAATTGATTTGGAAAAAGATCCTTTTTACCAACAATCTGAAAGCGATCAAGTATGTCAGCAACCATTGCTTTTCTTTCGCCGGTTTTAATATTTTGATAGATCAATGGTGTTTCAATATTTTCATAAACAGTAAGCTCATCAATTAAATGATAAGCCTGAAACACAAAGCCGATATGACTTTTATAAATTTCGGATCGTTGCTTTTCCTTCATCTTCAATACATCCTGATCCATAAAAATGTATTGCCCTTCATTAGGTTCATCCAGCATTCCCATTACATTTAATAAAGAAGACTTACCTGATCCGGACGGCCCCATTATAGATACAAATTCACCCTGTTTTATAGTAAGATTGATATCTTTTAAAATAAAAGTGCGGTTGCTTCCTGTATTGAACCATTTATAAATACCTTTTAATTCTAACATTTTTGTTTAATCATTTTTTAAGTGAACAATAACAAATATTCTTTACTCTGTTTATGGCATAGAACTTTCAACCATCATACCAACGGCATAAACCATTGAAACAGAACGCCAGCTATAAAAGGTGAAATTAGTAACTGTTCGTAAACGAACACCTTTATGTAAAAGCGTACACTTTTATTTATATGTATAATCCAATGATATTATTCAAAAAAATTCGTTTGTAGTATAACAGTTATACTACAAACGAAATTTATTAAAAGTATGTAAACGTGAAACTTAAAGAGTTTTAATACGAATGTTTTTAAACCACACATCTTCCCCATGATCTTGTAAAGAAATTTTTCCTTTCTTAAAAGTGCCAAAGGCCGGCCATTGTTTAAACTTGCTGATGGCAATCATTTTTTTCCAGTAATCGTTCCACATAGTTGTTGAAAGCGTGTGAACACCATTCATATAAAAGTCAAGCTTTCCATTTTTTGAAACAATCTCAATATGGTTCCACTCACCCTGGGGCTTTGACGCTTCTTTCGCAGCGAGCAGATCGTAAAGATCTCCGGCGCGGTGCGTGTATAAGCGTGCATCATCATGCCCGCGTTTTATTGGAGTGCCATTATCAAGCACTTGCATTTCCATACCAGTTTCATAGGTTGCTTCATATTTCGCCGGCTCTTCATGAATATAAAATATTACACCGCTATTACCTTTAACGCCAATCTTCCAGTCAAGTTTCAGATCAAAATTTTCATACTCATCATTGGTTACAAGATCACCTGTTTCCTGCGAAGCAAGTTTCTTTTCTGCTTCGGCATTCAAATGGAAAGTGCCATTCTCTATGCTCCAGGCCTTACCAGCAGCGGATTGGCCATAAGTATGCCAGCCGCCAAATGTTTTACCATCGTACAATAACTTCCATCCATCAGTCTTTTCTTTTGCGGTTAGCATATTGTCGCTTTGTGAAAAACTGTTAGCGGCAAAAAGGATAGACACAGACAGTAAAAGAATTAATTTATACATTTTATTTTTTTAAGTAAATGAAAAATTTAAGTAAGTCTAAAAAATTAATTTATTCCTAAAACAGAATTGATAAGCTGTTCATCTTTTACAGTTCCCGCAAAATCATCAAAAGCTTTATCTGTAACAGGTATAATATTATTTTTAATGAACAAACTTCCTTCCCTGGCGCCGGTTTCTGAATCTTTGAGGCAACACTCCCACTCCATTACAGCCCACCCTGGGTAATCATATTGCGCAAGCTTACTGAATATTGCTTTAAAATTAACCTGACCATCACCCAATGAACGGAAACGCCCTGCCCTGTTGATCCAGCTTTGATAACCACCATACACACCTTGCTTTCCTGTTGGGTTAAACTCAGCATCTTTCACATGAAAAGCTTTTATGCGTGAATGATAATTATCAATGTATTCAAGATAGTTTAAACATTGCAACACAAAATGAGACGGGTCAAATAGCAAACAAGCTCTCGAATGAAAACTCACTTTTTCCAAAAACATTTCATAAGTGATACCATCGTGCAGGTCTTCACCGGGATGGATCTCGTAGCAAACATCCACGCCACATTCATCAAATTTATTTAAAATGGGTAACCATCTTTTTGCCAGTTCTTTAAAACCTTCTTCTACCAAGCCATCAGGCCTTTGCGGCCAGGGATACATTGTATGCCATAACAATGAACCGCTAAAAGTGGCGTGGGCATTCAATCCCAGGTTTTGAGAAGCTTTAGCAGCATACATCAATTGTTGCACAGCCCATTCCGTTCTTGACTTTGGATTATTGCGAAACTTTTCAGGAGCAAAGCCATCAAACAAAACATCATAAGCAGGGTTAACAGCAACGAGCTGGCCCTGTAAGTGTGTTGATAATTCTGTTATCTCAAGACCGCATTCATTTACAATTCCTTTTATTTCATCTGCATACGTTTTGCTTTCGGCAGCCTTTTGCAGGTTAATAAACCTATCATCTAACGTGGGCAGTTGAACACCAGTAAACCCTATACTTTTTGCCCAATTGCAAATACTTTTGAGGTCGTTGTAGGGCGCTTCGTCTCTTATAAATTGTGCTATAAAAATTCCGGGGCCTTTTATTGTTTTCATGTGCTTTATCAATTTATCTCATGCAAATGCCGATACGAAAAAGGAAGTATATTATGAACTTCAATTATTTTTTTTATTAAAGTTATATGTGATTTTAATTTCGACTTAATAATGATCACGCAACTGAGCAATAATTATTCTTTTGTCTTCCCATTTATAAATCATCCTGTGTTCCTGATTAATGCGCCTGGACCAGTATCCAGTCCAATTATGTTTTAAAGCTTCGGGTTTTCCAATACCTTCATAAGGATTGTCTTTGATAGATTCCAGAAGTTTTTGAATTTTGCTTTGAATTTTTATATTTCCTGATTGTTTCCAAAATTTTAAATCTTCCAGCGATTCAGGAGAGAAGATTATTTCCATAAATCTTCCAATTTCACTGCAGTTATATTTCCGTTTTCAATATTTTGAATACTTTCATTTAGGCGCTTGGCCATAACAGGATTTGCAAGAATTCTTTCAGTCTCACCACTTGCTGGTACCTGTTCATAAGGTATCTGGAAACTTTCCAATATAATTTGTAAGGCTTTTTGCTGATGGTCATTTTGCGGATGAATAATTAGTGTTTCCATAATTAAATTTACTTTTTTCTTTTCAAAAAGACATTTCATTTTTTGTAATCCTTGCTACATATAAATGGCTATTTTCTATAAAATAAATAAACGTTTCCACCGATGCAATTTATCTTTAATAATAGGTTTACCACCAAGTATTTTTTATTAAAATAGATAAATCGAAATTCATAATATAAAATGCATAATATAAATTAATACAATGCTAAATCTTACACCACAAAATCCGTCCACTTCTCCTTCGATTGACCCGATGCCACCACGTTTTCAATAAAAGCCATACCTCTTACACCATCATCAACACTAGGGAAATCAAGCATTTCTTTTGTTGGCTCTTTGCCTTCTATTTTTGCCAGTAAAGTTTGTGCAAAGTTGTGATAAATATTTCCGAAAGCTTCCAGGTAACCTTCGGGGTGGCCACCGGGAGTTCTGCAATTTTTGGTAGCAAAACTGCTTAAGTTATTTGTATAATTTGCGCCAGCTCTTAAAACTTCCATGGGCTTATCAAGCCATTTTATAAGCAATGTATTAGGCTCCTGCTGCGCCCACTCTATGCCACCTTGTTCGCCATAAATCCTAATCTTTAAATTATTTTCTTCGCCTGCTGCCACCTGCGTTGCTACTAAAACTCCTGATGCACCATTATCAAATTTTAATAACACTTCACCATCATCATCCAGATGTCTTCCTTCAACCACAATGTTAAGATCAGCACAAAGCTTTGTAATCTTTAGTCCGGAAATATATTCGGCAAGATGTGCTGCATGCGTGCCTATATCGCCCATAGCACCTGCCTTGCCTGACTTTGACGGATCGGTTCTCCAGGCAGCCTGCGCATTACCTTCCCGCTCGGAAAGCTTACTGAGCCAGCCTTGCGCATACTCCACATATATTTTTCTAATTTTACCCAGCACATTTTCTTTCATCATTGCCTTTGCCTGCTTAACCATTGGGTAACCGGAATAAGTATGTGTAAGGCACAAAAGCAAACCTGTTTCTTCTACTTTCTTTTTTAATTGTTTGGCTTCATCCAAAGTGAAGGTCATTGGTTTTTCAATCACCACATTAAAGCCGTTATCAAGCGCCATCATTGCCGGTGCAAAGTGCGCAAAATTGGGTGTAACGATCGTAACAAAATCTATGCGTTTATCCGCAGGCATTTTACTTTCTTTGGTAATCATTTCTTCATAATTAACATAAGTTCTGTCTTCGGGAAGAAACAATATTTTACCGGATTCTTTTGCAATATCAGGATGAATGCTTAATGCGCCACAACATAGTTCTATCAATCCATCCATGTTTAAAGCAAGGCGGTGCACAGCGCCAATGAAAGCATCTTTTCCCCCGCCAATCATGCCCATTCTTAATTTTCTCATATTTTATTTTATAGCCATTTAAAAAATAATATTGCAAATATTTAAAAAAAATTCTTTTTAAAAGTAATTCTTATGTTTAAAATAGTACATTTAATTTTTGCTTTATAAACCATACACATTCCGAAATGAAATCAACCACACGATTGCAGCTTTCCGCCATGATGTTTATTGAATTTTTTATATGGGGTGCATGGTTTGTGACCTTAGGAACTTTTTTGGTAAACAATCTTCATGCTAACGGCGCCCAAAGCGGGCAGGTATTTTCGACCCAATCGTGGGGCGCTATTATCGCTCCATTTATTATAGGATTGATTGCAGACAGGTATTTTAACGCAGAAAAAATTTTGGGCATTTTACATCTTATTGGCGCAGGCTTAATGTATCATTTATATAGCGCAGGAGCAGTAACTGATGTATATCCCATATCTTTTTTTTATTACTTATTATTATACATGATATTGTTTATGCCTACGCTTGCGCTGGTAAATTCAATTGCATTTAACCAAATGACTGACCCTGAAAAAGAGTTTTCAAGCATCCGTGTTTTTGGCACTATCGGGTGGATAGTAGCCGGTTTATTAATAAGCTATGTTTTTTTATGGGACGCAAAAGCCAATGTGCAGGCGGGTTTAATGAGAAATACTTTTTTATTGGCATCAATCGCATCACTGGTTCTTGGCTTGTTTAGTTTTACATTACCTAAAACCCCACCAAAGATTGCATCAGGCACTAAAGTAACCGTTTCTGATATATTAGGATTAGATGCCTTAAAACTTTTAAAGAATAAAAACTTTTTGATATTCTTTATCGCTTCAATTCTCATATGCATTCCTTTAGCATTTTATTACCAGGTTGCCAACCAGTTTTTATCTAATATAAATGTGGCTAACCCAACTGGTAAAATGACGATAGGCCAGATTTCTGAAGTTCTTTTTTTATTAGCCTTGCCTTTATTCTTTAAAAAATTTGGTTTTAAAAATACCATCTTAATTGGTATGCTGGCGTGGGCACTTCGCTACGCATTATTTGCCTATGGAAACGCAGGCAATTTAAGCTTTATGCTTATTATAGGCATAGCTTTGCATGGCGTGTGTTACGATTTCTTTTTTGTTTCAGGCCAAATTTATACCAATGCAAAAGCAGGAGTAAAATATAAAAGTGCTGCACAAGGCCTGATAACATTGGCAACCTATGGCATTGGTATGTTGATAGGATTTAAAATTGCGGGATTGATCACTGATGCTTATACAACCTCTGCTGGAACGTTCGATTGGAAAATGATTTGGATAATACCTGCGGCAATTGCATTTGTTGTGTTTCTATTGTTTGCTGTTTCTTTTAATAATAAAAATGAAAGACCAATTGCTGATCAAAGCCTGAATGTATAAAATATGAGTTCAAAGCAAAACAGGAGAACCCTTCTTAAAAATCTTGCCTTAGGCACATCTGCAATTGTAGCTGCTCCAGCTATATCTTTTGCAAAAAATATGGAACATAAAGAAGATAAAAACTATACGTTGAAAGGCAACATCAATCATTCAGTTTCACGATGGACATTTGGCTATCTTTCTTTAGATGATTTATGTAAAGCGGTAAAAGATATTGGTTTTCATGCGATTGACCTTACCGGCCCGAAAGACTGGCCAACACTGCAAAAGCACGGCATTTACAGCTCCATGTGCTACACCTCCGGCGATAACGATTTATACAAAGGGCTTGATGATCCTGCACTGCATGATAAGCGGATAAAAGAATATTTTGAAGTAATACCAATTATGGCAAAAGCAGGTTATAAAAATTTGATTTGCTTTACAGGTGTGCGCAATGGCATGGACGATGAAACAGGAATGAAGAACTGCAAAATGGCTTTAGATAAAATTTTACCTTTTGCTGAAAAAAACGGAGTAACGATGGTGATGGAATTATTGAATAGTAAAATCGATCATAAAGATTATATGTGCGATCATGTGGAATGGGGCGCAGAACTTTGCAAGCGCGTAAGCTCCGAAAATTTTAAATTGCTTTTTGATATCTACCACATGCAGATACAGGAAGGAGATATTATAAGAAATATAAGAGATTATCATCAATACATTGCACATTATCATACCGGCGGCATACCCGGCAGGCATGAGATAAACAACTCGCAGGAATTATATTATCCTGCAGTAATGAAAGCTATTGTAGCAACGGGCTTTAAAGGATATGTGGCGCAGGAATTTACTCCTACTTATCCTGATAAGCTGGATTCTTTAAGAGAAGCAATAAAGATTTGTGATGTGTAAAAAAAATGTAGTATACAGTGATACGCTGTTCAAACAAAGGAAAATTAATCTTTAATAAAAATAATTTTATACTAAAACAAAAATCCTATGGCAGACAATACTTACGATGCGATTGTGATCGGTTCCGGTATTTCCGGAGGCTGGGCAGCTAAAGAACTTACCGAGAAAGGGCTTAAAACGATTATGCTGGAAAGAGGGCGAGACATAGTTCATGTAAAGGATTATGTAAATGCTACAAAAGGGCCGTGGGAGTTTGCCCACCGCGGCGGCCGTACGCAACAGATGATAAAAGATTACCCGGTTTTAAAAAGAGATTATCCTTTAAATGAAGAAAATCTTGACTACTGGGCAAGTGATATAGACAGCCCTTACACCGAAGTAAAACGCATGGATTGGTTTCGGGGATACCATGTTGGTGGGCGTTCTCTTATGTGGGGGCGCCAAAGCTACCGCTGGAGCGATTTTGCGTTTGAGGCTAATGCAAAAGATGGCGTTGCCGTTGACTGGCCTATACGTTATAAAGATATTTCTCCCTGGTATGATTATGTTGAAAAATTTGCGGGAATCAGCGGTTCAAAAGACGGCTTGCAACAATTGCCTGACGGGCAGTTTATGCCTGCCATGGAAATGAATTGCGTAGAAAAAGATGTAGCATCAAGAATCAATGATCATTACAAAAGCAAGCGCATGATCATTGGCCGTACGGCAAATATCACAGAGCCTTTGCCCGGAAGAACCAATTGCCAATACAGAAACAAATGCTGGCTGGGATGCCCGTTTGGCGCATATTTCAGCACACAATCTTCTACATTACCCGCTGCTACAGCCACTGGAAATTTAACCGTTCGCCCGTGGTCTATCGTTACAAAAATTTTGTATGATAAAAATACAAAAAAAGCAACTGGTGTAGAAGTTCTTGATGCAGAAAATAATAAAACCTATCAATATTTCGCAAAGATCATTTTCTTAAATGCATCTACATTTAACAGTGCATGGATATTAATGAACTCTGCAACTGACGTATGGCCCGATGGCCTGGGAAGCAGCAGTGGCGAGCTCGGGCATAATGTTATGGATCATCATCTTGGCATTGGCGCCGGAGGCTTAATAGAGGGATACGACGATAAATATTATTATGGCAGGCGTGCTAATGGAGTATATATTCCGCAATTCAGAAACCTTTTTGGCGATAAGAGAAATTACATAAGAGGCTTTGGCTACCAGGGAGGTGCCAGCCGCGAGGGTTGGAGCCGCGACGTAGCAGAACTAAGCATCGGAGGTGACTGGAAAGATGCATTGGGAGAGCCTGGACAATGGCAAGTGGGCCTCGGCGGCTTTGGAGAAATATTGCCTTACCATGAAAATAAAGTAACGCTGGATAAAACAAAGAAAGATAAGTGGGGGTTAAATATTCTTTCCTTTGATGCGGAATGGAAAGACAATGAAAAGAAGATGCGGGTTGATATGAAAAATGATGCCATTGAAATGCTGGAAGCCGCCGGTGTAAAAAATGTGGTAGGGCACGAAGGGGATGGAACTATCGGCCGCGGCATACATGAAATGGGTACAGCGCGTATGGGCAACGATCCAAAAACATCTGTATTAAACAAATGGAACCAGGTATGGGATGCCCAAAATGTGTTTGTAACCGATGGCTCGTTTATGGTTTCGGCCAATTGTGTAAACCCATCATTAACTTATATGGCTATGACCGCAAGAGCTGTAGATTATGCTGTGAGAGAATTAAAAAAACAAAATATTTGATAATATATTAAAAGCAAAAATAATGTCCGAAGAAAAAGAAGCACAAAAAGAAGATCTGCCTGGGTATTCCAGAAGAAAATTCATAAGAGATGCGGGCTTAAGTGCCGCTGCATTTACCATAGTGCCGCGTTTTGTATTAGGAGGTAAAGGATTCATTGCCCCGAGCGATCGGTTAACTATTGCGAGCATTGGCGTAGGCGGCAAAGGAGAAGATGATATCAACCACTTTTATGCAAGTGGGCTTGCAGATATTGCCTTTTTATGTGATGTGGATGACAGGCGTGCGGCAGATTCTGTAAAGAAATTTCCTAAAGCAAAATACTATAAAGACTGGCGTGAGATGCTGGACAAAGAATCAAAAAACTTTGATGCAGTTTCTGTTTCCACGCCCGATCACAATCATGCAGTAGCAGCTTATGCAGGCATGCAACGCGGTAAGCACGTGTATGTGCAAAAACCATTGACACATGATGTGTACGAAGCACGCCTGCTTACAACGGGCGCAAAGCGTTTTAAAGTAGTTACACAAATGGGCAATCAGGGCGCTTCGGGAGATGGCATAAGGCAACTGATGGAATGGTATGATGCAGGAATAATTGGCGATGTTCATACAGTGTATTGCTGGACAGACAGACCTGTATGGCCACAAGGAATTCCCCGGCCTACAGCAACAATAGCGGTTCCAAAAGAATTGGATTGGAACTTATGGCTGGGCACAGCTCCGGAAAAAAATTACTTTGATAACCTGGTTCCCTTTAACTGGCGCGGCTGGTGGGATTATGGCACCGGAGCATTAGGCGACATGGGTTGCCACATTGTGCAGCCAGCCTTTGGGGTGCTGGGCTTGCAATACATAAATTCTGTGCAGGCAAGTGTTGGCAGCGTTTATGTCGGCGAATTTCAAAGAGGCTATTTCCCTGAGAGCTGCCCTCCTTCCAGCCATGTAATTATGATGTTTCCAAAAACCGAAAAAACTACCGGTCCGGTAGAAGTGCATTGGATGGATGGAGGCATACAGCCGGAAAGGCCAGAAGAACTTGGGCCTAACGAGACATTTGGCGATGGCGGCAATGGCACTTATTTTATTGGCACAAAAGGTAAAATGATGTGTGGTACTTATGGTGCCAATCCAAGGTTGTTGCCTGTAAGCAGAACCAACGAAGTAAAAGTGCCGCAAAAATATGAGCGTGTGCCCGGTGGCGCCGAAGGGCATTATGCACAATGGGTAAAGGCTTGCATTGCCGGATATGGAAATGCCAAAGTGAGCTCGCCTTTTGAATTGGCCGGCCCCCTTACTGAAGCATTGCTGATGAGTAATCTTGCCATTAGGGGCTTTGATATCAGAAAGCCAAGAACCGGCGGCGGAGGTTACGATTACCCCGGCCGTTACCTGGAACTTCTGTGGGATAATTCAAACATGAAAGTCACCAATTTTGATGATGCCAATCAATTTATAAAACGCAATTACCGTGAAGGTTTTACTTTAAACGCTTAATTTTAAACTCAATATTTATGAACAGAAGAGAAGCAGTTCAGTACATTTCAATTCTTTTAGGAGGTACGCTTGTGGGCGGCCAGTACATTCTGGAAGGCTGTAAAAGCAAGACCGGAGTTTCAATGGTTTTTACTCCGGAAGATGAAGCTTATCTTGATGAGATTGCAGATACCATTTTACCTGCTACGAGCACGCCAGGCGCTAAAGCCGCTAAAACAGGGCATTTCATTACAGTAATGGTAAATGATTGCTATGATGCAAACGACCAAAAAGTGTTTCATGAGGGCATGGGCAAACTTGATGACGCCGCCAATAAAACTTACAACGATTCTTTTATAAAATTAAATCCTCAGCAAAGGCACGATCTGCTCGTTAAGCTGGATAAGGAGCAAACTGATTATATGAAAAATAAAAAAACAGATGCCCCTGCTCATTATTTCCGCATGATGAAAGAACTTACCTTGCTTGGATATTTTACTTCGGAAATTGGATGTAAGCAAGCCCGCCGCTATGTGGAAACCCCCGGCAGATTTGATGGTTGCGTACCTTATAAAAAAGGCGATAAAGCCTGGGCATAAAGATGTGAGTGTTTTAGGAACTTGCAAAAATGACGCACAGCAGATTAATGTATTGACTCGTGGCATAGTTTTTTCTAATTATAAACCGACTATACCTAGGATATCAGATTTGTAAGGGACAGATTTTCATCTGTCCTTTTTTTATATAAACTATTTGCTACACTACTCGCTAGTGTTTTTATATAAAAGCCTTAACATGCTGGGCAACACTATTAATAATAATGGCAAGGCAATGATGAACCCTCCTATTACAGCGATGGCCAAAGGCTGATGAAGTTCTGCACCGGCGCCAATTCCTAAAGCTAATGGCATTAAAGCTATGATAGCGCCAAGAGCAGTCATAAGCTTTGGCCGCAGCCTTGTAGAAATTGCATAAACAATAGCCTTATCCACCGGCTGTTCACAAAGCGTTTTCCGGAATTGCAAAAAAGTAAAAATAGAATTTTCGCCAATGATGCCAACAATCATAATGAGGCCGGTATAGCTGCCTACATTTAAAGGAGTATGAGTAATAAACAAAGCAATGTAGCTGCCTGCAATGCCAAGCACTGCAATACATAAAATAGTAAGGGCTGCTTTTACGCTTTTAAATAAAAACAAAATAACGCCGAAAACCAACACGCTTGAGGTAATCAATATTAACAGCAACTCAGAAAAAGATTGCTGCTGCTGCTCATACTCTCCCCCATATTCAATGGCATAGCCAGGCGGCAGATGCACCTGTTTATTTACATTTGTTTTAATATCTTTTATAGTGCTGCCGAGGTCACGGTTTTCCAGCCTTGCTGTAACCACGCTCATAGATTGCAGGTTTTCTCTTTGTATCTCTGCATCGCCAGGATTTACTTGTATATCGGCAAGTTCACTTATAGATTTTAAACGTCCGCCGGGCAAAAACACCGGTAGTTTTCGCAGCGCATCAATAGTCATTTGCCTGCTGTAAGGGTACACCAATCTAACCGGGTACACGCGGTCTTTATCATAAATATTACCAACTAAATTTCCTTCCAGTGATGACTGCAACTGGTATTGCAGGCTGGATGGCGTGATGCCGAATTGAGCAATTAGTGAGTAATCGGGATGCACGCTTACCGATGGCCCTGCTATCACAATTCCATCGAAAGCATCGGCAGTGCCTTTGGTATCGGCGACAACCTTGCTTACCTGCCTGGCAAGCTCGTGCAGCTTCTGTTGATCATCACCAAAAATTTTTATTTCTATAGGTTGCACTGATGTCATCAGGTCTCCCAGCATGTCGGCGATCACCTGGCCAAAATCCACACGCAGCGCAGGCTGTGACGATTCTATCTGTTTTCTCAGGTCTTCAATAACCTGGACAGTTGTCTCCTTATGGCCTTTCTTTAGTTGTATAAGATAATCGCCGGTGTTGGGTTCTGTAATAAAAAATCCCATCTGGGTTCCGGTACGCCGGGAGTAAGCGGCCACATCGGGGTGGGCGATAATTATTTTTTCTATTGCCTGTAATTCTTTATCGGTTTCTGTTAAAGAGGTTCCCGCAATGGATGCATAATCCAGCACAATACTTCCTTCATCCATTTCAGGTAAAAAACCGGTTTGCAATTGTGGCAATATCAAAACAATGGATATAATTAAAGCCGCTACGAAAATAAAACTGATGAGCGGTTTTGTAATAAACCAGGATACCCATCGCTGTTTTTTTACTTCATGATGCTCCTCTGTTTTTACCTTATTACTGGCTGTTTTCTTTTTAGCAAACCATAAATACACAACCGGCAAACCAATCCAGGTTACAAAAAAAGAACATACTAAAGTAATGATCATTGTGTTGGTAAGCACATGAAAATAAGCGCCTGCCACGCCACTCATAAAAATGAATGGAATAAAAATAACTATAGTGCTTAATGATGAGCCAACCATTGCCGGAAACAGATAGTGTATGGCTTCATGAACGATACTTTTATATTCATCTTCGGGATGCTCTTCATGGGTGCGGTGTATTTGCTCCACCACCACAATGGCATCATCTATTATTAATCCTATGGCTGCTGCGATAGCGCCAAGCGTCATAATGTTTAGTGTGTAGCCAAAGGCATAAAGTGATATTAAAGTGGCGCCTAAGGTTACAGGTATTGTTATTAAAATAGTAGCGCTTGCCTTAAAGGATCGAAGAAAAATGACAGCAACAATAATGGCTAATGCAAGGCCTATCCATAAGCTGTCTGTTACGCTTTTTACTGATTCCTTCACGAAATCTGCCTGTATATAATACGGCTTTATGGTTACATCTTTAGGCAGTGTTTTTCGAAGCTCAGCAATTTTATTCTCCATTTGTTTGGATACATCCACCAGGTTGCTGTTGGGTTGTTTTATCACCGCTATCAGCAGGCTCTCTTTTCCATTTGCATTTACTTTTATGTATTCAACTGCTTCACCTATCTGCACATCTGCTACATCCTGCAGCCGTACAATTCGCTTTGAATTATTGCTTACCACCACATTTTTTAGCGCTTCAACGGATTGTACAGATGCATCAGTAACTGTGAGGTAGAGATATTTATAATCAGAAAGGTAGCCGTTTGATTTTATAAAATTTGTTTGCGCCAGCGCATTGCTAATGCCATCAGGAGTTACCGACAGGGCGCTCATCTTTTGAAGATCCAAGTTTACCCTAAACTCTTTTGATTTGCCGCCAATAATTCTTATTTCTGAAACACCGGCCACCTGGCTCAAAAAAGGTTTAATAGTATAAGTTGCTAAATCTTTTAACTCTATAGGAGACAATGTGTGGCTCTCAAGAGAATAGCCCATCACCGGCAAAATAGAAGGATTCATTTTCTCAACAGAAATGTTTACCTCAGCCGGTAAAACATTTCTTATCTCCGCAATCTTTGCTTCGATCTGTTGCTGGCTGAGGTCTACATTGGCTTTCCAGTTAATGAACGCAGATATTTCACAGCTGCCCCTGCTGGTGGTGCTCCGGATATCAATAAGATCAGGCACCTGCTTGATGGCATTTTCCAAAGGGCGTGTAACCGTTACCATCATTTTATCTACCGGCTGCAAGCCCGCATCTGCTATGATTTTTATTTTAGGAAAAGTAATTTCAGGGAAAAGCGATGTTTGCAATTTGCTGTATGCAAACAAGCCTCCGACGATTAACATAACAAGTATAACTGTCAGCGGGCTTTTATATGTAGTAAAATAATTTTTCATAACGCCTCATCCCAAATTCTTAAATAAACAATTCAGCAATAACTATTTACCTCATCCCAACCCTTCTCCAAAGGGAAGGACAAGTGCAGCAATTCTTCAATAAACAATTTAGCTACCTCATCCCAACCCTTCTCCAAAGGAGAAGGACAAGTGCAGCAATTCAACAATAAACAATTCAACAATAGAAACACCCAACATCGTACATCAAACATCAAACATTCCACTCGTTACTTACTCACCATAACCAACGCAGTATCTGCAAGTCCATAATTTCCACTTAAAACTATTTTATCTTTTGGTGAAAACTCAGGAGAAATAATCTCCACCCTGTCGCCGCTTTCTATCCCTTTTTTTACCGGAACTTTTACGGCGGTAGAATCATTTATTAACTTCATAATCCAAAAGGCAGATTGTGTTTCATCGGCCAGCACAGCAGCTTTCGGCAGTGTTGCTGTTGTTGCTTTGGATACTTTTATGATTCGTATAGTAGCAACTAAATTTTGCGGAATATTATAAGATACATTTGCTTTTACAGCAAAAGTTTGAGTTTGTGAAACTGAATCCATCATGGGCATGGGCGAAGAAATGCTGCCGTCTATTCGCTCTTTGCCGGGCAAAATAATGTCAACACTTTTACCCAAAGAAACATAAGGTAAATCTTCATAAGGAACATTCATAACAAAGGCAAAACTTTTAGCATCGCTGATCACAGCCAGTTGCTCGCCATCCTGCACATAATCCCCTTCCTGGTGATTTAGCTCTGCAATAAAACCACTGCTATTGGCAGTGATGATATTAACTCCGGAAAATTTAAAACCTGGATTAAGCTTATTAATAGAATTGCCAATAGCTTCTGCTTCTTTGGTTTTTAAAATAAATAATACCTGTCCTTTATGAATGTATTGCCCGATTTTTATATTCACTTTTTTTACATAACCAATCAGGTTCGATTTTACAAAACTCTTTTGCAAGAAAGATGAAGTTGCATTAAGCTCTATAAATTCCTGCAAAGGATCGTAGCTCATGCTGGTAACTGTTACCGGCGTACGCGTGGGAGAAGCTGCATCATCTTCATTAGCTGTATCTTTTTGCTTACAACTAATGGCGAGCGTTAGCAAACAAAACAGAGGCATTAATTTTTTTATAAAACCGATTACAGAAGATTCTTTTCCAGGCTTCATTTATTGATTATTGTTCCAGTAATTTAGTTGATTCATCACAAGGTACCGTGCAATGGTATTTTGCACAACAAGATTTCTGGAGGTAATATAATTATTTAAAGCAAGCACATAATCTGTAATTTTTATATCTCCTGTTTCCAGCAATCTTCCGTTTACCTGTATCAGCGTTTGCAGGTATTGTATTTGTTTGTTAATAGGATCAGCAAGGCTTTCAATGGCATTTAACTGTTGCTGTAACTGCAACACCTGTTGATTTAATTGTTGGGTAAAAAAATCTTTTTGCCTCTGGCGTGTTCGCTCCAGTATGTTAAGCTTTGTGTATTGCAACTGCCGCTGGTGGCCATCGTAAATAGGCACGGTAAGATTGATGCCAAACACTGTGGCACCAAAATTTTTATAAGGCAATTCGGCAAAGCTTGACTGATACCCCGCATCTGCAAACAGGTTTACTTTTGGCCGGTAACCAATGTCAATTATCGAGCGCTGGTTCACTAACTGAAGACTGTCAATTCTATATTTTATAAAAAAAGCAGTGCTGTCATACACAACATTTTTTATTACCGAAATATCCGGAACAGCAAGCTCAGCAACGGTTGTATCGGTTATGCCTGCAAGGTAATTCAGTGTGGCATAATCATTTTTATATTGAACTAATAGTTGACTTCTGGTTAATTGCTGCTGTTGTAGCGTTACCAAAAATGATAAATAATCCGCCTGTTTATACACATTTTTTTGGGTAAGTTTTTCAAGAACCGTGTCTTCATTTTGAAGCAATGCAATTACTTCATTATTGAAATCTATTTGCAACTGATCACCAAAGGTGGTGATGTACTGTGCCACAATAGATTTGCGGATATCTCTTGTAGTTATAGATGAAATAACTCTTATGGAATCGCGCTGCAGTTGCAAATTTTTAAATTGAAGGCTCAGGTTTCTTTTGTTATACACTTGTTTATTCAACGCAACCAATGCCGATAGTTGCTGCCCGTTCGTAATGGCAGCATCATAACCATACCCATTTATGATAGGAGAATAATAAGCATTGCCACTGCCGGTGATCTGAAATTTCCTTGCAGCAACAATCAATTGGCTGTCTATACTATTTGATAAAATAAGATTTCTATACTCGAATAATTGCGGATTATTTTTTATAGAGTTGTCAACGAAATAAGAAAGCGTTTTTGATTGTGCAAAAGAAATTGCAGGAAGCAGTACAATTAAGAGCTTTGTTATAAAATAAAATATCCTCATGTATTTAATACAAAAGCTATGTTATATAAGAAATAGCTGCGCAAAAATTTATATTATTTTTCTGACTTTATACATTATCATTCTCATCAAAAATAATCTTGGCCTTTCACTTTGGTTGTCTATAACTTTGTATTCCAATAAAAGATCTTAAGCCGAAAAGTAAAATCGTTTGCATGATAACTGTTATCTTACACACGTAAATACAACTCACCTGAATTTATAGACGATGCCTGGCATAAGGTGGCCATAAGAGTAACCCAAATTAAATACAACAGTATTTTTCTTTTGACCCGGCGCTTTTAATTTAGCATAACGATGGTAATTATTAACCACCTGCTTGCCTGTTAAAAATCCAAGAACGGCTCCGGTAAATACATCAGTAGTCCAATGTTTATTTTCTGTTATTCTGCTTAATCCTATTAACGTGGCTGCGCTGTACGCAATTACAGGTACGGCGGGTATGTTTCTATATTCAGATGCAAAAACAGTTGCTGCAGCAAACGCCACCGTTGTGTGCCCTGAAGGGAAAGAACTGTAAACTTTTTTACCGTTAGAACCTGTTGCCGTTTTTGAAAAAGGTCCTAAAAATCTCGGCTCCGCCTCTACCCCTGGCGCATAATAAGAAGGGCGCGTGCGGCCCGCTAAAAATTTTGTAACACTTTCAACCGCACCGGCTGTGATATAAGCCTGGGTGGCGAGCAGCACTGTGGTTTTAACTTTTTCTTTCTTAAAAATAAAACCATATCCACCAAGCGCCACGAGGCCTACCGCTTCGTAAACGCCACCGAAATTGGTAACATATTTACTAACATTATCTAACCCGGGATTATTAGCCCGCAGCTTTAATGCACGCTTTTGCACAGGCTCATCTGCAAATGCCAGTGCACCGCCGATAATTGCAAATTCTGCCAGGTGCCCCAAATCTTTTTTGGTCATGTGAAAGGGCTTGGAAAAAGATTGCTTTACATTACTGCCCAGCAAAATAAAATAAGTATTAAAAGTAATTTTCGTTTGCTGGTTATAAGCTTTGGGAGATATGTTATTAATTTGGCCGCCTGCGCTATCAGTTTTTTTACTTAAGCTATCCAGCTTATTAATAAGCGTATCTTTTTGTGCGAACCCAGCTAAAGGAAATGTAAAGACCAGCAGGAGCCACAGTGTTTTTTTCAAGTGCATTGATTACAGGTTTATTATAAAAACTTGTTGTTAGCATGTAAGAAATTTACAAAAAGCTATATTATAAATATAGATAAAACTAAAAGTCCATTTTGAGGAAAGTTTGAAGTATTCATTTATTTATATATCATTTTTTTGCTCAAAACAAACCGATATGCTGTGTTCGTTTTCCGCGTAAGTATAAGCAGTTACAAAATTATATGTATCGCTTATTTTATGCACTATAGATAAGCCAAGCCCTAACGAGTCATAAGCGGAAGACTCTTTCTTAAATCTTTCAAAAAGTACGGAAGGATCGCTGCGCAAAGTATTGCCGGTATTGGATACAAGCAAACATTTTCTATCCAGTTTTATTTGTATACAACCCTTATCAATGTTGTGTTTTATCGCATTAATAAGCAGGTTGGTTATTAAAATATCAGCAAGGGTTTCATTTATAATAAGCTTTATGCCAGGCTCTATATTTGTAGATAGCTTTATGTGTTTTGCCTCCAGCAGTTCTTCGTAATTGGCCAGCAAACGCATCATTCTTTCACTCATATTTACATCTTCAGTTTCTTCAAATTGTTTATTATCAATCTTGGTAAGTAATAGCAATGACTGATTTAGTTTAGAAAGCCGGTTAGCAGTTTCAGATATAGATTGTATAATGTTTATATGTTCTTCCTTAAGGCTTTCTGACTGGCTTAGCAGTTCGAGTTTCGACTTTATAATAGCCAGTGGTGTTTGAATTTCGTGTGATGCATTTTCTGTAAAGCTTTTTATTTCATTATAATCCTGAACAGCTTTTTTTGTCATAAGCCTTACAGCAGTATTAAGCTCCGTGAACTCGCTAATGCCTGTTGATTCAAAATGTATTTCATTTTTACCTGAAACATTAAACTGCTTTATTTGTTGCAAGGTATGGTTAAAAGGCTTCCACAGCTTACTTAAAACAAAACGGTTTATAATAAAAAGTGTTACCAATAAAATGACCACTATTATAAGTGTTATCCTCAGAATCAGTTGCACAAGGTCTTCTGTTTCTTCCTGCGATTTTCTTACATACGCGATATACATTGTTCCACTAACTCTTACCGGAAATTCTAATTGCCTGTAGTAAACACTTTCTTTTGCGGCATTACTTTTTATTTCTACGCTGCTGAAATTTCTTGACGCTACAACAGATGCAGGAGCATACACTTCCTGCTCATCTTCAGATACCGACGGTTCGGGCAATTGATTGTTTTCCCTGATGTAATCTGTAATTTCTTTTTGTTCCGCAACAAGACTTTTATCAAGCTGGCTTATGAGAGCATTTTCTATAAAAAAATAATATACCACAGCGCTTAATAACAGCACAATAATAGTGACAATAACATTTACACGATTATACTTTGCAAGCAGTTTCATTGCACTGAAAATTTATAACCCATGCCATAGACTGATTTTATGTAATCTGCATTACCCGCCTCTGATAATTTTTTGCGCAGATTTTTTATATGAGTATAAATAAAGTCGTTATTGCCTTCCATATCATCGCCCCAAAGGTGCTCTGCTATTGCATTTTTAGAGATAACCCGGTTTTTATTGCTTGCAAAGTAGAGCAGCAATTCATATTCTTTTTTTGTAAGATCAACCAGGTTGTTATTCACTGAAACTGATTTTGCAATCGTGTCAATAATTATGTTGTCAACCTTTAAAATATTAGTGCCATCAAAATTTTTTCTTCGGATTATGGCGGCAATGCGTGCGCTTAACTCTGATAAATGAAATGGCTTTGATAAATAATCATCTGCGCCCAAAGTAAGGCCGGCAACCTTGTCTTCAATAGAATTTTTCGCTGAAATAATTAAGACACCATCCGCTTTTTTGTTTGCTTTAAGCTCTCTTAATATTTCAAGGCCGCTGCCGCCTGGAAGCGTTATATCTAAAAGAATACAATCATATTCGTACAACTCTGTTTTTTCAATCGCTTTATGAAAATCACCAGCAGTTTCGCAAATATAATTTTCGCTTTTAAGGTAGGTGGCTATGCTTTTGCTAAGCTCTGTTTCATCTTCAATTATCAGGATCTTCACATAAATATTTTATGAAAAATTACAACATGAATCTGTAATTATTTTGAGCAAAACAATTGATATAAAAATTATGGCCGGGCGTTCACTTCTGCAATTGCAGCGTTTGTCCAGCTTTTTATTTGTTGTATTTGCCCGTCAGAAAGCTTTGCATAAGTATGTATTAAAGTATAAGAGCTTAATGGCATCTCATGCTTATCTACCTGCTCTGCAATATCGCCCAGGCGATGCACTAATTTCTTTTTCGTAAATGAGGAAAGATCAGAAAAATTTATAGCCCTTTTGCCCTCGTCAATATGGCCTCTTAGCCAAAAGCCAACAGGATTAATATTTACATACCAGGGATATGCTGTGCGATTGCTATGGCAGTCGTAGCAGGAAATTTTTAAGATGCTCAACACCGTATCCGGAACATGAACATAATGAGTAATATCCTTTGCTGTAGTGGCTTCACCAAGATTACGGGCCGGGCGAATAAATTGAATAACTACTAAAGCAATAAGAAGTGCAATCAATATTTTTCTGATGAGCGGATACTTTTTCAAGGGATAAAGCTTATAATTTTTTTGCTAAAAATATAATTCTTTTTTTATAACCAATTATACAAGGAATTCATTTTTGCAAATGTTATCAAAAAAATAAAGTAGGTAAGTCACCCAACCTAAACTCATAATTTAGCGATCTGATTATTGAATAATCTATTATGATACAAATATTTTTTTCTCTCCTCTTAAGTTTTACCATGTCTTCTGTTACATGGCTGAAAAATATAGATGTTGCTAAGGAACAGGCTAAGAAAGAAGATAAATATATATTATTAAGTTTTTCAGGCTCTGATTGGTGCATACCCTGTATGCGTTTGGAAAAAGATATTTTTAGCGCTGATGCCTTTACACAATTTGCAGCAGATCATTTGGTGTTGGTAAATGCTGACTTTCCAAGAAAAAATAAAAATCAGCTTTCTAAAGATCAGCAAAAAATGAATGATGCGCTTGCTGAAAAATATAACCCGCAGGGAAGTTTTCCTTTTACCATTTTACTTGACAGCAATGGTAATAAAATAAAAATATGGGATGGATATTATAAAGATGGCCCGGAAAATTTTGTAAATGAAATTAAGGTAATTACTCAAAAAAATTAAGCGATGCAACCGCAGGCTTTTACGAAAGAATTAAAGCTGATGGGAAACCGTTTTGGGTTAACGGTTGTAGCGCATACAAAGGAATGGGCAGAAGAAATGATTGATCTTGGAGTAAAGGAAATACAAAGAATTGAAAAGCTGTTAACCACTTTTAGCGATGATAGCGAAACAAATTGTATCAACCGAAATGCAGGCCTACAGCCTGTTCACGTAAGCAGCGAAGTGTATAATATTATTGAAAGAAGCATCAAAATATCATCTGTTACACAAGGCGCTTTTGATATTACTTATGGCGGCATTGATAAAAAACTTTGGAACTTCGATGAGACAATGAGCGCACTTCCGAAAGCAAAACATGCCAGGGAAATGGTTCGGCTTATCAATTATAAAAACATCTTTTTAGATAAAGAAAAGCAAACTGTTTTTTTAAAAGAAAAGGGCATGCGTATTGGCTTTGGCGGTATCGGTAAGGGCTATGCAGCAGAGATGGCTAAAGAAGTAATGAAAAAAAATAATGTAGTGAGTGGTATTGTAAATGCATCCGGTGATTTAACTACATGGGGCACACAACCAAATGGAAAGCCATGGACGGTAGGGATCGTTCACCCTGATTACAAAAGCTATCCATTTTCTTACCTGAACATAAGTGATATGGCTGTGGCTACTTCCGGCAATTATGAAAAATTTGCATTAATAAATGGTAAAAAATATTCACACACCATTAACCCAAGAACCGGTATGCCGGTGAGTGGAATTAAAAGTGTAACCGTCATCTCCCCCAATGCTGAAATAAGTGATGCCATAGCAACGCCTGTAATGGTTATGGGAATTGAGCATGGCCTTGATCTTATCAACCAGCTAAAGCAGGTTGAGTGCGTGATTATAGATGATAACAATAAAATTTTTACATCAAAAAATATTAATTGTACTTAAAAAATATCATGAAGAAAGCCACCTATTTATTACACGCTGTTGCTTTTTTATTATTTGCTTCGGGCTGCACTGCTGTAAAGCCTTATCAAAAAAATAAAATAAACGATGCTGAAATGACCCTCGGTAACAGGAAAGTAGAAAAAACTGAAAGTAATTTTCAAAGTTATCGTGAAGGCGCAAGCGGCGCCAATGGCGGGAAAGTTGGCGGTGGTTGCGGATGTAATTAAATAACCATATTCTTTATATTAATGAAAAAAATTTGTTTAAGTGTTGTTGGATTGTATTGTATGCTGCTGTCGGCATTTTCTCAATCAAGCGATAGAGATACTTCCGCTTATAAGAGCAAAAAATTGCAGCTTGACGAGGCCAATCTTGTATCAGGATATTACAATCAAAATGGCGACCACTCAGCGGTTACAGGCGGAATTGGCACGCAAAAGCTGAATGATGTAGCCAACATATTTGATCTTCAATTTGTAAAATGGAATGAAGCAAATAACAAATATACCTGGACTGCAGAATTAGGCGTAGACCACCATACTGCTGCATCGCAGGCTTATGTGTCACAAAGCGGCGCCTCGCAAAAAGGTGGAACAAGAATTTATCCTTCAGTAAACTGGCAGGTAGAAAAAGATAACGGCTTTACCTTCGGGCTGGGCGCCGGCATCTCAAATGAATATAATTATCACTCTTTTAATACTAATTTTTTAATTGGTAAAACATCAAAAGATAAGAATACAGAAATTACTTTTAAAGGTCAGGCATTCTTTGACCAGGTTACACTTATAGAGCCATCTGAGCTCATCCCAAAAGTGGTAGTAGCATCAGGCACTACTTATACCACTGCAAGCGGCAATGTAATTACCTCGGGCAGCGATTCCCATAAAGCAAATATTCCAAAGTCGGCAAGAAATACTTTTTCCGGCTCGCTTACGCTAACTCAGGTTGTAAACAAAAATTTCCAGCTCGCTTTAATAGCAGATGGTGTTGCTCAAAACGGTTATTTAGGTTTGCCGTTTCACCGTGTTTATTTTAAAGATCAGGATTCTGCAAAAATTGAACACCTTCCTGATACAAGATATAAGTTGCCCCTGGGTGTACGGCTCAATTATTTTTTAGGAGATAAAATTATATTGCGCACTTATTACCGCTACTACACCGATAACTGGGGAATCACTGCGCATACAGCAAGCATTGAAATACCTTATAAGGTATCTCCTTTTTTTTCTATAAGCCCTTTCTACAGGTATTATACGCAAACAGCTTCTCAATATTTTGCACCATATAAAGAACATGTAACCACAGATACTTATTACTCCAGTAACTATGATTACTCAGCATTTAATGCGCAGTATTTTGGAGTGAATTTCAAAATAACTCCCAGAAATGGATTGTTCAATATTCATTCCTTCAATACTTTAGAGATCCGGTATGGGCACTATACTCAAACAACCGGCCTTCAGGCAGATAATATTAGTATAAGTTTAAAATTCAAATAAAATTTTATATTGACTTGTGTAAGAAAGGTCGCAATAGTGTTGCTTAGTTTTAATAATTACAAATCACTTCTGAATTCCTTCAAAATTCAATAGCACCTTTATCAAAAAAAAATGAATAGAAAATATAATTTCGTATTACTGCTTTTAATGGTTTGTTCTTCTTACCTAATGGCTCAAAACATGCCTGCTTATAAAGTGGTGAAAACGTTCCATATAGCCAGCGGTGGCGGATGGGATTATATTGCGGTAAATAAAAATAAAGTATATGTTTCCCATGGCACACAGGTAAATGTTTTAGATGAAAAAACAGGTGATTCCATTGGCGTTATCCCTAATACTACGGGTGTTCATGGAATCGCTTTTGATAACGAGCTCAACCGTGGCTACACAAGTAATGGAAGACTAAATACGGTAACGGCTTTCGATTTAAATACCAATGCTATTATTGCCCAGATACCTGCCGGCCAAAACCCAGATGCCATCATGTACGAGCCTTTCTTAAAAAAGATTATTACTAATAATGGGCGTGGTAAAAATCTTTCTTTTATTGATCCGGTAAATAACACTTTAACTGATTCCATATTTCTGGATGGTAAACCTGAAGAAGCAGTATCCGACGGTAAAGGAAAGTTGTTTGTAAACCTTGAAGATAAAAGCATCATAGCCGTAATCAATTTAAAAACAATGAAAATAGAGCATTTGTGGCCGCTTGCTCCCGGAGAAGGACCTTCAGGGCTGGCTATGGATGTACAAAGCAACAGGCTTTTTTCTTCCTGTTCAGAGAGTAAGCAACTAATAGTAATGGATGCTGCGAACGGGAAAATTATTGACAAGCTACCCATTGGCGAAGGTTGCGACGGAACTGCTTTTGACACTAAAAGCAAAACCATCTTTGCACCCAACGGAGGAGATGGAACTATTACTGCTATTAAAGAAAAATCAGCGAATGATTATAGTGTTGTGAGCACTATTACAACCCACAAAGGTGCAAGAACGATAACAATAGATAAACAAACCGGTTCTTTATTTTTGCCAACTGCAGAGTTTGCCCCGGCTGATCCGCAGAACCCCAGAGCGAGAAGGCAAATGTTGCCAGGCACCTTCCAGGTTTTAGAAGTAGGAAGATAATTTAAAATAGTAAAGTAATTAAAAAAGCTATCATTATTATTATGATAGCTTTTTTATAGTTAATAACTTTGACAGCTACTTACCGAAAATTCCTCCCAATTTACTCTTTGCCATTTCTTCTAACTCTTCCAGGGAGCTGGTGCTTCCGGAGTTGGTAGCAGTGTTAGGGTTAACAGTGTTGGTAGTTGCTGATGTTGCAGCACTCTGAGTTCCAAGTACGCTGTCGAGCATGCCTCCTATTTGCGGAAACTGCTCTTTTATATGCTGTGCAATAGTATTAAGAATACCGCTGCCCTGTGCAGGGGCTATTCCGTGCTCTTGTTCGAGCTTGTCTAATAATCCTGATAACATTGTATTTAATTTTTAAAGTTTACAATTTACTATTGAGCCGAAAGATATTGCGAATATACATATCCTTCTTCTCCATTATCTGTTTTTATAAGGCTCCATTGGGCGTTAGTTGCGCTTAGTATAGTCACTACAGCGCCACGAGCGGCTTTCCCGATTACCTGCTGGTCAGTGCCAGGGCCTTTCCTGATATTTAGATCAGTGGAATCAGTAGTAACAGTTGCCTTGGTACCCGTTGCTGTTGCAGCATTCACATTCATTACTACATCACCGGATTTGTAATCCGGATCTATCTGGTTATACACTTCCCAAAGCTTATCTTTCACGGCCGCAGTTGGTGCTGTTCCATCAATGTATAATACTTGTCCCTGTTCTCTCACCTGCAGGCCGGTTACTCCTGATGAGTTTGCTGTATCAATAAGAGTTTTATATTTATCCTGTAAAGCTGACATATTATTTATTTAATGGTTAATTTATCGCTGTTAATGCGTTTAGGATGCAGTGAGTTGAGAGTTTGTACCAGCTTTTGCCAGTCTGCTCTCTTGATGTCGCCCGATAGATTAATAACACTATCTGACACATCGCCTTTTACTGATGGGTGATCTTTTAACGCATCTGTAAGGCCGGTTTGTAAAGCATTATCATTAGAAACCACTACAGGAGCCGGAGCAGGTGTAGTAGCCGATGGTGACAGTGAACTGTCGGCGCTAATAGTTGCAGGCGCAGCATTGTCGCTTTTACTTTTGCTTTTGCAAGAGGTAAAACTGAATGCTGTAAAAAATAAGCCTAATAAAAGTAACTGGTTTAATTTTTTCATGTTTTTTAAATTTATGATAATAAATATTCACGGCAAAATACAAGAAACCTGCCATAAAAAATATATCCTTAAATAACAAATGAACTGTTTAGTTCTGTTGGAAGAAGCAATGGTCTATAGAATATTACAATGTTTATAATTGTTGAACACTGGCGCAAGCATCAGCTTGTGCCGCTCACCCTGGGAAGTATGCGGCTTAGCCTTTGCGCGGCGTCCTTGTGCAACCGAATAGCTACGAATAGCATTTTGTATGTATAGTTTAGTAAGTGACGAGTAAGCGCTCCGCTGGCGCAAGCATCAGCTTGTGCCGCTCACAACATTAATTAACACTGGCGCAAGTATGCGGCTTAGCCTTTGCACGGCGTACTTGTGCCCTTACCTTGGCTCCGTTGGCGCATGCATCAGCTTGTGCCGCTCACAACATTAATTACAAATAGCCTGTATTTCTTTGACTGTTGACAGAATTAGAATGTGAAACATTGATTACATTAGCTTATGAGCCGCAAGTATAAATTTCATGATAATGATAAATTGTATTTCATTTCTTTTGCGGTAATTTATTGGATAGATTTCTTTATAAGAGAAGAATATAACCAGGAGTTAGTTAAGAGCTGGCAATACAGTATTGAAAAAAAAGGATTGCAAATATATGGATGGTGTATAATGACCAGTCATGTGCATATGATTATAGGAAGCGAAGGCAAAATGAGTTTGGATAAAATAATTGGAGAAATGAAAAGCTATACGTCTACAAGGTTTAAGACTTTAATAAAAGATAATATGCACGAAAGCAGAAAAGAGTGGCTGATATGGATGTTTGAGAGAGCAGGTAAAAAGAACAGTAATAATAACGACTGGCAGTTTTGGCAGCAGCATAATAAACCACTGGAAATTAAAGATCAGGAGATGTTTGATAAGACTATACAATCCATCCATGATAATCCGGTTGTAGCGGGCTTTGTAACAAAACCAGAGGATTGGATGTATAGCAGTGCAAGAGACTTTTTTGGTATGAAAGGATTAATTGATTTGAGTTATAGTTCGTAATCCGGCACAAGCTGATGCTTGCGCCAATTGGGGGATCTTTATTAGCCTGGCAGTATCTTATACTCTTTAAAATTTCCTCTTTATATTCATTTCTTATAAACAGATCAATCCAATTAGTAACCGCAAAGCTTACAAAATAAAGTTTATCATTATCAGCAAATTTGTATTTTGTGCTCATCTATAAATGTAAGAAATGGCTTTGTAAATAAGCAATCAATATTTAAGGCACAGATACGCCAACGCTACCATTACCTTAGCTGCATATCTGCGCCAGGGAAGGACCCAATTTTTCACCGATTTAAATTATAAAAAATGGAAACAAACAAAAATGCACAATCTGCTTTGTTGATTATGGATTACCAGGCAGGCATTGCCGATGCATTGCAAGGGTTTGACAGTATTGTTGCAAAGAGCAACCAGGCTGTGGAGGCGGCTCGTAAAAGCGGTATCAAAGTTATATTTACAAAGGTTTGCTTTGAAAATGAATACCCTGAAGTTGGTGTAAATACCATCCCTTATTTTCAACAGGCAAAAGAGAAGCACCTCTTTTCCGGCAACCAAAGCAAGCTTGTTTCGCAAATTAATGTAGAAACCGGCGATACCATCGTTAATAAAAAAAGGTTTGGCGCCTTTGCAGGTAGTGAGCTTGCGCTGATCTTGCAGGCTCATGGCATTACCAACCTGATTATGGGCGGTGTCTGGACTTCCGGCGTGGTTCTTTCAACACTTCGTTTGGCTGCTGATACAGACTATGTAGTCACTATACTTAGTGATTGCTGTGCAGACCCGGATGCGGAAATTCATAAAATGCTGATTGAAAAAATATTTCCTATGCAGGCAAAAGTGTTAAAATGCGAAGACTGGATAAAGACGTTATAATTCTAATAAAAAGTAGTTAGCTTTTATAAGGAGAAGTTCAGATAAAGCTGCGTACACTTAAGCTATAACCAAGAAACAAATTTGCATTTACTTCCATAAAGTGTAATAATTAATATTGCAAGGAAATACAAATCATTAATGCCAGTCGGGAAAGGCTATTCAGCTACAATTGGTATATTGATGGTGGCTTTTGGAGGAATTATTGGTTTGCTGGCCTTGTTAAGATATGTAAATACAGAAAAGCAGTTAAATAATAATGCTTATTCTCCTTCTAAACTGCTTCCTTTAATCCTCACTCTCTTCATCTTAATTGGCAGCATGCTTTTAGTGCTTTATCTTCTACCTAATATATAGTGATTTTGCCAATCGATGAATTTGATGCACCAAAGCCACCGTTATTAATTAAGAAGTCAATTTCTTGACCGCTGAATTCTGATTTTAATGAGGTTTTTAGTCCAGATATAAAGGCTCCAAAATTCACAATGTCTGCAACACCGAGTTTCAGTGTTGCGGCCTTTTGTCTAAGTGCCTGAATCTCTTTAACGACTTTCTCAGCGGCGTTTTTGTTGCTGTTACAAGTCAGGATAAGATCTATTCCTTTTTTAGCAGGGTGTGGATATCTTCGTGGCTGGGCGACTGCATAGAATTTGCAGACCTTTTTTAACTGTTGCGCATAGGGGCTGTCTGTGGTGCTGCGGTTACTGCACGGCTGCATAAACGATATAACTTTTAGGAGTGTTAATAATGCTGGTGAACTAACAAGGTAATATGATGCTACGAAATACATTAACGTAAGAAAAACAGTGACATATCCTGAACGTACTTTAAAAAATCAGGTATTGTCAAATTTAACAGGCAGATGCCAATAAAGGTTATTGTAACTTTTAATTCACAAAGTGAAACTTAATTGATGAATATAAGCAACAAAGGTTTTAAATATTATATGTAAAATATCGGGCTTCATATTTGAATTAATGTAAATCAGACTATCTGCTTAACTTTTTTTAATTTTGTAAGTATTAAGTTAACCTTAAAATAAGCGCAAATGAATTTATTATGCTTTTCCCACTTACGTTGGAATTTTGTATACCAACGGCCACAACACCTTATGAGCAGATTCAATAACCATTATCCAGTGTTTTTTATAGAAGAACCTTCCATTTATAACGGTCCAGATACATATTCTATACACCTTAGTGATCAAAATGTAAGAATTGTAACTCCTAAACTGGGAAATAATGAAGATAATTATAATAAAAGGCTCCGTAAGGTGATTGATTTGTTTATTGAAGAGCAAAAAATAGGAAAATTTATTGCCTGGTATTATACACCGATGGCATTATTATTTACAAATCATTTAAAGCCAGTGCTCACTATTTATGATTGTATGGATGAATTATCGGCTTTCAAGTTTGCGCCTCCTGAATTAAAAGAAGCAGAGCAGAATTTATTTGAGCGCGCCGATATTGTTTTTACAGGTGGTTATAGTTTATATAAAGCAAAAAAACATCTACATAATAATATACATGCTTTCCCCAGCAGCATTGAAAAAGAGCACTTTGCGAAAGCCCGGAAGAGTCTGCCCGATCCTCAGGATCAGCAATCTATTCCTAAACCAAGACTTGGTTTTTACGGGGTAATTGATGAAAGATTTGATATTGACCTGATAGCTAAAGTAGCAGATGCAAGGCCTGAATGGCAGTTTATATTAATAGGACCAATAGTAAAAATTAGTGAAGAAAGTTTGCCTAAGAATAAAAATATACATTATCTCGGAGGAAAAACTTATAACCAATTGCCAGCTTACCTAAGTAATTGGGACATAGCATTAATTCCTTTCGCTATTAACGAATCAACCCGTTATATAAGCCCTACAAAAACCCCTGAATATCTTGCTGCAGGCAAGCCTGTTATTACAACGCCGGTAGCTGATATTATTCATACCTATAAAAATGTTACACATATTGTGAGCTCAACTATGGAGTTTATTGCGGCAGCTGAATATGAATTTAATAATAATTCCAGGAAAGAATGGCTTCAGAAAACTGATAAATTGCTTGCAAAAAGCTCCTGGAATGCTACATGGCAGGATATGCAGCAAGTTATTAATGAAGCGTTGCAGCGCAAATTTATAAAGCCGACAGTTCAAAAGATTCCTGCACAAACATTACCTGTTCAAAAGTTACCAGTTCAAAAAAGCAAAGAAACATTTACAGCAAATATATAAGGTTATTTATCTAATAAAATTATGAGTTAACAAATATAATGCATTATCAAACTGAATCTTATGCGGAGCCACCAATAACTGTGTCTCCATTTACAAGTTATTGGATGGCTGGTTTTGAATGTACAGATAAACAAAATGCTTTTGGTCATCGGGTAGACTTTTTAAATGTAACCGGTCACCTGGATGCTATTTATGAAGATTATGCTGCGTTAGAGCAGTTCAACATTACAACAGTAAGAGAAGGTATACGCTGGAGTTTTGTAGAAAAACAGCCCTATACTTATGATTTCAGTATTGTGCGGCACATGATTAAAGCGGGAAAAGCTTGTAATATACAACAGGTATGGGATCTCTGTCATTTTGGTTATCCGGATGATCTTTCTCCGCTCCATCCGCTTTTTGCTTCAAGATTTGCTGCGCTATGTAAAGCCTTTGCTTCCTTTTACAGATCAATTGATCCATCAGGTACGCTTATAATTATACCTATAAATGAAGTAAGTTTCATATCATGGCTTGGCGGCAATGCCTGCGGCACTGTGCCATATTGCCGGGGCTATGGCTGGGAGGTAAAGTATATGCTTATGAAAGCTTATATAGCTGGCGCAGCAGCTTTGAAAGAAACTGATAATAATATAAAAATTCTTTCTTCTGAGCCGCTTGTAAACATGGTACCAGGGGATATTTCTTCAGAAGAGCACAGGGCTCATGCAGCGCTTCAGCATCAATACCAGTTTCAGGCCACCGATATTTTATGTGGTTATATGTGCCCTGAGTTGAACGGACGGCCAGAATATCTGGATATAATGGGTGTAAATTATTATTATAATAACCAGTGGATAGCAGGCACTACTAATTTTTTATGCTGGAAAAACAATGTGGCAGATAGCAGGTGGAGACCTTTGCACATGCTGATAGAAGAAGTATATACAAGGTATAAAAAACCTTTGGTTATCACCGAAACCAGCCATCCAAAGGAAGACAGGCCTCTTTGGATGAAAAATATAGCAGAGCAGCTTATATATATCCATGAAAAAAATATACCTCTTTTAGGCGTATGCCTCTATCCTATTATTGACCGCCCCGATTGGGATAACCTTGTTACCTGGCACCAGTCCGGTCTTTGGGATGTCACTACAGAAAACGGCAATCTTGTCCGTCATTTAAATGAGCCCTTTGCAGAGGCTTTCCTGCAGGCGCAGGAACTTGTATATCCATTTTTACCCCAGGAAGAGCAACAATTATATTTATCCAGAGTGTAATCAGTTACTATTTTAAGAATTTATTTATGGAGCTAAAAAATAAAAACACTGCTTTGCTTATTATGGATCTGCAACTGGGTATACTTAGCCAGCTTGGAGACGCTGCATCATACATTACCAGTGTACAAAAAGCTATTACTAGTGCACGCAATAAAAAAATTCCGGTGATCTTTGTTGTAGTTGGCTTTCGGCAGGGAATGCCTGAAATATCCAATAACAACAAAAGCTTTACTTCCACAAAAGAAAGACTGGCTAACGCTGATTTGAATGAATTTATGAAAATCCATCCCGACCTAACGCCATTGCCGGAAGATGTGATTGTAACAAAGCGGCGCATGAGTGCCTTTACAGGTAGCGATCTCCAGGTGATATTGAGGTCTCAAAAAATTGATCATATTGTGCTTACAGGATGCAGTACCAGCGGAGTAGTTTTGTCTACGGTGAGGGAAGCTGCTGATAAAGATTACCGCATAACTATACTATCCGACGGATGTATAGATGGTGATAAAGAAGTGCATAATATATTAATGAATAAAGTTTTTTTACGCCAGGCCGATGTGCTGACAGCAGAAGAATGGGCAGGCCTTGCATGAAAACATAAACAATAAACCTTCTTATCTTCGCTCTTACTATTTTCAGTTTTTTAAAAATGTTCTCTTCTTATCTATTCATAAAGCTTATATAATTAGTATGCACATAAATTTATATTATGATTATTGGCATAAGTGATTGCGGCAAATTTGCCAATTATGAAAACTGGATTAAAGCGCCTGGTATAGAAATTATACAGTTGGGTTATAAGTTGGATAACCTTCATGAAATCGCCAAATGTGATGGACTAATACTTTCCGGCGGAGAAGATGTAAACCCCAGATTATACAACCAGCCTGAGTTTCTCAGGTACTGCAACCCAAAAGAAATTGATGAAAAGCGAGATGAATTTGAATGGAAGATGGTTCAGTATGCTGAAGAAAACCAGGTTTCATTACTTGGTATTTGCAGGGGCATGCAATTAATAAATGTATACTTTGGTGGCACATTAGTACCGGATATTCCGGCCTTTGGAAAGTTTAATCATTCCAAGCTGGAACCTTTGAAAGACAGGCTGCATACAGTATTTGTTGATAGCAACTCATTTTTATATAAAATTATTGGTGAAGAATCCGGGCAAATAAATAGTGCACATCATCAAAGTGTAGATATGCCAGGCTTCGGGCTGGTAGCTTGTGCTATGTCGCCTGATGGCGTAATAGAAGCAATGGAGAGAAGAACAAAAAATGAAACCTCTTTACTGCTTTTAGTGCAATGGCATCCCGAAAGAATGACGAATAAGGAAAGTAAATTTTCTAAAAATATAAAAGAATATTTTTTTAAAACAGTAAATGAAAACATAAGCCGGCAAAGCATTACAGCTTCTCCAGCATATAATAGCCAAGGTTCATAATATCTTCTTTTTCATTGGCACCAGGCGTTAACACAATGCTATACACATCGCTCATTTTTTTTGAAAGGGCATCATCTATTTCAAAAACATCATCTACATCTATTCCATATTTATCATCAATATGCGATGGTGCGCCTTTAAAGCCTGTATGCTTGTAAAAGGCCGTCTGCTTTGCCTTTTGAACTGCTATGCTTTTGTTTTCACCTGCTACGATCATTTTATAATGAAATTCTTCAAACTCATTTTTTTTATAACCCCCAAGATTTATAAAAAATAATTTTGCTGTCTTTGTTTCTGCAACAGCCTCTTGTTTATTTATAACGCTTACTTTATACCCATCTACAGTATTTACTTCACGCCAGGCATCTATGTGTATATCTCCTTTTGCTTCCGGCCATGATTCAATAATAAAAGGAACCATATCTTTAAGTGTTTCTGCAATTCCAAAGAAAATATCGTGTTGTTCTGTGCGCCTGCCTTTTGGCTTACTGCCAAGTAAGATCATGAATAATTTCATCAATATTTTTTACATAAAAATATGGCACCGCAGTTGTTTTATTCTTAAAAAATTACCTGATAAAATATAAAATGTAAAATGGATAATCAAAACGAAAAGCTGGGCATTGCTGTAGTTGGCCTTGGTGAATATGCTGTTGGCAGCCTGATACCCGCAATGGCAGAAACAAAAAGGTGTTACTTAGCTGCGATAGTATCCGATGAAGAAGATAGAATAAAAGAAGTGGCTAATAAGTATAAAATTTCTCCGGAAAATATATATAGTTATGAAAACTTTGAGACTATAAAAAGTAATGATTCTGTACAAATTGTTTATATAGTGCTGCCCAATGCAAAGCATAAAGAGTTTACATTAAGAACAGCAAAAGCAGGCAAGCATGTGATATGCGAAAAGCCTATGGCTACAAAAGTTGAAGATTGCGATGAGATGATACAGGTATGTAAAGATGCAGGCGTAACCTTATCAATCGGCTATAGGCTTCACTTTGAGCCGTTCAATTGTAAAGTAATGGAACTTGGAAACAATAAAGTTTATGGTAAAATAAAAAACCTCACTGTAAAAAATGGCTTATCTCAAATAGATGGATGGCGGCTCGATAAGCAGATTGCCGGCGGCGGCGCTCTTATGGATGTTGGTATATATTGTGTGCAAGCCGTACGCTACACTACAGGCCTGGAGCCGGTTTCAGTAAAAGCAAAGAAGGGAAAGGTTACCGATCCTGAAAAGTTTAAAGACATTGAAGAATCTCTTTCCTGGCAAATGAAAATGCCCGATGGTTTGGTTGCTGATTGCGAATGCAGCTATACTAAAGAAATGAATTTATTAAGAGCAGAAGCAGAGAATGGATGGTTTGAGCTTTCGCCGGCATTTGCTTATAGTGATATTAAAGGCAAAACTTCCGACGGTGATATGGAACTGATAAGCGTTAACCAGCAGGCCGCAGAGCTCGATGCGATTGCATCTGCCATTAAGCAAAATAAGCCATCGCCTGTGCCGGGCGAAATGGGCAGAAATGATATGAAGATCATTAAAGCAATTTATACGTCTATGAAAAATAATGAGTGGGTGAATGCGGAATAACTACCGGTTTATCTTATTGTTTACATAAAACAGGTTACTTTTTTTTCTAAAATAAAGACTTGTAAAAACCACGCCAATCAACATCCCGGAAATTGCCGTTACGATTACGTCTTCATGTTTTTGATGATGAAGCATATAATCAAGAAACAATCTTGCGGCTAAAATTATTAAGGCAATCACACATACAGGCAGCCAGAATTGTACTATGTTTTTTTGTTTGGTATTCTTTCCTTCAGGCATTTTAGAAATAAAGACAAGGATAATTATACCTCCGATGAGAGAACCAATATATTGAAAGATCTGAGCTCCGGAAATATAGTGGTTCAGAATATTATATTTATCTCTTAAGAAAAATATGTTATCTGCAAAATATTCATCATCATGTGTAAAGCTGTCCCAAAAGATGTGTGAGGCAATACCTATAAAAAGCGATATGATAATAATCAGTGAGCTTTTTTTAAAATAATTATTCCAGTTAAAATTTTCGTATTGCGAAAAACGGATGTTGAAGCTGAAGGGCAAAAATTGAATAAAAATCTTATTTACATAATTAAAATAAATAAACAACAGCAGTAAGCCCAAAGGTATATCGAACCATACAGCGCCTGAAAGAGAATGGCTGTATTTGCTGTAATCTTTCATCCTGATAAAATATTCAAAATCGGGTGTCATGCTGCCAACCACTAAAGCGCTGAACGAGCAAAATCTTTTTGAGACATTGCTTCCAGGCAAAATGATAGCTGGATGAGAAAAGGTAAAAGGCATTTATTGAAAGTGCTAAAAATGATTAAATTTATTTATTCAAAAAGATTACTGCTTAAGTAACGATCACCGCGGTCACATACTACAAACACAATAACGCCGTATGATAATTCTTCTGCAAGTTTAATAGCGGCGAAAGCTGCGCCACCACTGCTCATTCCGGCAAAAATACCTTCTTCCCTCGCAAGCCTGCGTGTCATAGTTATCGCCTGCTGCTCTGATATATCTATTACCATGTCCACTCTTGAGGCATCAAATATTTTGGGTAAATATTCTTTCGGCCATCTTCTTATTCCTGGAATAGATGATTCTTCGGTTGGCTGGCAACCTACTATCTGTATGTTTTTGTTTTGTTCTTTTAAAAACATGCTGCAACCCATGATGGTGCCTGTAGTGCCCATAGCGCTTACAAAATGAGTAATGCTTTTATCTGTATCGTTCCATATTTCCGGCGCAGTAGTTTTATAATGCGCTTTGTAATTATCTGGGTTTGCAAATTGATCTAATAAAAAATATTCACCAGTGTTTCCTTTATCTTCAGCATAATCCCTGCAAGCCTCAATAGTTTCCAACAAAGTCACTTTTGCACCGAAAGCTTCCATAGTTACCACCCGCTCTCTTGTTGAGCTTGCTGGCATCACCAGTTCTATTTCCATACCAAATAATTTTGCTGTCAGCGCCAAAGCAATGCCTGTGTTGCCGCTCGTTGCTTCTATAAGCCTGGAGCTTTTATTTATATCTCCGCGTTCGAGCGCGCTTTTAATCATATTTAATGCGGGCCTGTCTTTCACGCTGCCACCAGGGTTGTTGCCTTCCAGCTTTGCAAACACTCTTACATTATTATTCTTATTTATATGTTGCAACTCCACTAATGGTGTATTGCCAACTGTATCTAAAATAGTTGCCATTTGTTTAATAATTTACAGGGTTCTTTTCTACAACGGTCACTTCATAATTATTATAAACAAGTGACCAAGGATTGATGCTTTTGGTAAGCCATACATTGCCGCCAATCACGCTGTGGTGGCCAATTACAGTCTCACCGCCCAGTATGGTAGCGCCTGCATAAATAACCACATGATCCTGCACGGTAGGGTGTCTTTTTTTAAAGCTCATTGATTTATCAACGCTTAATGCGCCCAAAGTAACACCCTGGTATAATTTTACGTGGCAGCCTATTTGCGTGGTTTCACCTATAACGATGCCGGTACCATGATCTATAAAAAAATGATCGCCAATTAATGCGCCGGGGTGTATATCAATGCCGGTTTTTGAATGCGCAAACTCGGTTAGTATGCGGGGCAACAAAGGCACTTCCAGGATCAGTAGTTCATGCGCAATACGAAAAAAGCATAAAGCGAAAAAACCGGGATAAGCACGTATCACTTCAAACTCAACACGTGCTGCGGGGTCGCCGGTCATTAATGCATATACATCCGTATTTAAAATTCGATATAGCTCTGGTAGCTTTTCAAAAAAACTCTTTGCTATGGCTTCGTTGTTACAATTATTGCAGGCCTTCGTGGCATTTAAAATAAGTACAAGTTGTTCCTGAAGCCTTATGTATTCTGCTTTTATTTCATCAGTTGATGAATATGATGATAATGACAGCTCCGGATATAAAAGGCTTATAACATGCATGGCCCATTCAGCAATAGTATCGTTAGCTGGCACAATTTCTTTTTTTTGCTGCCTGCTCAAAATTGTTTTAAAAAAATTTTGTTGTATCATCGGTTATTACTGTTGGGTGGATAAAGCATTTTCATTTTTAATAACTTTTACATGCCAGGTAATTGTTGTTCCTGAGCGCCTTAAAGTTTCTGCAACAGAGCAATGTTTATCCATGGATAATGCGGTAGCTTTTCTTGCCTTTTCTTCATCTACCTCTCCATATATTTCAAAAAGAACTTCAGCAGTTTTCCATAACGACGGAGTTGTATTGGGGTCTCTTTCACCGGTTATTTTTATTTTTAAATTATCTACTTTTTGTTTTTGTTTTTTCAAAATAGAAATTATATCAATAGCGCTGCAGCCGCCCAGCCCCGAAAGCAGTAACTGCATTGGCCTGAAGCCATAATTATTTCCGCCGTTCTCTATGCTGCTATCTATGTGTATTATGTTATCGCTTTCATCTTTCGCATCAAAGCCAAAGTCTCCGGCTTTGCGCTCCATCTCTATAATGTTCATATTAAAATTTTTGCAAAATTAACAAACGCGTTTGTTTAATAAATAACAAATTCAAATGTTACATAAATAATAATATTTTTTAACCATAAAAAAAGCGGCAGAAATGCCGCTCTGGTATAAGTATAAGAAGAAAATAATCATTGATTTCTTTTGCGATTATCTTCAGGTCTTGGTTCCGCCGTCTGTGTATTGTTTTCATTTTTGATAACAGGCTGCCTCATCATATTATTTTGCATGTTTCCGTTTGGCTGATGAAACCTTTGCTGGGGTTGCGTGGTACCATTATTTGCAGGCCTGTTTGCACGTTGATTATTTTGTTGTTGCTGATTATTTTGCTGTTGTTGATTATTTTGTTGTTGTTGATTATTTTGTTGTTGCTGATTATTTTGTTGTTGCTGATTATTACTGTTAGGTTTTTGCTGGTTCATTCTTACAGGCGCTTGCTGAATATTGTTGGGCACAGGCGCGGCAGGTTTGTTTACAGGCTGGTTATTCTTATTTATTCTATCAGGAAAATTCGATTGAGGCCTTTGCACAGGTGTGTTATTATTTGGTTGCTGTGTTTGGTTTTCTCTGATAATGTTTTCATTTACCAGGTTTTGCGCAGCATGATTTTTTTGATTATCACTGTTTACACTATTATTTCCTGGCGAAAAAATTCTTGCCGGTTGTTCGTTTTGCCTTTGCGGAGGTGCTGGCTGCTGTTGTGTTTGCGGTTGATTAACATTGTTATGAAGCGCTGGAAAATTTTTTCTTTCATTCTGAGGCGGAGCAGTTGCATTTGCAGGTTTGCTGCTTTCATTTCCATTTTGCTGATGCAAAACTTTTTGATCATTCAAAGTAAGAATTCTTGCCGGCCTGTATGTTTGCTGGGCTTGCTGTTGTGCTACAACTTTTACAAGGGGGCGATACATTTTTAAAGTGGAACCATTCACTTCTGCTCTTCCCGGGTTGTTACTTTGCACAATTTGTACCGGAGCTATTCTTTGATGAGTGTTTTTTTCAACCTCATTTACCGCTGGGCCTGTAACATACACTGTTTTATTATTGGTTACATTGGTGTTGTTTATAGTATTGGTATTGTTGATAATTGTAGTGTTATTTATTATGGTAGTGTTCTGCTGATTATTTACATAATAATTATTGATACGCGGACTTGTAATGTATCGGTTTGGCACAAACGCCCAATTATTACTTGGAATTTCTGATCCATAATAGCCACCGCCCGGATTCATGCCGGGCCCAAGAGGAGCCCATCCATAATAATCACCGCCGCTGCGCCAGGAAACCCATGCTGGCGCCCATTGATAGCCGGGCAGCCACATCCATCCGTATGCTTCGTCATACGTCCATCTTCCATAGTGAAACGGCGCCCAGCCCCAGTTGTAGTCTGATGCCCATGTCCATCCATAAGTGGAATACACCCAATGTCCGTTTGAATAATAAGGCCTGAAGCCGGGATCATTTGGTGTCCATGCATATCCATAGTTTCCATAATCTACCCAGTTGCCATAAGGGCTAAGGTTATCATAAAACTGCTGGTACGTTATTTCAGACGAGCCATTGTTATAGCCCTGGTTGTAGCTCTGGCTATTACCCTGGTTGTAACCTTGATTATTATATTGGTTGTAAGGCGGGTTATTATCCTGGTTGTAACCCTGGTTATTACTTTGTGTGTACGTTCTTGATGAAGTGCAAGAGCTAAGCAACACCAGTAATGAAGCGATGTAAATGTATATTTTTTTCATAAAAAATCTTTAGTTATGTATAAGACTTAACGAAACCTTTTCAGGGCTAATAGTTGTTCGAGGTTTAACTATTCATTAACCGATAAGTTTTATAAAATTAATACGTCTGTGTTTTGTTTGTATAAATTATAATATATTTTTTTTGAAAGGTTGTATATACTTTCGTCTTTTTAAAAAAATAATTAATGTCAATAAAACATAAAGTAACGGGGCCTCTTTCCATAATTTTTTCTTTAATTTTTTTAATACCACCTGCTATCTTTTTTTTAAGATGGACTTCGTTAGGAAGAACATCACCCGAGTTAGGTTACATAGAAAAGGTACGCATTTACATGGGTTATTTTCCATGGGTGAGAAATATAAATATTATTTATATTATATCAATCATCTGCTGCGTAATAGCAATGGGCTTTGCCGCAAGAAGCTTTCGTCATAAGGCTGTGGCTGTACGCCTCTTTATGTTTCTTATAGTTTTATTTGCCGCGGTTATTTTGCTCTTTGATATTTATTACCTGGTATAAATATTATTTATAATCATACTCAATAGTGCCTAAAAGCCTTCTTTCTTTGGAGTAACATTTCTCTAAAGCACAAAGCCCCTGCTCGTTATACGTGTACTTCCATACAAAATAATTATTGCTACCTTCTTCTGTTGATATCATTTGTGTGGGCTGCCCTTCACCGGCATATTCATACATATAATCTGGCAAAAGCCGGCTCGCTCTTTCATTGTAATGAACAACATCTGTAAGCCTGTTTTTATCATCATAATAATAAAAATATTTTTTATCGGCGGTGTTCGTACCTTCTGCATCTTCTTCAATTATATTACCCTTATCATCGCTTATAAAATGTATGGTTGAGAGATATACATTGTTTTTTTTTCGGATCATTTTTACAAGCTTGCCATTATCATCATAAGTGTATTCATGTGTTTCTGTAATGGTTGCAGAGTCACCATCGCCTTTAGTAACTATTTGTACAACTGATAGCCTGTGGTTGTTATCATACATATATCCGGTACTGCTGGTTGTAGTGGATGTTTCATCAGTGTTTTTTATCAGTTTACCATCAGTGCTATAATCAGAGGTTAAGAGCGATTGGCCTGTTATGTAAGATTTTGAGATCATTTGCGATTGCGTAAAATCTTTATTAAGTTTTTTTTCACAAAAAAAACCTTCGCTTGGGGTGTCGTCATCTTCAAAGCTTTTTAATTTTATTAATCTTAAATTATTCTTTTTTAAAATAGAAAATTCTTTCAGCAGCTGCCCGTTGTTCCAGATATCTTTATAATAATACTGCGCATTTGCATCAGTAAAAAGAAATAGACCAGCAAAGAAGGTGATAACTAAAATGCTTGATTTCATTGGTTTTGGAAGGATAAATCTTAATAACAATTGCTTAGTATCTTTTAAATAATGTAAAATAACTGAATAATTTTGCAAGCAGATTTAGTTTATTATTTTTAACCATAATTTATTAAAGCTAATACGCAGTCTTTAAATAAATAGGTGGCTTATTTACTTAACTTATAAGGCATTTAATTTTTCTTTAAAATCTCTTACTTCTTATAAACGTTTTCGGGAATTACTTCTTATAAAATTTAACTGAATAATTCATTAATGAAACAGGATACCGGCATTGAAAGACTTATTGATATAATGAACGATCTTAGGGAAAAATGCCCGTGGGATAAGAAGCAAACTATCCAAACCCTGCGCCAGCAAACGATTGAGGAAACGTTTGAGCTGGCAGATAGCATAACCGACAAAAACTGGCATGGAATAAAAGAAGAGCTGGGCGACCTTTTGCTGCACATAATTTTTTATTGTAAAATAGCTGAGGAGCAACACCAATTCTTTTTAAAAGACGTGGTGAATGCTATTTGCGAAAAGCTGATAAAAAGACATCCGCATGTATATGGAAACGTAACCGTAAAAGATGAAGACGAGGTGAAGAGAAACTGGGAGCAGATAAAACTGCAGGAAGGAAAAAAATCTGTATTGAGCGGTGTACCCAGGTCTTTGCCCGCAATGGTGAAAGCTATGCGCCTGCAGGAAAAAGCAAAGCAGGTAGGCTTTGAGTGGAAGGCAAAAGAAGATGTATGGCAAAAAATTGAAGAAGAAAAAAATGAATTGCTGCAAGCCGTAGCTTCCGGAAACAAACAGCACATTGAGGAAGAAGCCGGCGATCTTTTTTTTTCTGTAATTAATTATGTAAGGTTTTTACAGGTGGATGCAGAAAATGCATTAGAGCTTACCAATAAAAAATTTATCCGTCGCTTTACAAGCATGGAAGCAGCAGCAGCATCGGATGGAAAAAATCTTGCCGGCATGTCGCTGGAAGAAATGGATAACATCTGGAATGAAATAAAGAAACAGGAAAAGTGAACTTTAAACACATAACACATAACACTACCTTTCTTGGGAGAAACGGCTACCTTCTTGTGGCTGCCGCATGGCTGTTTACGCTTTCCTTTATTGTTGATAATTACTGGAGTGGCAACTCTACCACCAAGGCTGTTCAAAGAGCGGTGCAAAGTAATATACAAAAAAATGAAGAGAAAAGTAATGCCTTTATAAATGATACAGTCGTCATTAATAATCTTATAAAAGATGCATACACAGAAAAAAAACTGGATAACATTGTTGATAAAGATTATTTCATTTTTATTTATAAACTATCTGCAAATGCAGTGCCGGCGCCTGTTTTCTGGAACACGCAGATCATAATGCCCGATTCATCTGTACTGAATAACAAGGACGGCGATAAACTGCAACTGCTTGCCAACGGCTGGTATGTAGTAACTAATAAACCGTATAAATATAATAGCGATGACTATGTAATTGTTACACTGCTGCCGGTAAAATGGAATTATTATGTGGAGAATAAATATTTACAAAATTCATTTATTGCTATTCATGATTTTCAAAATGAGTATGACGTAAGCCTTGCACCAACCAAAGCAGAAGTGAAAGATGCAAAAGGCAGGCATTTATTTTTTATAAAGCAAATTAAAAAAGTAGTAAAAACCTATGATAATATTATCTCTCTGTGGATGCGGATACTTGCCTCGGTTTTAGTTCTTTTTTTTATACATAAGCTTGCAAAATATTATTATGAAAAGAAAGGCTTCTGGTATTCATTCTTTGTATTGGCCGCTCCGGTTTTACTGCTAAGAACGTTGAGTTATTTTTTGCCCATACCCCTTGATTTCAGGCAGCTTGAGCTGTTCAATTCCGAAGTGTATGGCTCTAATGCGGTATTACGATCGCTAGGAGACCTGCTGATTAACTCACTTTTATTTATCTGGCTTGTTCTTTTTATAAGGTTTCATTTCAGGTTCAGCTATTCCGATTTTAAACTTACGGCAAGGCCAAAAAGATATTTTGTTGTGGGAAGCATCAGCTTAATGATGATAGGTATTACGGTAGTTTGCGGCAACATTGTAAGAAGCCTTGTGTTCGATTCACAAATCTCTTTTGATGTTATTAATTTTTTTACACTAAATATTTATAGTGTTATTGGCTTTATTGTGCTGAGCTGCGTAGCCACAGGTTATTTCTTTTTGATACAGGTTTTTTTTAATCCGCTGAAAGCAATTATACAATCCAACTGGTTTGCTTTCTATTTATCTATAGCGGCTACAGGCCTTGTGCTTATTACGTTTCGTGTTCATTCAACGCATGTGGCTTTTGATCTTTGCCTGCTTGCATGGCTGCTGCTTTTTATATTTCTTCTTAATAAAGATATGCTTGCATTACAGGCGTATAATCTTATTTCATCAAGATTTATTTTCTGGCTTTTTTTCTTTTCTGTTTCCATCACTGCTGCTATTGTAATTCAAAACCGCAAAAAGGAAATGGAGCAAAGAAAGCATTATGCTGAAAACCTTGCCAGCAAAGCAGATCCGGCGGGCGAAATAATCATAAGTACAGTGCTAAGTAATTTTAATAACCGGGAGATAAGCCCCATTTTTCATGAATTCAAAACAAAGAATGGTAATAAGTTTTTAAAAGACAGTCTCATCAGAGAAAACTTTTCCAGCTATCTCAACAGATATGATACTAGGCTCTATACTTTCGACTCCAGCGAAAACGCTTTATATAATGAAGACTCTACAAATTTTAATGCATTAAATGCAATTATTCAAACACAGGGAAAGCCAACAGATATACCAGATCTTTATTATTACGATATTTCTTACGACAGATTTAATTATATAAGTAAAAAAGAAATTACTGACAGCGTTGGTAAAACTCTCGGTTATCTTTTTATAATATCAAGGCCAAAGAAATACAAAAGCGATGCTTTATATCCTGAACTCTTCTCCAAAGGAAGCGCTAACTCTATAGAAAGCTCATCTGTGTATGCGCTCGCCATTTACAACAACAACAGGTTAAACACCAGTAATGACGATTATCCCTTTCCCACATCCATAGATTCAAGTTCGCTTACTTACAATGGGTTTCGCATCGTAAACAAAAATGGCTATGAAGAGCTTTGGTACAGAGCTAATGCAGATAAAGTGGTTGTGATAGCCAGGCAGAATAATCTTTTTGTAGAATCAATAACATTATTTGCTTATTTATTTTGTTCTTTTTTATTGGTCACCGTCATATTTAATTTGCTGAACAGGTTAGTTGGCGGCAAGCTTCGCTCTGCTAATTTTAAATCCTTCTGGCAATTCACTATAAGAAACCAGGTGCATGGCACCATCATTAGCATAAGCATTTTTTCTTTTCTTGTAATAGGCGTTACCACTATCCTTTTTTTTATAAGCCGTTATCATAATAACAATCGTGAAAAACTTAGCAGAACCATTCATGTTATGGAAAATGAAATCAGGAACTCCATTGATACTATGTCTGCTTCTGAAAAAGAAATGATGAACTTTGACTCTCTCTCCAATGGCAAGCTGGAAGCCACTATTAACAGGGTTGCCAGTATTCATGCAGCGGATATAAACCTGTATAGCCTGAGTGGCGACCTTGAAGTTTCATCTCTTCCGTTGCCATATACGAAAGGCATCGTAAGTAAAAAAATGGATCCTGTGGCTTACTTTCATCTTAATAAATTAAAAGATGTACAGTTTGCAAAAGAACAGCAAATAGGCACTTTAAACTACCTGAGCAACTATGTGCCTGTACGAGACGAAAAAGGGAAAGAGTATGCCTACCTGAACATCCCCTACTTTGAATCTCAAAATAATTTACAGGATGAGATTTCAAATTTCCTTGTAACTATTATTAATCTGAATGCGTTTATATTTTTAGTTGCAGGCATCATTGCCTTATTTATTACTAACAGGATCACCAGTTCATTTTCTTTAATAAGCGATAAAATGAAAGAAGTGAATCTTGAAAAAACAAATGAGGAAATTGTATGGACCCGTAAAGATGAAATAGGAGAACTGGTAAATGAATATAATAAAATGGTGCAGAAGCTTGATGTGAGCGCGAAGCTGCTTGCAAAAAGCGAAAGAGAAGGCGCCTGGCGGGAAATGGCAAGGCAGGTGGCCCACGAAATTAAAAACCCGCTTACTCCCATGAAGCTTAACCTTCAATACCTGCAAAATGCCATAGATAATAACTCGCCTGAAGTAAAAAATATATCATTATATGTTGCAAATATTTTACTGGAGCAAATAGAACACCTCTCTCAGATCGCCAGTGATTTCGCACAATTTGCAAATATTGGCAATGCAAAGAACCAGTTCTTTAATATAAACAGAACCTTGCTAAATGTTGCATCGCTATTTTCAACCAATGAAAAACTGGAGATAAAAAATAATTTATACAACAGCGAATTGCTGATTGAAGCAGATAAGACACAAGTGAACCGGCTCTTTACTAATCTGCTTCAAAATGCAGTGCAGTCAGTACCTCCCACTCGCGAGCCTGTGATTGAAATAGCCAGTAAGCCTACTGATAATAACCTGGTGATCGTATCAATAAAAGATAATGGAAATGGTATTGAGCGGTCTATGTATAATAAAATCTTCACACCAAATTTTACAACCAAAACATCGGGAACTGGCCTGGGGCTTGCGATGTGTAAAGGCATCGTTGAAAAGTTAAACGGAAGAATATGGTTTGAAACAGAAGAAGGCAAATGGACAACTTTCTTTGTTGAATTACCTTTAATAAAAGAATAAATTTCGTTTGCACCATAACTGTTACCTCGCACACGCAAATATTTCCTAAGGTCTTTCATGCTAAGCTGCTAAGGTTCACTTTAATAACAAAGAGTAGTGCTTTAATATTTCATAATTATCCATTTGTCAAAAACAAAAAATCAGAAAACTTATATATCATTTTACTAAATGCAATAAGCTGTGAAGAGCTGAAACTCACTGCAGCAAAGGCTTGCAGAAGTTATTATATGAAAAAAGTCCCAAACCGGGACTTTACTTATTTCTTCTGCTCTTAGATAAAAAACGCTATTTCTTAGCAGCTTTTTTAACCGGAGCTGCTTTTTTAGGAGCTGCCTTTTTTGGAGCCGCTTTTTTAGGAGCTGCCTTTTTTGGAGCCGCTTTTTTTGCAGCAGCTTTTTTAGGAGCCGCTTTTTTTGCCATTGCCATGTTTTTAGAATTTAATTGTTAGTAAATAAAAACTAAAAATAAAAACATTTTTTTAACTGCCAAATTTTATTTAATAAAATTTTGCAATAGCCTTGGCTATATTTATTGAAACGAAAGTTTTATCACCTCTTCCTTTCTTGAATTCAACGACACCATCTGCTGTTGCAAAGATGGTAAAGTCTTTGCCGAGACCAACATTTTTACCAGGATGATAAGTGGTGCCGCGCTGGCGTATGATTATGTTTCCGGATATGGCTGCCTGCCCTCCAAAAATTTTTACACCTAATCTTTTGCTTTGCGAATCACGCCCATTTTTTACTGAGCCTTCACCTTTTTTATGAGCCATAATTGTAAGAATTATTTTTAAATAAATTGACGGTTAAAATTCGTCTATGCAATATCCGTTACCTTTATTTGAGTGTATTGTGTACGGTGACCATGTTTTTTCCTGAAGCCTTTTCTTCTTTTCATTTTGAAGGCAATAACCTTATCACCTTTCACAAGGTCATTAACGATCTCGGCTTTCACGGTCACTTTTGCATCGCTTCCTAACGAAACCTTTCCATCATTATCGTGCAAAAGAATTTCAGAAAACTCTATCTTATCACCGGCTTTGCCCTGCAAGTGAGGTACATAAAGGCTTTGTCCTGTCTGAACTTTAAACTGCTGGCCACTAACTTTTATAACTGCAAACATAAATTCCAAATTTTGGAGTGCAAATGTAAGGCATTTTATTAAAAAATATAAGTAGTTATATGCTTTTGTTGATTTACTTACTTTGAGATGAATTTATCATAGTAAAATATTATAGTGATATATATAAAAAAAACTTTCAGGTTTCTGTTCAGCATCTATGGATTTACCGTCTTTATTGTGCTTATGTTTTTATTGCTTCCTTTTTTTGCTTTTTGTTTTTTGCTCAATGACATCAAAGGAGGAAACATTTTATACAAATTATGCAGGCTTTGGGCTAACCTGTTTTTCTTTTTTACGGCAATAAATTATAAAGATATTTCTGATGAAAAATGGGATAAGGATGATGAATGTATTTTTATAAGCAACCATATTTCTTACCTGGATATACATATGATGATGAAAGTGACCATGGGTAAAAATGTAAGGGTACTTGGTAAATCTGAAATGACTAAAATTCCTCTCTTTGGTTTTATTTATAAAAAAGGAACAGTGCAGGTAAACCGTGAAAACCCGCGCAGGCGTGCAGAAAGCATGAAACAGCTTATAAATTTTTTGAATAAAAATGTTTCTGTATTCATTTGCCCGGAAGGAACATTTAATACAACGCATAAGCCGCTAAAAAATTTTTATGATGGCGCTTTCAGGATAGCAATTGAAACACAAAAACCTGTAGTGCCTGTACTTTTTTTAGATACTTATGACCGCCTTAGCTATAAAAGCATATTTTCATTAAACTCCGGAAAGTCACGTGCTGTAAGGCTTTCAGCTACTCTTACTAAAGGGCTTACTATAAATGATATTACTATGCTAAAAGAAAAAATTTATGCTCAAATGGAAAGTGCTTTAATAAAATACAATGCAAGCTGGATAGAATAGAGCCTTGTATCAAGACATTGTCGCTTTGATTTTATCTTTGTACAAATGGCTGATATAACAATACAAGAGCAGAATTTATTTTCAACAAATGATGCCACCAACAAAATGTGGATTGAGGTAATACTCCCGCTTTTCGTTCCTAAAACTTATACCTATTCTGTTCCTGCAGGCTTACATAATAAGATAAAAATTGGCTGTCGCGCAGAAGTTATTTTTGGTAAAAATAAAAAATATGCGGGTATAATAAAGTCAGTTATTTATTTAAAGCCAGTGTATGAAACTAAGGATATTTTAAGCGTTATAGACGATGAGCCAATTATCTATGAGCAGCAATTGCAGCTTTGGCAGTGGATTAGCGAATATTATATGTGCAGCGAAGGAGAAGTAATGGCGGCTGCATTGCCAGCACATCTGAAGCTTAGCAGCGAAACCATTTTAATTTATAATGATGAATATGGAGATGATTTTTCTGAGCTGGGCAACGAAGAATATCTTGTTGCAGAAGCCCTGCTCATAAAAAAAGAATTGCGGCTAAGTGAGGTGCAGCAAGTGACTGATACCATTCACGTATATCCTTTAATAAAGAAATTGATTGATAAAAAAGTTTGCTTCGCATGGGAAGCGATGAATGATAAATACAAAAGGAAAGAAGAAAATTTTGTTCTTTTAAATCCTGAATTTGAAAGCGATGAAAAGCTGAATGCGCTTATGAACACATCAAAAGCGCCGAAGCAAATGGAGCTGTTACTAAGCTTTTTGCATTTAATGAAAACAACCGGAGAAGTAACACAGAAAGAGCTTTTAAAAAAATCTAATGCAACCGCGCAGCAACTGAAAGGTCTTACAGATAAAAGCATTTTATTAATTGAAAAGAGAAGCGCCGACAGGATTAAAAGTGTCGCAAAGATTAATGATATAAATTTTGAATTGAGTACTGCGCAGCAAAAAGCATTAAATGAAATTGATCTTGCTTTTAAAAATAAAGATGTTTGTCTGCTTCATGGAGTTACCAGCAGTGGCAAAACACAGCTGTATACTAAACAAATAGAAAGATGCCTGGCAGCCGGAAAACAAGCGCTGTACCTGCTTCCGGAGATTACGCTTACAGCCCAGCTTATACGAAGATTGCAAACAAACTTTGGCGGTAACATTGCTATTTATCATTCAAAATTTAATAACAATGAAAGAGCAGAGCTTTGGAATAAGATAAAAACCGGCGAGTTAAATATCATTCTTGGCGCCAGAAGCGCCTTGTTTCTTCCTTTTAAAAATCTTGGGTTAATAATTATTGATGAGGAACATGATCCATCTTTTAAGCAACAGGAACCGGCGCCAAGATACAATGCACGCGATGCTGCCGTGTTTTACGCATCGGTTTTTAAAGCAAAAGTTTTAATGGGCAGCGCCACGCCTTCAGTTGAAAGTTATTTTAATGCTTTAAAAAATAAATATGCATTGGTTAAGCTGAATGAAAGATACATGGGCATACAGTTACCTGAAATAAAAATTATAGATACCAAAACGGTAGCGGCCTCACGCAAAGGTAAAGTGATGATATCTCCACAATTGAAAGCTGCAATAGAAGAGGCCATGAGCGAGAGCAAGCAGGTAATACTTTTTCAAAACAGGCGCGGCTATGCACCGTTTCTAATCTGCGGCACTTGCGGCTTTATACCGAAATGCAAAAACTGCGATGTAACACTTACACTGCATAAATTTTCTAACAAACTGCATTGCCATTATTGTGGTACTGCTTATGCAAAGCTTACTGCATGCCCTGCGTGCGGCAGCGTAAACTGGATTGAAAAAAATTTTGGTACAGAAAAAATTGAAGAAGAGCTCACTGAAAATTTTCCTAAAAGCAGAATTGCGCGTATGGATATGGATGCAGTGAAAGGTAAAAATGCACATGATGCTTTAATAAAATTATTTGAGCAGCACCGCATTGATATACTTGCAGGCACACAAATGGTAGTAAAAGGCCTCGACTTTGAAAAGGTAAGCCTGGTGGGCATTTTAGATGCTGATGGTTTACTGAGCTTTGCAGATTTTCGTGTAAATGAACGTGCTTTTCAACTGATGGAACAAGTGAGCGGCAGAGCAGGCCGCAAAGGTGCACGCGGGCTTGTGCTCATTCAGGCGTCAAAAATAAATCATCCGGTATTACTGTTTTTGCAGGAGCATGATTATAAAAAGTTTTATGAAAATGAAGTGGCTATGCGAAGACAATTTTTTTATCCGCCTTACAGCAGGCTTATCCGGCTAACATTAAAACATAAAACGAAAGAAGCAGTAACAGAAGCAGCAAGTGCTTTATTTAATTTTTTAAAAAAAAATTTTCAACATATAGCCGGGCCAGCTATGCCGGTGATTGGCCGCATAAGAAATATGTACCTGATGGAAATTTTGATGAAGCTGCCAAAAGATGCTGCGAGCCTGCAGAAACAAAAGAAGATTATAATAAATGATATTAATCTTTTACGGGCAGATAAACAGTTTAAAAGTGTGATTGTAATGGCCGACGTTGATCCTGTATAAATTTTTATTGGAGAATAATAAATAATCAATCAATGAAAATCCAACAAAATTTTTCTTTAAAAAAGTATAACACTTTTGGTATGGATGTGTATGCAAAATATTTTGCAACATTTAATTCGCATGACGATTTACAAAGTGTTTTGCAATCAAGTAACATACCGAATGAACGTTCATTCATATTGGGAGGAGGCAGCAATATTCTTTTTACTAAAAGCTTTGATGGTATAATTTTAAAAAATGAGATAAAAGGTATAAGAATAATTACAGAGGACGAAAAGTACGTTTATATAAAAGCAGGTGCCGGAGAGCAATGGCATCAGTTTGTATTGCATTGCATACAAAGGCATTTTTCTGGTGTTGAAAACCTCTCTTTGATACCAGGCAATATTGGCGCCGCTCCTATTCAAAATATTGGCGCTTATGGTGCAGAAGTAAAAGACGTATTTCATTCACTGGAGGCATATCATTTAAAGGAAAAAAAAATTATAACGTTTACTTTAAACGATTGTGAGTTTGGTTACAGAGATAGCGTTTTTAAAAAAAAATATAAAGGCGAATTTGTAATTCTCGATGTGACCTTTAAACTTAATAAAAAGCAGCAATACAATATCTCTTATGGAGCCATTGCTGATGAGTTGAAAAGAATGCATGTTTATGATGTAAGTATAAAAAGTATATCGGATGCTGTGATAAATATCCGTTCATCCAAACTTCCCGATCCGGCAATGATTGGCAATGCAGGAAGTTTTTTTAAAAACCCGATTGTTACCAGTAATCAATTTGAGCAATTAAAAAATTCGTTTCCCACTATACCATTTTTTAAAAATGATGAAGAACACGTAAAGGTGCCCGCAGGCTGGCTTATAGAGCAATGCGGCTGGAAGGGCTATCGTAAAGGAGATGCAGGATGTTATGAAAAACAGGCGCTGGTATTGGTAAATTATGGGCAGGCAACCGGAGATGAGATTTTGCGATTGAGTAATGAAATAGCCGCTTCCGTTTATGAAAAATTTAATATAAGTTTAGAAAAAGAAGTTAATGTTGTATAAGTTGATGCAACAATTTTACTTTTTTATTTGTCAACTATTTAAACCTTAAACTCTGCATTATGAAAAAAATTGCTTGTACATTATTGGTGATTCTATGCACATCCGTTTCACTATTGCTTGCACAAAAAGACACTGTTCGATTAAGAGATATCTCGAGAAATAATAAATTGGTTATAACCGACAGACCTCCTCAGGCGGTCTATTTTTTAATTGGTGGCTCAGGTCCTATCTTATCTATAAATTATGATCGGCGATTTGAAAAGAAAGTTAATGGACCAGGCTTTGCTGTGGGAGTTGGTTTTTTTGGTGAAAGCGGAGCAAGTATATTTTCGATACCCGTATCCTTAAATTACCTTATTGGAAGGAATTCGCATTTTCTTGAAATAGCTGCTGGTACTACATATATAAGCGCTGCTGAAAGCGATATCTTTTCGGATGAAAGCGATAAAACAAGTGCATTCATTTTCCACATAAATTTAGGTTATAGATACCAGCCAACACGAGGAGGCTTTTTCTTTCGCGGAGGTATAAGCCCTCTGTTTTATAAGGGTGACTATGTTACATCATATTATATTGGCTTTGGCCATAATTTTTAATAAATATATTTAAACATAAAAGCCGGACATAAGCCCGGCTTTTTTCATCTAAATATTATTTTAAATAGAAATTTATTATTTAAAATCTTCTTCATCCAGCTCCTCGTCTCTAAAGGATTGAGTGCTTAAATTAAGCATGCTTCCCATCAAGTCTTTAAATTCTATTTTACCATCCACTATTTTTTTACTTATTAAAGAATAAGTGGAAAGGCCGTGCAAAACAAACTCCATGAGCAGCGCATTCTCTTTTGCATTGGCATTAGGAAAATGCTTTTTTACAATACCATATAAGCCATCCACTTTATATAACAATTGAATTTTATCTTCATCTTTTAAATTTAAAAAAATATTTAGATGATTGCCTCCATCAAACCAGCGGGTGATGGCTTTGTAAGGGTTTTCGTCGGCCTGAACGTCTTTGGCTCGTTTCTTTTTAAAGGTTTCAGGGTTAGGAAAATATTTTGCAAACTGTGTGCGGATGGCTTTCTCCATTAAATTATACGCTACCTGATAAGGTCCTTCCTGCTCGCCTTCGTATACTAATTCTATTTTACCGGTTATAGATGGAATGATGCCCGCAAGATCGCTTATCCAAACCTGCGTTTCTTTTTCTTTATTTATTATTGCGCGTCTTTCGGCTGCGCTCACCGCGTTCTCAAATGAAGCAATGGTAAGCCTTGCGGAAACACCGCTCTTTTTATCAACGTATTCGCTGGCGCGCGCTTCGAAGGATACTTGCTCAACAAGCCGCTTTACCAGGTCGCTCACTTTTACCTTTTTTAGCTGGTCTTCATGTATCGAAGCTTCTTGTTCAGTTATTGACAAAGATGTTTCTATGCTGTTAGGATAATGAGTGAGTATTTGGCTTTCAATTCTATCTTTCAACGGCGTTACAATGGCGCCTCTGTTTGTATAATCTTCAGGGTTTGCAGTAAACACAAACATAATATCCAACGGCAACCTTAGTTTGAAGCCTCGTATCTGCAAGTCTCCTTCTTCTAAAATATTAAATAGCGAAACCTGTATGCGGGCTTGTAAATCCGGCAATTCGTTTATAACAAAAACACACCGGTTGCTTCTGGGAATAATGCCATAATGAATTACTCTTTCATCAGCATAGCTGAGTTTAAGATTAGCAGCTTTGATGGGATCAATGTCACCAATAAGATCAGCAACGCTCACATCAGGCGTAGCAAGCTTTTCGCCATAGCGCTTACTTCTGTGTACCCATTCTATCGGCGTTTCATCGCCTTTTTCTTCCAAAAGATCTTTAGCATATTTGCTTAATGGCTTAAAGGGATCATCGTTCACTTCACTGTCTTTTATAACAGGAATATATTCATCAAGCAATTCGGTCATTTGCCTTGCCATGCGTGTTTTCGCCTGGCCACGCAACCCGAGAAATAAAATATTATGTCTTGATAAAAGAGCCCTTTCCGTATCAGGGATTACTGAATCTTCATAACCAAGAATGCCAGGGAATGTGATCTCTTTTTTACTTATTTTTTTTATAAGATTATCGCGCAGCTCTTCTTTTATAGAGCGCGATTTATAATTACTATCTTTTAATTCGCCTAAAGTTTTTATTTTATGTATATCCATTTGCTATAAATTAATTTCTTGTGTTACACATTACCTTTCTTTATAAAATTCAATTCCTTCAATAAAGTTGTAATCTTTTTTATTGTCGGTAAAAAGAGGAAATTTAGAATGTAAGGCCGTTGCAGCAATTAAACTATCCTGTATTCTTATTGAATGGTCAGCTATATACCTTTTAAAAAGTTTGTATGATAATTCAGAAACGTTATTATCAATATGCAGAACAGTAAAGGCTTTTGCCTGTCGATATAATTCAAATAATTTTTTCTTTGAATTTACTCCCTGCATCAATTCTAATATGGTTATAATAGAAACCGCTACTCTGCCACTTAATTTTTCCAGATCCTTTTTCCTTGAAACATCGCCTCTGTATACTTTTATTAAAATATCTGTATCAATAATTATAATTCCTTTCTGGGCCATAATTTATCTCTATAAGTTATCGGATCCAAGTCAAGATCCTTCCATTTTCCAAACAAAAAGGTTGGGGAGATCATTTTTTGCCCGGTATTTTTCTTTTTATTTATTTTTTGTTTAATGGCTTGTTCAGCTTTTTTTTCCACAAATCCACCAAGTTTTTCTACCAATTCAGTAACAAGTTTTGTTGAATCATCCGGAATCTTATAAGTTACTTCTCTCATAAATCACTTCAATTTATTTGAAATTACTGATAATTTTTATTATTAAATTAATAGACCGTCTTTCTCTTCCCGCTTTCAAAATCTTTAAAAATAAATGCCCCCAGTTTATCAAGAGATGCAAAGAAAGCCTTGCCATTGTTGGTTTCTGTGAACTCGGTTACAAACCGTTGCAGGTAAGGATCGCTTGCAATCATAAATGTTGTGATAGGTATTTTTATTTTTTTACATTGCGCAGCGAGGTTCAAACAACGGCTTAGTATTCTTCTGTCAACACCAAAACTATTTTTATAATAACGCTTTCCCACTTTCAGGCAGGTTGGCTTTCCATCAGTTATCATAAAAATTTGCTTATTCGGGTTTTTTCTTTTTCTTAAAATATCCATTGCAAGCTCAAGGCCTGCAACAGTATTGGTATGATAAGGCCCAACCTGTAAATAGGGCAAATCTTTTATTTCCACCGTCCATGCATCGTTACCAAAAACCACAATATCCAGAGTGTCTTTAGGATATTTCGTTGTTATCAATTCACTTAAAGCCATTGCAACTTTTTTTGCCGGCGTTATCCTGTCTTCACCATACAATATCATACTGTGCGAAATGTCGATCATTAATACGGTTGAGGTTTGCGCTTTAAAATCCGTCTCACGAATTTCAAGATCATCTTCATACATCGTAAAGCTGTCTACACCGTGATTGATCTGCGCGTTGCGGATAGATTCTGTAAAATCTATCTGCTCCAGCGTATCGCCAAACTGGTAAGGTCTTGTCTCCGGATTTATTTCATCGCCACCACCGGGCTTAAAAGTATTATGATTGCCTTGTCTTGCTTTTTTTAGCTTGCCAAAAATTTCTTCCAGGCTTCTTTTACGAATGCCTTGCTCTGTTTTAGGCGTTATTTTTATTTCACCATTTTGTTTATTATCATCAATGTAACCTTTGTCTTTCAAGTCTTCTATAAAATCGCCTAACCCATATTCATCATTGGTAAGCTTATATTCTTTATCCAGTTCCGTAAGCCAGCTAAGCGCTTCTGATACGTCTCCACTGGTATAATTGAGCAGTTGCATAAAGATATCCAGCATCTTCTCAAAGGAAGTTTTACTGTTTTCATTAGGATCGTATTTTGAAAAATTATGGCCAAGCATTATTATACTTTTTAAAAATAAACATACATGTAAACTGCAACTGAGTAATAACCAAAGGTATCTTGATGATTAATGTACGGAAACAACTAACAGCAATTTACTAAACAAATTTTTGCAAAGTTTAGTTTGATTGTTAAATAAAAAGCGCAGGAATATTTAATCAAATATTATTGCGTTTTATCATGTACCTGGGGCTTCACTTTTGGGTTCGGCATATTATTTATCACCGGCTTTTGCGATTCCGGATTTAACATTTGTGGGTTTTTAAAATATTGTTCCATGCCTTGTAGCTGTTGCAATAACTGCTGCACTATTTGATTTTCATAAGCAAGTCCAGCCTGCTTATCTTCATCAAGACTATTAAAATAAGTTATTTGCTGTTCCAGATCTTTACGGATAGATTCTGAAACTTTTTTCGCAAGAACAGTATCTCCAGCTTTATAAGCTGCTAATAAAAATTGCCCCGAAATTTGATCCTGTTGCTGCCTGCGGCTTACAAGCCCGTAAGGAAAATTTTCCTGCAACATCATTTTGTCGCACCGCTCCAACAAATTTATTGCATCCGGCTTCCTGTTGTGATCGGCCATGTTTGCAGCTACCTGCGCATACTGCATTCTTATGGTATTTAAATGTCTCCTGTTTTCTTCATCATAATAAACGCCGGGTACATTTGCATTACCAAAAACAAATTTTTTCATCATTACATTATAAGCCCAGTCACGGTTTACTTCTCCGTTTTTCACAGGGACAAAGCGATAGGTAAGCCCGTCTGTTCTTAAATAATTCTGAAAGCCCAGCTCATCATAAGGCGAAGTAAAATAAATAGGACGCTTCCATTTGTTTGCAGCCATGATGTTCAGTATAGCGGTTTCGTTTTTACCCAAAGCACTTTTAGGTATATCAAAATCCACTTCGCTAACCACGCTGTCAGTGGCATTCACAGTTCCATTTTGCCTAACCAGGTTTGTATCAACCGGAATAAATACTTTTTTATCAGGATAAATATTAAAAGCTTCATCGCCGCCCTGAGACTGCGCCATGCGGTTTGGGTCGTCGCTGCCTGCATACTCTTTCATCATGGTGTATAAATTCATCGGCTTCAACTGATCTACTTTTGCGCCAGGTGCATCAGGATAGAAATAAATTGCATCTCTTTTGCTTCCAATAATTTGGTCAGGCGTCCAGATCACATCAATGGGATCGCTTTGATTTATTTTATACCTTAATTGATTAATGTACCAATCCGTGCCCAGCAAGCTGGAATTGATCACTCTTATATCTCTTCGCACGCCCTGCACTTCCTGTGCATACCAAAGCGGGTAAGTGTCATTATCGCCAAAGGTTATAAGTATAGCGTTTGGTGCACAGCTTTGCAAATAATCAATCGCAAGATCTCTTGCCAGCACTTTATGGCTGCGGTCGTGATCATTCCATTCCTGCTGGCCCATAAGCACCGGCACAGCAAGCATGCAAAGCCCTGCGGATGCATAATTAGCAATATTTACACTGGTAAATTTTTCAAAAAGCTCTTTCACATACATTACGCCAAGCCCTATCCATATTGCGAAAGCATAAAAAGAACCGACGTACGCATAATCCCGTTCTCTTGGCTGATCGCCAGCCTGGTTCAGATAAATAACAATGGCAGCGCCTGTAAAGAAAAACAGCAGGCCTACAACAAGCGTATCGCTTTTATGTTTTTTATATTGATAAATAAAACCAAGAATACCCAATAAAAATGGCAGGCAAAAAAGTGTGTTGTGCGATTTATTATGCTTGATGCTGTCAGGCATTTTACTCTGGTCGCCAAGCCTTGCATTATCCCAAAACGAAATACCGGTAAGCCAGTTACCATCTCTTACATTGCCCATGTCCACACCTTGTATATCATTTTGCTTGCCGGCAAAATTCCACATAAAATATCTCCAGTACATCCAATTGAACTGGTAAGCAAAAAAGAACTTTATATTATCAGCCATTGTAGGCTTATCTGTAAAGTTGCCTGTCTTTTGATCTTTGCCAATACCTGCAAAACTTGCATAATAATCTGCATGTCCCTGATCATTGCTTGCATCCCACATTCTGGGGAAGAAATGCTTGTCTTCAGGAGCATAAGTAGTTACATATCTTTTTCCTTTAAGTTCGTATTTGTCCTTGCCTTTTACGTAGGTATCTGTCGGGTCCTGCGATTGAACAGGAGAGGTAAAATCCTGGCCATACAAAATTGGCCAATCGCCATATTGCTCGCGGCTTAGATAACCCACAAGACTTACTGGGTTATCAACATTAAACATATCAACTGCAGGATCTGCGTTGGAGCGTATGAGCGTAGTATAGTAAGTGGAAAAGCCTAACAGTACGAATGCAAATATCCACATGGCAAGCTTTAAAAAATTCCAGCTTTTTCTATCTGCTAATTTTAATAAAAAATAAATTATAATTCCAATAAAAATAAAGAAGAAAGTAAAGCCGGTGAAGAAAGGCAAGCCAAGATCATTTTTAAAAAATATATCAAATTGTCCGGCGAGCTTAATGCTCCACTGTATCATTGGTACTTGAACAATACCTGTAATTAAACAAGCGATTACAAATGCCCAAAATGTTTTCCACGGTGTGGCAGTATATCTTTTAAAATAATACACCATTACAACGGCAGGAATGGTAAGTATCGGCAGCAAATGCACGCCCACAGCCAACCCTACAAGATAAAAAAGTAAAATAAGCCATTTATCTGCAGGAGTAAAATGACCTCTTATACCGTTAAGCTGCTCCACAGTTACGGCTTGCTCCCATTTAAGAACTACCCAAAAAACTATAGCAGTAAAAAAAGATGAGCTTGCATACACTTCAGACTCAACAGCGCTGTACCAAAAAGAATCGCTAAAAGCATAAGCCATTGCCCCTACTGCACCGGCAGCCATTATAGAAAATATTTGTGCTTTGGTTAAAGGATCAGGATTATTTCTTTCAACAATCTTTCGTGCAAAATGGGTAATGCTCCAAAACAAAAATAAAATGGTAAAGCCGCTCATTATTGCGCTCATGCTGTTCAGGCCAAGTATCGCGCTGTTTGGATTGGAAAACGGAATCATAAAAAGCCGCCCGAGTAAGATGAACAATGGCGCTCCTGGCGGATGAGGTATCTGTAGTTTATATGCACTGGATGCAAACTCGCCACAATCCCAAAAGCTGCCGGTGGCTTCCATCGTCATCAGGTATATGATGCATGATATAATGCATATTCCCCATCCTGTAAGGTTGTTGATCTTTTTAAAACTCATAATGATTTTTTATAAACAGTCGCAAATATAAAAGAATGAAAGCTACATTTATAAAGGGCAAATGTATTTTATGCAAAGGTTTGTTAATATTACTGTTTTATGTAAAAATAAATACAGCAGTTATTATAAATAATTAACTAACAACTTTTAAAATCTAAATTAATTATGATGCTTATACTTTGTATCAATCATCAGTATTTTTCGAAATGAGAAAAGCTTTTCTGCAATTGCACATCGCCATTTTACTTGCCGGGCTCACCGCCATCTTTGGCAAACTTATCAGTTTAAATGAAGGCCTTTTGGTGTGGTATAGAATGTTTATCAGTGCCGTTACACTTCTAATTATTATGGTTTTACAAAAAAAATCTATAAGAATATCATTTAAAAATATGATGAAGATGAGTGGTGTCGGCTGCCTCATTGCTTTACATTGGGTTACTTTTTATGGCAGTATAAAATATGCTAACATTTCTGTATCAGTCACCTGCCTTTCGGCTATCGGGTTTTTCACTTCTTTTCTTGAACCACTTATAGCGAAAAGAAAAATAAAACTTACCGAAGTATTGCTGGGAATGCTTGCCATTACTGGCATTTATCTCATCTTTAATTTTTATCCTGAATATAAAACCGGAATTATTTTCGGTATCGTATCCGCCATGTTTGCAAGCATTTTTCCCATTCTTAATAAACCTATTGTGCAAACCTTTCCTACACACATTGTTACATTGTATGAGATGGCCGGCGGATGTATTTTTCTCACCGCTTTCATACCATTGTATACACATTTTTTTACTGCGCAAAATTATCTTCCTACGTTGTACGATTGGGGCTGGCTGCTGCTGCTGGCGTGGGTTTGCACCGTTTTTGCTTTTGTGCTCCAGCTAAATGCTCTTAAAGTTATTTCGCCTTTTACAGTTAATCTTTCCTATAATCTCGAGCCCATTTATTCCATCATTCTTGCTTTTATTTTTTTTAAAGAAAGTAAATTTTTAGGCAAAGGTTTTTATGCAGGCTTCGCGCTTATTTTATTAGCTGTTACGTTGCAAATGGTTCGCGTATGGAATGAAAGAAAATTGCAAAAAATTAAAGCAGTTTTATAGGTAAATAATCTCATGAGTAAGCGTAGCAAATCTTCTGAACATTTCGCTTACGCCGCAATATTTTTCCTGCGATAAGTTTACAGCCTTTTGCATTTTTGCTTCATCACCCTTATCAATTTTTATGTTATAAGTCACTTTTACTTCATCATAAATTTTCGGGTCTGTATCAGTAAGATGCGCATTTATATCAATATGAAAATCAGAAAAGCTAACTTTCATTTTATGTAAAATACCCACCACATCAAGCCCTGTGCAGCCTGCAAGAGATACAAGCATTAATATTTTCGGGCTGGTGCCCAGGTTGTTACCACCGGCGTTTGCATCTAAATCTATTTTTACCGTATGATCTTTTATAACGGTATTAAAATTCATTCCACCCTGGTACACAGAAGTTATTGTATTTGTTGCCATATTTATATTTTACTGTTTACTGCTGCTGAAATTTGTTGGGCGCTCATAGCTCCTGACTGGCGCCATAAAACTTTTCCCTGCTTAAATAAAATTAAAGTAGGCACACCTTGTATTTGAAATTCATTGGCTGTTGGCTGATTTTTATCAATATCCACTTTTATTACCCGCACATTATCCTTATTATTTTGGGCAAACTTTTGAAGTTCCGGGGCCATCGTTTTACAAGGGCCGCACCATGTAGCATGAAAGTCAACAAGCACGGGCTTTTCATCGTTTATTATTTTACTCAATGTTTCCATTATTTTTATTTAATTAACCAGTAACATAAAACGTGCCTTTGCATAAAATTCAGTATGGAAGCGCATTCTGTCAGGTATTTTAATGAGGAAGCATTATTTAATTTTTCAGGTAAAATTTCTTCATTACCTTTGCCACCCGAAAAAAAGATCATTATGGCCAGAGTTTGTCAGCTTACAGGTAAAAGACCTATTTCAGGAAACACCGTATCGCATTCAAATATTAAAACACGCAGAAGATTTTTACCTAATCTGCAAAAGAAAAGATATTTTCTTGCTGAAGAAGATAAGTGGATCACTTTAAAATTGAGCACAGAAGGCATACGCACCATTAATAAAAATGGCCTGTTTAATGTAGTGAAAGAAATGAGAGCAAAAGGTGTGAAGATATAATGTGCTACTTTTCTATAGCTAATTGCTAATTGGTAAAGTGAAACACATTGCAATATTTATTATAGAATTAATAATTGAATAAAAATGGCAAAAAAAGGTAACAGGGTTCAGGTAATTTTAGAATGCACAGAGCATAAGGCTTCCGGACAGCCCGGCACCAGCCGCTACATTACCAAGAAAAATAAAAAGAACACGCCTGAAAGATTAGAGTTAAAGAAATTTAATCCTATACTCAAAAAGGTAACGGTTCATAAAGAGATTAAATAATACTCAATTTGAAAATGGCTCAATGGCTCAATTAACATTTGCCCTTGATTTTCACATTTTCCAATTTTCACATTTTCAAATTACTCAATAAAGAAATAAAATAATACTCAATTTGAAAATGGCTCAATGGCTCAATTAACATTTGCCTTTGATTTTCACATTTTCGAATTTTAAAATTTTCAAATTAAACAGAGATGGCAAAAGCAGCTAAAACAGCAATAAAAACTAAAGACCAAAAAACGGCAGCAGAAGCAAAAAACTGGACAAAAGTGGTTCGCACAATTCGCAGCGCAAAGTCAGGGTCTTATACTTTTAAAGAATCAATTGTTCATAAAGATAAGATCAAGGATTTTTTAGCAAGCTGATTTTACAGTAAAATTCTTTTTATAAGGCTATCCTGCTTGCTGCGGATAGCTTTTTATTTTTACAGCTTTTTAATTTTATACAATGGGAATTTTTGATAAGCTTTTTGGGAAAAAAGAAAAGAAAGAAAGTCTTGACCAGGGTTTGCAAAAAACCAAAGAAGGCTTTTTTGATAAGCTTACAAAAGCCATTGCAGGCAAGAGCACTGTGGATGAAGAAGTGCTTGATAACCTTGAAAATGCTTTAGTGAGCGCCGATGTTGGCGTGGCCACCACTGTAAAAATTATTGAAGGCATCGAAGCGCGGGTGGCAAAAGACAAGTATGTAAATACCTCTGAACTTAATAAAATTTTAAAACAAGAAATTCAATCTGTTTTAGTTGATTCTTCTGCAAGCACTTCTTACAAAGGCTTTGAATTGCCAACTGGTCATAAACCACATGTAATATTGATTGTTGGGGTAAACGGCGCTGGTAAAACAACTACCATAGGAAAGCTTGCACATAATTTTAAACTGGCAGGTAAAAAGGTATTGCTGGGTGCTGCGGACACCTTCAGGGCTGCGGCTGTGGAGCAGTTGGATGTTTGGAGCAAAAGAACAGAAGTTAGCATTGTAAAACACAGTATGGGAGCCGATCCCAGCGCGGTGGCCTTTGATGCAGTGCAAAGCGCTGTTGCAAAAAATATGGATGTGGTTATGGTGGATACTGCAGGCAGGCTGCACAATAAAATTCATTTAATGGATGAATTAAGCAAAATAAAACGGTCAGTAAATAAGGCAATGCCGGGTGCGCCACACGAAGTATTGCTGGTACTGGATGGCAGCACCGGGCAAAATGCAATAGAGCAGGCAAAGCAATTTACCGCTGCCACCGACGTGACAGCCATCGCAATTACAAAGCTTGATGGCACAGCAAAAGGCGGTGTGGTATTGGCCATTGCAGATCAGTTTAAGATACCCGTAAAATTTATAGGAGTTGGTGAAAAGGCAACCGATCTTTTAGTTTTCGATAAAAAAGATTTTGTGGATAGCCTGTTTGAAGGAGTTGGTTGAGAGGTTGAGAAGTTTAGATGTTAGATGGTTTAGATGGTTTAGATTGTTTAGGGTTATACAAACTAATTCGTGTAATTCGTGCAAAGAAATTAGTATTATTTTCTTTATGTAATTCATGTTATTTCTTAAATGAAAACAAAACTTAAAAAAGATAAGATAAATATCATCACCTTAGGTTGCAGTAAAAACCTGGTAGATAGTGAAGTGCTGAGCGGCCAGCTGGGAGCGGCTTCCATAGATGTTATACACGAAAATAAAAAAACGGATCACAACATTGTTATTGTAAATACATGCGGCTTTATTGACAAGGCAAAAGAAGAAAGCATTAATACTATTCTTGAGCAGGTAGAATTGAAGAAGCGGGGAAAGCTGGATAAACTCTATGTTACTGGCTGCCTCAGCGAAAGATATAAGCAGCATCTTGAAGATGAAATTCCGGAAGTGGATGCATTTTTTGGAACGATGGAGCTGCCATTTTTATTAAAAAAATTTAATGTTGATTACAAAGCAGAATTGCTTGGCGAAAGGTTACTTAGCACACCGAACCACTATGCGTACCTTAAAATAAGTGAAGGCTGCAACCGCACGTGTTCTTTCTGTGCCATTCCTTTAATGCGTGGAAAACATGTGAGCAGGTCCATCGAATCATTAGTTGATGAAGCAACGCGTTTAGTAAGCAGAGGCGTAAAAGAAATTATGCTTATTGCTCAGGAGCTTACTTACTATGGTTTGGACATATATAAAAAAAGAGAATTACCAAAATTACTTCATGCACTTGCTGAGATAAAAGGATTGGAATGGATACGATTACACTACGCATATCCGTCAAAGTTTCCTATGGAAATTATTGATGCCATGAAGGAGCATGATAACATTTGCAATTATCTTGATATGCCTTTGCAACATGCAAGCAATAAGATTTTACAGTCAATGAAAAGGCAGATCACGAGAGAAGAAATGGAAGACATCATTGGTGAAATAAGAAATAAAATTCCCGGCATTTGCCTGAGAACTACACTGATAGCGGGCTTTCCAGGAGAAACGCAGGATGATGTGGAAGAAGTAAAACATTTTTTGCAAAAAATAAAATTCGACCGTGCAGGCATCTTTACTTATTCGCATGAAGAAAATACATCAGCACATAATTTTATTGATAATGTACCCGAAGAAATAAAGCAACAAAGAGCACAGGAAATAATGGAAGTGCAGCAGGAAATTTCTTATACAAAGAATGAGGAAAAAGTTGGTAAAATTTTCAAAGTTATCATTGATAAAAAAGAAGCAGGCAAATATCTTGGCCGCACAGAGTTTGACAGTGTTGAAGTGGACAATGAAGTAATTGTTCGTTCCGATGAAAGGCTAAATTCCGGAGATTTTGTGAATGTAAAAATTACCAACGCTTTTGATTATGATCTGGAAGGCGAAGTTGTAAATGAATTTGCATTAGCGCATTAAGGATTTTTTGCAAAGTCATCAGCCAGGCTATTTAATTTTTTTACAGATAAAGTTGTTCCTCCATTTTCTATAACTATTCTGTACCTGAACGTAACCGATTCTCCTTGTTGCAATCTTAAATTTTTTGATGATTTTCCATTAGTAAATATTTTTTCTCCAAGCGGATTCGCTGCAAACAATCCATACCCTCTTGCATGCCAAAATGTTGGATAGTTGGGGTTTTCAGGATGATCAATAATTGCGATGCTTATAGAATCGTTATTCATTTTTCCATACACTTTACACCACCTTCCTCTTGTGCCCCAGGCATCATCTCCCTGTTTACCTTCGCTTGTTAAATAGTTTCCATTCACCCTGTGGTCAGCGCCAGCTTTTATAATGGTTACATTGCCTTTATCATCTTTGAACTGTTCATCTTTTTTATCAGGTATTTGCAGCGCATGAGCTAATCTAATGCCGTACAATCCATCTTTCGCATCAGCAAAATTAATAGCTGTATTCGCCCGCAAGGTTGTTGTCCGGTCAATGATACGTTCGTGTGCTGTGCCACTGAAAGTGAGATAAGTGGTTTCTTCAAGCAATACGGTTTTATTTTGATTAACCCAGTTTGCATGATAAACGATAGTTCCTTTTTTTCCAGAGATGCTCATCACGCTATCTGTTTTTATGCACCCATATAAATATTTTTTATCTTTTGGTATAGCATACGAATTATTCCAGAAGTCAATGCCATTCACGTTTTCATAAGTTAACCATATACCAACATGGTGGGGATGGTCAACAGGATCGTTCGCTTGCGGATGCAAAGGGAAGCCTCTTGTAATAATTATGCCATTGGCCGCATGAACAGGAAACAGAACTGGTTTCTTAAGGCTGTCGGGATATAAAAAACTTGTAAATATTTTGCCTCCTATAAAAACATCTATTTTATTTTCTGTCTCCGACTGAACAACTTTTACCATTTCCGCTTCCTGGGCAAATATTTTATTAAAAAATAAAATAACAGTTAGCAGCAGGCGAAATACTTTATAAATTTTTTTCATTGCAAAAAAAAATGATTTAGTCTATAGCGTAACAGTTATGCTATAAACGATATTAATATTTAAACGCCTTTCCTCCAACCATAACTTCCTGTGTGTTTTCATCAAACGTAGCCTTAAGCCCCGTGTGCGAAGCAGCAGTGGTCATAATGTTTGCGATGGAATGGCTGTAACCCGCTTCCACAGGCGCATGAGGCTGTTGGCGGCTACGCACACATTCCATCCAGTTGCGAACATGGTTACTCGTTAAAATATCCCCGCCGGTATTTGCAGAGGCAACCACTTTTGCAGCATCAGATAAATTTATATCTGGTAACAGATTAGGCTGCATATTCATTTCATCTGCGAAATGTTTCGTAAGTCCGCCCCGTGATGAAACCTTATTTGTTATAAGATTTAATTCGCCGCCATTGGCATAGTAAATTTCAGCAGGGTTTTCATCACCATTATCCATTCGTGATGCGAATGAAACCTGGAAGCCGGTTGATGGATCATCGGCAGGCCCATAATCGAAAACAGCAGTGATGGTATCCCAATTTTTTCTTCCATCTTCCCACATATAAATTCCACCGTTAGCTACGGCGCTGCGGGGATGTTTTAACCCACTAAACCAATGCACCGTATCAATCTGGTGGCTCATCCACTGGCCTGGCAGCCCTGATGAATAAGGCCAGAATAAACGATACTCCAAATATTTTCTCGGATCAAAAGTATCGTAAGGCCGGTTTATCAAAAATCTTTTCCAGTCAGTATCTTGTTCTTTAAGCTGTGCTACTAAAGCTGGCCTGCGCCAGCGCCCCGGCTGGTTTACATTCCATGTAAGCTCTACCATTTTTATTGGGCCAAACTTTCCCGATTGAATAAAATCGGCGGCAGCCATATAATTTGCTCCACTCCTTCTTTGCGAGCCAATTTGAACAATTTTGCCAGATGCCCTGATGGCCTTCAGTGCAGCCCGATTATCCTCCATTGTTTCTGCAAAAGGTTTTTCCACATAAGCATCGCAGCCTGCCTGCACAGCCTGAATGGCATGTTGCGCATGTTGAAAATCTGCAGTGCTTATAAACACAACATCAGCCAGTTTTTTATCATACATTTCTTCATTATTACGACAGCCGGTAATATCGTGTTGCATCTTATCTTTCCATGCCGCTACGCCTTCTTCTCTGCGCTTTCTCCATATATCAGAAACAGCAACCACATCAAAGTTGAGCTCTTTATAAAAGTTCATAAAGGCAGGCATGTGCGAATTGCGGTGTCTGTCTGAAAAGCCCACCACGCCTACTTTTACACGATCATTAGCTCCAATTATTCTTTCATAACTTTTAGCGCTAAAAGCATTAGCGCCTATGTAAACACCTGCGGTAGTAATGGTCGTTTTCTTTATAAAGTCTCTGCGTGAATTTTGCATAACAATCGTTTTAAATATTGAATGATAAAATTAAAAGTATAACTTTTAGTAATAATTTATTTATTCATCAAGTGTCAAAAGTTTCCCTCAACTATTTCCTTTTATCTTTGCCTCCCAATAAGAATCTTAAGATATAATGCCTTCATCTTCTCAGCCAAATTATATTTCATATTCCAAAACAAAATTTTCAAAAATTATAATTGATTATATAAATGCATCGGATAGCTTAAGAGATTTTTATGAACATGAAGTGAATTTTAAGGGCATTAAAATGGCCATTACTGTAAGAGAAAATTATAGTACCAACAGGAAATTATTAGTTGAAAGTTTGCAGGAGCAATATAAAAATGTATCGGACTGTGATCTTGTGAAAGCCAATATAGAAAGGCTTTTACAGCAAAATACATTTACAATTTGTACTGCACACCAGCCAAACATTTTTACTGGTCATTTATATTTTATTTATAAAATTCTGCATACTATAAAACTTACTGACAACTTAAAAAAAGAATTACCTGAAAATAATTTTGTTCCTGTTTATTTCATGGGCAGCGAAGATGCGGATATTGAAGAGCTAAATCATGTGATAATTGATAATAAAAAATATACATGGAACACCGCGCAAAAAGGGGCGGTGGGCAGAATGAAAGTGGATGAAGATGTAATAAAACTTATTGATGAAATTGAAGGAAGATTGTCTGTAGAAAAATATGGAAACGATATAATTACTCTTTTAAAAAAATGTTTTCAAAAGAATACAACCATTGAGCAGGCGACATTTTTATTTGTTCACGAAATGTTTAAAGATCATGGGCTAATTATCTTTTTGCCGGATAGCCGTTCTCTTAAAAGCCTTATGAACACTGTATTTGAGCAAGATATTTTTGAAAATATATCTTCAGAAATTGTTCGTAAAACTTCTTTAGAATTAGCGAAGCATTACAAGGTGCAGGCGCATCCCAGGGAAATAAATTTGTTTTATTTAAAGAATGATATTCGTAACAGGATCGTGCAGGTAAAAGATAAATTTCTTGTTAATGATACCAATATTGTTTTTACAAAAGACGAATTGCAAAGTGAACTGAAAAATTATCCTGAGCGTTTCAGTCCGAATGTAATTTTGAGAGGCTTATACCAGGAAATGATCCTTCCGAATATAGCATTCATTGGAGGTGGTGGCGAGCTTGCTTATTGGCTTGAGTTAAAAGATCTTTTTCATCATTATAAGGTGCCTTTTCCTGCATTGATATTAAGAAACTCTTTTTTAATTATTGAAAATAAAATAAATGTATTGCGTAAAAAAAATCATATTTCCATTGATAATTTATTTGAGAATGAAGAAAATGTTTTCAATAATATTATAAAAGAGGAAAGTAATTTACAACTGACCATAAGAGGCGAAAGCTCAGAGATTGAGCAAACATACACTACAATAAAAAAGATAGCTGCCGTTGTTGATCCTACACTTGAAGAGCACGTAAAAGCCTTACAAACACAGGCTTTGAAGAAATTATCTGCGCTTGAAAAAAAAATTCTTAAAGCTGAAAAAAGAAAATTTAAGGATATACAAACGCAGGTTTCAAAAATATATCAAACTTTATTTCCTGATAACAATTTGCAGGAGCGTTCAGAAAATTTTATGCTATTTTATTCAAAATGGGGTAAAGATTTTTTTGATATGTTATATAAAAATTCTTTAGGCCTGGAGCAGAAATTTTGTGTGATAGAAGAGATCGCTGAATAAAAGTAATGGCTTTTTTCAAAAATTCTATTATACATATTTATTAAACCAGGTAACTTGTCTTTTAGCAAAGTGCCTGGTATTTTTTTTAATTTCGTCCACAGCTTTATCTAAAGAAATAGTGCCTTCCAGATAACTGAACAATTCTTTGTAACCCACTGTTTGCAAGGCGTTCAAATGTTTCAGGGGGAAAAGACTTTCGGCTTCCTGTAGCAATCCATCGCTCATCATTTCATCCACACGCTCGTTTATTCTTTCATATAACTCTTGCTTTGGCATTTTTTTATTTATAATATTTATTTTAAAATCACGCGCTGCCTTTTTACCTGAATGATACTCAAGAATAGATTTACCTGTAGAGCGTTTCACTTCAAGCGCACGCATCATGCGTTGAGGATTTTTATTTTCAGCAGATATAAAATATTGAGGGTCTGCTTTCTTTATTTCATCTTGCAGCCATGTTATACCCTCTTTTTTGTACGCGTCATTTATTTCTTTGCGAACATTTTCATTCACAGGCGATACATCATCAAGCCCTGCACAAAATGCTTTGATGTAAAGACCCGTGCCGCCTGCCATTACAGCTACATCATTGTTTTTAAATATTTCATTACTTGCATTGAGTGCATATTGCTCAAATATTTTAGCATTCATTTCATCATGTACCGAATGAGAATTAATGAAATAATGACGGATCTTTTTCAACTCATCACTTGTTGGTTTTGCAACCCCAATGTTTAGCTCTTTAAAACATTGCCTGCTGTCTGCAGATATTATTTGAGTGTTATATTTCTTTGCAAGCTCAATAGCAGTAGCGGTTTTGCCGGTCGCGGTAGCGCCACAAACTATAATGCAGGTTTTCTTTTTCATAAAACAATTTCCTGCTTATATAAAATAATTGGAAGGTTATATCTCCTCTGTAGTATTCTGCTCCGCATCCTCAGCAGTATGTGCTGTGGTATCTTCCTCACCTTCTTCACTAAAGCCATCTGGCAATACGGTGGTATTAAGATCATACTTTTCTTCTATTTCTGCCAGCTTTTCATTTATAAGTCCTTTGGTTCCATATTGGCTTGGGCCTATACCTTCGGAACGTGTGCAGGAAGGATAAGTTAACCTGGTATCTTCCTGTTTAATAACAGTTATAAGTTCGACCTGAAAAGTCCAGTTTTTATTAAAATCATATACATAAATAAATTTCTGATTGGGATCCCGAATCTCAGAGCCAATGGAGGTTTCAGCCATGTATACCGGAACTGCGCTATACTGTTTATCATACTTTTCAAGCGTGATTTCTTTACCTCTCTGCCACTTGTCGTTGCTGCGGTAAAAGGTTGCTTTATGTTTGTTATCAAACTCAAAGCATTTTAATAAAGTGGTGTGCAATTCAAAAAAAGTTTGTGAAGGCTTTATTGCAATATCTCTGTAAACGCTGTCGTCATCTTCCCAGTATACCCTGAATTTTAAAATGGCCATATCACGAAATTAATAATTAGTTATTCAAAAAAATAAAATGAAATTTTTATTGTAGTTCTTTTTTAGCAATGCCAAGTGCAATAGCTTTTTCTTTCATAAATGAAAATGCAGCGTCATAATCGTTGGTAATAATACCATCAAGAATAGCTTCACGAACCGCATCTTTTATTTCGCCGACGATGCGCGAGGGAGGCAGTCCAAATTCATTCATGATTATTTCGCCGGTTATGGGCGGCTGCCAGTTCCTTAAGCGATCGGTTTCTTCTACTTCTTTTAATCTTTGGCTTACCAAATCAAAATTGAAAAGGTATTTTTTTACTTTCAGTTTATTCTTGGAGGTGATGTCTGCCTTGCAAAGCATCATCAAAGCATCTATGTCGTTGCCTGCATCAAACAGCAATCTCCGGATAGCGGAATCTGTTATGTTTTCTTTTGTAAGGCTAATAGGGCGAAGGTGAAGCTCCACCATTTTTTTTACAAATTTCATGGCGTCATTCAAAGGAAGTTTCAGTTGTGCAAAAATTTTAGGAACCATTCTTGCGCCAACTGCCTCATGGCCATGAAACGTCCATCCATGGCCTTCTTCAAACTTTTTAGTTACAGGCTTTGCAATATCATGCAACACCGCAGCCCAGCGAAGCCATATATTTTTTGTATGCAATGCAATGTTATCCAGCACTTGTATGGTGTGGTAAAAGTTGTCTTTATGCCCTTTGCCATCAATATACTCAGCGCCTGCAAGGGCAGCCATTTGCGGAAAAATAATGGCAAGCAAGCCGCTCTTAAATAAAAGATCGAAACCAACCGATGGCTTTTCTGATAAAATAATTTTATTCAGCTCATCTGTTATTCTTTCGGCACTTACAATTTTTATACGCGGTGCATTGCGTGTTATCGCTTTAAAAGTTTCATCAGAAATAATAAAATGCAATTGCGAAGCAAACCTTACCGCGCGCATCATTCTTAAAGGATCGTCAATAAAAGTTTGATCTGGCGGTAACGGTGTTTTAATAATTTTTTTTTGAATATCATCAAACCCGTTCAATGGATCAAGCAGTTGTCCAAAATCTTTTTTATTAAGGCTGATAGCAAGTGTATTAATTGTAAAATCTCTTCGCATCCTGTCTTCTTCAACGCTGGCGGGCATTACATAAGGCTTTCGGCTGTCCTGATTATAGCTTTCTTTTCTGGCTCCCACAAATTCTACTTCAAAAGATGAATCGCTTATTTGTATTTTCATTTGTGCGGTTCCAAAATTTTTAAACACATTCACTTCCGGTAACGGGCTAAAAAACTTTGCAGTTTCTTTTGCAAGTGCAATCCCATCTGCCGTACAAACTATATCGGCATCTTTGGTTATCCTGTTTAAAATTTTATCTCTCACAAAACCACCTATTACATAAGCCTGCACCTGTAATTGCTCTGCTGCTTCTGCTATATTTTTAAAAATAAAAAGTTCCTGCCCGGTATAGGTTATATCCATTTTGCAAAAGTATTGACATTAAAGTTTAAAGTAAAAGCATAATGAATAAAGCATTACAAACATTATAAATTCTTTATGTGATTACTTATTATTTTTGAATTTTGTACTTTAACCCTTCGTTTCCATTTTTATTATACAGTCTTTCATCATTAATGATGCAGTAAATTTTTTTCATGGCATTAATGTTGAAACATATACCACACCATACAAAAAAGCGTTTTACAAACAATACCTTTGACATATTGACAAGAGAAAAATAAGCATGAATAATAATTTTTTTAATTCTCCAGACGATGAAATGGATTTTTTACCCATTATACCTTTAAGCGATGAAACTGGCGAAAGCACAGATGATCAGGCCTTTCCGGCGGAACTTCCTTTACTTCCTTTAAAGAACACCGTACTTTTCCCCGGCGTTGTAATTCCTATAACCGTAGGAAGAGATAAGAGCATAAAGGCTGTAACTGATGCATATAAAAGTGACAAATTGGTAGGCGTGGTTTCGCAAAAAGACAGTGTGGTAGAAGAGCCCACCGTTAGTGACCTTGCAAATATTGGCACCGTTGCAAAAATCATCAAGATGATGAAAATGCCCGACGGTGGCACTACGGTTATCATACAAGGTAAAAAGCGTTTTAAGATAGACGAAATTATTTCTGAAGAGCCTTATTTTAAAGCCAGGATAACTACATTGAATGACGAGCCAATAAAAAATGACAGTGATTTCAATGCAATGATTTCTTCCATCAAGGAACTGGCAACCCAGATAATACAACTATCGCCCAATATGCCTGCGGAAGCTGCGATCATTTTAAAGAATATAGAAAATCCATCTTTTCTTATTCATTTTGTAGGCAGCAACCTTAATAATGGAGTGAATGAAAAGCAAGGGCTGCTTGAAATTCATAATGTAAAAGCAAGAGCAGAAGTATTACTGGGACTTTTGCAAACCGAGCTGCAATATGTAGAATTAAAAAATAAGGTAAACAACAAAACCCGCGCTGAGCTTGATAAGCAACAGAAAGATTATTTTTTACAACAACAATTAAAATCTATAAAGGAAGAGCTGGGAAACGATAATGTAGCCGAAGTAAAAGAGATGCAAAAAAAAGCAGAGCAAAAAAAATGGCCTGCTGCCGCAAAAGAAGCTTTTAACAAAGGCCTTGAAAAGCTGGAAAGAATGCACCCTTCCACGCCGGATTATTCAGTGATTTATAATCATCTCGACCTGATGCTCGACTTGCCCTGGGAGGATTATACAAAAGATCAATATGATTTTAAAAAAGCAAAAAGGATATTAGATCATGATCATTATGGCATGGAGAAAATAAAGCAAAGGATCTTGGAATACCTTGCTGTGCTTAAGCTTAAAGGTGATATGAAAAGCCCGATACTTTGTTTTGTTGGCCCTCCGGGCATTGGCAAAACATCTTTGGGTAAAAGCATAGCCAATGCCATTAACCGAAAATATGTAAGAGTAAGCCTTGGCGGCCTTCATGACGAAAGCGAAATACGTGGCCACCGCAAAACTTATATTGGCGCCATGCCGGGCAGAATTTTACAATCAATAAGAAAAATAAAATCGAGTAATCCTGTAATGATATTGGATGAAATTGACAAAGTAGGCACAGATTTTCGGGGTGATCCGTCATCTGCTTTACTTGAAGTTCTTGACCCAGAGCAGAACAATAACTTTTATGATAATTATCTTGAACTTGAATATGATCTGAGCAAGGTGCTGTTTATTGCTACAGCAAATAACCTGCAAAATATTCAACCAGCATTGCGCGACCGACTTGAGATTATAGATCTCAGTGGTTATGCAGTGGAAGAAAAAGTTCAGATTGCCAAAAGACATTTAATACCCAAGCAAAAAGATGCGCATGGATTAAAAAATGTTCCCTTTAAAATAAGTGATGCTGTTATAGAAAAAATGATTTCGGAATTTACACGGGAAAGCGGCGTGCGCGAGCTTGACAGAGTGCTGGCAAGTGTAATGCGTAAGCTGGCAAAAACTTATGCTGAAAAGGGTAAACTGAAACCAACTCTCAGCCTTGGCGATATAGAAAAAAGCTTGGGCAAATCTAAATTTAGCAATGAAATGTATAAGACAGCCAATATGCCGGGAGTGGCTGTGGGCCTGGCTTACACGTATGTAGGTGGTGATATTTTATTTATAGAAACTGCAACCAGTGATAATGGTAAGGGTGAGCTGAAGCTTACCGGTAACCTGGGAAATGTAATGAAAGAAAGCGCTACCACAGCTTTATCTTATTTACAATCCAATGCAAAAAAGTTTGGTATTGACCCTGAGTTATTTTATAAAAAAAATGTACACGTTCATGTTCCAGAAGGTGCCATTCCTAAAGATGGGCCCAGTGCTGGCATCACCATGATGACATCGCTTGCATCGTCATTTACAGGCAGAAAAGTGAAGCCTTATCTAGCTATGACGGGCGAAATAACGTTGCGTGGCCAGGTGCTTCCGGTAGGAGGAATAAAGGAAAAGATCCTTGCGGCAAAAAGAGCAGGTTTAAAAGAAATAATAATGTGCTTTCAGAATGAGAAAGATGTAAATGAAATAAATCCCAACTATATAAAAGGCCTGAAAGTAAATTATGTGAAAACAATGCAGCAGGTTTTAGACCTTGCATTATCATAGCTAAATCCATTTTCTTAAACCTTACGTAAATATACCTGTAAACAAAATCAACAGATTTTTCATGTTGGTTGTTTTAAGGGTTAAAGAGATCCCTCCTGATTCCTCAGGAGGGAATTTTTTTAATACATCAGCTTAGCATGAAATAAACTGATATTACCTGTAAAAAATTATAAGCCTTTTATTTCACTTCCAGGGAAAGAAGGCATTCATTTTCAAAAAAAGCCTGAAGTGTGTCGCCTACCATGCATTCACCAACGCCTGCAGGCGTGCCGGTAAATACAAGATCACCGATATTTAAGGAGAAGTAATTGGAGATATTGGAAATAACGTTATCAATAGAAAAAATCATTGATCCGGAGTTTCCCTGCTGAACTAATTCTTTATTTTGATGAAAAGAAAAATTGATGTTCTTTTTATTTAATGCCGGTGTTATATCTTTAAAAGTGCCAACAGCCGCAGAGTTATCAAACGATTTTGCTTTTTCCCATGGCAAGCCTTTTTCCTTTAATTGAGTTTGAATATCACGTGCAGTAAAATCAATACCTACGCTGATAGCATTGTAATAATTAGGGGCATGTTTTTCCTGTATGTATTTTCCATTCTTGCTTATTCTTACCACCAATTCACATTCATAATGAAGTTCGTTGGTAAACTCAGGATAGTAAAAAGGAGTATGCGTTTGAACAAGTGCGCTCTTGGGTTTCATAAAAATTACGGGCTCATCCGGCACTTCATTTCCAAGTTCCTTTGCGTGATCAACATAATTACGCCCTATGCAAAAAATTTTCATAATTTAAGAAGATTTATTAATCGGGTGCCAGAGTTTGGCGAAAATATATAAAACAAATTAAATAAATAGTTTAACTAAAATGTGATGCTGTTTATTGTGTTCATAGTTTTATCAATACCAATAAAAGCAAAATTTTCTATCACTTCTATACATATTTTTATCTTACGATTCACCATTTCCATTTCTTCAGGAAGCCACTTGCCCAATACAAAATTTACCTGCGTTCCCTTCTGAAAATTATTACCAATTCCAAACCTCAGTTTAGGATATTCATCTGTGCCAAGCATGTGCTGAATATCGTAAAGTCCATTGTGCCCTGCATCACTTCCTCTTTTACGTAAACGTAATTTATTCAAAGGAATTGCGATGTCATCAACAATTGTAAGAGAATTTTCTGTGGCTACCTTTTCTTTATCAAGCCAGTATTTAACTGCTTTGCCACTTAAGTTCATAAATGTCGATGGCTTTATACAAACGAAAATTTTGCCTTTGTATTTTATTTCTGCAACATCTGCAAGCTTTGCAGCTTTAAAAGAAGCTGCATGTTTTGCAGCAAATGCATCCACCACATCGAAGCCTATATTGTGCCTCGTGTGCGCATACTCAGCGCCAATATTGCCAAGTCCTGCAATTAAAAATTTCGACATGAATTGAAGATATATATTTAAATCTTCCTGCAAGCAATAGCATGATATAAGAGAGTTACATAAACCTTATATAAATTAAAAAGTGTTAATCTCTTTCAAGATAGGTCTGTAATTCTGCATCTGTTTTTATCAAAACATCTCTTACTTTACTTCCCTGGTTGGGCCCAACAACGCCCGCAGCTTCCAGCTGATCCATCAACCTTCCTGCACGATTATAACCAAGCTTCATCCGGCGTTGCAACAAAGATGTGCTACCACTTTGACTTTGTACAATTAATTTAGCCGCATCTTCAAAAAGCGCATCCCGATCATTTATATCAAAGTCTTTGTTCTCAAATTCTTTTTCATCCACATATTCCGGAAGCATAAATGCCTGCTGGTAGCCTTGCTGATCGCCAATAAAATCAATAACACTATCCACTTCAGGTGTATCTACAAACGCACATTGAAGCCTGGTAAGCTCACCATTATAACTTATAAGCATATCGCCTTTACCAATTAATTGTTCTGCACCGCCCACATCCAAAATTGTGCGGCTATCTATTTTGCTGCTTACTTTAAAAGCAATTCTTGCAGGAAAATTTGCTTTAATAGTACCCGTAATAATATTTACAGAAGGCCTTTGTGTGGCAATGATCAGATGAATGCCTACAGCCCTTGCAAGCTGCGCCAGCCTTGCTATTGGCATTTCTACTTCCTTGCCTGCAGTCATTATCAGATCAGCAAATTCATCAATAACTAAAACAATAAATGGCAAAAACTGGTGGCCTTTTTCAGGATTAAGTTTTCTTGCAGCAAACTTTTCGTTGTATTCTTTTATATTTCTTGTGCCTGCTTCTTTCAGAAGATCGTAACGGTTGTCCATTTCGATGCACAAGGCATTTAGAGTATGAATAACTTTTTTTGTATCCGTTATTATGGCATCCTCTTCACCGGGAAGCTTTGCTAAAAAATGCTTTTCAATTTTTTTGTAAATGCTTAACTCCACTTTTTTGGGGTCTATTAAAACAAGCTTTAATTGCGAAGGATGTTTTTTATACAAAAGAGATACGAGGATCGCATTTAAGCCAACAGATTTGCCTTGCCCCGTTGCACCAGCCATAAGCAGATGCGGCATGGTAGTAAGGTCAACAATAAAATTTTCGTTATCAATTTTTTTACCAATAGCAATAGGCAAAGAGAAAGTATTGTTTTGAAATTTATCGGAATTTAATAATGTTCTCATGCTTACAACCGTCTTCTTTACATTGGGCACTTCTATGCCAATCGTGCCTTTGCCCGGAATAGGTGCAATAATGCGAATGCCAAGCGCAGCAAGGCTTAGCGCAATATCATCTTCCAAATTTTTTATGCGTGAAATGCGTACGCCTGGCGCAGGAACTATTTCATAAAGTGTTACTGTTGGGCCAACGGTTGCGTAGATCTTTTGTATTTCAATATCATAATTTTTGAGGGTATTAATGATCTGATTTTTGTTAGTCTCCAGCTCGGTTACATCCTGTACGATTCTTTCACTTCCATGCGCTTCCAGTAAATCTATGGTTGGAAATTTATAGTTTCTTAAGTCTAATATGGGATCGTAAGGTTGTTGCGCTTTCGGCTTTGCAATTATATTTTCTTCCTTTTCCTTATCTGCTGGTAATGGCTTCACTTCAAGCTGCAAATCACTTTCAGAAGATTTATTTGTGATAGGGTTACTGATTTTTTCTTCTTTTTTTATCTCCTGTACAAATTCAGATTTTTTATTTTCTATGTTTGGTTCGTATTCCTTTTCAATTATTTGCAGGTCATGGTTTATGCCATTATAATTTTGTGAAGGATTAATTGTTAGCGGATTGATATTGCTAAAATCCTTTGCAGGTACAGTTCTCAAAGCCGCTTCATCTTCAATAGCATCTTCATCAAATGTTTGAGATGAAGTTTTCTTCCGCATATTAAAAGAAGGATTAAAGCGCCAGATGATATAACTCAATACTGCAACCAGCAATACTGCAGCGGTTCCTGTTATGCCGATCATATTTTTTAGCCATTCATTTTCCATATCACCCACAGCGCCGCCCCACGGAAATGGGTTAGGTCTCATTAAAAACGAAGCTGTAACACTTACTACTAACAAGCCTACAATAACATAGCGAACGTTTCGCCCAACAGAAAATATTTTTTTTGGAGTAAATAAATTGATGCCTACAACAAAAAAGAAAGTGCAAAATAAATAGGATGCAATTCCAAATCCTGACCTGAAAAAAAGATCAGAAAAATAGGCGCCTGCAGTGCCTAAAAGATTTGCCATTTGTTCAGCATGGCTTGGTAATAAAATTTTTGCTCCTTTAAAAACTTTCGATTGATCTTCCTGCCATGTAAACAGGTAAGAAGTAAAAGAAATAAAAAGTAAAATAGAAATCAGAACAAGAAATGTTCCAACGATTTTATGAGAACGATCATCTTTCAAAAGCGCTTTAATCTCCACTTTTGAAGGAATATCGGCGTTTAACTTTTTTGGATCTGCCGCTTTATTTTTTATAGTTTTTTTATTAGTAGCCATTTGCAAGCAAAGATAAAAAAATGGTTCATGGTAATTTGGCTGATTGCCTAAATAGATTATAAAAGAATTTCTTACTTTTTGGAAACGCCAAAAAATAAACAAAGCCAGCCTGCAATAAAACATAAACCGCCAACAGGTGTAACTGCTCCAATCCAGTCGTAGCCCGGCATTACAGCGGCTTTTATATAAGTAAGCACATATAAAGATGTACAGAAAATAATGATGCCGGCTATAAATAAATTGCCCGACCATCGTATCCATTTGTTTGGAAAATCTTTATACACAATGCCGGATGCAAGCAGTGCAAACACATGATAAAACTGATAGCGAACGGCAGTTTCAAAAATACTTACTGCATAATCTGATACATGTTGCTTTAATGAATGGGCTGCGAATGCGCCCAAAGCAACTGACAGCATACCAACGAAAGCGGCTACTTTTAAAAATCGTTTGTGCATAACGGTTATGTAGTAAACGTTTTATTTTGAAATAAATTGATTAATGAATCTTCGTTTAAATCTTCTGCGTTTACAATAATATTTGCCTGTAAATAATATGGCTCTCTTTCTTCTATTTTTTGTTGAACAAAAGGTAAAAGTGCTGAAGTGCCGATATTTTTAATAACAGGCCTGTGCTCTTTTTCATTTGTCACCCGTTTTACTATCAGTTCTGCGTTTGCTTTTAAATAAATAACAGTCCCTTGTTCTTTCATCCATTGTATGTTATCGAAAAAACATGGCGTTCCACCACCACAAGCCACTATATAATTATTTATATTTTCAAACTTTCTTAAATGATCTCGTTCGAACTCTCTAAACTTTGCTTCGCCGTATTTTTCAAAAAGATCTGTAATGCTCATCTTAAAAACTTGTTCCATCTTTTCATCCAGATCATGAAAATGTAAGTGAGCCTTATTTGCCCAAATACGCCCCCAGTGGGACTTTCCGCTGCCCATGAAACCTATAAGAAAAATTTTTTTATTCAGAGACATGTTATGGTGCAAGCTGCTTACTTAAATGCATTTAACCCTGTAATATCCATCCCGGTTATAAGTAAATGTACATCGTGTGTGCCCTCATAAGTAATAACACTTTCAATATTCATCATGTGCCGCATAACGGAATACTCGCCCGTAATGCCCATGCCGCCCAGCATTTGCCTTGCCTCACGTGCAATGATAGCCGCAACTTCACAAGCATTTCTTTTTGCCATACTTACCTGGCCCGGAGTTACTTTCCCCTCATTCATCATCACGCCAAGACGCCAGTTTAATAATTGGGCTTTGGTAATCTCTGTAACCATTTCTGCCAGCTTCTTTTGTTGCAATTGAAAGGCAGCAATAGGCTTATCAAATTGTATCCTTTCCTTTGAATAGCGCAAGGCAGTATCATAACAATCCATTGCAGCCCCGATAGCGCCCCACGCAATTCCATATCTTGCTTTGGTAAGGCAACTCAACGGCCCTTTTAATCCTTTTACATTTGGTAAAATATTTTCTTTAGGCACCTTCACATTGTCGAAAACCAGCTCGCCGGTTGCGCTTGCACGCAGGCTCCATTTGCCATGTGTGGTTGGTGTAGTAAATCCTTCCATGCCGCGTTCAACGAGCAATCCCTGAATTTCACCTTCCTCGTTTTTCGCCCAAACCACAGCAACTTGCGCAAAGGGCGCATTGCTGATCCACATTTTACTTCCATTTAAAATAACATGATCACCTGCATCTTTATAATTACTTAACATGCCTGATGGGTCACTTCCATGATCAGGCTCTGTAAGCCCGAAACAGCCAAGCCATTCACCGCTTGCGAGCTTTGGTAAATATTTTTTTCGTTGCTCTTCATTGCCATACGCATAAATCGGAAACATAACCAAAGAGCCCTGTACGCTTGCTGTTGAACGCACTCCGCTATCGCCTCTTTCAAGCTCCTGCATCATCAATCCATACGAAATATAGTCGAGACCACCGCCGCCATATTCAGGCGGAATAGTTGGCCCAAAGCAACCCAGCGCACCTAATTGCTTTACAATAAATTCAGGAAACTCGGCACTTTGCGCATAGTCTTCAATAACCGGGGAAATTTCTTTTTTTACATAACTTCTTACCGTTTCTCTTATCAACTTATGCTCATCAGTCAGCAATTCATCTACATTAAAATAATCCGGTGACTGAAATAAGTCCTGTGCCATGTATTGTTTTATTGATTAATTGATTTTTTAATTTAAACTCATGTGATTCGTGCCTATAATCGTGATGTAAATCTTATAGACCTTAAAGATACTTGTTCATTTCTGTTTGATATTGCACGGCAACTTTCCTTGCTTCTTCGGCAAAATTTTCTTTGCTTCCTGCATAAATAATTGCCCTTGATGCGTTTACTAAAAGCCCGCAATCCTTTGTCAGTCCGTATTTTGACACTTCTTCGAGGCTTCCACCCTGCGCGCCAACACCTGGAATTAATAAAAAATTTGCAGGAACAATTTTTCTTATTGCTGCAAGTTCGTGTGCTTTGGTAGCACCTACAACAAACATCAGGTTTTCCTTTGTCCCCCACTCACTTACTTTTTTTAAAACTGTTTCATATAAAAAATGATCACCGGTTTTTTGCTGCTGAAAATCTTTGCTGCCTTCGTTACTTGTAAGGCCTAATACAATCGTAAATTTATTTTTATAAGCTAAAAATGGATGTATGCTATCAAAGCCCATATATGGCGCAACAGTTATGGCATCAAAGTTTAATACATCAAAAAATGCCTTTGCATACTCCGATGAGGTGTTGCCAATATCGCCGCGCTTGGCATCGGCAATTTTTAAATGCGATGCAGGAATATAATCAACTGTTTTTTGTAAAGCTTCCCAGCCTTTTATACCGCCCGATTCATAAAATGCTGTATTAATTTTATACCCTACACATACATCTTTTGTTGCATCAATAATTTGTTTATTAAATTCAAAAATTGCATCGGGTAACGATTGCAAATGTTCAGGAATTTTTTCAATGCTTGTATCAAGACCAACACATAAATAAGATCTTTTACTGTATATCTGTTCAATTAAAATATTTACATTCATATTAAGTTTTATTCAGAAAGTCTTTTTTTCATTTCTGATGCAATTGCATAAGAGTTAGCATCGGTGCTGGTTTCAAGATGTTCAATAATACTTTTACGATTTTCTATTCCATGGTTCTGGCTCAGCTTAAATACATTTTCAATATGCGATACCTCAATGGTAAAACCTACGATAGCTTTAACCAACTTATCAATATATTCAAGTGGTAATTTGTTAAATGCGGCTTCGCTTTCAGGCGGTTCATATTTATCGGTGAGCTCCCGAATTATCTTTATGGTTTCTTTTTCATCATAAAAATGAATGGTGCCTTTTGCCTGCACATCTATATAATTCCATGTTGAAGCAACGTTCTTTTTTTCGTACCAGCTTGCACTTATATAACAATGCGGGCCACTAAAAATGGCCATCACATTGTTGTTTTGCAAAAAAGCTGTGTGATGAGAAGTATGCTTCATAATGTGCCCCGTCAATAAAATTGCATCGCCAACTTTCTTTACATCAACAGGTACATGCGTAGCAACCGGAAAAGTTCCGTCGAAACCGGTTATGATTACAAAAGCATTTTTTTGCATGAAATCAAAAACAACATCTTCATTAATTTCAGTAAAGTATGGAAGCGTATACATTTAATTTGCTGAGTGGCGATCTATGCGATCATGCCTTTTATTATTTCACTAAATTTATAAATATCAGCAAAGGTATTATAAAGCGGAACAGGCGCAAGCCTTATTACATCAGGCTCTCGCCAGTCAACGATTACGCCATTTTTCTTTAGCGATTCAAAAATTTCTTTTCCTTTTTGGAGCATCAAAATGGAGACCTGGCATCCATGCTCATTTTCATTTCGCGGAGTGATTATTTCTATAATTTTTTTAGAAGAAGATGCATTAATATCATCAAGCATAAAAAATAAATAAGCGCTAAGCTTTTTCATTTTATTTAAAATATTATCAAAGCCTGCTTCTTCAAAAATATCCAGCGAAGCATTATGCGCAGACATGTTAAGTATGGGTGAATTGCTCAGCTGCCAGCCTTCCGCTGTTGGTATCGCTTCAAATTTTTTTTCCATTTTAAAACGCCTGTCTTTATTAGTTCCCCACCAGCCTTGCAAACGCGGTAAGTTTACGTTTGTAGCATAACGGTTATGAACAAACGCTCCTGCTACTGCCCCAGGGCCGGAGTTTAAATATTTGTAGGAGCACCAGCAGGCAAAGTCAACATTCCAGTCATGAAGATGCAGCTCAATGTTTCCGGCGGCATGAGCAAGATCAAAGCCGCAGTGGGCGCCAGCTTCATGCGCTGCTGAAGCTATCGCCTCCATGTTAAACACCTGGCCTGTATAATAATTTATGCCACCGAAAAGAACTACTGCTGTTTCATTTCCATGGTCTTTTATTGTTGAAATTATATCTTCAGTTCTTATAGCATGTTCGCCGCTCCTGGGTTTTACTTCAATGATTGCTGTATCTGCATCGAAGCCTGCAAGCGCAACCTGCGATTGCAACGCGTACTGATCAGAAGGGAAAGCTTTTGCTTCGCAAATAATTTTATAGCGTTTGCTCGTTGGCCTGTAAAAAGTAGTTAAAAGTAAGTGCAGATTTACAGTAAGCTGGTTCATCACAATGATCTCATTTTCCTGCGCACCTAATATCAGCGCCAGCTTTGGAGGAAACATCTCATGATATTTTGTCCATGGCTTTCTTGCATGCACATGCCCTTCCACACCAAAGTTTGCCCAGTCTTCAAGGTCATTTAAAATATATTCCTGTGCAGTTTTTGGCTGCAGCCCGAGAGAATTGCCGGTGAAATAAATGCACTCTTTATTATTAATAACAGGAATGTAAAACCTGTTTCTGAAGTTTTGTAACGGATCTTCTTTATCAAGCTGCTGAGCGCATTCTAAGGTATTTGTAAACACATAATTATTTATATTTTTCTTTTGCCTAACATGCTCTTCCATTTTTTAATCTTATTTAAAGAAAACAAAAGTAATTAATCAGGAAAGTGTTGTGATGCAATCATTTTAAAATATTATTTTCTAAATCTTTCACTCACTTTCAGCTCCTTACTTCCGCTGGTATATTTATAAAAGCCTTCGCCGCTTTTTACGCCAAGATATTTTGCATTCACCATATTAGTAAGCAAGGGACACGGTGCATATTTCGGGTTCCCAAAGCCATCCTGTAGCACCTGAAGAATAGAATGACACACATCAAGGCCAATAAAATCTGCAAGCTGCAAAGGTCCCATTGGGTTTGCCATTCCAAGCTTCATAATTGTATCTATTTCTTCCACACCTGCTACGTTTTCGTATAAGCTGTAAATGGCCTCGTTGATCATGGGCATCAGAATTCTATTGGCAATAAAACCAGGATAATCATTTACCACGCAGGAAATTTTATCAATAGCTTTTGTAAGTTGTAAAATTTCATCAGTTACATTTTTATCTGTGCTGTATCCATTGATTACTTCTACAAGCTTCATTACAGGAACGGGATTCATAAAGTGCATACCTATCACTTTTTCCGGCCTTTTTGTAATAGACGCAATTTTAGTAATTGAAATAGATGATGTGTTTGTTGCAAGCACGCATTCTGAAGAAGTAAGCTCATCAAGCTGCTGAAAAATTTTTAGTTTCAATTCAACATTTTCAGTCGCAGCTTCTACAACAAGTCCCGCATTTTTTACGCCATCACTCATGGAAGTAAACAGAGTTATATTTTGTAAAGCATTGCTTTTTATTTCCCCAGTTATATTGTTTTTTGCAACCTGTCTTTCAAGATTTTTGCTGATTGTTGTGAGCGCAGCATCAAGCCTGGCTTGTGATACATCAATAAGGCCGACAGTAAAACCGTATTGCGCAAATACCTGTGCAATGCCATTTCCCATTGTGCCGGCGCCTATTACCGCTATATTTTTCATAATGAATTATAAAATATTTGAATAATAAATGTATAGTAAAAAGATATGGTTTTAACAGATGCTAACACATTATCTTTTTATTTATAAGATGCTGCCTGCTGGAAGAAGTGGTTGAAGGGCAGCAGATAACTGTTATGCTGTACACGAAATCTTACTTTATTGTATCATCTGCTTTTTCAAATCGAACTGAAGGTCAGGATGAACAGATGATAATATCTCTTCTATCTTTTTCAGTTGTTGCTGATACAAATGCAAAAGCTGACGGCTTTTTTTAGAAAGTAAAGCAAAAGTTATCATGCAATTACAAAAATGAATACGCAGTTCGGCTTCAGCAGCCTTATCAGCAGCGAATCGTACCTGTTTATTTACGTAGCGAAGTATCTTTCTTGTACTTTTTTTCTCATAAAATAGATGTTGCCTGTTTATCTCTTCAAACATCTTAGTAGTTTGCTCTTTCACTTCTTTTATATAAGATGTTATATCATTTGCATGAAATAATAAAAAGGTAATGAGTTCTTTATTCTCCTTTTTAAACTTTATCAGCCGCAGGCAAAAAGATAGCAGATCGGCGTCGCTTCTGAGTTCAAGCTCTTTCTTTATTTCTTTCAGAGATGATAATTTCATTAATTGTAAATATCGTTAATCAGCATTTTTATAATAAAAATTTACATAAAAAGGGAACCTTTTGGGCTCCCTTGTTGGCAAATGCCTGTGTAGTTATTGCTTAAAGAATCTGCTGTTGTAGATGATCTGACCACTTGCATTGGTTTAAGCATATTGCCCGTACCAAAAAAGTGCTTTTTATTAAAAAAAATTAATTCTTTGGGCTAAAATGTTCACAGTCTTTTAAAACTACATTACTAAAATGTGAATTTGAAAAGGATTTGAAAAGCAGGGGATAATTAAAAGGAAAAGGATCGCCGTTGTTAAGAATAACAAACATAGTTCGATAATTTAAAAATTCAAAGTATTGCTTCAAATTTTTTAAAAAGTTATCTTATAATCTCATCAAATCTTTTTCACATTTTGTATAAAACTGCTTGTGTAATTTTAAGGTATAAATTAACCTCATGAAGCATATCCATATTTATTTTATAACAGCCTTAGCTTTTATAAGCATTATATCCCAACCTGTATTGGCGCAAAATAATTCAGCAAAAAAAACAGATAAAGAAGTATTGATAAAAAATCTTTTAGATTCCCAGCGGTTCACGTTTGTGCCGCAATCTATGTCCCCATTACGCGGTGGCTTTCGCAATATCACTTCATACTATGATGTAAAAATTTCAAAAGATACCATGCGGTGTTATCTTCCCTATTTCGGACAAGCTTTTACAGCTTCAATAGGATCAACTACAGGGCCGATGGATTTCGTATCACACAATATTGAATATGCTTTATCTCCTGCTAAAAAACATGGATGGAACATAGCCATAAAGCCCAAGGATAAGCCTGAAATTCAGCAGTTTCTTTTTACGGTGTATGATAATGGCACAGCCACTTTAAACGTAACAAGTACATCGAGAGATGCTATTTCTTACAGCGGCTTTATCACAAAAAACAATTCAAAAAAATAGTTTTCTGCAATATCTTTTTTATAAAACATTATAAGGTATGAACCAGCAAACTGGTAAACATATCATACTTGCAGGAGTTGTTCTCGTAATCATTGGCGTGCTTATTTATTTTTTTAATAATAAACTAAGATGGCTGGGCAGGCTGCCTGGTGATATAAGAATCGAAAAAGATAACTATCATATTTATTTTCCATTAGCTACCATGCTGTTAATAAGCATACTTTTTACAATTATTGTAAATGTTATAAAACGCTTTTTATAAATACCTGTAATATTTTATGAAATATTTTGTTGAAGAAAAATCAGTTGTGCGAAAAATATGGGGAAAGAGTGATACAGTGCTTTTCATATTTGCAGGCGCTGCTGCTGAGTTTTCTGTAAACAAAGCTGTGGACTGGCTTTATTTTACCGGTAAGTTGCCCGCTGATCCGCTGGGCAGGCTTTTTTCAACCGTTAATTATGCGCGCCATATAGTGTTTTCTGAAGAAAATGATGCAATAAAAGCTATTGATACTATTACATTAATACACAAAAATGTAGAGGCAAAACGAGGCGAAACCATACCGGCATGGGCTTACAGAGATGTATTGTTTATGCTTATACATTACAGCATTGCCTCTTTTGAAGTGCTGGAACGTAAGCTAACACTGGCAGAAAAAGATGAGATCTATACAGTTTTCAAACGGCTTGGATCGCGTATGAATGTTGAAGATCTTCCGGAGAATTATACAAAATGGAAAGTGATGCGAAGTCATGATATGGATAATGATCTGGCAAAAAGTAGGTATTCTAAAGATCTTTTCAAACAATATAAAAAACATCTTGGGCCGATACGTTACCGGTTACTTATAGAAGGCCAGATACTTGTAGTTCCTCCAAGAGTACGATCCCTGCTGGGTTTCAGAAGATTTTCTTTTTTGCAGCTTATTCTTCCTTTCTATAAATTAAGCAAATTACTGAACCTTGATAAGCTCATTAAATCTATCATTCTTCCTTCAGCTTATAAAAAAGAAATAGGACAATTAGATGTTGCCTGATTGAGTATGGGTTCTTTTTTATTTATATTGTAAAATGATTGGATCGGAAAAGCTTCGCCGGAAAAAATTCATCAAGCTCACCTTATTCGGCGCAGCAGCAGCCTGGTTTAGCTCCTGCAGAGTAAAAAACATTCATACACAAACGACCAAAAAAGAAATAAATACTGTTGATAGAAAAACTGATTCAACCTCTCTGAACACCGCGCGGCCAACATTTAAACTATATAAAAAAGGAGATGCAGAATATGATATCCTAAGAAGAGGTTTCAACAAGCGGATAAATAAATTTCCTGCTTTCATTGCTTTATGCACTACCACCGCAGAAGTGGCACAGGCGGTGTCTTTTGGTATAAAAAATAAAATGCCCGTATCCATAAAAAGCGGTGGCCATTGCTTCGAAGGGTTTTCATGCAATAACGATGGGCTTGTTATCAACTTATCGCTAATGAATAAAGTGGAATGGGTGAACGATTCGGAGATCAATGTGGGAGCGGGCTGCAGGATCGCAGACTTATATAATTCTATACTTCCAAAAAATAAACTGTTGCCCGCAGGATCGTGTGCCGGTGTAGGATTAGCTGGCCTGACGCTCGGTGGCGGCTACGGCATCTTCAGCCGTGAGTATGGATTAACATGCGATAACCTTACTGAAATAACAATGGTAGACGGCAAAGGAAATATTGTACAGTCAAAAAATAATGATGAACTTTTATGGGCTTGCAAAGGCGGCGGCAATGGCAACTTTGGAGTTATCACTTCTATGAAATTTTCTCTGCAACCTTCACCATCTTTTTTGCAAAGTCATCGCTTTACAATAAAAAATATTGATACAGCAAGAGCTGTAAATGTATTAGAAAAATGGTTTAGCATAACTGCAAACATGCCACTGCATTGCTTTTCAGCATTTGTACTTAATGAAAATTCATTGTACCTGCTTTTGACAAATACTAAAGAGATCACTCCTGACTTACAAAAGATCATACATGATATCTCATCAATTACTGATGAAACCACTGCCGGAGAACGGATACCTTTGCAAAGAGCTATTAAAGCTTTTTACGGAGTCAGGCAGCCTCTTTATTTTAAGAATGCGTCTGCCGGTTTTTATAAAGATTACACTGATATAGAAAAATGTATAGAAGCTGTTATCGATAAAGTAATACATACAAAAGGAATGATATACCAGGTGAATACGCTTGGTGGTAAAATAAATGACAAGGAGTTTGCTGAGCAGTCATCCTATGCGCACCGGGATAAAAATTATTTATCTGAATTGCAAACTTACTGGCAATCGCCTTCTCTTACAAGCCGCACTGTTGCTGCGTTTGAAGAAGTTCAAAAAATATTTTATGATAATGGCTTACGCGCTCAATACCGCAATTACCCTGATATAAACCTGCATAAATGGGAAAGCGCATACTTTGACAAAAGCTATCCAGGATTGCAAAAAATAAAAAGTAAATATGACCCGGAAAATATTTTTAGGTTCGAGCAAAGTGTGCAATTTTAAGAAAGTGAAATTCAGGTGAGGATAAAAATAACTTTCAGGAACTGAACATATTTACTTCCATGCGTTTTTTAAAAACCTTATCCAGTTTCCATGCATAATATTGGTCACATCTGTGCTGCTATAGCCTCTTTTATAAAATAAAGAAATTAATTTTTGCAGGTCTGCAATCGTCTTAAGATCGTACGGGCATTGCTCAGTGCCGAAACCACCATCAAGGTCAGAGCCAATACCAACATGCAAAACGTTGCCGGCCAGCTGGCAGATGTGGTCTATATGATCAACAGCTTTTTCAAGATTACAGTTCTTGCTTTGCGGAGTGGATTTGCCTCTGATCCAGCCAGGAACAAGCATCCATGCATCTAATGCGCAGCCAATAACGGCGCCTCTTTCAATCAATGCTTTTAGCTGCTCATCGCTGTATTGCCTGTTATGATTTACTAAAGCTCTTACATTATTATGGCTGGCCCATATATAACCGTTAAAGTGCTTAAGCGCCTGCCAAAAGGCATTATCACATAAATGAGTCACATCCAGAATGATGTTAAGCCGTTCCATTTCTTTTAATAAAGCAAGCCCGTGTGCATTCATTTCTCCGGTTGCATCGGTTCCATTTGCATATCGCCCGGGCCCATAATGTGCGGGGCCCACAGCTCTTAATCCATATTGATAAGCTTTATATAAATGGTCAATAGTTACTAACGAATCGGCTCCTTCAAGACTTAATATATAACCAATTGGCCTGGTATTTCTTTCATCTTCACTGCTCATCCAAAGATCAATATGTTTCTCTAATGAAGTAAGATCATTAACCTGTACCATCTCACCATTTTGCTCCATTGCATTGTACCAGGCAAGCTGGGCCTGTGTTTGAGCCCATGCCTGCTCCGGTGAATGCCAGCCGGGGAGCTTATTTTCAGCAGAAACATAACGTGCAATTTGTGTAGCAACCACCAAACCTATATTTCCTTTACGAAGCTCAGGCAGCGAAACGGTTGCGTTACAACGATCGGGCGTATCAATAAGTGCCTTTTCTCTTCCATTTATTTCATCAACAGTTTTTGTAAGGTCGCGGTTCCATTCCATTGCATTCATGCTAAGGTCAAGATGTGCGTCAACTATAAACATTAGATAAAAATTAGATACTTATTTTTCGATCTCGTGCAATGGTTTTCCATTCACCTGTGGCAAGATGATCTTCAATTGTAATAGCTCTTTCGTACAAAGCAACCGTGGGGCAAATGTGATAAGGAATTCCATACAACACATCTCCAATTTTATAAGAGTGGCCGATAGTTGTTCTTGCAACCAAATGCTCTTCGCTCTGACTTATAAGGAACAATTCCGGTGCATCAATAAAATGTACGCGATGCTGCAAGTCTTTTTCTGCAGCAATTGATTTATGTCCAAGATCAATGCAGATAAGGTCTTCAGCAGGTAACGAAATAATGCGCGCAATAACCAGCGCTGCAGGCGAAAACTTTTGCTCCGGGCAAATGGTCTCATATCCTTTATCCCAATAAATAAAAGTTCCCGGACTGCATTCTACGTCTTTTCTTTGGGCATGAATGGGAAAGGTCGGGGAACCTCCCGCAATAATTTTGATGTCATCGTAACCATGAAAAAACAATTCATCAATCATTCTTTCAACCGGCAAATATGCGTCATTACATTCCTTTGTTCTTTGATCAATATCTTCTGTATGCAGGTGCCCATCATAAACGTGGAAGCCTTCGGCTTTAATATTTTTTTTGTTACAACAAAATAAAAAAAATTCTTTTGCTTCTTCGCCTGAAGTAATACCGGTTCGGTTCATTCCGGTATTTATATCAATATAAACAAAAATAGTTATACCGGCCTGAAACGAAGCAATATCAATGCTTTCAGCGCTTGCAGCATTATCGGTAAGGCATGAAAAAAAAGTATCAGGATATTTTTTAATTAATGAAATAAACCGGTGAATCTTTACATCATTTGGCTGGTACGCAAGTAATACATCTTTCGCTTTACACATAGCAAGCATCTCTGCTTCTGCAATGGTTGCGCATTTAAATTTTGTGATGCCTTTGCGCATCATTAGCTCAATAGCTTCTTTACACTTACAGGTTTTAATATGCGGTCGCAATCTTGTTATGTCATCAATCATTGATACGGCCACGTCAATATTTCTCTCAACTTTTTCCGGATATACAATCAATGCGGGTGAATCAATCGCATCAATATTTTTTATATTAAACCAGTCCTGATTATTTTCTTTCATAAAAATTAATACAATTCAAATATTGCTTCTATTTCCACGGGAATATTATCAGGCAAAGAGCCCATACCCACTGCACTGCGCACTCCTACTCCATTTTCCTCTCCCCAAACAGCTTTAAAAAGTTCGCTGCAGCCATTTATTATGTAAGGATGCTTTACAAAACCGGCAACACAATTCACCATGCCAAGCACTTTTATCACACGCTTTATTTTAGTAAAGCTTCCAATATTATTTTTAATGGTTGCAAGAATGGTAAGCCCAACCTGTTGCGCAGCCTGCTTTCCAGCTTCCATGTCCATATCATCACCAATGCGGCCAATGATAAGCGTTCCATCATTTAGCACAGGGCCGTGCCCGGATATATACAAATATTTTCCATCAATAAGAAAAGGTTTGTAAACGCCTAATGGCCTGGGCGCAGGAGGAAGCGTTAATGATGTTGCAGAGAAATTTTCATCAGCATTTATATTATTCATAAAATATTTTTAAATGATTTGTTTAAGCAACAGCACGCCTGCAAGGCCAACAACAGAAATAATGGATTCCATCATAGTCCATGAGCGAAGCGTATCTTTTATAGATAAATTAAAATATTCTTTAAAAAGCCAGAAGCCGGAATCATTTACGTGCGAGCAGGCAAGGCTGCCGGCCCCAATAGATAGTACCATTAAGTTAGGGTTAATATGACTATGAAAAATCAAGGGTGATAAAATTGTTGCGGTGGTTAAACCCGCTACTGTAGCAGATCCTACGCAAATGCGTATAATGGCTGCCATAAGCCATGCAAGTATTAGCGGTGGCATATTTAATCCATTAAGCTGCTGAGCTATCTGATCACTAACGCCGCTATCTACAAGTACTTGTTTTAACGATCCGGCACTGCCTATAATCAGCAAGATCATTGCAATATCTTTTATAGCATCAGCATAAATCCCCATAACTTTTTTCATGCTATTACCTTGCCTAAGCCCAAGTAGGACATTGGCCACTGCCAAAGAAATAAGCATTACTACTGTTGGCTCTGCAAAAAAAATAAGAACAGGCTGAAACCCTGTATTAACAGGCATTACAAAGGGTATGGCCGTTGCAAAAATTAATAAAATCACAGGAAGCAATGCACATAAAAAGCTATTAAAAATTCCGGGCAGCTTATCTTCTGCGTAGGTTGCGGGCTGAAAAGCCTGCAATGGATATGAATGAATATTTTTTAATGTTCTCGTAAAAAAAGGACCTGCAATAATAATAGCAGGTATGGCAATAACGAGCCCATACACTAATGTAAGCCCCAGGCTTGCATGAAACTGAACAACCAATGCTGTAGGCGCAGGATGCGGTGGTAAAAAGCCAAACGTAACCGAAAGAGCTGCCAGCAATGGCAAGCCAATAAACACGGCACTTATTTTATACTGATAAGCGATTGAAAAAATTAAAGGCACCATTAAAACAAACCCAACGCCGTAGAATAAAGGAATGCCTATAACAAAACCGGTTACTACCATTGCCCACTGAATATATTTTCTGCCAAATAATTTCATAAGTGTTGAGGCTATCCTTTGCGCAGCGCCACTTTCGGCAATAAGCTTACCCAGCATTGCTCCAAAAACTATTATAAAAGTGAGCTGCCCAAGTGTATCTCCAAAGCCCTTTTGAACAGAGCCAATAATTTTATTGAAAGAAATGCCAAGCAGCAATCCTGCAAGTATCGAAACAATAATAAAAGCAAGTAAGGGATTGAGTTTTGCCCAGGAAATAAGAAGTACGAGAGTGAGGATGGTTAAGAAAATTACTATAAAAGTCATGCGGGCAAAATTTGAACATGCATAACAAATATCATTACTATTAAGGCAAAATAATTATTTAATAAAATAAAAAAATCGTTTACAGGGTAACTGTTATCATACAAACATAAAAACAGAGAAAAATCTTTTAGCAAATGAATAATATAATCATTTTTATAATAGATTTTTAAAGGTCAGGTGTTGCTTAAAAGCGTACGGCGCTTTTTTATATTATCAGTATCACTTACTACAAACTGCGGCTTGATAAACGAGCTTCGCAAAAGATCTATACCTATAAAGCTGCCGTCTTTTAAAGGTATCAGCCCTGTTTTCGATTCTTCTATCAAGGTTATTAAGTCTTTTTCAGTTTCAATCGTTCTTGAGCCAGTTGCTCCAAATACCTGGGATAGTACGTTATAGATCATAAAAAGTTTTTGCGAAAATCGGGAAATTTTGTTTACTGATATAACCAATGAAAACGAGTGTTTTGCAGTAACAATAAAATATACCTGTTTTAAATTTTTACCACTTAAGGTCATCAATTAATATTGATAAAAGAGTATCTGCATAGAACATGCACCCACACTGGCTTTTAGAAAGTTCAGCCTGTTATTTTACTATTTTAGCCTGCGTATTTATACCAAAAAACTGGTAATTTCTTTACGCATAAAAATGAGCAATTCTGCTTATTTTCTGTGTATTTAATGTGTATATCTTTATTGCAGAAGTTGATTGATGTTCAACAGTGCATTGATCAAAAAATATCCAAAAATCCGTTTAAAATCTTTATCCAATAATGTCGGTGAAAAGCTTCAAAATCTGATATCAGTCAACTTCTATTTTTTCTTCTCTTTCCCTCTTCATTAAAATTCCTGCTATTTTTTTGCTGAAGAGCTTTCAGATATAAACATAATCTGTTAGGAAGCTTTAAAGCCGAATAAGATAAATTTCATACATTTATTCCCTGCCGCTAGCGCAGTTCCTTATATTTTTTTAATTACAACAACTATTACTTTTTATGAGAAAGGAAAACAATGAATCTTCCAGAAGAAAATTTTTAAAACACATAACCGCATCATCAATAGCTTTAGGAGCAGGCTCTCTCAGCTCTTTTGCCCTCAAAGAAAAAACAGAGGAACGCATGATAAGCTACCATAAAAAAATAACTGCCAATGATACTATAAGCATTGCAGCCATAGGTATGGGCATCATGGGAAATCATGATGTTGATTCGGCTATAAAAGTGCCGGGAGTGAAGCTGGTAGCGGCTTGCGACCTTTACAAAGGAAGGCTCGACAGAGCGCGTGAGCTGCATGGCAGCGATCTTTTTGTAACTAACGATTACAGGGAAATTTTAAAGAGAAAAGATATAGATGCCGTATTAATAGCTACTGACGACCACTGGCACGCACGCATAACAAAAGAAGCGCTTGCAAGTGGCAAGCATGTGTATTGCGAAAAGCCTATGGTGCATTATATAGAAGAGGGCCTGGGAGTAATAGATGCACAAAATAAAAGCAATGAAATAATGCAGGTGGGTAGCCAAAGGGTTAGCAGCATTGTGTTTGCCAAGGCAAGAGAACTTGTGCAAGCAGGTGAAATAGGAACATTAAATATGGTTAATGCAAAGTTTGACAGACAGGATGCACTCGGTGCATGGGAATATACAATGCCAACCGATGGATCACCAGAAACGGTGGATTGGGATATGTATATAAAAGGCATGAAGCAAATGCCTTACGATGCAAAAAAATTTTTCTGGTGGCGTAATTATAAAGATTTTGGTACAGGCGTGGCCGGTGATCTTTTTGTTCATTTGCTTTCCGGAACACATTTCATTACAAATTCAAAAGGGCCTGAAAGCATTTATGCATCGGGACAGCTCTGTTACTGGAAGGATGGAAGAGATGTGCCTGATGTAATGACAGGTATAATGCAATATGGCCAAACACCGGAGCACGCTCCTTTTCAGCTTACACTGCAAGTGAATTTTGTAAGTGGCAAAGGCGAAGAAGAATTTACAAATTTCGTGGGCAGCGAAGGCACCATAAGCATCAATCCTAATGGCCTGCAGGTTCATCACAGCATCATGTCGGAGGCGCCTGGCATTGGTGGCTGGGATGCACTGGCAACTTATCCTAAAGCAATGCAGGAAAATTTAATAAAGAAATATAATGATAAATATACTGCTGCACAACAACACAGACCTGAAAAAAAGGATATAATTTTTAACGCTCCTAAAGATTATGATGAGCATTTGGAACATCATATTAATTTTTTTGAAAGTGTACGAACAGGTAAAAAACCAGTAGAAGATGCAGCGTTTGGCTTCAGGGCTGCCGCGCCAAGCCTTGCGTGCAACAAAAGTTATTTTGACAAAAAAATCATCCACTGGGATGCGGACAATATGAAAGAAAAGAGTATTTAAAAATATTTTTAACTAAAGCAAAGGACTCTGCAGAAACTGAGGCCTTTATTATTGTTCGTTGAACCTTGCGCTTTAAAGCTTATGTAAAGTAAGCATGAAGCTTGGTCACAATTGAATCTACAAGTTCTTTGGAAGCAGGTATGCTCAAATCCGGATAAGCAATGCCCCATTTATCACCTTTATAACTTATATTTCTCTGAACAATAAATTGTAATATGCCACCCTTACAAACGCCATAATGAATCCCATTAGGAGGTAAGCTTAAAGGACGAATATCATAAGTTTCGTTATTTATATTTATAGTAAAAATGCCTTCCATAATGAACAAGTAAATTGATTTTATAAAACTTACTAAATATAAATACATTTTTTTTGCAAAGCAACCTATATAATAATTGGAACTTAGATGCTATTTATTTTTCGACTCATAAATTTTTAGGTGGCGCAGGCACACCCGGCGTTTTAATTTTTAATAAAAAAATATATCACAATAATATTCCTGATCAGCGCGGTGGTGGCACTGTTCTATATAGCAATCCATGGAAGGTTCATGAATATATAAATGCAATAGAACAAAGGGAAGATGGTGGCACTCCGCCTTTTTTAGGAGCAATAAAAACAGCAAGGTGTGTGCAGCTAAAAGAAGCAATGGGGATAAATAATATAGTAAGAAGAGAGGAAGAAATATTGCAGATCATGCTTAAGAGATTACTGGCTATAAACAATATTAAGTTGCTTGAAGAAAAGCAGACAATAAGATTGGGCATCATATCATTCATTGTACAAGAAGCGCCTTACAATCTATTTGTGCAAATGCTAAACGATCGTTTTGGCATACAGGCATGAGGCGGTTGCTCCTGTGCAGGAACCTATGGGCATATACTTTTGCAGATCAATAAAAAGAAGTCTTATAAAATATTAAATAACATTCGCTCAGGCAACTTATTAAGCAAACCGGGATGGGTAAGAATTTCTGTTCACCCCACAATGACAAATGCGGAAAATAATTTTATTGTGGATGCAATTGAATTAACCGCAAGTAATTTTAAGAATTGGATGAGGGACTATAGCTATAATCCTAAGACTAACGAATATATTTTCAACAAAGTGAAAAACTTTATTAATCCGACCATAACATAAGTATTAGATTAATTGCCTTTATTGGGTATCCCTATATTGCACTTAGAACATCCATTGGTGATAGGATACAAATGCAACCAGTTATAGCAGGTAATAATTATAAACTACATTCCATATCTTTCAAATATTTCCTATTTTAGAAACATGGATTGTAAAATCACAAATTATTACAGTAAGTGCTGATACACGCCGGGTCCCCTGTGGGAGGTGGCTAGGATGAATGTGTTAGGTGGTTGGTAATTGTATGATGAATATAGTTCCTTCACCTTCCTTGCTCTCTGCTTTTATAGTTCCCTTATGTTCTTTGGTGATGATGTCATAGCTCAAACTTAAACCTAATCCAGTTCCTTGTCCTGTTGGTTTGGTAGTAAAGAAGGGCTGAAAAATTTTATCAATTACTTTTTCGGGTATACCATAACCGTTATCCTGTATGCGTATTTCAATTGCGCTGTTTGATTTTTTGGTTTGAACAGAAACAAGTGGCTTGTAAGTATCATCAGCAATTTTCTGCTTTTCATTTACTGCATAAAAAGCATTGTTATATAAATTCAATAACACCCTCCCAATATCCTGGGAAACGATATTTATTTCACCAATACTTGCATCAAAATCAGTGTTGATTGTTGCATTAAAATCTTTGTCTTTTGCACGCAAGCCATGATAACTTAATCTTAAATATTCATCAGCCAGAGCATTGATGTCTGCAGATTTTGTGTTGCCTGATGTTTGCCTCGAATGTAGCAGCATACCTTTTACAATAGCATCGGCACGCTTGCCATGATGATTTATTTTTTCTGAATTGTCTTTTATATCATTTGAAATATTTATTGCTTCACCTACATTATTCGCTTTTAATTCAGCTTGTAATTCATCAATCATTTCTTTATTCACTTCGCTGAAATTATTCACAAAGTTCAACGGGTTTTGAATCTCATGTGCAATGCCTGCGGTGAGTTCACCGAGGCTTGCCATCTTTTCTGATTGTATAAGTTGTGCCTGTGTTGATTTAAGTTCTTTTAAAGCATTCTGAACTTCTTCTTTTTGATGTAGCAGTAAAAAATTTGATCTTCTTTTATTTCGGAATCCATTGAATGCGACAACTGCAAGAATAAACGTTAATGCAAGCCCAGCTAAGGGCAGTTTGCTTGGTTTTTGAAACAGCATCTTTTTTTTTGCTGTTCAGCTTTTTCTACCTGCTGCTTCGTTTCAAAATCATAATTCATTGAGAGCTCTGTAGCTTTCTTTACATTATCTCTTCCCCGGATAGAATCTGAAATTTGTGTTGCGGTTTTATAAGCGAACAAAGCCTTATTGAAGTTTCCGGTTTTTTCATAACATTCAGATAAATCAGCATAGTGTTTTCCAACTTCCTCGGTATAAATATCAGATTCAGTTAATGAACGAAATGCCTTTTCAAAATAAGGTATTGCCTCACGGTACCTTTGTTGAAGTTTAAGTATGAAACCCATTGTGCCATAGATTTGATATATATTATAGGGCTGGTTAGATGAATCAGCAGTAGCCATTGCCTGCCTGTTTAATTTTTCAGCATCCTGAAATTTATTTTCTTCGGCCAATGCTCCTGCAGCTCTTGATAAGCTGCTAGCACTTATTCCCTTATCTCCCATTTCATTCCCTAGAACAGCCGCTTTCATTGCAAAATCATATTGCTTATCGTACTTTTTCATGCCTTCATATAAGGATGCGATGTTGGAATATGCATAAGTAAGAACATTTTTAAGGTTTAACTTTTTCGCAAGCGCAATAGCTTTTAAATAGGATTGTTCGGCTTTTTGATCATCATCCAAACTATTATAAGTGATTGCTATCTTTAAATTGTGCCTGCGCATTCGTCACCCAAAAAAAAATCACCTGGAATGTTATCAAATATTTCATAAACTGATCATAAAATCCTGCTTAACTATGAATATAGTTTCCCCGGCAATCTGCGAGACTTAATTTACCTGTGCAGGATTATGAATATAGTCTAATTTTTGAATGATGAATTTCTTTTTCCCATTGGGGTTTCACCATATACACTCTCAGCTATAAAAACTTTTTTCGGAATCCCGCTGAGAAGATTAAATACATGGATTTTATTCATAATAAGAAAGTACAAGTGATTTTACAGACCATTAATGTCAAATTAATTTGCGAGTTATGGTAATATTTAATTTGGTCCAAAGTGATAATATATTTTTTATATATATCGTCAAATGGCAAAACAATTACTAACTTGCCGGTAAATGAATATTTGGCTTTTCCATCCGCTATCCCTGGAAAGTATCTGCAATAAGGGCTGCTTTAATTTCCGGTAAATAAAACCAGGATTATCAAAACAAGCTTTTATTATAAAGCTATTAATTAAGAGAGTTCAATCTTAAAAATTTTAGTTGAAGCTTAAATAATTCGTAAGAAGAATTACTTTAATAAGGGAAATTCTTTCCTATAGAAAATCGTTAGTTATAAATAGTTTCTTACATCTTTATTCAAAAAAATTCCAACTAATAATTTAATCTATGCTCTCAATTACCAAAATAAAAATAGCACTAAAAGGTTTGGCCTTTCTTTTATTTTCTGCTACCTGCTACAAGGCGAAGTCCCAGTGTTCAGCCTCCATCTCAAGTTTTCCTTATACATCAGGGGGACTTATTGTAACTTTTTCAAGTAACAATCCGGTAACTATTTTTAGCAGTGCATATGAGGCTTGTAGTGTAACTACACCTGCAAACAGCCAATGGTATGGACAAGGCACATACGCCACTACAACCGGCACTTATACATTTTCACAACCACAGAGCAATATAGTTATTGCAATCACTGCTGCCACCAGCAGTGCTACACCGGCAGAATCATTTTTATTTGTCACTAATAGCATGGGAACTACTGCAGCCACATTAGGCACGTATTGCTTTTTTACACAGACAGGAAATACAATTACTGCCACTAATGGTAATTCCTGCGCATACGTTACTGTTAGTGCTTCCAAGCCATTTACTACGCTAAGTATTACCCATAACCAGAATGTAAATAACAATGGCTCTTTAGTATCTCTTTGCGCTAATAGTGTTAGTACATTACCTGTAACATTGAAAAATTTTACAGTTGCAAAACAAGGTAACAAAAGTTTTATTACATGGACAACGTCTTTGGAAAGTAATATTGTTTATTACCAGGTGCAACGCAGCAGCGATGGTAAAACATTTCTGCCCTTTGAACATGTGACCAATGCAAGAAATACAAGTTTTGAGCAAACCTATACTTTGATGGATTCTTTTCCTCAAAAGGGAAATAATTATTACAGGTTAAAAATAGTAGATGCGGATGGAAAAGCGAAATATAGCAATATATGCACAGTTAATTTCACCAATATCTCTTCTATAGTTATTTATCCTAACCCGGCAAATATTAAGACAGAGTTGAGCGGGCTGGAAGCAGGTATGCGACTTCAGGTAATAGCTGTTGATGGAAAAATAGTAAAACAAGATATCGCCAAAGGAAATACTTACCTTCTTTTTCTTGCTGATTTACCTAAAGGATTGTATTCAATACGGGTAATGGCTTCGAATGGTAATTTTATAAGTTCACAAAAACTATTAAAACATTAAAAATTCATTTCCTTTTTCCCATCGGGGTTTTCACCATATACACTCTCAGCTATAAAACTTTTTCCGTGAACCCGATGCCAGCATATAAATTACTCTATCGGGAGCCATTCTTAAGAGTAAAAATGCATAAGTATAAGTTCGTTGAATACTGCAGCATCGGGGTTGCATTTCCGGCTGATGTAAGATCATACCCTGTTTAAAGAAGGAATGAAAACCACGATGAGTAGAATGTCAGCATCGCAACATTTTTCAACGCACACATTCTATTACTTTATACGTTCCCAAGAAGTATTTCCATTTGCAGAAAATCCTAAAACCAAACTTGCTGCATTGCTTTTAGAGTTGGCCAATGATATTTATTGCAGAAAACCTTTGCTTTTCCAAAGGTTTCTAAAGGCAATCTTTAAATAATTTTTAAACATAGTCTGCTATTTATGATTTAATGATGTATGATTTATCATTATCACATTATCGAATTTGCACATTAGCACATTGACTTATTCACTTCTCAAACTCTTCACAGGATTTGCCAACGCTGCTTTAATAGATTGAAAGCTGATAGTGATTATTGCAATAACAGCAGCGATTAAACCTGCTGCAACAAACATCCACCAACTGATACTTATACGATATGCAAAATCTTCGAGCCATTTACTCATGGTAAACCATGCAATAGGTGATGCAATAACAATAGCAATGACTACAAGCTTTAAAAAATCTTTTGTAAGTAATTGCGTAATGCCAGCAACACTTGCTCCAAGCACTTTGCGTATACCAATTTCCTTTGAACGGCGCTCTGCTGTAAATGCTGCGAGTCCAAATAATCCAAGGCAGGATATAATTACAGCGATAACAGCAAATATTGAAATTAATGTTGATGTTTGCTGGTCATTTTTATATAGTTCATTAAAGCTGTCATCTAAAAAATTATATTCAACGGGGCTGCCCGGCAACATTTTTCTCCATGTATTTTGTAGTGCGGCAACAGCCTGGGATGTGCTATTGGGTGCAATGCGTATCATGAATATATTGTACCAATTTGGACTTTGAAATGCTACAAGCGGACCGGTTTTATCATGAAGACTTTTGTATTTAAAATCTTTTAAAATGCCAAGGATTTGTCCTTGCTTACCCTTCCATGTAAAGCGTTGCCCTATATAAGGTTTATGAATTTTTAATTGTTTTACCGCTTCTTCATTTAGTACGACATTATTATTGTCGGCCTCATTGCCACGGTCAAACCATCTACCTTCTTTCATTTGCATTTGCATTGTATTGACAAAATCTGCATCTGTTGAAAGCTGCGCAATCTTTGGATTGAATGAAGTATCATGCCCGTCCCAGTCTGCGCTGCCGGTTGAATAACTCCCTATATTTATGATAGATTGATTTGCCAAGGAAACATTCTGTATGCTACTATTTGTAAGCAGGTCCTGCTTTACTGCGGCAACAATTTCATTCTTTTTATTGAAATCAATGTTAGCCGGTACATGCGTTACTAAAACCTGCGATTTGTTATAGCCTGGATTTGTTTGCTGAGTAAATTGCATTTGTTTATAGATAATAATTGTACCTGCTATCAGCATAACAGAAATAGTAAACTGAACAGTAACAAGGCCTTTTCTTAAATAGCTGTCTTTTAAACGCAATACAGTAAAACCCTTGAAAACATTTAATGGCTTAAAGGATGATAGCACCAATGCAGGGTAGATACTATTTAAAATGAATGCAGATAACAATGTGATGCCAATGATTTTCCAAAGGCTTGCAGAAGTAATGGATAGTTCAAAATTTTTACCGGTAATAGAATTAAAAAAAGGTAAGCAGAAATGAACAAGTGCTAATGTTATTATTAAAGCAATACAACTTACCAGGAACGCTTCAGATAAAAACTGGTAGAATAAATGCAATCTGTTAGCGCCAACAATTTTTCTTACACTTACTTCTTTTGCACGCAGGCTTGCTTTAGCAGTAGTAAGATTTACATAATTAATACAGGCAATCAGCAATAATAAAATACCGAGCACAGAAAAAATGTAAACAGTATTTTGATTGCCACTTGAAAAAAATGAAGACTGCAGGTCAGTTTCAAAGTGCATGTCTTTTAGATTTACGAGGCTGATGGTTGTCTGCTTTTCTGTATCACCGCTGCGGTTTTGCAAAACAGTTGTAATTTTTTTTGACACCATAGCTACTGTTGCATCAGCGTTCACCTTTACAAAAGTTATATAATTTGCATTGTCCCATTGTTCGTCATTCGCTTTTCTGTCTGCATTCTTTAGCAGGTTAGCAAGCGGAATAAATGAAGTGTATTGAAAGCTTGAGTTAGCAGGCGCATTTTTTATAATTCCTTTCACCACATAGTTCATACTGTCAACACGAATAACTGTTCCAAGTGCATCCCTGTTACCAAAATATTTTTTTGCTTCAGATGCTGTGAGAATGATACTGTTGGGGTCATTTGCAAACGCAGCAGCATTACCTTCTATAAAATCATAATGAAAAATATTAAACCAGTCATCATCTACATAAGCAGCATTCTTTTCATAAGAAAGATTATTGTTAATGTTAAACACTGGCATCTCGCCTGCATAAAGCCTTGTTGTTTTTCAATTTCAGGCACATCTTCCTTTACTGCATCAGCAAGCAGTAAAGGTGTTGTTTCCCATATCCAGCCTTGCGACTTAAGATTGGTGGTAAGCCTGTAAATGTTACCAGCATGTTTATGATAATTATCAAAGCTTATCTCATTTTGCACCCATACAAAAATTAATATAGCAGCCGTCATTCCAACTGATAAACCAGCTATATTTATTAGAGAGGTTGTTTTGTTTTTCCATATACTGCGCCATGCGGTTTTGAAATAGTTTTTAAACATGAGTTTTAAGTTGTATGTCTAATGTTAAAGGTTAAGGGAAAAATTAAAAAATCAAAAACATCCATCTTTCATAACTCATCATTCATAATTTCGTTATTCCGTTCTCAAGTTCTTCACTGGGTTTGCAATTGCTGCTTTTATTGTTTGAAAGCTTAGTGTTAGCAATGCAAGCAATAGCATCAACACGCCTGCCAGGATAAATACCCACCAGCTCATAGTTGTTCTGTATGCATAATCCTGCAGCCATTTATATACTGCCCACCAGGCTAATGGCGCTGCAATTAAAAATGCGATACCTATCAATTTTATAAAGTCAGTTGATAAAACAGAAACAATGTTTGTAACAGTAGCGCCCAGTATTTTCCTGATGCCGATTTCTTTTGTTCGTGTATTAATAGTGTACATAACAAGACCTAATAAACCCAGGCAACTAATAAATATTGCGAGTCCCGTTGCCCATATTAAAAGACTTGCAGTTTTTTGTTCGGCCTGATAAAATTTAGCAATTGTATCATCAAAAAATGTATAACTAAAATCTTCACCAGGATATATACGATTATAAACTTTCTGAATTTTGCTGATGGTACTTTGCCATAATGTTCCCTCAATATTTTGCGATTGCAGCGCCAGGTGAAAAAAGTAACTTCTGTTCGTAAATGATGCAAATACCATGGGTTCAACCGCTGTGTGAAAAGATTGCTCATGAAAATCATGCATTACCCCAATGATAGGTAATTTCATTCCATTATAGTTAAGCTGTTTGTTAATAGCATCCTGCGGATTTTTGAAGCCAAGCGCCTTCGCATACGTGTCATTGATTACAAATTCTTTTATGGTATCACTCTCTTCAACATTTCTTCCTGCTAATAATTTTATATTAAAAAGTTTCAGATAATTAGTATCACCCCATCTTATCTGCACATTTTGTTTCGTTTCATTTTTGCTATCTGTGTAAGAAATATCTGTGTAAGAAGCGCCATCATCAGCGGGCACTAAAAATCCTCTGCTGACCATTTGTACACCGGGGATTATCTTTATTTCATTTAACAGTTGCGTACGATGATTGGCAACAGTATCGTTTCGCGGCACATCGAAACTAATTATTGCATCTTTCTTAAATCCCATGTCTGCATTTAAAGAATAACTGATTTGCTTGCATACCATTATAGTAGCGATTATAAAAAACTGCGCTATTACAAACTGTGATGTAGTTAATAATTTTCTTACCCATGCCTGTCTCGTTTCGCCTCTGTTTGAAAAAGACTGGGTCTTTAAAACAATAGCAGGTTTATAACCAGATAATATTAACGCAGGATATAAACCCGAAATAAAACTCACAAACAACGTAAGCAAAAAAAGAAACAGAGATACATACGGCTGATGCCAAACATTAAAACGCAAACCGGCAGGAATGAATCCTGCAAAGAGTTTCAGCAATAAAGGTGTTAAGCAAACAGAAATGATAGTAGCTATCAATGTTATAAAAAAAGTTTCTCCTAAGAATTGTATTATCAGTTGTTGTTTTGAACTACCCATTGTTTTTCTGATACCAATTTCTTTTGCACGCCGTGTAGCATTTGCTGTAGTAAGATTTATAAAATTGATACAGCCAAGCAGTAAAAGAAAAAAGGCAATTACAAGTAAGCCATAGAGAGTTGGCAATTGCGCAAGCCGCTGCCCAAAGCCCGCATACTGGTTGTTAAAGTGTACATCATTTAATGGCTGCAAGTGAAATTGCATTGTGTTGGCTGCGTCTTTATTTGTCTTCGTATTATATTTTGACAACAATATTTTTAGTTGTGACTCTGTATGAGTAGCACTTGTACCTGCAGATAGCTTTACATAAACCTGCGAGTAAGCCATCCAATCATTCCATACGTTCATCATAAAATCATCCTGCATATGTGTTTGTGCAATAGTGGAGAATGATAAAAATTCTACTGCTGTAAAGCTTGTTTGTTCATCAAGATCTTTTACTATACCGGAAACCGTTACGGTAACATCATCGTTATAATTAATTGTCTTGCCAATAACATCGCTAACAGGCAATGAAGGAAAATATTCATGTGCCCTGCTTTTACTTAATACAACAGTGAAAGGATTTTTCAAAGATGCATTCTGCGTACCTGCAAGCCATTGATGCGGCACCAAAGAAAAGTATTGTGAGTTGGTAAAAACAATGTCTGCCTGTTTTTTAAAAACAATCGGTTTAGCGGTTTCTTTTGCTATAATAACTTTTACAGTACCATCTCCCTGGAACTGCATTAGAGGTACCGTTTGTTCTACACCCGGCACTTCATTTTGTATGGCATTACCCGACGGGGCAGGTACAGCAGCAGTGTGGCCTTCTTCACCATTAAACTTCAAATCCATTACAACTCTGTAAATTCTGTCACGGTTTGGTTCAAACTTATCATAACTTAATTCATAATAAACGATCAAAAAGATTACCAAAGCAGCACTGATACCTATTGATAAACCGAGAACATTAATAACAGAGAAAGGCTTGTGGCGCCAGAAATTTCTAAATGCGGTAATGAAAAAATTTTTGAACATTGAAAAAGCTTTAAGTTGTATGTTATAAGTTTTATTTACGATTAACGCTTGACCATTCACGTTTTTATTCCGTTCTCAAACTCTTTACAGGGTTTGCTATGGCTGCTTTTAGTGATTTGTATCCTACCGTTATTAATGCGATCACAACAGAAATTAATACAGCCAGTACAAAAACGCCAATACCTATCTGTATGCGATAGTGAAAATTTTGCAACCAATTATTTGTAAAATACCATGCGAGTGGGGCGGCAATAATGAATGCTATAACAATAAGCAACGTAAATTCTTTTGAAAAAAGATACATGATGTTGGCAACACTTGCACCAAGCACTTTGCGAATGCCTACTTCTTTTGTGCGTTGCACTGCCATAAACGAAACCAAGCCATACAAACCAATACAGGAAATGAAAATAGCAATGCCTGCAAATATTTTATACAACAACGATAACTGGTTTTCCTGCTGATAAAAATTGTTGATATTGTCATCCATGAAACTGCTTGTGTTGGCATATTCAGGATAGAATTTGTCCCACGTTTTTTCGATAGCATTTTTTGTGTGGGCGATGTTTGAACTTTTTATTTTCACAGCCGTTACTGCATACAATCTTTTTTTAGGCTTAATTAAAATTGGTTCTATTTCATTACGGAGAGAATTAGTTTTAAAATCCTTTACTATACCTGTAATAGTTTTCCACTCGTCTTCTCCCATTCTTATTTGCTTGTCAATCGCATCGCTTGCATTTTTTAAACCAAGTTTTTTTACAAGCGTTTCATTAATCACTACATCATTTACTGAATCGCCTGTATTATAGCCATGACCGGCGACAAACTGTAATCCAAACGTTTTAAAATAATCCGCATCTGCGCACTTATAATACAACGTAAAATTTTCATTGGGCTGGTGATTGAATGCAAAGCTTGTTCCCCAATTGTTATCTGAAGAAGGCACATCGCTGCTAAAACTCGCAGCTTGTACACCGGGCAATTGCATCAGGGTTTGTTTAAAAGCAGTTTCTCTTGAAATAAAAGCACTATCTGTATTTGCATTAAGTACTAACACTGCTTCTTTATTAAATCCGAGATCAGCATTGCGTATAAAATTCATTTGAGAGATGGCTACAATAGTTCCTATTATCAGCACCTGTGAAATAGCAAATTGCGTTATCACTAATCCTCTTCTTAAAGAAATTCCGCCTACTGTTGCCGAAGTAATTTTATTCTTAATGGCAAGTATTGGACTGAAGCCAGATAAAATCAATGAAGGATATAATCCTGCAAAAAGAGTAACTGCTAATGCAATAAATAAAATAAATGCACTGGTTCTAACAGTTAAAATATTAAGCGGTTCACTAATTGAATCAATATGTTTTATATAAGGCAAACATATTGTTGCAATAGCTACAGCGAATATTACTGACATACAAACAATAAGCGCTGTTTCACCCATTATCTGCCGAAAAAGATTCTTACGATTGCTGCCTAATACTTTTCTTATGCCGATTTCTTTTGAACGGTTTACTGCTTGTGCAGTGGAAAGATTTATAAAATTAATACAAGCCATAATGATGATAAGCACACCAATTAATGACAATGTCCATAAGGTTGATTTGCCTGTAACATGATCTCCAAGATTACCAAAACGATCATCGAAATGTATATCCCTTAGCGGCTGCAAAGAATTCCAGCGGATGTTACCTTTCTTTTCTTCAGTATAATTTTTTTTGCTGAACTCCTTTAATTGTGCATTTATTTTTTCTGCAGATTCAGATGGAGGCAGCAACATGAATATTTGATTGCTGCTTGTTGTTCTTCCCCATGTAGTTGTATAGCCGTAGATATCAGCATAATGTTTAAGCGTTTCATAAGAAGTAGCAACGCCAAGCGGAAAATCTGTATTAGCCGGCGCATCATCTAAAATACCTGCAACTTTTAGTACAATTACATTATCAAGTTTTAAAAATTTTCCAACTGCCCGGTGCCAGTTACCGAAATATTTTTCCGCCATTTTTTTTGTAAGCACTGTAACATTTGGATCTTTTAAAACTGCAGGTCCATTTACAAGCCACTTGTATTGAAAGATTTTAAAGAATTGCGGATCGGCAAAAAACATTCCTGTTGGCTCTATAAAGTTTTTTATCAGAAATATTATTGCTGTTATTATCTGTTACAGTAACCTGGCTTCCACTATTCGCAAACAATACACCTGTTGTTATTTGCGGAAAAGTTGTGCGTATGGCTTCGAGTGCAGGATAAGGAATGCCTGCGGTGTATTGTAAGCCATCGGAATATTTATCTGTAGTTACAACATGATAAATACTTTTATAGTTGGGTTGAAAAGTGTCATAGCTTAATTCATAATCCACAACTATAAATAATAAAATACAGGCTGCCAGCCCTATAGCCAAACCGCTTATATTAATTGCTGCATACACTTTATTCTTTGAAAGATTGCGCCAGGCAATTTTGAAATAGTTTTTAAACATGCTATAGTTTTTAAGTTATACGTCTTTTCATTTTCAATTTTCAAATGACTAATTGACTTATTCCGTTCTCAAACTCTTTACAGGATTGGCAATCGCTGCTTTTATTGCCTGGAAACTTACAGTTAGTAATGCAATTAGTAAGGCAAGAACACCTGCAATTACAAACACCCAAACGCTGATGTTAATTCTGTAAGCAAAACTTTGCAGCCATTTGTTCATTGCCCACCACGCAAGCGGAAATGCTATAACTGCAGAAATAATAACCAGCTTTAAAAAATCTTTTGATAACATGCCTGCAATATTGCTTACAGATGCACCCAGCACTTTTCGAACGCCTATTTCTCTTACGCGTTGTTCTGCTGCATAAGTAACCAATCCAAATAAACCCAAACAGGCAATGAGAATAGCGAGCACGGCAAACGTGATAAATATTTGCCCTGTTCTTTGCTCGGTTGTATATAATTTATTGAAATCCTCATCCATAAAAGAATAATCAAACGGCTGCGATGGAGCCATTGTTTTCCATTTATTTTTTATCTGTGCAATAACATTTGGGATATTGGTTGAACTAATGCGCACAGAAATATTTCCATTATCCTGCCCAAGAAATAATGCAAGAGGTGTTACCACATCTCGGAGGGAATTGAAGTTAAAATTTTTTACTATGCCTATAATATGATAGTCAGCTACAGCTTTTATTTGTATATCTTTTATGCTGTATAATTTTTTATTGAGCAGTTCTTTGGTTGCCAGAAATTTTGCAGCGGCTTCATTAATAATAATGCCTGTTGAATCTGTAGGAAACTGAGGTGAAAAATTTCTTCCCTGCAATATTTGCAAGTGCAGCGTGGGAACATAATTTTCATCAACCGTCCAGCTTTGCATGCTTATGCCTGTACTTGCATCAAGTGCAGGTGATGTGAAGTATGCGTTATTATTCCTGTTGTAATTAACGGGCAGGTAGCCGCTCATCGTTGCACTTTGTACACCGCTAATTTGCAACAGCTCATTTCTGAAAGTGGTTGCCTGGTCTCTTAATGCATCCGTATGATTAACGGTTATAACCTGGTTGCGATTAAACCCAATGTCTTTATTATGAATATAATTAAGCTGGTTATAAATTACTACCGTTCCAAAAATAAGTACGATAGAAATTACAAATTGAAAAACTACTAACGCATTGCGTAACCATGATCTTTTGAAACCCTTAGCCATCTTGCCTTTCAGCACATCTATCGGCTGAAAAGATGATAAGAAAAATGCCGGATAACTGCCTGCGAGTAAGCCAACAATCAGCATGAGCGCAACCAATAACAGCAGTATATACGGTTGAAATAAAGTTGCAGCAAAAATATCTTTTCCTGCAAGCTGGTTAAAATAAGGAAGTGACAAACTTGCAATAATAATGGCAAGTACCAGTGCGATAAAGCTTATTAAAAATGATTCAGTTAAAAATTGCTGAATAAGATTTACTCTTAATGAGCCTAATACTTTTCTTACACCTACTTCCTTTGCACGGTTAGATGAGCGTGCCGTTGAAAGGTTCATAAAGTTCACGCATGCAATCAATAAAATCATCAATGCAATACCTGAAAAAATATATACATATTCAGCATTACCATTTGCCTCCAGCTCTGCGGTTTTATTGGAATGCAAATGAATAGCTGTTAATGGGGTAAGGTCTGCCTTTATATAACCACCACCTTTTTTAAAATCATCAAGACTTACATTTACCATGCTTTTTAGTTGCGGTGCAATATGCTTATCCATAAACGCATTCAATTGCGCAGCTACTTGTTTTACATCGGCATTTTTCTTTAAAAGAATATAAGTAGTATAATTTTCACTTAGCCAGTTATCTTCATTGCTGCCACGGCTCTCCATCATCGGCACAAAAAAATCAAAATGAAAATGTGATTGCTTCGGAATGTCTTTTATTACTGCGGTGATCTTATAATTTCCTGTATCATTGATAAGCATTGTTTTGCCAACAACATCTGTACTGTTGAAATATTTTTTTGCAATCGTTTCAGTGATCACCAAAGAATGATAATCTCTTAAAGCCGTTTTGGCATTGCCTGCAATCACAGGTAAAGTAAATACATCAAACAAGCTTGAATCTGCATAACCCACTTTTTGTTCCTGTATATTTTCATTTCCTTTTTTTACAAGAAAACTTCCATACCAACTCATGCGTGTGTATTGCTCTACCTGCGGCATTTCACTTACCATAGTTGGACCCATTAAAGCAGGCACTTGCGCAAGATCAAGGTAGTTGCCATTAAACTTAATTTCATTATTTACACGATAGATCCTATTTGCATTTACATTGTATTTATCATAACTCAATTCATCAAATACATATAAAAAAATAAGTAAACAGGTTGCCAGCCCAACAGCCAAACCAATAATGTTTATAGATGTATAGAACTTATTTTTTGTTAAGCTTCTGAATGCAGTTTTAAAATAATTTTTGAACATACTTAGGCAGGTTTAGAATTAATAAGAGCTAATGAGATTAATAAGAACTAATGAAGTGCCATCAATTTACACTTCTGATTATCAATCATGTGATTATATTAGCGGCCAGGCAAATAGTTCGTTTTTGATACAGCACTGTCCGATTTTGTTACACGGTAACTATATAATCAACATAGAAAAGCCGTTAGGGTGTGTCCAAATAAATTGCCTGCAACACGCTGCCAGGTCACACTGGCAAAGCACGGCATTGGCTATGAAATATATAAGTGATTTCGCTCCCTTCTTTATAAAGAGTATTGCCCCGCTAGTTTCATATCAATATAAGTATAAGCTGCTTCCTCAAATATTAGTTGGTCAGCGAGCACCAATGGCAAAGAGAGCGGTAAGAAGAAAAATATTTACGGAGTTAAGTGATAAATATAATCTCCGGCGGCCCAGCCGGTAGTTGAATCAATAAAGTGCAGGCCATTAAGAAGATCATTTTTAAACTTGCAGCTTACCTGCCACGACTGACCTGCATCTGTAGTTTTATAAATAGTACTATTTGTATAATAATATCCTGTGTTAACGCCCGGGAAGGAGACTACATTGATACCAAGGTTAGTGTTGAGAGGTGCTTGAGCGTTAATTACACTCCATGAAATACCACCGTTGGTAGTTTTTAGAAGTCCATTTACCGATGTATAATATCCTGTAAGCGCATTTTGAAACATTAATGTATAGAAGGGTGTGCTGTTTGAAGAGTAACTAGCGGGCACCACACTGGTTGCGACCAGCTGCCATGTAGCGGCTCCATCAGTTGTCTTATAGAAATTGCCTGCGCCTGAAAAAACGAAGCCGGTATCTGCATTAAGGAAATATATATAATAACCCGGAGCACCGGAATTTGCGTAGAACACCCTTTTCCAGGTATTGCAAGTATCGGTTGTTTTGTATATACCTGAGTCCCCATCGCAATAATAGCCAGTGGAAGGGCTGGTAAAAAATATGCCGGTTGCATGATGGGTAATAAAAGGTTTTTGGAGCCATGATGCTCCGCCATCACTAGTAATATCTATAGTACCATTTCCTTGCTCAAACCCATATTGACTGTTCACGAAAAAAAGAGTGTACCCAGCGGTTACGCCAGGCTGGGAGCCTTTTGTCCAGGTATGCCCGCTATCGGGTGACTGATAAATGAACCCATCCAAACCAATGTAAAAACCTTTTGACGGGCTAACAAACCATATATCTATAATTGCCGGGGTGGGCGACTTATATTCTCTTGTCCAGGAAAACAAAGAATCACCGGAGCTTAAAGTGAATGGAGCAGGTGCCGGATTAGTATGATCCTTCCACACGACATGAGTACTATGATGCTAAAAAAATAGCTGACTGATATAATGTTTTTCATTTAAATGTATTATGCTGCTTATATTGACACGCTAAAGCTGCCAAACGTTGCAGAACAATTTTTTCATAAACATAAATACGCAGTCTACCGTGGGGAGGCCAGACTCTTGTCTCAGCCGGGTCTCCTACAGCCGGTAATATAGTGCTTGTACTGTTTAAGGTAATGGAACCACTTATACAATAAAGAATATCCATTGGTGATATGATATAAATGCAACCAGTTATAGCATGTAATAGTTATAAGTATATTCCATCTCTTTCAAATATTTCGTGCTTTACAGACATGGATCGTAAAATAACAAATTCTTATTATTGTAAATGCTTACACGCGCCGGTCCCCTACGGGAGACCCGGCTACGACGAAGCTAAGCCTGCCGATTTGTTAATTAATCCGAAAAAAAATTGATCAGATTAGAAAAATATGTTTTAGCTTCAACACTCCAAACCTCAAAAAGACCCCGGCCACTAAAGCACCTGTTCTGCATTTCTTTAATTTTTAAATAATTTGTTATGAACATTTGCTATCAAAGGATTTTCAGGTATATAGTAATATGTAATTTCTCTTTAATAATTTTTTCCGGTACATCTGTTGCTCAAAATATTGCTTCGGTAAGGGGTATAACAGGCCAGTATATTATCAATGCAATAAATATAAATTCAAACGGATCTGTTATTACGCAATTTCAAACAGACGATGGCTTAAAATATTATCTCAATGCCCAGGTGTATAATGAAAGCACTCAAAAGTTTACACCCATAACAGGGTTAAGTCCGGATAATAATTTTTATTTGAACCTGAATAATGCTTTGCCATATGTACTCTCTACATTGATCTGGAAATTTGCTGCAGGAGCAAATCGTTACTTTAAATCCGGTGTCACTTATTACCTGGTCCCCCATATAATAATGTCGGCAACCCTACCTGTAACTGATACATTAGAATATTATCTTTGGAACCAGGAGCCATTACAGGCGCTTCAGGCTACGTTCCCGTCCATCAAGACACTACAGGATTTTTTAAACCTTCCCCTGGCAACGCAAATAGCTTATTTAAGCCAGGTGAACATATCGTATGCAGCCTTTTTGCCAACCGCTAAAAATCAAGGCAATTTGAATCCTGTTCCTCCCAGTTTACCTAAATAGTGCATAATGATCTTCGTAAAAATTCTGCAATGGACAGAAATTTGGGCAACCCTTATTCCACTGGCAGTATTGATCATCAGGAAGCCGGAAATACCGTTTCTTAAGCCGGTAAAAATATTTGTAATAGTTACTTTTATTATCAGTTGCTGCGCAGACCTTGTAAACTTTCACCTGATAGCCAATAACCATTTTTTATATACACTCAATTCCGTGTGCAGGATCACATTATTCCTGTGGTTTTTTTCTCTGGTAAACGTAACTAAGAACCATTCTTTTCCCCTTATCATTTGCGGCGTTGTAATAATGCTTGTGATTCTGAACTTCATCTTTTTTGAAAACTTTGTTACATCTTTCAGTTCAGGAACTTTTTCCTTAGAGGCCCTTGTCCTTCTTGTATTTTGCACAATATATTTTTTTAAAGAACTTAAATCAAATGACTTCTCCCCAACGCTGCCCTATGCGCTTCCGGTTGTAATAGGTTTAGCAATATATGAAGCCACCTGTTTCCCCATATTTCTTTTTTATAAAACATTAATAACACAAAATGAAAGATATGCTGCCAACCTATGGAATACTGCTTATAATATTGTGTACATTATATTTTGCCTTTTTTTAGCCAAAGCATTTTATGGAAATACTAGACTTGCAACCTCCTGATATTACCCTTTTCGTTTCTATAGCAATTGGGGTAATGTTCTTACTAATAATTAGCTTTTTATTTGCATTCAACATCAGCCAGCAAAAAAAGCTGCAATATCACAAAGATCTGCAGGTGCTTCATAATGATCAACAACAAATGCTTATCCAGCAAAATACATTACTGGAGCAGCGTGTTCAGGAACGAACCTCTCAACTGTCATCGCAAAAGCAAACACTTCAGGATGCTTTGAATAATTTAGAAGCAAGCCAGAAATTATTGATTCAGTCTGAAAAGATGGCTTCACTTGGAGAACTCACCGCTGGCATTGCACATGAGATACAAAACCCCCTGAACTTTGTAAATAATTTTTCTGAAGTAAATAAAGATTTGCTTATTGAAATGAAGCAGGCAATAGATATGGGCGATATAGAGGATGCAAAAGCAATTGCCGGTGATGTGATAACTAACGAGGAAAAAATTAACGAGCATGGCAGGCGTGCCGATGCTATAGTAAAAGGAATGCTATTGCATTCCAAAGCAAGTACGGGACAAAAAGAACCCACAAAAATTAACGATCTTATTAGTGAATTTCTTCGGCTGTCATATAATACGCTACGTGCAAAAGATAAAAATTTTGCAGCAACATTGGAAACTGATTTTGATGAAAGTATAGATAAGGTAACCATTGTTCCGCAAGATGTTAGCCGGGTTTTGCTTAACCTTTTTAATAATGCTTTTTATGCAGTAAATGAGAGGAAGCAACAACTGCCTGGCACTTATCAGCCTGCCGTTGCAGTAAGTACAAGAAAAATAGGGAATGCTGTAGAGATAAGTATTACAGATAATGGTGTTGGCATCCCTGCAAATATCACTGATAAAATATTTCATCCATTTTTTACTACAAAGCCTACGGGGCAGGGCACAGGTCTTGGCTTAAGTTTAAGCTATGATATTATTAAAGCACATGGCGGCCAGATAAAAGTACAATCGAAAGAAGGAGAAGGAGCTGCATTTACTATTAAGCTACCGCTTTAGTAAACTTTATTCTGGTCTCAGCTATGAAGGGTTGCCGTCAAAAAATAAATTTTGTGCAGTTCTGTAGGAGACTTTCTGATTTGTGGATTCACAAATTAAATATATGAAAAAGTGTTTCGTGAGATACGAACAATGGAAGGGGGCTTATAGAAACCCATTTAATTCGCAGATAGTATTAAACGCGCACCCCGCAAAGTTACTGCGGGCAGGCTTTCTATGTCAGTTGCCTGCGTTTCCATTTAATGGCAATATCAGAGCCCTCAGCCAGCAGTACCGATGAAGGTTGTTGTAATGAAAGGCCGGTAAATGCCTTGCCATACATAGTCTCAAAATCGCAGCTGATCTCCGTACTACTCACCGTGTTCGTCATCCACCGGGCATGGGCTACCTGGTATTCTTCTGTTACCACGTCAGATACTTTGGTATAACCGTAATAGTGTTCAAAAATAAATTCTTCAATGGTGCCTTCTTCTATGGTGCGTTGCTGCGTACCTGCATTTACTTTAAGGTAGTTCCAGCTATTATTCATTTGCCATTCGTACTCCAGTTGCTTGCTATCAGCCCCCATCTTCCAGCTATAGCGGGTAGGTATCGTTATATAATGTTCTTTGTACAGTTTATTAGCGAGCCAGGCTATGGGTTTATAGGGTACCGTCTCATTTATAAATACTACACCCCTTTTCACCGTATTGCCTTCTTTTCTTGTAACATAAAACCGCAGGTTGATCTCCTCAAAATTACCAAGCCGCGGAATGGGGATGCGAAAGATCTTTGTGTTAACAAACCGAAAACCTACAAGGCTTACATAAGTCTTGCCCTTAAAATAATCCAGTTCAGTGCCGTTGGGGAGGTAAGGCAATAACAAGGAGGGGCTCACTTCATAGTTCGCCATAATAATATTTACCCACCTTGCAGTTAAGAAATTGGCCATAAGTTTTTTGGTATTATAACATAATATGGCTCCAACTGTTTCTTATCACGAGTCACAATTATTTGTTTATTTGTATTGCGTTCTAATAAAGGAAGCCAGTTATGAATGGTTGCCGTCCAAAAATAAATTTTGTGCAGTTCAGTGTGAGATTTTCTGATCTGTGGATTCACAAATTAAATATTATGAAAAAGTGTTTCACAAATACTAACCACGGGGGAATAAGAATGGTTCGTGAGCCACGAACCATGGAATTAGCTTCTTTAAATATTGTAAGCATCCATTCTTTCCTGCTTTCGCCAGCATGCTCTGTTATAGCTTTGATTATTTGCTTGCTGGTAAACTTCTTAAAATTTCCCAATACATCACTCACATTATCTTTTTTTGCAGATATAATTAAATGTGCATGATTACTCATCATGCACCAACCATAAATTACCAGCCCCTTTTCTTCCTGGCAATATCGTAAACTTTCTATTATATCTCTATAATCCTTCCTTGTAAAGACGTCAACCCACGCCACAACTGCAAAACTTACATAATACATTCCGCCCTGATCTGTTATTGTATATCCCCCTTTACTCATGCCTTTTTTATAAATATAAATGTAAAGTCCTGAGTTGCAAACTCAGGACAGCAGTACTTTTTTATTTGAACATTCTACGGATAGCTGGGGTTTTCAAAGTCATCCTGGCTTTTATGTAATGTTTCCTCATTATTTCTCTTGTACTCTTTTAAAAAATTAGTCACTTAATAAAGATAACTAACGTCATGTATAGGGTTGCAAAACTATTGTTCACTTTATGTGTATAAATCCTTGTTAAAAATTTTAGCATTCATAGTAATTTTACGGTAATTACTAAAAATCTTAATATTTATGGGATCAAACACAAAATCAAAAAGAAAAAGAATTGATGCACCAATAATCAGAGTGCCAGCCTCCTTTTCATCTATAATAAGTGAATCATCTGGCAATGCCAAACCGGAGGAAGCGTCGGATAAATGTCCTCCATCTTTTCAGGAAAAGCTTGAAGAAAGCCCGCTTTTAAAACAAGGTATTAAACTTGCACTTTCAAAATTAGGAGACAGATATTCGATTATGATATTGGGAGAAGAAGTTGGATTAGTTTCAAAAAGAAATTCGCAAAAGATTACACAATGCTTAGAATTGGGAGTAGCTTATTTTGGAGAAATTATTTTTTACAAAGGGGAATATCATGCAAGATTCTTCAGGCAAGGCATTTAATAAATCAGTCTTCGCCGACGAATGTGAAGTCTCATTAGGAAGATTTTTGCCAGATATAAATCCTCATGAATCTGATACTGTATCTTCTAGTTGCAAGAATGATCTCAGGCAGAATATAATAACATGTAAGGATAAATATTTAGAAGCCTTCGTTAATGAAGTGGAAGGCTTAAAATTTAATGTTCGCTTGATAAATCAGAAAATTAAGCTTCCTTCATATATACCGATATTAGATTACAAAACTGTCCTGACCGCTCGGTTACCAAAATCTATTAAGTATGTAGGTGTTTCTTTAAAAGATATAATCAAAAGCGGTTTTTTCTCTAAAGCAGGAAGAATACATGAGCATCCTAATATATCCTATAGAAGTTCGCTTCTGGAGCATAAAAATTTAAAAGATAAAAAAGTAATCTTGTTTTTATATGGAGAAGATACTCTTATTGAAGGTGTATGGTATAAAAGAAATAAAAGCAAACTCTTTGAGACCTTGAAACAGATGAACTTCTATGCGATTACAGGCATTAATTTTTCTGTATTTGGAGATGAATGCGCTTTATCACAAAACTTAAATCTAAAAAGAAGTTTGTATTCCTCTTATCTGCTGGAACATAGCAGCATTAATACAATTCCGCATGTCTATGCCTTAAATCAATATCAAATTAATCGTTGGATACAATGGTTTAAAAAAAATCCTAAAGTAATATATTTTACTATCAATTGCCAGTTTCAAAAATCTCAAGAGTCTATCGAAAATGTAATTGAAACAGTTGGCTATATTCTATCTGAATTAACTTATTTGCATGTCATTTTACAGGGATTTCATTTTCCCAAAATTTACAGGTTCGGAGCTTTAATAAGTCGAATTCATTTTGCTGAAAAAAAGCCGGTAAAGTATTCTATGGCCTATAGAGAACTGAAGTGTGCTGCAGTAAAAAAGACTTTATTTAAAACCAAGCAAGATTTGGTAAGCAAAGTAGACAGATCCCAGCTTTTAATAAGAAATATTAACGCACGAAAAAAACAATTAATTGCTAATTATAATTCGAAAGGCGATATTATACCGAGAAATACCTAATCAAATGCCATTAAATCAATTAATTTTTTACGAGTGGTAACTTTTATATTATTATAAAAATCTTCGTAATCGATTGATATAGGATATCCTTTTTCTGCTTTAATTTGGTCAAAAGCCTGATATATTGAATCAAAAATTCTTTCTTTCCCAACGCTAATTACTTTGAGTTGGGTCTTTGAAAGTCTAATTTGAGATAAATTTTGTTTAATTATTTGAAGATTTTCTAGGACTATGAATTGATATTCTTGAATAGTTTTCCCCCCATTATTAAATCTAATTCCTAATTTTAAAGGGTGTGAAGGGCTTTCGCTAGCATGAATAATTTCTTTTGTTTTTAATTTTTGGAGCTCAGTTACTAGATCAATACAATCTTGAATTTCACTTCTATAATGCGGCGCTTCTAAATCATCATGGGAAAATGGATTGAAAATAATTTTTTTATAGGTTCTAAAATGTCTGAATTCAATGTTGCTTAAATTATTATTATCCAAAAATGTGAAAAAGTTAGTTATAAGATTTTCTAGTTTATGAATAACAACTTCATCCGTGTTGTGATCAATTTTTAAAATCAAATTTTTTGGCAAAATTCGCTTTAATTCTGCCTCGCAGCATTTTCGTAAATAATTAGCTGCAGCAGCATAATCTTTCTTTTCAAAATATTTTTTTGCATAATCAAATAAATCGTTTGATGGATCAATTACAATTGGAATGTCTGGTAATAATGGGTTATTTTCAGCATCATCAACGAATAATTCCAGACATTTAAACTGACATTTTTCAGCATCAAACCAAGCTCGGGCTAACTCAAACCATTGCCTATCATAAGTAGAAATAAAAATTTGAAAATCAATATCAATAAATTCCTTTTTTAAAATCTTTAAAAGGGGAATCCTATTATTAGTGTCCAAACCAATAAATATATCATCTAAGTAAAGTACTCTTAAATCCGAGGCATCAAGAGGATAAGTTTTTAAGGCTGCTAAATAAATACTAATACCTATAGCTGATAATCTTGCTTCATTAAGAAACGTTTCATAGGATGGAATACTTTTACCAGCATATTTAATATCGAGTATTAATTCTTCTCTTATTCCCCACTTTTTGTAGTCCATTTCCATTTTAGAAAACGTAACATCAATGTCGAGTTTCGGATCAAAATATACTTTTACTATCCTTCGAAATTCTGAAAAAACTTTAGTAAGAAGACTACTGAGGTTCTGTTCAAATTTAGGAAGCTCCTTAATAGCGCTCTGATGATCTGCATATCTCCTATCTAAATTATAAATTGGAGTTTTTATTCTGTTCCATTCCTCCCCCAAAGGATACATTGCAACGCCTCCATCTGAACGAGTTATTAGATGTTCTGATAACAAATCCTCCACAATAAACCAGAACAAATTTGGATTCCCTAATGCCTTGTATTCAAAATGATAAGTTTCTAAAATTCTTTTATAATCTAAAAATCCATTTACCTTATTCGCAAGTTGAATCGATTGAACACGATGACTACTTTGTGAATCAGGTTTTGTAAACTGATAGGATTTCTCCCTAATTTTTTTTTTGTTTAAATCAAGTTCTGAAACCCTTATATCTATAATGCCCGTATTACTTTCTTCTAACTGCGAGAAGAGATTTACTTTGAAACGTATAGTATTGTCAGTTGAAGACTTAAAAAAATCTTTTAAAGCATTATAAATTGAAGATTTGCCACTTCCATTTTCTCCATAAATAAGAACATGACTATTTGGTGGGATATTTATAAAAGGATAAGAACCTTTAAAAGCTCGATAATTATTAATTTTTATGCCAGTAATCCACCTCATAATTTTTTCTTTCTTTCAATAATTGCAATTTCTTCTATCGTATCCATTTAGAACATTGCAACCGTTACTGGATGCTTCGGGTCCGAAAGTTCTTTATAAACCTTTTCTATAATTTTCAAATTCTTTTCCTCAGCATCTTCTTCCAACTCCGGAAATTTATTTAAGTGTTGAAGCACTTCAGATTTTGCAGCTTTTATTTCTTCAGGTAAATACAATTCATAAACCATAGCATCTATCAGACGCTCGAAGAATGAACTATCGGCATTTATTTGTTTTAATAAAATAATGTAGTCGACTAAAGTTATGAATGGAAATTGCTTTTTTAGTTCAATAATAGGAATGGGCAAACTTTCTACGTTCCCTGATTTCATGATTGGGAATGTATCTCTATAATCAGTGAAAACATTGGAGAAAAAATAATTAAGTAAGCGTGAGTTTAATAATGATAATAAATACTTGATAGTAAAAGTCGAAGAAGTATTTTCAGTCACACATCCTGAATTTAAAACATAGAATTGTTTATCGTCATAGGCAAAAGTCAATTTTGCTCCAACAAACTTTGAAACCAATTTTTCTTTGAGTAAGAAGATTCTTTCATCCCTTGACCTATCTAATAATTCAGGAGAATATTGAACATATTTCCTGTTGGAAAGCGACCCATATCTTTCTATATCGCTTCCTGTTATTAAAGGCTTATACTCTTTGGAGATTTTTGTATTTGAAATAAATCGCTTGTCATCACCAGTAGTAAGCCCCCTCCATACCTTGGCAACTTTTTTTAACTTAGGGAATCTATTCAATTTATGAATTATCGATAAGCTCCTTTCATTTAATTTTATTAATAGTTTTTTGTCTTCGGTCAACGATATTATGTCTTTGGTTTTGAGTAAAACAGAATCGTTATTACTTCTTACTTTTAAATATTCAGATTTTAGATTGCCAAAACCGAGTACGATGGTCTCAACAGTTGCAGCTTCAAATGCGAGTCCTGTACTATATAATTCATGAATGGCCACCTCACTTGTTAGAAATTCTCTTAGTTTTAAAGAATACTCATTTGCTAAGAAAGTATTCGGCACGATATAATAAGCAATACCTTTCTTCGATAAAAGATCCTTAGCTATTTCAATGAAAAGTGTGTAGGTATTAAATTGCTGTTCGGCAGTTTTAAAACGAAATTTAAAATAATTAATTATTTCCTTATTAAACTCTGAGCCAGTATACCGGCCACCCTTAGAAACTATGTATGGAGAATTTCCAATTACAATCTCAAATCCTTTAAATAATTCTTTTCCAGACATCCATTCCGGTTCAAACCAATCAGCCGCAGCATTTTGGTCATAAATGTCAAACAATGCAATCCTATCGGCATCTTTGCTATTCCATCCACTGCCCTTGAGCATCTCTGCAATTTGTTTTCTTATTAGTTTATCTCTTTTCTGACAATTAGTTTTTTCTTTTCTGCTTTTTGCATCAAAATGTTCGTGCCTTACATCTGCCAACTGAATTTCTAAATCATAAAACTTTGTTGGCATGATCACAGCCTGTTTTGGTTTATCCAAACCAATCAGTGTGTTTGCAGCAACAAATTTTGTTTCGAGGTTTGGTAATGGTCTTATGCCCCTATTGTTAGCACCTTGTTTTTCTTTTTGATCAACTATCAATGAAATAAAAAAGCGAAGTTTAGAAATTTGAACTGCTATGGGTTGTATGTCCACCCCGTAAATACAGTTTTCTATCAGATAAAGTTTTCTTCCAAAATCGCTGGCATTATCTTCAAAACTTTCATTTATATCAATTAATTTATGTTCTCTTTCCTTTTTATCTTTTTCATTGAGTGCTTTGTCAATTTCAATTTGAGCTTTCCTCTTTTGCAATTCTCGCCAACGCACATTATCATCATCTAATCTGCTTAATACATACACAAGTTTGTGTAACACCCCCATTGGGAATGCACCGCTACCACAAGCAGGATCAAGAATTTTGCAATGGTCAATCGCATAAATCAAATGCTGAATATCTTCTTCATTGGTAAACAAATGTTCATCATTACTATAAGCAAGTAGCTTCCGTAAGTTATTTTCAAGTTCCTGAACCCTATCTTTCCAGCGATTTCTGTTTAGGGGTTGTTCTAATTTCAATTGTCCCTTGCGAACATTGTTACCGAACATATCTGTTTGAAGATTGCCTAATTGCAGCCAGGCAGGATTGTCTTCCAGCATTTGTGTTTTAAGGTAGGCAATCAAACTTTCATCTACCATGTATTTACAATCTCTCTCGGTGTGTAAAAACTTCCTGTTTGCTTCCTCGCAGTTGCTTCTGTTTCGGGATTGTAATATGCTAAAAGATTTTCAAAAACTTTTCCTAATAATTCGGGGTCAAGTGCAATTTCTTCTTCGATAGGTGTGTTTTCTTCAATGGTAAATTTGTAGTCGCCGAAAATTTCTAAAAGACCTCTGCATTTTTCTCTATTACGTTTGTATCCGTATCCTTTACTTAAATCTTCAATACGTTCTTTTGCCAAAGAAAAGTAAATCTGGAACAGCAGGAACTTTCTTTGTATTGCGGCTAAATCCATCAATGTATTCAACTTTAGCTGTGTCTTCATTTTCCTTGTCAAGACAATCAAACAATCCGCCATTTAGGAAAGGAATGTCTTTAAAGAGTTTTATGACTTCATCCTTACTTGTGTTAAACTGGTCGGCGTAACGATAAAGATTCTTTACACCATATTGATTTTTATTTTCTTCGTATTTGCCTTCAACAATAAAACCTCTTTCATTCATTTTCTGATTAAGAGTAGCGAAAAATAAATTTTGAAGAATTGCTGTATAATAAGTTTTTGTTTTTTCTCCATCGCTGTCAAAGGATTTCAAAAGTTTTTTAATTTCTTTTTTATCAAACAGCTTATCAGGTACTAACTTTTTCTCTTTAAGAAACCAAACAAAGATCAATCGTGTAATAAGGCGAATTAAATTAATTTGGATGTTCTTCTCTTCATCAATTTTTTTGTCATTCGGAAACTCAACAAAGCTCTGTGCCAAAAAATACCAGTTGGAAAGCTCTTCAAAGAATTTTTTGTTGAGCAGTTTCGTATCAAGTGTTTTCTGCCAGGCATTGTGCAACTCAACAAAATTTGTAAACTGATATTTTTCTTTCAGCTCATCAAACGAAAGATCAAACAAGATTTCAATATGTGCCCGGTGTGGCTCAGCAATTTTGATGTCTTTAATCTGCGTTACTTTCTCTAATACATCTTTGCTTTCATCACGCTTGTGTAACCTGCGGTTAATTACAGATAACGTAAGTGTTTTTCCGTGCCTAAACAGAATCATTGCTGGCATGGGGAATAAGCGATTCACCTCACGGGTAATTAATGAAAGCTCTGTCCGGCTGTATTGCTCACGGCTTAATTCAATAACAAAGAATAAATAGGTTTCAATTATGGTGCTATCAACTTTCTTGGTATCAAACAAAGAAGTTTGTTTTAGCACTTCTCCTTTTGATAATTGAAAAAGCAAGTCAACATATTTCCATTCGCTTGCTTTGGCTTTTGTTTCGTCAAACTTTTTTCCATCAATGTAAGTGTCGGCAAATTCTTTGAAAGTCCGTTTATGCAAAGGAGATTGCCTCTCTGTTACATAACCCAAAGTTTGAAAAAACTTCAAAGCATTTGCTGTTAGATTCCCATCGGCAAACGCTTTAAGGGATTTATTAATATTTCTTTTTATATCGTCTTCGATCATAATTTATTTAATAACTAACCATGTTACAAGTTCAAAATTATCCATATCATTTGCCTGTTTTGATTTAGGAATAAGCAATGCGCCTCTGTCAGTAGTGAGTTTTTGACTACTGCGTTTTTTAAACACTCTGCTAATTTCTTCGACCGCCTGTTTTAATAGTTCGGTATATTTCTTCATATCGTCACCGTTATTCGTTTCACCGTTAAACAGGTCGCACAACTGCTCATAAGGTTGTGTAATTCCTGAGCATAAAAGCCTGTAAATTTCTAAAATGGATTTTGCATTGGTATAGTTAAACCGCACTGTTCCATCTTCACGGATATAGACAAGAAAATAGGGTTGCAAGGGATTTATTTCTTCATTGCCATCGGTATCACCTTTTTGTTTAAGACAATAAACAACCCCGGGCTTTATTATTTCAAGTGCATCTACGTCTTTTTTTAGTGTAGAAAGTTTATTTTTTGGAGAAGGCACTACTGCATATAAACCAAATGGAGCATCTTCTAATTTCTGCCGGTTGTTCTCCAGGAAATTCATTAATTCAATTCTAAAATCATCCAGCGTAAAATCTGTAAGAGAAATACTTTCATTCATATCTTCCAGATCAAGCACTTCATCTTTTAATTTTTTCAATTGCTGATTTCTATATTTCAAATCGTCTTCAATCAATTCCTCAATTTGGTCAGTAGCTAAAACGTTATCATCTGCTGTAGCCGTAACATCTACCAAAGCCATTCTTGCCTCAACTCTTTCTTTCAGGTTAATATAATTATCCAAATCTTTGGTCGGCCAGAAGTTGACAAGCTGTATTGAACTATTCTTACTTCCTAAACGGTCTATCCTGCCAAAGCGCTGAATGATGCGAACAGGATTCCAATGTATGTCGTAATTAATAAGATAATCACAGTCCTGCAAATTTTGTCCTTCGCTTATACAATCCGTTGCAATTAGAATGTCTATTTCCTCATTTTGCGGCATGCTTTTCATTCTATCTCTGTTCTTCGATACAGGTGAAAAATTGGTAAGTATGTTTGAGTATTCGTTTTTACCAAAAGTGGTTTAGTTTCAGAACCTGCAACCAAGGCAATATGTAATTTCAATTCATTTTGCACCCAATCTTTCAGGCAACTATGTAAATAATTCGCAGTGTCTGCAAAGGCTGTAAAGACAATAACTTTTTTATTATTGCCATTTAACGGCTTCTGAATTTTATCTGTTATTAATTTTTTAAGGTCTCTTAATTTTGCATCTCTATCTGGGGTTACTGCTACAGCATTATTGTATAAGTCAGATAATGCTTCTTTATCTTTTCGCAAGTTATCTAACCAATCATCAAGTTCTAAATCTGCTAAATCAAATCTTAATTTTTTACCTACCTGCCATTGTTCTAAGTCATCTGCATTTTCTTCCAATTCATCTTCATCAGGTTCTAAAGTTTCTAAATCTTCTTCTTGTGATTTTAATTTTGATTTTTGGAATTGCTTGATTTTGTTTTCGAGCCTTTCAATTTTTTGAATAGTTCTGTCCATTGAAATCTCAAATGATTCAATAGAACTTTCCAGTCTTTTTAGAAAATTTATTTTCATCATTCCAATCAAAAAATGCTCTCGGTCACTTTGCTTAAAATTTAATACACCGGATGTAGCAGCTAATTCTTCGTATTTTTTCTTCATTCCCTTCATTATATAAGCAAAGGGATTGAACACAGATAATTTATATTGAAGAATCTTTTTATTGAGTGCATCATATGTAAAAAAACGATCCTTTAAATCAATGTTTGAATAAACAGGAATTGGTTTTAATCTTTCGGGGAACTTACCTGCAATAGCCTCTATATTGTAAAAACTTTTGATATGCTTTCTGCTACGGGCAATTGTTAATTCATCTAATAATTTAAAAAAAGAGGAGTCGAGTTTTTCAATTAATTGTTTTACACTTCTATTGGGATTCTTTTTATGATCTGCCCAATTAGTAAAATTTGTTTGGGCATTTTTTAGGGAAAGAGCAATGTCTTTTATTTTTGTAGATTCAAACATTGCATCATTCTTTCCTTCTGTAATCAAATGAATTTGGTTTCTTAAATCCCTAAGGTTATTATTTACAGGTGTTGCTGAAAGCAAAAGCACTTTTGTTTTTACGCCTGACTTAATGATCCTTTCCATAAGCCATTTTGCACGATTCATTTTTACTTCACCAGTGTCTTTCAATTTGTCCATAGGGTTGCCACGAAAGTTGTGACTTTCGTCTATTACAACTAAGTCATAAGCACCCCAATTGTAATTTTCTAAATCAATTCCATTGGCTGTTGATTTTCCCTTTTCACGGCCTAAATCAGTATGGAATAAAAGCGTATAGTTGAACCTGTCTTTTGTAAGAGGGTTTAAGCTGTTACCTTGGGATGCCTGATAAATTGACCAGTTCTGTTCTAATTTTTTTGGGCATAAAACCAATACTCTATAATTAAGCAGTTCAAAATATCTTATGACGGCTAACGCTTCAAAGGTTTTTCCTAAACCACACTATCCGCCAGAATGCAACCATTATGTCTTAAAATTTTATTAATAGCACCTTTAACACCATCCCGCTGGAACTCATACAACATATTCCATATCTGGCTTTCAAAAAACCCTGTTTGTCCCGTTAATAAATCACCTTTTTGCTGTTCTTTGAGAAAGTTTTGAAAAATGTGATACAATGTTTTGAAATAGATAAACTCCGGCTCGTTCTCAATATAAAGTTGTTCGAGATATTTTAAGACTTCATCTTTTACATCTTCAACAATACCTGTATCATCATTCCATAACTCAAAAAACCAATCTTTTAAATCTTCCCTATCTCTGTCGCTGTCAACAATCATATTTAATTCTATATTAGGGCTTCCGCCCAAACCAAGCCCATTTACAGTAAAGTTTGAACTTCCAACAATTGCTTTCTCTACACCTGTTTGCTGTGTAACATGGTACATTTTGCCATGAAGAAAATTTGGCTTCACCATCGATTTTATATCCACCTTTTCCTGAATCCATTCTGAGCATTCTTTTGCAACCGATTTTTGCGTTAATCTGCTTTCTATGGGAATAACCAGTTTATCATCTTCAATTTTAAAATCTCGCCTGTTTACTTTTGTGGGATCAAGAGCTTTAATAAAAGTAGGCTCTCCAAAAAGAAAATTAAGATGATTAATATTATTTAGTTCATTTTTTAAATGACTATAAGCATAGATTGTGAAATATGCGGAAACGATTGCTAGATCAGAATTTTCCTTTATGGTATTTCTTAAAAATTGACCAACAGAACCTCTATCACGATTATCCCTCAAACAAGACTTTTTAGTATGAGCAATTATTTTATCCATGTTAAGTATTGTAGGAAGCAATTAGTTAGTTCCTCAATCGTGTCAATCAAATGTAAGCGATCCACTACTCTGCATCAAAATAAATTTCCTGCATTTATCGCTATACATCTTCCCTCTTACCGAAGCAACCTCATGCACGGCGCTTCAAAAAAGGAAGTTGAGATTGCTTCGCTTCGCTCCCAATGAAGGTCTCACGTGAGTTTGCTTCATCGTTCCTACAGCAATGACGTTCGTAAAGGTTAATGTTTAGTATACGCTTAATATGTTTTGGCTTTACACAAGTGATGTTTTTAGTCTTTGTTTGTCCAGCAAAGCCCTTTGCCGGTTTGCAAAATCAAATAAACAGATAACAAAATGTCTTTGTTGGTTTGCAAAATCAAAAAATCAAATTAAAAAATGCTTTTGCCGGTTAGCAATATCAAATAATCAAACTAAAAAATGCTTTTGTTGGTTTGCAAAATTGAATAATCAGATAACAAAATTTCATTGTTGGTTTGCAAAATCAAATAATCAAACTGTTTCCTGGCTTCTGTTTGCAGCCTTCGGTGGCAAGCTGAAGAACAACTTTAAAAGTGCATGTAATAAAATAAGTAATCCTGCGCCGGGTAAACGGTAATATTACGGCGCAGTTGCACCGGTTTTCTCCCTGCCCTTGTTGGTCGCTGACCAACAATCTCTGCCTTTGTTGCTAGCTGACCAGCAATTTCTATCCTTTATAATGTTCCAAAAATTCAAAAGCATCTTTACCTGTTTCATAAAATGATGCACTGCTCCCTGCCCTTGTTGGTCGCTGACCAACAATTTTCTATCCTTTATAATGTTCCAAAAATTCAAACGCATCTTTACCTGTTTCATAAAATGATGCACTGCTATATTTATAATCTTCAGGCGATGCAGCGAGGTTCCATTTGGGTTGCAAAGGGTTGTTATGTATGTAATTTAATTTTTGAATAAAAACCTTTTCATTCCATATATCAGTACTTAGTGAATTTCTTTCCCAAACTTGTTGTTGCCTGTCAGCAGCTTTTACTTTAAGTTGTAACAGCAACGAATCCTCATTCATCAGCATAAATTTTAAAATACTTCTTGCTGTAAACTTTAATAAGTCTCTTTGAAATTCCATTTTATTAATACCATCATGTAATTGCCACAGTGCATGAAAATGATTGGGCATAATCACAAATGCATAAATGCTTACCTGTTTTAAATCAACCCTGCGCTTCAATGCTTCCAGCAATATTTGTTTGTGATAATCATTTTTCAAAACCGGCAGCCAGTTTAAATTAGTAACTGTAATAAATTGTGTATGATGGTCAAACCGAATCATAATATAAATATACTTTCAAATGTTTGTTGGTCAGCGACCAACAATGGCGAAGTTAGCAATATCTTCACTGCTCATAAGTCTAATTAACCCTGCTTCCGTTGCTGGCGGTGCTCTTAATGTTTTATGAAGCTATGTTCGGTAATTATTTGTTGCGGGAACTATAATACAATAGGAGCAGATTAAAAGGCTGAAAAATCAATATGAAATTTTTTCGAGGAAGTAGGAGTATCGTATATTTATGTGTTAGCTGTAATGTTGCAATACCAAAATGGACAAAGCTTTAATAATTAAAAATCTTTGTGAACTTTTGCTTGACAACAAGAGAAATGATTGCATTGATTTGGCAACAACACATTATCCGTTTGCATCCAGCATTGTTTCAAATCGGCAATATTCAAAGTATCAAATGTGTCGTGTTTTTTTTAGAGATGGTTTTATAGACAGATATTCAGGTGATAAATTATTATTTCCAGGATTGATTAAATTATTGACAATCGAGTTTCCAGAAGTTTTCAAATATCACAAACACTGGAACATGGCAGAAACACATCTAATTTATTGGGAATTGTGCCCAACAATAGACCATTTAATTCCAATTGCAAGAGGCGGACAAGACAACGAAGATAATTGGATAACTACTTCTATGGTTCGTAATTCAGCCAAATCGAATTGGACCATAGAAGAACTTGGTTGGACACTTCATGACAAAGGACAACTTCCAAATTGGGATGGACTTATTAATTACTTTATTGACCTGTCTAACAAAAATCCTGATTATGAAAAAGACAACTATATAAGGCAATGGAAAATTGCTCTCATAAAAGCCAAAAAAGAAATGGAACATCAAGTAAAATAAAAACGCTACAGCGAACAAAAGATTTGGCAAAAAACACAGTGCTCCTGCCCTTGTTGGTCGCTGACCAACAATTTCTATCTTTATAATGTTCCAAAAATTCAACGTATGTTTACCTGTTTACCTGCCTTTGTTGGTCGCTGACCAACAATCTCTGCCTTTTCCTGCCCTTGCTGGCAGCTGACCAACAATTTCTATCCTTTATAATGTTCCAAATTACAAATGCTTAAATGCTTACCTGTTTCAAATTAACCCTGCGCTTCAATGCTTCCAGCAATAGTTGTTTGTGATAGTCATATTGCAAAACCGGCAGCCAGTTTAAATTAGTAACTGTACTAAATTATGTATGATGATCAAACCGAATCATAATATAAATATACTTTCAATTATTTGTTGGTCAGCGACCAACAATGGCGAAAAATAAATAACACTTTCAATTTTGTTGGTCAGCGACCAACAATGGCGAAGCTAGTACAATCAGCTATATTTTCACCGATGTAATAAAAATAGATATAGAAACACATATCCCTGTAATCGCTGATTTTTGGGAAAGCATTTTATTTCATAAAAATGTATATAACAATAACCCAATGAAAATCCATCTGGATATTAATAGCAAAACTCCTTTATTAAAACATCACTTTACTACATGGCTTTATTATTTTAATAATACTGTTGACGAACTGTTTGAAGGTAAAATAGCTGAAATGAGTAAGCAAAGAGCGCTTTCAATAGCTACCGTAATGCAAATAAAAATTGCACAACAGGCAACTGATGTATAGAAATTATTTGTTATATGAAGTATGCCCTTTGGACCTTACTGCTGCTATTAATAGTCTCCCCGCTATCCTTAGAATAATAAGTAAAAAGAGCTGCTGTCCTGAGTTTGTAACAGTTGCTGTTATGAGTTTGTAATTATTAGCGATAGAATAAACAATGAACTTTTAATTATAAATTTGGACATAGACTTATGTTTAAAAATTATTTTAAGACGACATATCGCTATCTGAAAAATAATAAGCTGTTTACAGCAATTAATTTATTAGGATTAGCCATTGCTTTATGCGTTACTTATTTTGCCATTCTGTATGTAAGGTTCGAGGTAAGCTATGACGATTTTAATCCAAACAAAGACCGTGTTTACCGCATCAGCACTGATATAAAAACAGGCACAGGAATAAAGCAGGAAACAAGCAACGCAGCGCTTGCCTTTGATTTAGCAACAGCATTTCCTGAGGTTGAAAAAACAACCAGAGTATTTTTAGATTATTACATTGTACAAAAAGATAAAGAGCCTGCCACAGAAGAGACAATGGCTTATGCTGATTCTTCGATGTTTTCTGTGTTTGCTTTTTCTTTAGAAAGAGGTACAATTGATAAAATATTTAGTGCGCCTTATAATCTTGTATTATCAGAAACGTATGCAAAGCGTTATTTCGGTTCAACTGATTGCATTGGCAAAACACTAAAATTGGATGGCAACACAACTGCAACAATTACGGGTGTAATGAAAGATATGCCGTTGAATTCACACTTTAGAACTGATATGTTGTTATCCATGTCATCCTTAATACAACCCGGGACAAGCTGGATGGATAACCGCAGCAGGTTTGGATTTTCAACTTACGTATTACTAAAACCAAATGCAAATAGTAACCTGTTTAAACAAAAGCTTGATGCTTATGCAAAAGAACATCCTTTAAATAATGGACAGATATATGATTTGATATTAGAGCCGTTGTCAGGCTTGTATTTGCATGGAAGCATTCGTGAAAATAAAGCTGGAGCTACTGCGCATGGAAATGAAGCAAATATTTACATCTTTTCTGTTGTTGCAATATTTGTATTGTTGATTGCGTGCTTCAATTTCATCAATCTTACAACAGCATTTTCTTTGCAGCGTGCCCGTGAAGTGGGCATAAGAAAAGTTGCGGGAGCTACAAAGCAACAACTCATTATTCAGTTTCTTGCTGATGCTGTAACATTAATGCTCATATCTTTCTTTATTGCTGTTATTTTAGCGGTTATTTTTTTGCCTTCATTTAATGCACTGGCAGGTAAAATTGTTATAAAGTCAATAGGTGATAACATAAACTATGTGGTGATATTTCTTGCGGGAAGTTTTTGCCTGGGAGTCTTGTCAGGACTGTATCCGGCAATTTTTCTTTCATCATTTAAAACAATTCGTGTATTAAAACAAAAATCGCTTAAAACCGAAGGTGGGTATGGATTAAGAAAAGTATTAGTGGTTTCACAGTTTGTTGTTTCAATCACACTTATTATTGCAACGCTGGTTATTTTTCACCAGCTTGATTATATGCAAAATGCAAATCTCGGATTTAAAAAAGAACACAATCTTGTTATAGATTATCATTATGACCAGCGAATTACAGAACATCCGCAGTTTGTTGCGTCCGCTTTTGAGAAAATTCCAGATATAACAAATGTGAGTATGGCTTCCTGTATTCCCGGAAGAGCTAATAAAACTTTTTCAACAACCTTTCTAACAGCAAATGGAAATAATAATGATTTTCAATTTGACGGATGGTATGCTGACGACAACTTCTTAAATCAGTATGGTATTAAGCTAATTGCTGGTCGTGGTTTTTCTCCTGCATTTAAAAATGACGGATGGCAGAGCATGATAATCAACGAGGCTACCTGTATTAAACTTGGTTTTACAAATCCTAAAGATGTTATCGGTAAAACTTTTTCAAGAAATAATGCGACTGGCATAATCATAGGTGTTGTAAAAGATTTTCATTTTCACTCTGCACATGAAGCTGTGCAACCATTAACCATACAAAAGGTTTCAGGCTTTTATACATTCTTAACCTTAACAATTAATGCAATCAATGTAAGGAATACAGTTAGTGCAGTTGAAAAAGAATGGAATCAATTAGCGCCGGGTTTGCCGATGATTTATTTTTTTTCGGATGATACTTACAACATGCAATATAAATCTGAAGCAAGATTTGGCAATTTATTTACTTGTTTTGCTGCGATAGCGATTATTATTTCCTGTTTAGGTTTATTAGGTCTTTCTGCTTTTAATACCACTCAACGAACTAAAGAAATTGGGATCAGAAAGGTATTGGGTGCAAGTGTTGCAAGCATCACTGGTCTATTAGCAAAAGAGTTTATATTGTTAGTATTGATAGCATTTATAATTGCAGTTCCGCTTGCATGGTATTTTATGCATCAATGGTTACAGGATTTTGCATACCGCACTCCCATACAATGGTGGATTTTTATTGTTGCTGGTTTAAGCGCATTGTTAATTTCATTGATAACAGTGAGCTTTCAATCCATTAAGGCTGCCATTGCCAATCCGGTTAAAAGTTTGAAAACGGAGTAACGATTAAGAAATGCTGCCACCAACAATTTCATAAAATAATGCATTGGAGCAATTAATGCCAGCCCATCGGAATGGTACAGCAAACAGCACAAGAGAATGAACAACTTTAAACTGACGACATTCCTAACTTCAAATATTGACATTGATGAGAGCCTTAAAGAGGCAATCGAAAAATGTAAATCATTAAAAGCAGGTAAAGGCAACTTTCTTTTAAGGCAAGGCGAAGTTTGCAGACATTCTTTATATGTGGAGAATGGTTTATTAAGATATTATTCTATTGATGACAAAGGAAAGGAACACATACTGCAATTTGCACCTGAAACATGGTTTGTTACAGACAGAGAGAGTGCCTATTTCCATCAACCCTCCAATTATTTTATTCAGGCACTGGAAGATAGTAGTGTTATTCTGCTTGATGAAAATTTTATCACAGAGCTGGCTCAAAAAAACAAATCGTTCCTTGAGTTTAATAACAGGTTACTGCACAATCATATCAGGCATTTGCAGAACAGAATAAATCAACTATTAAGCGCCACTGCTGAAGAACGCTATTTGGATTTCATAAAAATTTATCCCGATTTGCTTTTGCGTGTTCCGCAATCAATGGTAGCTTCTTACCTCGGCATTACACCCGAAAGCTTAAGCAGGATAAGAAAAGATTTAGCAACACAAAATTTCAAGCAATAATTACTTATCCTACATCAATGCACAGACTTACCCGTAAAGCTACTTTTGCATTATATAAAATTAATACTATGGCAACAAAAAATGTAGAATTAGTAATGGCTCCGAGAGAGCCGCACTATGTAGGCGACGGTTTTAGAGTGCACAATTTTATTCCCGGGGGCTATCGCCTGGATATGCAACGCATGAACCCGTTTATTATGCTGGACTATAATTCTCAATTTTACTTCCCTCCCAGCGATAAACCAAGAGGCGTTAGCGTACACCCGCACAGAGGTTTTGAAACGGTGACCATTGCTTATAAAGGCAGCGTAGCGCATAACGACAGCAGTGGCGGTGGTGGCGTAATTGCAGAAGGTGATGTGCAATGGATGACTGCCGCATCAGGCGTGTTGCATAAAGAATATCACGAAGAAAATTGGAGCAGGCAAGGTGGCGATTTCCAAATGGTTCAGCTTTGGGTTAACCTGCCTGCGAAGGATAAAATGTCTCAGCCAAAATACCAGGCACTTTCCAATAAGCAAATCTATCGTTACGCTTTAGAAAATAATGGCGGAGAAGTAGAAGTGATTGCCGGGAGTTATAAAAACATAAAAGGCTCTGCTGCTACTTTTACCCCGGTGAATTTATTGAATGCGAAATTGAATAAAGGCTCAAAAGCTGATTTCAGTTTTCCGCAGCAATACAATACGGCCGCTTTAGTTATTGAAGGAAGTGTAATGATTAATGAGACCGAAGAAGTGCCAGCCGACCATTTTGTGCTTTTTGAAAATGAAGGAGAAACCTTTAGCATTCAGGCAAAAGAAAACTCGGTTGTTTTAATTTTAAGCGGCGAGCCGATTGATGAACCTATTGCCGCACATGGACCTTTTGTGATGAACACTAAAGCAGAATTAATGCTGGCGTTTGACGATTACAATAAAGGAAAGTTCGGTTATTTGGAAGAGTAATCGCTACTGAAAAAACTGTTTGGCATTATTGGGGCAGGACGTTGTTAGCTTCGGATGGAGTTTACTATCAGTTTCAGTTCGACGTTAATAATTTAGCTTTAGTTCTTAACTTTCAACTTTAAAAAATATTGGGCTTCAGTTGTCGGAAAGTTGAAACATAGGCTGCGGCTTGTCTCGTCCTGAAATAGGTTGTCCACAAAACAAAAATGGAATAAACAACCAAAACATTTAGCTGGGCGAAGGAATTATTCTTACTGCTGCCACACATACGTTGCAACAGCGCCGGCATCAAGCTTTGCTACTGCAGTCATGCCCTTATACTGAATGCTGAATCGCTGCATCGTCCCTTTATCATTTGCAACAATCAATACAATTTTACCGTCGGGTGTTTTAAATGCCACATTCGGTAGCACATCGGCATTACTGATAATGGTTGAACGCATAACATCAGGCTGTTCTTCATCACGGGTAAGGCTAACCACAGCATCGCCCGCTGCAGTTGAAGCAATACGAACCGATCCGGGCCTTACAAACTTAGATGCATGTGCCACTGTATAATAGGCTATATTCCATCCAATATGATCACCATCAATGGTAATAGCCCCCTGGCACATGGGGCATCCGCCGTCGTTAGTGTGCGGGTTATTTAATGAGTCTGCTGCAAGATTCCATAAGATCACATTTTTACTCCAGTTTCTTGGTGCACCAATCATCAATCTTTTTACGGGATCAGCAATCCTCAATGGTACAGCATCGGGTTTCTCCAATGTCATCTGTTCTGTAAAATAGATGTTTTTATCAGGCCTTGCCGTATGCACAATTGACAAAGCACTAATATCTCCCGCATACAAATGAAAGCCTGAGCCATCCACATATTGTGCAGCTTCCGGGTCGCTCAGGATGCTCAATGGATAATCCGGTCTGTCGCAATTGTGATCAAACAAAATTATTTTGGTATTGATGCCTGCCTTTTTAAATGCAGGCCCGAGGTTATTTTTAATGAACAGTCCTGCATCTTTTGGATACCATGGCATACTGGGTGTGTTATTGGCATTTAACGGCTCATTTTGAATAGTAACTGCATCTATCACAATTCCTTCTTTCTTCATTGCTTCAACATACTTCACGAAGTACCTCGCATACACATCATAATATTCTTTTTTCAGGAACCCTTTTTTTGCTGCATTGTTTGTTTTCATCCAGGTTGGCGCCGACCAGGGAGAGCCTAAAATTTTTATAGATGGATTGAGGGCCAATATTTGCTTCATCACAGGCACTACATCTTTCAGATCCTGTGCAAGACTGAATTTTTTAAGGTCAACATCCGTTTCTCCGGCAGGCACATCATCATAAGAAAAAACAAAGCTGTTCATATCAGATGCTCCGATGCTAAGCCGCATATAACTGACACCGGCGTTATCACTGTCAGTAGAAAATAATTTTTTTATCAATTTGGCTCTTTCCCCGGCACTCATTTTCATCATCAGTTCTGCACTGCCGCCGGTAAGTGCAAAACCAAATCCGTCCATCACCTGCATAGAGTGGTTATCATCAATAATAATGGGTACGCCCCCGCCACTGTTTTTAAAAATGAATTGTAGGCTGTCATGCTGCTTTTCAAACAAAGCAGAACGGTCTGCTTTTGTAAGCCAGCATTCAACTTTCACAGGATTGCTTTGCGAAGATGCCTGGTTGAGCAACCCGGCAAGCATCAGAACAAAAAATATTTTTTTCATGATAAAGAACTAATGATGCACAAAATAATACCGTAAGTTATTTCAACATAACCGAAAAGTGGTATTCGGTTTTTCTTTTTTTTGCAAGAGAATCATTAGGGGACATGCTTCTGCAAATCAATAACAATACAAATGCATTGCAGGCTTATGAAGCTGTCCTTAGAAAATGCCCTAACCGTTTTAATAGTTTATATGGAGCTGGAAAAGCAGCAGAAAAATCAGGAAATAGAGAAAAAGCTATTTATTATTACAAGCAATTATCTGCAATGGCACTAAATTCTGAGAGACCAGAACTTGCTGAGATTGGAAAATATACTTCACAATCACTAAACTTTTCAAATAAAAAAGCAAAACAATGCAAGCAATCGGAGGGCTTATAAATGACATTATTGTCTTTGGTATTTTTGTTTATTTCTCACTTTTAGTAAGCGGCAAAATAAGGCTGCGACAAGAAAGACAGGAAAAGTTTGATACAATGATGGAACGAAGAGGAACACTTTTTAAAATACTTGCTTATGCTGGTACATTAATATTTGCTGCACTCATTTTAATAGGTATATTTTCTTTTAAAGACAAATCACAAAACTTTTTTAACGTAAAGACTCAGCCTCGGCAGTGGACACAAGCGGATAAAGATGCAATGACTAAAGCTTGTATTGAAAACGCAAAAAATAGTTATGCAAAAGACCCGGTTAAAACGACTTCGCTTTGCGAATGTGTTACAGGAAAGTTTACTGCAAAATATACTTACGAACAAGCACAGGAATTAAATAAAAAATCGCAGCAAGAACAATTAGATTCGTTGATGCCAATCATAAATTCGTGTAGGTTTGATTCAACTATTTCAAAATAAAAATAAAGACTTTAAATTATGATAGACTTCAAAAAAATGGACGATAAGGATTTTGTTTTTGTAAACAAATCTTTGAGTGACAAGGAAGAAAAAGAATTCAGCGAGTTCTTGAAAGCACGTAAAACAAAAGCAAGGCGGACAAAGGACACTAAGAATACAAAAGTTCTCCGTGACCAATAGTACGAACTGCCAACATGGGTATTGCTAAAATGAAGGCTGAAGGAAGCCGTGTTTCAGCTTCTGTTTTCCAGTTTAGCTGCATATAAAACTTAACTTAAATGCTATGAATAAATTATTAATAAAAAATCGTCAATCAACTTCTGTTTGCCAGGCTTGACGGAATTTTATCTCCTGCACTTCGCCACGCCCTGTTCATTACGGCAATTTTAGAACAACACTCGAACAAAATAAAATAATCTAAACAATTAAGCATGTTACTAAAAGGAAAGAAAATAGCAATAATTGGTGGTGGTCCTGGCGGACTTACACTGGCAAGACTTTTACAACTTAAAAGCGTGAATGTAAAAGTGTATGAAAGAGATATTGACAAAAATGCAAGGGTGCAAGGTTCGCCTCTCGACCTGCACGAGGATTCCGGATTAGCTGCTTTGCGAAAAGCCAACTTATTAGATGAGTTCAAAAAGAATTTTATGCCTGGCGCCGACAAAGCAACAATCACCAATGAAAAGGCAGAGATATTTTTAAGTGACCACGAAACTGAACAAGCCGAAGATTTTGGACACGAACATTTTCGTCCTGAAATAGACCGCGGGGCATTACGAAAAATATTATTAGCCTCTTTGCAGCCTGAAAATATTATTTGGGATAGCCACTTTTTATCAATGGATAAACAAGACGAGGGCTGGCTATTACATTTTAAAAGCGGCGAAAACGTTTATGCAGATATTGTGATAGGTGCAGATGGAGCTAACTCTAAAATCAGGCCCTACATAACCGGTATAAAATCTTTTTATACGGGCATCAGCATGCTGGAAGGCAATGTATATAAAGCAGAAAAATCTTTACCAAAAATTTCTGCAATACTTCGTGGTGGAAAAATAATGGCTTTCGGAAATGAACAAAACATTTTAATGGGACAAAAAGCAAATAATGAAATTGGATTTTATGTAAGTTTTAAAGCCGAGGAAAATTGGGCTGCAAAAAGTGGTTTGGATTTTTCAAACAAAAAACAACTACTTGATTGGTTTAGAAGAACCTATTCTGAATGGAGCAGCATTTGGTACGAATTGTTTGAAAATGCAACAATGCCTTTTATTCCACGACCAATAAACTGTATGCCATTAGACCAAACCTGGGAAGCCTTGTCCAACATAACAATGCTTGGCGATGCCGCCCACGTAATGCCGCCGTTTGCAGGCGAAGGTGTAAATATGGCGATGCTTGATGCATTGGAATTGAGTGAATGCTTAACCACAGATAAACACAATTCTGTACAAGAAGCTATCTCTTCTTATGAAACAAAAATGCGGAAAAGAGCTTCTGCAATAGCTAAGCAATCTCTTGAAAATGGAGAAAAAATGCACAATAAAAATGCTTTGACAACAATGCTTGATTTTTTTAGCGGACGGAACACTGGAAGTATAGCAGCGCAGGAGATTGTATGAAAGGAAAGGATTAGTTGCGTTAAGTTAGTACAGTGGCAAGTAGCCAAAACACAAGTAAGCCTCATACTTTCGATAGAAGGATGTGGAAGGCTGCAACCTCAATTATACCAAATGAAAAAAGCCACGGTTGCCGTGGCTTTTAAGAAAATAACTATAGATAGACTAAGCAACTTTTTTGAGTGAGAAAGCCAGCTTCATATCTGCTTTGCTCTTAGTTTGTGCTTTAATTACTATTGTTTGATTAACCGGAGTATAACCCGGAGAGCTAAATGAAAATACATAAGTTCCTTCCTCGATTCTATTTATGCGGTAAGCGCCTTTGTTAGAACTATTTGCTGAATATTTGCCATCCATTGCAGTAATAAGCACTCCTTCCACAGGCATATTATTATCATTTAATATAGTGCCGTACAAACTTGCTGACGCAGTGCCGTGTGATGATTTAAGGGAGGCAAAACTAAATTTCAGTTTAACAGCTTTATTATCTTTAAAAATAATTTGTGCATTTTTAAGCATGGTAATAGTATCTCCATACACTGATACATAAGCTTCAGTCTTCTTTTTAGTAGCCTCTTTTTTTGTTAAATCCGCAGCAAAGAAGGTTACTGAATCTGCAAGACATTGATCACATTCTTTCTGAAATGATTTTGGAAAGCTTTTAGGCATATTATTGTTAGCTAACAGGTCATCAATATTATTAGCGATAAAATTGTTTGCAGCATTCATCAGGTTCCTGAGAGAACTCCAATCGTTTCCTGATGCTTTTTTATAATATGCATTGCCAGCTACGCGCAGCTGGGGTTCACCTGGTCTGCAGTGTAGGCATTTACTACATATTGCTTAAGCAGTTGCCAGCTTGTAAGCACTACTTTGGAAGAAGTGCGCAACTCGTTACGTGCAAAGGTGCGTGCGCCAATAGTTTGTTTAGAGGTGGGTAAAGCCTGCGCATCATTAATTTTGCTGATCATACCAGCCACATATTGATCTGTGTAGATTGAGCTGAATGAAGAGAAAGACTTTAGGAAATCATTGCAAAGCGTCCATGCCGCCAGGCAAATTGTGTACATTAGCTCCTGCGAAGCAGAGTAATGTTTTGGATTTTTTGTTGCCATATTTAATGGTTTTTGGTGAGGTAATACCACTAAAACGCATTACATAAACACAATATTGTAATGAAATGTGGTTTATCTAAAATATTTTTGGTTAATCAGAAATATTGATGTATAAATAAAACCTAAAATAATTTTACTAAGCAGTGAAAAGCATTTAGTTATTATGGCTTTAATGATTTGGCTAGCTTAAGATTTATTTGGAAAATATGAAGATTGAGGAAAATAAGATACTGAGTAAATTATTAATACGAAGTGTTTCTTGAGTTGCGAACCGCGGAACAAGAAGCTCCCAACTATTCCCTGTTTGTAACGAAGATTATCAATTCGGTCTTTAATAGTTAGTCCCCGTTTCAAACGAGGACAGTTAGAGGTGTTATAATCAACAAGGATCTTTGCGCCAATGATCAGGATTATCTCTATCCTGCAAGTGACGAACCCTTGCAACATGTACTGGACGATAACCTGCGTCGCAAGCAGCTTTTTTAGCTGCGGCTTGAGTAGAAAAATCACGAGAATCCTTGCTTTCAACAACGTAAACGTAGTATTTCGTGTCTGCCCCGGGGTCTGTAGACCGGGGTCTATGTTCAACAAATGCTGCTGCCATATTAATAATTTAAATTTATCTCTTTAATGCGAATCCATATAGTTTATGATACTACCGTTTCCCTAAATCACTTTTTATTAATTGAGATAATGAAGATATACCTGTTTCGTTTAAAAAATTTCCTAACCTCATATCACTTCTTACATTAAAATCTCGGTTGTACTGATTTTCTATTGTGCCCATTAATGTATCATTTCTCTTTTCACGTATTTTTCCATTTTCATCACGGCTACGGTCTCCTCTCATACCTGAAGTATAATATTTATTCATAATTATTATTTTAATTAAATTTAAATCACTTACAGAAAGATTAGTATTTTAAATATTAACATCGGTGGAAAACTTAAATATTATTTGAAAACGATCTTGAACAGCACTCTATATTGTCAAATCACTTACTCTACTCACCCGCTCAAACCTCACGTCTTCAAATTCTTCAAAATGTGCTTTACCACATTTAATTTTCATTGCTTCACTTCCTCTTAATTCTTGCCCTGCGCTTTTTGTTTCTGCGACAAAATAAATCTTCTTTTCGCCTTCAAACACTACAGCCCAATCAGGACGATACTTTCCAATTGGTGTAGTTATTTCGAACCAATAAGGCAGCTTGAAATAGAATTCAATATTTGTACTCGTCTCACAATCTTTTGCAAATTGATTTTCAATATTTGAATCTAGAGGAATATAATTTTCATAAATGGTTTTATCAGGCACCTGTACTTTATGTGTAAAGTCATCAATATAAATTTCTAAATCACTATCATCAAATAAACACATTTCATAAAAGCTGTTTCCTATCTTTTTATATTTTATTCCCTCAATCATTAAGGAATGAAGCCTGCTTTTAATTGCAACTACTGCATTATCCATAAACATTTGCGGATTTACTAACAGTTCCTGTAATCTTCCCGACTTTCTTAAGATTTGTAAAATCGTATCTCTTGTAAGTTCTGTTTTGCTTTGTATATAAGAAAGTATATCGGGTATATCCATTTGTTTTGAATAACTATCATCTCCGCTATCGCTTAATAATTGCCCGCTAATTCCTTCATCTGTTATTAATACTTTTTGCTTTGTACTTCTTACTCTTGGCTTTTTTGTTTCAGGCATTTCTTTTACTGCTTTCGCTGCTGAAACTATCAATTCATTTGTGGAATAATCAACAGTATATTTTGTATGGAATTTTATCTTCTCCCATATTTGTAAGAACTTAGGATCAGCTTCAAAACCCTTTCTGTAATTCACTTTCTTCTTATCATTTTTATTTTTAGTTCTTCCTGAAAAATCTACACCGCAATCTTCTTCAATTTCTTTTTGTAATGCCCTGGCAAAATCCTCATAACGCTCATTGGCAACAACTGTAAGCTTATTTATGTTTGGATCAAATATTCTATCTCCTTTTTGATTTACAGGTAATCGCAATCCTCTGCCAATTTCCTGTCTTTTCTTTATTTCAGATTTCGTTTCATTCAGAGTACAAATCTGGAAAACATTCGGATTATCCCAACCTTCCCTAAGTGCCGAATGACTAAAAATAAAACGAAGCGGAGTATTAATATCAAGCAGCCGTTCTTTGTCCTGCATAATTAATTTATAGGTATCATCGTCAGCTTGTGTTTCCCCTCCGGTATCTTTTACTCTTCCTTTATTATCCTGTGAAAAATATCCATTATGCAATTCTTCAACAGCATTGGAAATTAAATTGCTGAAAGCTGGCTTACCAACTTCTTCCCTATAAATTTCCTCAAACCATTTTGCATACTTGCCTTGCAAAGCATTTCCGTTTTCATCATACTCCCTGTAATTTTTTACCTTGTCAATAAAGAAGAGTGATAAAACTTTTATGCCTTTGCCCTTAAAAACTTTTTCTTTTCTCAGATGTTCTTCAACCGTTTTCTTAATCATAAACTTCATTACCTCATCATTCATTCCACCCTGCGTTTCACCCACTGAAAGAGTAATTCCGTTTGATAATTCTATTTGCTGATTGCCAAAATCTATTTCATAAATTTTTAGTCCATTATATTTTTCATTATTACCTGAAAGTTCGTACAGGTCTGATTTTTTTATAGCATTGGCAGTAACTGATTTTCGTTTTACACCTTGCGAAGAATTTACATCAATTTTAATCTTTGCTGTAATGTTATTGCTAATTCTGTTTATACTTTCTACCTGAATGTAACTATCATTAAAATCATTCTCACTTACTACTGAATCAACTTCGATTTGTTTTACTAATCCTAAGTCATAAGCCTTAACCGGGTTGAGTGAATACATTAAATTATAAAGGTTGGTATGTGTGGCTGAATAACGAAGCGTACAAAGCGGATGTAAATTATGTATAGCTCTTTTCCTGATTTCAGTTTCCATGTTTTGAGGCTCATCAACAATAACAATTGGCTTTGTGCTTTGAATAAATTCAACAGGCTTTTTACCGGTAAGCTTATCATTTGGTCGGTTGATTACATTTTCATCCTTTGCAAATGAATCAATGTTGATTACTAAAATCTGGATAGCATTATTGGTTGCGAAGCCTCTTAGGTTAGAAACTTTTTTGCTGTCATAAATATCAAAATTGATAGCAGCTCTATTGTATAGAGATTGAAAATGCTCATGCGTTATTTGCAGGTTTTTTAAAACCCCTTCTCTTATTGCAACCGATGGAACTACAATCACAAACTTCTTAAAACCATATAAGCTACTCAGTTCATAAATTGTTCTAAGATATACATACGTTTTACCTGTGCCTGTTTCCATCTCCACAGAAAAATTCATTCCGTTTAATTCTTCTTTCTTTTCCTTTATTTCATTGCGCTGCTGAATAGCTTTTACATTATTAAGAATTTGTTCCTGTAATAATATTAAGTTATTCCCAAAACCATTTTCATTTAATAAAACGCCGGAAGCATTTATAGAAAATTCAAAATCTCCATTGCTTAAAGGCTGCCCTTCAAAAATATCTGTGACAGATTTGATGGCTTCTAACTGGTATGGCTGGTTGCTATCGAAGTGGAATTTCATTCTTTTACTTTAGCTTCTAACACTTCCAACCAATTTTTAAAACGTGGACATTTATTAATTATTGAATCTAATCCGTTTTCCAAAGCAATATAAGCACCATAAAGAGGTTTATCGTAACGGGGTATTATCTGTTTTAATCTTTTAGATGGAGCTGTATCAGGTCCATCATTGATGAGCTCAGGATTTGGATAGCTATCTAGAATTAATTTTAATTGCGCCAATACTTTACTATCACAACCTGGAATCTGATTGAAGCCTTTCATATCAGCAAACAATAAGCCTTCGAATTCATGCAACTGAATATATGGAACAAATCTTTGATTATTGATTCTCTGATTTATTTCAGTTTCAATAGAGGCTATTTGTTTTTCATTGCCGTTCATTTTTTTTGCTGCTTCATAGCCAGGGAAATCTTTTGGTAAGCGAAAGAAATCTATCATAGTTGTCACAATAACATCAGTCTCCCGTTTCAAGAAAGTTGTTACATCAGTATGATACTTGCCATAACTATTTGACCCTCCCATATCGAAAGCCCGTATGTCGTATATTCCTTTCGCAATGAAATGATAGCGTAAGCTTGATTCAATAAATTGAACTTCAGTTGCACCTTCGGCTATGAAATATATTCCTCTTTTCATGGCCTGCCCCCCAATACATTTTTTCTCCACAATTCACTTATTGTATATTGATCCAACCATTCTCCTAACTCCTCTTTACTTAATCTTTTAAAAACTGTTTGATTATCTTCTCTTTCTACTACTATAATATCTTCTGGATTAAATTGATCTAATAAATTGATGGATTGGGTAGATACAATTATTTGGGCAAATTCAGATGCGCCTTGAATCATAGCTGAAAGTTTGTTAATAGCGGCAGGATGTAAACCTAACTCAGGCTCGTCTATGATAATAGTGCTTGGAGGATCTGGTTGCAGCAGTAAAGTGCATAAACAAATGAAACGAAGTGTACCATCAGAAAGAGAATACGCATTAAAAAAATTATCATGCCCTTTTTCTTTCCAGCGTAATTCTATTTGATTAGTATTCACTTGGTCAGGTTGCAAATATAAGCTGTCAATAAACGGAGCAATAGATTTAACGGTAAACTCAAGTATTTTGAAATTCTTTGGTGCAGTTTCTTTCATTCTGTATAAAAATGCTGGTAGGTTACTTCCGTCTTCAACTAAATATTCATAGTCAGTAGCATTACAAAAACCTTTAAGCCTCGAAGAATCGCTCGTATCATGAAAATGGAAAACCTTAAATGATTGAAAGAATTTTCTTAAAAAATCTGTCCGTCTTGAATTTGAAATTTCATGCAATTTTGTTTCACTCGATCCTCCATGATTTATTTGTAATGAACTCCATGAGATCGTTGATGATATTCGAGTTTGCATATTATAGTCACTAAACTCTTCACTAAAAAATAAACTGTTGGACTGATCTGGTTCCATCTTAAAACGATACCTGTTGCTTATTTTATTATCATCGTTTGTGAAAACAACTTTGCCTGCAATAAATCCTGACTGCTTACCAAAATACAGAAACCCATCCGCTCTTCCTTTACGGGCAATGTGATTTTGTAATTGCATTTCAAAGAGCATATTTAGGAATTTGAAAAAAGCAATAAAATTACTTTTACCTGCACCATTAGAACCTATCAAAATATTTAAAGGCTTAATCTTAATGGAACCGCTATCCCGTATTGATTTAAAGTTTTGTATTTGTATTGAATATATACCCATTTAGTTCGGCTCTTTATATCGTTTTAAATTCCACTCCTGCATCTTTCATTTGCAACACAGTATTTGTTTTCAACTGGTCATTGCCTGCAAATAGATTATCGAGTGTAATTACTTTTTTAGGATGTGAGTTAATTATAGCATCAATAATCTGTTGATCAATTTTTTCTAAAGCAATAATTAATTCGCCATCATTAATCACATAAAAATTTCCTTTTTCTTCAATCTTATCAGTTAATGTATAACCAGCTTTAAGCAGTAGCTCAAACAACATATTTTGTTTTTTACTTCCTTGCTTTACAGGATTTGTAAAAGCTCACTCCCCGGCCGTGTCTCTACTCCGGGCCTTCTTGCGCAAAGCAGGACACGGCCAGAAGGCTCATCAATCATCGATCGGATATTCGCTGTTCTTTCCTTCAATGTAATGCTTTGCTGAACTATATTTATACGCTGTGGGACTATCGGCTAACCTCCAAACCCCGCTGCATGGATTGTTGTGAATGTAATTCAATTTTTCTAAAAAGAAATGCTGTGATGTTATAAGTTTACAATCGAATGATCGCTCAAACACCTGGTGCTTTTTACCTCTGTCTTTATCTGAGCTTACTACTACATCCTGTAATGTAAATAATAAGTCTTTCTTATTTTGCTCTTGTAATCTTTTTACAATTTCATAAGCCATAAATCTTTTTCCATTGCTCACAATAGCATTGATGCTTTTTTCTATAACACTAAAGTCAATAAGCACATGCAGATGGTTAGGCATAATTACATAGCCCTTTATAAAATGTCTTTTGCTTTTGAGGTAATCAAACCATTTATACACCGTATCATAGCCGTTAGTTAGTTCAAATAACGGAAGCCAGTTTTGGCAGGTAAAAGTTATAAAGTAAATGCTCTCTCCCTGCTGTATTGAAGTTCTGACAGCCATACTCTAAAATAGTAATTCTTTTTTAGTTTGACCGGCCGTGTCCTGCCTGGCTTCCTGGCTTGGAGTAGAGTCACGGCCTAGGAGCAAATATTCAATTAGTGATAAATAAGGATGGTGGTTTTATAATGTTTACTGTAATTTATTTAAATAGATTTAGCCCTCGTTGCAAACGAGGACTAGCTAAGAACACCCACATGGGCTAAAAGCCAAAATGTATTTTTATTTCAGCACTAAATTTTTTCCATTAAAATAAAAATATAGGTCTGCATCTCTTTGGTCCTGGGTTAGTACAATATCCTCCCAGTTTATATTTTGCTGAGATCTAGGATTGTCAAAATTCATTGTAAGGGTAAATTGATAGATCTTCCAGGTATCGTTACCATTTGGAGCAATGTTAATATGCAACCTCCCCAGGCTTTTAAAGTCACCCATTATGGCTGTTTTATCCAGCTGCATTTGTAACATTTTCCTGGAGCCCACAACGTACTCATCATGATCACTGTTATCATGAAAACTAGTGATATCAGCACCAGACTGGTTAAAAGTGCCGCAGGACCAATGTGTATCACCATCCTTATTATCATCTTTATTATAGCCTGCGTTAGTAACTCCGGTAATTACAGTAACATAAGCACTCATTAAAGTTGCGTTCTTATAATCCGGTGCTGGCGGCTGTTTAATAGGGGCAGGCGTTAATTTAGCAAGCCCCTTATTTTTAATAATTAAGGTTTTAGCATTAGCACTTGTTGGTGAGATAAGAATTGCCTTTTGTGGTTGGATTTGAGCAAAACAATCACCTAGAAATAATAAGGCCACAACAGCTAACATGCATTTTTTCATAATTTTAAATTTTATCAATGAATAAAAATTTGCCTTTGCATAAGCATATTTTCAATACAAAAAGGCAGGTGCATTACTTATTCAACAGCATTAAAATTTCTGTCAAACGCTGTTGAAGAAATGCTTAAAACATTATATCCTAAAAATACCTGTGCTAAAAAAGAAGGAGAAAAATAATCGATGAACACACTTTAAAAACCGACAGAAAGAAAGCTGAGCTTTTCACTTCTCAGCAACGTCTCACGCAGTGGACGTTGCGTGTATAAATATATTATTTTTATGAATGCCCGCTCACCAACCATCCCTTTTGAAGAAGGCACTTTTTTTTTATTACTTGCACTTGCTACAATTGGAGATTGCTTCGCTGCACTCGCAAAGACGTAAGCTGGTGTGACCTGGTGTACACATGGTTTGATCATTTAAAAAATGAAGGCCATAAAATAATTGGTTATGTTATAATGCCAAACCATTTGCATGCAGTAATACATTTTGCTAAATACAGGTTAGTCAATAAATACTATTATTGGCAATGGCAAACGATTTATAGCATACGATATAATAAAGCGGTTACAGAAAATAAATGAAGTTGATCTGCTAAAAGCACTTTCTAAGAGTATAGAAGCTAAACGTAAAGCAAATAAAAAATTACATGAAGTATGGGAGTTATCTTTTGATTGGAAATTTTGTAACAGCATTACCTTTATACAACAAAAACTTAATTACATACATAATAATCCCTGCGCAGGAAAGTGGAACTTGTGCAGCAGCCCGATTGATTAATGCATAGTTCAGCAAAGCATTATTTGGAAGGAGTAACAGGTATATATGCAATAGATGAATTAGAAGGGTAAACGCAACGTCCACTGCGTGAGACGTTGCTTAGAAGAAATGTTTGAAAAAATTGTAGCTAATCAAATTGAGAATAAAACATTAACTCAAATACGTGATACCCTTTTACCAAAACTAATGTCAGGCAAAATAGAAATTAACTGAATTTACCAACTATTAATTTGTAATTTACAATAAACAACCGGGTATGAAAACGATAGAACTTGATTTGGAAAAAGATCAAAAACTACAAAGTTTATCAGGTCTTATAAAAGATAAAGATATTAGAATTGGGAAAGAGCCATTTAATTTGCGGCTCTTTGTAAGTCATACTCTTAATGAGACGATATATGCGAGCTTTCTTCTATTGCTTACAAAATATTTATCAAAACTTATAGATGAAGCAAACGATAGCAATAAAGCAGACGCTACTTTTTTTAACAAGGTTTCTGAAAATATTTATCTCTTTTACTTTAAAAGCTTCGATATTGATAAGCTGGAAAATAAAATTGAAAAAGATTTTAAAATAGATATTGAAATAGAAAAGAAAGACCCGATAAATGAGGTATTCGGCATTTGGAAAAATGAAAATATATCACTGGAAAAAATTAGGGAAAGAGCATGGCAGCGAAACAACTGATCTTATGTGCTAAAGATCATTTGAATTTTTATTATTCATCTGCCAGATTTTATCAAAAGGGTGTGGATGAATTTGGTTTTCTAAATAATTTGTTTCATGAAGATTAATAAATCATGGTTTCATGTGCCATGAACCAAGGCATGGGGTTTACTATTTTAGTAAACTAAAATTCTTCCTGCGTTATACTAATATTTTTAGTAAAATAAGGAAAGATATTAAATCACAATAATACTCCGTATAAATTACTAACTTTTTTGGAAAAGTTCGGTACGGTGTTTACATATGTATCCCTCGCGGTCGGATAAGCGTTCATCGCGGCGGAATAAGTATGCAGCGCAGTCGGATAAGTATTCATCGCGGCCGGATAAGTATGCATTTCGGTCCAATAAGTATTCAGCGCAGTCGGATAAGTATTCAGCGCAGTCGGATAAGTATGCATCGCCACCTCTAAAAGTAGTAATAAATCTGACTAATATTCTTATATTCCTGGCTGGGGTGATTACGATTACTGAAAATGCCCAGCAAATAAGACTGATTATCTGACAATCTTCCCTTTATTCTCCTTTATTCTCCTTGTTAATGGCGGCAGTATCTTTTTATGGATATTAGTATTACATTTGACAGGGTATTTGTAAAACCCGCATACCAGTTGGCTTTTTGATTTTTTATAAATTTCCCCCTCAGCAAGTAAATACGAATACAGCAGCAAAAATTAGATGGACACGGCTCATTTAGATAGATTCTCCTATTTACCCGGCATCGCAAATATCCTGGGATCTACATCTTTATTAACGGTAACAGTGGTATAGTTAATGGATACATCATAACCCATATTGGTAACGCCCAGCGTATAGGGAACCACGAAACCTGCATCGGTCTTTTTATAATTAGAATACGTGGTAGTGTTGCTAACGTCACTGCCATTCACGTTGACTTGTGTATCTGTTTTTAATATATAATAAGTGGTGGGATCAATATAATATATAAGCGAAATGCCCGGCTGGCTCAGCTTTATCTTATAAGCGTTTACGCCGTTAACCATTTCCCTTCCTGTAAGCGAATCAGTATACCCTTCGCTTTTATATTCAGTAAGCGTGCCGCCGATAACTACGGATGATCTGCCTCTTTTTGCCATATCGGGAGGTAAGGGCGTAGGATCTGCCTGGCCTGCAAGCGGATTAACACTCCATCCACTGGTATCAGTAAATACCTGTATTATATCAGAGCCGTTTACGCTCGTTACACTTTTAAAACCTTTGCCGGCAAGTATGGTAGTAGTGGTTGGGTAGTCGGTTCCCATGGCGGTTGCATTACCCACCAGGTAAAGAGATTTTATTTTGGCAAGAACATCTCTGCCGCCTATTGCGGCAATATGCTTATTAATAATTTCGTCTGCAGTTTGCGCTTTTACGTTTGTGGCCATAAAGCTTAAGGCAACTATAGCCATAAATAATCTTTTCATATATAGTTTTAATTAAGTGTTCAAATATAGTCGGTTTGGTTTTAAGTTTAGTTATATGAAGTTTTATTTTTATCACACTGTGGCGGCGTAACTAAAAACATATACACCGAAACCCGGTGATGACGGCTATATTTTTTTAAAGTATTTTGGATTATTTCTTTTCCAAAAGCATGTAAGTATATGGGCCTAAATTTACAGATGTGCCCAAAGTTGCAGAGCTGCTATCGGCTTCATTAACCCATGTGGTGTTTGTTAAGCCTGGGGGCAATGTGAATATTACGTTTGCATTGCGCAGATTATCTATTACAAAAACAGTATCGCCTGTAACGATTTTTGTAAAAGCGCAAACATCACTGTTAGTGTAAGAGGTTAACAGACCCCGGCGAACGGCTTCACTGTTGTTTCTGAATGCTATGATGTTTTTATAATAAGGTGTTATTCCCATGGTATCGGCCCAGTTAACTTTTACAGTGGTAAAGGGAAAAGGAATTTGAGCTGCCATGCCCACTTCCTGGCCATCGTATATCATGGGTACACTCTTCATGCAGGCGGCTACAACAAATGCAGCCAGTGAACCTTTTTTACCACCAAATAATTGTAAAGGCGTTCCGTCGGAACTGTTTACATCATGATTATTCGTATATCTTACCACTTGTTGCCCGTTAACAGCGGCAGCATATTCACTTGTATTAAGATTATCTATAGTGGTTGCCGGTGTATTATTGCTATAAATATTTTTCAGGTTGCCATAAAAAGCAAATCCGAAATTATAATCGAACCCGGCAGTGAAATTAGCGCTACGGCTGCCTTCGGCTAATAGTAACAGCTTGTGCGCAGCAATATTGTGGAGTGTATCTATAGCTTGCTGCCAGAAATCTACCGGTATATTATCGGCAAAATCACAACGAAAGCCATCTACATTTGCTGCGTATACCCAATATTTCATATCCCAAATCATCGTCAGCCGCATAGAAGCATTGTTATAATTTAGCTGAGCTACATCATTATAACCAGGAGGACTAATAATGTTCCCCGAACCGTCCTGCTGGTACCAGTCTTTATGCTGGGTAATCCATGGATTATCCCACGAGGTATGATTGGCTACCCAATCCAGCATTACACTCATGTTGCGGCTATGGGCACCATCAACCAATGCCTGAAGGTCGCTGAGAGAGCCAAATTCAGCACCTACGGTAGTATAATTTTTAACGCAGTAAGGTGAGTTAACAGATTTAACTACACCTACCGGATAAATTGGCATTAAGTAAATAACATTAACCCCTAAAGCTTTGATGGAATCGAGCCTGCTTATTACACCCTGTAAGTTACCTGCCTGGCTGAATGCCCTGATATTTACCTGGTAAATATCTGCATCCTGCCGGTCGGGCACATTACTAAATGGTGTGCCATATTGCGGAGGTGTTGAATCTGTAACAACAACCGGTGGTGGCGGTGGCACAAAAGGAGGTGTCGTATTTTTTTTACTGCAAGACAGCATTACAATGGAAATCCATATCCAGCAAATAGCCATTTTCATTTTATTAGTTTATGAAAAGAATAAAATAATTTCAGACAGTTTTATTGTTTCACAATCGAATAACTATATTTAGCCGATACATGCAAATCTAATGTGATGGTATAGGTGCCGTCTGAAGGTACTGTAAGGTCATTCAGGTTAGCCGTATAACCAAAAAACGGGTTGTCAGCATACATTAAATTTCCATTGGCATCAATACCAAAATCTATTACCCATTCGTTATTTGCACGAAACTTAAAGGAACCACCAGCTTTCATAATGCAGGTAATAGTCCAAACCTGGTTCACCGGATCATACATCATTGGTGTACTTGCATTCCAGCCTCCGGGAGTGGCATCGCCAATAATCCCCCAAACGGTTTTAGTAGCTGTCCAGGTATTATTATTAAAGTTGGCAGTAAGCTCATAATAACCACTGTCAGGAACACTTAGGCCAGCGGCATTTCCATCTGTGCTAAGTGTTCCACCACCGCCGTCGCCATAGTTAGTATGATTCCAGTCCGGAGCGCTGGTATATTTAAAATATTGCACTCCGCTGCCGGTGATATATTCATAAGCTTCGTATAGCCCGGGCTTTCCGAGAATCGGATTTAATAAAGGCGCAGTGGAAGGATCCCAGCCCTGGTAAGCACCAGGAATGTAAAGGCTAAGTGCATACGGTGTTACTGCTATCAGCAATGTATTAGAATAAGTAGCAGGAACCCTGGATGGTGAACCATTGTATTGCGGAACACTTGATTTGATCCTTACTGCTACGTTAGAAGCTACGCCTGCGGGCAAAGCCATTGCAGTAAGTACATCATTAATACTTTTGGTAATGAAACCATAATGAAATGCATTGTTTCCTATATCAAAATTTTTTGCATTTGCCCATGCATTGGTACCGCTTGTATCTGAAATACTATCTATCTGGAGCGTATAGTCAACAGCAATATTGGCACCATAATCTGCAGGTGACCAGTTAAATATTACGGCTGTATCATTTTCAGCATTTTTAGTAAGTACGAGGTTGGAAGAAGAAGCGGAAAACATTCCTTTATTAAAGCTTCCATCTTGTATAATATCCTTCTCACCTTCCTTTTTGCAGGAAGCAAGCACAATAATAAATGTTGCGAGTAATGCAAAGCGGCTGTATAGTGTTTTCATTTATTTATAATTTGAATAGTATATTAATATCCAGGGTTTTGAACAAGATTGGTATTTGATAGAATATCGGATGCCGGTATGGGAAACAGGTTATAATGTGCGTCAACTCCTATGCCACCAGCCACACCACCTTTCCACGGCCACAGGTAAGAGCCGGAAGTAAAATAGCCGAAACGTACAAGATCAGTGCGCCGAAAACATTCCCAATACAGTTCTCTCTGGCGCTCATTTAAAACATCATCTAAACTATAAGTGCTTACATCCTCACTGGTATTTTCGTAAGCTCTTTCGCGTAGTTTATTAAAATAGCCCAGAGCGGTAGCTGCATCTCCACCAGCGCCACCACGCTTTACAGCTTCTATATAATTAAGGTACATTTCTGCAAGCCTGAACAAAGGGAAATCTGTGCTAACCAGTACACCGTTTGGTGAATAAGGGGTTGTGCCGTCGGAATTTTTATTACTAAATTTCCATACTTTTACTCCCTGGCTAAAATCAAGCACACTTTGAATCTCAAGGCTGCCATCTCCAAACAGGGCTCTTTTATCTGTGCTGCCGCTATAATCACCAAATACCTGCGGAAGATTTTTAGTAGAGCGGTTACCTAACCAGCCGCCACCTGGAATGCCATAACTACTGTCTTCCGATACTCCTGAACTGTGGGCAGAACAGGTGAGAAAGGTTGTTCCCCCATAGTTCTGTGAATTGGTGGCATCATAAGCAATAGGCAAAATAACTTCTGTATTATTTACATTGTTATCAGCCATAAAAAGATTTTTATAATGTGGCAGCAACGCATAACCTGCATTAATTACTTTTGAAGCATAGGTAATAGCGTCGGTATAGCGAGCGGTGCCGGTATATACTTCTGCATTTAAATATAACCTTGAAAGTAAGGCCCAGGCTGCCGCCTGGTCTGCACGGCCATATTCATTTTGATGTGGTGCAATAAGTAAGCTGTCAATACCTTTTAACTCCGATTCCACATAAGTAAAAAGACCAGCTCTGTCTATACGTTTTGGAATATATTTTCCAATAGGATCGGCTTCGGTAACAAAGGGAGGGTTGCCAAAAAGATCCATTAACACCCAATATTGGTACGCTCTTAGAAAGCGTGCCTCGGCCCGGTAATGCCTTATATCAGATGCATCGGCGTTTGAAAAGCCACGGCTGCTTATCTCAGCGTCGGAAGACTGGCGGATAAATTCATTGCAAACGGTTATTTGAAAAATGCTTCTGGCGTACAATGAAGTGATGTAAAAATTTGCCGAGGTCCAATTCAGGTTATGAAAGCTTTGCAGGTACGCATCATTCCACGCACATACGTCTTCATCAGTTGTAAGTTCCTGCATGTTAAAGAGGGCGCGTACAAAGTCAGTAACTGCCACATCAGAAACCCCGGAAACAGTTACATCTGAAGCACCTGTGCCGGTGCTGCTTGTAAGAGAATAACTGCCATAAGCCTTTGCTAAGACCGCTTTGTATCCGGCTGCAGTCTTGTATTGCACATCAGATGTGTTGGAGTTAAGAGGAGAACGGTTAAGATCTTTATTACAAGCTGCTAAAGTCATCATCATCAAAGCCAGCAAGCCTGTTTTCAAAAAATTAATTTGTTTCATATTTAGGTACATTTTATTTTATTAAAACTGAAGATTAACACCCAAAACATATATTCTTGGTCGTGGATACAGGGAAGCATCATAACCTCCAAAAACTTCCGGATCAAGACCGGTATATTTAGTGATCGTAAATACATTTTGGCAAGTAGCATTTACACGAAGCACTACACTTTTATTAAATATTCTTCCCGCATTGTAACCAAGTGTAAGGTTATCCATTTTTAAGAAAGAAGCATTTTGAACAAAATAATCTGATGAAGGCTGTGAATAATAAAAGCCGCTTTTAGTTAATTCTGATAAAGTGTTTACCAGGTATCCAAGCGAATTAAAAACATTTGATTGAATTGCCCCCACCGCAAGATCATTATACATATAGTTGCCGATATTCGCACGCAACACTGTGGTTAAGGTCCACCTGTCTACGGTAAATTGTGAAGTGAAGCCTAATACATATTTAGGGATGGCTGATTTATAATGGTACAAATCCGAAGAATTAATAACACCATCGTTATTTAAATCTTTGTAAACACCTTCAATAGGTTTGCCTGCTTTATCATACACCTGGTGATATACATAAAATGAATAGGGCTCGTATCCTACGGTATTTATCTGCACACCGTTTCCGTATAAATTTCCTACAAATGAAGGATTGTTGGTTGCCGTTAGATTAGTTATGGTATTACTATTATAAGCAGCATTAAAGCTTATATTCCAATTAAGATTTCTTTTTCTGATAAGATCAATGTTTATTAGCACCTCCGCTCCGTTGTTCCTTATGTTACCTACGTTGGTTAACAAAATAGGCGCAAAATTGGTGCCTAATGGTATGGGAGTTAGATTTAATAGATCCTTTGTTTTTTTAGAATAAAAATCAACAGTTCCAGTTATCCTATTATTGAATAAACCATAATCGAGACCTGCATCATAAGATCCTGTTTGCTCCCATTTAATATGCGAATCGTAAGGGGCAGGAGTAGCAACGTTATAAAAATTATTTCCAAACTGAACTTTTGATGCATTATCGCCATAAGAGTACGTTCCCTGGTAAGAGTAATTACCAATGCCTTCCTGGTTTCCGGTAACGCCATAGCTTAAACGCAGCTTCAAATCTGACACTGCTTTAGATTGCGAAAGAAATCCTTCATCTTTAATTCGCCAGGTAAATGCAACTGACGGGAAAGTGCCCCAGCGACCGGCAGGTGAAAACCTTGAAGAGCCGTCGGTGCGGATAGACGCTGCCAAAATATATTTTGTATTAAAAGTATAAATGAGGCGCCCGTAATAGGATATCAGCGTATTTTCCGGTTTATCAAGAGGATAGGTAGGAATGCTTCCGGGTATGGTATCGCCATTAGCTCTAAAACCTGGATAGTTATAATTGGTAGATAAATTATTATAATAGCCGTAACCTGCTGTAGCATTAACATTACTATTAATTGACGCAAAAGTTTTATTGTAATTCAGGTAAAATTCTGCAACTGTATTATTTACCTTATTTGCGTACTTGTTGCGCTGACCGCTGTCAAGAAAATTTTGAGCAGCATAGGCAGGCACATTCACTTTACCATCTCCCTTGGCAATATCATATCCCAGGTTCAGGTTAGCATGTAATTCCGGTATGAAATGAAATTTATAGTCAAACTGGATATTTCCATAACTGCGCTGAACATTACTGGTATTATGATACAGATCCAATAAGGCCAGCGGGTTTCGGGGAGCAAGCTTATTAAGTGTAACCGCACCGGTCGTGGTATCTTTTGAAGCCCATTCGAAAAAACCTCCAAATGGAGAACCTGTTTCGTACACTGGCTGAGATGGATCAAAATAGGCAGCCGAACTGATGGCGGCTCCATTGGCAAACCTTGTATTATTTACAGCTCCCTTTACATTAATATTAATTTTAAGGTGATTGGTAAACAAAGAGGGCGATAATGAAATGCCAGCAGAAACCCTTTGAAGGTTATCTGTTTTTAATATACCATCCTGGTTAAGATATCCTGCAGAAACCCGGTAAGGTAAATGTTTTAAAGAACCGGATACACTCAGGTTATTATCTGTAGTAATAGCAGTTTGGTAAATTTGTTTTTGCCAGTCAGTGCTTGCAGTACCCACTAACGATTTAAATGGAACGCCATTGGCTGCACCTGTTCCTAAAGAATCCACATACTTTTTAAATGTTGCTGCTGATAATACATCAGCTTCTTTTATAAGTTTAGCAACAGATACCTGCGTGGAAAAACTTATAACCGGTTTTCCTGAACCGCCTTGTTTGGTAGTAATAAGAATAACTCCGTTGGAAGCCCTGGAACCATAAATAGCAGTAGAAGCAGCATCTTTCAAAACCGTAAAAGAGGCAATATCATTTGGGTTGATAAGACTTAGTGGGTTAGAAGCTCCATAGATGTTACTGGGCGCCAGGGGTACTCCGTCAATTACTATCAGCGGGTCATTGCTTGCATTTAATGAGGCGCCGCCTCTGATCCTGATAACACTTCCTGCGCCCGGCTAGCCACCATTAGAAGTAATTGATACACCTGCTACCTTACCTGCAATTAATTGTTCCGGTGTTGTTATGGTTCCCTGCTGAAAATCTTTAGAAGTAACAGTAGATATAGCTCCTGTCACCTCCTTTCTACGGGCAGTTCCATAACCAATAACTACTACGTCGCTAAGAGAAGTGCCCCGCCGGTGAAGGACAACATTTAAAGAAGATTGCGCCTGCACAATAGCGGTATCATACCCTATATAAGAAATAAATAATGAATCCGAAGGATTGGCCTGGATAGTAAAGTTGCCACTTTTATTCGTTCGCGTTCCATTAGGAGAATTATAAATAATTATGGAAGCACCCTGTAAAGGAGCGCCTGATTCATTTTTTATAGTTCCACTGACTTTTGTTTGCTGCGCAAAACTTTTTGATTGATATAGAAACATAGAAACCAACATAAGGCACGGTAGCCGTAATTTTTTTAATAGATGCATAAATACTTATATTGAAACAGTTTACAAATGGAAGTGATTAAATTTTTCAAGCAAATTCAAGCAAAATCAAGCATTATAATACAATTGCATATCAAAGGAACTTTACATTGGCGACTACATCAAAAGATATGAAGAAAATATAGAAAAATCAGGAGTTTTGTATGAATATTTTACTTATAACACATTGATAATGTGGTTTTTACAATAATATTTAAAAATCTGTAATATGAACTATATACGAGAACTATTAGGAATAAATAAGCATTTTATTAAACTTCAGCATTCATTAATAAGTTTCAAAGCTTTCCTTGGGGACAAGTGATTTGTTTTTGATTTTTGTTTTATAGGTATAAATTGTATTAACAGAATAGCCTAAAATTCTTGCAATTTTATCATTATCGGTAATCCCCATTCTTATCAGCGCAAATATCCTGAGATCGCTGGTAAGCATCTCGCCCTGCGTTACATGAACCTGATCTTCCTTTTTAAAAAAAGAATTAAAGGAGTGGATGAAATTGGGATAAATTCTTAAAAACACTTTATCGAAACTTTGAAGCAGGTTTTCTTTTTCTTCCTTTAGTTTGATGTTGTTTACGATAAACTTTATTTCATCTAACTTTTTATCGGCTATCTTCTTTTCGAGTAGCGACTTAAGCCTTTCTAACCGGGAATAAAACTCGGAATCAAGATTAAAAAAATAACTTACACATTCTTCCTTTATAAGATTGGCCTCTTCAAGTTTTGCGTTTGAAAAAGCCAATTGCATATTAGTTTTTTCCAGCTTAGTATTAGCAACTTCAAGTTTTTTTATCGCATCATCGAGCAATTTATTAATTTCCTGTTGCCTGGTATGCGCTTCTGTAATCATTCTTTTAGCAGTGGTTAACTTATTTACCTGTCTTCTTATTACCAGTGTTAGTACAATAAGCGTTATAAGCAATATAGTCACCACCGTTCCATATTGAAGCAGTAAATGGTTCTGCGCTTCGGTAGCATGTATACGCTCATTTTCTATAAGAGGTAAAATACCGCTTACCTGCGCTTTGCGTTGCCTGGCTCCATATTCGTTGGCATTAGATAAGGCTTTTTCTATAAACAGAGAAGCGTACGCTACATTTCCCTTCCTGCCTAAAAGATCCGCCAGGTTCTGGATGGCAAACGTTTCTTTTATAGAGCCCTTTACATCGGCGATAGAAGCCGTTGCTAATAATTCTATTGCCTTATCAGCGTTTCCATTCAGCAAGAAAATATTGCTCAGTGTAGAAGCGGTAAGCGCCTCCTGGTGATAGGATAAGTCTTCATGCATGAGTTTATTAAAATACACAAAAGATGAGTCGGTTTTATATTGCTTCAGGTATTTTAAGCCTTTGTAATACTGATAATCGAAAGAAGATGGAGTATAATACAACAAGGCAGAATCCATGTATGCCCCGCCGGTTTTATCATAATCAACAGAGTATTTCTTATCAAGGTCGTAAGTTGCCAGATCGTAATAATACCTGCCCAGTTGAGTATAGTAATTAGCTTTAAGCGAATCCGGGCTATTATAAATGTTTATTGAAGTTAATGAGTCGTAAGCTTCTTTAAAAAGGCCTGAGGAAAGTAAAATAAAACTCATTTTTAGCTTAGCCTCGGATATAAGGTTTTTATCATTTAGCCGGTAGGCTACATTTAATAAACTGCCTGCATACGTGTATGCTGAGTCGTAGTTGAATAATTTATATTCTTCATACAACGCTTCGTTAATGGCAAATCTGGGTTGAAGGTTTTGTTCAGAAGTATTAAGAAAAGCATCTCTTAATTTATTTATAGCCAATATTTTTTTTTCATCATACTCTAATGTCTGGTTAATAGTCTGATGCAGCTTAATTAATACACTATCTTTTTGCGAAAAGGCAACTGGAGAAAGAAATATAAAAATTATAAGATAAAAAAAATATTTCATAGCTAATTACATAAAAATAAATCTTTAACCATTTAGTAGATGCAGAATGAAAAACGGAGCTGTAGAACTACGGATTACAAACTTCAACAGGTAATTTACAATCTTTTGATATTACCGATTTACAGACTTTGAAACGTACAATTTTTCTACCAGCTTTATGGTTCACCTTATTATACTTGAATTTATTCACCAAGTGGAGATATTGTAAGTGTATAATTGAAAAATCAATTACAAGGTGCGATAGATTTATAAAGTATAAAATGATAGACCCAACGTTAGTAATATTGTAATGTCCATAAATCTGTCCGGAATCCATACTTAGTAGCTTAGGCAAAAGTCTTTTCAAAAAGTTAGTAAACCTTAGCTATCTTCTTCCAGCCCTTTTGTAGGTATTATGTATAAGGGCACTTTAGATTGATGCAAAACATCTTCGGCAATGCTACCGAGCAAAAATTTATCTAATCCGCGGCGGCCGTGGCTCCCGATAACTATTATATCTGCACCACATTCACCTGCAGCATCTGCAATGGACACGCCAAAATCTCCTTCTTTAATTATAGTTTCAATGGCATCATCGCCCAGGTGCTGTTTAGTTTTATCCAGGTAATCCTGTGCTGCTTTATGAATATCATCGGTGTTGGCTGCTATGGGTATGGCATCTATAGTATTGAAGCTATCATAACCCATCATTGATGTATAATTAAATGATGAGTAATAAACAGCATCAGCAATTACATGCAGCAATATTGTTTTAGCATTCATACTTTTGGCGAGCTCATAACCAGCTTCTGCAATTTTTTGTGCAGGAACATCGTAATCCAGCGCTATCAATATTTTTTTCATTACTTTCTTCTTTTGCTTACTACCTTCTTTTACTTAATACTTATTACTTTACTCACGATTCACCTTTCACTATTGCGGCAGCAATACCTTATCAATTACATAATACACACCATTTACCGCATGATTATCTAAAGATATAGCATTGGCGGGCGTTCCGCTGTAGGGAGTGCCGCCATGTGGCACGGTACCCAACCCTGTAAAGGTTAGTTTAGTTACAAATGGCCCTGTAAAAGTGGGGCTAACAAGAATACCCGGGTGAGGCGCATAAGAAGCATTCACAAGTGTGGTAACAAATGTGGGCATTACAGGAAAATCCACTGAAAACACTCGAATGTTTGGCTCAAATGCATTAGATGCTGAATCCTTTGTTGCAAGAAAATGATATGCAATAATGCCGCGAACTGTTGCTGCCGTTAACACACTAAACAAAGCAGGATTGCTAAATACACCAGGTGAAGAAGAAAGCAACGAAGCCTGCGAATACGCAGTGGCTGTATCAGCACCTTCTGCCAGGATCGCTACAAATATTTGCCCGAACAGCAGACTTTGAAATGCGGCATTGCTGGGTGCCAGCACCGTCATGTTAGTAACCGCATAATTCAACAGCGAATCAAAACGGTTCAATCCTGTTTGGCCGCTATCAGCCCTTGCAACCGCTGCACTGAAATAAGTAAGATTTCTATTAGTATCTATTGCGTCCTTCAATACAAGCGATGGTGGACTTACAATGGCAGCAACCAAATGAACAACACCATTACTGAACCTTTGATCAGGCTTTATCACCGGAATATTATTATCATAAAAACCATTGGCATTAACCGCCGGAAAAGTAGAAAGCTGGAGGGGAATAGTTGTGCCCGGCAACTGCCCGATGGTAAGAAAGGTAGGCAACTGCTCATTAGGAAAAGTTGTAGAAATATTTGTTGATAGAAATTGCTGTCCGGGAATGATGTGATACTGTACAATGGCGCCAACTGTGGTTGCGGGCAATATATTGATAACATCTGCGGATGGAATGCCAGAAACCCTGAAGGCATCATTGTTTGGAAGAAATACGGTGAATAGTTTGGTACTATCGCTTAAAGCGCCGAGTATGCCCGCCTTTGCTGCTGCGGCCTTAAAAAAGCTAAAGCTGGTATCAGCGCTTATGGCAACGCCGATGGTTGTGGTGCTGTTATTTACCGGCGGGTAAACAATTGGCACAGCATCCTGTAGTTTTTTATTGCACGATGCCAAACATATAAGCACACTTACAAATAGTAAAGACTTATTATGTATATAAATATTTTTTTTCATAAATTTTTTATTAATCAGGATTGATCAGGTTAAAAAACGTTGTACGCAAAGCTTACATAATAAAGGCCGCCAATAGCAGCATTGCCAAAGCCATTTCTGTAATATTGGTTAAGAAGATTGGTAGCCCCCAGCTTAAGCATAATTTTTTGCTTTGGAAATTTATAGCTCACCTGTCCGTCTACAGTTTGGTAAGCAGGCACATAACCAGTTGCAAAATCTCCCTGGAAATTTATATAATCCTGCCAGCGATAGGTAATATTAAAACCAAATCTTTTTTGAAAACCAAAACCTGTGTTGCTTATGCTTGCGCCTGCACGGTAATCGGGTGTATTAAATTCTGCAATGAAACCATCAGGTACATTTCCAAGATGATCAGAAGTAACATTTGCACCAATAAAGAAATTGGATGGCAATGCATAATCGAGACTGATGCCAAAGCCATACGTGCTTACATTACTTTTCACATTAGTAGGCACAGAGTAAGTAGTGCTTTTTGTTGGATCGTTAAGATTAGCGCTTATGGTTGCAGGATTCTGAAACACACTGGCATCACCGTTTACAGCCTGCGCCACTAATATACGGGAGATGAAATTTTTATATGTTCCAAAATAGCCATACATATCAATCAATAATTTTTTTTCAAATAATAAACCTTTATATCCAGCTTCAAAAGAGTTCACAGATTCTGCCTTGAACTTATCAAACGTTTGAACCTGGGGATGGCCAGCAAATAAGTTATCATTTATAGCGTATACAGGATTAGTATCAAAATGATAGAAAGTTTTAAAGCTGGATATGCCGCCAATGAGCGCCGTGCCTCCGGCAACTCTTAAATTAATATATTGTTGCTGAGTAGAGCCAAAGCGATAGGCCGTTTGATACGAAAGCCTAATGTTATTATCTTCTGCAACCTTTATCACTGCCGAAAAGCGTGGCGTAAAGCGGCCTTCAAAGTTATCGTTCTTATCGTAGCGCCCCGATGCAATTAATTTGAGCCGGTCATTTAAAAGCCTCCTGGTAGCCTGCACATAAGCGCCATATTCATTTATAGGTATTTTGCCGGTAGAATCTGCAAACAAAGTTCCTTCGGAATTTAATACATATCTTTTATAATTTGCCCCGATTAATATGTCCGCAACTTTTGATGTGTAAGGTGACAGATTAAATTGCCCCTCTACATTATACAGATCAGTTTTATCAACAAACAAGCCGCCGCCTTTTGAAATTGGAATGCTTCTTACGCTGTCAAAAATTCTTTTGAACTCTGCAGAGCCTGGTTCCGGCCTTCCTATATCTGCTACTGCTCTTGCGGCATTGTGCGCATTAATATCTGTTTCACCTTTGATCTTTGCATCCAGGTAAGCCACTGCATATTGGTAATACCAGCCGCCTGCGCCGCCGCTTGGCTTCCAGGCTTCATTCAGTAATCTTGTAGTAACGGTTGCGTTATAAGAATTGCCTGCGTTCTCTTGTGTGGTGTAAGCTCTTAAAAACCAATTAGTGCTAACCAACTCAACTTTATATTGGGCAACTTTTAAATTTAATAATGAATACCTGTCGCTGCCTGTGTACACAGTGTTTCCGGTGCCCCAGTATCCTTCAGCATTTAAAGCCAGCCTGTTATTTATTTTATAACTTAATTCACCTGATGCTTTTACGTTTACTGTGTTTGGGTTAATGATATCTTTTTCTTCATAACCTGTTCTTGATACCGGAATAGAGGCAGGCATGGCATTTACATAAGGCGCGTAAAATGGCGCCTGTTGTGCAAGCGGTACTAACACATTTGCTTTTATGTCGGCAGTGGTTTCATCGCCGTACACATTCACGCCATCATAATTAGGATCTGTGCCTCTTGTGCCCGGCTTCACATTTCCGGTAGTGCCTACGCGGTTATAATCGCGATAATCGTTGGCTACCCAATCTTTCGCCTGCACAAACTCCCCTCCTATTTTAAAGGCAAATTTTTCATTTACTTTTTTAGCCCATCTTAATGAATAATTATTGTATAATGATGCGCCCCTGTCCTTATCATTGAGGTGCATAACACCTTCTTTCACTTCAAAAGAAAGACCCTGGTATTTGAACGGATCTTTGCTGGTAATGATAATGGCTCCATTCTGTCCGCCAGGTCCGTAAAGCGCAGAAGACGCGCCAGGCAATAGTTCTACGCTTTCCACGTCAAGTTGCGTTAAGCCTATTACGCTACCAACAGAAAAGTTTAAGCCCGGCGCCTGGTTATCCATTCCATCTACAATCTGGTTCACTTTTAAGTTACCGCTTCCATTAAAGCCCCTGGTGCTGGGCGTGGAAAAAGTAAGTGAAGAAGTAACCACATCCACACCTTTTAATTTTGATAAAATATCATAGTAAGAAACTTCTGCGCTGTTGCGAATGTTGGCAGCGCTGATGCGCTCAATAGTTACGGGCGATTCTAAAATTCTCGACGGCGTTCTGGTTGCAGAAACTACCACTTCCTGCCCGAGCGTACTTTGCGGTGTAAGATTAACCAGCACATGATCGGATGCATTATTAACGGTTACTTCCTTCAGTTGGTAACCTATGGAGGACACTACCAGAATTAATGGCGGCTGTTTGTTTACTGTAAAAGAAAAATTACCTCTATCATTTGTGTAAGTACCTTCCGCAGCCCCTTTCACGGTGATGGATACAGAAGAAACAGCTTCACCGGTAGCATTGTTTTTTACTGAGCCATTGATAGTAACGCCCTGGGCAAATAAATAATTAATAAAAAAAATATTTGCTGCTATAAGCATCAGGCAGCGTTGTAATGTTTTAATCATAGCAATCGGTTTGGGTTATAAATATAAAAGCAAAGTAAGCATTTTAGATAATTGATACAATTTGTTTTTGTATAATGAATATGTTATTTAAAAAATCATTTAAACTAAAACAACAGAAAAAAAATTCTATACTTATTTTAGCTCATGCAAAATTTTAATTTTTCCAATCAAACATCTTTCTACAAAGGCAAAGTAAGAGATGTGTATACTATTAATAATCGTTTGCTTGTTATGATCGCTTCTGATCGTATTTCCGCATTCGATGTGATATTGCCAAAGCCCATTCCTTACAAAGGCCAGGTACTTAACCAGATGGCTGCTTACATGCTTGGCAACACCAAAGATATTTGTGCCAACTGGCTGCTGGATGTGCCTGCGTCAAACACATCAATAGGACTGCAATGCCAGCCTTTTAAAGTTGAAATGGTAGTGAGAGGAAATCTTGCAGGCCACGCCTGGCGCACGTATGCGGCTGGCGGAAGAACTTTGTGTGGTGTACAAATGCCGGAAGGCTTAAAAGAAAATGATTACTTTCCAAACCCAATAATAACGCCCTCAACAAAGGCAGCAGAAGGCCATGATGAAGATATAAGTAAAGATGAAATCATAACAAAAGGTATTGTTTCCAAAAGTGATTATGAGATAATAGAAAGTTATGCGCTTCGTCTTTTTGAAAGAGGTAAAAGCATTGCTGCAAAACAAAGATTGATACTGGTAGATACAAAATATGAGTTTGGAAAACTGGATGGTAACATTTTACTTATAGACGAAATTCATACACCCGACAGCTCAAGATATTTTTATGCAGATGGCTTTGATGAAAGGCAATTAAAAGGTGAAAAGCAAAAACAATTAAGCAAAGAATTTGTAAGAGAATGGCTTATAGAAAATAATTTTATGGGCAAAGAAGGCCAACAGGTTCCTGAAATGAATGATGATTGGATCTCAGTGATCAGCAGCCGTTACATTGAATTGTATGAAAAGATAATTGGTAAAAAATTTACCCCTGAAAACATCAGTGATGAAGCGCTAAAAGAAAAAATTAATCAATCATTACAAAAGTTGCAACAGGCCTGAAAGCTAATAAAAAAGCCACTTCACAAAGAAGTGGCTTCTTAAATTTTATTAAGCCTGCTGCTGTTTTATAAGCTCAACATTCATCATTAATTTTACATCATTACCTATCACAAGGCCGCCTGCTTCTGTTACCATTGTGGTTTTTAATCCAAAATCCTGGCGATCAATTTTTCCTGTTATTTCAAAACCGGCTCTTGTATTGCCATACATGTCTTTGGTAACACCACCATGATTTACCGTTAACTCCACCTGGTTGGTAACATCTTTCATTGTTAAGTTTCCGGTTAGAGTAAATTCATCATCAGAATCTTTTTTTACACCCGTAGATTCAAATGAAATTTTAGGATGGTTGCTGACATCAAAAAAATCGGGGCTTTTCAAATGGCCATCCCTTTGTTCATTGTTGGTATCAATACTTTCAACTTCTGCAGAAAATTTTACTTTAGCATCCGCGAAATCTTCTTTATCAGATTCAACAGTACCTTCAAATTTTTTGAAAGAGCCTGTTACGGTAGAAATTACAAGGTGCTTAATTTTGAAATGCACTTCTGAGTGCGTAGGGTCAATTGTCCATGTTGCCATAATTATTATTTTTAAGTTTAAATACAAATTTAGGTAATTGTTCTACTTTTGTATATACTTACTATTGTGTATTATACTATACAAACGGTAACTAATGTGATTCACAAATGATTTAAGATGAAAAATAATTTAAAAATAAATTTGAAAGCAACCCGTGAATGCCCTTTCAGGCAAACGCTTGATACGCTGGATGGCAAATGGAAATTTGCCATTATCTACGAATTGCTCAAAGAAAATAAGTACAGGTTTAAGGAACTGGAGCGCCAGGTGGAAGGCATTACCCCAAGAATGCTTATAAAGGAGTTAAAAGCTCTTGAGAAAAGCGATATTATTTTGCGCAAGCAATACCCGACAGTGCCGCCAAAGGTTGAATATTCGCTCACTGAGCATGGCAAAAGCTTAGAGCCAATTATGATGATAATGAGTGAATGGGGCAAAAAACATCTTGCAAGAAAAAAGAAAAAATAGTTATGTTATATATAGGCTGCTCCGGTTTTCATTACAAAGAGTGGAAAAGCTTTTTTTATCCGGATGGATTGCCGCAAACCAAATGGTTTCAGTTTTATTGTGCGCATTGTAATACGCTGGAATTGAATACTACCTTTTATAAATTTCCTACAGAAAAATCTTTAGCGAAATGGTATAACACCAGCCCCGACGACTTTATGTTTTCAGTGAAAGCGCCAAAGGCGATCACTCATTTTAAAAAATTTAATGATTGTGAGCGATTGCTTGAAGATTTCTACAATGCAGCGCAGCAAGGCCTTCAGCAAAAATTAGGTTGTATTTTATTTCAACTGCCGCCACAGTTATTTTATTCGGAGCACTTGCTTCATAAGCTCATTGAAAGTATGCACGAAGGTTATAAAAATGTAATTGAATTTCGCCATGCAAGCTGGTGGAATGAAGATGTATATAAAAAATTAAAAGAACATAATATTATCTTTTGCGGAGAAAGCTATCCTAAGCTTTTTGATGAAATTGTTTCTACAAATAAAAATATATACTATCGCTTTCATGGTGTGCCGGTGCTGTACAAATCTTTATACAGCGAGGAGTTTGTTGCAAAATTTATAATGAAATTGAAGCCATCCGGCCAGGAGAAGCATGGATATATTTCAATAACACGTGGGGCACATCTGCATTAACCAACTCAAAATTTTTGAAGGATATTTCTAATAAGAAATAACCTTTTACGAAGATAATTTGTTCATCCTTTCTCTTGATTTATTAAACACCTTTAAACCATTTTTTGTGCCTTTGCGCAATTCTTTTTTTTCTTCTTCAGGTAAATTATGTATGCGCTTACACGCTGCAGAACAGCATCCATCATAGCTTTCAGCGCATGAGCTGCATTGTATAAAAAGTAAATGGCAACCTTCATTAGCGCAGTTAGTGTGTAAGTCGCACACACTTCCGCATTGATGGCAAACGCTTATAACTTCATCTCCTATCGCTTCTCCGAGCCTGCCATCAAACACAAAATTTTTACCCAGAAATTTATTATCAATCTGTTCTTCTTTTACCTTATTGGCATATTGAATAATACCACCTTCTAAATGAAAAACATTTTTAAAACCATTATGCAACATCCATGCACTTGCTTTTTCGCAACGGATACCACCGGTGCAATACATAATTATGTTCTTATCTTTTTTATCATGCAGTATATCGAGCGCCATAGGCAACTGTTGCCGGAAAGTATCTGATGGTATTTGTATGGCATTTTCAAAATGCCCAACTTCATATTCATAATGGTTACGCATATCTATCACAACAGTTTCGGGGTCTGCAGTAAGTTTGTTAAACGATAGTGCATCTACATACTTTCCTTTTTTATTCATGCTGAACAAAGGATCAGTAATACCATCGGCAACTATTTTATCTCTCACTTTTATTTTTAAAACCCAAAAGCTTTTGCCATCATTATCAACAGCGATATTTAATCTTATATTATGTAAAGAGGAAATAGAATACAGATAGCTTTTAAAATTTTCAAAGTTTATTTCCGGCACGCTTACCTGGGCATTAATACCTTCGCTCGCAACATAGATGCGTCCGAAAACCTTTAGTGCATCAAGGTTTTTATATAATTCATCCCGAAATGTTTTCGGATCTTCTATAAAAAAATATTTATAGAAAGATAATGTTACGCGCTTTTCATTCTCAAGATGAAGCCGTTCTTTTAATTCTTTTTGCGAAACGCGGTTATGCAATATTGCCACGTATATTTTTTTTGCAAAGATAAATTTTAAAAAAAATTGTATACATCTTACTTATAAATTATTCCTCAAATTAGCTTTACATTGTACAAATTTTTATAATGACATTGCAAACAGATACATCGGCATTCAAAAGATCTTTTGACAAAATTCATCCGGCGGCAAGGCTGTGCATTTGCCTTATTATTTCTGTGTTTAGTTATTTTTTTATTCATATAAACCATATTGATGTTTTAACACATTTACTCATATCATGGGAAGTTTTTTGTACGTGTTTAATTATAATGGAATGGATCACTTTTTCAACGACCACCACACAGCAGATACGCCGCCAGTCCAGCTTACAGGATTCCAGCCGGATGGTTATTTTTCTTATTATTTTGGTTGCAACACTGTCAAGCTTTCTGGCTATACTTTTATTAGTGGTTACAAAAGAAAAATTTAAAAACCAGCAGGATCTGCATCTTATAATTTCTGTGGCTGGGCTTATACTTTCATGGTTTTTGATCCATACAATTTTTACACTTCGTTATGCGCATATTTATTATGATGATGATGAAAGAGACCCAACAACACATGCAGCCGGCTTAAGTTTTCCGGAAGATGAAGCTCCGGATTATATGGACTTTGCTTACTTTTCTTTTGTGCTTGGAATGACCTTCCAGGTTTCTGATGTTGAAATACAATCTAAAAAAATAAGGAGGCTTGCCATGTGGCATGGCATGTTATCTTTTGGTTACAACACAATCATGATTGCACTTACCATCAATATGATTGCGGGCTTTGGGGGGTGAGAAGTGGAGTAAAAAGTAGTGAGTGAAAGTAGAAAGTAGGAATTGTAATCACTCTCTTTATATTTCCACATTTTCACATTTTCGAATTAGCACATTAGCATATTAGCACATCATTAAAATATAGCTCTTACTGATGCCCTGCCGGTATTCACTATCGTTGTGTTTCCGGGCTTGCGGCCTTCATATTGAAGATTCACTTCTATGTTACCGGCCACTCTTTTGGTAAGCTCAATATCCCATAAATAATTTTTACCGGGCAACAGGCCATTTATTAAAACATAGCCGGTTGTGCTATTGGCACTGCCACCATTTCCACCATTAAAATTTATATTATCTAAAGTAAATCTTCCATTTAATGTTCCGTTGGAAAGCACGTTGTACCTCACTTCTGCAGCTACCTGGTTATTGATTGCCTTTTCCATATAACCAATGGTATTTTGTTTCGTATCGTAAGTGTAGATAAGGGTTACACGTAAATTACTTTTATAAATATAACTTGCCGAAGGCTCTGCAGATACTTCGTTGATGTGATAATTTCTATTGGCAAACGAAGGTGTGTTTAACTGGTTTAAGATGTACTGGTTGGTGAAAGATGTTGCAAAAGAGCGGTTGATATTCCATCTTCCTTTTAATGTAAGGTTTCTAAGCTTGCTGCTTTCAAATCCATAATTAAGTAAAGCTTTGCTGCTGTTTAAGCGATGCGTCACATCTATGCCCCACTTAATACTTTTGCGGTTAAAATATAAAGTGTTCGACAAAAAAGAATTTAATGTTAATAAAGAAGTATCCACTAAATTTTTGCTAAAGGGGTTGAACTCAAATGAACCATTATGCGCCACATCTTTTTTATTTATTTGCAAAGCTGATGTGCTGCTGAACCGGCTTACAAATTTTAGCAGCTTATTAGTTACGGTAGATTTAATAATTGCTGAAGGGTTCAAATTCAAGCTGTAATTAAATTGAAGATAGTTTGCTTTTATGTATTCGTTAGTGGGCGTAAAAACTCTTATCCAGTTTTTTTGATCAGGGTAAATGGCAACTTCAAATTCATTTATCTGTGGCATGCCGTCATTATTATAATCAACCCAGTTGTAATAGCCCTGCCCTGCCGGCACCTGAATGTAAGTGTACGCCAGCTTCTGCTCCTGGCCAGAGCCAATTTCGTATAGCACATTACCGTTAGTGAACCCGTGAAATTCATGCACCGCATACTCAGCTCTTCCCAAAAGACTTTTATCGCTTTGCAGGCTGGTGGTTCCCTTGTTGATAACATTAAGTTCCCGGTAAGTAACATTAAGCTTGAACTGATGATTTTCATTTTTTAAAAATTCTGTGATGAAGCTTATGTTCTGGCTTTTATCACCATTGATCAAATCTTTTTGAAAAGGAATTTTATCTGTTCTTGTAAAATAATTTATGCCCCACCTGTTAAGCTTTGTTTCAGAAGATTTGATGTAAGCCTGCCATAAACTAAATGCAAAGCTTTCGGGCATTAATGTATCATATTGCTTGCTGAGCTGTTGATCATTTTCTGCTGAAAAGCCCGCCCCTATTGTAATATTTTTAAAAGAGGCAAGCATTTTTGATACATCAATTGATGGCCTTAGGTAAGCCCCTTTTTGTATGATGCTGTTAATATTTGTTATATAAAATTTATCTGTTATTTTCCATCCGTTCCATGCCATCAAATGCTCAATAGCATTTCGTATACCATTATAATTATCGCTGCGGTTATAATCTGTAAGCTGGTATTTTATAAAATTATTTTTTAAATCGCTGAGTTGTAAAGAGCCATTTATCAACTGTTCTGTCGCGGAGGGTGCATCGAATGGCAGGCTCCAATCCCTGTTAAACTCTACATTGCGCAGTCTTTCAACAGGCTTAAATTTATCCTGAACATATTCGTAGCTGGCATACGACTGCAATGAAAGCCCTTGTTTTATTGCCTGCAAAACTTTTTGCTGTGTGCCAAATTCAATCTTTGCTGCTGCGCCATTATCATCCTGTTTATCTTTTGTAGAAAAAGTATTTACATCGTAATGGCTTGCTGCAAACTGTGCTTTAATAAATGATTTATCATTAATAAAATATTGCGCTCCCAGTGTAATGATCTGTTGTTTTTTAGGAGTTATCAATAAAGCCACAGGCTCCCAATCGCCCTGCGGTATTGCGTTTGAGGGCGCTACCCATGTAAAAACTCTTCCATTAGTATTGTTGTTTACTTGTACATAATTTCCCTTGCCTAAGCCTACATTGGTAAAAGAAAGATTATACAACGAATCATTTTTGTTGGTTGAATACACATAAATCGAATCATGGATATTATTATAAACGGTATCAATTTTTTTATATAAAACTGTTGTAATGGAAAACGTATCGCGAACTGCATCAGGGTATACAGCGCTGTCTATATTATTTCCTATCTGCGATAAATATTGTTTTTGGTCTGTGGTAAGTGTTTGATTAATGGAACTGTTTTTTGCATCTACGTTGGAATAGGCGCCAATGCTCAGCTTTAGCTTTTTATTTATGGCTATATCGTCGCTTGCATACAAAAGCGAATTCAGATAATTTCTGTCAGCATATTCAAACTCTACCTGTATCCTGCTGTCTTTTGTTATTAACCGCTTTGCCGTAAAAGTTATTTCTGCCGTGTTATAATCTATCACATAATCCTGGTCTTGCCCGCGGGCCAGCAACTGACCATCAATAAAAACTTTCTCAGTGCCTGCAAGCACTGTAAAATAAAGCTCGCCATTTGCATCTGATAAATGGTATGGGCCCTGGTTTCCCTCTAATGGCGTAATAACATTTCTTGTAAATTTTCCTTTAGCAACGGCGCCGCTTAGCAGCAAAGAATTGGTTATGTTTTTTCCTATTTTATTATCGGAGGTAAAAGATGCGCCCTGCAATCTTGTATAAAAATTTAAAAAATAATTCTGGCTTTGCCTTACATCAATATCACCGAAGCTGGCCTGCCATCCGTGTTTTCTCACTTGTAATAAAATTTTATCAAAATCATTTATGTTTTGTGTATTGCCCTGCGGCTGCACCGGAATATTATTATCGCTGATGGCCGCAGTAAGCTCAAGGCTATCGCCGATGTAGCCATTTAACTGCAGGTTTAAGGTGGAATTTACTACAGCATCCTGGCTATTGCCAAATGAAATACCGCGGCCTATGCTTCCATTATAGTTTATGTTGCCAAAGTCAATGATCTTGCCTGTTTGCGGCTGAATGGGTTTAAGCACAAAAGGTTTTTCTGCAGAAAAATTGAAGCGTACACTATCATAGTTATAATGCCGTACAATACTATTAAGCTTAAAAGGAAAAACACGATACGTAATGGAAACGCTGTCTGGCAGCGGGTTTGCCTTCCATGTAATTAATGCGTTTACATAATCAATGGCATAAACATTAGCATTTATTCCTTCTATGTAAACAGTGTTAGGAATGATGCTGCTGCTATCAAAACGCAGGGGGTTTATGCTGGTTGCAATTTTTTTTTTGCGAAGATTAGATGGCGGAGAAGTTTGAGAAAAACAATTGTATGCAAAGAACCATAAAATTATAAGCAGGTATATTCTTGCGGAATTCAATCAGTTCGGATTTTTGCAAGCATTAAAATTAGTGCTTATGAATGGAAGTTAAAGTATAACACTGTTATAAATGTTACTGCATTTTAATAACGCTTTAGTATAAATGAATAGTATAAAATCCAATGCCCGCCTGTAGATGATATGGAATAAAAAATATAGCTTTTATAAAGAACAACCAGGTATTGCAAGCGGATTATGCTTTAATTTAAATTTTTTTTTGGGAAAACTTTATTAAAAAGCTTAGCCGATTCTTTCATAATGAATGGCAAAGGATCGCTGACAATAAATTCAAGAAATGAGTTGTCGAAGTATAGCTTTTCTTTATTTTTTGTTACAAGTCTTTTTGTAAAAATACTAATGGCAGCGCCCGTTCTCACTACCCGCTTATCTTTTATGGCAGACTTAGCAACTTCTTTATTAAGTGCTAAAAGGCAAGCTGCATAAGGAAAATTTACTCCTGCAAAAAGAGATGCACAAACGGAAGCCCAATAGCGGGGATTCATTTCTATAACATTTATTTTCTTTAAAACATCATCATATCTTAAATCTATATATACAATGCCCGTCCAGTTCATCTTGCGTATCATATCTTCCACAACGGAATAAGTGGCTTCATCATGAAAAAAATCAATTCCTCCCGGCCAGGATACTTTTTCTTTGCTGTACATAATTCCTTTTTGAATAGTGTGTGCGAGTATCTGGCCGTTTTTGCATAACACGCTGCAATCAATATCGTAGCCCTCCATAAAAGATTGAACAATATATTTATCTGCGCAATCATTGCTTTTCAGAAAGAGCAACAAAGATTCTTTTTCACTAAAAAATTCAATGCCAACGCCACCTGAGCCACCCTTTGGCTTAATTAATACCGGAAAGGATAAGCCTGCAATTTTTTTTCTGAAATCATCATTGGCAGTATATAAAATAGTTTCAGGGCAACGCACATCATTACCATACATCCATTGTGCAAGGAGCCATTTATCTGACGCAATTTTTATAGATTCCGTATCAGGAAAAACTGCTAAATGAGTGATTGAAGAAAGCATATCTGTATGTTCTGAAAGCAATTCTATCATCTTGCCATCTACAGGCAACACTACATTAATATTGTATTTTTTTACAGTATGTAAAATAAGATCAAGCCTTTCTTTTGTTTGTAACTTATTGTTATAACAAATAACCACATCTGAGAAACGGGAAAACCTCGACGGTGACCAGGCATCGTTTGAAAGCACATACTTTTTTACATTTTTATTTTTTGCAAGACATTGCAAAACAGATAATGCAAAAACGCTTTCCCCATCAGGTATGAGCACTGAGAAGCTTTCGTTTTGGTCAATAAAATTCATATATCGTTTATTGTGGAATGATAACGAATAGAATATTTTATTTAGTATAGCTTAAAAAAGGATTGGAAGCAAATCGTCAGAGGCTATAATACAAAGCCAAGGTGTGTTAACTTATTAATAGCAAAAGCAATAGTATTAATTATATTTCAGAACTCAAAGAAGCACCCAAATATTCCCTGTTCATTCTGGCTATATTTTCTACAGAAATACCTTTAGGGCATTCTGCTTCGCAATTATATATGTTGCCGCAATTGCCAAAGCCTTCTTTGTCCATTTGCATAACCATATTCAATACGCGTGTATTTTTTTCTGGCTCGCCCTGCGGAAGCAATGCAAGCTGAGAGACTTTTGCGCTTACAAAAAGCATTGCTGACCCGTTAGGACATGCTGCAACGCAGGCCCCGCAGCCAATACAGGCGGCAGCATTAAATGCTTCTTCAGATTTTGCCCTGTCGACAGGCAATGAATTTGCATCAACAGCATTACCTGTATTTACAGAAACAAACCCCCCGGATTCTATGATCCTGTCAAAGGCTTTCCTGTCAACCATAAGATCTTTTATTACAGGAAAAGCCACAGAGCGCCATGGCTCAACAACTATGGTATCACCATCTTTATACGCACGCATGTGCAGCTGGCAAACAGTATTTTTTTGCCATGGGCCATGTGCTCTTCCATCTATGTACATACTACACGAGCCGCAAATGCCTTCACGACAATCATGGTCAAAAGTAACAGGCTCTTTGCCCTCAGCAATTAGCCTTTCATTAAGCACATCAAACATTTCCAGAAAAGACATTTCAGAAGAAATATTTTTTACCTCATAAGTTTCAAAGCGCCCCTTTGCCTGAGCATTTTTTTGCTTCCAAACTTTTAAGGTAAGATTCATATTGTAGTGTTTCATAAATAATAAACCGTTTAATTGTTCTATGCTTAATTGTTATAAAAAATATCTTATTTTTTATTAAACAATAAGCTTATCCCTTGTAAATTTGATTAACGAATTAATAGATTTAGGTAATTTATTTAACTCATTAAATATATAAGTATAATCTTCTTTATTTATTAGTTGCCTCACTTTTGATTTTTCATTCCAGTCAAAACACTCTTTTAAAGAGCCTCTGCTATATTGATAAAATTTTACTTTATCTTTTTTAAAATGTCTTCCAAAGCCTTCAGCAATGTTTGCAGAAATTGAATCGACTGCATTTACAAATTGAGAGCCTATAGTTTTTTGCGCAAAATGATTCCAGTTAATAACTATATTCCAGACGTAATTGCTCAAATGAAATGAAAGTTTATATGCTTCAATATCGTTTAAAGTCAGATATTTTTTAATATTTTCCATCAGCAATTAAACGAGGTAACAATTTGACATATACGTTTACTTATAACTCCTCTGGCTTGGCTTTGCCACATCAAAATGTAATTGTTCTTTATTAAGCTTTTCTCCTTCGCCTGTAAACTCCCAGGCTGCAACATAACTGTAATGATTATCATCACGCAAAGCTTCTCCTTCATCTGTCTGGCTCTCTTCTCTGAAATGTCCGCCGCAGCTCTCTTTGCGGTTGAGTGCATCCATGCACATCAGCTCGCCAAGCTCTATAAAATCGGCAACTCTTCCCGCTTTATCCAGTTCAGGATTCATTTCAAAAATTTCTCCGGGTATTTTTACATTTTGCCAAAATTCTTTTCTTAATTGACGAATTTCTTCTATCGCTTCTTTTAATCCTTGTTCGTTGCGTGCCATGCCACATTTGTTCCACATGATTTTTCCCATGCGCTTATGAAAGCTTTCTACTGATTCATTTCCTTGTATGCTCATAAGCTTTTTTATTTTTGCCTGCACTTCATTTTCGGCCTCTTCAAATGCAGGGTGCGAAGTTGATATTGCCGGATTTCTTATTTCATTATTCATATAATTACCAAGTGTATACGGTATTACAAAATATCCGTCGGCAAGGCCCTGCATGAGTGCGGATGCGCCCAGCCTGTTAGCTCCATGATCACTGAAGTTGGCTTCGCCCAATGAGTATAATCCGGGAACGGTTGTCATCAATTCATAATTCACCCAAAGGCCGCCCATGGTGTAATGCACTGCAGGGTAAATGCGCATCGGAACATTGTATGGATTTTCGCCGGTTATCTTTTCATACATTTCAAAAAGATTTCCATATTTATCTGCAACCACTTCTTTACCTAATTCAATAATTTTTTCATCACCAGCATTGGCAAGTCCTCTTTTGCTCACTTCTATTCTGCCATATCTTTTTATTGCATCAGCAAAGTCGAGATATACGGCCATCTTCGTAGTTCCTACTCCGTAACCCGCATCACATCTTTCCTTTGCCGCTCTTGATGCTACATCTCTTGGAACCAGGTTGCCAAATGCAGGATACCTTCTCTCCAAATAATAATCACGATCCTGCTCAGGTATGTCTGCACCTTTGCGGTTATCATCTTTATTTTTTGGCACCCAGATTCTTCCATCATTTCTTAAGCTCTCACTCATTAAGGTAAGCTTGCTTTGGTGGTCGCCCGTAACAGGTATGCAGGTAGGATGAATTTGTGTAAAACAGGGGTTGGCAAAGTATGCGCCTCTCTTATGCGATTTCCATGCAGCCGTTACATTACTGCCCATTGCGTTAGTGCTTAAATAAAAAACATTTCCATAACCGCCTGAACAAATAAGAACCGCATGGCCAAAGTATCTTTCTAATGTTCCTGTTACTAAATTTCTTGCAATAATGCCTCTTGCTTTGCCATCAATCCTTACAATGTCCAGCATTTCATGACGTGAATACATGGTTACCGTTCCTAAAGCAACCTGCCTTTCCAAAGCGCTGTACGCGCCTAATAATAATTGTTGCCCCGTTTGCCCTGCAGCGTAAAACGTGCGCTGAACCTGTGTTCCGCCGAATGAACGATTGCTTAACAGACCACCATATTCTCTTGCAAAAGGAACACCTTGCGCTACACACTGGTCAATAATATTTCCGCTTTCCTGCGCAAGCCGGTAAACATTTGCTTCCCGTGAGCGATAGTCACCGCCTTTTACTGTTTCATAAAAAAGACGAAAAACAGAATCGCCATCATTCTGATAATTCTTTGCTGCATTGATGCCCCCCTGCGCTGCAATAGAATGCGCACGCCTCGGGCTATCCTGAAAACAAAATGCTTTTACTTTATACCCTAATTCACCCAAAGTGGCTGCAGCAGAGGCTCCTGCAAGGCCAGTGCCTATCACAATTACTTCAAGCTTTCTTTTATTGGCAGGGCTTACCAGATTCACATGGTCTTTATAATTAGTCCATTTTTGCGCCAGCTCACCTTCAGGAATTTTTGCGTCTAATGCCATACTGTTATATTATAATTTTTTATGCAAAAAATTTTTATTAAAAAAAATATTCACTATTCCTCATTCACCAATTCACTCATTGCAGCCACCCTGCCATAAATGATATTGGCATCATGGCAAATAAAATACAGATAGCAACTGAATAGAAAATACCTATGCCTTTTATTATAGGTGTCCATCTTCTATGGTTGATACCAAAGGTTTGAAAAGCGCTTTGAAAGCCCTGCAACAAATGAAATAAAAGTGATACCAGCCCTATCATATATAAAATGAAGAATAAAGGGTTGGTAAAAATGTCTTTCATTTCATAATATAAATTAACCTTGGGCCCATGAAAATACATTTCGTTTTTAGTGCCTGCCCAAAAATGATATAAGTGCATTACAAGAAATAATAATAAAAAAGTACCCAGCCAGCCCATATAACGGCTGTACCATTTTATTTTAGGGGGATAATTATATTTTACATAATTTATTTTTCTTGCCGCCATGTTTTGTTTCCACAAAAAAAGCCCCTGAATAATGTGTAAAACAAAAATGGCAAATAACCCTATCTCAATAAAACGGATAAAAAAATTATGGCTCATAAAAAAAGCCGCTCTGTTAAAGGTGATGCCCTTATCATTATAAAAAATCATTGCGTTTACAGATGCATGAACAATAAGATAAATTATAAGAAACAAGCCTGTTGCGCCCATTAAAAATTTTTTGCCAATAGAAGAAGTGAATAACTGTTTCCAGGTCATAAGTGAGAGTTATAATGTCAAGAGGTGCAAAATTAATTAAGAAATGAGAAATGAAAATTAAACATTGCAACAATTCAATAATCCATCATTCAACAATTACCGATATCTCAGTCGAGCCTTCGCATCAAAACATTATCTATCTGGCTAAACAAAATATCAGGCTTCAAGGTGCGCCATTGGGGCACATTTAAAAGATGGGCATATTTATTTAATCTTGCTTTTTTAAAATCATATTGTGTTTGCTCAGCCATGTTAAGTGCCGCCACCCAGCCGCCAGCCTCGCTTACATCATCATACCACTCTTCGTAATAACTATCATCGCTGCTATGAAAGTTTAAAACGTTTTCCGTTATTAAAATAAATTTTACAATGCCTTGCATTATAAAATCATCAATCACATCGCGCTTGAGCCGCATAATATCATTTTCAATAGCATCGTTCCATTCGCCAATCAATTCCATAATTACATACTGTTCCTGGTAGTCGGCCATTAAAACTTTCAGATATAGCGTGGCGCTGCCAAACTCATCCCACAGCGGATGAATGTAATAATTATATACCGTTTGTGTAAATGCAAATTCACTGTATTCACGCCCATAAAAGGGAGATCGCTCATCATTCTCTGAAGTGTATAAATATTGCCAGTTATCGTATGGTTCTATATCCTGCATAAATAATTATGTCTATAACTTTTCAAATTGAAAATTGTTTTGCTGCAAATTTATTTCAATGAAATTTATAAGAATGTTTATAAAAATAAAAAAATAAAAAAGGCCGTTCGCAATTGAACGGCCTCAGTAACTAATATAATTATTTTACTCTACTACTAACTTATCAGCAAAGATAGCTTTACCATTGGCATCAGTTATTTTTATCATGTACATGCCTGCTGCCTGCTTTCTTTTAAATTGAAAATTTTCTACCTGTCCCGGGCCTTCTATGTACACATTTTTTGTATCAATGAGCCTTCCCTGAACATCCATAACAGCAACGCTATATTTGCCTGCTGCGGTTTTGTCAAAGGTTATTTTTACCTGGTTATTTATTACAGGATTTGGATAAATAGAAATAAACCTGTTGCCTATTACTTCAAAATTTTTAAGGTTGGGTGCACCAACAGTGTTTTGCTTTAATGCAGCATGTAACAGGTTGCAACTTGCCAGGTCCGACGCGTTGTATGGTTTATTTTCCGTTACAATTTTTACTGCAGAAAGATCATTTATATTCACTTTATAAAAGCCTTCGAAGGTGTTGGCGCTGCTTATTATTACATTATCATCGTCTATAACCGCGGCGCCATTTACTGTATAGGTTCCTGATAGATTGCTGATAGTTCCTTTGGAGGTTGCTGTTCTTGCTTCGGGGTCTATTAAAAATACATTTCTGCTGGCGCAAAACAGATATAGTTTTCCAAAAGCATCTGCAACAATATCTCCACCCCAGCTGCTGCATTTATTATGCACGCTTAATCCATTGTTGCTTTCAGCATCCACAAGGTTTCCCAAATCAGTGATGATAGTTTTGCTGCCGGTGGTAAATTTTATCAGGTGGTTGGCATCATTGGTAAGCGCATAGCCATTGCCATCAGCGCCAATAGCCATTCTTGTAATGTTATACGATTCATCGTTGAAATCAGCGTTATCAACCAAAGTTTTTGAAACTGTATAAAAAGCAGGAGTTCCCCGGGTTGATTTCATATCGAGCCACATAAGCTGGCCGGTGCGCATGGAAGCAAAAAATAATTTATCATGCCTTTCATCATAAGCTGCTGCGGCACTCATCAGTGCTGTAGGCGATGGGTTTACAGCATTTATAGTAGTTGCAGAAACAGCAACATTATTTTGTTTTAATTCAGCCGGATTTCCATTTATAATTAAATGATCAACTGGTCTTTTTGTTTCTGCATCAATAAAAGAAAATTTTGTTTTTCCATTTTCAAAAAGTGTGCTTTGTACACTGCCGGAACTCATATCTATCACCCTGATATCTGTCCAGTTAAAGTTGCCATTTTCCTGACCGGTAATGGCGTAAGCAAGATTGCTCTTTTGAGAAAAACTTTTCAAAAAAACAACAGTAAAAAGAAGAAGTAAAATTTTTGCTTTCATAAAGTAAGTTGCCTGGTTAACAATAATTTTTAAACAATAAATCTAATACTTATTTTGGTGAAAAAGAATCATCCGCTTTATTTAGTTTTATCAATAAGCACAGATGCCTCTTATCTTTTTTTTATTCCTGGTAAACTTCTAAGGCTTATAATTTTCCATAGCTTTTTTTACTGTTTTATATTTAAGTAAATAAGCCTTTGCATCCTGCTCATTAGTGATACCAGTCTTTTGCATCAGCATTTGAACGCCTCTGCTGATCACTTTATTATTGGTAAGCTGCATGTTTATCATTTTATTATCCTCTACCCTTCCAAGCCTTATCATGGCAGTGGTGGAGATCATATTCAAAACCATCTTTGTGGCTGTGCCACTTTTCATTCTCGTGCTGCCGGTAACAAATTCCGGCCCTACAACCACTTCCACAGGGTAATCTGCCACTTCGCTTATGGGCGATTGTGGATTGCAAGCAATGCTTCCCGTAATAATATTATTTTCTTTACATTTTTTTAAAGCCCCGATAACATAAGGCGTGGTGCCGCTTGTAGCAATTCCGATTACAACATCACCGTTATGCACTACATGTTTTTGCAAATCTATCCAGCCTTGTTCGGCATCGTCTTCCGCTTTTTCTATGGCGTTAAGTATGGCTGCTTCACCACCGGCAATAACACCAATAACCAAACCCTTGCTTACGCCAAATGTGGGCGGGCACTCACTTGCATCGAGTATGCCCAGCCTGCCACTGGTGCCGGCGCCTATGTAAAAAAGCCTGCCGCCGGTAAGCATACATTGCGAAACAGCGGCGGTAAGTTTTTCTATTTTCGGTAGCGCCAGCTCAACAGCATCTGCCACTTTTTTATCTTCTTTATTGATATCCGTTAGTATTTCTATAACCGGCATTTGCTCAAGATGCCTGTATAACGAAGTCGTTTCAGTAACTTTTTTAAAAGCCATTTTTTATGGATTGTTTGTAAACAAAACTACTTATTACCAGTTAGTATCTGTAAGATTAATGATGTGCTTAATGAGATAACCAGTTGGCCTTTATTCATTATTATATCTAAGCAAAACTTATAAATTTGCATGGCTTAGTAAAGCATTCAGAATATTTTTAATCAGGATTAAGTAATATTTTTTAATAAAAAGCATATAAATTTTTCATTAAAAATATTTTTGCCTGATCAACGACCGCAAATAAAATATGAAGACCCGAAGAACATTTCTTTACCTGTTTATTATATTAATTGCTTTTGCCTGTTACGCTTCGTGGAAATTTTTCGGGCCAACGATAGAAGCAAAAAATGGAAAATTTTTTTATGTTCATACCGGCGCCACCTTTGAACAGGTAAAAGACAGCCTCATAAAAACTAATGTTATTACGTCTGCTTTTTGGTTTAACAAAGTAGCTGCTTATGTTAATTATGATAAAAATATAATGGCTGGCAAATACAAAATTAACAATGGAATGAGCGTTGTAAATCTTGTTCGTATGTTACGTTCCGGCAGGCAAACACCGGTAAACTTTGTAATTACAAAGCTTCGCACAAAAGAAGATCTGGCAAAAAAGATCGGCGATAATTTTGAAACCGATTCGGTAACTGTAATTCATTTTTTAAATAATAATGATTCTGTAAAACAATTTAATACAGATACCAATACTGTAATGAGCATCATCATTCCGAATACTTATGTTTTTACCTGGAATACTTCTTTGCAAAAAGTTTTAAAAAAATTATATAATGAAAAAGAAAAGTTTTGGAATGAGGAAAGAAGGCAAAAAGCTGAAGCGCTGCAACTCACGCTCACACAGGTTTACACGCTTGCCTCAATTGTAGAAGAAGAGACCAACAAGCCCGAAGATAAAGGCAACATAGCCAGTGTATACCTCAATAGGCTACGGAAAAAAATGAAGCTTGCGGCAGACCCAACTATAAAATTTGCAATGAAGGATTTTGGGCTTAAAAGAATTTATTTTAAATACCTAAGCTATCCATCGCCTTACAACACTTACCTGCACGACGGCTTGCCGCCAGGACCTATAAACACGCCATCAATAAAAACAATAGATGCTGTGCTGGATGAGCCGCAGACAGATTATTTATTTTTTGTTGCCCGTCCTAACTCTGGTGGCCTGTCAGACTTTTCCAGCACGTTTGAACAACATTCGGCTTATGCAAAAGCTTACCGGGATGCGCTTGACAGCCTTGCAAAGCATAAACTTAATCAATGACTGTAAATGATTATTTTACATTAAATACCGCAGGCTTTTACATTATACATAAATAACAATTGGAAATTTGCAGATGAACCCTGTAAAATATCTGGTGAGAAAAAGCAAAAAATGGATACCTCCCGGCTTTGGAGACCATTCGCTTTACGAGGTTACGAGGTATTTCGTAAATGGTTTCAGCGTGCCCGATTTTACTGAAAAAGCAGCCGCGGTTTCCTATAATTTTATTATGGCTATACCGCCTACCTGCCTTTTTATTTTTACACTTATACCTGTATTGCCTTTTGTATCCAGGCACGGGCTGAAGCACCAGTTGCATGGATTGATAACCGATATTATTCCATCAAAAGTTTACAACAAAAGCATTGTAGATTTTATTGACAGCTTTATTGATGGCTCTAAAATTGGCCTGATATCATTCACGTTTTTTCTGTCACTCTTTTTTGCATCCAATGCAGTTATGGGTTTAATGCGTTCCTTCAATAAAGATCATGTAGGTTTTAAAAAAATAAAGGGTTTAAAAAAAAGAGGGCGTGCATTAATGCTTACCATTATACTGTTCGGGCTTTTGGTGGTTTGCCTTTCGCTTTTGCTCATGCAAAATACACTGCTCGATATGCTGGGTATATCCAACAAGCACGTAAGGCTTATTATTATTTTTGGTAAATGGATCTTTATCATTGCGCTTATCTTTTATTCTTATGCTTTTATTTATAAATATGCGCCTTCCACCAAAAAGAAATGGCAATTGTTTTCGCCCGGCGCTGTTATTGCCACTTTGCTCAGCATTCTTGTTACGATTGTGTTTACAATGTTTGTAAATAATTTTGGCCGGTATAATATTTTATACGGTTCTATAGGAACCATTATGGTCATCATGAGTATGATATTTATAAACTCAATGGTGGTAATACTTGGCTTCGAATTTAATCTTAGCATTAATACTTTGCAAAGCATTTCTGAAGGTGAAAAAACGGCACAGACAGCCACCCGAACGATCACTAACAAATAATTATTTTATTATAACTTTTATGTTGATTTGTATGCGCCAGGCTTTTTGCGCTTTGCATTTGATAAAGTAATTTTGCAACTCTTTTAATAAAAAAAATAATAGAAATGGCATACGATGTAATAGTTCTTGGCAGTGGCCCCGGCGGTTATCCTGCGGCGATAAGAGCATCTCAGTTAGGTAAAAAAGTAGTGATCGTGGAGCGTGAAAGCCTTGGCGGCATTTGCCTTAACTGGGGTTGTATACCTACAAAAGCTTTATTAAAAAGTGCACTTGTTTATGAATACACAAAACATGCAGCAGATTATGGAATAGAAGTGAGCGACGCAAAACAAAACTTTGGAAACGTTGTAAAACGCAGCCGCGGCGTGGCAGATAAGATGAATAAAGGTGTGCAGTATTTAATGAAAAAATATAAGATAGATGTGGTGATGGGCAATGGAAAATTAATTGCAAAAGATAAGGTAGAGGTTACTGCTGCAGATGGAAAGAAGCAGGTGCTTGAAGCAAAGAACATTGTAATTGTTACAGGGGCAAGAGCAAAAGAATTGCCTTCTTTAAAAATTGATGGTAAGAATATTATAGGTTACAGAGAAGCCATGTCTTTGCAATCTCAGCCCAAAAGCATAGTGGTGGTGGGCTCCGGCGCCATTGGTACTGAGTTCGCCTACTTTTATAACAGCATGGGCACAAAGGTTACTGTTGTTGAATTTTTGCCAAGAATAGTTCCTGTGGAAGATGAAGAAATCTCAAAGGAACTGGAGAAGCAATTTAAAAAACAAGGCATTGACATAATGGTAAACAGCGAAGTAACCAGTGTGCAGGGTAACGGTAACGGTGTAACCGTAAAAATAAAAACCAAAGACGGTGAAAAAAGTATTGATGCAGATATTGTGCTGAGTGCCGTAGGCGTGGTGGCCAACATTGAGAACATTGGCCTTGAAGAGTTAGGCATTAAAACAGATAAAGGTAAAATAGTGGTGGATAACAATCAGCTAACAAATGTACCCGGCATATACGCGGTTGGCGATTGTACTGCGCACCAGGCGCTGGCACACAAAGCAACCAAAGAAGGCATCAATGCAGCAGAGCATTTGGCAGGCCACAAGCCCGACCAGATTGATTATAACAACGTTCCTGCCTGTACGTATTGCTCACCGGAAATTGCATCAGTGGGTTATACAGAAAAAGCTGCTAAAGATGCCGGTTATGAAATTAAAGTGGGCAAATTTCCCTTCATAGCCAGTGGCAAAGCAACAGCAGCAGGCGTTACAGAAGGCTTCGTAAAAATAATTTATGATGCTAAATATGGCGAGCTCCTCGGCTGCCACATGATAGGAAACAATGTAACCGAAATGATTGCAGAAGTAGTTACCGCCCGCAAGTTGGAGACTACGGCACATGAAATATTAAATGCCATTCACCCACACCCAACCATGAGCGAAGCCGTAAAAGAGGCTACAGCAGTGGCTTACGGGGAAGCGACGGATCTATAAGTTCGATTGCGGATTTTTTAAATAGATGAATGCCTGATCTTGTAAGATTGCGGATTTTTATAGCTAGATAAACGCCCGCAACAAGGTATTTCCAGGCACTTTGTACCCGCACATTTTAAAGATTTGTAGAATCGCATTCAAACAGATCAACGTCTACCCTTGCATCGGGGTTCCACAGAAAGAGTTTTTATAATTGAAAGTGTATAAGGTGAAAACACCGATGGGAACGTGGATTACTGATGTATTTAATAATTTTCAGATTGCAAATCAGTTTCAAATTTCAAATGAATAAAAGCCTTGCCTGAGTTGAAGGGAGTAATAAAATTATTGCTGAACCAGGCTATTGTTGTTGGCGCAGTTATCCATCCTTTTCCGGCCTCTTCTTTTTTTAACTCTCTTTTGTTAACAGCGCCATCATTAATGTTGACAGTATATAAATAGGTTTTATACTTTCCTGCACCTGCCAGTTCGCAGGTAACTGTATACAATTTTCCGTTTTTTGGCTGGCTGTTAATTCCGGTACCGCCCATTATATATGTTCCAAAATACTTGTCAAATACTACATCTCTTTCCAGATGCATGTCTTTGTTTGAGTAGATAGAAATAATGCCGCCTTCTCTGAAAAATTGCTCCGCGTTGTCGCCTACCGGAGTAAAATGATATTGTATTTCTTTAAGAACAATTACTTTGTCAGCCGTTTCCAGTATTTGAACAGGGTACAGTTCATCAATCTTTTTAAAATTGGAAAGCCTGCTATTATTACCCCCGGTTTTTTCCAATTGTTTTACATAACTTTTATCGAGGACAACTTCATCTGTTGCTATCGCTTTTTTATCGTTAAAATCAAATCTGAATGAACGCATTACATCATCTTTGTGGTTATTCGAGTAAGCGATGCCTACATCAATACAGTTTCCTCGGGTGCTGTCATATTTAATAACCGGGAAAAATTCCTTTTTAGTAGTCACCGGTGCTGCTACAGAAAGTTTGCCTTTCAGGTTAGCGTCGCTATCAAACTTTTCGGTTATCAGCTGGTCGTTAGAGAAAGAAGACACGTACAGGTCATTATTCATTCCCACGCAGGCCGTTACAAAAACTGATTCCAGCGCAATGCTTTTTATATCTTTGCTATGTGGCTCCAGGTCAGTTTCCAGGGAAATGGCGCTTAATTCAGTTGTTGCTTTCATTTTGGCTTTAACCTGGGCAGCTCCATTGCCAAGTAACCCTTTTAAGGCATCGGAACGAACTAAAAGATAAGTGAAATTGCCATGCGGATCATTAAGAATAAATGGGTACTTCTCGTATTTGTCTTTACTGGTATAAACAACCTTATCGTTTGTAATCTTCTTTTCGTGCAAGTTTATCAGCGCTGCATGAACCTCTTTTAAATCAGTTGCACCTTCAGGGTTTTCGAAGGTGTAAAAAACTGCAGCATTATTTTTAAACTTCCCCATTCCCAAAGGATAACCAGGCACAGGTACCTGCCAGTTCATAGTTCCCTTTGAAGAAATTACACCAAATCCATAATCTTTGCGGCCATAGCGCAATGTTGTAAAAGCTATTGAATCATTTGCCGGGAGGGTGTTTGTTATTAAATAATCCTGCGAATAAGAAGCTGTGCAGGATAAAATCAGTATTATAACTGTAATAACAATTTTTGGCTTCATAAAAGTGTTTTCGTTTTAATATTTATTAACGTGAATTTACGATAAAAATTTCCCACTGCCCAATGCTCCACGCAGCGGACGTTGGGAGCAAAATAAAAATCATCCAGCTATTGGGCGTAGTGAAGCGAAGGCATAGCCAAAGCTATTACTTCACATCGGGGTTTTCATTTTTTGCTTCTCAGCAACGTCTCACGCAGTGGACGTTGCGTTTACCCTTCTATTTCATCTATTGGATATATACCTGTTACTCCTTCTACATAATGCTTGCTGAACCATGTTTGTAATCAATCGGACTACTGCACAAGTTCTATTTTCACTTCCCATCGGGGTTTTCATTTCGTCCTTAAATAAAAACTCTAACTTAAAGCAAGCAGGAAATGAAACCCCGATGTAAGAATATTCATCGAAGTTTTATTACGTAACTTCCTGCCTTACGATATATGTCAGTAAAATACAAACATTCCGATTCTCATGCAATGTTCTTTTGCACTTTTACCTGTTACAACTGGATGCCTCTTTTTCAATTAACCAATAGCTATGATCTAATATATAACTGGTTTAATATTTTAAAAAACAATAGCATCAAAGTACCAGCTTATGTTATTATGCCAAACCACGTACACTCTATTCTATACTTTCCTGAAACGGGATTTAATCTTAACATAATTCTGTCAAACGGAAAACGATTTATGGCTTACGAATTGGTAAAAAGATTGAGGCAGGCAAATGATAGTAAAACATTATCCATATTGCAAAATGCGCTAACTGAAAGAGAGAAAGGAAAAGGACAACTACATAAGGTGTTTCGTGATTCATTTGATGCCAAACCAATCTTTTCTGAAAAGTTTCTGTTACAAAAGATGAATTATATACATCATAATCCTGTTAGTGGCAAATGGCATCTTGCAAAAGATTTTGTTTTATACGAGCATAGCAGTGCATCTTTTTATGAACAAGGTATTTCAAGGCACTTTGTACCCGCACATTTTAAAGATTTGTAGAATCGCATTCAAACAGATCAACGTCTAAACCTTGCATCGGGGTTCCACAGAAAGAGTTTAATAATTGAAAGTGTATAAGGTGAAAACCCCGATGGGAACGTATTATGTGTATAATTAAGTTTTTGTTGTATAAAGCATACGCTTCAACAGAGCAGGGAGATAACAATTTATTTATAACTTACGCAGCTGTTCCTGCAAAGGACTATTGCCAGAGTAGAAACACACGGCAGAAAATAGATCAAAAAGTAGGACCAACGAAAATTAAATTGACCTTATGAAAAAGCCATTCTTTGTAATTATCATGCTCCTGGCATCATTCTTTAAATTACAGGCTCAAGTAGAAAATAATAAATTTACGTTCGGCATTAAAGGAGGATATAATCATACCGTAATAAACGGGCTTGAAACAAATGGAGCTAAAACAGGTTTTGTCGGCAGCACAATCTATGGCTCATTGTTCGTTGAAAAGGAAATTGCAGGAAATGAATTTTTGAACACCGGCGTTACGTTCAGCTGGGTAAATGATTGGCATTTTATAAAAATACCCTTTCATTTAAGGCAAATGCTTAACAAGCAAATTTCCGTTTTTGGAGGACTCAAGCTGGATTTGGCAGCGGATAATTTGACAAGAGTAAAGAAAGTACATCAAAATTTTTAGGCATATCTGCAGAAGTAGGCGGCCAGTATAATTTCAGCGGTCATTTATTTGCAAAATCCGAATATTCAATAGGGATAAGCAAGAGTTTTAATGATTTGTCATTTGATATAAATAATGGGAGGCGAAATAATTTTCGAATTGGAGTCGGTTATATTTTTTAATGTCATTTATGCTTTTTGATTGGCTTTTTGATTGGCTCTTTGAACAGCAAATTAGGATCTTTACTTCCCATCAGGGTTTAATTTCGTCCTTAAAAAAAATATAACTTAAAGCAAGCGGGAATAAAGCCTTCCCGATTTCCGTAAAGGTTCAAATAAAGAAAGTACTGTCTGAGTTACAATTAATAATAGCGCAACTTTTGTTTGGGAAGACTAATGATTTTAACCCGCTACCGCTTCCTCACCATACATCTGACCTTTAAACTTTAAAGAAGGCGAAGGTATAAAATGTCCTATGCCGAGAGTGTTCCATTTCTCATCCACGGCATGTATTGTGGCATCGTCCGCAACAATAATGTTGGGCCAGTTGCGATGAAAGTTATCAAGCTCTTTAGTTTTTATTGTGCCGTCGAAGCCAATGCAGGCAACATAATTATCAGGATTATGGGAAGATGCTTTTCTTATAATAAAATGATCCCGCTTCGGATCAAGATTATTGCAAAAGCGCCATAAAGCTACAGGCAAGTCGTTCGCATCTACGGTGTGCTCCACGTACAGGATCATCTTTACGGTTTCCATTTCCGGCATTTGCATAATGGCTTCATGCAAACTTTTTATATGATCCTTTCTGTTCTTTTCAACAGAAATTATGAGACAATTAATTTCTTTTTTTAATAAAGAAACATTTACATGCCTTATTTCTTTAAAGTTGTTTTGTAAACTATCAGAAATTGAGGTAATCGTTTCAGCGTTTACAACATAACCGTTAGCCTGCACATGATAGCCGGAATCAATTTCCTCATTATACTTAAAAGTGCCATCAATACACATCTTGCCACCAAAGCCCATCTTGCTGCAACTATGATCGAGCACATCCATCGGGCCTTGTGAAAAATAAATATCCGTTGACGGGTTTAAATTTTGGAAAACATCTTTTGCCAGCGATTCATAATTTGTAATATCTGTTTCGTTGCTGCCTTCATCTGCCGTAAGCACCAAAATCTTATTGAACATCATTTGCCCGGCGCCCCACATAGCATTCATTACTTTTTGACCCTGGCCTGCATAATCTTTTTTTATTTTAGCTATAACAAGATTATGAAACACACCTTCCACCGGCATTTCCATATCAACAATTTCGGGCACCATGGTCATCTTCATTGGGGCAAGAAAAATACGCTCTGTTGCTTTGCCCAGCCATGCATCTTCCTGCGGGGGAATGCCAACAATGGTTGCAGGATACACTGCATTTTTTTTGTGGGTGATACAAGTTATATGAAACTTCGGGTACCAATCCGGCAACGAATAATAGCCGGTATGGTCGCCAAACGGCCCTTCCCAAATCAGGTCATCTTCAGGGTCTACGTAACCTTCGATTATAAAATCTGCATCGGCAGGCACTTCTATCTCGGGCTGTGTAATACATTTTACCAGCTCCACTTTTTTCTTTCTTAAAAAACCGGCCAGCATATATTCATCTACATTTTCCGGCAAAGGCGCTGTAGCAGCATAGGCATACACAGGGTCGCCGCCCAGGGCAACAGCCACCGGCATTTTTTTATTTAATTTTTTATATTCATTAAAATGCTTTGCTGAAACTTTATGCTTGTGCCAGTGCATACCGGTTAGCTTCGGGCCAAACACCTGCATACGGTACATGCCCACATTTCTTACATTGTTATGCGGGTCTTTGGTGTGAATAATCGGAAGCGTTACAAAAGGCCCTCCATCTTTAGGCCAGCAGGTTATTACAGGCAGTTTAGTAATGTCAGCATCGTTCATTATTATTTGCTGGCAGGCGCCTTTGCCGCTGATTACTTTAGGCATCCACGAAGCAAACTGCCCGAGCTTTGGCAGCAGCTTTAGCTTATCTATAATGTTTTCTTTGGGTGATGAAAGCAGTTTAAAAAGATCTTCAATATTTGTTGCCACATCATTAAGAGAAGAAACGCCGAGTGCAAGACACATGCGTTTTTCGCTTCCATAAGCATTCATTAAAACAGGAAAATCAAAGCCTGTGTTTTCAAATAAAAGCGCTTTATTGTTTGTATTACTCTTGCTGATGCGATCAGTGATCTCAGCTATTTCGAGGTGAGGATTTACGTAAGATTTAATTCGTATTAACTCATTTGCTTTTTCGAGAACATCTATAAAATCCAGAAGGTTTTTATAAGCCATAGTTGGCAAAGATAGTTAGTCAAATCAGTTTAGGGCGTTTGAAGTGAGATCAGAGGTTTAGAAGTGTGTTTAGAGGTTTAAAGGTAAGTTTAGAGGTTTAGGAAGTATTAGTAAATTGAGAATTTCATAGAGGACTTATGACCTACTACTCGATACTTATTTCTTCCTATACTCAATACTACTCAACACTATTGCACATTAGCGGGGCAGCCATATTTTGAATGACGACCACCACTGCCGGCGCCTACGCCATTACCGGTAAACAAAGCAAATGAGGCTGTAACGCCAGTAAAATAATACCAGTCTTTATAACTGGCGCTACCTCTTTTTGCCCCTACAACTGGTTCGGCGTTACCATTTTTTATTTCATTGCCACGGTAAGCGAGCTCCTGCGCCACCGCTCCCCTGTTGGTTTGCAGCAAGGCAGGGTCTGCATAAGTTGTGCTTACATCGTCCAAATAATCTGTAAATAATTTTCTTAAACCAAACTCCACACCTACGTTCACATTTTCGCTAAGAGAAAACTTTACACCTGCACCGAAAGGCACCGCAAGCTGCGTAAGATTGTAGTTGCTTCTACCGCTAACAAACCCTTCACCTTCGGTGCTTAGCGGCTTCAGGTAATATTTTTTACCTGTGGTATCAAATGTATATGGGTTAAAATGATAAACTGCGAGGCCAGCAAAAACATAAGGTGTTATAAAATGATCGGCTAAAGGAGTAATATAATATTGAGCGCCCACATTGAACTCTGTAATGTTGGATGAAAAATTCAAATTTCTTGCGGCGTTTCTTCCATACTTATCATTTGCCGATACCTTGCCCAGGAGCACACCCGCACGTAAGGAAAGATGATCGGTAATATCATAAGACACACCTACTCCACCAGCAAAATGCGATTGTGAAAAAGTATAAGCTTTATCCTGTAGATCGCCCGTATAATTCATAGCGCCGGCAGTGAGATTTAGGTGAAGGTTTTGCGCCTGTAATTTTATACCTAAAGTAAATAATACTATTATTGAAAAAAGAATTTTCATAAAAGAGATTTAAGGTTAGAAAGTGGAATAATTATTAGCTTTAATAAAAGTAGCAGACATTTTTTAATAGTCATAATCTGCTTAAAATATTAACGGGATTTTATAAAAAATGAGTTAGATGGTAAGAGTGAACTACTGAACGGCGATCGGCAACTTGACTTCTAATTCCACATCATCATTTTAGCATAATATGACATTATCTTTGCATTCTTATTTCGGGCGGTAGCGCAGCCCGGTAGCGCACACGTCTGGGGGGCGTGGGGTCGCAAGTTCGAATCTTGTTCGCCCGACAAAGATGATTTCTTTCAAAATCGAAAGCTCGTAAAACTCAATGTTTACGGGCTTTTTTGATTTTAAGCACTCCAATTAATATCAAAAAATATCAATTCTGTTGCGACCCATTAGGTTACCCGAACGACTGTGGTATTTTGGGTAACCGAATCAACTATAACAACCTAGAAATCAAAAACTTAAAAAATGATTCAAATCAATTTGCACTCTATTTTATTGATAAAAAAATATTAATTCGGTTACCTGAATTTACATTAATCAACATTTAAAACTTTTATAAATGATTACCAGTAGTTCTGCCACTTTCAATATCATTTTTCATTTGAGAAAAGCAAAAGAAAAAGATAACCAACTCCCTGTATATGCAAGAATAACTATTGATAGTAAACGAATAGAACTGTCCTTAAAACAGATGATGAACCCATCCATTTGGGATAAAAGAAGATGCATGGCTAAGCCCATCAATGATGCATGTAAGAACTTTAACAAATATCTTAAGCAGTTTCGGAGTGACATAGTAACTTGTTACCGCCAGTTGCTGCTGCAGAAAAAAGAAATAACTACAGAAACTTTTAAAAGAGCTTACTATGGAGAAAAAGATGATGAATACACTTTAGGTAAATTAATGAATTACCACAATATTGATATGAAAGAAGCCCTTTCGTGGGGCACAATGAAAAATTATTATACCACACAAAAATACCTGGAGAAATTTTTAAAAGAAAGAAAGCATAAGGCAGACATTATCTTACCTGAAATCAATTATAAGTTCGTGACTGATTTTGAATATTATTTAAAGACATATAAGCCTCTTGATCATCAAAAGAAGCTTGGTAATAACGGTACAATGAAGCACATGGAACGTTTCAGAAAAATGATCAATGTAGCACTTAAGAATGAGTGGATGGAAAAGGATCCTTTCAAAAGCTATAAATTAAAATTCACCCGGTTCGAAAGAGGATATCTCACCCCTGAAGAATTAGAAACAATGGAATCAAAAGAGTTTACCATTGAGCGATTACAGGAAGTGAAGGACCTTTTTATTTTTAGTTGTTATAGCGGGCTTGCTTATATAGATGTTGTTACCCTGACATCGGCTAATGTTATGAAAGGTATAGATAATACCCTTTGGCTTATCACCCAAAGATCAAAAACAGGGACACCGGTAAAGGTTCCTTTATTACCAAAAGCCATAGAAATAATTGATAAGTATAATGACGATATAAAATGTAAAGCAGAAGGAAGCCTTCTTCCAAAAATGTCAAATCAAAGGCTTAACGGCTATCTGAAAGAAATTGCAGATATATGCGGAATAAAAAAGAATCTCACTTTCCATCTTGCACGACACACCTTTGCCACAACAGTTACCTTAAGTAACGGGGTACCCATAGAATCAGTAAGCAAGATGTTGGGGCATACAAAAATCAGTACAACACAGGTGTATGCAAAAGTGGTAGAAAGAAAACTAAGTGACGACATGATGCTGCTTAAAGAAAAGTTAGCTGCGAGAGGAGGAATATCAAAACAAATGAAATCCTGTTAATTGATATTTATCAATATGTTTTATAAAAAGTTCTATTTATTTTTATGAAGTAAACAGCAACATCTGATGTTGTAATGGTGAAAATGAAAAATAGTGCGTTATGGAAAGAACATTCAGAAAATCTGCAGAGGACATGTATCCTCATAAGATCTTCGCAAACCAACTTATTACCGTTGATGATCTGTTAGCATTTAAGAAACAATTGTTAGAAGAACTGCTGACAGCCTTAAAATCACAAATCAATACAGTGCCTAAGAAGTGGCTAAAGTCGCATGAAGTAAGGCGGCTTCTGAAGATTTCACCAGGCACATTACAGACTTTAAAATCTTCCGGTATTATTCCCTACACAAAGATGGGAGGCGTTCATTTTTATGATTACCAGGATATAGAAAAGATACTCCAGGCCGGTAAGGTTAACAGTAATTACAAGGGTGATAGAAGTGAATAATTAGGTGAATTTATTTTCTTTTCACCCGTAAATAATTTTCAAAGCTAATGAGGTAAGACCGCCAATTCACTTGCATGAAAAGGTTATTATATGATAAGTATGCAAGAGAATTGTCTTGTAAAATATAGCAGCAAAGCCACTCTGTTATCTTTTCCCTTTGCAGCTATGTAAGACAAGAAAGTATCTCTTCAAGTGCCAAAAATTAATGCAGAAGAAATTATTTACGAACTCTATGAAAAAAAATTTGCGATTGGTTTTAAGAAGATTGGTTTTCAGAAAGCTTTAGAGTGGAACAACATTGACCAAAGTCACAGCTATACAAACAGTAACACTTTAAAAAATATACAGGTGATCATAATAGTGACTATAACAATGAGCAAAAACAAGGCAGCCCCTTCCATACCGCCTTCGCATTAACGCTGCTTGCCATTGGAGTAATATTATTTGATGTAGAACGCGGGTGGATAGGATTGATTTGCCCGCGCCTCACAAAAAAACGGTCAGCAATTTCTTTTTTGTTTTATATGTTTTTTGCATCATTATTATTTGTTGCGGTTATTTTTTTATTATTGATAATGCTTCTTTCTCCCTTGCGTCAGATGCTGTTATACTTTTATGTCTTATTGCACTCTTAAGTCTTCCAGCCGCCTACCTTTTATTGACCAAGGTGTACAAAATGAAAAATGAAATTTTAAAAGCAGAGGAGCGCATTTCGATCGCCTAGGCGCCGGCAATTTGGGGTCTTATGATCTTGACCTCATTACCGATACCATGATCTGCTCTGACCAATTCAAAAAAAAATTTCCGGCTTTCTCTAACAGATATTCTTGATTTCGCCCAACTCATAAATGCCATAGTACCGGAGCATCGCTCAATGGTTCGGGAAAGAATAAAGCACGCGGTAGAAAACAAAGGTCTTTACAGTGCCAAATATCAAATTCAGTGGCCTGATGACTCCCTTCACTGGATCAATGCATCTGGCCGGCCGCAGTACAATTAGCGTGGCTAAGCAATATCTATTTTAGGAGTTACCTCTTGTCTTTAGCATCGGTTAAAATTATTCATTAATCTTACTGGTGTATTATGATTCTTCTCATTGATTGCTGCAAGTTGTAAAACTTTTTTTACTCAATTACATAACCCATCCAAACAAAAGTATTGCTGCCTATTGAATTAAAGTAGATGTGAGTGACACAGCGATGATGTTATCGAACATCTGCCGGCTACCAAAATATTTACCAACCCATAAAAATCATTCCCAGTCCGCAAATAAAAACGGTGAGGCCGCCGAGGGGATGCATGTAGCGTTCCAGCTTTTCTGTTTTTAAAAATGAGAATCCGTAATAGCCAAGCACTACCATAAGCACCATGGTGGCGAGTGTGCAAATGGTGTAAACGATGATGAGCACCATCATGCCTGCCCACGAATTTTTTGCGGCAGGAAAATAAAGCAGCGGTATCATTGGCTCGCATGGGCCTAATAAGAAAACTATAAACATTACCCATGGCGTTACTTTGTGCCTGTCCGAAGGTTGTACCATTTGCCCGTGTTTATGTTCATACACGTACATGCTGCCGTTTTCGTAAAGGTCGAAATGTTTGTGTGTTTTATTTTTGCGTACACGGTATAATCCCCACAGCCCATAACACAATCCGAAGAACAACATGCACCAACCGGCAAGGCCCCCACGAAGACCTTCCAACCACGTTATTTTTGATAACGACCAACCAATGGCTGCGCCGCCAAGCCCCAGCAGCACTGAGCTCCACACATGTCCGCAACCGCAGAAGACCGTCCAGAAAATTGTTTTAGTAAATGACCAGCCACGGGATTTTGATAAGGCGATAAACGGAATGTAATGATCTGGCCCGGCAAGTGTGTGCAGGCATGCAACCGACATTGCGGCAATAATTAATATTTGCATTTCAGCCTGCATATTCCATTCTATATTTTGTGAGATGAAGTGTTGCAGTTGTATTTAAGCAATCAAATAATTGTTCTGCTTTGTAGCCGAGCAATCTTATTATTATTCCATTCTTTGGTGCAGCCGTTATGCCGAATGCAATTTCGTTTTTTGTTGTAAGGAATTCTGTTATCTCTTTTATTAAAGTTTTTATTTGTGCTTTCTCGTTGAGGTAAATTAATGTTGCCTGGTGTGTGTAACCTTCCAGTTGCCCGATGGCATTTACATTAACGAGTGAAGGCTGCACCAACAAATTTTCTTTGATGATGAGTTTGTTGTTGAGAAATATTTCTGTTACGTTATGGTATTTGGAGAAGAGAAAAACTTCGCCGCTTAGTTTTCTTCCGCAGGTTAATACTTCTCCCCAGATAAGGTCGCAATTGCTGCTGAGATAAATTTTATTTTTTGCTGTAAAGACGGAACTTTCATGCGGAACAGATGGATGCGGTATAAAACAAAATGAAGCCCCTTGCTGTAAATGCACTTCCATATTTTGCATTGCGCCAACTTTCATTTTGAACAATCTTTGGTAAGATTGGGTTTGTAAATGCAGTGAGCAATTGTTGGCTACATCAATTTTTATGTTGTATTCATCGCCATCTAAAATTCCGGGTGAGGAACTCATTAGCATCAGGCGAAGGGTGTGATGTTTTTTGTCTTCAGTGATGTTGGCAATTTTAAATGGGGTGGTGTGATAGGCTTTCTCCAAGAAAGTTATGTTGTTGCGTAGTGCGGTTTGTATGTTGAGAGATGCGCTCATTAATTTATTTAATTTCTTTTTGTTGCCACGACCTTTAGGTCGTGGGGTGTAATGTGATTGGATTGGCTTTAGCCTAATGTATTCGCTATGATCTTCTCACTCAGTGCATTTTGTTTTGGCTAAAGCCAATGCTGCTGTTTTGTTATCCACGACCTGAAGGTCGTGGCAATTATATAAATAATTTGCGCTAACCAAAACTCTCTTTATTAAATCCATGCAACTTTAAGAACGAATCATACTCTTGTGTAAACGTTTGTTTCTTATGATGCTCTTCCTGATTTAAAATATATTGTCGCACTTTATCCACTCCGGATTCACTTACTGACAAAGCAATGTATTCATCCTGCCATTCAAATTTTTGATTTAGTAATTTTTGTTTGTTTACCTAAAAGGAAGATTCACCCTTGATTAGCATTGCAACTTTTGAAATGGTTTGTTCTGTTCCTAATGAGATAAGTAAATGGATGTGATCTTCAACACAATTCAATGTATCAATAAAGATATTTTTGAGTTTACTGTTTGATTTTATGTGTGCTAATAGCAATGGTTTTAGCGAAGCGGAAATTATCGGCTGCCTGTTTTTGGTAGACCAAATAAAATGTATCATTACTTTGGTGTAGGGCATTGATTTTGGCCAAAGCCAATTTAATTTTTTGTTATCCACGACCTGAAGGTCGTGGCAATTAATTGTAATAAATTTCCTTTCTAAATTTAGCTGGACAATTTTTACCCAAGTTATTTTCTCTACTTTTTTTTATTTCAGTTTTTTACCTCCACAATTTAGGTTCTGCAATTTCTTCCAGCAATGCATATTTTTTTATCCAGTCTATCACGCTGTCCAAACCTTCCATGCTCATTAAATTCGTAAACACAAATGGATTTCCTTTTCGCATTAATTTTGCATCCCTTTCCATCACTTCAAGGTTTGCATTTACATAAGGTGCAAGATCAATTTTATTTATTATAAGCAGATCGCTTCTCGTAATTCCTGGTCCGCCTTTGCGTGGAATTTTATCACCTTCTGCCACATCAATTACAAAGATAGTGACATCAGCAAGGTCAGGGCTAAATGTTGCTGAAAGATTATCCCCGCCACTTTCAATGAAAATAATTTCAACATCGGGAAAACGATTTGCCATTTCTTCAACTGCTTCTAAATTCATGCTCGCATCTTCTCTTATTGCCGTGTGCGGGCAGCCGCCGGTTTCTACACCGATAATTCTTTCAGCAGGAAGCAAACTGTTTTGGGTTAGGAATTCTGCATCTTCTTTTGTGTAAATATCATTGGTGATTACGGCGATGCTATACTCGCCAAACATTCTCCTGCAAAGCCTTTCAATTAATGCTGTTTTGCCGGAGCCCACCGGGCCGGCTATTCCTATTTTTATGTATTTTCTTTCTGTCATTTTTAACTCATATATAATCGAGAATATAATTGCTCATGTTGCATGCAGCGAATATCAAAACCTGTGCAGCAAAAGCCTAATAGGTCTGTGTTTGGATTCATTGTATTTTGTACCAATTTTTTTATTAATGATTGTAATTCAAACAATATTTTTTGTCCATCATTTTGGCCAAGAGGAATGAGTTTTACGCAATTGGTAACAAACCCTGCTGCTGCATTGTAATAAAATCCGGTTAGCAATTCTTGCTTTTTAATTTGTAAGGCATAACCATACAAGGCAAAAGCAATAGAATAATGCCCATTGCATTTTTCAAAACGAATTGCTTCAGCATATTTATTTGTTAGTTCATTACGACAAATGGTTTCGAATATTTTTATTAATCGCATCCCTAATTTTTGACTTGCTGTTCTTATTTCAGTTGCTAATTTAATCGCATTGCATTCTTCATCTAATAATATTATTTTTTCAAAATCATTTTGTATTGCTGCATCGTAAGCCAATGAAACAAACGCTGCATCAGTGTATTGAAGATTTTGGGTTAGCATTTGTGTGATAAACTCCTTTGTTGAATTCACATCATGCACTATCCCTTGCTGTACATAAGTTTCCAAACCAGATGAATGAGCATAACCTCCAATCGGCAAAGCAGGATCTGATAATTGTAGCAAACTTAATAATTGATTATCCATTTGCTCAGGTTGAAAGTTTCATGATCCTGGAAAATAAACTTTCAGAATTATTGTGTGCATGTGATGCTACAGATGTTTTTAAAGGATTGATAAGCTTTCTCTTTTCTTTTTTTACTTCATATCTTAAAGAGGAAAAAAGATTAAATAAAGGCGCTTCATAAGAGATCAGCAATTCAGCATCCTGGTAAAATAAGGGTAAATGTTTATTGCCGATCTCATAACAAATTGCGGCCATTTCAAACATATTTTTTGGATTGATCACAATAACATCGCATGGCTGAATCTCAATAACGATAATAGTTTCAGCGTCTTCATAAATAATGTCACCTTGTGTAAGATTGTGATTTTCTTTCAAAAATTTCATTGTTACTTTTGTGCCTGATCTTGTTTGTTTGTGGAGAATTCTTTTATTGGTTTCATGCCATTCCAAATCAAGCCAATCAATATTTTTATTGGTGGATGATGAGTTTAAGTTTCCGGATTTTTGTTGAATGAGCATCGGTTATTTGCTTTGAATAAGCGATTTTATTTTACGTTGTAAAGTTTTTTTATCAGGTAAATACAATTGATATTTTGAAACAAATATTTTATTGGAGATACACCCATTGCATATTCAACCATTACTTCGTCCTTATCTTTAGTAAGTATAATCCCTATGGGATCATTATCTCCGTGAATGTTTTCTTCTGTTTTAAAATAATTGAGGTATAAGTTCATCTGGCCAATATCAGTATGCTTAAAATCTTCGATTTTTAAATCAATAAGAACAAAGCACCTGAGTATGCGGTGATAAAATACCAGGTCAATGTAGAAATGTTTATTACGGAGAGAGATTTTATATTGGCGTGCAACGAAAGTAAACCCCTTACCAAGCTCCAGTAAAAAAAATTGAAGATTATCAATGATCTTTTGCTCCAGGAGTTTTTCAGTTACTTTATAGCTTTGAGGGATCTTTAAAAAATCAAGTATGTAAGGGTTTTTAATTGCATCGTCAATAGAAGATATTATATGCCCTTTTTTTGCAAGCTGCAATATTCCTTTTTTATTTCTGCTTAAAGAAAGCCTTTCAAATAGCGATGAATCAATTTGTCTTTCCAATTCCCTTACAGACCACTTATCAGAGATACATTGTTTCTTATAAAAGCTTCTCGAAATATTATTGCTGATTCCAATTAATGCCACATAATGACTCCAACTCAATTCGGCAGACACTGTCTGCCATTTCTTATACGCAAGATAAAATCTTCGCATATCCAATACATTGCGTCTGCCAAATCCCTTCCCATATCTGTATCCAAGATCTTCTGAAAGCCTTGACAGTAGCTCACTTCCATACTCTGCTCTTTCATTTCCCTGTTGTTCAAATTGCACTATGTGTCTGCCAATTTCCCAATAAGCTTTTACTAATTCCTGGTTTATTGCTTTAGCCGCATTGCTTCTTGCGGTTTCAATTGTTACACCAATACTGTTAAGAAGTTTATTATAATTTCTCTTTAAGAGCTTCATGCTTTAAATCTATACTTTATCAAAATAAAAAATACCGCTGCGCCAAAGGAACAACACTCACCGGCTCACATGTTATCACTTCTCCATCAACTTTCACTTCATAATTTTCAGGGTTCACATCAATTTGCGGTGTGGCATCATTATGTATCAAATCTTTTTTAGAAATATTGTGGCAATTTTTTACAGGCAATATCATTTTTTGCAGATCATATTGCTGCACTACATTTTTTTCTAAGGATAATTTTGAAACGAAAGTGATGCAGGTTTTGAATAATGCCTTGCCGTAAGCGCCGAACATGTGACGATAAATTACAGGTTGTGGCGTTGGTATAGATGCATTTGGATCACCCATTTTGCTGGCGATTATCATTCCCCCTTTTATCATCATTTCTGGTTTTGCGCCAAACATAGAAGGCTTCCACAATACAATGTCAGCAAGCTTTCCAGGCTCTATCGAGCCAACATAATCTGAAATGCCATGAGTGACCGCAGGATTGATAGTATATTTTGAAACATACCTTTTTACCCGGAAATTATCATTATTATTTTTTTCATCTTCTTTTAAAAATCCTCTTTGCTTTTTCATTTTATCCGCTGTTTGCCAGGTTCGTGTTATCACTTCTGCAACTCTGCCCATCGCTTGTGAATCGGAACTCATCATGCTGAACACACCCATGTCGTGCAAAATATCTTCTGCCGCAATTGTCTCTGGACGAATGCGTGAATCTGCAAAAGCAACATCTTCAGGAACTGATTTATCAAGATGATGGCAAACCATTAGCATGTCTAAATGTTCATCAATGGTGTTAATCGTATAAGGCCGTGTTGGATTTGTTGATGAGGGCAAAATATTTGGATACATTGCGGCTTTAATAATATCGGGTGCATGGCCGCCACCAGCGCCTTCCGTGTGATAAGTATGTATGGTTCTTCCATTAATTGCAGCGATGGTATCTTCTAAAAATCCTGATTCATTTAATGTATCTGTATGTATCGCAACCTGAACATCATATTCATCTGCAACTTTTAAAGAAGCATCTATTACTGCAGGAGTTGATCCCCAATCTTCATGAATTTTTAAACCAATTGCGCCGGCTTCAATTTGTTCTTTCAAAGGTTCTGCTGTTGCACAATTTCCCTTTCCAAGAAAACCAAGATTCATCGGAAAAGCTTCTGCAGCTTCTAACATCTTTTGAATGTTCCATGCACCTGGAGTTACTGTTGTTGCATTCGTTCCATCAGCAGGACCGGTGCCACCGCCGATCATTGTAGTGATCCCGCTGAACAAAGCATGATCAATTAATTGCGGACAAATAAAATGAATGTGCGTATCAATTCCTCCGGCAGTTGCTATCAAACCTGCGCCACCATGTACTTCTGTCGATGCACCAATGATCATGTTTGAGCTTACGCCATCCATCGTATCAGGATTTCCGGCTTTGCCAATGCCCACAATCTTTCCGTCTTTAATTCCTATATCTGCTTTTACAATTCCCCAGTGGTCAATTATCATCACACTTGTAATTACAAAGTCAAGCACTCCATCTTTTCGTGTAGCCGTTGCCGATTGCGCCATGCCATCACGAATTGTTTTGCCTCCGCCAAACTTTGCTTCATCACCATAAACCGTAAAATCTTTTTCTATTTCAATAAATAAATCTGTATCGCCCAGCCGAACTTTATCGCCGGTTGTGGGCCCATACATATTGGCATATTTTATTCTGTTTATTTCTAAACTCATGTTCATTTTATATAAAGTTGGCTTTAGTTACTGCTCTAAAACATTGTTATATTACTAATTTTACTTACAGTAATTGTATCCAGCAAATCCATTAACTCTTAAATTTCTTTTTCACAGATTTGGCTAATGCAGTCCTTTTATTCACTTCATTAATTGCACCATCAACCAAACTATTGAAACCGAATATTTTTTTATTACCACCGAACTCAACAAGTTCAACTTCTTTTTCTTCACCCGGCTCAAACCTAACAGCGGTGCCTGCTGGAATGTTTAATCGCCTGCCAAAAGCCTTCTCCCTGTCAAACCGCATTTGTTTATTCACTTCAAAAAAATGAAAGTGAGAACCGACCTGCACAGGTCTGTCGCCAGTGTTTACTACAACAACTTTCGCAGTTGGCCGGCCAACGTTACATTCAATATTTCCTTCTGCTAAAATGTATTCTCCTGGTATCATAACTCTCAATTTCAATTTTTAATTATCCACTATCTTATCGGATCATGCACTGTAACCAACTTTGTTCCATCAGGAAATGTTGCTTCAATTTGCACATCAGAAATCATTTCTGGAATGCCTTCCATCACTTCTTCTCTTGATAAAATAGTTGCACCATATTGCATTAATTCGGCAACAGTTTTTCCATCGCGGGCTGCTTCCTGTAAGCGGCTGCTGATAAGTGCAATAGCTTCAGGATAATTTAATTTTAACCCTCTTGCTTTTCTTTTCTCAGCTAACTCTCCCGCCATAAATAACAATAATTTTTCTACTTCTCTTGGGGTTAAATGCATAATAAGGTAAGTTAAACTTGATTTGGAAGCGGTGAACAACTATTTGATGTTAACTCCTAAAAACTTTTTACTGTATATTTTACATTCAAAAATACTTACATTTCAGTTTTACAATTTTTTTCAAATAAAAACTTAGAGAATTAAAAGTTGAGAGATAAAGGCAATATAATTACAGTCCAAAGCAAGACTACTAATAAACCATGGCAAAAATAAAACTAGACAAACATCAATTAACGTTAACGACTTTATCAACAGCATAAAAGATGAAACCAAACGAAGCTATAGTATTAACCTTATTCAATTAATAAAAACTCACACAGCACTCGAACCTAAAATTTGGGGAACGAGCATAGTTGGTTTTGGAAGTCACCATTACAAATACGAAAGCGGTCGCGAAGGCGATAGTCCCGACATTGCATTTTCGCCCAGAGTATCATCCATTGCAATTTATCTATAAGCAATTTGACGACCGGGAAAAACTGTTAGAAGAATTCGGTAAACACACGCCAAATAAGGGCTGTGTACATTTAAGACACTTGCGAATGTAGATAAAGATATGACTCGTCCTAAAAAAAGTTTACAGGTTGATAGATAAATCCTGCGATAGGTTTACAGGATCAGTTTCGATTTTGTTTTCAAAAGTAGCTGATTTTTTAAAATAGTTTTTCCATAATCTGTGATGATTTAGTTTTTGATGGTTATGTAATGTATTTGGAGTTAAGTTACTAATGCTCATGTGTGGCCTCTCGTTGTTGTACAAGCTGATAGCTTTTGCAATTGCTTTTTAGCTTCCGGCAGATTAGTAGTTTGATAGTGATTGAGGTATTCCTCTTTAATGATTCCGTTTACTCTTTCAGCTATTGCATTTTCCAGCGGGTCTCCGTTTTCAGTCATGCTGATCTTAATATCATTGTCCTGCAATAGCTTTACATATTTGCCGCTGCAATACTGTATTCCTCTGTCACTGTGGTGAGTAAGCTGCAAGGGCACGGCAGCCCCTCCAAGGGCTGCAAGAGCCATCTGCAGCCTGCTATGCTTTGGATGGCCTCCATAGTTTCTGCTACCTGATAGCCCACAATTTTGCGGGAATAAGCATCCGTGATCAGGCTGATGTAAAGATGTTCACCGGTATGTATCTTCCAGTAGGTAATATCACTTACCCATAACTGGTTGATGGCTTTGGGAATAAGATCCCTGATTAAATTAGGATATTTTCTAAGCCAGTGATTGGAATAAGTGGTTTGTATCCTTCGTTTTCTCTTCTTTACCAGCAACCGGTTGGCAGCCAGCAGGTCAAACAAGCCGTCTCTGCCCATCTTTATGCCATGCTCCATCATAAAAGGCTGCAGCATATCATACAGCTTCCTGGTACCCATTACTTTATGTTCTTTTCTTATCATCATTACTTGTTTTAATATAAGTAAATCAGCTGTCTGCAAGCTTTCAGCTTCCCATGAATGCTGATAGTATGCCTGGCGGGTGATACCAAATAACCTGCAAATACGGGACAAGCCTAACCGGAAGTATTTGCATTTCAATTCATGGATTATTTGGTATTGGGCTTTTTTCTGATCGGGATCTTCAGTTCGGTTTCTGCTATCTCTATCATCCGGCGGTAGCCTTCAGCCTGTAATTTAGCATCTTGCAGCTCTCTTTTCAGCAGCTCAATCTGCTCCGCAGTTAAGGGAGCCTTCTTCTTTTTAGGTTTATCGGGCAATGGTTGAAAATTTTCAATGCCAATATACGCACTTCTTGTTCGCCGGTTTACGCCGGCTATGTAGCCTAACTGCCGCAGCCAGTCATGAACCAGAGAATGACAACTAAGATTGTATTTTTCAACACAATCACGCAACGAAAGACCGTTTTCAATATGCTCTTTGCAAATCTGGTGTTTAAGGTCAAGGCTATAAAAAGTACGCCTTACAAACTCAATTGATCATACATCTTACACATTTTTTGTATAAACCTATTTTAGGACAAGACAGTATGATGAAGAATGTTTCGTGTGCCACAAACCAAGGCAAGGGGCCAGTCACGCAGCTTAGTGAACAAAGCAATTATTCTCTAAAACTCCTAATATTTGCATGTAATATAATATATTTGCCAGCTAAAAATCTTAAGATGAAAAAAATTTATCTTTTTATTCTATCGCTTGTAGTTATTACATGTGCCTATTCGCAGTCTGTTTATGTAAGGTTTATTACTTATCAAAATACTTCCTTGTATGGTACTTACGATTCAAAATATAATAATCCAGATTGGGTTCCCACACCAGGTACTATTGATCATAGTTCGGAAGTTCAAATTGCAACATTTAGCGATAATGATATACAGACGTTAAATATTGGTTCTCAATCCAGCGGAAGTGGAGCAGGCAAAGTAACTTTTTACCCCATCTCTTTTTCCAAAACTCCTGATACCAAATCGCCTATATTATTCCAAATGCTGTGTAGTGGTACTGCTTTTCAATTTGTGCAAATTTCTGTGTATAGTGGCCAGGGAGCCCAGGAAACCCTCGTATATAAAGAAATCTTAGGCCTCGCTGCACTTCAGTCTATTTCTCATGCTACCTGCATGGCTTGTAATGCTATCGTAGAAAACGACTCTTTAGAGTTTGGTGCCAAGTACGTTATTACTTATCCGATAAACACTACAGGTACTTATGGAACACCTGTAGGCCGTGGTTGGGATAGGGTTAAAAACATAACCTGGAATGGGACCACTACTCCTTAATAAGAGAACATGAACGCGGGTAAAAATTATTAACTGCTATTTATTTATTATGAAACTTTCAGCAAGGTTTGTTTTTATAGTTTACTTCTTTTTTTTATGCTTTACAAATATCTGCCAGGCACAAGATGGAGAAAGCATACGAATTAAAAACTGGTTTACTTTGCAAAAGCTTCTAAATACAAAAGCTACGGCTCCGTGGCTATTATCACCCGGTGATGTACAAATTATAGAGCAGTTACAAACAAATTCTTTATCAAACGCATGCGTTGCTCTTCAAATCTTTCCTTGCTCGCTAATTGCTTTGCCTGTTACAGGTTTGGTATTAAAAGGTAGCAGGATAAACAACCAGCAAGCGTTATTATACTGGGAAACCATTTCCGAGTACAATAGCTTAGGCTTTGTTTTAGAGCGTCAGTCTTCTTACAACGCTGCTATTTTCGACAGTGTTATTTTTGTACAAGGAGCAGGAACAAGTTATAGTAAGCGTAAGTATCAGGATGCCGATTTCAATAACAACCAGAACAACACGCTGTACCGGGTGAAAGAAATTGATAAAGATGGTAATTATACTTATTCAAACACCGTAGTTATAGATGGAGCGCAAGGTGCCTTTGGGTTAATGGTAAGCCCGAATCCCGCACGAAGCAATAATCTTCGCTTCTACTTTACGGTGCCTTCTTCAGTGCAATCTGTTTCCTTTTCCATATTCAATGCTGCTGGGGTGGAATTGATTAGAAAAGAAAATATCCTGTTAGTACCGGCTTTTACGAGTTGCATAATGGTTCTCTTCCCCCTGGGGTTTATTATATTAAATTATTTACTCCTTCAGCGGTTTATACAAAATCTTTTATAGCGACATATTAAGGGTTATGCCCCCCTTTGCTATACTTAGTCAATCTCCAACCCAAAGTTGCGCTGTCCTGAGTTGTAAACTATTGCAATCCAGTGAAAAACAAACTGCCCAGTAAAATTTATGATGAATACCTTAATCCCAGGCCATGCCTCTTGTTCAGGCCTTGAAGCAAAGCAGAACACGGCCGGCCAACCTAAAAAGAATCGCCCATCTTAGAACATGCCAGGCCAAAAGTTAAACAGAGTGGTAAGAAAGCATTTATTTTATAACTTACGAAGCCGTGGCCTGCAAAAATATCACCAGAGCAGAGACTTGGGAAGGGAATGAATATTAAAATGGACACAGACCCTCAAAAATATATTGACAAAGCCATTGAAGAAATTCTGAATCCAGCATTTGCGGTGACTAAACAGTATTTGGAAGTCAACGAGGTTGAGTTTGTAAATGGAATACCAAAAGTTGAACGGGTTGACTTAGATTATGCAGACAATTTAGCTGTAGTTTATTTCCCTTTCAAAGGCGAACAATATTTTCTTCAAATCAATTTGGAAAAGACACCAGAAATTAAAGTTGATTTCTTACATATAGAAAGTGGCAATAGAACATATTTAACAGCGACTTCCGAAACCCTGACTTTTGAGGAACTTTCTAAAAATTTGCCATTTCAACCATTGACAGGTTGGTCGAAAGGTGACTTTGGAAAAAATGGTAAATCACAATATAATTTTAGTAGAGTTTCTTATGAACCACTTACAAGTGAAGCCTACGCAATGGAAAGGCAATTAGAATTATTGTTGACCGAACTTGAAAAAAATGTAGAAAGTGTCAAACAACTGACAGAAAAAGCCACAACTTATATTTCAGTTTGTAAACATCAACATATAAGTGGTAATGCAGGTATTCATTTTGACATTGAATTAATCAATAGACTTTCTAAACTAAATCTAAGTGTTGACATAGATACTTACCTTGTTGGAAATTTAATCCCACGCAGTGTCTATTGTTCAGGCCTTGAAGCAAAGCAGGACATGGCAGTTGAATAATTAAAATAGATTTACCGTGAGTAATAGCAATTTACTTCAGACTCGTTTTCATCTAAACATGAGTAGAATTAATAACCTAGTAAATGTTATTTTTTTCGATATTCCTCAATTAAAGCCAACAGGGTTATTTCAAAGTGAAGGGGCTAGAGCCGATATTCTCAGAGCTATCGTCGTGTTTCTTCCTGCGACTTTCGAAGACCTTTTGCGCAGCTACATTCCTAAGCCAAATAAAAGTCTAAGCTTTTATTCTCATACTGATATTGAAAAAGCTTTAAGGCTGGGAGGGATTGATTCTAAACCGGTTCAGCCATTATATCCACCGTTAACCGAGATGGCGAAGAGAAGGAAGCGAATTGTGCACGAAGCTGACCTTTTGAATCGTACAGATACGGTTTCTAAAACATGGAATCTCACTGATGACTGGCAATTAATTATGTGGTTATTGGCAGTAATGGCTTTTTATTATCAAATGCGTATTCCCTTAAAGTAGCAAACATAGTCGAGACTATAAAGTCAGAAAAGCTTATGAAGGCAATATTAAGCCATGTTGCTTTTGGGAAACAGCTTCTATCAATTCCAAAAGTGCCCCCGCACTTGCAACAGGAAGCATTAGAGAAAGCTGTAACTATAATACAAACAATAAATGAAACATTAAAAGTAAATGTGAACGACTTAATCTCAGGTCATGTTTCTTGTTCTGGCATTGAAGCAAAGCAGAACACCGCCGGCCTACGTAAAAAGAATTGCCTATCTTAGAGCCATGCCAGTCAAAAGATAAACAGAGTGGTAAGAAAGCATTTATTTTATAACTTACGCAGCCGTGCTGCAAGCTATCGCCCAACTCACGTAAGTAGAACTCCTCAGGCATAAGCTAAGCTACTTGTGCGCTAAATAACACAAACAAAGCCAACACATCATAGTTTTTGTAGCTTCTCTAAATTTGACAACTATTTTTTTAAAAAATATAAACCGTTTCATAATGGAGTACAGAAGGTTGGTATATTTACCAACACTATTAATCATTTTAATAATCTCCTTTTAAATTTTTTTATGAAACCAATTATGTATGTTTTTACTATTTTATTAAGCATCTTATGCGTTACGGCTGTACAATCGCAAAACCGGATAGTAGAAGTTCAGGGAAATATTCCGCATTGGTCACTGGTGGGATCTGTGCCTGCTAATACATCTTTTCAAATTGAGGCTAAAGGCACGGTTGACTTTGGATGTAAGCTGGGAGCCTGCAAAGACGGTGTAGAAGCAGGGGTAACAGGGAATGAATTTTCAAAAGCATTTCGGGAGAAGTGGGGAACTATAGAAAATTTATTTAAAGACATGGCAAAAGATATGGGAATGGGCGCAATACCTTTTAGCGAAAAAATTGTTATGAAACCTGGTGAAGATATGTCGTCTTTTATAGACAGAAAAAAAACTAATAATCAAATAACTTCAGACATGCTCTTTGATGGGTACACCAAAAAAGTGGGGCAGGAAGTTAATTATGATGAGGGTGGCTTTTGGATTATAATGACCACAAATAATAAACCTCCGGCTTATGGTGAAAATACATTTTGCGAACCTGCATTATATTACTGGTACAACGAACTGTATAAAGAGCTTGTGAAAGAGAACTTTGCCCCAACCATGCGGTTTACAAAAACAGTTTTTGTATGGGTATTGCCCCATGATGGCGGCAAAAATGCTTTTGATATAAAGCCACAGAACTTTCATGATAACAGTGGCGCTTACAGAGTGTGGTTACAATAATAATCTTAGGCCATATCTCTTCTTCGGGCCTTGAAGCAAAGCAGGACATGGCAGGCCAACCTAAAAAGAATCGCCTATCTTAGAGCATGCCAGTCAAAGTGAAACAGAGTGGTAAGAAAGCATTTATTTTATAACTTACGCAGCCGTGTGTTGCAAGGCTATCGGAAGAGCGGAGATATGGCAGGGGAATAAAATGCATTTGTAAAGCATGGCATAATAGCGCAGCGTCAGCAATTTTTGTAGTTTCGTATGCATCATTAACCTCTTAATAACTTCAAGCATGAAATCATCTTTTTTTTTCATTGCCTCATTGTTGTCTACTCAATGTTTATTCTCACAAGAAAAAGTGAGCAGTGTTACCTCAAACAATGGCAATACAATTACATGGACAATAAAAGAACCAGACGTTAAAAGACCTTCGGAGGCTTTTTATCAAATAAAGTTTCAAAAAAATGATGAAATATACGTCACTGCCGGCGGATGTGTGCAAACAGGAGGATGGGGGAAAACATGGAAAAGATATGTAAATCCTTCAGGAGATGGAAATGCATATTACTACTTTGCAAAAATGCAAATTCCCGGAGTTACTTACGGACTGGTCAGAATGGAACAATTCCTAAACCGAAAACTCATATTTACACTAACTCCGGATGAGAGTTCCTATCTTATACTTGGGTATGCAGATGACAAATATAGCGATAATGGGTATGGGGGACGGGGCAATGATAACGGAACCGAAAATCAATGTAAAGGAGTTGGCAATGCCTGGGTGATTATTGTAATTACTCATCACACAACACAACTCCCTCCAGCACAAACCACTTTTAGAGACTTTGATGTTGTGGCTACGGATTTAGATGAAAATGGTTTTCCTTTAAATCCGAAATGGGGAAAACAAGTAAACTCTAATCAAAGCCCTGATTTTAAAAACTTAACAGACGATTATCCCATTTGGAGAAACTCAGGCTTTAGGTGTGGCACACATTATAATTTTATGCCCGTCACCTACCAGGGACAAGTTGGATGGGAAGGACACAGTAATTCAGTCTATGATGATGATGACTATTATGGAATGATAACCCGGGCAGATAGAGCTATTTATACAACAGCCAGAAATTATATTCATTGGGAGTTTAATAGTGAAGAAACAGTTGACAATTGGGATAAAACCAGCACCTGGTGGAATCTCTTTCATCACAATGCAGTTGATGTTAGTGACAATGAAGCTAAATCACACATGGATAATGACTCGGCAATCATTATCGGGCTTTTAAATATTGACGGGCAACATGATAATCCATGCGAATTGCATCCTGTTTATGCAATGTTTTTGCAACAACAGGTTGTTAACTTCGATAATATTTTTCCGGTAGAGGCTACTAACAATAATTTGGTTTACCATTTTTTTGTTCGCAATTGGGGTGATGAAGGATATTGCAGTAGCGGGCAGGAATATTTATTCTATGACTATGTAAAAATAAAAATTCCGGGTGCAGGGAAAATGACTGCTGCAAATGTTTATAAACCTGGTGATTCAAAGTTTAATCAAATGGGATGGGCGGTTGAATATTTACCTGACGGAGCATTGCTGACTTTTCATTTAAATAGCCCGGCAGACAAAAGTTGGTTTGTGGGAGATTTGGCTTTTGACAGATTGCCAAATTACGGGCAAGTACATGGTATAAAACAAATAGAATGGAACAAAATTGCAAAAATTGAAGCAAATGAATTCGAAACTCCGGCGCAAGAACAATTACATAATAAACTGAGTGCACTTTCAAAAGATAAACACGATACTTTAACAAAACAGATAAAACAATTAGTTCAGCATGGCATCATAAAAAAAGTTGATGCAGAGACAAATCAATTCAAAATTCCATCAAAAGCGGCTCATTTTAATAACTATTCAAAAATTAGTCAGACCACTAATGGCAAAGCAATGCATGCTGACGACCCTGAAAGAGATAAAAGAGAACAAATGAAACAACAAATAATGAATAGATATATTGACAGTACTCAGATAAAAAATTTCCATATTCAAAACAAAGTACTACAACCTGCAATCCATCAATAGTAAATTTTAATCCCAAGCCTTGTCTCTTGTTCGGGCCTTGAAGCAAAGCAGGACATGGCCAGCCAATCTAAAAAGAATCGCCTATCTTAGAGCATGCCAGTCTAAAAGTCATTAGCCAGAACCATTTAACATAAGATTACTTTGTTGCGTGTAAAAGAACAAGATATAAGAAGCAAAGCGAAAAGCCATATTATAGCGCTCCAAAACCGATTAGATCAGTATGAGGCTTTATATAAAAATAATCAGCCAATAGATATTCCAAAAAATGACAGCGATCTTATAGCTATTCAAACTATTGATGAAAACTGGCCGGATGATTATTATCTTGGCGAGCTGAGAGCTTATAAGCGTTATGCCGCTCAACAGAAACAAAAAATGGCGGCCGCAGCAGCCGCCAATAAATTAACTCCAACACCCGGCGAAGTAGTAAAAAAAGATACAACCAGGGCAAAACAATAAAATATATATTTTTATTCTGAAATGTATCTGCTACATCATCAACTTCTTACTTTTCTTCCTCAATTTTATTACCTGCCAAAAAAATTCTGCACTTAACAAAGCACCTGCAGCAAATAAAGCAGGCGTGATCATTTTATTTTCTTCAGAAAAAATTCCGCATAAAGCAATTGTAAAAACAGAAACGGGAAGCAGAATTAAAACACACAAACCAGTTACTGATAATGGTATTTTAAAAGGGCGCTTTTCATCAGGCACTTTTAAGCGCAATATTATTAATGTTATAAATTCTAAAAATAAGCCTGCACCATAAAGAGTAACATCAATAATTATTAGTTCCTGGAAACTCCACATTATCATAAAGCTTACAACTATTGCACAGATGATAATAGAAATGTATGGTGTTTTATAACGCGGATGAAGTGTATGAATTTTTTTCGGCAGCAAGCCATCATCAGCCATCACTTTTGGCACACGTGAAACTGATAACAGCACAGAAGTGTACAAGCCCAACGCACTCGCCATTCCACCAACTGACAATGCTGCTCCAAGCCATTTACCACCGGCAAGCAAGCCCAATGCAGGATAGCCATTTTCATTTAATATACCTGCATTAATGCCATAATGAAGCGTAGCAAAAAGTACCATCACATATAAAAGAATAACAACACTAAACGCAATTATTACAGACTTTAAATAAGTGCGTACAGGCCCGTCAACTTCTTCTGCATAAGTGGTTGTATTATCCCAGCCAAAAAAATTCCACATAACTGTGTAAAGCGCCATGCCCAGTGATGAAAATGAAATTCCTTTAAGCGACTGAACCGGAAACGAAAAACTGCCTGCATCTTTAATACTGATAACAAACATTGCAATAAAAGGCGCAAGCACAAACAGGCTAAAGATTATTGCTGTTTTACCCACAGGAGAAATTCCAAAAATATTTAGCATCGCACCAATCCAAATAATGCTAAGGCAAACAGGTATTTTAAAGTGTGCAATTTCTGGAAAAAAGAATGAGGCATACACTACAAAAAGCACAGGATAAATTGCAAGATCAACAAATGTATACAGCCATGTCCACCATCCTTCATAAAAGCCGAAACGCAAGCCCATAGCCCGTTTCACCCATTGATAATAGCCGCCGGTAACCGGCATCATGCTGTTAAGCTCAAGCACAGTAAGTATTGCCGGTATATCCCAAAGCAGCGGAGTGATAATTAAAAGCAACAATGCAGCATGTGCGCCTGCGTAACCAAGCAAGGGCTCCAAACCGTAAGGGCCGCCGGAGACTGTGAAAAAAATTACAGCAGCAAGTTGCAGTACATGCAGCTTTTTATTTTTAGGAAAAGAAAATTTCATTGATAAGAAAAAGCTTCATTTATAATGATAAATAAAACACATAAAAACACAGTCGAATGCGTTAGCTAATATTACTTCAAGGCATATTCTCTGTTTCTTTATCTTTTGCAATTTGAGTTTGGGCAGACTCATTGTTTCTGAGTTCTTTTTCAAGAAAATAATTTAGCGCAGTTCGCAACACCGCAATGGCAGCCAACTTTCCAATATCATCCCACGTAGGTGCAATAGCTGTGGCGAGTATATCTGCCGCTAACAATAGCTCTAATGATATGGCTAATGCGCTTCCAAATTGTATCCTGATGCTCTGATTATTAAATCCATCATTAGGGTTAAAAATATGCAGAATGTACCGGTACAAAAATTTAAGCAAGGCAACAGAAATAACAAAGGCAGCAAGCATTTCTACAATGCTGCTCAAATGTATTGTGATATATTCAGCTAACTCCTTCATGCAACTGGTTTTCTTTTTTCGCTGCGATTTATAAGCCATAAAGATGACCGCTGTAAAACTATTAAAATAACAAGCAGCATAATGGCAAAAAAGAACATAAGCAAAGTATTTACTTTACTGTATTGAAATGCAAACACTAACGCAGTAGATACAGCAGGTGGATGCATGGCCTTTGCAAGTATCATTACAATAATTGCAATAACCATAGATATTGCGGCTGATACATATCCTAACCCAAAGATGAGATATACAACATAGCCTATAACAGATGCAGATAATTGTGCTATCAATAAAGTTCGTATGCTGTTAGTGGGATGTTTGGGGTCAAGATAAATAAGAAAAGCGCTTGAGGCAAGTGAAGAAAATAAAATTTGCTGTTTGCTGAAAGCATTTAATAATATTAGAACAACAATCATTACCACAGAAGGTATTACGGCCAAAAGAATATCTGTTTTAAGATCGAAGCGGCGGGTTATGTTTTTACTTGCTGATGAATCTTTTGCCGTTTGCATATTTCTATAAAGATAAATGAACAAATAATATGTAAGGATCAACGTCCCGTTAGGGTTTCATTTTCCAATGTTTATTATTATTTATTTGTTTCTAAAATAATAACTCCGATGGATATTTAAAGAAGAAAGGAATTATCAAAAGATGTTACAAAACTTATTATCTTCAAAACTTAATCAGCATCTGTATTATGAAAAAAATTGTATTTCTTTTTGTTCTTGCGCTTGTTCACCTTTCATTGGCGGCACAGCTTCCCGATAGTTTCACCGACGGTAAATATTATACGGTTAATGGTGCTAAATTATATGTAGTGCTTGCCGGCAAGGGCGAGCCATTAATTATTATTCCCGGCGGCCCGGGCGGAAACCATTTTTCTTACCGCACATTCGATTCGCTTGCTAAAAATTTTACCGTTGTTTATTTCGATGCGTTCGGAAGGGGAAAAAGTGATACAGCAAAAGATGTAAAAGAATATTCCCTTGCAAGAGATATTGAAGATATTGAAGGTTTGCGTGTGGCCCTGCACTACGAAAAATGGAATGTGCTCGGCCACTCGTATGGCGGCCTGGTAGCGCAGGGTTATGCATTGAAGTATCCATCGCACGTGAGCCATCTTATTTTAGCAAACACCTTTCATAGTTTCGTTATGTGGCAGGAAAATGATGATAACAGCAATCATGAAATAAAAGAAAATTACCCGGAGGTTTGGAAAGAACTCATGGCAATTCGTGAGCAGGGCGCAGTGTCAGCCGATGCAATACACCAGGAAGTTTATGGCAGGGTTCCATACGGATTTTTGTATGCATACAACCCTGGGAATTTTGTAGGCCGCGCTGGCATGAGGCGCAGGCCATATCCTAACCCTCTCAACACAAAATTATATTATCAGATGGTTGGCAAAGACGGAGATTTTATTGTGGGAAGCGACATAGGAACATTTGATTTTAGAAAAGACCTGAAGGATCTTACCATGCCTGTTTTAATTTATGGAGGAAGATATGACAGGGTTGCGGTACCATCAATGATGGAAAAGTATAAAGAATACTGTCCGCAGGCAAAGTTTGTAATGTTTGAGCATTCAGGGCATAATCCCCAGGTGGAAGAACCTGGTAAACTATTTCCGCTTATAACAGATTTTTTAAATCATTAAAACTATTTTTAGGCAAAACTGAAAACCCATGAAGCAACGAATATTGGGCAGCAATTAGTTTGTTATAGGGTTAACAAAATATACGCTCAAGCGGAACAAATCATTGGTATTATGCAATGCCAGCGCAGTTAACGCTAAAATAAAATATTCAGTCAATTGTTGGTATATTAAAATAAAAAACAGATCCTTTTCCCGGCTCACTTTCTACCCATACCTGGCCCTGGTGGCGGTGAATAATTTCGGCGCTTAAATATAAACCAATACCGAAGCCCGAAATTGTTTTGGTTTGATTGCTGTCAACCCGGTAAAAACGCTCAAAAATCTTGGCGGCATCTTCCGGCTGAATACCTATTCCACAATCTTTTACACTTACTGTTGCCAGTTTGTTTATGGTAATGCAGGCAATATTTATGGCGCTGCCGGATGGTGAGTATTTTACAGCATTGCTGATGAAATTATTAATAACCTGCCCTATTTTATCCTTATCTGCATTTACAAAAGTTTCTTCCAGCGGAGCAAATATGATGGTGTGGCTGTTAATGGTAGCTTTAATTTCTGCTTCTATTTCTGCCATCAAATGAGCCATATCAAAGCGTTGCCTGTCAATATGTATTTTTCCCGATTCGAGACGTGCAACGTTGAGAAATCCGTTTATTAAAGCATTCATTTTATTTATCTGCCTGTCTGCTCTCTCCAGCCCTTCCTGTAAAAACTTATCGTAATTATTATTGGTATTTATTTGCAGTATCTGGATGTTGGCTTTTAAAGAAGTTAAAGGTGTTTTGAGCTCATGACTTACGATACTTATAAAGTCATTTTTGCGCTGTTCATCTTTTTTTTTCTCAGTAATGTTGATGCAGGAACTTATATAGCCTGCAAAAGTGCCATCGGCATTAAACCGCGGTGGCCCTGTAGCGAGAAACCATTCATAAGTAGAGTTCTTATTCAGCAACCTGAACTCGCCTGTAAATGGCACTCTGTCTTTAAACGCATTGAGATAAATATTTAAAAATCTTTCTTTATCGTCATTATGAATGAGATCAACCCAGCCGAAAGCAAGTAGATCCTGCATAGAGCGGCCTGTAACATCTGTCCAGGCTTTATTGAAGTAAATAGCATTGCTGCTTTCATCAGCTACGGCTATTAAAATATTAGTGCCTTGTGCCATAGTGCGAAAGCGCTCCTCACTTTCGGAGATGCCGGTTAACGCTTTCTTTAATGTTTTCTGTAAGCTTTCAAGCTCATTATTTTTCAGCAGCAATTCTTTATTGGTAGAAGCCTGTTTATCATTTAATAATTTTAATTCTTCATTAATATTAGCAAGTTCAGTATTGAATTGCTTTTCAGCTTTTCTTGAAATTGACTGGTCTTTATGTAACTCTTTAATCTTTTTTTCCGATTGCTGCAATAACTTATTCTGTTTTTCCAGCTCTATCATCTTTCGCTTTAGCTCCAGCTTATCCATTACCTGGCGGGCAATTATTTTTAAAGCCGCTTTTTGTTCATCCGAAAGAGATTTGGGCTTGGGGTCAAGAATACATAAGGTTCCCAATCCATAGCCATCTTCATTAATAAGAGGTACACCTGCATAAAATGAAATGAACGGATCACCTGTTACTAACGGGTTATCTTTCACACGATGATCTGTATGCGTATCTTCTATAACAGTGATATCATTATCTTTAACAATCGCTTTTACGCAAAAAGATAATTCAAGCGGTGTTTCTGTAATCGTGGTTCCTATGTGTGATTTGAACCATTGACGATTTTCATCTATCAGGCTTATAAGGGCGAATGGTACGCCGCAAATAGTGGCTGCGAGCGAAGTGAGCTCGTCATAATCTTTTTCTTCTATAGTATCAAGAATGTTATAAGACCTTAAAGCATCAAGCCGGTGCTTATTATTTTCGAAAAACTTAGGTGAACTCACAGAGGGGAATTGGTCAAAAAAATGCGCCTTATAGCTAAATAAAGATAAGGTTTAATACTTTACTCATCCTAAAAACTTAATTAAAGGATTGGCACAATTTACCTTTTTCCTGGGCCATATCTCACTCAGAAGAATGAGCGTGTGTGGATACGCCAGTTCACTTATGAGAAAGGATAATTTATTAAGTGTACAGTTGTTTAGGAAGATACAAATTCTTCAGCTATACGTTTCCATTGACGTCTTTATATCCCAACTTTTATGTGTAACATATTTCACATTAACCCACAGGCATTAACAGAAAATGTTGCCTCAAGTACGCTCATTTTCTTATGGGTAGTAATTGAGAAAAATGTGTTGCGACACTACTGAATAATAGCTTTATTTGATAGATAAAGTAAATGGCATAGTTGTTCATATTAACAGCTAAAGCCTGTTGTGATAAGAAAAAATAAAATAAGATGGATGATCGTAATTGCGATACTGACAATTCTTGCCATAGCATTAAGGGTTGGCTGCACCCATGTAAAAAAAGATATTGCAAAGCCTCAGCAAACTGCGGTGAAAACCATGGTACAAGATGAACTGAAACGAATGATCGTTGCGGCAAGTGACAGCTTATACCAGTTGCAGTTCAGTAGCTTTATCCTGAACGTTGATTCCGGCAGAGGACTTATTAAAGATGTAAGGCTAATTGCAGATTCAAATGTTTATCAAAAGCTGGTTGCCCGGCACAAGGCGCCTAATATTATGATGAATATGCAGGCAGACAGCATGGTAATTGATCATTTTGCTTTTGTAAAAACTAATAACGGAAGGCAATTGGTAATAAATAATGTGCTCGTACAAAGTCCTTCTGTTTATGTTACTTATATCCCCCAGCCTTATAATGATACCATACATAATTCATCGCCTTCTCTTCTTGTCGCTGCCATTAAAAAACTTCTGCAAATATCTGTAGTGAAACACATGGAGATGAAGCATCTTAATATTGCTATAGCTTATCATACCCCTGCTTTTACTAAAACTACTTCAGTAAAAAACATTAATGTTGATATGGATGGTATGAACGTAAGCCTGGTGAAAGAAAATGATTCTTCCAAACAACACAGTGTTATTGAGGTGGAGCGCTATCATTTAAAAACAGCAGATAATTTATATGATATTACTATGAGCAACATCAGGCTGGAACCTGGAACCGGCACTGCTACTATAGCAAAGGCTGTGATACAGCCGGCTTATGATAAAGCAAGCTTCTTCAAAAAGGTATCTAAAGCAAACGACCGTTTTTATTTTGTTTATAATAATTTACTGCTGCAGGGTGTAGACATCAACAGGTTGCTTCATCAGCAACAAATAAAAATAAGGAAAATGATGGTGGGAAGTTCTTTCACCGAAATTTATACTGATTATAAATTAAGGAAAAGAAAACCACCGGTAAGAAAGCACGGCTTCCCACAAGAGCTGTTGCAAAAGCTTGCTGTTGATATAACTATTGATACGATGCTGATGCATAACGGTGAATTGAAGTATGAGATGAAAGCTAAAACATCAGGCGACACTGCCCTGTTTCAATTAAGTAATATGGAAAGCCGGATCGAGAATATTACCAATAACCCTGTTGCTAAAACAGCCAACCATTTTACCACTGCCATTACCAGCGGCAGGGTGATGAATGCAGGAATGATCACGTCAACATTAAAGTTTGATCTTACAGATAAAAATGGCGCCTTCACTTTGTATAGTGTGCTCCAGCCAATGAACGGAACGGTGCTTAACCCTCTCACCAGGGCGCTGGCTATGACGGAAATTCAATCGCTCGACATACAAAAAATGATCACCGCAATAAGTGGTAACGAAATCTCGGCAACAGGTAATATTGATTTTTATTATAAAAACATGAAGATAGCTTTGCTTAAAAAGAAAAATGATGCGTATAAAAAGATAGGTTTTATTTCGTGGGTATCCAACGCATTTGTTGCCGATGACAACCCAAAGAAAAACGGGAAATTTAAAAAAGGCCCCATTAATATAAAGCGCCATCCCACCGATTCCTTCTTCGGATATTTATGGGCTGCTATGTTTGACGGTATGACCGCTAACATGGCCGGTTTAGATAAAAAGAGAATAGATAAATGATGTTGAAAGATATTGCTCTTTTAATTATCGTAAAAAGCATAATTCTCTTTATTTAATGAATTTAAGGAAGTAAACAGGAGAATTTTCACAGTGTTAAAATCTGATTTGTTGTAGCGAACCTCAGCATAAAAATTATCTATTTCATATAAAACAATATAGTTGAATGTGTCTTTACTTTGACCAATTGGTATTTGCTCCGAAAGATAATTTATCTTTTCCACTTTGGAAAGCTGCTCAAAATTGTTTAATTCCATAAATCATTTTTATAACTAAGTGAAAATTTAATACCAAATAAATTTTCATTTAGCATAATAGGAAAGAGAAGAATAATTTCTACATAAAGTAAAGCACTGGTTCAGAAAATAATCTCTTAATCACATTCAGATAGTCATTTTATAATTAAAATAAAACTTGTTCCAGCCATGTTTTTTAAACAGAATATTTAATAAAAATGATTATTAGATATTGGTATGTTATTAAAACTTTATCTCTAAAAACTTTTAAGCAAACCATTGTACTTTTATAACATCTGGAATTATATAAAGTATGAAAAATATAATATTTGCTTTTGCATTTATATGCAGCCTGAACCCGGCTATTGCCCAAACATTAAAAGACCTTGAAGCCAAACAAATACAACTTCCCAACGGATGGAAGTTAACGCCAGTTGGTAAGAGCCTGACGTTAGGAGATTTGCCTTTGAACATTGCTATTTCACCTTCACAGCACCTGATGGCAATAACCAACAACGGACAAAGCACGCAAACCATTCAGCTGATAGATGTAAAAAAAGAAAAGATAACTGATAATATAGAAATTGCTAAATCGTGGCTGGGCCTTAAGTTTAGTGCCGATGAAAAATACTTATATGCAAGCGGCGGCAATGATAATCGTATTTTAAAATACGCAATCATTAGTGGAAAGCTTTTATTAAAAGATAGTATTGTACTTGGAAAAGCGTGGCCGGTAAAAATTTCGCCGACAGGTATAGATATAGATGATAAGGCCCATACCATGTATGTCGTTACCAAAGAAAATAATTCATTATATGTTATTGATTTAATAACTAAAAAAATAAAGCAGCAACTGCCGCTTGGCGGTGAGGCTTATACGTGCCAGCTTTCTCCATCAAAAAAGGAATTATATATCAGTTGCTGGGGTTGTGACAAAATACATGTGTACAGCACTGCGCAAAATAAAATGATCTCCGCCATTTCTGTAGGTGATAACCCTAATGATATATGCCTTTCTAAAAATGGTAAATGGCTTTTTGTGTGCAACGCAAATGATAACAGTGTTTCTGTTGTTGACCTGCAAAAAAGAAAAGTTCTTGAAACATTGAATGCCGCCTTGTATCCTAACTCCGTGATGGGATCCACCACCAACAGTGTTTGCCTGAGCGCAGATGAAAAAACTTTATACATTGCCAACGCAGATAATAATTGCCTCGCAGTTTTTAATGTGTCGAAGCCCGGAAACAGCAGCAGTAAAGGTTTTATCCCTTGCGGGTGGTACCCAACTTGTGTAAGAGTTATTGGTAAAAAAATATTTGTTACTAATGGAAAAGGCTTTAGTTCTATGGCCAATCCTTTTGGCCCAAATCCTATGAACCGTAGTGAAAAGATTGCTTACCACAAAGGAGATACCGCCCGTACAGTGCAATACATCGGTGGATTGTTCAAGGGAACGCTGAGCATTATTAAAGAGCCTGATGTAAAACAACTATCAGTTTATTCCCAGGCAGTTTATAAAAATACACGCTACAACAAAGCCAAAGAATTAGTTGCTACCGGAGAAGCGGGTAATCCTGTTCCGGTAAAAATTGGTGACGCATCACCCATAAAACATGTTTTTTACATAATAAAAGAAAACAGAACATACGACCAGGTGCTGGGCGATATGCCTGAAGGTAATGGCGATACCAGCTTATGTTTATTTGGTGAAAAGGTAACGCCAAATCTTCATGCGCTTGCAAGAGAATTTGTTTTGCTTGATAACTTTTATGTAGATGCTGAAGTGAGCGCAGACGGCCACAATTGGAGCATGGGCGCTTATGCAGATGATTACCTTGAAAAAACATGGCCAACCAGTTATGGCGGCCGCGGTGGAGAATATGATGCAGAGGGTAACCGCGCTATTGCTAATAACAAAGGCGGCTTTATATGGGATCATTGTGCAAGGGCAGGCGTGAGCTATAGAACTTATGGCGAGTTTGCAGATGATTACAAACCTAATTTGCCCATACTTAAAAATCATTATTGTACTTATTATACAAGCTGGGATCAAACGGTAAGAGATACAACAAGAGTAGGCCAATGGAAAAGAGATTTTGATTCTCTTGTTGCTGCCAAAGCTTTACCACAGCTTAATACTTTGCGTATCATTAACGACCATACGGAAGGGCTTAAAAAAGGGAGGCCAACCCCGCGTGCACATTGCGCAGATAATGATCTTGCGGTTGGCATGTTCGTAGACTATTTAAGTAAAAGCCCTGTGTGGAAAGAAAGTGTGGTATTTGTGCTGGAAGATGATGCACAGGATGGCCCCGACCATGTGGATGCACATCGAAGCCCTGCGTACATTGCCGGCGGATATGTAAAGCGGCATTTTGTGGATCATACAATGTATTCCACCACATCTGTATTACGAACAATTGAGCTAATACTTGGCATACCACCGCTTAGCCAGTATGATGCTTCCGCAACGCCTATGTGGCGCAGCTTTCAGGCCGTGCCCGATCTTACAGTGTTTAATGCAAAGCCACTGCAATGGAATATTAATGAAAAAAATACTGCACTTAGTGCATGGCAGCGTAAAAGTGAAACCTTTGATTTTACCAAAGAAGACAGAGTGCCGGATCGTGAATTTACAGAAGTAATATGGAAAGGCGTAAAAGGTTTTAATGCAATGGTGCCTTCACCAAAAAGAGCTGCATTTGTGAAACTAAATGTTTTAAAAAAAGATGATGATTAAAAGATTGAATCAACCTTTTCAAAAGCATCACTGCTTATTACGACATTTTAAAATTATCCAAAAACTTTGTAGTAAAATTTCCGCTTCTGAAGTCTTCATTCTTCATAAGCTTTTTATGAAAAGGAATAGTTGTTTTTATTCCTTCAATAACATATTCACTCAAAGCGCGGCTCATAGTATTTATTGCTTCATCGCGAGTTTGCGCTACTGCAATTAATTTTCCTATCATGCTGTCGTAATATGGTGGAATCACATAACCTGCATACACATGACTATCCACACGTACACCGTGGCCGCCGGGAGTATGCAGCACAGTTACACGTCCGGGTGACGGGCGAAAATCATTGTAAGGATCTTCAGCATTTATGCGGCATTCAATGGCGTGCATTTGAGGGTAATAATTTCTTCCTGAAATTTTTTCGCCGCAGGCAATTTTTATCTGTTCTTTTATAAGGTCATAATTTATTACTTCCTCGGTTACGCAGTGCTCCACCTGGATTCTTGTGTTCATTTCCATAAAGTAAAAATTACGGTGCTTATCCACCAGGAACTCAATGGTACCAACACTTTCATAGTTTATAGCAGAGGCAGCTTTTATAGCAGCTTCACCCATTTTTTCTCTTAGCTCCGGCGTCATAAATGGCGATGGAGATTCTTCAACCAGCTTTTGATGTCGTCTTTGAATGGAGCAATCGCGCTCGCTTAAATGGCACACATTTCCAAACTGATCGCCTGCAATTTGTATCTCTATATGTCGCGGCTCTTCTACAAATTTTTCCATATAAATGCCATCATTTTTAAATGATGCTGCAGCTTCAGCTTTTGCTGTATCAAATGCTTTTTCTATTTCACTTTCTTCCCACACCACGCGCATTCCTTTGCCACCGCCACCTGCAGTAGCTTTTAAGATCACAGGATAACCAACTTCTACAGCCAGCCCTTTTGCATGATCTACATCTCTTAGCAAACCTTCGCCGCCGGGAACCACAGGCACGCCGGCTTTTATGATCGTTTCTTTAGCAGTAATCTTGTCGCCCATGCTATTGATCATAGCTGGCGTAGGGCCAATAAATTTTATTCCATGATCTGTACATATCTGGGCAAACTTTGAGTTTTCTGAAAGAAAACCATAACCGGGGTGCACCGCATCAGCGTTAGTAATTTCAACGGCCGCCATTATGTGGTGCATGTTCAGATAGCTATCGGCACTGGCTGGCCTGCCGATGCAAACTGCCTCATCAGCAAACTTTACATGCAGGCTATCTTTATCTGCTGTAGAATAAACCGCAACGGTTTTAATGCCCATTTCCTTGCAAGTACGAATGACTCTTAAAGCTATCTCGCCTCTGTTGGCAATAAGTATTTTTTTAAACATCGTTATAATGTGATAATTAGCTAATGTGCTAATCTGATAATTGAGGAAGATTTTTATTTAATAAAATATAATGAATATTAAGCAATTTGTGGCTTAGTTTGTTTTGAGCTTGCTAATATTTTATTAAGAACTTTTTGAATTTCTTCGAGCTTCAAAATTAATGAATCACATTCCGGTAAACTTTTGGAATAATTACAAAGCAACAGCCAATACTGAGTTTCATCAGCTTCCTTTGCAGCGATCTTTATTTTATGAATGAAATCAGCTTTGCTTTCTGCGTTTTGTGCTTCCATTGCATTTGCGCCTATCGAAGTTCCTGATTTAAGTAACTGGTTACTTATAATAAACTTTTTTTCTATATTTAAAATATCGCAATAATTAATTATTAATAAAGAGAAATCGAATGTCAATTTTAGAATTGGATTGCATTCAATTAATTCTTTCTTCATTAAAATTCTATTGATAATTTATTAAAAAACTTATTATCACATTATCACATTAGCACATTATCACATTAGCACATTCTACACCGCTTCCACTGCAAACAAAGGCTGGTCAAACTCAACAGGAGATGCGTCTTCAACCAAAACTTTTACAATGCGGCCGGCAAATTCGCTTTCAATTTCGTTAAAAAGCTTCATGGCTTCAATGATGCAAACAGTTTGGCCTTCTTCTATTTCATCACCCACATTTACAAACAAAGGTTTATCAGGACCAGCCTGCCGGTAGAAAGTTCCTATCATTGGGCTTTTTATTATTAAAAAATTCTCTGTTTTGGCCGATGAAATTTCCGTTTCTTTTTCTGCAGGTTTTGACGCAGCAGCAGGCGCTGACTGCTGTAAGCTTTGTTGCACCGGTAAAGGCTGTGGGACAGGGCTTACAAAGGTTTGCGGGGATTCACTTTTCTGTTTAATGGTAATTTTAAAATCTTCTTTTTCAATTTTTAATTCACCGATATTGCTTTTATTAACAAGCTTTACCAACTCCTGTATTTGCTTTATATCCATAAAATAAATTATTTATTTATTGAAAATGGGTGGCTAAGATAGGGGAATTCAAAATGTGAAAATCAGCAAATTTTCAAATGTGAAAATTTACGAAACTCCGTAATCTTTTAATTGAGCAATTTTCAAATTTTCACATTGAAAAATCATTCCTTCACTCTTTCCACATATTCGCCTGTCTTCGTATTCACTCTTATCAGTTCGCCTTCATTCACAAACAATGGAACATTAACAGTGGCGCCAGTTTCCACGGTTGCCGGTTTCAACGTACGCGTAGCCGTATCACCTCTCAGGCCAGGCTCGCTGTAAGTAACTAATACAATAATTTTATCCGGAAGCTCAACGCCCATTGGCTGATCTGTTTCTCCATTTATCAATACAGAAACTTCCTGCCCGTCTTTCAAAAACTGAGGCGCATCAACCATTTCAGGTGGTACAGATATTTGCTCATAAGTAGTTGTATCCATAAATGTAAAACCTGTATCATCTTTATATAAAAACTGGTAAGGTTTTTTTTCAACTCTTACCGGAAAAATAGTTTCACCGCTGTTCCATGTTTGCTCAATAGTTCTGTTATTATCAACCCCTTTAAGCTTTGCCCAAACTTTTGCTGCAGCACGGGCTGTTTTATTTTGTCCAAATTCAATTACCGAATACAAGTTGCCATCTATTTTTAAGATAAGTCCTGTACGCATATCCGACGTAGTTGCCATAAAATTTTTTTAAGTCGGTGAAGGTAGATAAAATGGCTCAATGTGAGAACGACTTAATGTGCTGATTAGCTGATGCGATAATGTGCTGATAAATATAAACATGAAAGTGATTTGATAAAGTTTAATTTACAATTAGCAAATCAGCACATTAGCAGATTAGCAGATTCACTAATTACATTTATCTTTATAAAAATTATTCTCTTGAAAAAAATATTCTTCTCAGCACTGTTTATTGTTATTTCTTTTTTTGGCTTTTGCCAGGATGATACTACAACTGCGGTTTATAAAAGATTTCCAACCATTCCATCTTTCACAGTGTTCAAAGCGCCCGACAGCACTGCATTTACAAAGGAAGATCTAAAAAAGAAAGAAACAATATTTATGATCTTCAGCCCTGATTGTGAGCATTGCCAGCATGAAACAGAAGCGCTTCTTGCAAATATTAATAAACTGAAGAACACACAAATAGTAATGATAACTTATTTGCCTTACAATGAAATGATGGCTTTTTACAAAAATTATAAGATTGCAAATTACCCGCAAATAACTATGGCCCGTGATACTAAATTTTTCTTCCCGGTATTTTTTAAGGTTAGAAATCTTCCATCCATTTTTGTATATGATAAAAAAGGAAACTTAAAAAAGAATTTTGAAGGAAGTGTAAAAATTGATACTATCGCAGAAGCGCTGTAGGCTATTGCTTAATAAACTTTTCATTCATCTGCACTTCTTCAGAAACGTTAATGTGTATAAAATAAAAGCCTGCATGAAGATGGCTTACATCAATAGATAAATATTTATTGTTAGATGCTGCACGAAATTTTACAACAGCCTTTCCGGATGCATCAATTATAACTGCATTTATTACTCCTTTAATATCTTTTGAGCCTTTGTAATATAAGTGTAGCAAATCGCCCACAGGGTTTGGATAAATTTGCCATGGATGGTTGTAGCTGTTGTTTGGTAAGGGCTTCGCTTCATCAGATAAAACTGAAGATGATTTATGCGAAGTATAAGTATTTTCAGGATTAGCAACTTCTTCTGTATTGGATATAGCAATAATATTTTCATTTTCATCATACACTTTTACTTTATAGAAAAGCTTTTTTTCTCCTTTAAATTTATCACTATAAGCAAGTAAAGTTGATGATGTATAACTTCTGTAAATATGATTGGCAGCGGCTGGCAGCCATACAATCCCATCTTCACTTCTGAATAAGGTGTAGCCCGTATTGCCGGCATAATCCAGCATATTCCATTGCAGCATTACGCCTTCATTATTGGACAAAGTTTTTGCAGAGAGCAAAATACCCGCTGATGTTTTTATACAAAAAAAACAAAGCATTATAATTAATGTGTTGTACTTTTTCACGAAATGCTTTTGGGAACAGACCTTTAAATTAACCTAAAGAATTAAATAGAGGCGTTAAAGAACACACAAAAACAATTAATAATAAATTTCATATTTGACCAATTATAATGAAGGGTTATCAATTAAAAATTACCTTTGACAGCAAATAATTTCCCCAATCATAAATTAATATATAATGAAAGTAACCGTAGTAGGCGCAGGCGCTGTGGGCGCCACCTGTGCTGATAACATTGCCAGGAAAGAGCTTTGTGAAGAACTGGTTTTGCTCGATATTAAAGAAGGCATTTCAGAAGGTAAGTCAATAGATTTTTTGCAAAGCGCAGCCTTACTTGGCAGCGATACTAAAATATTTGGCAGCACCAATGATTATAAAAAAACAGCAGGCAGCAAAGTTGTGATCATTACATCTGGTATTCCGCGCAAACCAGGGATGACGCGTGAAGAACTGATAGGCATTAACGCTGGTATTGTAAAAGGCGTTACACAAAATATTTTAGAGCAATCGCCTGATGCAATTATAATTGTGATCAGCAACCCAATGGATACCATGACTTACTTAACCCTGAAGTCAAGCGGGCTTCCAAAAAATCGTGTGATCGGTATGGGCGGCGCACTTGACAGCAGCAGGTTTAAATATTATTTATCAGTGGCGCTTGGCTGTTCTATGCAGGATCTGCAGGCTGTTGTAATTGGCGGCCATGGCGATACAACCATGATTCCTTTAACAAGACTTGCAACTTATAACGGAACACCAGTTTCCAATTTGTTGGATGAAGCAACATTAAAAAAAGTAGCTGCTGATACAATGGTTGGCGGCGCTACCCTTACAGATTTGCTGGGCACGAGCGCATGGTATGCTCCGGGCGCTGCAGGAGCTTATTTAACCGAAGCAATTATTCGTGATGAAAAAAAATTGATACCCTGTTGTGTAATGGTGGATGGCGAATATGGCCAAAAAGATATTTGCATTGGAGTGCCCGTGGTTATTGGTAAAAATGGGTGGGAAAAGGTTATTGATTTTAAACTGAATGAAGAAGAGCAGGCCGCATTTAATAAAAGCGCTGATGCGGTGAGAAATATGAATGGTGCGTTGTAGGTTTAATTTAAGAAGATATAAATAAACGCTATTGATTTTTCGAGCCATCTGAAACATTAGAAGCAGCGGTGTTTTTTTTCTTCTTATGTCCAAATGGAATAATAACCTGCGAATTAGGATTTACTGTGGAATTCATGGTGCCGGAAGTGGTTTCAGGTGTAGCAGTTCCTGTATTTGTGTTGAGCACTGCGTGTGCTTTATTATTATCTTTTATTATTGCAGCAGAATCGGTAGCATCTTTGCTTTGCGCAACCTGAACGCTATCATGCTTTACAACCACCTGGCAAAAGATAAGCGATGTTTTGAAAGAGATAATTAAGATTAAGATTATTTTGTATTTCATTTTATTATCAAGACAATTGAGATGCCAAATAACTCACATAAGGAAGTTTGTTTTAATATTGAATCTCATTTAGTTGAAAAATATCAACAGATTGAATATATAATATTCTTTTAAAAACTGATAACGGCTGTTTACCATCATGGAACAAAGTTTGTTATGTTTGTGAAAAATCTTAAACCATAATTTTTATACAATGAAAAAGCTATTGATTGCAACATTATTTTTATCGGGAACATATATCTTCTCGTCATGTAACGGAAACGGTAACTCATCATCTACAACATCTTCAGATTCTTCTTCAACAAATTCTTCTTCTGCTTCCGGCACAGCTTCAAACGCTGATACTTCTATGAACAAAACGGATGCTTCCACAAATAAGATGCAGAATGATTCTGCTAACATGAGCAAAACTCCCGCAACGCCTGTTGATAATGCGACGATGGACTTTGCAAATAAAGCAGCAACCGGCGGTATGCTGGAAGTGGAACTGGGCAAGCTGGCACAAGATAAAGCAAGCAGCCAGCAAGTAAAGGATTTTGGTAAAATGATGGTGGATGACCATACATTGGCTAATAATAATTTTATGAGCATTGCCAAAGGCAAAAACATAACCTTACCGGCTGCAGTAACCAGCGATCAGCAAAAAGAAATTGATGATTTAAGCAAAAAAACAGGTAAAGATTTTGATAAGGCTTATGTAAAAATGATGGTAGACGACCATAAAGATGATATAAAAGAATTTAAAGATGCACAGGGTAAAGTTGCAGATAATGATGTTAAGAATTTTATTGTAAGCACATTACCTACTTTGCAAAAACACCTGGATGCTATACAGGCTATTAAGGCGAAAATGTAAGTTAGTTTGTTTTTCAAGTAAAGGAGATGTTGAGCGCATCTCCTTTTTTTGTTTAAATAAAAAAACCACCCTTTTCAGAGTGGCTGTAAAACTTAACTTAAACTATAACACAATATATAAACGCAAGAAAGTTTCTTTAATTGTGCCAGGTAATACTTTTTTTAAAAATTTTATTGAGAAAGTAACTTATTTGTATTCGTCTTAATATATTTTTTTTTAAATGGAAAAATTATTGAGCAATAAAAATGTAACTGCTGATGTCCTGTAATTTATTTCAAGAAAAATGTAGTGTTTTATGTAAACAATTGTAGGGTAACAGTTATGCTGCAAACGATTAATGCATTTAAAAATTCACTTCTTTACAAATGCTTATTTACATTGAAGATGAAATGCAACTTTTAATAATAGATGCTTATTGCGCAGCAGAAAATTACTTATATATATGGCAGATTTATTGATGTACTTTTTGAATTATTTTATACCCTTAAAAATTAAGAATTATGAGCGTAAGTAATAAACATCTTGCCACCATTTTATTAGGCGCAGCTGCTGCATTTGGAGCATATAAGTATAGTCAAATGACGGAGGAAGAAAAACAAAAGATAGCAGATTCGTTGAAGGATAAATTTCATAAGCTAAAAGATGAAGCAGAAGGGGCGGCTGATACTGCCAGTAATTATTTTAGTGATCTTAAAACCAAAGCTGCTGACATTTTCAAAGAGCATTTTCCCGGCGCTGAAAAGCATTTTGAAGATTTCTTTGCATCAAAATCTGCTGGTGAAACTGAAGCCAGGCCTGCAACTGACGCAGATACGATAGTTTAAAAAAAGCCCTGAAGAAATAGTAGCTTATAAAAAGCCGGTCATTTATAATAACTATATTGGCAGATTATATTTCTTACAATGAAAAAAAACTTTATCCATTTTATTGCATTTGTATTCTGTTGTTCTGCTTTATCTTTTATTAATAAAAAGTTCCAAAATAAAACGACTGATGCAATGCCTGAGATTGAAGGAAGATGGGACATTACCATAGACATGAATGGAAAGACGGCGCCTTCCTGGCTGGAGGTAACTCATTCAGGCTTAAAAACCTTGATAGGCCAATTTGTAGGAACCGGCGGAAGTGCAAGGCCTATATCAATAATTTATTTTAAAGATGATCACTTTAATTTTTCCATACCTCCTCAGTGGGAAAATAGTGATAGTGATTTGGTTGTAAATGGAACTGTGGCTGGCGATGAAATACAAGGAACCATGCGGTTTCCCAGTGGAATAACTTATAACTATACTGGTGTAAGAGCGCCGTCTTTAAAGCTTTCATCAGCGCTGGTTTGGGGCAAGCCAATCTCACTTTTCAACGGAAAAAATCTTGATGGCTGGCATACCGTAGGAAGCAATCAATGGATAGTTGATTCGGGCATTTTGAAAAGCCCACACTCGGGAGCTAACCTGATCACAGATAAAACTTTCACTGATTTTAAACTTCATATTGAGTTTCGTTATCCTCCAGGAAGCAATAGTGGCGTGTATTTGCGGGGACGGTACGAAGTGCAGATTGAAGATACTGAAGGAGAAGAACCGGTAAAAAATGAATTAGGTTCTGTGTATGGGTTTCTTGCGCCAACGGAGCTTGCTGCCAAAGGCCCCGGCCAGTGGCAATTTTACGATATTACTTTAGCAGGAAAAATGGTTACTGTTGTTGTAAATGGAAAAACCGTTATCTGCAACCAGGAAATACCCGGCATCACCGGTGGCGCCCTAAACAGCAATGAAGCAGAGCCAGGCCCACTGCTCATTCAGGGCGATCATGGGCCAATTGATTACAGAAATATTATTATTACTCCTGCCAAATGATTTTCTGAATTCATCATTGTTTTTTACTTAAACCTGAACAACATTATCATATAAAGAAGTGTTGTTATATTAGTTCTGATTAATAATTTTTAAATCGAAAATGGAAATAGGCCTTTATACTTTTGCAGATATTGCAGCACATCCTGTTACCGGATCAAGTATTTCTCCACATCAGCGAATGACCAATCTTCTTGAAGAAATAACGCTTGCAGAGCAGGCTGGCCTTGACGTTTTTGCTGTCGGGGAGCATCACAGAGTGGAATACCTTGTATCATCTCCTGCTGTGGTTTTGGGTGCTGCCGCAGTTGTTACTAAAAAAATTAAGCTGTCGAGCGCTGTTACGGTTCTTAGCTCCGATGATCCTGTAAGAGTGTTTGAACAATTTGCCACAGTTGATCTTTTATCAGGCGGAAGGGCTGAAATCATTGCCGGGCGCGGTTCTTTCATTGAGTCTTATCCATTATTCGGGTATAACCTTGATGATTATGATGAATTATTTTCAGAAAAATTAGATATGCTTTTAAAGCTTAATGAAAGTGAAAGAATAACATGGAAAGGAAAATTAACTCAAAGCGTAAATAATCTTGGCGTATACCCAAGGCCAGTGAACAAAAAATTACCTGTATGGATTGGTGTAGGCGGCACGCCGCAATCTGTTGTAAGAGCTGCTGAATATGGCTTGCCAATGGCGTTAGCTATTATCGGTGGAAGTCCGGCGCGCTTTAAGCCATTGACCGATCTGTATAAAAATGCTTACGAACAAGCGGGGCATGAAAAAGCCAGTTGGCAGCTTGGTATTAACTCTCATGCTTTTGTAGACGACACCTCACAAAAGGCGCGTGATACATTCTATGCGCCTTATGCTGATGTTATAAGTAAGATAGGTAAAGAGCGCGGCTGGAGCGGCATGAACAAGCAACAATTTGATGCATCATGTGAGCGTGACGGTGCCTTACTTGTAGGCAGTCCGCAGGAAGTAATTGATAAAATATTGTATGAACACGAGCTTTTCGGGCACACACGTTTTCTTGCACAAATGAGCCTGGGCGCTATGCCTCATGATAAAGTTTTGCATGCCATAGAACTCATGGGTAAAGTAGTAGCCCCGGAAGTAAAAAAATATAGTTAAGGAATAGCATAAACATTAAGTAAAATCTGGCTTTAAAAGTTTATAAGGTAACAGTTACTCTACAAACGAAAAATATTTACCCTTAAGATAAATATTTTACAAAAATCATTATTTAAATACTTCTACTCAGAAGCATTCATAATAGAAATAGAATTAGTTAACCTGTCATATCCTTCATCAGCAGGGTTGGGCTCAGTGTCAACGGCGTTTTGTGCATCGGCATTTATTTTACCAACAGCCAGGTTGGTCAATGCATCATTTGCATCATGTTCTTCCTTTAAAGTTTTTTCAAGTTGTTGTGCCACTGACGAAAGTTGAAGCTCATTTGCCCACGCACGTGCTGTGCCATAGCCTGCAATTTCATAATGTTCTATTTTTTGAGCGGCGCCAATTATTGCAGCGTCCATTGCAGCATCCGATATGTTTTCATCCATGATCTTTTTAGCTTCTCTTATCAGGCCTTCAATGCCGCGGCTCGTAACACTATTGCTGCCGCCAAACACATCAGAAAAAAAGCCGCTTTCGCCCATACCTTCTACATTAATGTTTTCTTTTATTGCATCAAGTCTTTCCTTGTGTTTCTGCGTTATAGCCAGGTGGTTGCTTAACGCATTTTTTAATTCAGGCTTAGTTGCTTTTTCTATCATGCCTGGCAAGCCGTCAATTATTTGTTCTTCTGCCGAATACAAATCAAGTATTTCATACTTTAGTAAATCGCTGAGGTTTATTATTTTTTCCATAAAAATTTTAAAGAAAGGTTGCAAATTAACTGCCGGAAATTATTTTGAACATAAATAAAAATATTATAATGTTTATTGAAGCAGATAAAATTTCTAATACAAAAATTTATAGAAGAATTATATCTCTTGTTCCTTCGCAAACAGAGCTGCTGTTTGATCTTGGGCTGGAACAGGAAATCGTTGGCATTACAAAATTCTGTATTCATCCCTATAAATGGTTTAAGGAAAAAACAAGAGTTGGCGGAACAAAAACTGTAAACATTAAATTAATACACCGTCTTAACCCTGATCTGATCATTGCCAATAAAGAAGAAAATGCGAAAGAACAGATTGAAGAATTATCAACACATTTTGATGTATATCTTTCTGAGGTAAACAATCTTTCTGACGCTACGCAAATGATAAAAAGCATAGGAAAACTTACGGATAAACATAAAGAAGCAACATCTCTTGTAAATAATATTGTATTGAAATTTCAAAGCTTATCTGATATTGATTTTTACAGAAAAAAAATAAAAGCTGCTTATGTGATATGGAAAGATCCGTACATGGTGGCGGCTAATAAAACCTTTATAAATGATATGATGAAGTATTGCGGGTTAGAAAATTTTTATGAAAATAAGGAGCGCTATCCTGAAATTATTTTAGATGAGCTAAAAGATACCATCGCTTCAAATGCAGGCTGCGGGCTAATTCTGCTATCTTCTGAGCCATATCCTTTTAAAGAAAAACATATAAAAGAGATTCAGGCAAAAATTTCTTGTTCAAAAATATTACTGGCAGATGGAGAAATGTTCAGCTGGTATGGAAGCAGGCTTTTAAAAGCCGCTGATTATTTTAAAAATCTTAGAAGCGACATAGAAACCATGTTGGATGAAAAGTGCTGAGCCGGTTGTTCCACTGAAATTCAAACTGTGAAGTATATTGTGTTTTTATGTTTTTCATGTACGTTTGCAGCTAATTTAAAAAAAAATTAATGGCTTCAAAAAACACTATTGAATTACTGGGCGATAAAGCAGAGAGTTTATTAACACATAAATGTATTATTGATAAATCTACTCTTACACTTCCTTCTCCAACTTATATTGATGATATTTTTGTGCAAAGCAACAGGAACAATCGTGTGGTGCAAAGTATGCAAATGCTTATGGCTCACGGGCGCCTTGCCAACACAGGTTATTGTTCAATTTTTCCGGTTGATCAAGGTGTAGAACATAGTGCTGGTGCATCTTTTGCTCCTAATCCTATTTATTTTGATCCTGAAAATATTGTAAAGCTGGCAATAGAAAGCGGCTGTAATGGTGTTGCTTCCACATTTGGCGTTCTCGGAATTTTAAGCCGCAGGTATGCACATAAAATTCCTTTTGTTGTAAAGATCAATCATAATGAATTATTAACTTATCCCAATAAGTTTGATGAGGTAATGTATGGCACTGTAAAGAGCGCTTATAACATGGGAGCCGTTGCAGTGGGCGCCACTATTTATTGGGGCAGCGCCGAAAGCACAAGGCAGCTGCTGGAAGTAAGCCAGGCATTTGAGCTGGCTCATGAACTGGGTATGTGCACTATACTTTGGTGCTATACACGCAATAACGCTTTTAAAGTAGGTGATGTAGATTATCATACTTCTGCTGACCTTACCGGGCAGGCAAACCACCTTGGCGTAACCATACAGGCAGATATTATTAAGCAAAAAATTGCCACTAATAACGGCGGATATAATGCAGTAAAATTTGGTAAAACATCTAAGCTTGTTTATGAAAAATTAACCACTGATAACCCGATAGATCTTTGCCGCTACCAGGTGCTTAATTGTTATAGTGGTAAAATAGGATTAATTAATAGCGGCGGTGAAAGCCTTGGCGATTCAGATATGCAGGAAGCCGTAACTACTGCAGTGGTAAATAAGCGGGCAGGTGGTATGGGCTTAATTCTTGGCAGAAAAGCATTTCAGCGGCCTTTTAAAGAAGGGGTGGAATTGCTAAATGCAACACAGGATGTTTTTCTTGATAAGAGCATAACTATTGCATAGATAAAAAAACAAAATTAAAAAGTAAAAAATTGTGTGCGCTGGTAATCCATTTTTAATTTTTAATTTTTAATTTAATTATGAAACAGGAAGAAGATTTTGATGCGAATCTCGCGGGAGAAGAAGGAGATACGGAAGAAACAAAAAGGCGGTGGTTCAGGAGAATTAAAAAAGGAATTACTACTTCTACAAAAGATAAAAAAGAAGCGCCGGATGGGCTTTGGACAAAATGCCCTTCCTGCAGATATACCTGTACTGTTTCAGAATTAAGAGAAAATTTATTTTTATGTCCTAAATGCGATTATCATCACCGGATAGGCAGCGCAGAATATTTTGACATTCTTTTTGATGATGAAACCTATGAAGAGCTTTTTGCAAATATCCAGTCAAAAGATTTTTTGGGCTTTGTGGATATGAAACCTTATTCACAGCGGCTTCAGGAAACTTATTCCAAATCATCTATTCACGATTCTATTACCGTGGCGCATGGCAAAACAGATGCGATGGACATTGTAATTGCCTGCATGGATTTTGAATTTATCGGCGGTAGCCTTGGCAGTGTGATGGGCGAAAAAATTGTGCGTGCCTGTAATTATTGTATTGAGCGCAAAATTCCATTTATGATCATCAACAAAAGCGGCGGCGCCCGCATGATGGAAAGCGCTTTCTCTTTAATGCAACTTGCAAAAACATCAGGAGCGCTATCGAAAATGTCTGATGCAAAAGTGCCGTATTTCTCTTTATGCACCGACCCTACTTTTGGCGGCACCACAGCTTCTTTTGCTATGCTTGGCGATATTATAATGGCTGAACCGCAGGCTCTCATTGGCTTTGCGGGCCCCCGGGTTATAAAAGAAACGATAAAAAAAGATCTGCCACAAGGCTTTCAGCGCAGCGAGTTTTTATTAGAGCATGGTTTTTTGGACTTCATTGTTCATCGAAAAGAGCTTAAGCAAAAACTATCACAACTTTTAACCCTGTTTAAATAATACTATTTACTTATGATCATTGTTATGATCATGGCTACATTATCTCCTTTTTATTTATTGGTTAAATGGACATCAGCAACCGCAAAGCATATTTTGAATACCAGATAGAAGCAAAATATATTGCCGGTATTGTGTTGTCAGGTACAGAAATAAAATCTTTACGAAGCGGTAAAGCGAGCTTTAACGATAGCTATTGCACTTTTTTTAAAGGAGAATTGTTTGTAAGAAGCCTACACATTTCTGAGTATACATTTGGTAACATACATAATCATGATCCGCTGCAGGAACGCAAGCTGTTACTGCATAAAAAAGAATTGCGCAAACTTGAAAACAAAATAAAGGAAAAGGGGTATACCATTATTCCATTAAAAATATTTATTGCAGAAAATGGCTTTGCAAAAATTGAAATAGGATTAGGCAAAGGAAAAAAAATATACGATAAAAGAGAAACGATCAAATCACGTGAGTCAGATAGGGATGTAAAGCGAAAATATGGAGTTTGATCAGCACTCGCTCAGGCTCAAAGGCACATTTACGGCAAGGCCGCCATCGGCAGTTTCTTTGTATTTATTGTTCATATCAAGCGCAGTATCCCACATAGTTTTTACTACATTGTCCAGACTTACTTTTGCATAATCGGGAGAGCTTTGCAATGCAAGCTGGCTGGCAGTTATAGCCTTTATAGCTCCCATAGTATTTCTTTCTATGCAGGGCACTTGCACCAATCCATTTATAGGGTCGCAGGTCATACCGAGATGATGCTCCATAGCGATCTCTGCCGCCATTAATGCCTGGCGTTGCGTACCGCCCAAGCATTCGGTTAACGCTGCTGCTGCCATAGAGGATGATACACCAATTTCTGCCTGGCAGCCACCCATTGCGGCAGATATGGTAGCGCCTTTTTTAAAGATGCTACCAATCTCTGAGGCAGTTAATAAAAACTGTATGATCTTATCGTTTTCGTACGCATTGCAAAAAATAATATAGTAAGCCAGCACCGCAGGAACCACACCGGCCGCGCCGTTGGTAGGCGCAGTTACCACTCTTCCGAATGACGCATTCTGTTCATTAACTGCGAGGGCAAAGCAGCTTACCCAATCAAGAATGTACCTGAAATCGTTACCACCTTCTTTTATTGCGTGCAGCCATGTATCAAAGTCGTGGTAAGCTTTACCTTCCAGTAATTTTTTATTCAGTTCAGCAGCCCTGCGCCTTACATTTAAGCCGCCTGGTAATGTGCCCACACTATGGCATCCTGTAAAAATGGACTGCTTCATTACTTCCCATATTTGCAAAAGTCCTTTATGTGTCGCCTCTTCAGTGCGCCATGTATTTTCATTTTCAAGGACTACTTCGTGTATAGCAAGCCCTGTTTTCATACACCAGTGTAAAAGATCGTGAGCATCGTTTATGGGAAAAGGAAGTGTAACAGTATCCTGCCCTGAAAGATCTTCACCTTCCTTCACTACAAAACCGCCACCGATGGAATAATATGTTTCTGCTATGTTTTCATCATTATTCAACGCAGCTAAAAATGTAAGCGCATTGGAATGATAAGGCAATGTTTCAGTTATTAAAAATTCAATGTCTTCATCCGGTTCAAAATCTATCTCATGCCTGCCGGCAAGCACCAGCTTTTTCATATTTTTAATATCTTCTATTTTTGCATCAATGTTGCCTACATCAAACGTTACAGGGTCTTCGCCACATAAGCCAAGCTGCACAGCTATATCAGTTCCATGGCCTTTGCCTGTTTTGGCAAGCGAGCCATAGAGCAGCACTTTTAGATTTGAAACCTTATCTAAAATATTTTTTTGCTTAAGAGATTGAAGAAACATATTTGCCGCTCTCCAGGGGCCAAGTGTGTGGCTGCTGGATGGGCCTACGCCAATTTTAAACATATCAAACACCGAAATAGCTTCGTTACTCACCGTGTAATTTTTGTAAAGTTACACAAAAGGCATTCTTACTTTTTTTAACCAAATATCTTTTAATATGCCATTAGCTTTTATAAAAATATATATGCTTTATTGCACAGCCAGCAACTGAATGCGAAAGATAAGATAAGAGTTTGGAGGGATAACTACTGTACCCTGGCTATCCAATACTGCTGTAGACCCGTAAGCAAGCGACGGCGGAAGATATAAAGTAATATCGCCGCCTGTGGTTATAAGTGGCACACCCGTTTGCCATCCAAGAATCACTTGTCTCAGTTCAAGATTTGCCGGTTGGCCTAAAGTGGAATCAAACCCTGCACCATTAAAAAAAGTTCCTTTATAAGTAACACTTACACTTTGGCAAAGATTGGCGATCGCAGCGCCGGTACCGGTTTTATTAATAGTATAATAAAAACCAGCACTATTTTTTTTAGCTACAATATTAGAATCTCGCAAAATAGAATCTTTTATTAAAGTATCCAGCGAGTCAGCTTCTGCGACCGGAACGGTAACCGCAGTGCCGGAAAAAGAACAGCCACTGTTGGTAGTTTTTTTACAGGATATAATAATCATGGAGCCAAACAGAATGCAAATAAAAATTCTTCTTTTCACTATTTTTCTTTTGTTTGCAAGTAAGAGTAAAAAAACTAATAATGTGCTGCATTGTCTTTGCTTTGCTTGCTTTTTAACTCTTTATATAATTGTTCATTCCTCTCCCATAAAAAGCGCATCCTGAAAATGGCATAAAATATTGCAATAAAAAAAACAACAATGGCTATAAGTATTAGCTGGGCATTTGAAATATATATCATACTCTTATACCAGTTATGAAAAATAACCGCAAGTAAAATAGGCAGTGAAAATATAAGCCCCATGGGTAATCCACCCGTAAGCTGGCTCCAAAAGCGGCTCTTTTTTTCCCGGTTTTTTTCCCAGTAATGTATAAACCTTATTTCATCGTTTGTAAGCATAAGCAAAAGTATTGGTTAAAATTCTTTATTAGCATTGATTACTTCCTTAAGCGGCACTTTTGGAATTCGGGTAATAAAATGTAGGTTTGCTTTCATTAAAATTTTTATTGTGAAAATTGAGCAGGCTCTTGTATTATATCTTTTGAAAAATAAACATATTTCTCTCCAGGGAATTGGCACATTTAAAATTGACGGCGCATTTCCTGAGATAACGGATAATGACAAGCCGTTCAATATTCCAGCGGAATCTATAGCTTTTACTTATGACCCTAAAGCGAATGAAGATGCTGACCTTATTGATTTCATTGTACAGAACACAAAAAAAATTAAACCGCTTGCTTCTGCCGATCTTGATTCTTTTCTTACACTTGGCCGGCAGTTTTTAAATATTGGTAAGCCTTTCAACATTCAAAACCTGGGCACGCTTGAAAAATTAAAATCAGGAGCGCTGGAGTTTAGGCCCGGCCCACTTATTCAGCGTGTAGAAGCGCCTCAGCTAAGAATTGAAGATGCAGGCGCAGAGCCTTATGAGCAGGATATGTTTCATGCTTATGCAAAAAATAATAAAAGTAATAAGAGCCCATTTATAATTATAGGAATTATTATTCTTTTGGGCGTTGGCGCCTGGGCTGCGTGGCAGTACGGCTTCAGATCGAAAACGAATGAATCCGCCGAAGCCGGTGACGTGATTGTACCGGTGCCCGATTCTCCTGCAGTGATTAATTCTGAGCACATAAAAGATTCTTTAGCTGTAATAAAAAAAATGGCAGACAGCACAAAGAGTGATAGTTTAAAGCCTATGCAAAAAAGTATAGGTGATAGTGTTTCATTTAATGTGGTTGTTTTTCAAAGCGATAATAAAGATGCAGCCATCAGAAGGCTTGCAAGGCTCCAGGGCCTGGGAAGGCAAGTTACCATGAACACTAATGCTGATTCAACCACGTATAAGATTGTGAATACCTTTGCCCTGCCTTTAAAAGATACTGCAATAGTTCTCGATTCGCTTAACAATCGTTATTACAGAGGCAAAGCGCATATTGAATTACATTGAGATAAAAATTAATTTTTACTACCAATCATCTTTTACCCGGCTTCTCCCTTGCATTTTTAATATTTCAAATAAAAATTTTTAAAAAAAATTTCTTAAAAACTTGCAAAAATGAAAACGGCGATTAATTTTGCATTCACACACGAATCTTCGTCCACTCCCTAACGGACAAAAAGTTTTCCCCCAATCCACATATACTATCTGAACTTCCTGCTTAAGTACCTCTGTTACTTATCCCAATAAGCTACGAAATAAATTTTTTCGATCCTTATATCTTTTGTATTCCACTAATTTTTTGTAAACTCTCAAATCACAAAAGAATGAAAAAATTTTACACACTCGCTTTAACCGTATTAGGATTATACGGTTTTCAGTTACAGGCTCAAAATGGCCCAAACCTTTTAGGCGCTAAAGGCACATTCAGCGCACCATTTATTACAGTTAATTCTTCTGCAGCATCCTGCACTGTATCTGGCTCTGCCACTTACAACCCTGCCGGAAACATTGGTAACGCACTTACAGGATGTTCAGCCGCTTCAGGCACTTCGCTTCCATGTTCCGGGTATAAATACACATCGGCAAGTGGCGGCCTTGGCCCTGAATTCACTTATTCCATTATACAAAATATCGGCGACGCTACCGGTGGTAATTGTATTAAAGGCGACTGGAGAGGCCAGGACCACACAGGCGATGGTGGTTACTTTATGGCCGTGAACGGTGCACCGAACAGCACTTACAGCAATATTTTTTACCAAATAAAAAATATACCTGTTTGTCCTGGCACTCAATACGAATTTTCTTCATGGGTTCTAAATATTTTACCAAAAAGCAGCCCTGCTGCAGGCGCTGGTTCTGAGCCTAATATTTCTTTTAAAGTAATTGATGGTGACAGTTCTTACATCATCGGCAAATCTGGCCCTATTGCTTACACAGATGTACCTACTTGGGTAAAAGTTGGAGGAACGTTTACAGCATCGCCTACCACTACTTCAGTAGAACTGCAGGTAATAAATGCTACAGCTGTTGCAAGTGGTAACGATCTTGGTCTTGATGATATTTCTTTCAGCGTTCTTCAATCGAACATTGTTGTTTCAAGCGCTGATGGCAGCCCGGCTCCAAATTCTGTTTGCGAAGGAACCAGTTTTATGGTTAACTATACTGTAACTGATCCCACACATACTAATACATTTTACAAATGGCAGGTAAGCACTAATGGCGGCGCTACTTTTGCTGACAGCTCACTCGGTGTTCAGCAGGCAGTTTATTCAGGTGATAATTTTGTATTGCCTCTTTCTTTCAATAAAGTGGGAAAGCAAATGAATGGCTATAAATACAGACTTGTAGTTTCTAGCTCTGCAGAAGGACTTTCCAGCCCGGGCTGCACTTACCTTAATGAGTATACCTTAATAGTTAATTCTTGCGGTGCACTTCCTGTTACTTTGAGCGCTTTTAATGGTAAATATGCTAATGGTGTTGCTACACTAAATTGGCAAACAAGCCAGGAAATAAATAGCGACCATTTTGAATTGTTCAAAAGCGCTGATGGTGAAAATTTCTCTTTAGTTACAAAAATGAAAAGCGCTGGTTTCAGCAATACAACAAAAGACTATTCTTACATTGACAATTCCCCTAACACTGGTAAAGATGTTTACTATCGCCTGAAACAAGTGGATGCTGATGGTAAGTACACTTTTTCTTCTGTAGTGAAGTTATCAATAGGTATTAATACATCGGTTGTGGTGTATCCTAATCCTTTTAGCAACAATTTCACCGTGTCTTTCAGTGCAACCAAAACTGCACAAGCTACCTTGAAATTACAAAGCACCACAGGCCAGTTAGTGTATTTAAAAACTATAACAGTTAATAATGGTAACAATTCAATTTTAATTAATAACCTTCCTTCTTTAAGGCCGGGCATCTACTACATGACCATTGCCAATGAAGAAATTAACTTCAACAGCAAATTGCAAAAGCTGTAGTTTCAAAAACTGATAATAATAAAAAGCCTCTTTAAAATTTAAAGAGGCTTTTTGTTTTTTATAAAAGTTCAAAATCAAGTTTCATTACTAATCATGCTTGATAGGATTCGTTACATTAGAAGGCTTTTGGTAATAAGCGCCATTGATGATCACGCTATCACTCGGCGTTGATTTGTGTAAATTATTTGAGCCATTTTGAAGATCTGCATTATTTTGTACATTATTAGCAGGTGGAGTATTGTTTAAATTTTGATTGTCATTTACCTGGTTTACAGAACCATTTACATAAGTTTGCTGGTTGGTATTTGTTGTCTTACTATTTTCCATACCGCCATGATTAATGGTGCCAACAGGCGCTCTTTGTCTGTTGATTAACGGATCGCCATTTTGTGGCGAATTATCAGGACTCCTCAACGAAGAAGGAGTTCCCGGTTTGTCGTTTCTTGTTCTTACACTATCATCTTGTGAGAAACTTACATAACCCAGCATTATGAGGAAAGCGAGCAATATTAATTTTTTTTGTTTCATAAAATTTATATTAAAACAATGAATGTGGTATTAAAAAAGATATAATCAAAATCATTTATTTTTATTGGCAGTGTCCGAGCCAGGATTAGAAGCATTACCCGAATCCGAAACGGTTCCGGTACCGGTGGTTCCTGTAGCGCCTTGCGAATGCTGTAGTGTATCGGCCCCGGATGATGGCGAAGCATTTAGAATTGTACTGTCTGATGCAGTACTATGGGTATTTTTATTATTACTATCACATGATATAAAAGAAATGGTAATCGCTGCAATTATAATTATCTTCTTCATAAAATATTTTTTGATTAATCTTTCCAAATCTTCGGCCAAGATTTACTATTTTTTTTATAAGGAAGACTTTATCTTAGCTACAGTAATACTTGGTAACAATGTGTGAAAGAGTATGAGATTTTCTTTTAATGCGCAATTGATAATGTACAATTGATAATGTACAATTGATAATTGAAATGCATTGTTGGCCTGGCAAATATTTACACCTTATTGCTTATTCCCTTTTACTTTCTCACATTGAGGTTGCTTCGTCGTTCCTCCTCGCAATGAAGTTAGCATAGCTGCTTTGTTTGAGGCTTTAGAAATCTAAAGGAACCACTGCTTTTATTGACAGGTTTCTGCCCATGTTAAAAACGCCTACCCGTCCTGAGGTATAGTTTACCGGCAGGTATTTAAAGCGGCTCATGTAATCTATGTAGCCGGTGTTAAAAAGATTATTGCAAATAAGATATAATGAAATGACAGTGCGCCCTTTTGATACCACATCTGTACCTGCACCCGCATTGAACAAGGTATATCCTTTGGTAGCTGATGTGCTTGCCGCATATTCATACGGGGTAAGTGCAGTGTTGAGGCCATTATAAATAGCATATTGCGCATAAATTTCTTTTTTCTCAAAATCATTTCTTATGCCTGCTCTTACGTAAATATTCTTAAGTGACTTAGAAAGCTTGCTGATATGAAATTTTACATCTGCAATAATCCTGGTTGGTGGCACAAAAGGTAAATACTTCACTGAATCCGGCACCTCAGAAAGCTGTGCATACACCGTGCTGAAAGATGAGCTTAGCTCCAGCCAGGGCAATTGTGAAGGGTGCAAATTGAAAATAAATTCGCCACCATACAGCTGCGCTTTTGTCTGCATGTATTTATAAACCGGCGCGGCGCCCAGCCCTGCTGCATTCAGGGAGTTGTTTATAGAATCAGTTCCATCTGCGACAAGCAATCCTCTTGCATAAATAAAATCATTAATAATATTATTAAACACATCAGCTTCTATACTTACATCTTTTGAATTGATACCTAAAGCAACATCTTCTTCAAAGCTGGTTTCCGGTTGTAAAGTATGATCGCCTATTTCGTAAACCACTGTTCCATCATGTACGCCGTTGGCACCGCATTCGGCTACGTTAGGCGATCGCCAGCCGCGTGAAATATTTGCTTTTGCATAAAAAGTATTAGTAAAATTATAAGTGCCGCCCAGGCTGAATGCTACACCATTAAAGCTGGTGGTAAAACCTTCAAACTCATGGAACGCGTTAGGGTCGCTGCTAAGGGCAGGCGCCTGCGTAGTGGAATCTACATAATGATCAAGGCCGTTAAATTTCCTGGTATCATAACGAAAACCGCCGCTTATATTGAGCTTGCCGAGCTTTTCATTGGCAATAGCAAAACCACCGATTTCAAAGAAATGATAATCAGGAATAAGAAGTAAAGTACCGAGGCTTTTTGAGTTTTGATAAACACCGTTGGTGCCTGCAGAAAAGCTGAATCCTCCTTTCTGCGGAGAAATATACCGCAGATCATAAGTAAATGCATTGGATGAATAAAAGATGTCGGCTACATTTGGAATGGTGGGATCATTTCTTTCCTGCCGCTGATTTTTTTGATAAGAAAAAATGGCTTTAATACGTCCTTCACCTACGGCGAAACTATTGTCCCATACCAATTTTGTATGCCGTATTCTTTGGTTAATCACCAAAGGCGTATAAGATTTTAATTGCTGCAAGGCGGGTATTTCATAAGTGGGAGCGCCATTATTTAAATCAGGATAAGAAACGATCTGTGCCAAAAGCCCCGTAGCTGAATCCCTGGTTCCATCCACAATACCGGTCTTCATTTCAAAATAACTAAAATGCAATTGCGTATAACCCCACTTGCGATGAAGCCCGATGGTTTCATCTGTATTAAAATTGCTGAACTGTGAATTCAAGACATAGCCATCATACCGGTTTTGATACGCATGAGCCATGGTATTATCCACCCTGGCGCTCCAGGAAATGCCATGTTTTGTTCCGGCTACATGAAACATGTTATTTATTAAGCCATTATTGGTTTGATAGTTAAATAATATATCGCCTTTTGTTTGCCCTTCCGGAAGCGGGTCTTCCGCAATAAGATTTACCACACCGGCAATAGCATCGGAGCCATAAGAAAGAGATGCGGGACCTTTCAATATCTCATACCGTTGTACGGCATCAGGGTCTGCCTCTATGCCAAATTCATCGAACCACGCCTGGTCTACCTGCTGCACACCATCGCTAACGGTAAGCACGCGGTTGTAACCCAGGCCTCTGATAACCGGCTTTGATATGCTTTGCCCGTCAGTGATTGCAGAAACGCCGGGCTCTTTGGCAATGGCATCTATCACATTGGTAGCAGAATTTTCAAGCAACGCTCTTTTCTCCAGCACCGTAACCGGAAAAGGCACGGCAAGGTTATTAGTTGCAGACGACACACCAGTAAACACTACATTATTTAAAGTGGTGATAGACCTGGTTAATTGAAAATCTTTTTTAGTATCACCTTTAATATGTATGCTTATAATATTGGTAGCATAGCCTACAAAAGATATGGTAATAGTATAGTTTCCTTCCGGAATATTTTTTATAATAAAGTTGCCTGAAGCATCTGAAACAGCAGTTGTTTTAATATCGGAAATGAGTAGGCTGGCGCCCTGGATAACGGCATTGTTGCCGGCGTTGCGCACCGTGCCAGACAGCATGCTTTGTGCATAGATATAATTAATAAACAGAACGAAACAAATCAATAATAAGGGTATTTTTATTTTCATTCTAAAGAACTTTTATTTAAAAAATAATAAGATAGAATCAGGTAAAATGAGCGCATTCTATGATTAATAATAAGTTCGTCTTTGCGAGGAGCCGGATAAGTTTTTCCTTCCTAATAAATCTTCGGCGACGAAGCAATCTCAAATTATATCAATGAGATTGCTACGAAGTTTCGGCAAAAATCCCCGAAACCTTCTTGCAAAGACGAACCTTCTTTCTTACTTGGGTGTACTAAATATTTTGTCATCTTCTATATGATTTTATGCACGCACATCTTGTTTTTTAACTGCATCATTAGCCAGCAACGATAAGGTATGGCCGTGAAAAATGTGTTTCATAAATTCAGGAAAAAGGCTCTTTTTTAAGTTTCTTCTTCTTAATTTATATTCATACTCCAGCAAATAAAAAGGAAGGTATTTGGCATCAGGTGATTTACCATACGGGCGTATACTGGTTTTTACAAATGCCCCGTGAATATGCCCAAAGCTTTGCTTCTCATCAGTTCCATTCTGTTGGGCATATATTCCAGGTAATATCGCCGTTTCCCTATCCTGTGTTTCGCATGAACGAATGATAGCAAGGGAATTATTTTTATCATATTTAATGTGCTGCTTTAATAATGTAATGAGCTTCATTGGCAATAGCTCATTTATGCCCTTGAAACTTTGCCTGATACCAATGGTTTTGCTTTGTATACCATCATAATCAGTATCTATCATAGCGCATCTTACTTTCATAGCAGTAAGCCAGGCTGTTTTTACGGTTGTGCCTACACCTGCAGCCAGGGATGCAGAAGAAATGATCTGGTTGCTTTTCAGCATTTGCTGTATAACCATCATCCATTGAGGAAGAGGCAGGCGCGTATCTTCAAAAATGGTTGCTACCAGCACAGAAAAAGACTTGATACAGCTATAGCAAAAGTGGCGTCCCTGCTCATTCTTAGCCGGGTGGGTTTTGGCTGATGAGCAATAAGGACAAATAACTTTATGGTTCCATCGCAATTTTTCTAAATATAATAAGCACTCCGTTTGTGTATGTAATTGTTGTAACATTATCTTATTTTTTATGGATCAATATATACCATACAATATGGTTCAATCATGATTGAATGGGATCATTAGCATACACATAAAATGTATGCATAATCAAAATAAAATTTAAGATAACCTGGGAGGAGGCGTGATGATATCGTAAGCTGGTATTGAAAGCTGGCTTGTATTATCAGGATAACTTTTATAGCAGCCGCCAAAAGGTTTTAAAGAAAATGAAGCCACATCAAAATAATACTGCGGGTTAAAAACAATGCGTATATTTTTTAAAGATGGCCTGTCAGGAAATGCAGCAACTGCGGAAGCATCATCTGCTTTAAAAAAATCGGTAATTACAGATAACACTCCTTGCTCATCAGCATCCCGATAAAGTGAGATGTATAATGTATCGCTGATGATTTCTCTTTGGCCCACATCATATAAATTTCCATTGATGGTTACTTCATCACCAGTATATTTATTTTGCTGGTTAGCCGGCACTTTGAACAACCCAAGGCGGTGGCTGTGTTTTGCGGCAGCAATGCCATGTATTGCTTTTTCTTTTGAATGCAGCAGCATCAGATCAAAATAACCATAATACAGCGTGCTGCTGCTTATAATTAATAATAATAATATAAATGCTGTTATTCTCACAAATAAAAACTAATGTAAAACAAACTTATTAAAAACAACCGGAAAGCAAACAAAATATTTTGTACCTGCGCAAGCCCATCAAACATGTCTTTTGTAGTTTTACACATTAAGGTATTTATTTTTATACATTACGGTATTTTATTAAAAAAAACCCTACCTTGATTTTTTAACCGCTGACACTCACCTGAATATTTATACAGTTGCATTCCTGCATTTGTAATAAAGGTTAACCAATATTTATTATTTATTAAAAAAATTAATTCATGAAACGTGTAATTCTACATTCACCAGGGTATTTGCTTGTGGTATGCTTACTTGGCTTATCAACAGTAATGCAGGCACAGGTTACCCGAAAGTCTTTTCAATTTGAAAAGCCCAAAGTTGTTAATTTCAAAGAGCTGTCAGAATTTGAAAAAAACAACCCTGTAACTTTAAAGCCACGCTTTATAGAGCAGGGCGAAGACAGGGATCATTTTATTTTTAAACCACATCCTGTAAAAGCAGGTATAAAGGTTGAGAAAATTGCTGCACGAGCCGCAGGCGAAAAAACCGCAGCCGTTGCAGCCAACTCTCCTGCTGCCAGCCAGAATTTTCAGGGTGTACTGGATAATGGAACGCTTATACCGCCTGATATAAATGGTGCAGTGGGCACTAATTATGTGGTAGAAACTACCAATCAGCAATTTAATATTTACGCCAAAAGCACCGGTGCCCTAAATAGTACTGTTTCTATCACCACGCTTTTTTCTCCAAGCGGGCTGACTGGCTATTATGATCCACATATTGTTTACGACCCTAATAACGACAGGTTTATAATTTGTATAGATGCAGGCAGTGGTACGGCAGCCGCTCCATCTTATTTTGCGCTTGCAGTATCTGCATCAGGCGATCCTACAGGTTCCTGGTATATTTATAAAGTGGAATGCACACCTTCATCCACTACAGATTTCATGGACTACCCCATGCTGGGCTTCAGCAGCAACTGGATAGTAATGACAGGAAATGATTTTCCTGCATCCGGATCTAACAGCACCCATATTTACGTTTGGCCTAAAGCTACTTTATATGCAGGCGGCGCTGGTACAGCCACCACTTTTGTAGATGCTAATAATATACTGGTATCTCCTGCTTCTACTTATGATGCTAGTGTTTCCACTGTGTATATGGTTTCTGATTACAATGGCAACTCAGGTGGCAATGGTTATGTAAATATTGGAACAGTTACCGGCACGTCTACACCTTCCTATTCTGCAGGCACACAGTTAGGCGTTAATCAGCCGTGGGGCGAGCCAACCGCACTGCTAAACGCTCCGCAATTGGGAGAAACAGCTGCTAAAGGACTTGAAGCCGGTGATACCCGCATCCACAGCTGTATTTATCGCAATGGATCTTTGTGGTTTACACATAGCGTATTTCTTCCTTCATCAGGCACTATTACCAATGGCGCAGTAGACTGGTGGCAGGTAAACCCATCTGCATTATCGGTTACACAATTCGGCCGTATTTCTGATCCTGCTGCAAAAATCTGGTACTACTACCCCAGCCTTGATGTAAATACTAATGGCGATATGCTTATTGGATATTCAACGTCGAGCTCTACTATTTATGGCGGGGCACAATATGCACTGCGTCTGGCTTCTGACCCTGCTAATACATTAGAAAGTGCTGTACAATTTGTAAACGGTGTGGCAGGATATTATAAAACCTTCGGCGGTGGCCGCAACCGCTGGGGCGATTTCTCAGGTACTGCTTTTGACCCGACAGATGGTTCATTCTGGACTTTTCAGGAATGGGCAAATACCGGCAATAACTGGGGAACCCAAATAGCGCATGTGCCTGCTTCGTCTGTAGCACCATGTAATACTCCAACTGGTATGACCACATCAAATGTTGCTAATACAACTGCCATTTTCAACTGGACTGCTGTATCAGGCGCAACAGGTTACAATGTTCAATATCGCATTACGGGTACCACTACCTGGACCACAGGAACTACCGCGACCAATTCATTTAGTGCAACAAATCTTACTGCCGGATCTACTTATGAATGGCAGGTACAAACAGTTTGTTCTGCAACCTCCACTTCGTCATTCTCCGGCTCCACAAACTTTACTACAACAGGTGGCGTAAGTTGCGGCACTCCAACAGGGCTAACAGCGTCCTCAATAACTACTACCTCGGCAACCGTAAGCTGGACTACAGTTTCGGGAGCAACGTCTTATAATTTACAATATAAAGTAAGCACTGCCGGCAGCTACACAACAGTAAGCGGGCTCACTTCCGCATCATATAATCTTACGGGTCTTACCTCCGGAGCTGCGTATCAGTACCAGGTTCAGGCGGTATGCAGCAGCGGTGCAGGCGCTTACAGCAGCCCTTCTACTTTTACTACATCAATCGGCAGTGTAAGTTATTGTGCTTCCAAAGGAACTACCACTTATGAGTATATTAAAACAGTGGTACTTGGCAGCATCAATCATACAAGTGCCAACGATGGGGGCTATGGTAATTATACCAGCGCAACTACTAACCTGGCAGCGGGCTCATCGTATACCATAACCTTAACGCCAGGCTTTACAGGTTCTAAGTATGCAGAGAATTTCACTGTTTACATTGATTACAATGACGACGGAACGCTCAACGGAACTGGAGAAACCGTGCTTACTCTAAAATCTGCACGTACTGGAGTTGCCGCCAGCGGATCTTTTACAGTGCCGGCCACTGCAAAAACAGGCAATACGCGTATGCGTATCCAACTGTCCTACGGCTCTGCAAGCACCAACCCGTGTGCAACTATTACTTATGGCGATGTACAGGATTATACAGTTAACATAACAGGTGGCTCAGCGCCTGCCAGTGATAATTTATTTGTTTCGGGCACTACACCAGAAGCGATAAGCGGAAACAATCTTTCTGTAATCCCCAATCCTCTATCAAGAAGCGCAAATGGCACAGCAGTGTACAACCTTGCAAAAGACGGAAATACAACGTTGCAGGTAGTTGACCTTACAGGCAAAATTCTGTACACACAAAATATGGGTGTGCAAAATGCCGGTCAGCACAATTATCTACTTTATAAGGTAACAGCCAATTTACGTTCGGGTTATTATTTGGTTGTGCTTAAACAAGACAACCAGGTTGTAGCAAGAAACAGGTTTGTGGTAGCTAAATAAAGGCACACATTATTCTATATACTTTAAAAGACCTCCGCATGTTGTGGAGGTCTTTTAATTTATTAATAAAAATAAAGAACATCTTTTACCTTCTTACCATACTTATAATATCTATCCGGCTGCTGTCGCAGCTTAAGGCATCATATTTCCATTCAATGATAACTTTCACAGGAAATGATGCACCGTCTTCCAATACAAAATTACTTGGAAGCAGCATAGTTTTAAAAGAACTACATAATGTGCATGTGCCTTTCGGATCAGGAACATCATCTATGTGAATAAAAAAACCGCCGGGGCAATTGCAAAGATCAGTAGCATTGCAGGGGCGCATACTTTTATCAATGCCTGTAATTTCAGCATTGTTGTAATAACCGGTTACCTTATCTTTTTTAAAAGAGGATTTGGAAAATATGATAATTAAAGGAATGGTGCAGATTAAAATTATATATTGGAGCATACCGTTTTTTTATTAACGTCTTTAACCGTTTTTCTACACAACTTTATAGCCATTATCCAAATATCTCTTTGTTTCTATATTTTTTAATGGTTCCATTTAATAAGCATAAAGCACTTGAGTAACTATTTCTTTTTTTGTAAAACATCAAAACAAGAAACTATTGTAGAAGTAACTTTTTTTACACTAGTAAATTATAAATTTGGAAGGTTTTCTTGATATAAAATTACATGCTAAGCCGACAAAGAACAAGAATCATTTTATACTTAATTATAACAAGGAATACACACTTGGAACACTGAACCCTGTTCAATCTCAGAGTTTACAATTATTTTGCCTCCGCTGCTTTCTACAATACTTTTTACCCGTGCAAGACCTGTGCCTGTTCCTTTATTTCCGTACCGGTCTTTCGTTGCAAATGTGCGTTTGTTTTTGAAAATGTTTTTAAGATTTATTTTGGCTATTCCACATCCGTTATCTGCAACATTAAAATAATGAAAACTGCCATCACTCTGGCTGGAAATGATTATTATTCCTTTTTCTTTATCATTATACTTAATAGCATTGGTTATAAGATTCTGAAATACCTGTTGCAGAGCTACTTTATCCATGTGTACTTTGGGAAAGTCGCCTTCTATTTTTACAACAATATCTTCAGGAGGCGCTATCAGGTCAATTACTTTTTTAATAACACTAAGGCAATCTGTTTTTTGTGAGCCTGTTTTCTTTACTTGTATAGACCTGACTAGAACAGCATCTACGAACAATAAAAGCTCAGAAGCGCTTCTGCCCATTAAATCCAGCAGTTCAAATGCGTCAACATCAAGCTCGCTTTCATAACGTAAGCGGAAGGCTTTTACGAGAAACGAAATATTAGCTACCGGCGTTTTCATATCATGAGATACAACTTGTGCAAATCGTTTAAGATCCTGGTTTGCTTTTCTTAATTTCTTCTGGCTAATGATGAGTTGCATATTTTTTTTGCGCATCTCCAGTCGCAGCATTACCTGGTTGGCCAGGCATTGCAAGGCTTCCTTTTGATCTTTGTTCAGCTTATTAACTTTATTATCTAATACACATATAGAACCCAAGGCAATACCCTCCGGTGTAACCAACGGAGCGCCTGCATAAAAAACGATATTGTGATTATCAATAAGAGGATTATCTTCAAACCTCTTATCACCCTGAGATCAGGTATTTCCAAAACTTTATGTGGGTTAAGGATCGTATAATTACAAAATGCAAAATCACGCGGAGTTTCTTTTACGGGAGTACCATGATGCGACTTAAACCATTGCCTGTCTTTATCAATAAAAGTTATTAAAGAAACAGGAACATTGCATATCTGAGAGGCAATTTTAGTAATATCATCATATTCAGTTTCTGAAATGGTATCAAGAATACGATAACCGTGCAGAGACTTTAAACGCTGCTTCTCATTTACTGGCGTTGGGTAAGATGGCTTTATTTTAATTGGTATGGATTGATTGTAATAACGTTGTTGTAATTAATATATTTGAAAACTTCCAGTATATAAGTAGGGATAACCTGGATTATTTTTTTCATTGAACATTTAAAAAAAACAGTTTTCAACCCAGGGTAAAAATTTCTAAACTGTTCGCTCTTGCTCTGAATATGTTCGTTAATGAACACTTATTGTATTTTATTTTTTTAGCAAAAAACTCTTAATCAACATAATATAAGATTGGTACATTGGTTGACCGTTCATGATACCTCTACAGAAAAAAAATAATTATGTTTAAAAATTACTTTAAAATAGGCTGGAGAAATATTATCAAAAGCCGCTTTTTTTCTGGTGTAAATATTTTAGGGTTATCCACGGGTATTGCATTTACATTGCTTATCTGCGCTTATGTATGGACGCAGTTGAAAGTAAATACGGGCTTAAAAAATGCTGACAGGCAATACATTTTGCAGAGCAAATGGAAAGAGCCTAATATGGGCTATGAAATGTCAACGCTTGGGCCACTGGCAAAAGCTTTGAAGGAAAACTATCCTGATCTTGTAGCCAATTATTACCGCTGGGATGGCATTACATCAAACGTTTCCAGGGGCCAAAAAAGTTTCAGAGAAGACATACAAATATGCGATAGCACCATGTTCAATATGTATGGGTTTACTTTATTACATGGCGATACCAAAACCGCATTTGACGGGCCTTTTTCATTAATTATAACTACAGATAAAGCCATTAAATATTTTAATAAAACAGATGTAGTTGGCCAGGTACTTACTATAGAAAACTTTTCCGGCTCTAAGCATGATTTTATTATTACAGGCGTATTGAAAAAGCCTGTAAAGAATTCTGTTACGTTTTTGAATGATGATAATAATAACCAGTTCTACATTTCCGCAAATAACATTAGTTTTTTTGGAAGAAATATGGACTGGCCGAATTCACACATCGCCGGTTATATTGAACTACAAAAGGGTGTTACGCCCCAGCAACTTGATAAACCAATTGCTTACCTGGTAAAACAAAACGCACCGCCGCAGATAGCTGCGAACATGACGCCCTATCTGGTTTCTTTAAATAACTATTACCTGGATGCTAATAATGGTTTGGTTAAAAAGATGGTTTATGCCTTATCTTTTATTGCACTGTTTATTTTGCTGATGGCTGTCATTAATTTTATTAATATGTCGGTAAGCCGCTCTGCTGCAAGAATGCGCGAGATAGGTATTCGCAAAGTATTGGGAGGCTTAAAAAAACAACTCATCTTTCAGTTTCTTATTGAATCTGTCATTCTTGTATGTATAGCCACTGTGTTTGCTTTGCTATTGTATGTTGCAACCCAAAATCTATTCAGTAAAATTCTGGATACAGACATTCCGCACCTTAATGAGTTTCCCGTATATTTTATTGCTTTTCCATTAATACTTATCATAGTGATTGGTTGTGTTGCAGGTGTGTACCCGGCTTTTGTTTTATCGTCATTAAAAGCAGTAGAATCATTAAAAGGAAAGCTTTCTTCCATTAAAGAAAACATACTGTTGCGCAAATCATTAGTAGCGTTACAATTTGGTATTGCAACTATTGCTTTTATCGGCGCTTTTATTATTTCACAGCAAATCAATTTATTTCTTAGTAAAGACCTGGGGTACAATAAAGATTACATCATTTCTTCGCAGGTGCCCAGAAACTGGAATAAAGAAGGAGTAAATAAAATGGAAAGTATTCGCAGGCAACTTCAGGATGTACGGGGCGTAAAAAGCGCCACCTTATCTTATGAAATACCTGATGGCAATAATGGCGGTCAGGCACCTGTATACAAGTTAGGCAAAGATTCCACGCAGGCAATTGCAACGCAGGTTTTACTATCAGATGAAAATTATTTAAGCGTATACCAGGTGCCTTTGCTTGCAGGTTCTTTTTTTGATGGAAACGGGTTAGATTCAGGAAAAGTAATTTTGAATGATACATCTGTAAAGGCACTTGGCTACAAAGATGCATCGGCTGCAATAGGCCAGCAAATAAGAGTTCCAGGGGATCCGACTGTATTTACAATTAAGGGCGTTACAAAAGATTTTCACTTTGGCTCCATGCAACAACAAATAGCGCCTATTATCTTTTTCAATGTACAATTTGCGCAGCAATACCGCTTTTTATCTTTTAAATTACAACCCGGCAATGTAACTGCAACCATAGATTCATTACAAAAAAAGTGGAGCGCTTTAATGCCCGGTGCATTTTTTGAATATAAATTTATGGATGATACATTGGCAAGGGTATACAAAACAGAAGTACAACTTAAAAAGGCATCTTACACTGCCACTGTGTTAGCCTTAATCATTGTATTATTAGGGGTGCTTGGGCTTATTTCATTAAGCGTACAAAAGCGAACTAAAGAAATAGGTATAAGAAAAGTTTTAGGGTCGTCTGTTGCCGGTATCATGTCTTTATTTATTAAAGAATTTATTATGGTAGTATTTATCGCCGGTATTGTTGCTTGCCCGCTTGCATACATTATTATGAATAAGTGGCTGCAGGAGTATGCTTACAGGATACACATTACCGCAACCCCATTTTTGTTCTCCATATTTATACTTGGTTTTATCACGGCATTATTAATTTGTATCCAAACTATAAAAACAGCGATGGCAAATCCAATAAAAAGTTTAAGAACGGAGTAGGCATAAGCTTCTAACACAAACTTCCTTCACCTACACTGTACAATACATTTTTTTATTGCTTATAAACTTTAATTAAAAAAGTGTGGCTAAAATTGTACCTGCATATTTGTAAGCTGGTGATCGAAACGGCCATTAGTTATTTTGCGATCATAGAAGGTGGCTTCCAGCAATCCCGAAAGACTGCCTGAGTATTGGCCCGTAGGTGTAGCGTTAAAAGACGCTTTATTGAAATAAACACTTCCGGTACCTCTTTCACTATTATACCCTATACCAGACGAAACAAAATATCCATTGGCGGAATCTATATTGATACGCATGCCTTGTAAACTGTTTATATCTGTGCCTGAAAAACCGGCTGGTACCGCTATATAAAGCGTAAGAGAACCACTGCTATCCATATTATCATAAAAAAACCCAATCCATTCAATCGTCAACATAGTTTGGGTGCTGTCTGTTTGTTTACTAATAAGGATTTCCGATGTTCCCGATGCAAGAAAACCATCTGATATTCTGTTTATTGTTCGCCAGGGCTCACCATTTATATAACAGGTAAAAATATTGTTGCCTGTGTTGCTAAAAATAGCCAGTCCTTTGTATGAATTATCCGGTATTGCTATTGTTTCATTTTTTTCGCAACCAATAAACAGGCATATAAATACACCTATTGCTATAAGTATAGCGGTATTATTTTTCATTTTCTTTTTTTATTAATGGCAATGGAATACCCGACATGTAAAGCCAACGGCGCTATAAACGAGAACGACGAGAAGCTATTGGCAGCAGGTGCTGTATCTATGGTAAGCTGCACAAACAACCTGTCATATTTATAAAGTCGCATGTACTCAAAGCCGGTGCCTATAAACAGGCTGTTTGCCTTTTGCGTCTGGTCAGGATTAAGAATGGTATAATTGCTTTTATCATACTGATAGCTTACTGTTATTTTTTGAAAAGTAAGCCCTGTATGCAGCAATATAGAAAATAGCTCTTTCTTGTTTTGAGGATTCAATATGAACCTGTGGTCAACAGATATATACCACACTGCCGGCTTAATAGTTTTAGCCGCAGAAGTATACAATGGCAAAGAAATATTGGTGGTAAATGAAGGATCAGAACCATGTACATGAAAGCCTATGCTCCTTTCGATTTTTGCTATAAGCTCATAACTTTTCCTTAGCCTAAAGGCAGCCTGCAAACCCAAACCAGCCTCGTGAAATTTTGAGTTTTTATTTATATCAATTTGATAGCCCACAATCGGTTCTATATAAGTTTGCGCGTAACACCTGGCAGCAGATATGGTTATTATAAAAATGAACAGACCCTTTCTCATGTTATTGTATAGATTGTAAGATGAAGACATGTGCTGCTTATAAGATTTGTTTTATAACAATATTAGTATAGACTTGAAAAAATTTTCACAAAAAAACTATCGGATACTGCGTTTTCAAAAATATGGATGAGCAGCTTTATTTTATTTATAAAAATTCAAATTTTTATGAACCGGAATATTTAAGTTATCCGATATATCGCATGAAATAGAAAATATATGTTTTACTTTTTTACAAAAAAATAAACGTAATTTTGCGACCCGAATTAAAAAAATATTTATTACCTGCTGATAACATCGGCACAAAACAAGGAAATGCAGAATTACGAATTGATGGTGATTTTTACCCCTGTGCTTTCTGAGGAAGAGTTCAAAGCTGCTCAGAAAAAATTTACTTCATTAGTTACTGATAATGGAGGCAAAGCTGTGCATGAAAATGCCTGGGGATTAAAATCACTGGCGTATCCGATCCGCAAAAAAACTACAGGCTTGTACTGGGTTTTGGAATACGAAGCGCCATCCGACTTCAATGAGAAGCTTATAATACAGCTTCTTCGTGACGAATCAGTATTGCGTCACATGTTTACCGCTCTCGATAAATACGCCGTCGAGTATAATGCGAAGAAAAGAAATGGCGTGTCTTCAGTACCTGTAAAAGCGGAGGCATAAATGGCAAAAGCAAATGAAATAAAATATCTTACGGCAATTAAGGCTGAAAAGCGGCCAAAAAAATATTGCCGTTTTAAAAAATTAGGCATTCGTTATATTGATTATAAAGATGCAGATTTTTTAAGAAAGTTTTTAAATGAACAAGGCAAGTTACTGCCCCGCCGCATCACAGGTAATTCATTAAAATATCAACGCAAAGTAAGCGATGCTGTAAAAAAAGCGCGTCAAATGGCAATATTGCCTTATGTAACTGATCTTTTAAAATAAGGAGGTAATTATGCAGGTAATATTAATACAGGATGTTAATAATCTAGGAGGCGCAAATGAGCTGATAAATGTAAAGAGCGGTTATGGAAGAAATTTTTTAATTCCTTCGAAACTGGCTGTGGAAGCCAATTCAGCTAATCTTAAGCAATTACAGGAAAGAAAAAAAATTCAGGAGAGAAAAGAAGAAAAACTACTCGCTGAATTAAATAATGTTATAAATGTTTTACATGAGTCGCCTTTGAAGATTGGTGCAAAAACAGGCACCAGCGGAAAGATATTTGGAAGTGTAACCTCTGTGCAAATCGCAAGAGCAATACGTGAACAAAAGGGCTATGAAATTGATCGCCGCCGTATTCAAATTATTGATGAAGTAAAAGAATTGGGCAACTATAAGGCTAAAATTGATTTTGGAAAAGGCCAGGAGGTTGAAGTTGATTTTGAAGTGGTGGCAGAATAATGGTGATTTGGAATAGTAAGCTTTCTGACTTGAAGGCTTTTATGTGAAAATAAAGAATTATAAAATCTTTTATTTTATTTAAAAGAAATAATTACCTTTATAGTTAAGTTAATGGCTTTTAGCAATTTTATTTTGGCTGATGTTCACTTTCCAGGTTTCTTCAGTTCATTGTAGCTAATACCTTAAACGAAATTTTAAATATTATTAATTAAAAAAAGTTTTTTTACAATGAACATTTATGTAGGTAATCTCAGCTGGTCAATGACTGATGAAGATTTAAACAATTTATTTACTCAATACGGTACTGTCTCAAGTGCTAAAATTTTAAAAGAAAAAAACACTGGCAGAAGCAAAGGCTTTGGCTTTGTTGAGATGGAAGATGAAGATGCTGCAAAAACTGCAATCGCTACTTTAAATGAAAGCGAAGTTCAGGGCCGCAAATTGATCGTTAATGAATCTCAGCCTCGTCCTGAAGGAAGTAGCTATAAAAAGAGTGGCGGCGGTGGAGGCTATGGTGGTGGTGGTGGCGGAAGAAGCAGTGGCGGCGGTTATGGCGGCGGTGGTGGAAGAAGCAGTGGCGGCGGCTACGGTGGTGGAGGTGGATACAAGAAAAGTGGTGGTGGCGGTTATGGCGGCGGCGGTGGCCGTAGCAATGGTGGCGGTGGTGGATATAATAAAGATTATTAAAAAATAATTATAACGTTTATTATAATAAAAAAACCCTTCTATTCGAAGGGTTTTTTTTATGCATACTAACGATCTAAAATTCAAACATTATATACTTTATATCTGAATGTAACATTGGCATTTTTATACCCATATCTTTTGCATGTTCAACTCTTTGCAATTTTATTATAGCTTACTGCAATACCTTTAATAAGAGAAGAGCTAAACCCCTGGTGCTCCATTTCATTTAAACCCGCAATGGTGCATCCTTTTGGCGTAGTTACTTTATCAATTTCCTGCTCAGGATGTGTGCCTTTTTGCAATAATAATTCAGCGGCGCCTTTTACAGTTTGCGCTGCTATAAGACTGGCAGTTGCAGCATCAAAGCCTATTTCTATACCGCCTTGTATGTTTGCACGGATGTAGCGCATGGCATAGGCAGTTCCACATGCGCCCAGCACTGTCGCAGCTTCCATTAGCTTTTCATCAATCATGGCAACCTTTCCAAGTGTGGAAAATAAATTTTTTACGTAATCTATCTGTTCATTTGCTGCATTAGCATAGCTAAGGCATGTAATGCTTTCCTGTATTGCAATTGCAGTATTAGGCATTGCCCTGAAAAGAGCGATTTCTTTTGAAATAATTTCCGCAATTTCAGCAACTAAAACACCGGTAACCACAGAAACTATAATATGTTTTTCATGCAATTCATTTTTGAAGCTATTCAATACATCGCTTATCTGGTAAGGCTTTACAGCAAGAATAATCACCTGGCTTTTGCGTGCTGCTTCGGCATTATCTGTGGAAGTATGCACGCCTTTTTCATGAAGATCTTGTAATGTCTCTATTCTTCTTTTAGTGATAATAATATCTGATGGCTTGCAGAATTTACTTTTTATCAGGCCTTCTGCAATCGCCGAACCTAAATTTCCACCGCCAATAATGGCAATCTTATTATTCATTAGTTATCATTTTGTTGCACTTCACAAAATACATTATAATTTAAAAATGATTATATCCACAACAAATTGTTTTAAAACAATAAGATTGAATGAAAATGAATGATAAGCTTAAAAAGTGGGACAAAGCGCCTGTTTGCGATCTCCGGCAAATTCGTTGTAGAAGCCCTTTTTCAAAACATTAAATTCATCTGCCCCCATGGAATTATTGAAATTTTTTAAGGAAGATGTAGTAACATCGTAGCTGAAGGTGAAGCTAATGTTATTAACAGTAAGGCCTATCATGGGTATAAAAGCATCATTATAGCGGTAATATAATCCTGCCATTATTTGCTTTTCACCATGTTCAGAAAGATTATAAGATGCATTCATACCTAACTGAAACTCACTTGCACGTGCCTGCGTGGTATAAAAAATATTAGGGTTAATAATTATATTATCATTTACTTTAAATAAACCATTTAAAAATGCAATGTGACGCATAGATATCTGGTCATACGCATCGTCTTCAAAAAATGTTTCTTTCGGCTGATTTACATGCTGAATGGAATAACCTGCATTTATATAAACATCTGATGAAGGAAAGTATGCATAGTTCATGCCCACCTGCAAATCGAAATAACTGATACTATTGTTTTGCAGAACAACAGCAGTAGGCTGGCTGCCATCAAAAAATTTGCCATCGAACTGATCAGGAAATGTAAGTTTACTTTGATCTATACGTTTATTAGCCCAGCCCACATTAAAGCCGGCGGTTAGCAAGCTGCTGAGGCCAAGTTCCTGGTGGTAAGCAACAGATGCATACGCCTTTGTAGAAGTGAGGCTTCCTGTACCTGCCACATCATATAATAAAACGCCTCCAAGCCCAAGCCAGCCTGTTTCAATCCGGTTTCTAAAAACCTGCGCGTCTCCAAAAATGCTCATAGTTTTATATGGCACCTGCATGATGTTTGAATATTGATTGCGGTAAGAGGCTCCCAGCCTGTAATCAGCATCTGGAATAAAGCCTGTATTAGCCGGATTGGTAAGCAAAGGATTATTAAAGAACTGTGAGAAATGAAGATCCTGTGCATAGGTTTTATTAATAACAAAAAGGATGATTGTTATTAGTAAATAAATTTTAAAATAATTTTTCATTGATGTAACTCCTTATCTTAATAAAGTGATATCACCCGTTTTTCTATATTTTTTACCATTGGAAAAAGTAACATCCAATGTGTACGCATACACATCCAGCGGCTGTAATTTTCCATTGAAAGTGCCGTCCCAGGCGCTTTTCATATTGTTGGCCTCAAATACTTTTTGGCCCCACCTGTTATAAATAGCCCAGTGCATTTCCGAGATGCCAAAGCCCTCTACTTTTATTCTTCCATTCACCCCGAACTTACCTGGTGTAAACGCAGTTGGCACATCTACCAAAGGCTTTATCAGTGCGCTTACATTGGCACAGTACTTCGATACGCAACCAGCGTTGTTAGCCGCATTCAGGCAAACATTATAAGTGCCTGTTGCCAAAAAAATATGGCTGGGATTTTCTTCGGTTGAGCTGTCACCATCTCCAAAATCCCACACATAATTTGTAGCGTTTGATGATTGATTTACAAAGTTAGTTATTGTGTTTTCCTTTGGTAATACAGGATTGTAACTAAATAAAGCCGAAGGTGGTGTTAAAACATTTATGGCAAAAGAGGTGGAATCAATTTTATTACAAGACGTAGAATCAAATGCTTTTAATTTTACTACATAAGTCCCTACATTATTATATAAATGTGTGGGGTTATCTTCATTGGATGTAGTTCCATCGCCAAAGTCCCAAAAGAAACTGAGGCCACCAAGAGAATTATTTGTAAATGCCGCCGTGTAAGGTGCACAGCCATTTGCAGGCGTTGCAAACAGGGCGCGCACTTGTGGCGATAATCTTACTTTTTTTATAGTATCAGCAGGCGAATTGCAATAAGTGGTATCAGAAATAGAAAGCTTTACAAGATACGTTCCGGGCCCTGCATAAGTATGTATAACAGGCGGTGCCTGGCTTTGCGTTACCAATGGAGTATTATCACCAAAATCCCAGGTGAATATATTTGGATTAAATGAGCCCCGCGTAGGAGTTGAAGTATTTGTAAAGCTGTAGCTCAGGTTAGTACATGGGGGCAATTTATTTGAAATAAAATCGAGAAACACCTTGTTATCACCCACTTTTATATGTGTGTAAGCGGTATCAGAAATATTGCATGTAGTGCTGTCAATTGAAATTAATCTAACCAGGTAAAGCCCGTTTTTCAGGTAGACATGCGAAATATCCGGAGATACAGTTGTATCACCTCCGCCATCTCCAAAATTCCAGTAATATAATTTGCCTTTATGTAACGTGTCACTAAAATCAACCTTTAAAGGTACACAGCCGATCGTATCATTAGGAACACCATTAATAGAAGGGCGAACGGTAGCTTGCACACCCGCAAAATTCATGGCTATTTTTAACATCCCAAGGTTACACCTCGCTTGTTCTGTTGATTTATTGGATGTAGCCCACGAGCCTGGAGTGCCAGGGAAAAAAACAGTGCGATAGCAATTGGCACACATAGCTTCATATATAACTCCATTCTTATCAAAGCGGCTGGTACCTCCATCCACATGATCTCCAAACGTAATAGGATTATCATCGCCTGGCGGATCTTCCTGTCCGAAAAATGAACCGTATAATTGTGACGCAGCATCTTTTTTTAATACAAAAAAATAAAAATCACTTCCGGATTGATCCGTTCTGGGTTTTATAGCATCAGGAGTGGTAGGCATGCCCTGGGTAGTGCCTTTACTATAACCTGTGTTCGACTTTCCTCCCCATCCAGAAACATACACATTCTCACACCTGTCCACTAAAAAAGCAGTAGGAGAAATATTAGGTAAATTGGAGCCGGATCCAAATACAGTAGAGTAAACATAAGCGCTTAGATCCGGTTTTAACTTTGCAATGAATTGTTTTGAATTTGGATTAGAATAGGCTGCATTTATTATAGGCCAATTTCCTTCTGTTGTTCCTGTAACATAAATGAACCCAAGTTTATCAGCATCTATCCCATATATCTGATCAATAGCTGATGTACCAAGATAAGTGCCTGCAATAGCTGCAGTGCCTGTATTATTTAAATGTATTATAAATCCATCAGCCAATCCATTGGCTTTGCTATTATTTACACTACTTATAACATTAGAACCTGAAATGCCATTAAAATCTGTGCTTTCTGTACCACCTGCTACATAGATGCTGTTATCCGCCCCCAGCACCAATACGTATGCAGCATCATTGCCTGAACCACCTAAATACGTACTTAAAATCATATTAGAACAGGAAGGATCTATTTTTAATACAACACCATCTTGCTCACCTCTTAACTTACTTTGAAAAGCACCTGGCGTTACCATAAAATTGGTAGATGATGTACACGAAGCAAGATATATATTGTTTGCTGCATCAAGCAATACCTCACTGCGAGAATCATCACCATAGTTTTGCTTTAATGAAACTGCAGCAGGGTTGGTTACTTCAGTAGCTATATTTAATCCATCATCACCTGTTCCGCCTATTCTTAAGGAGCCAATGATGGCAGTGCCGGAAGCATTTAATTTTGTAACAATAATATCCCACCCGCCGCCAGGGCCAATTGGCTTTGCAGAAGGATAAGTCGGGTAATCAGAGGAGTTAGTTCTACCGGCTATAATTAGTTCGCCCTGCGGGTCTACAATAAGACTATGAGGCTGGTCAGCATTAGAGCCGCCAACATAAGTTGCATACACTCTGTTACCGCCATTTGGAGTTAATTTTATAATAGCAATATCATAGTTTCCATTGAAAGATTCGTCATAAGCGCCTGTGGATACCGGAAAGCCATTGTTCCACGCTATACCTCCGCCATAAAAACTTCCGTCTGGGCCGTAAGTAGCTGTGAAGCCCCAGTTATCTGCGATGCTTCCTGAATATGAAAAAAACACCTCTGTAGGGTCAATGATCAAAACCTTTGAAGGATCATAATCTTTCACTTTAAATCTCACCACATCTTTCTCTACCACGTACCTGCAATCCAGTTCTTGCCTTTTATTATCACCTACCTGGTAAGTGTAGGGAGAAAGTTCTTTATTTTCTCCCAGTGATGTAGATACAATAAGCTGTTTATCTCTTACCGAAATTTTATCAGCACCGGTATATTTCATTGCTATCCTGTTCAAATCAGCGCCAGGATGAATGATAAAATCATACTTCATATTACTTCCTGCATCTGAATAATAGCGTACATCTATACCGGGATAAATATTTTTATAAGTAATACCCTGGTATGTTTTACAGCCAGTTACCCATTTACTTTTATCATTTCCAATAAAATAATTGGTAATGCCAGGCAGTTGTTTATCCGGAAGTATTTCTGCTTCATCAGCATTTAAGAACTGAACTGAATAAGCATGAGACCTTATTTTTTCAGGGTCATGTAGCCGTTGCCTTGCAGAAGTATCAACAATTCCTGCGTGACGCTTCATTTTTATATTTTGTACATCAGAAGGATTATGCTGCGCAATGGTAAATCCATTTTTTTGCACAAAAAAAGAGCCGCTTCCTGCTGGCGTCATAAACTTTACTTTTCTATCCCACTGGCCTTTATTTTCTATAAATTCAATTTGGCAAAATGCCTTTTGCGTAGCAAAAGATAAGGCTGTTACGCAGAAAATGATGCTAAACAAGTGTTTGACTACTCTCAAAACTAAATTTGTTTTATGATAAAAATCTTTTAAAAAAAGTTCACCAGGATAGTTGTTCAGAAGAAAATAATACGTTTATAAATTTACGAAACATTAAATTGAGAAGTTCATAAAAAAACGATTGTGCAATAATTTTTATAATGAATTAACAATCCTCTTACTAATAACGTTCAGGATATTTTACTCCAGGCAGTTTTTCCTTTCTGGTGTATTAAAAAAGCTTTCAATTCAGCATGTTTTTCATCGGTAAGCTGTGCATCTTCGCTTACAATTTTCTCAGCTTCCATTCGCGCAGTTTCAAGTATATTTTTATCTTCAATAATGCTGGCAATTTTCAGATTCAGCAACCCGCTTTGCTTTGTGCCTTCTATGTCTCCGGGCCCGCGAATCTCAAGATCTTTTTCAGCAATCTTAAAGCCATCATTGGTTTCGCACATGATCTTTAACCGTTGCTTTGCTTCTTTTGACAATCTTATTTTGGTTAATAAAATACAATAACTTTTTTCGTTGCCCCTCCCTACCCTTCCTCTTAGCTGATGCAATTGTGGAAGCCCGAATTTTTCTGCGCTTTCTATAACCATTACGCTTGCATTCGGAATGTTCACTCCCACTTCTATCACAGTGGTAGATACCATTATTTGTGTATCCTTTGCAATAAACCGTTGCATGTTTTCCTGCTTCTGCTGCGGCTTCTGGCGGCCATGCACCATACTTATATAAAATTCAGGCTCAGGAAAAAATGCTTTTACCTCTTCATATCCTTTCATTAAATTTTCAAAATCAAGCGTTGCAGATTCTTCTATCAAAGGGTAAATTATGTAAGCCTGCCTTCCCACCTTTATTTCACTTCTTATGAAATCCATTACCTGCGGCCTCGCATACTCCATGCGGTGCACGGTTGTAATGGGTATTCTGCCTGGTGGCAATTCATCTATCACGCTATAATCAAGATCGCCATAAGCAGTAAGAGCGAGCGTGCGTGGTATGGGTGTTGCCGTCATTATTAGCACGTGCGGATTCACTTCATTTTTTTTCCAAAGTTTTGCACGCTGTGCTACACCAAATTTATGCTGTTCATCCACTATTGCCAGCCCAAGATTTTTAAATACAACTTTGTCTTCAATGATAGCATGTGTACCAATTAATATCGTAACCTCTCCATTAGCAGTTGCCGCAATAATTTCTTTTTTTTCTTTTGCCGAAGTAGAACCCGTAAGTATTTTTAAAGTAACAGGAATATTAATTAGCAATTGTTGCAAACTATTAAAATGTTGCCTTGCAAGAATTTCAGTGGGAGCCATAAAGCAGCTCTGGTAGCCATTATCAGCCGCTATGAGTAAGCTCATTACAGCCACAATAGTTTTGCCGCTGCCCACATCTCCCTGCAGCAGGCGGTTCATTTGCCTGCCGCTTCCCATATCATTTCTTATTTCTTTTAAAACCTTTTTTTGTGCATCAGTTAGTTTAAAAGGAAGATCATTATTATAAAAATTATTAAAGCATTCACCAACTTTATTAAATATCAATCCCTTCGAAACTTCATGTCGCTTGTAACGGATAAGCGACAAACGAAGCTGCGAAAGAAATAATTCTTCAAACTTTAAGCGCCTTAGCGCTTGTGCATATTCTTTGTAAGTAACAGGAAAATGTATTTGCATGTAAGCTTTATACCTGCTTATAAGCTTATATTTTTTTATTAAATAAAAAGGAAGGTTTTCCGGCAATTCTCTTTCATTAAGCAACTGCAGCAAAGCATATGTGCACTTTGATATCTGCCGGGCGCCAAGCCCCCTGGCTTTTAATTTTTCTGTGGTTGAATATACAGGCTCTAAAAACAGATTCTTTTCCTGAGATGTATTTGCCTCTTCAATTTCAGGATGAGTAATTTGAGGCGTATTCATAAAAAAACCTACTTTTCCAAACACACGATAAAAGCTTCCGGCGTACAGCATTTTCTGTATCCAGTTTATACCCCGAAACCATACAAGTTCAATTTCTCCAGTGCCATCCGAAAGGCTTGCCACCAGGCGCTTTGCGCTTCGCTCCCCGAATATTTCTATAGATACGATTTTACCGGCAAGCAATACAAAATCTGTGGTGTCGGTTATAGTATTAACAGTAACAATTTTTGTTTTATCAATATGCCGGAAAGGGAAGTATTCGAGCAGATCATTAAAGGTATAAATGCCTGCTTCTTTCTTTAAGAGATCGGCCCTTTGAGGGCCAACACCTTTTAAATATTCAATAGGATTATTTAATATGGAGCTTTGGTTATTTATTTAATTTTTTTATACAAATATAAATTGTGGCGTGTAAAAATTATCTGTAAATCACTTATTGATTATGCAATAAAAAACAAGAAAAACTGTTATATACTATATTAATATCAGCTTGTTTTACAAAGATGTTAAAAAAGTTATAAGAAATGTTTTTTAAAGCAAATCATCTCTTTAAAAATAGGATTAAAAAATGTGATGCTTTATCTTTGCAAACCTTTTAAAAATTAGTGTACCCCATAATTTTAAAAGTTTCTTTCTCTGGCTAACCGCTTATAAGAGCCGTTTTAATTTTTGAATTCACTTTTTTTCGATAAAAAGTTTTAATTAAAAAAACAATACTGAATGAATAAGTCATTGAAAAAAATATCTTTTTTTATTTTATCACTGCTTGTTTTTTTTATTCATTTGCCTTTTGTTTTTGCTAAAACAAATTCGTTCGAAATGCCTGCCGGCACGTCTTTGCCAAACCCTGTTCCATCAAAAGTATCTGTGTACGATAGTCTTCATTTAGAAAAAGCCGGGCTTTCCAAAGATGCATATAATAATGCAATGAGAGGCTTTACATCCTTACTTGCAATGGGTAAGCTCAGCAATGATTCCGTTATTTCTATAGTTGATTTTACTTTATCATCTTCCAGAAAAAGGTTGTTTGTGATTGATATAAAAAACTATAAAATGCTCTTCAATACGTATGTGGCGCACGGCCGGAACTCCGGTGATGAGTATGCAACACAATTTTCTAACGATATGCAGAGTAATGAATCGAGCCTTGGTTTTTATGTAACGGGCAACACTTATAAAGGTGAGCATGGCTTTTCGCTCAGGCTGCAAGGCGAAGAAAATGGCATAAATGATAACGCTTACAGCAGAAGCATTGTAATGCATTGTGCGGGCTACGTGAGCGAAAAAATTATTCAAATGAAAGGGTACATTGGCAGAAGCCTTGGCTGCCCTGCGCTGCCTCAAAAAATTTATAAGCCTGTTATTAATAAAATAAAAAATGGCTCTTGCTTATTTCTTTACAGCAACGATCCTTATTATCTTTCTCATTCTGCTTTTCTGCAAAACGCTTCTTAAGTTTTTCTTCTGTTTATTTTTTCTTCTATTTACAAATTGATTAGGCAAGCTTTTGCTGGCTTTACAGTTTCTCTTATACCTTTATTGCAACTTTAAATTTTAATATGTTGAAAGCAGGAGTTTTTGGTGTAGGGCACCTGGGCAAGTTTCATATCAATAACTGGCTGGAGATAGAAGGCGTAAGCATTGCAGGCTTCTACGACCCATCGGATGAAAATGCATTATTTGCAGAAAAGAAATATAATTTAAAAAGATATACAAACCCTGAAGATCTCATAAATGCCTGCGATATAATAGATATAGTTGCACCTACAACTGCTCATTTTGAGTTGTGTAAAATGGCTATTTTAAAAAGCAAACATGTATTTGTAGAAAAGCCGCTTGCCAACACAATGGCAGAAGCGAAAGAGATTGTAAAGCTTACCAAAGAGGCGAACATAAAACTACAGGTTGGCCACGTGGAAAGGTTTAATCCTGCGTTTCTTGCTATAAAAAAATACGAGCCAAACCCAATGTTTATAGAGGTTCACAGGCTTTCTCAATTTAATCCCAGGGGCACTGATGTAAGTGTGATACTAGACCTGATGATACATGATATTGATATTATTTTAAGTCTTGTAAAAAGCGATGTAAAAAATGTTTTTGCAAATGGCGTAGATGTATTAAGCGATACTCCGGATATTGCCAACGTGCGCATAGAGTTTGATAATGGCTGTGTAGCCAATCTTACTTCATCAAGAATAAGTATGAAGAAAATGAGAAAAATGCGGCTCTTTCAAAAAGACTCTTACATAAGCATTGATTTTCTTGATAAAAAAACCGAGGTAATAAAATACAAAACGCCTGCTGATAAAGATGTTTTTTCTTTTGATATAGAAACCAACGCAGGCACTAAAACAATTGCTATTGCCGCACCTGTTATAAAAGAAAACAATGCAATAAAAGAAGAGCTGAAAAGCTTTGTGGAAGCCATTTGTACGAACAAGCCCACGGCCGTTACAGATGTGGATGGCTACCGTGCTATGGAAGTTGCCCATGCAATTCTTGATAAAATAAACCGTAATAAAATAAAATAATTATAATACGCACTTTGCAAAAGCGGCTGCACATAGGTTTTTATATACTTGGCGATTTTATTGCCGCAGCAGTTAGCTTCATTATTTTATTTTGGTTAATAAAAAGCCCTGCCTCTTTTAATAAAAAAAATTTTTTTGAATTCATTTTATATACATCCGGATGGGTAATCTTATATCACTTATTTGGCTCTTATAAAAACATGTATTATAAATCAAGGGTGAATGAAATGCTTGTTACCTTCATCAGCACTTTTACAGGCTGCATTATATTGTTGTTGCTATTAATTTCTTGCAACAGTAATCGCTATATTTCTTTTTATAAAATATTTTTTTCACTCTTCCTCCTCCAGTTTCTCATCACTTATTTTTTAAGAACTATCTTATTATCAATTGCCCACAACCAGCTCCAGAAGCAGCTTGTATGGTTCAACACGCTTATAATAGGGAGCAATACAAACGCATTGCACTTATACAATTCTATAGTAACTAACCATGAGAAAACGGGTTACAGAATTTGTGGCTTTGTACATATTAATAATACAATTTCCGGAGAACTCATACAGCAAACGCATCAACTTGGCAGCATACAATCTGTTCAAAAAATTATTGATGATAATAATATAAAAGAGGTGATTATTGCCATTCAAGAAAATGAAAAACATGAGCTTGAAAAGATAATGGAGCAATTGAATGAAAAAGAAGTAAACGTAAAAATGATGCCTGATAAAATTGATATATTAAGTGGTGCACTTAGAACAAATAATGTGATGGGCACACCACTTATTGAAATTCATCTTGGATTGATGGATGCATGGCAACAAAATATTAAGCGGCTTATGGATGTGATTGGTTCACTGTGCGGGCTGGTATTGCTTTCACCCTTGCTTTTATACTCGGCTATAAGAACAACGCTTTCTTCCAAAGGAAAAATATTTTTTGCACAGGAAAGAATAGGCCTGAAAGGAAAACCGTTTATGATTTATAAATTTCGCTCAATGATTATGAACGCAGAACCTAATGGCCCGATGCTTAGCAGTATAAATGATAATCGCATAACCAAATGGGGCAAGGTAATGAGACGATGGCGCCTTGATGAATTACCTCAGTTGCTTAATATTTTAAAAGGCGAGATGAGCCTGGTAGGCCCAAGGCCCGAAAGAAAATATTATATTAATATAATTGCTGAAAAACATCCGGAATATAAATTACTGCTGAAAGTGAAGCCAGGCCTTACAAGCTGGGGAATGGTAAAGTATGGGTATGCAGAAAATACACAGCAAATGATTGCAAGAATGAAATATGACATGATATATATCGAAAACATTTCTTTAGCGCTTGATTTTAAAATTATGATACATACTGTAAGAATTATAGTGTTGGGAAAAGGAAAATGATTGTTATACATCTATAACACAACACATATTTTTTATATTTGATGAAACAACTGTTTTGAAAAAAGTCCCCATCCTTTTATTTTTTTTATACTGCTTTGCAGAAAGCGCTTTTGCTCAATTTTATTTAAAGGATTCTTTAATACATAAAAAATATTTTCAGCAAAAAGTTGATTACAAAATTGATGTTACACTTAATGATGTCAGCAACACACTCGATGGTTTTGAACTACTAAATTATACTAATAATTCGCCGGATACTTTGCATTACATCTGGTTTCATGTATGGCCAAATGCTTATAAAAATGATAAGACTGCTTTTAGTGAACAGCTGTTGAAATTGGGCAGAACAGATTATTATTTTAGTGATGAAGAAAAACATGGATACCTTAACAGGCTTGAGTTTAAGGTTAATAACGTTACTGCAAAAGTTGAAGATCATCCGCAATATATTGACGTTATAAAATTGATATTACCATCGCCTTTAGCGCCTGGAAGCACTATAAAAATCAGCACGCCTTTTCATGAAAAGCTGCCTTATAATTTTTCAAGAGGCGGCTATATAAATCATACTTACCAGGTGACGCAATGGTACCCAAAGCCTGCCGTATATGATGCGGAAGGATGGCATGAAATGCCCTATCTGGATCAGGGAGAGTTTTACAGCGAGTTTGGAAATTATGCAGTGCAGATAACGGTTGCAAAGGAGTATGTGGTCGCAGCAACCGGCGATTTGCAAAACGAAGAAGAAAAGCAGTGGCTTATTGCGAAAGCAAAAAATCACCAGGAATTAATAATGAATGATGTGCACAAAAAACCATTAATTTCAAAAACAAGTTTACACAAAAAGCAGGCTTTAAAAAATAAAAAACCTGTATCATTAAAAACAATAAAAAGTAACCATAACTCATCTATAAAAAATGCTGAACCTCAGCAACAGCAGGCATCGCAAGAAACAAAAACCTTAACTTATATACAAGACAGCGTTCATGATTTTGCCTGGTTTGCTGATAAAAATTTTTTAGTAATGCAGGATACATTACAGCTTCAATCAGGAAAAATAATTAATGTGTGGTCGTTTTGTATTCCAAAAGATTTTCGTGTGTGGCATAACAGTTTGCAATTTATAAAAGATGCTGTAAGAACAAGAAGCGCCTGGCTTGGAGAATATCCTTACAACAATGTAACAGTTATTGAAGCGAAACTCGGCTTCAATGGTGGCATGGAATATCCAACGATCACGAGCATTGCGCCTATGTACTCAGAAAAAGATCTTGATCTTACCATAGAACATGAAGTGGGCCACAACTGGAATTATGGCATACTCGCAACCAATGAAAGGCAGCACCCATGGATGGATGAGGGCATGAATACTTACTTTGATAATCGCTACAAAGCCATAAAATATCCTGAAAACACACAGCCGCAAAGTAATGATCTTATAAATAAAAAGATGAGCGAAGATGAAACTGATTTGTATTACAGAACAGAAATTGCCAATAAAAAAGATCAGCCAATAGAAACAAGCTCAGAAGATTTTTCTGCAATTAATTATGATCTTATTGCTTATTATAAAACAGGTATTTGGATGAAAGTGCTGGAAGATTATGTTGGGCAGCCCTTATTTGATAGTTGCCTGCACGAATACTATAATCAGTGGAAATTTAAACATCCAGCACCGGAAGATTTTAAAAATATTGTAGCAGCTGTAAGTAAAAAAGATGTTGATTCTGTTTTCAAATTACTTTATAAAAAAGGAGATATAACGCCAAGACAAAAAAAAGAATGTAAGCTTTCCGCATTCTTCAATTTTAAGAACACTGATAAATACAACTACCATTTTTTATCGCCTGCCATTGGTTTTAATTATTATGATAAGCTGATGATCGGCGGTATTATACATAACTATACATTACCTGAACCGCATTTTCATTTTATTTTAGCTCCTCTGTATGCCACGGCCAGCAAGACTTTCAATGGTATTGGCAAAATTGGGTATAACTATTTAAGCTATGGGTTTATAAGAAAAACTGATCTGTCAATCAGTGCAGAAAAATTTACAGAAGATGAATACACTGATTCGGCAGGCACAAAAAATTATCTCGGTTTTTTAAAGATTACTCCTGCTTTAAAAATCATTTTTAAAAATAGAAATGCAACCAACAGCGTTACCACCTCGTTGCAATGGAAAACATATTTTATAAAAGAAACAGGTTTGCTTTTTACAACAGATACTATTACCAATATTCAGCATATTACTTATCCCAAAATAAAAACTTACATAAATCAGCTGCAATTTATAACTGAAGATACTCGTGCATTGTATCCTTACTCGGCGTTGTTGCAGGCAGAGCAAAGTAACGATTTTGTACGCCTTGCTTTTGAAGGAAAATACTTCTTTAATTATTCAAAAAACGGTGGCCTTGATGTAAGATTGTTCGCTGGAAAATTTATGTATTTGGGCGATAAAACTATCACTAAAGAATTTGAAACCGACCGGTATCATTTAAATATGACGGGCGCCAATGGATATGAAGATTACACGTATAGTAATTATTTTGTTGGCCGAAACGAATTTCAGGGAGCAAGCTCTCAACAAATAATGATAAGAGATGGAGGCTTTAAAGTAAGGACAGACTTGCTTTCCAGCAAAGTAGGCAAAACAGATAACTGGCTTGCAGCGATAAATTTAAAAACCGATTTTCCAAAAGCTATTAATCCCTTACAGATACTTCCCGTAAAAATTCCCTTATATATTTTTTTAGATGCAGGCACGTATGCAGAAGCATGGGAGAATAGTGCACCCACGGGCAAATTCATATACGACGCAGGTTTGCAGCTATCACTTATAAAAAATTTATTCAACATTTATGTGCCTGTTATTTACAGTAAAGTGTACGCCGACTATTTTAAATCAACGATAACAGGCAATCGTTTTTGGAAGAATATTTCATTCAGCATTGATATACAAAACTTCAGGTTCAATAAATTTTTTAACAGGCCACAGTTATAATTATCACCTTTCAATAAAACCTAATTGAAAATTTCTTATCTGCCGCAGGCAAAGATTGATAAGCAAAAATGGGATGCATGTATTAATGCAGCAACAAATGGTTTAATTTATGCATACTCATTTTACCTTGATGCAATGTGTAACAACTGGAATGCATTATTGGTGGGCGATTACGAAATTGTAATGCCATTAACATGGAAAAAAAAATATGGAATTGAATATTTATATCAGCCGCCCTTTACGCAACAACTTGGAATTTTTAGCTATGAAAAAGTTACTGAAGAGATAAAAAATGCTTTTATAAATGAGCTGCAAAAAAAGTTCAGATTTGCTGAGATTTTTGTGAACTTTTATACATATAAAGAAAAAGCAAATTTTATTTTACCGCTGAATAAAACATATGATGAATTGCGGAACAGCTACAAAAAAACGACTATCAAAAGTCTTAAATATGCCAGCAAATTTTCTTTGTTTTATAAAAAAGAAGATGATATAGACGAAGCCATTGATTTATACAAAAGCCATTATTCAAATAGAATTCCTCACGTTACAAAAAAGGATTATGAACAATTTAAAAGCCTTTGCTTTACAGCAAAAAATAATGATGCGTTATTAATTCGTAAAGTTTCAGATGGAAAGGATAATGTAATGGCAGTGGCACTTTTGCTGAAAGATCACCGGCGTTTATATAACATTATTTCTACCGTAACAAATTCTGGAAGAAATTGCGAAGCCAATTATTTTTTATATGATAACCTGATACAGGAATTTTCACACAAGGATATTATACTTGACTTTGAAGGCTCATCAATTACAAGTATTGCCACGTTCTATCAAAAGTTTGGAGCTATCAGTCAGCCTTATTTCTTTTTACGATTTAATAATCTTCCTTTCCCTTTAAACTATTTTAAATGAATTTTTAAAGAGCAGATGCTTCAGTTAATAACAATTCTGCAAGTTGCAAATCTATTGGCGTGGTGATCTTAATATTATTTTTTTCGCCTTCCACCAAATGCACTTTTATACCATACGCTTCTATCACAGAAGCCTCGTCAGTAAAGGCTTCCTTATAATCTATTTTAAAAGCAGGTAATAAAATTTTACTATGAAAAGTTTGTGGCGTTTGAATAAGTTTCACTTTATTTCTATCTGCAATTTTGTTTCCACTTGCAATGATTAACCTTACAGTATCCGTGCTTGCTACCGCAGGAATGGCATTTCCGTTTATAACAGCGCTTTCATAACATTGGTGTACCAGCTTCGGGGAAACCATACATCGCACACCATCGTGTACAAAAATTATAGCGTTATTATTTTTTATTAACGACAAGCCATTTTGTACAGAATGAAATCTCGTTCTTCCGCCTTCGCACAAGCGGCAACGGCTGTTATCAAAATACCCATCAATGATCTCCTGCCCTTTGCCCATGTGCTCTTCCGGCAGCACAAGAATAATTTCTATGTCATTAAAAGAGTCAAAAAAAGCTTTGAGTGTATAATAAAGAACAGGCCTGCTTTTTATTAATAAAAATTGTTTTGGAATATCGTTATTCATGCGGCTGCCTTTTCCTGCTGCCACTATCAATGCTATTTTCTTCATAATAATTTTATCAATTACTGTAAATAGCAATTACATTTTCACCATCACTTTTTCGCACACCACGATACATGCCAGCACTGTTGAAAACCATGGCCACATTGCCTTTTGCATCTACGCCTATAAGTCCGCCATCGCCTTTCATGGCAACCAGTTTTTTTAAAACTACCTCATCACATGCCGCTTGCAGGCTCATATTTTTATACTCCATCAGGCAGCTTACATCATAAGCAGCTACTGCTTTTATAAATATTTCTCCATGGCCTGTGCATGATATGGCGCAGGTTTTATTATTTGCATAAGTGCCTGAGCCAATCATGGGACTATCGCCAATTCTTCCATATCTTTTATTGGTCATACCGCCTGTAGATGTTGCTGCTGCTATGTTTCCTTCGCTGTCGCATGCTACGGCGCCTACGGTTCCAAATTTTTTATCTTTCATTAATCCTACCAGTTTATCACTTTTATGATCCAGCTGATACAAGTCGCTGTCTCTTATTTGCTTCCATTGGTCATAGCGGTATTCTGAATAAAAATATTCATCGGGCTCCAGCTTGATGCCCTGCTTTATTGCAAAATCATTTGCGCCTTTGCCGCTCAAAAAAACATGGCCACTATGCAGCATCACTTCTTCGGCAAGCTCCACAGGGTTGCGAATATTTCTTACACCAGCCACAGCGCCTGCATCCAGCGTGCTGCCATCCATTATGGCAGCATCCATTTCATTCAATCCTTTTTTAGTAAAAACAGAGCCTCTTCCTGCATTGAACAAAACATTATCTTCCAGAACTACTATCGCCGCCTTTACAGCATTTATAGCAGTTCCACCATTTTCTAAAACGCCGAAGCCTGCATCCAGAGCCTGTTGCAGCGATGTGCGGTAAGCCTCTTCCAATTCAGAAGTCATATCTTCTTTCAGAATTGTGCCAGCGCCGCCATGAATAACAATTGAAAACTTTTCCATTATCAGCAATTTATTTGTAATAATTATATTAAATAATGCGCAATAATTCTTTGCATTCTCTTACAAGCTTCTCCTTGTTTATAGCCACCGTGCCTACTTCTTCGCAAACTATGCCGCCAGCAATATTTGCTATCGCGGCAGCAAGGTGAATATTTTTTGAAGTAGCATATACTAATGAAGCCACTGCAATAACTGTATCGCCTGCCCCGCTTACATCTGCAATGTTTCGCATGTGAGAAGCAATCATTTTTTTATTATCATTTTGCTGGTAAAAAATTCCTTTATCAGACAAAGTGATCAATGAAATATCGTGACTAAGTGTTGCTTTTAATTTACTATGAATATCTGAAAGCATTTTCTCATTCACAGCTTCAGGAATTATATTAAAGCTCGTAAAAACTTCGTGAAGATTAGGCTTAAAAAGTGTAGCATTTTTATAAGAAAAGAAATTCTTTTGTTTGGGATCAACCGTTACCACAATATTTTTTTCTTTACATAAAACGATGGTCTTTTCAATAATATTTTTTGTAAGAATACCTTTATTATAATCTTCCAGCACAACAATGGCGGGCTTTTCAGCATTGATATATCTTTTTATTTGCTCTTGTAAACTTTCTTCATCCTCTGCGTCTATATCGTCTGTATGTTCAGCATCGAGCCGCATCATTTGCTGGTTGCGGCTTATTATGCGTATCTTATTTGTAGTTATTCTTTTTTTACTTTTTAAAATAAAACCTGTATCAATATTGTTATCATTTAGCAATTGAGTAAGCTGGGCGCCATCTTCATCATCACCCACAATAGTGAGCATAGCAGTTTTTGCACGAAGCGCGCTGATGTTCAATGCAACGTTTCCTGCGCCACCGATGCGCTTCTCTTTTTTATTTACAGCCACAACAGGCACCGGAGCCTCAGGAGATATTCTTTCGACATTGCCCCACCAATACGTGTCGAGCATTACATCGCCTACCACGGCCACTTTCATTAAAGAAATATCATTGAAAAGCTTATCAAAATCAACAGCCATTACTTAAGGTTTGTATTAATTTTTTTAGGAGAAACAAAATAATAAATAGGAATACCAAGCAACGCAATGATAAGCCCGGGCCATGTAAAACCAGGTTTATATATTATTAATAAAACACAAAATGCAATGCCCATAATAATATAAATAGCTGGCAACACCGGGTAGCCGAAAGCTTTATATGGCCGCTCCGCATCAGGCATTTTTTTTCTTAAAATAAAAATACCAAAAATGGTAAGCACATAAAATATGACGACTACAAACGAGATCATGTCGAGAAGGTCTCCATATTTACCACTTAAACATAACAGCGATGCAACTACAAATTGCGCCCACAGTGCCCAGCCGGGCACAGCGTTCTTGTTAAGCTCAGCAGCCTTTTGAAAAAATAAACCATCCTTTGCCATGCTGTAATATACCCTTGCACCAGCAAGTATCAGCCCATTATTACATCCGAAAGTAGAGATCATAATCATAACGGCAATAAGATAAGTGCCTATGCCACCAAACATAGAGTTGGCAGCCGCAATGGCAACTCTGTCCTGCGGGGCAAAAGCAATGTTATGCAAAGGCAATGCGGATAAATATATAAGGTTAGCGCTGATATAAATTATGGTGACGATGAGCGTACCAAGGAGAAGGCTGAGGCCAATATTTCTCTTCGGGTTTTTTATTTCACCTGCAATAAAAGTTACGTTGTTCCATGCGTCGCTACTGAAAATAGAGCCGACCATGCTTGCAGCAATGGCGCCAAGAATGCCAACACCTGTAACTGCTTCAATTACACCATCGCCAGATAATTTTTTCATGTTAAAAGCACTGCTCCAGTTAGCCTTCCATACATCAGGCTTAAAAAAAACGATGCCGGCAATAATTAAACCTATAAGAGAAATGAGTTTGGTAGAGGTAAAAATATTCTGGATCCATTTGCCACCTTTCACGCCTTTGGTATTCGTCCAGGTAAGAAAGGCAATAAGTATTATGGCCAATAATTGAGCAGGGTACAGTTTGAAAAAGCCTAAGTGAAATAAAATATTCTCATCCTTCAGGTCGAGTATGGGAAAAAAATATCCTGCGAATTTTGCAAAGGCTACGCCTACTGCAGCAATAGTACCTGTTTGTATTACAGCAAAAAAACTCCATCCATACACAAAACCGGTGAGAGGGTTATAAGCTTCTTTAAGATATACATATTGACCGCCGGCCCTGGGGAACATAGCGCTAAGCTCGCCATAACTTAATGCTGCCGTTAACGTCATAAAGCCGGTGATGAGCCATACCACAATAAGCCATCCGGCGCTTCCCACGTTGCGTGTAATATCGGCGCTTACAATAAAAATACCTGAGCCAATCATAGAACCGGCAACGATCATAGTTGCATCGAACAGCCGAAGGCTGGGGTTGAAAGTGGTAGCATGTTCACTCATAAAAAAATCCCTTGTTTTAAAGGGATTGAAGATAAATATATTTCAGATTGCTTTGCAACCATCACTTTTTATTTTCAGAATATAAACTGTTAAGCCCCGAAACTACATCGGGTGTTATGTTTAATGTTGAATCTTTATAAAACATAAAGCCGGGCTCATAAGAAAATATGTAAGAATATTTTCCATCTTTATTATAATCTTTTAAAAAATTTTGTATTCTTCCCAAAATGTCATCTTTCATTTTTGAATTATAATTATACAGGTCATTATCTATTGATTGTTTGCGTGCCTGCAGATCCTGCTGCATTTTATTTATTTCCTGCATAGCTGCCTCCTGCTCCTGCTGGTTCATAGCCGTTCCTTTTTTCTGCAGTTCCATCGCACGTGCCTGATATTTTTTCTGCAAGTTTGTTATTTCATCATTTGCTGCCTGTTGCCTGCGCTCAAAGTCAGCTTTTATTTTTTTGTAGTACGCATAATTGCTTTGAAGAGAATCCAGATCAATATAGGCAACCTTAGAGGCTTCTTTCCCGGAAGTATCACGAACTGTGTGCATAACCGGCTGGCTTATTTTTTTATCAATACTAAAGTGTAAATAATACAAATAAGCAACAAGAATAATCAGAATAATATTTGTAAATAGTAAAAAATTTTTCATGTAAAAAATTAGGGCGGCAAGATAAAAAAATTGAAAGTTTTTACCAGAAAGCAGTTTTTAATTGTGAAACAGTTAACAGCTACAGGAATGACTTTATAACAATAAAAATTAGAATTAATCTTAAAAAAGATTACAATAATCTACTTCATTTCCCGTTTTATAGCGAGTATGTTACCCTAACTGGAATTCTAAGACACATCGTTCTTTTGAAAGCATTTTAATCATTCGTACCAAGGATCTACCTACAGAAAGATCCTATGAAAAAATTGCTCTTACTACCAATTATTTTAATTGGAATAACTGCTAATGCAAAAACCTATTATGTATCAACTTTGGGAAGTGATTCGCAGTCTGGCACTAATGCCGGTACGCCATGGCTTACTATCGCTAAAGTAAATGCCACAACCTTACATAGTGGTGATTCCGTCTTGTTTAATAAAAGCAGTACCTGGACCGGCACTACATTGATACCATCAGTAAGCGGAGTGATATACAGCACTTATGGCTTTGGCAGTAAACCATTAATTGACGGAGGAGCCAATTATGCACTTGCAGTAAAAACAGGTAATTCATTATCTTCTGTAATCGTTGATGGCATTGCATTTGAGCGCAGCGGAGCTATTGATAAAGTTGCATTTCTGGGAGATGCTTACAATAACCTTCTAATGCGATATTTCACTATAAAAAATTGTGTTTTTTATGGTGGCTTCGTCATTGAGGGATCTTACAATTTATTTATCAATAACAAAGTGGATGGCTCTACGAATGATGGCGATGGAAATGGTGTATGGGAATGTTATGATTCATCTCATCACAATACTTACAGGTTTGATACAATCTGTAATTTTTCTATAAGGGGCATATGGACGATGATTGATACACATGATGGAGTGTTTGATCAAAATGTCATTTACAATACTAACTGCGGAATAGATTTGGATGGGGCTAACAATGTTGTTTATAATCATACCGTATCAAATAATACGATTTACAACGCATCTTCAATTGCAGTTGAATGCGAAAATGGCTTCAACTGCAATGTAACAGGAAATTATATGTATAATGGTGGCAGAAATTATATTCATTTTATAAATTATTCACTGGGAGTTGTGAGGAATGGATTTGGCGCAACTAATTGTATTGGAATGCTTATAAATTCCACAGTATCCAACAATGTAATGAATGGAGGAGGAATAGGCAACGGCAATGGTTTTACAAGCAATGCTATTGAAATTTATGAAGCCGGAGGAATCAACATTTACAATAATACAGTCTATAGTTATAAAGGAAATTTTGTAAGCCTGGGATATACAGATAAATCTCAAACACAAGGTATAAAATTGGTTAACAATGTATTTTCTGTTGTAAATTCTTTTACAACACTAGGCATGATACAATTTAGCGATGATAGTTATAGCATCTTAGCTGCTGATGATAATAATTGTTTATACAATAATGGCGATTCCAATTTTTATTCCGGACAGACTACTTATCAAAGTTTATCTTTAAATAGATATAGAAGTTTAACAGGTAATGCAATGCATTCGATATCTGTAAACCCACAATTTGTAAGTTCATCTAACTTGCATCTTACCGTACACTCGCCATGCGTAAATACAGGGAAAAGTATAGGCTTGCCATATATCGGAAACGCGCCAGATATGGGGGCCTATGAATACATAAACATCCCACCGGTATCAAACGCAGGCCAGGATCAAACCATTACCTTACCCGTTAACTCATTAACTCTTTCTGGCAGTGGCACCGATGCGGATGGTAGTGTGGTTGCCTATTTATGGACGAAGGCCTCTGGCCCTTCCGGCGGTTCAATAAGCAACCCAACATTAGCAAGTACACAGCTTACTGGTCTTACACAAGGCATATATTTATTTGCATTAAAAGTAACTGATAATAATGGAGCCAGTTCTTCCGATACTATGCAGGTAACTGTTAACCGCGCTCCCAATCAATTACCTGTTGCCAACGCTGGCGCCGATGTTACAATTACATTACCTGCAAATGCAGTTACTATAACAGGCAGCGGCAACGATCCTGATGGAAACATAATAAATTATTTATGGACAAAAATTTCAGGCCCCGCTAATTATACAATTACAAATCCTTCCTCTGATGTTACAAATATCACCGGGTTGGTGCAGGGTGTATATCAATTTCAATTACGCGTAATGGATAACGATAGCGCCACAGGAAATGATGTGATGATACTGACTGTAAATGCTGCGCTTAATAAAGCACCTGTTGCTTTTGCCGGTGCAGATCAAAGTATTTCATTGCCTGTCAATTCTGTTATATTATCTGGAAGCGGCAACGATAGCGATGGCACAGTAATAAGTTATTCATGGATAAAAAATTCAGGCCCGAATAATTATACAATTACAAATCCTTCATCTGCGGTTACAAGCATAACAGGTTTGGTAAGCGGCGTTTACCAGTTTGAACTGGATGTAACTGATAACGATGGTGCTATTGGAAAAGATGTAGTTCAGATAACAGTAAATGCCCCGGCCAACATGCCGCCTGTTGCAAACGCAGGGGCAGATCAATCAATAACTTTACCTGTAAATTCTGTTTCTCTTTCGGGAAGCGGTACTGATGTGGATGGAAATGTGGTTAGTTATTTATGGACAAAAATTTCAGGACCATCAAATTTTATTATTGCAAATGATACATTGTCAAATACGAATGTAACCGGGCTTTCACAAGGAGTTTACCAGTTTCAGCTAACTGTTACAGATAATGACGGCGCTGTTGCTACTGACATAGTTCAGGTAACAGTTACCAGTCATACGAACAAAATTCCTGTTGCAAATGCAGGCGCCAATCAAAGTATTAATCTACCTCTTGACTCAACAATACTTTCAGGAAGTGGCGTTGACAGCGATGGCGTTGTTATAAGCTATAACTGGGCAATGCTATCGGGGCCAACTGTGGTTAATATTACTAATCAATCATCACCTGTTACTAGTATTACAGGCCTTAGCCAGGGCGTTTACCAGTTTGAATTATCTGTAACAGATAATGATAGTGCTACCGGAACAAGTATTGTGCAGGTAGTAGTAAATGCGGCAGTAAACACGCCACCAACCGCTAATGCAGGTGCAAACCAAAATATAACATTGCCGGTTAATTCAGTAACTCTATCCGGCAATGGAAGTGACAAAGATGGCGTTATTATTAATTATTTATGGACGAAGATTTCCGGGCCTGCGAGCTATACTATTACAAACTCCATCTCTCCTGTAACGCAGGTTGGTGGCTTGATTCAGGGTGCTTATCAATTTCAGTTACAGGTAACTGATAACAATGGCGCCACAGCAACAAGTATTATGCAAGTAGTGGTAAATAGTTCTTTAAATATACCACCAACAGCTAATGCAGGTGTAGATCAAAATATAACCTTGCCTGTTAATTCAACTACGCTTTCGGGTAGCGGAAATGACAGCGATGGAACAGTGGTAAGTTATTTATGGACAAAAATTTCCGGCCCAGGTGGCTATACGCTCGAAGATAGTAATGCAGCAGTCACCAATGTTACCGGATTGTTTGCAGGCGTTTACCAGTTTCAATTGCAGGTTACAGATAATAATGGGGCTACCGGAACAGACATTGTTCAGGTAACAGTAAATGCACCTGTAAACATACCTCCCGTTGCCCACGCAGGAACAGATCAGGTAATAACATTGCCGACAGATAGTATTTTACTTTCAGGAAGCGGCAGTGACCCGGATGGAAATATTACGAATTATGGATGGATTGAAATTTCCGGCCCTTCGGCTTATACAGTTACAAACTCCTTATCTGCCGTAACCAGTGTAACAGGGCTTGTGCAAGGCATTTACAACTTCGGTTTGCAAGTAACAGATAACGATGGCGCTATTACCACTGACACCATGCAGGTAACTGTAAATGCAGCCATAAATATTCCTCCAACAGCTAATGCTGGCGCAGATCAAACAATAACATTACCACAAAATAGTGTATTGCTTACTGGTAGTGGCACAGACGAAAATGGAGTAATTGTAAGCTATGCCTGGTCAGAGATTTCCGGCCCTGCAGTTTATACAATTTCAAACGCATCTTCTGCTGCCACAAACGTTACTAACCTGGTACAGGGTGTATATAAATTTGAACTAACAGTAACGGATAATAAAGGAGCCATTGGAAATGATACTGTAATAATCACAGTAAATGCTGCCAACAATATGTCGCCAATAGCTAATGCAGGCGCAAACCAAACAATAACATTACCTGCAAATTCTGTTACGCTTTCAGGAACCGGAAGCGATCCTGACGGAACAGTTGCAGCATATTTATGGACAAAAATTTCCGGCCCATCAGCCTTTAGCATTGTTACTTCATCTTCAGCAGTTAGTAATGTTACCGGGCTTGTTCAGGGCATTTACCAATTTCAATTATCAGTAACTGATAATATAGGCGCTACAACCACAGCTGTAGTACAAATAACTGTGAATGCATTACCAAATCAGCCACCGGTTGTTTCTGCAGGAGCAGATCAAACTATAACATTGCCACTGAATTCTATAAGCGCAGCGGGAATCGCAACGGATGCAGATGGAACAATAGTTAGTTATTTATGGGTAAAGATTTCCGGCCCATCATCTTATCTTATCGAAAATGCAACCTCAGCCACAACAAGTATAACAGCACTTAAAAAAGGAACTTACAGATTCATGTTAAGGGCAACAGATAATGATGGCGCCTCTTCAACAAGCGTTATGAAAGTAATAGTAAAAGATGCCCCCAACCTGCCTCCGGTGGCAAATGCAGGATCGGACATAGCTATAACATTACCTGTAAATTCACTAACACTTTCAGGCAGCGGAACAGATGCCGATGGAAGTGTGGTGAGCTATTCATGGGCAAAAATTTCCGGGCCTTCATCTTATACTATTTTGAATCCAACATCAGCAAATACTGGCCTGGCAGGTCTTTCAGCAGGCGTTTACCAGTTTCAATTACAAGTTACCGATAATGATGGCGCTATTGGAACAGACAACATACAAATAACAGTAAATAAAGCTGCTAACAAAGCTCCAACTGCTAATGCAGGCGCAGACCAGTCAATTAATTTGCCAGCCAATACAGTTACACTTTCAGGCAGCGGCAGCGATAGCGATGGAACCATTGCAAGCTACACCTGGACAAAAGTTTCCGGCCCGGCATCTTATACCTTTACTGATTCAACATCTGCTTTAATAATTGCAGGCAATCTTAAAGAAGGTATATACCAGTTTCAGTTAAAGGTTACAGATAATGACGGAGCAATTGGCACAGACATAATACAGGTAACAGTAAATGCTGCTCCCAATCAGCCGCCGGTTGCAAATGCAGGATCAGATCAATCTATTACTTTACCTAAAAATAATGTATTGCTTAGTGGTAGCGGTACAGACCCAGACGGAACTATTGCATCTTATGTATGGACAAAAATTTCAGGTCCGGCTTCTTATGCCATTGCGAATGCTTCCTCTGCAAGCACGCTTATTAACAATCTTACTCAAGGCACTTACCAGTTTCAACTGAAGGTAACAGATAATGATGGCGCAACCAGCACAGACATTGTACAAATAACCGTAAACGCAGCTCTAAATATCCCACCTGTCGCTAATGCTGGCGGAAACCAAACAATTACAGTACCAGCAAATTCAGTAACACTTCATGGAAGCGGAACTGATGCAGATGGTACAGTGGTAAGCTATTTATGGACAAAAATTTCAGGGCCTTCAAATTATATTTTTAACAGTTCCTCAGCTGCAACTACCAATGTTAGCGGGCTTTCTCAAGGCATTTATCAATTTCAGCTAAGTGTAACAGATAATGGTGGCGCTACCAGTACGGATGTGATGCAGGTAACGGTTAATGCTGCTCCGAACAAACCTCCGGTTGCTAATGCAGGTACAGATCAGTCAATAACCTTACCTCAAAATAGTGTAGCCCTTAACGGTTATGGTACAGACGAAGATGGCTCAGTTGTAAGTTATTCATGGGTAAAAATTTCAGGCCCATCTCAATATGCAATTTCAAACCCTTCTTCATCTTCAACAACAGTTACGGGGGTTGTTCAGGGTAGCTACCAGTTTGAGTTAAAAGTAACAGATAATAGCGGGGCAACGAGTTCGGCTATTATGCAGGTAACAGTGAATGCCGCAGCTAATAAACCACCAACGGCTAATGCAGGACAAGACCAATCAATTACATTACCAGCTAATTCTGTTACTGTTTCCGGCAGTGGTGCAGATGCAGATGGCACGATAGTAAATTATACCTGGTCTCAAATTTCAGGGCCTTCTTACTTTAATATTGTAAATGCTTCATTGGCAACAACGAATATCACAGGCCTGACACAAGGCATTTATAAGTTTGAATTAAAAGTAACAGATAATAATGGTGCGAGTGGAAATGATACTATAACCGTAATAGTTAATCCTGCTGCCAATATTCCGCCTACAGTAAATGCAGGTGCCGATCAAACGCTGATATTACCGGTAAATTCTACCACCCTTGCCGGCACCGCTAACGATGTAGACGGATATATAAAAAGTTATTTATGGAGTAAAATATCAGGCCCTTCAAATTATAGTATAGTAAATATAAATTCTCCCGTTACGGATATTTGGAACCTAAGTAATGGGATTTATACTTTAGAGCTAAAAGTTACAGATAACAGCGGTGCATCCGTAAGAGATACCATACAGATAAGCGTGATGACTCCAAACACGCCACCAATAGCCAACGCAGGCGCTGATCAAACAATTACATTACCACAAAATAGTGTAACGCTTTATGGCAGCGGTACAGATTCAAGTGGAGTTATAACTAATTACTCATGGGTGCAATTAACAGGGCCGTCCGTGGCAGTAATTGTTTCTCCCTTTAACGACTCCACTACTATTAATAGTCTTGTGGGAGGCAATTACCAGTTTGAATTAACTCTTACAGATAATAATGGTAATATAGGAAAGGATACAGTAATTATTTCCGTAGCTGAGCCAAGGCTAAATGTAGATCAAAATTTTGTAATAAAACTTTATCCAAATCCAGTTATAGATCAGGCTACGCTTACAATAAATACTTCAGAGGCTCAAGGTTCATTAAACGTGGTAGTAGCTAATTTAGAAGGAAAAGTATTATACAAAAATACCTTTGGATCGGGTCAGAACAGTTATATGCAGCAGATAAACTTTACCAGCTTTGCAAGTGGTGTGTACATAATAACAGTGTATAAAAATAATGAAAAAATAAAATCATTAAAGATTGTAAAGATGTAACGCTATATCTTGTTTAAGTAAATGATCCGCCAGAAAGCTTAAGAAGTTTTCTGGCTTTTTTATTATTTTTTTTAAATACTTATCACCATAGGTTTGTGAAGATCTATTTTAACAGCCCGATTCTTTTTACATTGAGAAAATAATCTGTGTCATTCCCCATGAAAGAAGTATCTAGATTAATCTTATAATTATTTCTCAACATTAAATTTATAGAAGTTCTGTCCATGCGCATAGCATATTTAAAGCCTTCCACTTTTCCTATTATAAATAAAAAAGTTCCTGTGTTAGTTTTTATCTGTTGCAAAACCTGTTTTAATTGCATTGTATCAAGAATATTTTCTTCATAATAGTTTTTGGTATAATGAAGAGCAGGCAAAGGATAAATAACGTTGCCACCTTTATAGTAATACGAAAACGGCGGATATAAGCTTTTAGAAAAAAATACTAATGGCTCTTCTTTTTTTGCTACCTGGGTAATGTATTTCGCAGTTGTTTTAAAATCATAATATTTTATTGGTTTTTTATATATATAGTAAATTGTAAATAAATAGTAAGCTAATAAAATACTGCCTGTGAGCAACCGTGCTTTGAAACTAAAAACATCAAAAAGAAAAAGCAAAAGGATAAACATAGAGTAGGTAACCGCCATATATCTTGGCTGATAGATAATACCAAAACCTGTAATTAAAATAACATACATAATGAATATAGATGCAATGCAAAGTATAAGAAGATTTATTCTTTTAAAATGAACTGTATCGTTTACTGTAGCTCTATGGTAATATTTGATATAAGCAATAATCAGTAATAAAAAAAAAACAGTTTTAATAGCTGTTCTTACCACAAAATTAAAAGGTACTGCCTGCAGGGATAAATAAAAATTTTGCGGTGTTTGCAGAACACCTGTTATCCTCTGCAAAAAAGTATATGCCTCTTTTTTGGATTCTATCATGTTCATCTGGCTGCTTATAAAAAAAAGATTAGGTATAAACAGCAAAGCCAAAGGCAAAAGATATAAGCAAAAATTTAAAAACTGCCTCCAGCCTTTATATACCCATAAGCCAAGTGCAAGTCCTCCAATCTGAAAAAGAAAAAAATATTGCGTGTATAACCCAATAAGCGATATAATTAAAAAGTAAAAAATATATTTCTTTTTATTTTCTATAAAAAATAATAAAAAATTATACACTAAAACGGTTGAAAGGAAAATTGCCATAGAATAAAGCCGGATTTCCATAGCCGCCCACACAATAAAAGGATTGAATAAAAAAAGTATCAGCACCCATTTTAGCGATGATCCGTTCGATATAAGCTTGCCGATGCGGTATACATATACACTACTTAAAACCACAAACAATATAGATAACAATCTTGCAAAAAATATACTTTGATTTATTTGCCGCCAGATGGATAGTAATACAAAATAAGCCGGAGGTTGTCCTTCAAAATTATAAGAGAGATTAATAACGCTTGCAAGGCTGTGGGCTGATGCAGTTGTGTTCAAAGAGTAAGATTCATCTTCCCATATATTTATATAACTTGCTAACCATAGCAGGCCGGCGAAATAAAACATTAGCACACAATAAAAAAATATACTTTGTTTTGATATACGCGGCTTGGTAATGCTTCTGATCATATTCTTTCAATCGTTAATCTTCTTTCTATTCTTTTTTATCCTGCTGATTTTTCTTTAATAAAGAGGTGCCAAGATGAAACAATTCTTCAAAGTAGCGCTTGCTTTGCAACGAAAGAAAGCCCACACTTAGGAATTGTATAGCAATGATAAATGTAATGCCGCCAACCAGGAACGATTGTGGGTTCTTTTGAAATTGTATATAAAGACTTTGTGAAAATGAACTCAATCCTTTTGATGTAGCAATGTAGGATAGCGTATCATAAAGAAGCCAAACAAGTTCGTACAAAGAAAGCAACATAAGTATAACGCCGATGCCCATGAAAAAAATGTAAGGCCTGAAAATGAAGCCCGACATAAGGCCTGAAAAAAAACTTCTTAATACTTTTAAGCTCGATGTTCTTTTGCCGGCAAACTTATTTTGCTCAGTCCAGTCAAGGTGCGCAGGAATCTCTATTATCCTGGCTCTTAATATCATTCCTTTATAAATGATTTCAGGACTTATCTCATAATCTTTTGTTTTAAGATTAAGATTTTGAATAAAAGAACGGCGGTATGCTCTTACCATACTTGTAAACGTATGATACTTATCCTGCGCCGCAAGCCGCATAAATTTATTTACCCACTTGCTCATAATCCCTCTTAAAAACGGCACTGCCGTTACCTTTCCACCTTTCATGTAGGGTGAAGCGATTACAATATCGGCAGCGCTTTGCAATAGCGTGTCAGCAAGAGCTTCAACATATTCAACTGAATAACTAAGGTCTACATCCAAAACAATTATTATATCTCCTTTGGAATGGCGAAAACCCGTTTGCAGCGCATGTCCCAGGTTCAGATTTACCGGGTGGTGAATAACCCTTATGTTATTTTGCCGTGCTGCAAATTCATCTGCAATCTCACCGGTTTTATCTTTACTTCCATCATTTACAATTATTATCTCTGACCTGTATTTATCGCTTTTACTTTCAAGATAATTTATAATAGTGGTAAGGTTGCCTGGCAATATTGCCTCTTCATTATAACAAGGCACTATAATGCTTATGAAAGGTTTGGCTTTGGGGTCCATAATGTAATCTTATAAATATTATAAATAAGGCTGTAAAAATAAATTTTTACTTCCGTAATACTTTTGGTGTTTTACAATGATGGTTGGATCGTGTTAGTCTAAATAACTAATTGACAGAGCTAATTAGTTTTATCATTTTGTCCGTTACATCTTTTCCAAAGATATCATTCTGATGATGAGGAGTTTTAAAATTAAATATTTTTGAAGAAATAAATTTATCTGAAGGGTTTACCAGCAAGTTCCATTTTTCTTCCACAGTTTCCACCCACTCGGTTTCTGTGCGTAATGTAATGCAGGGTTTTTTTAGTATGTACGCTTCTTTTTGAATGCCACCCGAATCTGTAATTATTCTTTTTGCAAAATTTTCCAGCACAATAAAATCAATATAACCTTGCGGTTCTATCACTTGAATGTTAGCGGGTATTGTATAATTTTGCGCAAGCATTTTTCTTGTTCTTGGATGAACTGGAAAAATAATTTTTTCATTTAGCTCCTGCAATTGATCAAGAATATTTTCTAAAATTTCTGTGTTATCTACGTTATAATTTCTATGAAGAGTAAGCAGGTTGAAATCTTTATTTTGTAATTGCAGATCGTTTATTATATCTGATTTTTTTAAAGCTATCTCCAAATTATCTTTCATGGTATCAACCATTATATCGCCGGTGAGATAAGAGATTTTTGCAAGTCCTTCTTCTTTCAAATTTTTTATAGCGGTTGCTGTTGGCGCAAAAAGATATTTTGAAATATGATCTGCAACAATCCTGTTTACTTCTTCGGGCATGCTCCTGTTATAGCTTCTCAGCCCTGCTTCTATGTGAACAATTGGAATGTTTAATTTCGAAGCAGCCAATACACCCGCCAGTGTTGAATTAGTATCTCCAAAAACGATAACACAATCCGGCTTTTTTTCTATCATCGCAGCTTCTATCTTAGTCATCATTTCTCCCGTTTGTGCAGCCTGGAAAGAAGTGCCAATTTCCAGGTGTATATCTGGTTTTCTTATATCAAGATCAATAAAAATTTTTTCAGACATTGCATAATCATAGTGCTGGCCGGTATGTACAATGTACTCTTCATGCAAGCCGGCAAGCGCGCGGGAAAGCGGAGCTAACTTTATAAATTGCGGCCTGGCACCCACTATCGAAAATATTTTCATATTCTTTTTTAAACAAAAAAAATGCTTAAGAATTTAAAGGAATCGTTTTAAGGTTGCCTTTTATTGTTTTTGTAAATTCTCCCATGGGCATTAATTCAAAATTATCTTTTAATGTTTTTATGACTATTTCAAAAACTTTTAATTTCCTTTCGCTCTTAATATTCATGCCGGGGAAAAAAGCAAGAGAAGGTACATGATCGCCGCCCAAAAGATCGAGCGGATGAAGTAAATAGCTGGGCGAAGTTTTGGTAAGCTTACACATAAATATTGAAAACCTCAGGTACATTTTCATAGCCACTGTAGATACATTACTAATGTATAATAAATAGCTTTGATGAAAAGGTATTTTAAAAACAGGCATAGTAGTTACCGGTATTTCAAGTAAAGTATTAGTATTATTAAAATTCCATTTATAAGGTTTCAAGGGATAAAAACCTTCTTTGAAAGATCCAAACAATTCTTTCCGGCTTTCTTTTTCTTCCTTTGAAAGTTTGGAATTCCAGAAGTAATATTGCCGCATTAATGGTGAAATATAAGTAGGCAATAAAGAGGCATCAAATATATAATTGCGCTTGCGCAAAACCTGCAGCAGATCGTAGCTCCAGCTAAAGCCGGGCCCTCTGAACATATTCGTGCGTTTACCGGTTGCTGTGAATATGGCTTCTTCTGCTCTTTCTATTTCCAGTTCTATTTTTTCTTTAGAATAAGTTTTTAGCCACGATTCATGATGAAAAGAATGGTTTCCTATTTCGTGCCCGCGTGCTACAATGCTTTTTAGCACCGCATGATTTTTTTCAATAGAAGCATCTTGCCCCACTATAAAGAAAGTGATCTTTACATCCAGCTTATCTAACGTGTCCAACACCAATGGAAGAAAGACATCCAGGTACGATGGAAAGGTTTCCCAGCCTTCATCTCCATGTACTTTCATGTACGACCATTGGTCATCCAGGTCAAGCGAAATATTCGCTGCAAGCTTTTTCTTTTTCATTGTTATAATCCCTTAATTCATTATTTCTTCTAACTTGGTTTCGGCCACTTTTATTGTTTCATTTACATTTAAAGTGCCATCTATTATATAAGAAGTATTAATAATAAAAACGCCAGGCATAGATGTTTTTATAGATGGGAGATTTTCTGAATAGTTTAAACTTGCCACTGTAATCACATGCTTTGCGCGTGCTACGCCTGCAAATTTTATATTATCATCATTTATTTGCGGGTACATCTTTTTTAGATTATCCGTAAAATATTTTTCTATCTCAGCATCTGATTTATTGAACAGCGGATCATCTGCTACCACATATTTTGGCAGATATACCAACGCCTTTCCATCAAAATATTTTTTATCAACAAGAGCCGACATTTCTATAACGCCTGTAAATGGAAATTGGGTATCTGTAATATTGGTGATATAAAAATTGCTTATGGAAGCATCTAATAAAACCGCCACACAAATAACACCGAGATATTCAATATTATTAAGTTTTTGAATCTCCGGAGATGTAAGCCCAGCGCATAGCTTAGCGGATAATGCTGACGGAAGCGTCACAATCACTTTATCAAACTCTTCTTTTGTTTCATCAGACAATTTTATAATTGATTTGCCTGCTGATGTTTTTATTTCTCTTGCTGCGCAGTTCGTTTTTATAATTACTCCTTCTTTTGTAAGAGTCTTTTTAAATGCATCTATTACTGTTTTATAACCGCCCGGCACAAAGCCAAACATTTCTTTTTTCAGGCCACTTTTTCTTGCTCCATATAATCTTTGAATGGTTGCCCAAATAAAAACTGCGGAAGTTTTTTTATAGCTTTCGCCCAGCTTAGCGCGCAAAAGAGGAAGCCATATTTTGTTGTAGGTATTTTTTCCAGACCATTTTTGCAGCCATTTGGTTACTGGAATTTTCTCAAGCCGTTTCCAGTTTTTTATTTTTGAAGCTACGATAATTGTTAGCCCAAGCCGAAATTTATCAATAAGATTTAATGTAGGAAATTTTAGAAATTCAATGGTGTCTGACATGGAATATAATTTTCCATTCATGTAAAAACCTGTTTTGGTTTCCACCCATTTCACAGAGTTTGCCAGTCCTATGTCTTTTAAAATACCTCTCGTTCTGAAGTCTGATAAAAGTATTACATGATAAAATTTATCCCATTCTATATCTCCCATTTTCCACGGGCTTACCAAGCCTCCAAGTTCTTGCGAAGCTTCTAATATAGTAACATGGTGGCCCTGCCTGGCGAGATTGTGGGCAAGTGTCATACCCATAATACCACCGCCAACTATACCCCATTTTTCTGAAGGCATTATCTTATATTTCTTGGGATTATGTAATGAATTTTTTTTGCCATTCAATAGCAGATAAGAGACCTTTTTCCAAATCCCATTCCGGCTTAAAATTAAGCATCGTGCATATTTTAGTGATATCAGGCACTCTTCTCATTACGTCTTCATAATTGCCAAAAGTGGCATAAGGAATAAAGTTAAGCTCTGGCTCAGCATCTTTTCCATTCACCAGTTTCCATATAAGCACAGCCAGGTCTTTTATAGAAATTTCTCCTCCATCTTTACTACCCGTATTAAATATTTCATTATCCGACTTTTCATTTTCGATGCAGGCAATCAAAGCATTTACTGTATCATCTACGTATGTAAATGTTCTTGTTTGAGAGCCATCGCCATGTATGTCTATTGGAGTTTTTTTGTATGCTTTTTCTATAAAAACTGATTGAGGGCCGCCCCACCACGTAAGGTTTTGGTGTGGTCCATAAGATCCAAAAAATCTTGTGATGGTAAATTTTAATCCATACTCATCGTGGTTGGCAATAATGTATTGTTCTCCGTACATTTTAGAAAGCGCATAGGCCCAACGCTTAACTGTGGTTGGCCCCATTACAAGATCTGAACCTTCACTGAAAGGTATCTTTGGATTTTTTCCATAAACATCGGAAGTAGAGGCGAAAATAATTTTCGAATCATCGTGAATGCATTTCTGTACAACATTTCTCAGCATCAAATAGTTTTCTTCCAGGGTTCTTAAAGCATTGGTGTACCGTGGTATTTTTTGCGAAGCAAGATGTATTACTATATCAGCCTTCACTCCATTTAAAATAAGCGGGTTGGCTATATCGCCCATTATAAACCTGAAGTCTGAATGATTTTTTACAAATTCAATATTGCGCATAAAGCCATAGTTAAGATTGTCAACACCTATCACTTTATGGCCTCTTTCGAGCAGCCGCTTTGCCAGATTGGAGCCTATAAAACCTGCTACACCTGTAATTAAAATTTCCATTTCTGCTTAAATATTTGTTTAAATGTTTTGATAATAATGTGTACCCTGCTTAAGAAAACTAAACGTGTTTATGTCATTTCTATTGCAGTATTTAAAATATTTTGGATTTGTTATGCACAAATTTTCAATATTTATAAGGGAAAATTTAAAGAGTATGATACTATTATTGGCCAAAAATATACTTTAAAATTAAAACGCGTTTTTATCTCCTTTAAAGATGGAATAAACTGTTTGAAATAATATTTGAACATCGAGCCACAAAGTCCAGTTTTCTATGTACCATAGATCTTTGGTTACTCTCATGTGTATTTGCTCCGGATTATTTATTTCTCCCCTGTATCCGTTTATCTGCGCCCAGCCTGTAATGCCAGGTTTTATAAATTGCCTTATCATATAATCATCTACCACTTTTGAATAATCTGTGGTGTGCTTAAGCATGTGTGGACGCGGCCCTACAAGGCTCATTTCGCCAACAAATACATTAAAGAACTGCGGAAATTCATCAAGACTGGTTTTTCTTATAAACTTTCCAATTGCGGTCACCCTCATATCATTTTGCGTAGCTTGTTTTACATCAGCATCTTTATTTACGCGCATGCTTCTGAACTTTATACAATTGAATGGTTTCTTATTTTTACCTGTGCGCAGCTGCCTGAAAAAAACCGGTCTTCCTGATTCTAAAAAAATTAATAAGCCAAGTATTGGTACCAGCCAGGATAGAACAAAAAGGATTACCGCTGTGCTTACCACAATATCGAGCAGCCTTTTTTTGATCCTGTTGCCTACGTCGTTTAACGGCTCACTATGTAACGACAAAATCGGGAGATCATTAAAATAATCTATATGAACATCTTTAGTAATAAATACTGATAGGTTGGGCACTATTTTAAACCTGATACATTCCTTTTCTGATTGGTACATTAAGGCATAAATATCCTTATTTTGCTCCGGCGTAATTGTTGAAAAAATTTCTTGTATATCATGCGCCTTAGCCACTTCCAGTGTATCCTCTATTTCTGCAAGCACCGGATAATTGGAAAGTTCATGTATGTTTTCCCGATCTTCTATATAGCCCACCAGCTTGGTGTTCAGGCCATCTTCTTCAAAATATTTTGTAAGTTTTTTTGCTGTGTCGTTATAGCCTAAAATGAGAACTTTCTTTATAAGATAATTTCTGGCTTTAAAATAATTTCTTATACCCAGGTATAAAAAACGATTAACAAGTAAGCCTGATCCAAAAGAAAGTATCGTGAGTGATATAAATAATCTTGATATAGAAAGCTCCCTGGAAAAAAACAGGTAGAACATAATTATTACTATCCATATTATATAAACCTGTATGGTACGCTTAATAAAGTTTTCAAAGCTTAGTATAATTTTTATGGTATAATTTCTTAATATGAAAGACAGTAAAAGCCATGTAATATTTGATAAAGCCAAATAATCAAGATAGGTATTTATATAACTTTGCTGTATCACATTTTGAAACAATGCCAGCAATATTATATACATAATATTTGGCACTATCACATCAAGTACCACCAGTGTTATTTGTAAATACCGTTCAAACTGCTTATTCACCTGATAAATTTTTATTCACTTTTTTAACTGTTTTATTTAAAGCTTAAGAAATCGTTTTTTAATATATTCTTTTAAAAATATCCAAATGAAAAGGCTATTAGTATAAAAATATCTTTTAAATAATCTTTTAGGCTCCTGCCCAAGCCTGAAAAGCCATTCAAGCCCTACATTTTGCATCCACAATGGCGCTCTTTTTTGAATGCCGACCATAACTGGTAATGCACCACCAATGCCTACCATCACTGTATCAACTTTTTCTTTTACAGCCGCCATAAATTTTTCCTGCTTGGGGCATCCCAATACTACAAATACTATGCATGGCATAGAATTTTTTATTTGAATTAATGCCTCCTCTTCTATAGTATCATTAATGCCAAACGGCGGATTATAAAACCCTGCAACCTTTAACCTGGGAAAATTTTTATCCAAATAAGCTCTGGTATCTTTTGACATTTCCGCGGTGCCCCCGTAAAAAAAAGCTGCTACATCTTGCTCCTGCATTTCTTTCAACAGATCCGGCAGCAGATCCATCCCTGCTACCCGATCCTGCCTTATATTATATACAAATTTTAAACCCCATATCAATGGCCTTCCGTCGGGCGTTACAATATCTGCCTGCTGTATTATTTTTAAAAAAGACGCATGTGTATAGGCTTCTATAAACATGTGAACGTTAGCAACACAAACTGTGGTCGCTTTTCTTAACCGGGCGAGATGTAAAATTTCAAGAATAAAATCGCTATACTTCCCCGTTGATACAGGAAAATTCACAAACGAATATTGTTTTAAATTTTGACTGGTTAACAATATGATTTTATTAGTGTAAAGATTTTTTTGATACACTACTTCAGTGTAATCAAGATTTTTTTGATAAACTTTTATAAAAAAAGACAACTCAATTTTCAATGTTACAATAAGCGCATTAAGTTGTGCGCAAATTTAAAAAATAATGACCATTCATTCAGGATTATCCCTCTTTATAAGATTCTGTAATATTTCCAGAAGGGTTTTTTCAAAAACCTTTAATGTAAACCTCTCCTCATAAATCCGTTTACCTTCATAACCCATTTCATTTCTAAGCTTTGCATTATTTAATAATAAACTTATTTTATCTGCAAGGTCATGAGGGTTGTGTCTTTCAGCTAAAAGCCCCGAAACTCCATCAATCACTACATCCGGTATACCGCCTTCGCTTGTTGAGATAACGGGTAAACCATACTGCATAGCTTCCAGGTTTACAAGGCCAAAAGTTTCATTATGATAAAACGTAGGAAAAACAAATATATCGGCATCTTCGAAAAATGATCTTTTATCACTTCCATATTTCTTTCCTTCATAGGCAACGCAATTCTGAAGATTATTAGCATTTATAAAATTATAAAACTCCTGCTCATTTATATCGAGCCAGCCGCCAACAAAAATCATTTTAAACTTAATATTAATGCTGTTTAATATTTTGCCTGCTTCCAGCAAAACGAATACACCTTTTTCTTTCATCATATTTGAAAGAAATAAAATTTGCGGAATATCTTTTTTGCTTCTTTCATTATTTATAGCACTCAGGTCAATTCCTTCTATCTCAGGAATACCATTAGCGCAGAAATGCGCTCTGCCAACCGGCACATATTTTTTTACGTCGTTGTACAATATTGGGGTAAGTAAAATGGCATCCGCATTATTAAATTGAAATCTATACATAGCGTTTAGCCAGCTTACATTTTCGCCCTTGCATACGCCTTTATTGTGATAATGATACACAATCTTACACCGAAATATTTTTAATAGGACAACCACGATAAAATCTTTATAAAAGCCGCTGCCAGCAGCGTTTATCGTCATATAACAAAGGCTAAATCTTTTTTTTGTAAGCGTTGTAAAAACTTTAAAATACAGCTTTAGACAAATGAATATTTTTTGTAAGTCAAAATTATTCATATTATTTAACTGCTTCTCTGTCGTAAGGTTTATATAGGTGCATTCAAAACCTGCATTGATAATTGTACTATTTCTTACATAACCTCCTACTACATTGGCCCCATATACCGGAGGTGGCAGATTTATAATAAAAAGAATTTTCTTTTTCACGTTTGTTCCGATAGGATATAAGCATGTACGTTTGTAAGGTTACAGTTACGTGGTACCTGTAATTTTTTTTATGTCGCTTATTAAGCTGCTAGCAACATTTTCTGCGCTAAAAATTTCTGATGATGCCAGCGCATTAATCGAAAAACTTTTGTAGTCGTTCAAAACAGTTTTTATTTTAGTTACGTATTCTTCAAAATCGAATTCCACAGGAACAAGAAAGCCATTATAATTGTTTTTTATAGCCCGGGAAATATCACCGGTATCCGTTGATATAACCGGTAGTCCTACTGACAATGCTTCCGCAATAGCCATTGGCAGGCCCTCCTGAGAGGACGCCATACACAGTATTTTTTTGGTTGAAACAGCTTCTATCAGCGCCTCGTTCATTAGTTCGCCTGTGAAAATCACCTTGCTCTCCAGGTGAAGATCGGAGACAATCTTTTTTAAAGCCGGCTCCTGCGAACCGGCGCCTGCGATGTATAACAACTGGGTGCTGGTAATTTCGTGTGGCAGCAAAGCATATACTTTTATGATGCGATCGATATTCTTTATTTTTTCGAGCCTGCCGGCAAATACAAAGTCGGCCCGTTCGTATATTGGTTTTACACTTACGTTATGATGTATCGGGTTCAATATCTTTGGAATGCCCTCTTTTTCTATACCCACCGTATATTTTAGCGCCGCTTTTTTTATTATTCTTTTTTCAAACGCCTGAAATATTGCTGCAAAATATTTTCCATACCAAAACCTTGATGCTGACATAGCATTACCGTTGCCATGAAAAATATGTATCAACGGTGTCCAGGTAAACGAAACAATGTAAGACCCTTCTGGCACGTGAGAAAGAATAGCATCATACTTTTTAAATCTTCTTTTATTTGCTAACAGGTATAGTAAAAAAGTTAAGCGTCTTGGAAAAAGCTTAAGATCGTGGAGTTTCATAGGTAATGTGATATACTCAACATGAAAAGCTTCACTCAAAAACGGATCAAGATTCTTTATGAAAGGAGCTACACCACCATAAGACACCGTAAGCGGGGAAGAATTAATAATACCTAACTTAATTTTACTCAAGATGAAAAATTATAAATGATAAAAACTTTATTATTGATAGAACGGATTTTTAAAGATTAAATTTTAACAAAAATTGAAAGTAATTGCCTGCTTATTTTATCTGAATCAAAATATTGCTCTGCAACTTTTCTTCCTTCGGTTCCTAATCTTTTTATTTCCGAAGGGTTTTTCAGCAAATATAATAATGCTTCAGTAATATCTTCCGGAGAAGAAGGAGGTATAAGCAAAGCATTCACTTTATTAGTTAAATAATTTGGTACATCCCCAACAGTGGTTGCAATAACACACTTTCCGGTGGTTAGAAACTCACCCAGCTTAAATGGAAAGCCGGCATTGGCAAACCTGGAAGCGACGCGAACCATGCAAAAAATATCATACTCATTTATTACTTCATAATATTCTTCGGGAGATAAATATCCTTTATAAATAATCTTTGATTTTGCTTTTGATCTTTCTAACAAATCAAATAATATTTTCATATCGTGGCTGGCGCCGCGCCCTGTTAATACCAACGAAACATCAGGAAATTTTTCAACGACATTTTCAAATGCTTCTATTAAAAAGTGTAAACCATCTTTATTGCCAAATGATCCACCATAAAATATTTTAAACTTTTGAGGTACCTGATAAGGCACCTTTTTAAATTTATTAAGATCCACGGTCACAGGTATCAATGTTACCGGTATTCTTCCATTACTGATTTTTTTCATCACATCATATATGTGCCCCGATATGGCTAATATATGCTTTGCATACAGCCTTGCATGTGTTATAAAAAAAACAGAGCTTTTTACTTTGATCTTTGTGAGCAGTCTCGGAAAGTTATCGTACAAAGTATTATCTTCTATAACATCTAAAATAATTTTATACCCAAGTAATTTTGCCCAAAAGATCAGTACAATATTCCTGAGGTCAGGCTGGTCGTAGTTATAAAGAATATTTTTATTTGCCGATGATCTGTTCTTCTTTATAAAGGCCATTCCTGTCCATATAAACCCAAATACAGAAAAGGGATTTTTCTTAGTAAAACCAATAACACGATAGGCAACCTTATTTATAATGCCGCTGGTGTGAGATAAGCCGTTTGAATCTTTTTTATAAACCAGGTTTGATGCAGAGATCAAGTCCTTTTGCACCAAAGGTTCTATAAGATTTCTTACCCTTGTAGAAGATGCCATACCATCAAAAAAAGATACGCCGATGATAACTATATTTGGTTTAATCTCTTTCATAATTTGGTTTAAGTTCTACAATTTTCCTTGTAAAAGGCAAACGTTTTTTTTGCAATTTCTTCCCATGAAAATTCTCCATCCGTAAACTTCTTCTTAATATTTTCGCTTAGTAACATCCTTAATTGCGGGTTTACTATTAAGCTTTCTATCCGATCTGCAAGAGACTGCACATCGCGATTGCGAAACAACAGGCCTGTAAGGTGATCATCAATAATTTCCTTAAAACTTTCGATATCGCTTGCTACAATAGGCTTGTTGAACAAAAACACCGTCATCGGTATTCCACTTTGCGAGCCGGAAGTGTAAGGCAGCACGATAATATCGCTTTGCTGGATTATTGCAACCATATCTCCGCTTGGTAACGGGTTATTTATAAACTCGTAACTTTCTACTCCTTCAAAGCTAAAATTGGCTGTGCCTCCTCCGGCAATTACTAAATGAACCGGATATCTTTTTTGTAGGATTTTTATTGCATCAACTAGTAAATGCAAACCTTTATACGGCACTATTCTGCCAATGTTGGTTATATATATTTTGCTTTCATCCCGCTTTAAATGGGCAGTTTCAAATAATCCATAGGTTTCAAATAATCCAAACCTTATCATAGTTATATTATTCTGAAGGGGTTTATGCGGATATAAGTCTTTATTAAAATTTATAAAACGCCGCATGGATATCTCAGAATGAAAAATTAAAGGCGTTCTATATTTTATAAGCAGTTTAATTATTAATTTATCAATAAAAGAGGTCTTCGCTTCGTGAGAGGTTACTTCATGAAGAGATTGAAAAACTTTTTTTTTATCTAAAAAGAAAAAGAATAAAAGCCAGAATCTGCGCGCTGTATGCATAAGATGAATTACATCGTACTTATTTTTTTTAATAGATCTATAAAATAAATATGCATAATACACATCAATAAAAAACAGCTTTTGAAACCACCTGTTCGGGTAGATAAAAACTTTTGAAGAAATATTTGAAATATAATTTTTTATCCTTTTTCCAAGCACTTTATCAAGTACTTCATCTCTCACAAAGCCTATTGGCTGAGGGTTCTGAAAAAAATTAAAAAGAAATGCATTTTGATCTCCTGACGGCAGCAAGCTATATAAACTAACATCACATCCTTGTGAAGGAAGCTGTTTTATAAGTGGCAGCTCAGAATCCATAACATAAAATGCAATTATTGCAACTTTCATTATTTAAATAATAATAAATTATAAGATCATCTGTCTGATGTGTAATACTTTTTTAATAAAACGTTTTAATGAGATTATTCTGCTCGTTATAAACAAACGAAAAATTCTACTAGTTGATATTTTTTTTAAGAATACGGCTTCATAAAATTTTGAATATACTTGTAATACAGTATTAAAATTTAAATAAGGTATACCCTGTCGTATACTCACCATATAACTGTAGTTCAATAATTTTTGTAATCTTTCCTGATCAATTTTTAAGAAATTAACTTTAGCCTTATTGAGCAGCCATTTTGAAAATTCTTTTTGAGCCTCAAATTTTCTAAGTAAAATATTAACCTCATGAAAGTTAGGAGAAATATTGTGCTCACTTTCCCGCCAGAAAACTTTTGCTTCAGAAATTGTTTTAATTCTATTTCTTTCTCCCATCTTTATCCATGTAGCATCGTCACTACCCCAGCCAAGATCAAAATTTTCGAATCGGCCCATTCTATAGAAATGAGATTTTCTGAAAATATATTCTATTACAAAGCTTTGAATGCTGCGGGTTAGCCGGTTCTTTACAAAATCCTCAACAGAAAAAACTTCAGGAAAGTTTTTAGGAACCTCAATAATAGCGTTTGCAGAATTTATTTTAGACACATTAAAATGAAAAAGGTCAAAGTTTTTATGTAACTCAATTTCCTTATAAAATTTTTCCACACAGTTTGGCTCCATCACATCATCATCACTAAAGAGCCATATCCACTCTTCATCTTTTACTAAATCTATACATCGTTCCCAATGGCTTATGAGGTCTTTACCGCCAAAGTTTTGATCAAAATAAAAGTATTGTAAAGAAATTTTACTTTCATATTCTTTTATAATAGCGGTAAAATCGTTAGGACTGCAATCGTTACCAATGTACACGGTAAAATTTTTACAGGTCTGTGCAGTTATAGATTTCAATACATCTTCAAAATATATAAGCTTATAAGCCGGAATAACGATTGCTAATTTTGCCATTTTTGGGTAGACGCTTTGAGTAGTAAATAGTTTTTAATGGTTGTGGCGCTGTACTTAAAGCATAGCACGCTATTGCTATAGAAGGAATGAAGCTAGTGTTAAACGGTGCGTCAATAATAATACTTATGGTGAAGACAAATGCTAAATAATACTTAGTAAAAAGAACATTGTCGCTTACTTTGGTTTTATAGGTCTTATATATCAGTATAATATAGGAAAGAATGGCCAAAACACCATAAAGTGTATAAAAGCCAACGTACCCAATGTCGGCCACAAAATAACCAAAGTCTGTTTCAAGGCGGGTTACAAACCTGGAATAACCTGTGTTTATATACGGCTGACCATTCCCTAATATCTTTGAAATAACATTTGGTGAAAAATCTTTTACATAATAGTTCAATGCCCGTACTCTTACATCATCATTGGCATCAGAAACCTGTGAGTTTGTTTGATCCATCAATATCTTATAAAAACTCATTCTGGTTATAATTACAAACAAGCCTGCCGCTACAACTAAAGCTGCTATTCTAATAGTGTTACTGCTTTTCCTTAAAATAAAAATGCCAGAAAAAATGACCAAAAAAATTATATACGTTCTGGTAAGAGACATGATAGTACAGACAATGCATAAAAAAAATAATAAAAGCCAAAGCGGCTTTCTTTCGGAGAGATATTTATTAATTGAGTAAAAATTTAATAAAAAAAGAAATCCTATACCATTTATGGTGAGCCTTTGAAACCCTCTTTCTGAGGCGAATTCATCGGTTTTACCAAAGTAAACAGTGGGGTATACCACGAAAGAAATCAGGAACACAATAATGTAGGCAAAGCCAAGAATAAGTATTAAACGCTCTGTCATTTGTTCATTAAATTTCCAAACGATCAATAAAAAGAACAATATATAAATAAGAACCGGCGCTATACCAAGTATAGAAGCAGGAACACTTTGACCCCAGCTTACCGTAGCATTCATAGCTCCTAATAGTTCTGAAAAGAGTATAAGAAAAATAGGGGTAGTAAAATTATTGCTATGCGATTTTCTGTAATTTTTAATAACAATAAATACCGTAAGGAAAAGAAGTGCGTAATAAATATAATAAAGTAATGAAGCAGGTATCCAAATTACATTGAATAAAAAAATAGAACTCAGGCAAAGAATAACTACATAATAAAATTTTAGGCTCTCATTTTTCATACTTTATTTACAAAAGAAATTATGCGAGTGATCTTTTTTTTAATCTTTCAAAAAATGCAGACATGGTTACTATCATTAATTCATCTTTTATTATATATAATTGATACAACACAAAATAAATTGAACATAGCATTCCTGAAAAAAGAAGAATTAAAATATTACTGTTGAATAATTTTATTGCTACATAACTAAATAAGGCAAACGGAATAACAAGAAGTATGTTTAGCAAAAACTTTTTTAAGGGGAAACTAAAGTTTACTATTCTTTTGGACAAATAGAAGGATAATATTGTAACCAGAAACTCTGCAATAAGTTGGGAAAAAGCGGTTGCCTTTTCAGCAAAACGATGTATAAAAACCAAATTTATTATAAGGCTTACAACCATACCCGTTATGGAAAGTAACACCATTAAGGCATCTTTACGGTTAACACTCAAGATCAGCAAGACAAATACCTGTGCAAAAGCCACAAACAAAATAACCGGCGACATAACCTGTACTACATAAATAGAATTAAAAAAGTTTTTACCTGCAAGCAGCAGGATAACCGGACTAGCATTAAGAAAAATAAAAAACGTAATAGGTATGCCAAATGATATAACAATATTTAGAGATTTAGCAAGAAAAGCAAAATATTCATCTTTTCCATTTTCTTCTAATATTCTGTTGAGCCTTGGTATCATAACACTTGTTAAAGCAGAAAAAAACGAGATGACCATTCTCACAATTCTGTTGGCTCCATAGTAATAGCCTACCGCAGATTTTGTTGATAAAAATCCAAGAAGTGTAGTAGGTAAAACAGCGTATACACTTGTAAGAACCATATAAAATCCTAAAATAAATAATGATTTTATATGCAATGAAATATTTTTAAGCGAGAAGTGAAAATCTCTTGTAAGAAATTTGCGTGCATGAGAAAGATCAACAAGAATTGTAAAAAAAGCAGTTAGCACAAGTATAATAAAATAAATAGAAAAATCGGTTTTTTGCTTTACAAAAACAAAAATGGATATAACCGACAATGCACGTATGAATAAAGTTCGCAGCGTTATATACTTAAAATCGTTTACTCCGGAGAACAACCATTCTACCGTAAAAACATTAAATAAAATAAGGCTGCCGCCAAGCAAAGCCAGCTCTTTGTAATTTTTAAAATCAGTATATAAAAATATAGATGCTATGTAGATGGCTAAAAAGAAGAAAGTAAAAATTAAATGAGTGCTTAAAAGCTCAAAAAATATTTTGGATCTTTTTTTTACGTCATCCCCTACTTTAGCTATTTCCCTGATGCCATATACCGGTAAGCCTAAAGCGGCAAAAATCATAAAATTTTGTCCATAAGAAATTATGAAGTTACAGATGCCAAGTCCTTCTACCCCCAATTTTCTTGAAAGATATGGAAATGTCAAAAGCGGAAAAAGCAAATTAGACCCTGTTAAAAGGAAGTTGTATATAAAATTTCGTTTCAATCTATTCTCTATTAATTAATAAGGCGTTGTTTGGCGTGAAGATATAACTATAGAGTTTAAACAGAAATAATGATCAGTTTAAATTAAAACGAAATTTTATTTAGTTTATGATTGATGTTCCTGAATAAATTTAGAACTAAGCGCTGTTTTATTTTTAGAATCAATAAAGCTTTCTCCTTCTATATCTACAATCATTTTAAACCCCAGAGAAGGTAAATTTACCTTTATAGATTTTCTTTTAATAAAAAGTAAAATGCCATCATTTGCATAATAGGGCACCTCTGTAATTTTTGGGCTATCTTGTATATTTACGTGTGTCTTTTCAATTTTTATATTACTATATTGACGAGTAAATTCCTTCATTAATTCTATTTCTTCAGTTTTTATAATGGCCGGCCTTCCTTCCCAATAAACAAAGTTTCTTATGTGAGGAAGTTTTTCAATCTCAGAAAAATCTTTTTCATTAATACATAAAAAAACATAGCACTGGAACAGCGGCGTTTGAGAGTTTTTAGATCCTTTAAAAAGCTTTACTTTTATATTGTTTACGGGATAAAAATTTTCTATTCCCTTTTTAGAAAGCATGTGAGTTACTTTATTTTCACATTCTGGTTTTGTATAAACCGCATACCATTTTTTCTGCATAAATTTTTTATTTTAAAAAAAATTTTAAATCTGCAGTTGTTCAAAGGATGAATGTATGAAATAAAGAAAGCAAAAATTACCTCTTTTTCATGGTTTTAAATGATATGTGAATAAATTTTTCATAGATATTAATTTTTTACTGTCGATTTTTTATCTGACTTTCTTTTTTCTTTACTTCCATAAACATAATCATAACCATAACCGTAATTATTTTTAAAGAAGCCTCTTACTTTTACGCCATTGAAAATTATAGCAGGGTTGTTTATAGGATTAATTTGATTGTTCTCATCAATTCTTCTTATGAGTATTTTTGGAGTGTACTTATGTCTTACAACGTATAAGGTGGCATCGCACAAGCCTGTTAGCAAATATCCATCAGTTACCAATACAATTGGCGAAGTATCTATTAAAACTATATCAAATATGCTATCAAGATATTCTATCAGATCTCTGACTTTTCCATTTGCTAAAAGTTCTGTAGGATTTTCAGGAATTTTACCAGCTGAAATGAAGAACAAATTATCGTGAGCTTTCACACGTTTGATAATTTCATCAGGTTCTTTTTCGCCTTTTAAAAATTCGGTTGAACCTTCATTTTGTACTACATTGAAAATTTTAGCAAGTGTAGGATTGTTTAAATCCATATCAACTATAACAACTTTTTTGCCCGTAAGAGAAAGGCTTACAGCAAGATTAGCGGCAATAAAGCTTTTGCCTTCTCCTGAAATACTTGATGTAATCAAAATTTTTTTATGATCGGCATCAATACCTAAAAACGATAAAGAAATTCTTAGTTTTCTAAATTCTTCTGCAATAAAACTTCTGGTACCTGCTTTTATTACTAAAGGTGTTTCAGATTTATTGAATGCTATTTCACTTATAATAGGTATAGATGTGCGCGCTTCTAATTCTTTTCTATATAGCACTTTGCCACTCATAGACTCTTTAAAGGTTATAATTGCAATACATAAGGCAAGTAAGGAAACAATGGAAATTAAATAAATTGATAATTTTTTAGGGCTTACCGGCATATCTCCCGCCTGAGCATAATCAACCACCCTATTGTTAGAATCGGTAGAAACTGCCGCTAACTGGCTCTCCTCTTTTTTTTGAAGAAGAAAGGAGTAAATGTTATTCTTCATTTGCTGCTCTCTGCTTATGTCAAGGAGCTCTCTGTCTTTCTGAGGTATTGTTTGTAACATAGAATTATAACCACCATTGGTTGAGCTTATATTTTGCCTCGCTGCAAGTAAATTTTGTTGCTGACCTTGAATATTTCTTAAAACATCAGGTTTTAAATTGGTTATCTGTTCTCTCAACGCCAGCAGTCCGGGATTATTTTCACCGACAGTTTTTGAAAGCTTATCATATTCTGATTTTGAATTATATAATTTATCCAGCAACTGTGAAAGCATAGGGTCTGAAACTCCTAACGTGGATGGAACTATAGCATCAGAATTATTATTATTTTTTACAAATTTTTCTACCTGGTCAAGAACGGAAAGCTGCGTGTTTACATCGCTTAGCTTTTGATCATTGTCACTTACTTTTTGAAGATATAACTGCCCCTGGGAATTTATATCAACCGCTCCTGTACTAGATTTATACTGCTGCACTTTCTTTTCGATTGAATCAAGATCATGAGCTACATAACCTAACCTTTCTTCTACAAAAGCTAATGTATTTTTGGCAAGATTTGCTTTTTCGTCTAACTCTGATTGTTTATAGGAAGCAATCAATTGGTTTAAAACATTCTCCGCTCTTTCAGGCACTTGATCTCTAAAACTAAGATCAATGATTGAAGATAATTTACTAGCCGGTTCTGCTTTTAAGCTATTCAACAGATCCGGCACCATATCTTTTGGATTTATCAGAGAAAAATATAATTGTTTTAATGGCCTGTTAGGATTCTCATAGTTTTTATTAGGAACGAACTTCAAAATGCCAAAGGGCGTTGATACAATTTCATTCGTAAAGTATGTATATTTTTTATTTAAAGTAACGCGGTCATTGTTATAGTCAAGTATAATCTTCTTCGTATTAATTATAGAATCAGGCTCGGGCGACAATATAGAGATAGGTGAAGATAGATACGCAGAATTACTTCTGATTTCACCTGTTTCAGAAATGGGTGCATACAGGCCAAGCCTGGTAACCACATCCGTCATCAGCTTGCGGGATTGAAGGATTTCAATTTCGTTTTCTACAATTTTTTTTGAAGACATCTGATCCAAAGATTCTGTAAGCTTTGAATCTTCATTGCCCTTTTTTTCATCTTTGATAATGAGTGTTGCGGTAGCCTCATAAATGGGAATAGTATAGCGCAAATAAGAATATGCAAGGGCAGCGCCTGTAAGTATCGCAATTAAAAAAACTGGCCAATATGGAAGATACTTAGATACCATTTGCTGTACCAGGTTATCATCTTCTTCTACTGTAATATTTTTATTTTGTTTCATTAGGTTAATAATATTGATCCGAATTATTTTAATAATCTATCTAGCACAATTGCAATAACTGAAAGCCCACTCAGGATCACCGGCAATAATTGTGTGGAGCGTGTGGTGCTTGCAACCTTTGCTTTATTTGGCTCTACATAAACCACATCATTTGGCTGCAGATAATAATAAGGTGAGTTAAAAAAATTACTGGAATTTAAATTTATATGCCTTGTGCTGGTCTTTCCATTTTCTTCCCTTATTAATAATACATTATCCCTTTTACCATAAATAGTAAGATCACCTGCCAGTCCAATTGCTTTCAACATCGAAATTTTTTCATTAGGTACAGTAATAACGGTAGGCTTGCCTACCTCTCCAAGAACGGTAACTTCATAATTCAAAAACCTTACTTCAACAAGAGGCTCTTTGAGCAATTTTGTTGCAATGATCAGGCTGGTAATTTTATCTTCCAACTCTTTTTTTGTTAAACCTGCAGCTTGTACATTACCTAATATTGGGAGCTGTATTGTACCGTCAGTATTTACAAGATAACCGCCCGCTTCATTATTGTTACCTGTAACAGTTGTAGCTCTATTACTGGAATTATCGTGTGAATTAAACATTGCTGAAGCTTCTGCGCTAAGGCTACTGATAGTAATACTTAATATATCATTTGCATGAATGGTAAGTGCAACATCAGAACTCCTTTGTATATAAGTAGTATCCTTTACATTATAAAAATATACTGAGTTTTTTGTGCTAGTGCAAGAAATAGAAGATATAATTATATAGGTAAAAAATATTTTTCGAAGCATAGAGAAAATTTGGGGCAATTTAAAAATTAACACCACTTAAAAGGCTTTTTCGATATTTGGTGCGGTTATTCATAAAATTGGAGGAAAAACTAAATAAGCTAAAACAAGCTTTATATATGCTATGAGTTTTGCAGCTAAGATTTTGGAGTAACCCAGATTTAGTAATCTCTATAAACATAATGCTTTGCCTATTAAAATGCAAATATCTTAAATTTTTTTATTGCAAAATAATATTCATAAACTGTATAATTATAATTATAAAAAAAATCACAACCGGAAAGTAACATTACTTTCCGGTTGTGAGTATAGATGACAATTAATTATTTTTATTTTACAAGCTTGATAGTTGTGCTGGCGGTAGCCTGAGCAATTTTTAAGAAATAAGATCCTCTTGGAAATGCAGAAGCGTCTATTGTTTCACTATATGCCGAGGATGAAATATTAATGATTTTGTTCCATACAAGCTGGCCTGAAGCATTGTATAATAAAAGCTTTGTTTCTCCAGTTGAAATACCTTTGAAATTTATCTGGAAAGAATTAATAAATGGATTAGGAAATACCTTAATACCTGCTTCAGAATTATTGGTTATCAACTGTTCATTTCCGGAAAAAGAAGAACCACCATTTGCACCGGAAGCATTTGTAAATAATACAGCAGATGGAATTAATTGCTTTGAAACTGAAGGCCCCTGATAACTCACGTTTAAAACCTCACCACCCCAATTTTGGAAATAACCAACAGCTATAGAATGCATACCTGCAGATAAATAAACAGAGCCGGACATTTCCTGAACGGAATGTAAATTACCGTTATTTACCACTAGCGAGCCATCTATGGAAAGGGTGCTTCCATCATCTGAACTTGTATAGAAAGTATAGGTTCCGCTGGTAGCAATTTGTATATATCCGGTAAAGTCCATAGAAAATTGTGTAGTGCTTGGGGCCACAGATAAATCATAATTTGATGTTATGCCTGTTTTATCCGGCACTAAATAATTATAAGCGGATGTATAGCTATAGCTTGTCTGAGCACCTGCGAAATACCTATAATTTAATCCATTTGATCCTGTTTGTGCTGCATTAACTCTAACTTGAACCGTATCCAAATCACTTATACTCTTATTATCCGTCACTTTTAATTGAAACAAATAAATACCTTGTACAAGACTGGTTGCAGATGTAGTTGCAGATGTTGGAGAAGCAATTGTGGCCGCAGGGCCTGAAACTTTTGTCCAGGCATAATTTTTTATTGTTCCATTAGTTTCTGTGGCACTTCCATTTAATGTGGTGCTGTTTGTTGGTAATGTTACTGTAATATCTGCGCCAGCATTTGCTATAGGGACAGATTTTGTCGTATTACCATTTCTTATAAGAACGGCTGAATTATAAGGCGCTAAGGTGATGGTACCGTTATAGTTAACACCTTTCGCGTCAATGTAGTTTGCATCTAAAGCAAATGTTTGGCTGGATGTAGAAGCATTGTATACAAAATTTAAGCTATCCGTTGAATTAACGGACTTCGGTGATCCTTTGGAATGTTTCTCCTGGCCAAAAAATGTGCTCCAAGAAGTTATATTAAACCAATCGCCTGGCCAAGTTATTCCTGCACTTTGATAATTCATTTGATTAGCATCGCTCATTGGCCTTACATAATAATTACTATCTGCTAATCCAATATTTAATATATCCAAGGGGTTTGTTGAGGATGTATAGGTAAACATAGTTAATTGACTGGCAGTTTTTGCAAAAAATATATTACTATAGATAGAACAATTTCTAACTGGCGCTGATGGGTCATATAATAATTCATATGCAGCGTTTTGCCAGCTTGTACCTCCATTATTGTAACAGGTATTATTTCTAATAACAATATTATATGCATCATGAAGTTTAATGCCTACGGTAGAAACATTTGCAACAGTATTATTGGTTATGGTTACATAAGAAGCATTATCATCCATGAATATACCAGCTAATTCCTGATCAGTGGAGCCCGTGCCTACATTAGCTCCGATACCGTTTAAAATTATATTCCCGTCTATAACTCTGCCTGTTATTCCTGACGATACACAATACACGCCAGCTCCGTCATCTTTCATAAAGCAAAAGGTATTAACAAGGTTATTCTTTATATTACTGTTATTACCTCTAGGAAAAATTCCGTTATAGCCGCAGCTATCAAGTTCATTGTACTGGATAAGTGTGTTATCACCCATGGTAGTTATACCCCCTCCAGGTATAGTCTGATCCATTCCTGGTAGAACATTTATTGATTTAAGGATATTGTTTACTACCGTGCCGTAATGACTTGCACCAAATAAGCCAACTCCGTTGTAATTAACATAAGTAAAAGTATTATTCTGTACATTAACATTCGTTACATCGTGGCTATCTACTCCATTTAAACCAGTGAAAGCAACATCACAATTCTGAACAGTTATATTTGAGCTATGATTATTTAAACTTACTGCATCAGTGTTGGCACCGGTTATATTTAAGTTATCAATTGTTATATAACTATAAGCATTTATATAAATTAAATTTTCTATTGTTGCTATTCTTACAGATGATGGAGAAGATGTACTATAAACTCTTAATTTTTTTGTAGATGGATTATAATACCATTCGCCAGATGTATCAAGCGTTCTTGAATCATTTTCAATAAAAAACCCATAACCCACTTTTGCATTACTAAAATTACCATCTGTATAATTAAGAGTGGTACCCGATTGGGAATTAATAGTGCCCCTTTCAAGTATCCATCTTTCTTTTCTTGTTACTATACTCGCTCCTGCCCAATTATTGGGCCCTGTTAATGAAGAACTTGTAAGTGAAGTTGTTCCATTTACTGCACTTATCGTAAAGTAGCCAGTATTAGGGTATCTGCCCATTGGTGTATTTGCGCCGTTTACTGAAACCATATTGGTATATTGTAAAGAAGACACCGCATTACTGCTTTCCCAAATGTTACTGCCCAAATTTGTCCAGGATGAAACAGTGGTAAAGCCTGTAATAACAGGTTTCGCTCCAGACCCATAAGCACTTATAGTGATTGGTGAACCTGAGGAACCGCTTGCAGAGGCTGTAATACTTCCATAAAATACATCTCCCCGGTTTAATAAGACTTTGTCACCTGGCTGCAAAGAGCTAAAAAAAGAATTAAGTTTGGATAAAGTCCTCCATGGTGCAGATGATGAGGTACCGGAATTATTATCGTTGCCGGATGTTGCAGATACATAATAAGTTTTTGCAGCGTAAAGAATACAAACATTCAATAATAAAACCAGTGAGAAGAATAATTTTTTCATAGTAAAATTGTTTTAAAGTCTAATTTTCATTCATTTTAAATCGAAAACATAAGCGTTGGGCATGGCATTGCCAGGAGATAAAATATCTCAAAAAAAACAGCTTAAAAATGGTTGGGAGTTATTCTAATTTAATAATAAAATAAACAATAAGATTTTTCATGAGGGTATTGGTTAAATTTTTTTGATAACCACTTTAGTCAAAATTTAAACCAGATTTAAATGTTTAGAATATCTTTCTAAAGATAAAAAGATTATGCACAAAATTTAACAAAGATTGCAACAGCACCCTTTTTAATAGCTATATAATTTATTATAAAACAATAAATTACAAAAAAAGTGTTTAAAAAGAAGCCGGAATTAAATCAAATGTTAAACAAAAGTTAATGTATTTTTTATTTTTGGCACGCTTTTATTTTCAACATAAAATGTTAAAATAAGACATTTAAAAAAAAGGAAATGCAATAATTTATACTTATTTATTCTTGGGAAACGTCAAACATCGCTTAGCAGGAGAAATTTTTTCCCCAACAAACAGAATAATTGACTAGGAATATCATATAAAGTAATGATAATAAGAGGGTTGTATCGGGGAGCGGACTTGAACCGCCGACCTTCGGGTTATGAATCCGATGCTCTAACCAGCTGAGCTACCCCGACATTTTGGGCGGCAAAGATACTGTGAATGATTAAAACTGGCAAGAGAGTTTACAATGCACTTAATATTTTATCAGGATATACTTTTAATGCCTCCGCCAGGCAATTCATAGCAGCATTTAAATCTTTAGAATTTAATACATAAGCAAGTCTTACTTCTTGTTTACCCAAGCCCGGCGTACTGTAAAAACCTGTTGCTGGAGCTAACATAACGGTTGCATTTTTATAAGAAAATGATTCAAGAAGCCATTGGCAAAAATGATCTGCATCCTTTACCGGCAGCGATGCCATTGCATAAAATGCTCCTTTCGGGGCCGGACAAAAAACACCTGGAATATCATTAAGTTTTTTCACTATTATATCTCTTCGCTCTTTATATTCTGCTTTTATTTTTTCAAAATAATCTTTAGGAAGCTTGGTTGCCGCTTCGCCCGCTATTTGCCCAAAAGATGGCGGGCTAAGTCTGGCCTGTGCAAACTTTAAAACTGTTTCAGCCACTTTTTTATTCTTAGTTACCAAGGCTCCTATTCTTGCGCCACATGCGCTGTATCTTTTACTTATTGTATCCATCATTACAACATTATCTTCTGCTCCAATCAATTGCATGGCGCTAAAGTGAGCGCCTTCATAACAAAATTCGCGGTAAGCTTCATCTGAAAAAAGATATAAATTATATTTTTTTACTATTTTTTGTAAAGTTTTCATCTCATCTTCACTATATAAATAACCCGTAGGATTATTAGGATTGCATATAACTATAGCCTTTGTTTTTGATGTAATTGCCTTTTCAAATTCATCTATTGGAGGAAGTGCGAAACCGGTTTTTATGGAAGAAGTTACAGGCTTTACTATTACATCAGCTGCTACAGCAAACCCATTATAATTTGCATAAAACGGTTCTGGAATTATAACTTCATCTCCCGCATCGAGACAACTCATAAATCCAAACAGAATCGCTTCGCTTCCGCCCGTTGTTACAATAATATCGTTATGGGTTACATCAATATTTACGGAATGATAATATTCTACAAGCGCTTTTCGGTAACTTTCATTGCCTGCGCTGTGGCTGTATTCCAGGATTTTGAAATCAGAGTTTCTAACTGCGTCCAATATTTCTTTGGGTGTTTCAATATCCGGCTGGCCGATATTAAGGTGATAAATTTTTATACCTTTTCTTTTTGCCTCTTCGGCAAAAGGCACCAGTTTACGTATGGGCGAAGCAGGCATTGTGCTGCCGCGATGACTTATAGATAACATATTGCAAATATAGCATCAGGCGAAATTTAAAAGATAAAAGCAACAGGTAAAAGTTAGCAAAACAATTTTGCAAAGAAGGCTAAGTGTTTATTTAAAATAATAGTCTGAAAGTTTATTTATTAGAAAAAAAATATAGCATTAAGTGTAATAAAAAAGCTCTGAAAAAGTTCCAGAGCTAACACTTATTTTGTACCACGTACGGGATTCGAACCCGTGATTCCTCCGTGAAAGGGAGGCGTCTTAACCCCTTGACCAACGCGGCATTTTTATTTAGGGACGCAAAGATAACTTCAGGCAGTATCGTTGCCAAATTTTTCTATTCTCCAATAAAATTTATAATTAAAACTTAGGACAGGGAATGCCTTTATATCCTGCAGCTTTCTTTACATAAATAACAGATATCTCCATGCCACCGCGGCTTTCCGAGCCTGCCTTTAAGCTGGATACATTTACATCGTAAGTGGCGCCAATACGAAAGCCTGAAAATTCTAAGCCAAGATATGGAATGATGGCATCGTTAAGCCGGATCCATGATCCTATATAAACATTAGAAGGATTATCACTTTCAGGATCAATAGCTGCTGCAAGAGCCCCACCGATAACGGTTTCAGAAGCTTTGTTCTGAAGCTGATATATGCCACTGGCATGTAAGGTAAGAATATCTGAAACGGGAAAATAACCGCCCGCACTAAGAGTTGTTCGTGATGCTATGTTCCAGTTTCCTCCCTGAAAGCTTTCGCGGGGGCGATTTATATGATACATTGAAGCGCCAACATAAAAGTTATTCGTTTCGTTAGTAGAATTGCTGAAAAGGATGCCAGCATTCATATCAAGATAATTTATATTGACATTTTGTGTGTTGAACACTTCCTGGGTTACCCCGGTAAATCCAAACGGTGTTAACTGATCTTCAAACTTTAAATTATTTGTATTCAATCTTTTTTGGCCATAAGTACCCTGAAAGCCAATGCCCAATTGCTGAAAGCCGTTTTCATCTAAAGCCTTATGATATGAGGTTGATAAACCAAGGTAATTATTAGAAAGAACGCCACCGCCTGCTTGATCTGTTAATGCTAATATACCTACTCCCCAGGTATCGTAATCGGGTATTCTGCTTTTTAAAATTGGAAAATCAACACTTAGGGTTGATGTTGTATAAACATTGCTAAACGCAGGCCATTGGTTCCGGTAGTTTCCTGCCACTCTTATTGTACCATCAAATTTCCCGGTAAGTGCCGGGTTTAAAGTAAGCGGCGATGCAAAGAATTGGGAGAAGTGCGGATCCTGCGCTTTTGCAAAAAAAAGAGTAAATAAAAAGGTGGCTACAATTAAAAATTTCTTTTTCATTTAAGCAATTATTCTGATGCTTTAAAGATAAGTTTTATTTCAAATTTTTTTAAAGAAATATATTAAATAATTAATAGCTTATCGGCTAATACTGGAAAAAAATCATTTATGCCAGTTTACATTTGCACTTTTACTCCATAAGCAAGATCGCCCGCATCACCAAGGCCTGGAACAATATATCCTTTAGCCGTTAATTCATCATCTATATCGCCACACCAGATCATAGCTTTTGGCTCCGCACGCAGTACATATTCTATACCAACGGTACAAGCAAGCGCGCATACAATATGTATTTCAGCAGGGTTGCCTTCCTGTCTTATAAATTGAAGTGTTTTTACCAGCGACGACCCGGTGGCAAGCATAGGATCTGAAATAATTACCACCCTGTTTTCTATATCGGGGCAGCTTATATAATCGAGGCTTATATTGAAACTACCGTCAGCATTGTGCTTGCGGTAAGCGCTTATAAAAGCATTATCGGCTTTATCAAAATAATTAAGCAGCCCATTATGCATCGCAAGCCCTGCTCTTAAAATAGTTGCAAGCACAGGTTGCTTTTCTAAAACTTTACAAACAGATATGCCTAATGGAGTAGTTATTTCCTTTTCTACCCATAATAATTTTTTACTTATTTCATAAGCGCTTATCTCACCAATTCTTTCAAGATTTTTACGAAACCTTTGCCTGTCTTCCTGGATTTCCAAACTCCTCAGCTCGCTTAAATAATTGCTTATAAGCGAATGTTCTTTGCTAAGATTAACTACCATTTGTTGCATATTAAACTTATGTAAAACCAGCCATTACTTAAAGTTATACATTTGGGCAAATCTAAATTCTTAATCTTAAAAAGCATATTAATTATTTACAATGCTTTACAAAGTTATAGGTATCATGAGTGGCAGCTCGCTCGATGGGCTGGATATTGCTTTTGCTGAAATACAGGAGCAGAGCGGCAAATGGACGTATGAAATAAAACATGCAATGTGTATTTCTTACACACAACAATGGGAACATTCGCTTCGAAATGCTATTGATTTAAGCGCTAAAGATTATCTTTTATTACACACCAATTATGGGCATTTTATTGGTAAAAAAATTAATGAATTTATTAAAGAAAAAAATCTTCAGCACCAGGTAAATCTTATTTCTTCGCACGGACATACAACCTTTCATTTCCCAAAAAAAATGATGACGCATCAGTTAGGCGACGGTGCCGCCATTGCTGCTGAAACTGCGTTGCCCATTGTTACTGACCATCGCTCAATGGACGTTGCTCTTGGTGGAGAAGGTGCGCCAATAGTGCCTTTGGGCGAAAAGCTATTGTTTAATAATTATAATTTTTTTTTAAACATCGGCGGTATCACTAATATTTCTATTCATGAACAAAATGAAATTATTGCTTATGACATTTGCCCTGCAAACCGTATTCTAAATATGCTTGCCTTAGAAAAAAATATGGCTTATGATAATAAAGGAAAGATTGCATCACAAGGAAAAGTTCACGAAGAATTATTACAAAAATTAAATGATATTGATTATTATAAACGCACGTATCCTAAGTCTTTGGATAATAGTTTTGGATTACAATTTATTTATCCTTTAATAAAATCTTATGCACTTACAATCGAAGATGCAATGTGCACTTATGCAGAGCACATTTGTACGCAAATAAAAAGATCATTGGAAAAGTACCAGCAAGAAAATCTTCAAAACTTATTTGTAACAGGCGGTGGTGTTTTCAATAATTTTTTAATTAGCAGGCTTGTGAAATATTTAAAGGAAATAAATTTTGAAATCACAATACCAGATGATACAACTATAAAATTTAAAGAAGCGCTTATAATTGCATTGCTTGGGGTACTGAGATGGCGGGAACAAAATACAGTTCTTTCATCTGTTACCGGCGCAGCAAGAAACAGTATTGGCGGGGCTTTGTGGCTTGGCAGTGAGGCGTAGCTTTTCTTTTACTTAAACACTTTAACAAGATATTTTATAAAAAATATATTTCTTGTGTATAAATTTTATACATGAAACCATACCTTTTTATTTATTTAATCATAACATTCTTTTCTTTTTCATGCGATAACAATTCTCAAAGCTCTGCTGCCGCAAAAGATGATTATACAAAAAATAAAGCGGCCTTGCAGAAAGAGGAAGAAAAAAATCCGGTAAATTTTATTGACGTAAACGGTTATAACAAGAAAAACTTTTTAGGGCAAACAGTAGTAAAAGGTTCTTTAACCAGTAAAGCATCAGTTGCCACTTTTAAAGATATTGATCTGCAATTATCATTTTTCAGCAAAACGAATGCATTGCTCGAAACAGATAAAGAAACCATTTTTGAGATACTTCATCCTGGCGAAACAAAAGATTTTAAAACAAAATACTTTGCGCCAAAGGGCACAGACAGTGTGGCTTTATCGGTTTTATCAGCAAAAATCTCTGCAAAAAATTAGTACATGAATGCCAAAAAAAAAGGAGCAAAATCTTGCTCCTTTTTTTTTATTTAAATATTTAAATGCTATTCTTCTTCGTCAAAAGCCATCGCCTCTTTTGTAGTCATCAGCAGTTCATACTCTTCTTTGCTGCCTACCACCATGTTTTCAAAATCTCTTAAACCAGTACCGGCAGGTATGGGATGACCGGTAATTACATTTTCTTTCAGGCCAAGCATTGTATCTGTTTTGCCTTGTATGGCTGCAGATGATAACACTTTGGTTGTTTCCTGGAAAGATGCTGCAGATATCCAGCTTTGAGTACCCAATGATGCTTTAGTGATACCTAATAATAATGGTGAAGATGTGGCTGGCCTTGCATCGCGGAACTCTATAGTTTTTTTATCTGCCCGGCGAAGGATAGAATTTTCTTCTCTCACTTCCCGAAGGGTAACAATTTTACCAGGTCGCATCTTAGTGCTATCGCCTGCATCTGTAATTACTTTTTTATCAAATATCCAGTCATTTTCTGTATTAAAATCGTACCTGTCTTCCGTATCTCCTTCAAGGAATTTTGTATCGCCGGCATCTTCAATGGTTACTTTACGCATCATTTGACGAACAATAACTTCAATGTGCTTATCGTTTATTTTTACACCTTGCAAACGGTACACCTCCTGAATTTCATTCACCACATATTCCTGCACTGCAAAAGGGCCTTTTATCGAAAGTATATCAGCAGGAGCAATTTGCCCATCCGATAAAGCAACACCTGCTTTTATAAAGTCACCATCCTGCGCAAGTATCTGCCTGGTAAGTGGAACGAGGTACTTCTTTATAACACCATCTCTTGCCTCAACAATTATTTCCCTGTTACCACGCTTAATATTGCCAAAGGAAACAACTCCGTCAATTTCTGAAACCACCGCAGGGTTGCCCGGATTTCTCGCCTCAAACAATTCAGTAACACGCGGAAGGCCTCCTGTTATATCTCTAAGCTTACCTAATACTCTTGGAATTTTTACTACCACTTGTCCGGCTCTCAATTCTTCGCCTTCATCTAAAATGATGTGTGAGCCCACAGGAAGGTTATATGATTTAGATTCCTTTTTACCTTCAACAATAAGCGATGGAATACGTGCCTTATCTTTTGTTTCAATAACCACCTTTTCTCTGTGGCCTGTTTGCTCATCCGCTTCGTCCCGGTAAGTAATACCTTCTACAATATTTTCAAACTTAATGGCTCCATCTATCTCTGAAACTATTACATTATTAAAAGGATCCCAGGTGCAGATAACTTCGCCTTTTGTAATTTTCTGTCCATCCTTTACATTAAGCGTAGCGCCATAAGGAACATTATTTGTAATAAGTAAACGGTCATTTTTTACATCCATTATTCTTACTTCACCGGTACGGCCAATTACCACTTTTGCTTTCTCTCCCGATGTGCTAACGGCATCAACTGTACGCAAGCCATCGAACTGGATGGTACCATCAAACTTAGCTGCCAGCGTAGATTCAACAGATGCAGAACCGGCCACACCACCCACGTGGAAGGTACGAAGTGTAAGCTGTGTACCAGGCTCACCAATAGATTGCGCAGCAATAATACCTACCGCATCACCCTTTTGCGCAGTGTACCCGGAGGCCAGATTTTTTCCATAACATTTTACACAAACACCGCGACGGCTTTCGCAGGTAAGTACAGAACGAATTTCTACTACTTCCACACCAGCCTCATCTATGGCATGGGCTATTTCTTCTGTAATTACATTGCCTGCTTCAATAATCACTACATCGTTAAGCGGGTTATAAACGTTGTGCAACGATGTTCTGCCTAAAATTCTATCATATAATGGTTCAATAACATCTTCGTTATCTTTTAAGGCTGTTGTAGCAATACCTCTCAGCGTGCCGCAATCTTCTTCATTAATAACAACATCCTGTGCTACGTCAACTAGCCTTCTTGTTAGGTAACCGGCATCGGCAGTTTTCAATGCAGTATCGGCAAGACCTTTACGGGCGCCGTGTGTGGATATAAAGTATTCCAACACGTTCAATCCATCTTTGAAATTAGAAAGAATAGGGTTTTCAATAATTTCACTTCCCGTGCTTCCTGATTTACGTGGCTTCGCCATCAATCCTCTTATGCCTGCAAGCTGCTTGATCTGTTGCTTGGAACCTCTTGCGCCGGAATCAAGCATCATATATACAGAATTGAAACCTTGTTTATCAGTTGCCAATTCACGAATAAGTGTTTCAGTTAATTTTGTATCTACCCTGCTCCAGATATCAATGATACCATTGTATCTTTCATTGTTAGTGATAAGCCCGGCGTTATAATTATCCCAAACTTCATCCACTTCGCCAGAAGCATTATCAATCATTTCCTGCTTGGTATCTGGTATTATAAGATCATTTATATTAAATGATAAACCACCTTTAAAAGCCATGCGAAAACCAAGCTGCTTAATATCATCAAGAAATTTAGCAGTGGCAGGAATATTAGTCCATTTAATAATATCGCCGATTATTTCCCGTAAAGCTTTTTTAGTAAGTAAAGCATTTATGTAACCTGCAGCCTTTGGAACGTGCTGATTAAAAATGACGCGGCCAACAGTAGTATCAATTAGCTTTTTTTGCAAAGTGCCGTCATCCGTGCGAACATCAACCTTCACTTTTATGCCTGCATGAAGATCTACCTGTTGTTCATTGTAGGCTATGATCACTTCTTCGGACGAATAGAAAGCTTTGCCTTCTCCTCTTACTATAACATCTTTGGTTGATTTTTTACCTTTAGTTATATAATATAAACCCAATACCATATCCTGTGAAGGAAGTGTGATAGGAGTTCCATTTTGAGGGTTCAAAATGTTATGTGAAGAAAGCATTAGCATTTGAGCTTCCAGAACTGCGGCGCTGCTCAATGGAACATGCACAGCCATCTGATCACCGTCAAAATCTGCATTGAACGCAGTAGTTACCAACGGATGTAATTGTATAGCTTTTCCTTCTATCAATTTTGGCTGAAAAGCCTGTATGGACAAGCGATGCAGCGTTGGCGCCCTGTTCAACATAACAGGGTGTCCTTTCAAAATATTTTCAAGAATATCCCAAATAATAGCTTCCTTTTTATCTACTAATTTTCTTGCACTTTTTACAGTTTTTACAATACCTCTTTCAATGAGCTTGCGAATAATAAATGGCTTAAACAATTCAGCAGCCATATCTTTCGGCAAACCACATTCGTGCATTTTAAGCTCTGGCCCTACTACAATTACAGAACGACCAGAGTAATCAACACGTTTACCTAAAAGGTTCTGACGGAAACGCCCCTGCTTACCTTTCAATACATCGCTCAAAGATTTTAATGCTCTGCCACCTTCTGCTTTTACAGCATTGGATTTCCTTGAATTATCAAATAAAGAATCAATAGCTTCCTGCAGCATTCTTTTTTCATTACGAAGAATTACTTCAGGCGCTTTGATTTCTAATAATCTTTTTAAACGGTTGTTACGGATGATAACACGACGATATAAATCGTTCAAATCGGATGAAGCAAAACGGCCACCATCCAAAGGAACTAACGGGCGAAGTTCCGGAGGAATAACAGGAATGTATTGCATTACCATCCACTCAGGGCGGTTATTTATTCTTGTGTTAGCATCACGAAAACTTTCTACAACGCTTAATCTTTTCAAAGCATCAGCTTTACGCTGCTGCGAAGTTTCATTTGCAGCAGCATTGCGAAGATCGAAGGATAATTGATCCAAATCAATGCGCTGCAACATATCATGCACAGCTTCTGCGCCCATCTTTGCGATGAATTTATCAGGATCTTCATCAGGCAAATGCTGGTTATCTTTTGGAAGTGTATCTAAAATATCAAGATATTCTTCCTCGGTTAAAAGATCTCCATAATTCTGGCCTTTATCTGCACGAATACCCGATTGTATCACTACAAATCTCTCATAATAAACAATGGTTTCTAATTTCTTAGAACTCATGCCTAATAAATAACCAATTTTATTGGGAAGAGATTTGAAATACCAAATATGAACAACAGGAACCACTAACTTAATGTGCCCCATTCTTTCCCGGCGAACTTTTTTTTCTGTAACCTCTACACCACAACGGTCGCATACAATACCCTTGTAACGAATACGTTTGTATTTTCCGCAGGCGCACTCATAATCTTTTACAGGCCCGAAAATTCTTTCGCAAAACAAGCCATCTCTTTCAGGCTTGTAAGTGCGGTAATTAATTGTTTCAGGCTTCAATACTTCACCAAAGCTTCTTTCAAGGATAGCATCTGGAGAGATAAGCCCGATTGTAATTTGAGAAAATGTTGGACGTGGACGATTTTCTTTTTTTATCATATATTTTTATAAGCTTTGAACCATCAGCTTTGCTGGTAATCCTAAAAAGCTGACAGCAAATAATTTTTTTTTATAAAAAACAAAACACATTTATTCAAATCGCAGATCTAATCCCAATCCTCTTAATTCATGTACCAATACATTGAATGATTCAGGAACGCCTGGTCTTGGAATATTATCGCCTTTCACAATAGCCTCATAAGTTTTTGCACGACCAATGATATCATCAGACTTTAAGGTAAGCAACTCCTGCAAAATGTTAGATGCACCATAAGCTTCAAGAGCCCAAACTTCCATTTCACCGAAACGCTGACCGCCAAACTGCGCTTTACCACCCAAAGGCTGTTGTGTAATCAGGCTATAAGGCCCAATAGAACGTGCGTGCATTTTATCATCCACCATGTGATGGAGCTTAATGATATAGATGATGCCTACGGTAGCCTTTTGGTCAAAGCGGTCACCAGTTTCTCCATCATATAAATAAGTATGTCCAAAAGTTGGAAGATTTGCAATTTTAATCTGCTCTGCAATCTCATCTACCGAAGCGCCATCAAATATCGGAGTTGCATATCTTTTATCAAGCTTTTCACCAGCCCAGCCTAAAACGGTTTCATAAATTTGACCCAGGTTCATACGGCTTGGCACACCCAAAGGATTTAATACAATATCAACAGGCGTTCCGTCTTCAAGAAAAGGCATATCTTCCTGCCTTACTATTTTAGCAACAATTCCTTTGTTACCATGACGACCAGCCATTTTATCGCCCACTTTAAGCTTACGCTTTACAGCCAGATAAACTTTTGCAAGCTTTAGAACACCAGCCGGCAATTCATCACCAATTGATATATTAAATTTTTCTCTTTTGTATCTTCCTAATTCTTCATTGTACTTTATATTATAATTATGCAATAAAGTATTTATGTAATCATCTGTTTTAGCCTCGCCTGTCCAAACCAAAGGGTTTACATTCTGATAGTCAATATTGGCAAGGTTCTTTGGAGTGAATTTGGCATTTTTACCAATAAGCACTTCACCAAAATTATTAGTAACTCCGGCCGAATTTTTATCTTTTAATAAAACCAGCAATTTGCTTATTAATAATTCTAAAATATCGCTTTCAATCTTTTCATGTGATTTATCAATCTTTTCGAGAGAAGTTTTTTCTTTTGCTTTTCCGCTCTTGTCCTTCTTGGCGCGCTGAAATAATTTTTTATCAATTACCACACCTTCCGTACCGCTCGGCGCTTTTAATGAAGCGTCTTTTGCATCGCCGGCTTTATCACCAAATATTGCTCTTAAAAGTTTTTCTTCCGGCGTGGGATCGCTTTCACCTTTCGGAGTGATCTTTCCTATTAATATGTCGCCTTCTTTTACATGAGCCCCTATTCTTATTACACCAAACTGGTCAAGGTCTTTAGTTGCCTCTTCGCTCACATTAGGAATATCAGCAGTCAGCTCTTCTTCACCAAGTTTCGTATCTCTTACCTCCAGTTCAAACTCATCAATATGTATAGAAGTAAACAAATCTTCTTTTACAACCTTTTCGCTGATAACAATAGCATCTTCAAAGTTGTACCCTTTCCATGGCATGAAAGCTACCTTCAGATTGCGGCCAAGTGCCAGTTCCCCATCTTTAGTTGCATAACCTTCGGTTAAGAAATCGCCTGACTTAATCGTTTGTCCTTTCTTTACGGCAGGCCGCAGATTAATGCAGGTGCTTTGATTGGTTTTTATAAATTTTGTAAGCTTGTAAATAATCAGGTCTTCTTCAAAACTCACTAATTTTTGATTCTGATTCCTGTTATATCTTACATGAATTTCATTAGCGTCCACATATTCAATAACACCATCACCATCTGCATGAATTTGAATTCTTGCGTCTCTTGCTGCTTTTGCCTCAAGGCCTGTTCCTACAATTGGAACTTGCGGTAAAATCAATGGAACCGCCTGTCTTTGCATGTTTGAACCCATGAGCGCACGGTTAGCATCATCATGCTCCAGGAAAGGAATTAAGGAAGCGCTCAAACCAACAATCTGGTTAGGAGCCACATCCATGTATTCAACCTCTCCTTTATCAAGTATAGGAAAATCGCCGGTTTCCCGTGATTTCACTTTATCATTTACAAAATTAGAATTTGAATCAAGAGGCGCATTTGCCTGGGCAATTTTTGCAGTATCTTCTTCTTCAGCACTTAAGAAAAAAACCTTCTTCATATCCACTTTGCCGTCAGATACTTTGCGGTATGGCGTTTCAATGAAACCCATTTCGTTGATTTTGGCATGAACACAAAGAGTAGATATTAGTCCAATGTTTGGCCCTTCAGGAGTTTCAATGGTGCACAAACGTCCATAGTGAGAATAGTGAACGTCACGCACTTCAAAACCGGCACGCTCCCTGCTCAAGCCTCCGGGGCCAAGTGCAGAAATGCGTCGCTTATGAGTTATTTCACTTAATGGATTTGTCTGATCTAAAAATTGCGACAACTGTGATGTTCCAAAAAAAGAGTTGATAACAGAAGATAGTGTTCTTGCATTAATGAGATCAACGGGGGTAAATACTTCGTTATCTCTCACATTCATACGCTCCCGAATGGTACGGGCCATACGTGCAAGACCAACGCCAAACTGTGCATATAACTGCTCTCCTACAGTGCGTACACGGCGATTGCTTAAATGATCTATATCATCAATTTCGCTTTTAGCGTTAGTTAGTAACACCAAATATTTTATGATAGAAATAATATCTTCTTTGGTTAAAACTTTTTTCTCAATAGGATAATTTAAACCAAGCTTACGATTGATTTTATAACGGCCTACTTCACCAAGATCATAACGTTTATCACTAAAAAATAATTTATCAATAATACCACGTGCAGTTTCATCATCAGGCGCATCTGCACCGCGAAGCTGGCGGTAAATGTGTTGCACTGCTTCTATCTCACTGTTTGAGGTATCTTTATTTAAAGTATTATAAATTATTGCATAATCACCACTTACTTCCTCTTTTTGAATAAAGACGCTTTTTACTTCAAGTTCAAGTATTGTCCCAATATTATCTTCATCTAGAATGGTGTCTCTTTCCAGAACAATTTCATTTCTTTCAAGGCTTACTACTTCGCCGGTATCTTCATCTACAAAATCTTCTACCCATGTGCGCAAAACCCTTGCTGCCAATCGCTTTCCCACATTTGCATGTAAAGTTTTCTTATCAGCTTTTACTTCTTCGGCCATACCAAAAAGCTCAAGAATATCCTTATCTGTTTCATAACCTATAGAACGAAGTAAAGTAGTTACGGGAAATTTTTTCTTGCGGTCAATATAAGCATACATAACATTATTAATGTCAGTTGCAAACTCCATCCAGGCACCTTTAAAAGGAATAACTCTTGCAGAATAAATCTTGGTTCCGTTAGGATGAATGGATTGACCAAAGAACACACCAGGTGAACGATGTAGCTGGCTTACCACTACCCTTTCAGCGCCGTTAATAACGAAGGTGCCTCTCGGCGTCATGTATGGAATATTGCCCAAAAAAACATCCTGCACTATTGTTTGAAAATCCACGTGTTCTTCATCGTTACAGCTAAGGCGAAGCTTTGCTTTCAGTGGCACTGCATAAGTTAACCCTCTTTCAATACATTCTTCGATAGTATATCTTGGGGGGTCAACAAAATAATCCAGAAACTCCAGCATGAAAATGTTTCTTGTGTCGGTAATAGGAAAATTTTCCTTGAACACACGAAAAAGGCCTTCAACATTGCGTTTATCAGGCGTCGTTTCTAACTGGAAAAAATCTCTAAAAGATTGTATTTGTATCCCCAATAGATCAGGGGTCTCAGCCAAATGTTCAATTTTTCCAAAACTGATTCTTTGTGCTGGAGCTACTTTTGTTGGAGCCATATTTTGATTAAAATATTTTAAAGTGAGAGCATCTTTATTCTGGAAGCTACTGCAAAAATTGGCTTACCAAAAAATAAAGGTGTGCAAAGGTACACATAATTATTCAAATGTATAAAGCTAAATCTTGCTAAAAAGATTTTAAGAAATTTTTATATATAAACGAATACTTATGTTAAGAGGTCAAAGGCCGCAGTTTTCACCCGGCCTTTTATAAAAAATTAATAGACTTTTATTGTATTTCTACATCAGCACCTGCATCAGTAAGCTTTGTCTTTATCTCTTCTGAGGTCGCTTTATCTACACCTTCTTTTATTGGTTTAGGAGCACCATCTACAAGTTCTTTCGCTTCTTTTAAGCCAAGACCTGTAAGTTCTTTTACGATTTTTACTATGCCCAACTTATTAGCGCCAGGTGATTTTAATATAACATTGAAAGATGTTTTTTCTTCCACTGCTGCAGCTCCGCCGCCGCCGCCATCAGCGCTTGCTACCACTGTAGCTGCTGCTGGTTCTATGCCATATTCTGATTTTAAAAATTCAGCTAATTCCTGAACTTCTTTTACTGTTAAGCCTACTAAATTTTCAGCTAATGCTTTTACGTCTGCCATGTTGGTTTTAATTTTTTCCGCCTTCTTTGTTTTTAACTCCGGCGGAGTTTTAAAAAAATTATTAATGCCTTTTATGTTACCATCCGGCCAGGCTTATCTTATTATGCTGAAGCGGTTTCAGCTTCAGTTTCTTTATTTTCATTTCTGTTTTGCAAAGCTCCAATCACCCTTTGAATTGGTGACATCAACAGCCCGATCACTTCTCCTATCAGTTCATTTTTGGTTTTTATTTTTGTAAGATTTACCAGTTGATTATCGCCTACAAAAACATCTCCGTTTAAAAAAGCAGCTTTTAATACAGGTTTTTCTCCATTTAAAGATTTTCTAAAACTACTTATGATTAATGCTGGTTCTTTTGGGCTTTCGCTGAACATAAGCGCTGTTACTTTATGCAAAGAATCATATACACCTGAATATTTTTGTCCGTCAAGACTTTCCAGCGCCTTTTTTATCAATGTATTTTTAGCCACTCTCATTTCCACCTGCTTATCAAAGCAATGACGGCGCAGATTAGTAACCTGTGCCACACTAAGGCTTTCTGTATCGGTAATATAGAAATTAGAATACTGAGAAAACTTGTCTTTCAGTGTTTGTATTATTTCCTGCTTTTGCTCTTTATTCATATACTTTTTTTAGTGCTTTAGTCAAAGCAAATTATTATTAATTCTGAAGCGATTTTGCATCAATTGTAATACCCGGGCTCATAGTGCTTGCCATGCTGAGGCCTTTTAAATAAGTGCCTTTTGATGATGAAGGCTTTAGTTTAATAATAGCATTAATAAGTTCCTGGCTGTTCGCTTCTATCTTCTCTGCAGAAAAACTTACACGCCCTATGGAGGCATGAATAATACCAACTTTGTCAACCTTAAAAGCAATCTTTCCGCCTTTCACGTCATTCACTGCTCCGGTTACATCATTTGTAACTGTACCTGTTTTGGGGTTAGGCATCAGGTTTCTTGGTCCTAACACTTTACCAAGCCTTCCTATTTTAGGCATTACAGATGGCGTGGCAATTATTACATCCACATCTGTCCAGCCGCCTTCTATTTTTGTAATAAATTCATCAAGCCCAACAAAATCGGCACCTGCATCTTTAGCTGCCTGCTCTTTATCTGGTGTGCAAAGAACCAGCACACGTTTTGTTTTTCCTGTTCCATGAGGCAGGGATACCGTGCCGCGTATAGCCTGGTCAGCTTTTTTAGGATCCACACCGAGCTTAATGTGCAGATCAACAGAGCTATCAAACTTTGTAGTGTTTATATTTTTTACCAATGCAGCAGCTTCTTTAAGAGAATATAATTTAGCCTGGTCTATTTTTGCGTTGGCTTCTTTTCTTTTTTTAGTAATCATTTCAAGAGGTTTACAATTTGCTTATGGCAAATCTTTTATAATTAATTTTTATCCCACGGGGCTTTACCGTCAACAGTTAAACCCATGCTGCGTGCGGTTCCCGCAACCATTTTCATTGCGCTATCAAGAGTAAAAGCATTCAGATCAGCCATCTTATCTTTGGCTATTTCTTCCACTTGTGTCCATGATACTTTACCAACTTTATTGCGATTAGGTTCTTTGCTTCCGCTTTGAATTTTTGCTGCATCTTTTAACTGTACTGCTGCAGGTGGTGTTTTAATTACAAAATCAAAAGATTTATCTCCATACACAGTAATAAGTACCGGAAGAATTTTTCCTTGCTTGTCCTGCGTTCTTGCATTGAACTGCTTGCAGAACTCCATAATATTTATACCTTTTGAACCGAGAGCAGGGCCGATTGGCGGTGCAGGATTAGCTTGTCCGCCTTTGCATTGCAGCTTGACAAAGCCTGTTATTTCTTTTGCCATAATTTATTTTTTGGTGTTAGCGTTCGCTTTCGGCGAACTCCCATTTTAAATGATTTCTATTAAAGAACTTTTTTTGGGAGTGCGAAGGTAAAGAAATAATTTAAAAAAGATGTATCGTTGCTATTATTTTTTTAAATACAGTTGCTTATCTTTACTTTATGCGTATTTCTGAAATACAATTATACAATGCCCTCAAAACAAAATTGGGGGATAATGAAGCTCAACAATTAGTTGATTTTGTAAAATCCGAAGTTGCTACTGAGTTTAATAACCGAAAAGATACTTTTTTAGATAAAGAAGATAAAATAGACATCATGCGTTCTATTTATATTGTTGGTATTGTTCAATTTTTAGCCATTGTTGGCTCAGTGCTGGCCATTATGAATTTCATGCTAAAAAAATAACATTACTTTTCTTATTTTTCTTTTTTATAAATAGCTATCACCATTTTTATATCACCATAGGTAATATTTTCTGGTAAATTTTCTTTTAATATTTTAAACTTTTCTGATCCAAATTTTCTTATAGTGTCTTGTATCAGCAATTGTTTTTCTGCGGAAATTATTTTATTTATATCAATATCTCCGTTGCCTGCAAACCATGCGAGATGCCCTTCAATTGTATTTACAGAAAAATTTCTTTCTTTAGCAATTTCTTCAACAGATTTTCCGGCTTTGAATAAATTGTAAGAAACAATTTTAGTATCCGTTTTTTCTTCAGCGCTTTTTTCCTTTCGTTCTCTTTTAGGGTTTAACTCTTTTGCAGTTATGTTTGTAACCATATTATTTGCAGAACAATATTGTTGTACAGCTTGCAAAATATCATCCCCATATTTATCAACTTTCATTTTCCCAAAACCGCTTATTTGCAATAAATCCTTTTTATTTAATGGTAAATAAGTTGCTATTTCGGCTAATGTTGCCCGGTTAGCAATCATATAAATAGGCATATTTGTTTTATTACAAATTTCATCTCTCCATTCTTTCAAAACATTATATAAGTCAATGTTTACAATGGCTTCAGCAGGTTGCCTTTTATTACTGGCATAAGAATTTATATTAAAACGCGGCTGTGTAAACTTCAATTTATGTTGCAAAAAAGATGATACAGAAAACGGTTGTTTGCAATATTGCAGGTAATAATCAGATGTATAAATTGCGAGAGATAATTGGTTCAAATATTCATTAATGATACCCGCTGTTTCCCGATGCTCCGTTATCAAAGGATGGTTTTGCATTAACTTTTGATAGGCAGAAAACTTTGGTATAAAATGATTAGCAGCATCATTAATTCTTTTTTGGAGCATCAAATTATTTTCAATGAGGGGTTGTTGTTTCATCAATGCTACAGCCTGTGCAATAAATTTCGAACCGATCGTTTTATCAGCAGAAAAATTATTTTTAAAATGTTCTATCCATTTAATGGCTTCTTTATTTAATTTTTCCTGTTGCTCTTTTATTTTAAAATATAAAATGTCAATAACATTTTTTACTTCATCAAACAAAAAAATATCTTCCAGTAATTGCCGGGTAAAAATTTGTCTTGCGCCGCTGAATCTTTCTGCTAATGAGCCTTTGTGTGTTAATGCCTGCTGGCCTTTCATCACATTATCATTGCTGTAAATGGCTGCCGATGGAATCTTTGACAAGAGTACAATGCCATCAAGATTGGTGCAACGGCTTAAGGCAACATACACCTGTCCGCTGCTAAATGCAGCGCCGGCATCAATCATGACTTTTTCAAATGTAAGCCCCTGGCTTTTGTGAATGGTAATTGCCCATGCAAGCCGCAATGGAAATTGAGTGAATGTTCCTAAAATTTCCTGATTGAGCTTTCCATTAATTCCATCTAAAACATATCTTGAATTTTCCCATGTTTCCTTTGATACAGAAATATCGGCTCCATCACATTCCACTACTATTTCTTCATCATGCAGAGATTTTACAATTCCAATTTTTCCATTGAAATATCTTTTGCTGATCACATCATTTTTTAAGAACATTACCTGCGCACCGGCTTTTAAAATCAGTAAGCCTTCTGTAGGATAATTGTTTTCAGGGAAATCATCTTTTATAATAGCTTCATATTTATACGAAGAACCTGATAGCTTTTGCAATTCTCTTGCATTGATAAGATCTGCCTGGTTATTGTGAGAAGTAAGCGTTATATATTTTTGTTCAATTGTGGGGCGAAATGTTGGCTGATATCTTTGATGCAAATTTTCAAAATCATCAGCGCTCATGTTATTGTTGCGAACCTTATTCAGCAATTCAACAAAAGAATTTTCTTTTTGCCTGTAAATTTTATTAAGTTCAAGAAGCAAGGGCATTTGTTCTTTTATTACATTACTGTCAAAGAAAAAAGGAGAAGAATAATATGCCTGCAAAACATTCCATTCCTGATTTTGGGCAACCGGTGGCAACTGATGCAGATCGCCAATACATAAAAGCTGAACGCCGCCAAAAGGAACATCATGTTTTCTTCTTACTGATTTTAAAATAGTGTCAATTGCATCCATCGTGTCGCATCGAACCATGCTTATTTCATCAATTACCAGTAGCTCTAATTTGCGGAGCAACTGTTGTCTTTGCTTATTATACCTGATCTTTGCAAGCAGTTCATCCCTATTGTTTTTATTTGGCAAAAAAGGATGAAAGGGTAATTGAAATAAGCTGTGCAACGTAACACCACCCGCATTGATTGCAGCAACGCCTGTTGGTGCAGCCACCACAATATTCTTTGAACAATTCTCTTTTAAATATTTTAAAAAAGTTGTTTTGCCCGTGCCTGCTTTTCCTGTAAGAAATATATTCTCACTGGTTTCTGTTACAAACCTGTAAGCAACGTCGAACATTTCATTATGCTCTATAGAATCAGAAACGAGTTGCATTTTTGTAAGCTTTTAAAAGGAATTGCTGCCAAAATAAAAAATCCATTTCGCATTGAAATGGATTTATAAATAAATATATTTTAAATAATCAGGAAATTTTTTCCACCTGCATGTAGCTTAATTCCACCGGAGTGGCACGGCCAAAAATCTTCACCTGCACTTTCAATTTTTTCTTTTCATCGGTTACTTCTTCTATCACGCCATTAAAATCATTGAACGGACCATCAATGATCTTGATCGTTTCGCCAACGATAAATGGTTCACTCATTGTAACACCGCTGGCATCGGCCATTTCATCCACTTTACCCAGCATTTTATTTACTTCTGCTCTTCTCAGGCTTATGATGTTTCCTTTAGATCCTTTACCATCAGTTAAAAAATGCATTACATTACTAATGTTGCTAAGATGTTGTGCAATTTCATCTGTCAGCTTTCCATCAATCACCTCAATCATTACATAGCCCGGATAAAAGTTGCGCTCTCTCATTACTTTTTTTCCATTCTGCACTTTATATACTTTTTCTACGGGCAAAAAAACTTGTAAAATCAGCTTCTCCCAGCCATTGCGGATAATATCTTTATCAAGGTATTCTTTTATTTTTCTTTCTTTACCGCTCACTACCCTCAGCACATACCATTTGGTTTCTTTATCGGGCGGCGCGGGTTTTAACTCTCCGCTTTCAACATCCTTTATTTCTATATCATTGGTTTCTGTCATAATTATTTTTTAAATAAAGAATAAATAAATTTTAAAACACCGTTTGCACTGAAATCCATCACCCATACCAAAGCTGTAATTATAATGGTGGCGGTGAGCACTATCATAGTTGATTGTTGCAACTCTTCCCACGAAGGCCATGTAACTTTTTGTACCAGTTCTTTGTAAGAATCTCTTATGTACAATGATATTTTATTCATAATATTAATTTGCTGATTAGCTGATGTGATAATATGCTTATGGCCGTAAAATTAGAACATTGGCTGATTAACACATCATCGAATTTACCAAGCACGGGCACAAGGATTCGAACCCTGATCAAAGGTTTTGGAGACCTCTATTCTACCGTTGAACTATGCCCGTAAAATCAAATTAGCCAATCAGCAAATTGCTAATTAGCTAATTTATATTTATAAAGATATCAAAATCTTACTTTAAAATCTCTATAACCTGTCCGGCGCCTACTGTACGGCCACCTTCACGAATTGCAAACTTCAAACCTTTTTCCATTGCAATTGGCTGTATTAATTTAACTGTAAGGCTGGTATTATCACCTGGCATTACCATTTCTGTTCCTGCAGGTAGCTCTACTTCGCCTGTTACGTCTGTAGTTCTGAAATAAAACTGTGGACGATATTTATTAAAGAAAGGTGTATGGCGGCCGCCTTCTTCTTTGCTTAAAACGTACACTTCACCTTTAAACTCGGTGTGCGGAGTAATAGAGCCTGGCTTGCAAAGAACCATACCACGGCGTATTTGTGTTTTTTCAATACCACGCAAAAGCAAGCCTGCATTATCACCGGCTTCACCTTCATCCAGTAATTTTTTAAACATTTCAACACCAGTAACTGTTGAGGTTAAAGGTTTTTCCATTAAACCTACAATTTCTATTCCTTCACCTACTTTTATACGACCTCTTTCTATACGACCAGTTGCCACAGTACCACGGCCAGTGATGGAGAATACATCTTCAACGCTCATAAGGAAAGGCTGATCAACCGGTCGTGGAGGTAATGGAATATAAGAATCCACAGCGTCCATTAACTCATCAATAGCTTTTACCCATTTTTCATCGCCGGCCAAAGCGCCGGTAGCAGAACCTTTAATGATAGGTGTGTTATCACCGTCGAAGCCATTTTTAGTTAGTAATTCACGAATTTCCATTTCTACCAGCTCAATCAATTCAGGATCATCTACAAGGTCTACTTTATTCATAAAAACAACCATACGTGGCACACCTACCTGGCGTGCAAGAAGGATGTGTTCTCTCGTTTGAGGCATAGGCCCGTCAGTGGCTGCAACCACCAAAATAGCTCCATCCATTTGCGCAGCACCGGTAATCATATTTTTTACATAGTCAGCATGGCCAGGGCAATCCACGTGAGCATAGTGACGGTTAACAGTAGCGTACTCCACATGAGCAGTATTTATTGTAATACCCCTTTCTTTTTCTTCAGGAGCACCATCAATATCATCATAATTTCTTTTTTCCGCTAAACCTTTTTTTGACAAAATATCGGTTATAGCGGCTGTCAGCGTTGTTTTACCATGATCCACGTGACCGATAGTACCAACGTTAACGTGGGGTTTATCCCTTTTAAAATTCTCTTTTGCCATTTTTATTTGTTTTTAATATTTAAGTTATAATCTTATTTTAAAATACATCTTTGAAATAAATAATATATTTTATATAAAGTTGTTGATGTGCGCATTGTTACCAGGAAGTTTCCTGACACATCGTAATGCTCTAAAAACATAGCCAACATTTAAAGAACTAAGAGCTGTTGATGAGAATTGAACTCACGACCTCTTCCTTACCAAGGAAGTGCTCTACCCCTGAGCTACAACAGCTTGTTATAGTCAGTGGTTATTAATCAATAGCAATAAAACAATTACTTGTATGACCAATGTCTTAATAACTAATGACTCATAGAGCGGAAGACGAGCCTCGAACTCGCGACCTATAGCTTGGAAGGCTATCGCTCTACCAATTGAGCTACTTCCGCGTATTAATTTGAAAATTGAAAAATTTACAAATTTTAAATGTAAAGAACTATATTAATTAAGCAATTTTCACATTGGAGGAATTTGCTCATTAACGTGGGCAGTGGTGGATTCGAACCACCGAAGTCGAAGACAGCGGATTTACAGTCCGCTCCATTTGGCCACTCTGGTAACTGCCCAATGATTAATTGACATCTGGCAATATACAATGATTGCATCACATTGTTTTTGCCTGTTGCCAATTGCTTATCCAAAGATGAGCCAGTGGAGGGATTCGAACCCCCGACCAGCTGATTACAAATCAGCTGCTCTGGCCAACTGAGCTACACTGGCAATTGCCTGCTTATTAATGAAAATGAACTTCCTAAATCAACACACTTCGTGAAGGGTATTTTTTTGGGAAGGCAAAGGTAATGGAATTTGTTTAATGGAAAAATTTTGAAAAGATTTTTTAAAGCGATACGATGAAGTCTTAAAATAAGAAATCCTCCGTTTCCAGAGGATTTAAATTGAATGAAAATTTATACTACAATTTTTTCTTTCTTCCTTTTTATTTGATTGATTACAGCATCAAGAGCAAAGTCAAAACTTTCTTCAAACGATTTAGAGCAATGCTTTACAAAAAAATCGTGCCTTGGCACATGCACTTTTATCTCAGCAATTTTATCTTTAATAGTATGAGCCACATTATCCAATTTTAAAAAAACATCCACTTTGGTAATACGTTCATGAAACTGGGCTAATTTAGAAAGCTTCTTTTCTACATAAGAAACCAATTTTGAATCTGCATCAAAATGTAATGACTGAATGTTAACGTTCATAGAGATCATAATTTTTAAGGTGAAACAATGAAAGTTTGTGTAAAAATTAAAACGCCATAAGCAACAAAAAATTTTAAGGTAAGAGATAAATTAACTGAAAATGAAGTTACATTTTAATGAGAATTTCGCAAAAAAAAGTTAGCCGCCATGATTGCAAATTCGATCAGGATTTTGGATGGGCAAGTTTGTACACTTGTTTTAATTTATCAATAGAATTGTGTGTATACACCTGTGTAGAAGCCAGGCTGGCGTGGCCCAGCAATTCTTTAACTGCGTTAATGTCTGCGCCGTTATTACTTAAATGAGTGGCAAAAGTATGCCTCAGAATGTGTGGGCTTTTTCTGTCGTTATTAGCGCCAGATAAAGATTCCTTCACTACTTTATAAACATATTTTTCGTATAATTTTTTATTATTTTTTATAAGGAGGTAATCTTCGTTAGTATGTTCCAGCACTTTTCTTTTTTCAGAAATATACTCATCTATTTCTTTTAATAATTTATTGCTTACAGGCACTATGCGGTTTTTATTTCCTTTACCTAAAACTTTTATACCGCTATTTGTTTTATCAATATGCTGTTCTTTTATATTTATAAGTTCGCTCAGGCGTATGCCGGTATTATAAAATATATTTATTAAAAGATGCCTTGTTTTATCTTCCAGCGTTTCGGGCTGTTTTTCTTTTGTAAACATTTCATTAATGTCTTTCTCCTCAATGAAAGACGGCAGCCGCTTACTTACTTTTAAAGATTGGATAACAGATACAGGATTTATGTGTGCTTTATTTATCTTAAGTAGATATTTAAAAAAAGATTTTAGGGTTGAAATTTTTCGGTTAATACTTTTAGATGTTAACCCTTCTTCCTTTAACTGAGCAAGCCACGACCGCACTACAGAAGAAGTAATTTCTTCTATTTGAATAGCATTATATTGAACTTCTATAAAATCAAAAAAGCCTTTCAAATCATTTTCATAAGAAATAGTTGTGTGGCGGGAATATCTTTTTTCAAAAGATATATAATTTAAAAAATCATTTATAAAATAGGCTTCATATTGGGGCATAAAAAAAAGGATAGCACTAAAGTTAATGAACAAAAGCTATCCTTAATAAATTATATAAAAGAATCTTACACTTCTATTTTTCCACTTGCAATCTGTTGCTTATATACAGCTTTTAAAACTTCGCCGCGTCTTTTTACAGATGGCTTGGTGAAGGACTGACGCTCACGAAGCTGCAGCAATGTGCGGCTTTTCTCAAATTTTTTCTTATACTTTTTGAGAGCTTTATCAATATTTTCGCAGTCTTTTGAATCAATAATGAGCATAACTATTTAATATTTTTTTAGGAGCGCAAATATAATTCAAAATAATTAAACTAAACTAATTCAAATAAATAAGCAAATATGTTTACAGGCATCGTTGAAAGCGTAGGCACCATAGAAAATATAATGGAGCATAAAGCAAATAAAATTTTTTGGATAAAAAGCAATCTTGCCTCACAATTGCACATTGATGAAAGTGTGAGCCATAACGGTGTGTGCCTTACCATTGAAGAAATTATTGAAGAAACTTATCGTGTAACAGCGATACATGAAACGCTTATAAAAACAAACCTGCAAACCTTAAACAAAAATGATACGATTAATTTGGAACGTTCGATGCAAATGAATGGCCGCATTAACGGGCACATTGTTCAGGGGCATGTGGATGGAACGGGCAAATGTATATCTAAGAAAGATGAGAGTGGAAGCATTGAATTTACTTTCAACTTTGATGAAAAAAACGCTGCTCTGATCATTGAGAAAGGTTCTATCTGTATAAATGGTGTAAGCCTTACTGCGTTTAATATTACAAAAAATACTTTTACGGTGGCTGTTATACCATATACTCTTGCACACACGAACTTTATAAATATAAGTACAAGCGACGTTGTAAATATTGAATTTGATGTTTTGGGAAAATATGTTAACCGTATGTATGCTCTTAAATAGTAACAAGAACTTCCAGGTGCATGAGCCGCAGAAATAATTTTAATCTGTTAAGAATTTTTGCTGCTCTGCTTGTTGCAGTCACCCATTCTTATGCCATTACAGGACATAGTTTCCTGGATCCTTTGTATGTACTCACCTGCACACACTTTTATTCATCCACCATTGGCCTGTACATATTTTTTTTTACCAGCGGATATCTTGTAACCCGCAGTGCTGCTGACTCTGCGACAACTTTAATTTATTTACAAAAAAGAATTTTAAGAATTTATCCTGCATTAATATGTGTAGTATTTATCAGTGTTTTCATTGCCGGGCCTTTGCTTACAACACTTAGTTTGAAAGATTATTTAAATGATAATAAAACATATCAATATCTGTGGACGGCAACAGGCTTGAAGATCAGGTTTAACCTTCCCGGCGTTTTTGAAAATAATAAATTTTTTATGAGCGGCTTCAATGGTTCTTTATGGAGCATAAAATTAGAGCTGGAAATGTATGGCTTACTATTAATTTTTTTGTTACTTAATATTTTTAAAAACAAAAAAATACTCATTGCTTTTTTATGCTCAGCTATAATTTTACTATTAATATTTAATATAAAAAACCAATATTCTTTTGCGATACCCGACCATAAAAGTTCTTTACTGGCATGCGCTTTTTTATTTGGAGGGATAGTGCAAACAAAACTTTTTTCAAATAAAATATTATTGATGCTCTTACTTTTAAGTACAGCTTTTATTATATTAAAAATAACACATTTGATAACCTTTGATCTGTTGATTGATGAAGTAATTTTCTTTAGCCTTATCACCTATTTTATTGCTTTCAGCAAAAGGTTTACGATTATTTTGAAAACAGATATTTCTTATGGAATTTATATTTATACATTTCCGGTGCAGCAGCTTTTTTTTCAGTTAGCAGGTTTCTCAGAATCGGTTTTTAGCAACTTACTTTTATCGCTTTGCTGCTCTGCTGCGCTTGCTTTTCTTTCCTGGATGTTGGTAGAAAAACCAGCTTTATTGTATAAAAATCATTTAAAGAAAAGCGGGACTGTTTAACGCTTAGATAAAAACTAATAACAATAAAAAGGTTTAATTTTTATGCAATCCGAGTTGTTGGTTTACTTTTTCTAAAAGATTAGTAACATCAAATGGCTTGGAAATAAAATCGTCGGCTCCATAATCAGAAATGGTGGAAGCTGCGCCGGGGTGGGCGGAAAACATTATAACAGGAATGTGCCTTGTATCTTCATTCGATTTTAAATTTCTGCAGATAGTTCTTCCGTCATGTCCCGAAATAAGCACATCCAATAAAATAAGATCTGGCTTGAAGCTTTCTATTTTAGGCAAAGTATTCTCACCTTTGGCGGTTACTTCTACATCAAACCCTTTCATAGTTAAAAGTATTTCCATCACTGAAAGAATATCTGTATCATCATCTACAACAAGAATTTTGGACATGGCTTTAAGTAAGTCTAAGATTTATAAACATTGAAATTTTAATTTGATAATTTATTTAAGAATTACTTGTTCAATATATATTTATAGTGTAACGTATAATTTTATAAAATAATATATCTTAAATCTATTTTTGAGATGAATGTTTATAATAATGTTATGCTTATTCTTATTTAAAACAACCGGAAGTTTAAAATCACATTGCATTCTTAAAGAATGACAAAAAATTTAAGCTTCAAAATTTATTCCGAAATCTGGTTGAGAGAGTAAAAACAAATTTGCCAACACTAAACTTTTTGCAATTTTAATTGCAGGTTATCATTTATTGCTTCTAAAAATTCTTCAGTGTATAAATAATCTTTTTCATGCGAAACCTTATTGCCATTGACACACACGGCAAGGTCTTTTGTCATTTTACCATTTTCCACTGTTTCTATACATACCTGTTCAAGCACATTGCAAAAATGAATGAGATCATTATTATTGTCGAGCTTGCCGCGGAAAGCAAGCCCTCTTGTCCATGCGAAAATGGAAGCTATGGGATTTGTTGAGGTAGGTTTTCCCTGCTGGTAATCCCGGTAATGCCTTGTTACAGTGCCATGCGCAGCTTCAGCTTCCAGCGTTTTGCCATCCGGCGTTATCAATACAGAAGTCATTAAACCTAATGAACCAAAGCCCTGAGCAATGGTATCACTTTGCACATCACCATCATAATTTTTACAGGCCCATACAAAATTTCCATGCCATTTTAATGCGCTTGCAACCATGTCGTCAATTAGCCTGTGCTCATAAGTTATCTTAGCTTCATCAAACTTTGCTTTAAATTCTTTTTGATAAATTTCTTCAAAAATATCTTTAAAGCGTCCATCATATTTTTTGAGAATTGTATTTTTTGTAGAAAGATATAGTGGCCATTTTTTACTGAGCGCCATGTTGAAACAGCTTCTGGCAAAACCCATAATACTTTCATCGGTATTGTACATGCAAAGCGCTACGCCATCGCCTTTGAAATTATATACTTCGAAAGATTGCGGAGAACTTCCATCTTCAGGTGTGTAGGTCATGGTAAGTTTTCCTTTGCCTTTAATAACCGTATCTGTTGCACGGTATTGATCGCCGAATGCGTGACGGCCAACAATGATTGGAGCTGTCCAATTTGGTACTAACCGGGGTATATTTTTTATAACTATCGGTTCACGAAACACAGTGCCATCAAGGATATTCCTGATAGTTCCATTAGGGCTCTTCCACATTTGCTTTAAGCCAAATTCTTTTACTCTTACTTCATCAGGCGTGATAGTGGCGCATTTTATGCCTACGCCGCATTCCTGAATTGCATTGGCTGCATCTATGGTTACCTGGTCGTTGGTTTCATCGCGGTGTTGCATACCAAGGTCAAAATATTTTATCTCGAGCTCAACATAAGGGAGTATGAGTTTATCTTTTATAAACTTCCAGATGATTCTTGTCATTTCATCGCCATCAAGCTCTGCAACAGGGTTAGCAACTTTTATTTTATTCATTTAATTGTATAAATTTTTAGTGAAGTATGTTTTGCAATGTTATCAAAATCTTTATCGTTGTGCAAAAGCGGAATATTATTTTCAATACAAATAGCTGCAATAAGGCAATCGTTCGGCTTTCGTATTGTAACTCCTTTCTGTCGCAAGAAACGATATAATTCAGCGCCTCTTATGGCAGAATATACTAGATTAATATTAATGTAATGATAGGAAAGTAAAGATTCCCTGATAAGCTGATAAATACTGTCACTTTTAATTCCCTGCAATGTTTCTTGCAAAATAACAGGAAGAACAATTACTTGATTCAGATCAATTAACTGATTTACTATAATACTTCTTTTATCTTGTATAGAATTGAAATAGCTTACCCAAATACTGGTATCAACGACTTTCCCATTTGTCATACGTTCTCATTTTATCTAAATCGCCTATCCATTCTACCTTACCCTGCAAATTTTTTATCGCTTGTCTTTTCATGTGCTTAACATATTCGGCTAAGGCGGTATTAACTATCTCCTTTTTACTTTTTAATCCGGTTAATTTGATTGCCTCATTTAAAAGCTTATCATTTATGTCAATATTAGTTCTCATTGATTTTGTGTTATACACAAATATATTCTTTTTTATACACACAAAAAGTGCTATAAATTCTTAATCACCTCATCAGCAAACTCACTGGTTTTAAGCAGCGTGGCATCTTTCATAAGGTTATAAAAATCTATGGTAACTTTTTTATTTTTTATTGTTTTACCCACGCCGTTTGTTATCAGTTCTCCTGCCTCTTTCCATGTTATGTAATCGAGCATCATCACTCCGCTAAGAATTACTGAGCAGGGGTTCATAGTGTTGGTATTTGCAAACCTTGGTGCGGTGCCATGTGTGGCTTCAAACACAGCATGGCCTGTTAAAAAATTTATATTAGCGCCGGGCGCAATGCCAATGCCACCAACCTGTGCAGCCAGCGCATCGCTTATATAATCTCCATTCAAATTTAATGTGGCTATCACTGAATATTCCTGCGGAGCCAGCAGGGCTTGTTGCAAAAAATTATCAGCAATGGCATCTTTAATAATAATTTTGCCACCGATTTTTGCAATGCGCATTTCTTCGTTAGCAACTGCTTCGCCGCTTTCTTTTTTTGTAGCCTCCCACTGATTCCATGTATACACTTCGTTGGCAAATTCGCGCACTGCGAGCTCATATCCCCAGTTTTTAAATGCCCCTTCAGTAAACTTCATAATATTGCCTTTGTGAACAAAAGTTACCGATGGCAATTTGTTACTAATGGCATGTTGAATGGCAGACCTGATAAGCCTTTCGGAGCCTTCTTTACTCACAGGCTTTATTCCAAAAGAGCTTGTTTCAGGAAAGCGGATCTTTTTTATATTTAATTCATTTTGCAAAAATAATAGCAGCTTTTTTGCTTCGGGTGTGCCCGTCATAAATTCTATGCCGGCGTAAATATCTTCTGTGTTCTCTCTGAAAATTACCATGTTCACTTTTTCCGGCTGCCACATGGGCGAAGGCACGCCTTCAAAATAACGCACCGGGCGCAGGTTTACATATAAGTCAAGCTCTTGCCGCAAAGCCACGTTCAGGCTGCGGATACCGCCGCCAACGGGCGTGGTAAGCGGCCCTTTTATAGCAATTAAAAATTCTTTAAAAGCATTCATGGTTGCTTCAGGCATCCATTCACCCGTTTTCTTAAAAGCCTTTTCACCGGCAAGCACTTCCATCCATTCTATTTTTCTTTTGCCTCCGTAAGCCTTTTCCACAGCCGCATCAAACACACGAACACTCGCCTTCCAAATATCCGGGCCAATACCATCGCCTTCAATAAATGGTATGACGGGTTTATCCGGAACATTTAATAAATCATTAGCTCCCATGATAATTTTTTCAGACATCTTTATTTAATTTAATTATTGGGTTATTAAGTTTTCAGTATCAAAATTTATGGAGCAGTTCAGCCAGCCTTTATCAAAATGAATACCTTCATATTTTTTATAAAAATTAATGGCAGGCTCATTCCAATCCAGCACTTGCCATACAATACCACTAAACTTTTTCTTCCTGGCTTCTTCTATTAATTTATCAAATAATAATTTGCCAATGCCCTTGCCTCTTTCATTTTCATTTACTATAAAATCTTCCAGATACATGCGCTGCCCCTTCCAGGTGGAGTAACGGATATAATACATTGCAAAGCCTTCAATAATATTATTAATTTCTGCTACAAACCCCCACCACACCGGCTTTTCACCAAATCCACTTTTTTCAAAATGCTCTACAGTTGCCGTCACTTCATCAGGTGCTTTTTCATAAACAGCCAACTGGCGGACCAGTTCCATAAGCCTGCTGCAATCTTTTTTTTCTGCTTTTCTTATTACAATATTCATTATATAAAATTTATATAAGCGCCTGTTCCAGATCGCTTAAAATATCCTCCGCGTTTTCTATGCCAACACTCATTCTTATAAGGCCATCATTAATTCCATATTGCTCTCTTTTTTCTTTTGGCACACCATAATGAGTCATAGAAGCGGGATGAGAAAGAAGCGTATCGCACGTGCCAAGCGATACGGCTCTTACGCACATTTGTAATTTATTAATAAACTTTTTGCCCGCTTCCAGCCCGTCTTTCAGCTCAAAGCTGAGCATGGCGCCAGGGTGCGACATTTGTTTTTTTGCTGTAGCAAAATCAGGATGAGATGCAAGCCCGAGGTAGTTAACTTTAGCAACCGAATTATTTTTTTCAAGAAACTGTGCAACCTGCACTGCATTGCTGCAATGCCTTTCCATCCTCACTTCCAGCGTCTTCATACCCTGCGTTAGCAAATAAGCATCGAAAGGATTGCTGCTGCCACCAAGCAGCCTGTGTACTTTAGTCATCCTGGTTTCCATGTGCTCAATATGTTTGCTCACCAAAGCCCCGCCAATAGCCGTTCCATGCCCGTTTAAAAATTTTGTGGTAGAATGAAAAACATAATCAACGCTATACTTAAAAGGCTGTTGTAAATAAGGAGTTGCAAAAGTATTATCCACGGCAACTATTAAATTATGCTGTTTGCCCAAAAGGCTTAACTGCTCTATGTCCACACATTGAATGGTAGGATTGGCGGGCGTTTCAAGGTACAACATCCTGATGCTGCTGTCATTTTTTATTGCATCTTCTGCTTTATTTACATCGCGCAGGTCAACAATAACAGCTTCAATGCCTAAGGATGGCAACACTTTTTCCATTAGTTCCTGCGTGCCACCATACAAAGAAAAATGCGAAAGAATTTTATCGCCGCTTTTTAAATTGCCCAATAAAAGTGTTGATAAAGCAGCCATGCCGCTTGCGTGTAACAAAGTTTTTAATTGCAACGGATCACCATTTGCATCCTTCACCTTAAAACTTTCCATTGCAGATATTTTTTGCTCAGCCTCTGACATGGTAGGATTACCCCAGCGGCTATAGATATAGCCTTTTTCTTCGCCATTAAAGCGGCGCATACCCTGCTCAGCGCTGTCAAATACATACGTGCTGCTTGCATAAATAGGTGTAAGGTGAGCGTTGTTGCCATCATTTTCGTGGCCACTATGGATAGCTAAAGAGCTAAAACCGGTAAAAGGTTTTTTTTGTAAAGACATGCAACAAATGTAGTAAAAACGTAAAAGCAATTCCTTACCTGAGATGCTTTAAATAAACAAATAGTGCCGTGTATGAAAAGTCGCACTAATAATTCTTACGAGGGATGTATAAAAAAATGATACCTTTTAAAAATTTGTTTCCTTAATTTGCAAAATAGTTTTTTTCAGAGCCATTGGAAAATCTGCCTAATTATTAAGAAGTTATTTTGCCCGAGACAAAGAAATATAGTGAGGAGGAACTGATCTACTTTTTAAATAAAAAAGATCAGCCCGCATTTTCTTATTTATACGATAACTATTCAGCAGTATTATATGGTATTATTTTTAAAATGCTGGATGATAAAGAGCTTGCAGAAGATGTATTGCAGGAAGCCTTTGTGAAAATATGGAATAATTTCTCAAATTATGACAGCCACAAAGGACGGCTTTTTACCTGGATGCTGAATATAACCAGGAACCTTACCATAGATATTATACGCAGCAAAGACTACAAAAAACAAGCGAAAATCCAAAGTTCGGAGAACGCCGTAAATAATCTCAGTAACAATCTCAATACTGCGGAAAGCTTCGACTCACTTGGCATAAGAAAGCATTTAACTCTTCTAAAAACCGACCTTAAACAAATTGTTGATCTTGCCTATTTTGGAGGCTTAACCCAGGATGAAATATCCAAAGAATTGGGTATTCCTTTAGGCACAGTAAAAACAAGAATGAGAACGGCGATCATTGAACTAAGAAAAGTATTAAAAAATTAAATTGAACATAGAAGAAATCATATCATCCGGTTTACTTGAGCTTTACGCCATGGGTATGTCTTCTGCCGAAGAAACAACAAAGGTAGAAGGATGGATCACTCAATACCCTGAAGTAAAACATGAACTGGATGAAATAGAAATTTCTTTAGAAAAATATGTGTCTTCCTTTGCGGTGCAACCTTCTGCTTCTGTAAAAGATAAAATTTTTACAAGCATTAATACAACCGAAGAGCACACTACTCCTGTTCATAATTTATCTGCAGCAACATCTGATACAAAAGTTTACCGGCTATCATCTTCTTTAAAAGCTTTGGCTGCGGCTATGGTTATATTATTGCTGGGCAGTATTGCTTTAAATTATATTTATTTCCATAAATACCAGGCTGCAAATAATCGTTTACAAGCTGCCACTAATAATTTAGCGGCTGCGCAAAGTAATATACAAACAGCGCAGAATGATTTAAAAGATGTGCAGGAAAAGATGCAGGAAAAACAGCAGGTAAATGCTGAAATGAAAAATGAAATGGAAGTAATTGGTAATAAAAATTCTTTGCCTGTTGTATTAAAAGGAACACCACATGCACCAGATGCTATTGCCAAAATTTACTGGTTAAAAAATTCCGGCGAAGTATATGTTGACCCTACAAATTTACCTAAAACCCCAGCTGATAAGCAATACCAGCTTTGGGCTATTGTAAATGGTAAGCCCGTAAGTGCAGGGATGATATCAACCAAAAAAGGAAATTATCATATAGAAAAAATGAAATCATTTGGCAGCGCTCAGGCATTTGCCATTACACTGGAAAAAGCAGGTGGCAGCGAAAAACCTACAATGGATCAAATGTATGTGATTTCTAAAGTAGGTATTTAGTACAGAAATACAATCTCATTTTAATATAAATATAAAAGTATTAGTATAATTAAAATTATACTATGCCACAGCTTTATTAACCAAATCAGCCGCTTCACTTAGTAAAATAGCTGACTGTACTTTTAACCCGCTTTTATCTATTAAATCTTTTGCTACTTGTGCATTGGTGCCCTGCAGCCTTACAATTATTGGTATTTCAATAGTGCCAATAGATTGATACGCATCAATAACGCCCTGCGCCACTCTATCGCAGCGAACAATACCACCAAATATGTTTATTAAAATGGCTCTTACTTTTGGATCTTTTAAAATAATCCTGAAGCCAGCTTCAACAGTTTGCGCATTAGCAGTACCGCCCACATCAAGAAAGTTGGCAGGCTCACCACCGCTCAGTTTTATCATATCCATTGTTGCCATAGCAAGCCCGGCGCCGTTTACCATGCAGCCTACATTGCCATCCAGCTTTACAAAATTGAGATTAAATTTTGCAGCTTCCACTTCTGTTGGGTCTTCTTCAGCAATATCGCGTAAGGCACTAATATCGGGATGGCGCATCAATGCATTATCATCAATATTCATTTTACAATCGACAGCTATTATTTTATTATCACTTGTTTTAAACAACGGATTTATTTCCAGCATACTGCAGTCTAGCGCCACATAAGCATTGTAAAGATTGGTTACAAACTTTACGCAGTTCTTAAATGCATCGCCTTTAAGCCCGAGATTAAAACCGATTTTTCTTGCCTGGAAACCGGGTAGGCCACCGCCGGGATGCACCCACTCTTTAAATATTTTTTCAGGGGTATCATGTGCAACATCTTCAATGTTCATGCCTCCTTCGGTGCTGTACATGATCACGTTTTTACCTTTGGATCTATCCATTAAAATAGATAAATAAATTTCCTTTACAGCTTCCGTGCCATCATAATAAACATCCTGCGCCACCAAAACTTTATTTACTAATTTACCTGCATGGCCCGTTTGAATGGTTACTAATGTGCCGCCCAAAATAGCACTTGCAATTCTATTTACATCTGCTGCATTTTTTGCAACAGCAACGCCCCGCTGATCGGTGCCTTGTATGGTTCCTTTACCTCTGCCCCCGGCATGTATCTGCGCTTTGATAACCGCAAACCTGCTACCATACTGGCTGTTAATATACCTGTACGCTTCCTCTGCCTGGGCCACTGTGCTGCATGCAATACCTTCCTGTATGGGAACATTATATTTTTTCAGTAACTCCTTTGCCTGGTATTCATGTAAGTTCATAAAAGTGTTTTAACGAAGATAAAGTCTAATTAGTAAAAAGAAAATTTTGATAAGAGATGCACTGCAAATTTCTTTTTCATAATGAAATCAAATATGCTTTTATATTTTAAAAGTTTGTTTAAAGATGTGTATTTTTTTAGCTCTGATTTCAATAAAGTAATTTCGCCACCGGTTCGTGCAATTTGAATCATCTAAAAATGGAGTGGTAAAATAGAATGATTAATAATAAAAAATTAGTAATTGTTTTGCCGGCTTACAATGCTGCGCTCACACTGAAGAAAACCTACCAGGAAATTCCTTTCGACATTGTTGATGATGTAATATTGGTGGATGATAACAGCAGCGATACAACTATAGAAATTGCCAGGCAACTGAACATTACCCACATAATTAAGCATGATAAAAACCGTGGCTATGGCGGCAATCAAAAAACGTGTTATAATAAAGCGTTGGAAATTGGTGGCGATATAATTATTATGCTGCACCCGGATTATCAATATACCCCAAAGCTTATTCCATCAATGGCTTATTTAATTGCCAACAATGTGTACCAGGTGGTGTTGGGATCCCGTACGCTGGGTAAAGGCGCGCTGAACGGAGGAATGCCTTTATATAAATACATTGCTAACCGTGCATTAACTTTTTTTGAAAATGTAATGCTAAGGCAAAAGGTTGCAGAATATCACACCGGCTATCGCGCATTTTCACGGGAAGTATTAGAACGCATAAATTATGAAATTAATTCCGAAGACTTTGTTTTTGATAACCAAATGCTTTCGCAAATAATTTACTTTGGTTATGAGATTGCAGAGATAACTTGCCCTACAAAATATTTTGAAGAAGCATCCAGCATTAACTTACAGCGCAGCATTACTTATGGACTGGGCGTTTTAAAGGTTTCTATTGTGCATCGCTTATGTAAGTGGGGGTTTCTGAAAAGAAAAATGTATGAACCGTTGGCAGGAAGTAGTAAATAATAAGTATAGATAAAAAGTTATAAGACAGAGTTTAAAATTATTTTAATATAATGACCACGCGCTTTAGTAAAACCCAGATTATTATTTTCATAGTTATCATTGCAGCTTTATTTTTTATTCCATTTCTTGGCAGGGTTCATTTGTTCGATTGGGATGAAGTGAACTTTGCGGAGGCTTCCCGCGAGATGATAAAAATGGATGACTACAGCAGGGTTTATATCAACTTTAAACCGTTTTGGGAAAAGCCTCCCATGTTTTTCTGGATGCAAAGTACAGCTATGAAAATGTTTGGCGTTACTGAATTTGCAGCCCGTTTTCCCAACGCCATCTGTGGCATCATTACATTGGTAGTGGTTTTCCTTTGCGGCAGCAAAATATACAATAAAAAATTTGGAGTGCTTTGGGCGCTTGCTTTTGGCGGCTCGCTTTTTCCAAATATGTATTTTAAATCGGGCATTATAGATCCGTGGTTCAACCTGTTTACATTTCTATCTTTATACAATTTCATTTTATATCATTGGGCAAGAAATAAATTTGATAAAGAAGGCCTGAAAAAAAACCCTGTATTTTATGTGATATGGTCGGGCATCTTTATGGGCCTCGCCATCTTAACCAAAGGCCAGGTTTCATTGATGGTTTTTTTATTATCACTTGGTGTATACTTTATTTATAATCGCTTTAAGTTTTATTTCAACTGGTTTCATGCCATTTTATTTTTAATAATTGCTTCAGCAGTTACTGCCACATGGTATGGTTATGAAACCATGAAGAACGGCCCGTGGTTTATCACTGAATTTTTGAAGTATCAATATCGTTTGTTCACCACACACGATGCAGGCCAGAAGGGCTTCTTCGGCTATCATTACATTGTATTATTAATTGGCTGCTTTCCTGCATCATTGCTTGCTATACCTTCTTTTTTTAAATCGGCATACACGAGCAGGTTCGATAAAGATTTTAAAAAATGGATGCAAATTTTATTTTGGGTAGTTACTGTTTTGTTCACCATTGTGCAATCGCGCATCATTCATTATTCTTCGTTAGCCTGGTTTCCGCTTAGCTTTCTTGCGGCTTATTCAGTTTATAAATGGGATACAAAACAATTAACTTATAAAAAATATGTAGGTGTTACTGTCGCAGTGCTTGGTGGCTTTATAGCGCTGTTTATTTTTGCGCTGCCTTACCTGGCAATGAATATTAAAAGCTTTATTCCTTATGTAAAAGATCCTTTTGCAAAAGCTATGATGCAGGCAGATGTGCACTGGAGCGGCTTTGAAGGCATTGCGGGCTTATTAATGATCGTTTCCATTATAGCCGGAGTAATACTATTAACGAAACATCATTTTCAAAAAGCAACCTGGATATTATTTGGTGGAACTGCTGTTGTTATTTTTTTAGCATCAGCGCTTATTGTGCCAAAGGTGGAGCGCTATACACAAGGCGCCGCTATTGATTTTTTTATTACAAAACAGGGTGAAGATTGTTATGTAAACACGCTGGGTTATTTTAGTTACGCTCAGCTTTTTTATGTAAAAAAAGAAAAACCTGCCAATCCAAATTCATACGATGAACAATGGTTGCTCACCGGAAATATTGATAAGCCTGCCTATTTTGTATCAAAAGTTGACAGGATTGATAAATACAAACAGTACACTGAGCTTAAAGAATTGTATAGAAAAAATGGTTTTATATTTTTAAAAAGAGAACCACTAAACCCTCTCAACCACTAAACCCTCTAAACCCCTAAACTCTCTCAACCCTAAACTCTTCTGCTCATTTCTTCTTACCAGAAAAAAACTTTAAAATCCTGCTGATGATTTTATCATTGGCCCCAAGCCTTCCTTTTATTTCTGTATAAGCAGCCACCATTGCGTTATCTATTTTCACCATCAATTTTTTATTGCCTTCGCCCGGGCGTGCCTGGTAGTAGGTTGCACGCCGAAATGGTTTATCTTCTATTGAGTAATAATACAAAGCAATTGATCTTCTGTAAACGCCTTCGGGGCAGGTCATCGGTTCAGGATGGCCGTGATAAGAATCTGCATCGGTATTAAAAATAACACAGCGATTAAAGATGGGCGCCACTTTTACTTCACAAGCTTTCATTTTTGTATCCCACAACTCTAATTTACCGCCCCACTCCTCCTGCCAGTTCCTGTTTAGATACACCAAAACATTTACCCGCCGCTGCCAGTTTCTATGATGAGGATGAACCGTAAAATCCGCATGAATATTAAGATAGCCGCCTTTGGTAGATTGATGTATGCCGCCGCCTTCAAGAAAATCATCTTTCTGCAAATCTTTTATACCAGTTAGTGTGCTTAAAAATTTCAAAAATTCCGGCGAGTTCAATTCATTGATGGTTTCTTTTATCGCCTCTGGCAACACTTCCAGCTTGTTAAGGCCTTTCTTCTTTTCGTTATAGTGTGTGTAATTGATCCATCCGTCAGCTTCGTTTAATTTATTAAATTCTGTTATGCATTCATCCAGCGCCTGCGGGTTGATAAAGTTTTCAAGCACAATATGCGGGTATGGGCTGGCCGATTGATATTGGCTGCTTAACACCGGAAGCTGGCTGTTCCATTTAGCATAATCAAATAACTGAATTGAAGTTTCCACGCTGATTTTTTTGAGCTGCGAAGATAACCTATTATCATTTTAAAAATAATTCGTGGAAATACTTAGAGCATTTTTTTTCGTTTTTTATTTATAAAATAAATACAAGTAATTATTGCTAAAAAACAAATAAGCCCCATAATTATATAGAGTATTGTATAGTTTTTTGCAGGCATTTCTATCAGTGAAATATTATCAAAATATCCGTCATTGTCTGCACCATTTCTGCGTTGTGCTATTAATTGAATTCTGAGTAAGCGCATAGAAGCAGGAGCTAAAAAAGTATCTTTAATTTGTTGGCATTTATCAACATTAGAAATGGTGTCAGTGTTGAAAGTATACAGTGTTTTATTTTTTGATTTGTCTAAACCGGTGATAATAATTTGTGCCTGATCAGCAGGTGTTTGCGGGAAGGATCTTACATAACCAGTAAAAATAAATTGCTGTTTATGTGCATCAATTTGAGACGCATAATTTTCAAGATTTACATCTTGCTGCAACATACCATGAGCATCCTGTCCTTCAAAAAAATGATATTTTCCTTGCTGTGCGAGGCTATAATTATGTTTGTTACTATCTCCTTCAACAGATTGCCAATGCCCGCTAATGCTTGTCCAGCCCAGAGGAACGCTATCGTATTTTGGTAATTCTGCACTTCCGTTAACGATTAAATTTTCCCGAAGCTGATTGCGTTCATTACAGGATATTATAAAAAAGCAGGTAAAAAAAATCATTTTATAAAATGCAATCATTCTCATTTTATCAAATTCGGCTTTCATTAATCTTATGTTTTATTTACCTGGTGATTTAGAAAAAAATCATGTTTGAATCAGGTATACAACAACATCCCTATTCAGGATTGCGGTGGAACTGTATGACTATCTTTTGTTTTATCTGCAATTGCTTTATCCACGTTGCTTTTCAGCGAGCGTAACGACTCTTTGAGATTATTATCCACTGAGCGAAACCTGTAAGCGCCATAAGTAATTAAAATAGCTCCGGCAATGGCAGCCCATATTCCAAAGCTGAGGCCTACACTGCCATAGATGGCGCTTGCTTCGTTACTTACGCCACTCATTGCCGATTCCCACCGGATGATGAGATAGCCAATGATGCAGATGTTTATAACGCCTGCGCCTAACACAGGCAGCCACATTTTTGCAGGAATATTACTTTTTTGGTCGCCGGCTAATGATAGAAGACCAGCCAAAATAAAAAGAATGAAGGCAAGTACGCCAATACCATTCATGCCGTTTATAGAGCCTACACCATAACTGAACCATGGGAGGAAACAAGCGATCAAGCCTAAAGCAGCGCCAATTATAATTGTTTTACGCTGTTTGTTTAATTGTTGAAAGTTCATATTTATTGTTTTAAATTTTAGTGAAAAATCAATGTTGCAAGTCAGATGCTTCCTTCCGCATACTGTCTAATTTCCCGGGCGTTAGTCCCATTCCGTTTCGCATTTTCTTAAGCGCATCAGAAGCTGCTTTCACAGAAGGATCATTACTATTGCCATACATTTTATCAATGCCTGAATCTGATAGCATATTAGCATCAGTGGTCATGATATCCCCGGCTGCTTTTTTCATTTTTGTAGTATCAGGCTTACCGCTGGTAACTGAGCTCAGCATATCGTTCATATCCGATTTTAATTTTGTAGTATCCATCATTTCATTAGCTTTTTCAGCATTGGCTGGCGTAGATGATACCGGAGATGATGACTGTGTAACCGGTGAACTCGTATCGCCTAAATTGGCTGTTGAAGTCTTTGCTGAAGAATTTTGGTTTTTACATGAATAGGTGGCAAGCGAAATAATTACTATTAAGATGATGACTAACGATTTCATAATTTTTAATTGTTTGATGAAGGAAATTGTATAACATTTTTACCTAAAAAACTTAACCCGATTACTGTTTATCACTGCGAACAGGAATGTCAAATTTTCCATCGGTTACTGTTAGTTCAGCCTTACCGGCACCAGTGCCATTAACCAATTTTAGCTTTCCTGAAAATGTACCGGACACACGTGTTGAAGAAATGTTTGTAAGTGTAATATTAAAGGCCTCATTAGCATACAGAACATATTTGTCGTCCTTATCGTTGCCTAAAAAAAGTTGTATATTCCAGTTGTCTTCATCAGGAGTTAATGCTACAGTGCCGGTTTTATCAGGTATGGCAAACCGTAATGAATGCGAAAACGTTTCTGTATTTTCCTGATAGGCATCACCAAGGAAAAATGACAGCTTATTACCATTATCAGTTTTGGTAATATAGGCTATATTGTTTGTTTGTGTTGCGTCCACTTCACCGCCGGAAACCTTTGCTCCATCGAGGTTGTAAGAAAAAACAGCATCGCCTGTTGTGGTAGAAGAACTTGTATTACTTGTTTCAGGATTTTCTTTATTGGCGGCAGCCCTTGCGTTGTTATTATTGCACGATGTGCATGATATAATAATGAATAGTGTTATTACAAAAATTAATTGCTTCATTGTTTTATTTTTTATTTGGAATTAATTGTTAGTCAACTTTTTTGTGGTTCTCTTTTTTTATTCCGATGACCACCATAATAATAAGAATGGCCAAAAGCCAAATCCACCAATGGTTTGCAGGCCTTGGGGCTTGCAGTACGAAATCAGTTCCCGGAAATATCTTCCAAGTTTTACCAGCGTCGTTGCTCCAGAAAAGCTGTAGCCCAAGCTGATACCTCGGCCCCTGAAAATATCTGAGCTTAATGGAATGCAAGGCAGCCGGCAAATAAATAGTGCCTTTTACTTCCTGCGCTGAATGAAGGCCATCATCATTAAGAAATAAAGAATCGTCTATAAACAGCAGCGAGCCATCGTCACTCACTAATTTGAATAAATAATTGCCTGATTTGTTTGGCTTAAAATTGCCTGTGTATTCAATACCAAACCATTCAAAACGGTTATGCATACCAGGAAATCCTAAAGACCAGCTTTGTGATGGAATGTTAATTTGTTTAATATAAATACGGTTGGCTTGCGACTGCATCGTATCAAAATCCGGAAGCTTTGTTGTAGTGTCTGGCAAAAGAAATACCCTTCCCTGCAATCCGTTACTTACAGGAATACTATCTCCAAAAGTGTTGCTGCTATTGCTTTCGCCGGTTTCCATGTCAGTTCTGTTGTTACAGGAAGCTCCAAAAAATAACAGTAGTAATATCATTCTAAAAACTATCCATGCCTTTTTCATTTTAATTATTGTTATTCGCTTTTTAGGTTGAAAGAAAAACTGATATGATGCTCAATACTTGAACCGGCATCTCCAATGTGAGTATTCCCTTTTCCGTTAATGGTTAAATTATTATCAGCCCCTGTTCGCACATGAAAATCATTGTTTTCTTTAATCGCTTTACCCAGTGTGAGCTTTACAGGCTGAATGGGATAATTAACACGGGTGACTAATGGAATGCCCGCCGCTACTACGATGTAGCCATAGATATAACATACAAGTGGTGAAAAATCTATTAAGGCATCATTTACATAAATCGTTATCTTTTTTTGCGATACATCATAATCCGCATCTATTGGAATATTAAATGCAGAAGGCACCGCAACAGCTCTGGCCACAGCGCCAAAGCCAATATCTTTATCTGCGGTGGCTGCAGTAAAAGGAACTGCAACTGGCCTGTGAACGCATACGGAATAGAAGTGTGTAAACCTTTCTCTGTTTTTCATCGCATCTTTATATTCGTCAATATTCTCTGCGTTTTGATAGATACTGAATTTGGTTGCATTGCCTTCTATGTTACCTTTCATTTTAATAATGTTGCCGCCTGCATTATCTTTTGGATAGCGCAAACTGATAACGGCTCCGGTAGTGTAAGTATAATCCCACCATACCTCACTGTTTTTGTTGCGATAGGTACATTCATACTGATGAGTGAGCTCTCCGCTCATAACAGCACAATATCTTTTCAGCAACAAGTCTGAGCACATTTGGGCTATATCACCGCCAAAAGAAAGAGGACTAAAATTGGCATCGAGCGCTTTTGTTTCTACGGATGCGCCAATAAATAATGAGGAGCATTCTCCCGCCGCTTTCCCTGCAGCATCACTGCCGGTTATAGCCCCGGCACTATATCCTGCCACAGTCCGCCCTCCTTTATCGGCGGCAAGGTTTATGATAATTTTTCCTGCGTTTCCTTCAAAATTTAATATGGTTGAAAACGCCGCACATGCTTCGCTTACCATTACAAGATATTCGCAAATGCTGTTGTCATAAGCTTTATGATCTGTTACCTCATTCTCCTTTGCCATGCCGGCTGCTGTTGTTGATATGGCATCATTTAGCCGGGAAACATTTTGTAAAACAGAAGATGGCAAACCGCTATATTTTTTTTCAACATCATTCAATCCTTTGGTGGCAGTTGCCACATCATTTAACTGTTTTAAAAACTGGTCTTTTTTTATTGTAAATACATCCATCTTTTTTTGCAAAGCCTGTGCATCCTCCGACGTAAGTTTTGCTTTTACCTCATCAATGTCATTCTTTAATTTATCAAATGATTTGGTTGTTTCTGTAGTGAGTGGCGTGGTTATTAAATCCATGTCTTCAAAATTGTACACCTCAAGTGTTTTAGCCTGGTGACTTTTACCATCACTGCTTTGCGCAATAATATTGTAAGTGCCGGCAGCAGCGGCCTGCCATAAAAATGAAAAATTTCCATTTTGATCAAGCACAAGCTTTCTTGTTTCGCTGGCAGCACTTCCTTTTATTGTAACACTTACCGCATTTAAATTCTGGAACACAACGCTGGAGCCGCTTATGATTACTGCGCAACCTGCTAATGTTTTGCCGGATGAAAGATTTAGTTTAATAAAACTTCCATCGGAATTGTATTCATTGTTTTGTTGCGAGGAACCGCTACTGTTATTGGATGAAGATGATGCTGTGCTTTGCCCTTGCGTATTGTTGTTAACATGCGTTGTATCTGATGCAGATGCTGAAGCTGTTTTATTATCAGCCGTATTCTTTTTCGTTTTGTTTTTGCCCAAATCATCTACTTTGTCTATTACACTATTAGTACTTTGGCTTGCTTTATTATTTGCCCTGCCTTCCGCAGTGTTCTTTACCGTATTCAGAACTTGTTTTAAAAACTGAGCCTGCAATACATCAGCCTTAGCAGTTAATAAAAACAATAGTAAAATGGTAGCCGCACACTTTAAACGTTTCATAATAAATATTTTTTGATTCTATTCAATCAATCATTTGGAACTGCCTGCAGTGTATTAGAGTTTTTATCATACATAAAATTCAAATCAATATCTCTCTGGCCTTCACTTAAATTGATACCCGTCCAGGTAAGTTTTTGAGTGCTGGTCGGATTAGTGAATTTCAGGAACAAGGAAAATGATCCTATATTCCAGGTGTCGTGGCCATTAGGTGCAATGTTTATGTGTACTCTTCCTCCTGCCCCGCCAACAAAATCTTTAAAGGCAGCGCTATTTTGACTATTTAAATATAAAGACGGTGAAGTGGTTCCTTCATTATAAGGGTCATTATTGCTGTCATCATGAAAACTTGCTATCGGCCTGCTGTTATTATCAAAAATTCCAAATGAATAATGAGTATCCGGATCTTTATTATCACCGGAATTATTTCCTGTTTGAATAACAGCATAAGTAGCATTAGCATCATTGCTGTTTCCAGAGCAATCAAGCGATGCATTATCCATTGCTTTTGGAACGCAGAGCGGCACCTGAAACTGGTCGGTCGCACTGCGGTTGTTCATAATATTATTGTTAAGATCATATAGCTCATAACTTATGGGCACTGCATTCTGATAATTTGCCTGTGTTAAATATTGTGTTATCTGGTTTTGAAGTTGAGTCTTATCAAAAGAAGTAGTAGTGTAAGAACTGGGGCCGCCTACGTAATAAGCATTGATAGTGCTTTGTGTAGAACTATTGGATGATAGAAAATTAAAATCAACGTTTGATTGAACTCCAAAACCAGTATATCCCCCATTAAATCCTGCTTCATCCTGCTCCGACTGAAAAGTTATTCTTAAATTGGCAAGCACTCTTACACCATAATTTACCGTGCCTATTACTGTGAGATGGGAATCCGCAGGGTTTGTTTTGTAATATCCGCTATCTGGTAAAGCAACAGAAATACTGAATAAATTTTTTATACAATCAATAGTCAGGTATTCCGTTCTTTCGTCTTTCTGGTGGTTAATATAACCATCAAAACTTACTCCATAGCCGCTGGCATCTACGCCCAGCTTCATGTTCAGATCAGCAGAATTATTAGCTTCATAAATTTGCATACTGGTGCTTTCATTTGCCGCATTCACGGTGGAAAAGCGCTGGAATAATTTTGTGATGGCATTGGTAATATTCACCTCGTTCGGCTGTTGCACTATTTCATAATTGTTGCCGCTTATATTGGTATTATTAGTAGTAATTATGATAGGGTATCTTCCATTAGATTCTTCTTTAAAATTTCCGCTAAAAAGATTGTCGTCACTATAAATAGCACCTGGATATATAAAAGAAGCCTGAGACGAATAATTGTTATTCATAAAATTATCGCTGGTCGCGCTTAACGAAACATTGGTGGTCGTGCAGTCGTTCGCATCGTCGCCGGTATTAGTTTGTGCGCCGGTATGCACCACTATACCATTGGTAACTTTCACCGGGGCGCTTGCATTATTATGAAAAAGAAATACCTGGGTTTTAGTGCCGTCAGGATACACGTATGTTTTTGAAAAATCAAAGAGATTTTTTATAAGCCCTGGCGGTATATGCGCATTACTTTTTGCAATATAATTGTGATACCTGCTATCGTGAGAGTTAAGCGGCACAAGGTTTTCAGGCTTTACAATGGTTTGTAAAATTGCCGGTTTATTTATTATTGCAGCGGTTACAGGTTTATTGGCAAGCTGCACAGTTATCATCTTTGTATTTACATTAGGGTTCGCATTCGTTTTCTCTTTAAATATTTGCCCCAGAGAGATATCAGCAACTGTAACTGATATGGATAACATTAATAAAATCTTTTTCATAAAATATATTTTTGCTTATATCCTAAAAATAGAATTTCGATAAAGCCCGTAAGAAAATTATCCGACGAACGTATTTTCAAAATCGTTAGAAAATTAAAATGACAATGCTGCGAAACCCGGATGGCTTAAACGTTAAGCTCCATGTATCAACTTATGAAGCTCTTAACAATTCAAGGGGTTCAACCATTAGTGCATTCGCTTAACTTTGAACCAATTTCTTTAATGCTTATGATAGAAAAAGTTAATAAAGCAGTAGATTTTATTAGGGCAAAATATAATACAGCACCAGAGGTGGGAATTGTGCTGGGGAGCGGGCTTGGCAGTTTTATCAATGATGTGGACATTGAGTTTGAAATTGCATATTCGGATGTTCCGGGTTTTGCGGTTAGCACAGTTTCGGGTCATGATGGCAAGCTTATTTTTGGAAAAATATCAGGCAAAAATATTGTGGCTATGGCCGGCCGCTTTCATTATTACGAAGGTTATACCACGCAGGAAATTATCTTCCCGGTAAGAGTTATGTTTTTTCTTGGCATAAAAAATTTGCTGTTAAGCAATGCTGCGGGAGGCACCAACGCTGATTTTAAGGTAGGCGATCTTATGATCATTACGGATCATATAAGCATGTTTACAATTAATCCTTTGCTGGGCAAAAATGAAGAAGCATTTGGAACAAGGTTTCCTGACATGAGCGAGCCTTATAAAAAATCGCTGATAGATGTGGCAGTTGATGTGGCCAAAGAAAATAATATTGACATAAAAAAAGGGGTGTATGTCGGCGTTACCGGGCCTACATTTGAAACAAAAGCCGAATATAAAATGATACATGCGCTTGGCGGAGATGCAGTAGGCATGAGCACTGTGCAGGAAGTGATTGCTTCCGTACATCTCGGGCTGCCCGTGTTGGCATTAAGCGTTATCACAGACGTGGGCATACGCGAAGAAAATAATATAATAACGCACGAAGAAGTGTTGCAGGCAGCCAACGAAGCAGAGCCAAAGCTTACCTGTATTTTTAAAGAAATGATTGCACGCATATAAATCCATAATGAGAACCAGGCACAACTCAACACATCTATTTTTTTTAATAAAAAACATACTGGTTTTTTGCCTGTTCTTTCTTCTTATAAATCTTGCAAATGCACAAATGCCGGGTGGTTTCAGAAGGCCTTCGGGCACGAACAATTCTTCTAACCCTGGCAGTGGTAAATCAAAAGGTGACTCACTTACTTTTCAGCATCGGGATGATGCCGCAGATTCTATAACTATTTCTTATCGCTACCTGGACTCTTTGAACAGCGATCATCTGGATTCTTCAATAGATAATTTCAACAGATTTTATACAGTGCCGGCGGATTACGTAACGCTTGGCAACAATGGAACCGCGGGCTATCCTGTTTTGTTTACACCACTGCTGAAAGCCGGATGGGACGCGGGCTTTCATGCATTTGACCTGTATAAATATACTTTAGAAAATACACAGTTTTATAAGACCTCCAAACCTTTTACCCAACTTACTTATTTACTCGCCTCAGCAAAAGAACAAGTGATTGGCGTGGTGCATACACAAAACATAAAACCCAATTGGAATGTAGGCATTAACTATAGATTAATATCATCTCCCGGTTTTTTTCAAACACAAAACTCAAACATTAATAACTATAGGTTTTTTTCAAATTACCAAGGCAATAAAAAAAGATACAATGCTTATTTTGTTTTGCTGGGAAATAAAATAAAGACATCAGAAAATGGGGGAATAACTAATGATTCTACACTTCAGGAAAATATTTACTCCAAGCGTTTCAGCGTTCCGGTAACATTTGGTGGCGATGTGCAGGAAAGTTTTAATGTGTTTTCAACAGCGGTAAGTGTCGGTAATTTTTATTCCAACTTTACAGCCTTTTTCAGGCAGAGCTATGATTTCGGAATTAAAGATTCTCTCATTATAAACGACACCACTACAGAATATTTATTTTATCCAAAATTCCGCTTTCAGCATACTTTAAATTATTCTACTTCCACTTATAAATTCAGGGATACTTTGGCAGACCTAACTTCTGCAGAAGCCGATGCTGCCACGCTGAAACAATGGTATAATATAAATGTAAACTCTTACCCGGATCTTAACTTTTTCGTGCAGGATAAATGGGCATTTGTTTCCAATGATTTTGCGATAAGGCAGTTTCCCGAAACAAAAAATACAGGCCAGTTCATTGAGGCCGGTGCACGAATAGAAAATTTTAAAGGAACTTTTTCATCTTCTTTAAGACCCTTATACCAGGTACAAATTTTTCCTTTGCCTGCAAAAGAAAAAAGCTTTTATAATATTGCGTTGCATGGCGAGTACAGAAACAAAACCAGGAACAGAAAATGGGATGCCATTTTAAAAGGTGAGTTTTATGCAAACGGTTTTAATGCCGGCGATTACAGTGCTTATGCTTCTCTCACCAGGCTCCTGAATGCAAAGCTTGGAAATGTGCAGGTAAGTTTTCAAAATGTAAACCGTACCCCATCTTATATTTTCAACAGCAATTCTTCCTTTAACCTTGACAGCACCACTGAAAGCAAGAAGGAAAACATATCAGTGCTCGCTGTAAGTGCGGTAAACAGGCGCTTTACGCTCATGGCAAGAAATGTTTCAATAACTAATTACACTTATTATAAAGATTATTATCACAGCGATCAATTTAATGGACTGGTAAATATTACGCAGGTTTCAGCATCTACAAAAAACAAAATTATTGGCCATCTCAATTTGATGAGTGATTTTATTGTGCAGCAAACATCAGGCAATAATCCGGTAAGAGTGCCATTGCTTTTTACCAGGCAGCGGCTGGCCTTTGAAGGAAATTTTTACAAAAATCTTTTTCTAAGCACAGGTCTTGATGTGATTTATAACACGCCTTACAAGCCTTATAATTATTCGCCGGTATTGGGCAAATTCTTTCCGCAGGATTCTGTAACCATAAGCAATTTACCAAAAGTGGATGCCTTCTTCGATTTCAGAATAAAAACTTTTACAGGCCTGGTGAAAATTGAAAATCTAAACACAATTGATTTTGCAAATGGCTTTGGATTTACAAATAATAATTTTGCAGCACCTCGCTATCCCACGCCAGGCTTCATTTTCAGAATTGGCGTGCAATGGAATTTCATAAATTAAAAACTAAAATTTTGTAAACGCTCTGCAAAAAAATAAGGGCATTTTTATCTGCAGCAAACCATAAATAATAAAAGACACATAATTTTAAAGCTGATTATTTATTAAGATCTATTTGGAAAACAAAATTATTATAAGAAATATTAAGGCCAATGATGATACAATAGTTGCCAGGATTATTCGCCAATCGTTAGAAGAGTTTGGAGCTGCAAAGGCCGGCACGGTTTATTTTGATGAAACTACTAATCATCTTTTTAAATTATTTACAGCAAAAAACTCGGCTTATTTTATTGCAGAAGTAAATGGCAAAGTATCAGGCGGCGCAGGAATTTTTCCAACCAAAGATCTTCCGCCAAAAACATGTGAGCTCGTAAAAATGTATGTGTCTGCGGAGGCAAGAGGATCAGGCCTGGGTAAAATGTTACTTACAAAATGTGAAGAAGAAGCAATAAAAAACGGCTTTGTTAGCATGTATATTGAAACCATGCCGGAGCTTATTAATGCCATTGCCATGTATGAGAAAAATGGGTTTTTGTATATCAAAAAACCGTTAGGCAACAGCGGCCACTGTGGCTGCAGTGTTTTTATGATAAAGAATTTATGATGCCTGTTGCACAAGTTCCACCTCTGCAACAGGGCTAAATAAAAACATTTTACCGGAAATTATTTCTTTGCACAAAAAACGCTTTCTCACCTTGTTGCCTTTGCTGAATATACGGCCGCCCTTTACTTTAAAAATACTTTGCAGCGGCAGTTCTTCTATAAAATAAAAGCCAGGCGTATGCGCATCATATTTTTTTAAAATTCTTAGTAAGCCATCCTCTGCGCAAGAGCTGGCAGCAGGGCTTTTCAGGCTTCTCAATAATTCTTTTTCAATATCATTTGTAAAAATTTTTTTTGTAATAAACCGCTCCAGTATCTTACCATATTCTGCTTTCCATTGCGCGCCATGAGGCTGTATGCGGTTGCCAAATTTTTCATACGCAAGCAAATGCCCCAGTTCGTGCAGCAAGGTGATAAGGAAAGAATATTTATTCAAATTTCCATTCACACTTATGCGATGCGCTTTATTATGAAAGCTGTTTTTGTAATCGCCTAAAACAGATTTTCGCTCGCGTGTAATCGTTAAGTGCACTTTAAATTCATTAAGATACCAGGCCACATCTTCAAAAGAATTTTCAGGCAAATACGCTTCCAGTTGTTGCAGCGGCGATTCTTTTTTAGGCATTTTTTTTAGGGCGGTATAATGTAATCATTTGCCTTACTTCAATCGTAGTATAAACAATGTAAAAAGCCATCGAAGCCAGCATTGACGGCTTGTTCACCTTTCCGCCTGTTTTAAAAAGATAAGCGCCAACAACAATGATCACGGCAAACATTTTTATAAGTAATGATGTATAAATGCCTCTCAGAAAAATATTTGTATTTGCTGCATACACATTTTTATATTGAATAATAAAACCCGTAATGCTTATTAAAAAAAGAAAGGTATTGCCGGTAAATAATAAAAGAAGATCAAAGCCGTGAAGCAGCAAAAAAGGCTTGCTAATAAAAATTATTGCATTTATAAAAATAAAAACAATGAGTACGGGAACAAGCTTTTTAAACATTATCTCATCATTTTTTTACTGAAGTATCCTTTACTATTTTATAAATTATTGCGCAAATGAAAAGCAATGGCAGCAGCCAAACCAGCACTGGCAAGGGTGTGCGCATCCATCCATCTGCTTTTATGCCGATAAAAACAAAAAGCCCGATGCCCACCAGAAACTGCATGGCAAGCCCGGCATATTTTGTAAGCTGTTTATTATTTTCATCTTTATCTGTCAATACTAAAAATTATAATAGCTACGATTTTAAATCAACATTGCAACCTTTATTCAAATTAAAAATTGTATAGCGATTTATGCGTCCATTCAAAAATTAATCTTTACCACAAAAGGCATGTTTTCTTTTGTTGTTAAAAATAAAAATGCCTGGTTGTAAAATAGATTATTAGCCTGAAATAACCGTATTTTTAAAATAATTTTGCAAAAACCATTTTTCATATAACAACGCTATCCATTCCCCGTTTTACTTGTATAAAAGGTAATCTATTCATGAATCACCGGTTAATAAAGCTTCTTTCCATTTTTGCATGTATATTATTTTTATTGCCGGCGGCAAACGCCCAACTGGGCAAAATAACTTTTGACCTTGATAAAGACAAACCGCAAAAGTATAAGACCAAAGTTTTAAAATCAGAAAAAACAGGGCAAAAGAAATTTAACCTTCCAAGAAAATTTATACAAAATACTGTTTCGCATTACAACTATTATTACAATGCCAACTACAAGCTTAACCAGGTGATAGAAAGGGCGCGCATTGCAACCAAAGATGACTATTCTAAACTGCTTCCTTTTTATGCTTATTCATTACAAAATACTTCGGTACAAAAAACAGAGCTGGATTCTGTGATCTATAAAGCAACGGCAGGCATTTTACTTCATGATCTTAGAAGTAACTGGGTTGATAATTTATATATGCTGATTGGTGAAGCGTATTACATGAAAAGAGATTTCGACTCTGCTGCGATGACCTTTCAGTTCATCAACTATAATTTATACCCAAGAAATAAAAAAAATGAAGATGACCAAATGGTGGTGGGCAGCAATGATAATGGTGACAACCACGCTGTAAGCGTTTCTACCAAAGAAAACAGGAATATTATTCAAAAGGCTTTTACGCAATCGCCAAGCCGCAACGATGCGCTGATATGGCAAATAAGAACTTCAATTGAAACGGGTGAATTTGGGGATGCTGCCGGCCTTATAAATACTTTACAAAATGATCCTTCTTTTCCTGAACGCTTAAAGCCTTCGCTCGAAGAAATGAGCGCTTATTGGTTTTACAAACAACAGATGTACGACAGCTGCATTACTCATTTTGAAAATGCCTTGCAAAATGCAAGCGACCTGCAGGATAAAGCCAGGAGAGAATACTTAACCGGCCAGCTGTTAGAGCTTAACAACCAGCAGCAGAAGGCATCGCAGTATTACGACAAGGCAAGCAAGCAAACCACCGATCCCTTAATGGATATTTATGCAAACCTGAATGAAGCAAAAATGCTTAAGAGCAAAGACCCTGCGGAAATTGATAAAAGCATTGCCAGGCTTAGGGCCATGTCAAAAAGAGACAGGTTTGAAGCTTACCGTGACATTATATTTTTTTCTGCTGCGCAACTCGCCTTATTAAAGCCGGATACCGCTGAAGCTGTTGCCTTATATAAGAAAAGCACTTTATATAACCAGGATAATGTTTCTTATAAAAACAAAGCGTTTCTTACACTTGCTGAAATAAGTTATAAGCAAAAAAAATATAAAGATGCTTATAACTTCTACGACAGCCTTCAGCTTGGTGATACATCGCTTGGTGATGTGCAAAAAATACAGCAAAGAAAATTGGCGCTTGCCGCAATTGTAAGGCAGATAAACATAATAGAAAGAGAAGACAGCCTGCAAAATATAGCGGCCATGACACCTGCAGACCGCGATGCCTTCCTGAAAAAGCTTTCAAAAAGACTTACTAAAGAAAGTGGTGCTAAAGAAGATTATTCTAATTATGGAAATGCAGCCTCATCTTTTTATAATTCCAAGAATGCCTCATCAGATATTTTCGGAAATAATAATACATCAGGAAGTGACTGGTATTTTTATAATAACACTATAAAAGCGAAGGGTTATGCGGATTTCAAAACTACATGGGGCAAGCGCCAAAACGTAGATAACTGGCGGCTTACATCCGGTGGAGATGCGACTAACCTTGCAGCAAATACTACTTCTTCATTGGGCTCGCCTGATGGCCAGGCGCCGGGTGAGCCAGCTCTTGTAGGGCAAAATAGTGATCCTCTTGCTCCATCACTTACAAATGCCGGAAGCACAATGGCAGGGCCTGTTCAGACAGATTTTTCTATTGAAGGCCTTTTAAGCAATGTGCCGGTAACCAAAGAAAAAATGAATACATCTAATGCAAAAGTTGCCGCATCATTATTTCAATTAGGAAAAAATTATCAGAACCTTTTGGAAGATTATAGTGCTGCTGTTGACACGTATCAGAAATCGCTGCAACGCTTTCCTGATAGCCTGTATGGCGGCGAGCTCTATCTCAATTTATCTTATTGTTATAGAAAATTGGGCGATATAGCCAAAGCAGATTTTTATAAAAATTTACTGGTTCAAAAATTTGAAAAAAGTAAATTTACCCAGCTTGCATTGCATCCCCAGGCAATGGAGCCATCTAAGAAAGATACTGCTGCTACCAACAGGTATAAAGAAATATATAATTTATTTATAGAAGGTGATTTTGATAAAGCATTACAGGAAAAGAAAATGGCAGACAGCGTATATGGCAATAACTACTGGAGCCCGCAACTGCTCTACATACAGGCGGTTTATTACATTAAAAAAAGAGATGATAGCACTGCTGCAAATACGCTTACGCAAATAATAGCGCAATACCCCACATCGCCATTGAAAGAAAAAGCAATAACCATGATTGATGTGCTTAAAAGAAGAAAAGAGATAGAGGCTTATTTAACCAAACTTACTGTTACAAGAGCGAAGGAAGATTCTCAAATAATTGTGTACGATGACCCGACGCTCATAAAAAGAAATGTGCAGGTGCAGGATAGTGCTACGGTAAAAAAAATAAACCCGGCAAGCGGCAAAATTGTGGCACAAACTGCTGTTTTGGATTCAGCTAAAAGATTGCCTGCGGCTATAAAAAATGGTGCATTTACTTTTGATGCTTATACGCCACAATATGTTTTGATGATACTAAACAAAGTAGATCCTGTATACAGCAGCGAAGCAAGAAATGCTTTAAACAGGTATAACAAAGAAAATTATTATTCATTGAACCTGGAAATAACCAAAGATACTTTGGATAAAGAACGAACACTGCTCGTGTTTACACAGTTTGAAACTGCAGACGCCGCCATAACCTATCTTGACCGCTTAAAGAAAAACATCGGCAATGAAATATCGTGGCTGCCCGCAAATAAATATACATTTTATATTATCTCATCAGGCAACCTTGAGCTGCTAAAACAGAACAAAGATCTAAAGAGTTATGTTGAGATATTAAACAAAAAATATCCGGGTAAATTTTAGCATAAATATTATATTTAAAAAGAAAAATGTATTCCTCAACTGATCGCAATAAAAAAAATCAAAGCAAAAAAACTAAAGCTGGCATTGCCGTGAAAGTATTGTGGACATTGGTTTTAAGCGGTATAGCTTTTTGCATAATTATATTTTTTTGCGCGTATTTTGGCGTGTTTGGAAAGCTGCCATCACTTCGTGAGTTAGAAAATCCTCAGGCTAATCTTGCATCAGAAATTTATGCCAATGATGGCACCACGCTGATGGGTAAAATATATGCTGAAAACCGCACGTCGGTAAATTATAATGACATATCAAAGCATGTGGTGGATGCATTGGTATCCACAGAAGATATAAGGTTTTATGAACACTCCGGCATAGATGCTATTGCAATTGGGCGTGCTATAAAAGGCTTAGGCAACGAAGGTGGCGGCAGCACCATTACTCAACAGCTTGCCAAAAACATGCTTGGGCAAGGCTCCGGCTGGATTGGTAAAAGGCTTATTGATAAACTGAAAGAATGGATTGTTGCTTTAAAGCTTGAAAAAAATTTTACCAAACAGGAAATCTTAGCGCTCTATCTCAACCGTGTTTCATGGCTTAATGTGTATGGAATACGTAATGCTTCTCATGTTTATTTTCAGAAAGATCCGGCGGAGCTTACTACAGATGAAGCGGCATTATTAGTGGGCATGTTAAGCGGCCCTGGCCAATATGATCCTGTACGACATCCAAAGGCTGCCACAGACAGAAGAAATCTTGTGCTCGATAGAATGGTAACTAATGATGTGCTTACCAGCGCAGAAGCAGAACAGCTAAAGAAAAAGCCGCTTGGCATAAAATTTAAAAAGCTTGATGAGAACCTGGGCATTGCTCCTTACTTCCGGTCAGTGCTTACAAAAAAATTAATTGAATGGTGTAAAAATCACAAAGATCCTTCCACAGGAAAAAATTATGATCTGTACCGGGATGGCTTGAAAATTTATACAACCATTGACCCAAAAATGCAATTATATGCAGAGGAAGCCGTGATAAAGCACATGGCCAATATGCAAAAAAAATTCAATTCGCAACTACCAAAAAATGTATGGAAAGACCAGGAGGATATTCTTGATAATGCCATGCGCGCAAGCGACAGATGGAAATACATGAAAGAAGAAAACATGCCGGATGATGCTATAAAACGATCATTTTATGTGCCTGTAAAAATGAAAGTGTTTGCATGGAACTCAAAGCGTGAAACAGATACTGTAATGACGCCGATTGACTCTATAAAATATTTAAAGCAAATGATGCAAACGGCATTTGAGGCGATGGATCCGACGACAGGCGAAGTGAAAGCGTGGGTAGGCGGTATAGATTTTAAGTGGTTCAAATATGATCACGTAACCACGGGAAGGCAGGTGGGCTCTACGTTTAAGCCACTGTTATATACGCTGGCAATAACAGATGCGGGCCTTACTCCAGACACCTACATTGGTGGTAAATCTATTACTTTGGCTAAAAAAACTATCTCAGGCCCCGGTGGCACTATGGCTTATTGCCTTGCAAAATCATTGAACTCCGCAGCATGGGATCTCATGAGCAGAATTGGACCAAAGAAGACCGCAGAGTTTGCACATTTATGCGGTATAAAAAGTAACATTCCGATAGTGCCATCCATTGCGCTGGGCACCGCAGATATTCAGTTGTATGAAATGTTACGGGCTTATACCATGTTCCCCAATCGGGGCTTCAATACAGAACCGATAATCATCACCCGTATTGAAGATAGAAATGGAAATACCATTCAAACATTTGAGTCTGAATCGAAGCAGGTAATAAGTGAAGTAGATGCTTACACGATGTATAAGATGATGCAGGGCGTTGTTGATTTTGGAACCGGACATGCTATGCGGGGCACTTATGATATTAATAGTGCAATGGGCGGAAAAACAGGAACAACCACTGATAATACCGACGGATGGTTTATTGGCTATACACCGCAGTTGCTTGCAGGCGCATGGGTAGGCTGCGATGATCCGTTCCTGCATTTAAGAAATGGATGGACCAATGGTGGCAACGATATGGCAATGCCCGAATGGGCTTATTTTATGCAAAAAGTTTATGCCGATAAAAAGCTGGGTATGGATGCCAAAGCCACTTTTCAGAAACCTGCAGAACTTAATAATGATCCGATTTATGCAGATCAGAATTTCAATGCAATTATAAAAGAGGGCCAGGGCAATGATGACCAGGGCAATGGAGATGCGAGCGACTATCAAAACAATAATGCACCTGATGTGCCTGTTGAATCTGATTTCAATAAAAAAAATAATGAGGTTATCTTACCAGGTGAAATAAAAAAAGATACTGCAAAACTGCAAAATAAAAATTCAGATAAAAAGAATGATAAACCTGCAATAACGAAGGAGCCTCCGGCAAAATCGCCCAAGCCTGCCTCTGACTATTAAAATAATTTATCAATCAATTCCATAAGTCATTTTATTTTTTTCTTATCATTTTATTTGCCACAATAAAAGCTATATAATTTCTTTAAAAAATTATTGTTGAAATCAAAATTTTACATAACTCTTTTTACTTTTTTATTCATCACAGCAACCGCCAATATTCTTTTTGCATGGGGCGTTTGGGGGCATAAGCACATTAACCGCGCTGCTGTGTTTGCGCTGCCCGATAGTATGCGCATATTTTATTATAACCATATTGATTTTCTTACGGAAGGAGCGCCTGTACCAGATTTGCGAAGAGGCGTGCTAAATGAAAAAAATGAGCCTCCGAGACATTATATTGATATAGAAGATTTTAAAATTCCTGTTGCAGATTTGCCAAAAACTTCCAAAGAAGCATTTGCAAAATACGATAGTTCTTTCCTAAACAAGTCAGGGTATTTGCCCTGGTACATTCAAACACTGGAAGCCAAACTTACAGATGCTTTTAAGAAAAGAAATAAATCCGAAATACTTTTTCTTTCGGCTGAAATAGGCCACTACATTGGCGATGCGCACATGCCGCTGCATACAGCTTCTAATTATAACGGCCAATACACGGGGCAAAAAGGCGTACATGCTTTATGGGAAACACAGATACCAGAGCTGCTTGGGTATGCTTATAATTTTAAAACGAACAGTGCAGCATACATAAATAATATACCAACTGAAACATGGCGCATCATTGCTCAAACACACTCTCTTGAAGACACCTTGCTTTACATTGAAAAAAATTTGAGACGCACCTTTGATGCAAGCAAGCTTTACAAAAAAGATGCGGCCGGAAAAACCATATTTTTATACAGGCAGCCAGTGTTTTCTGATGAGTATGTAAAAGCCTTCAGCGATGCAATGCATGGAATGGTGGAAATGCAATTGCGGCTTTCTATACAAGACCTCGCCAACTATTGGTACACCGCCTGGATAAACGCAGGAAGCCCTGATATCTTAGAATTGGATGATGCGCATCTTACTTTTCAAAACCAGAAAAACTATAAGCTTGAATATAAAGAATGGAAAAAAGGAAAGCTTCTTAATTTATCTGTTGACAAAGAATGACAACCAATAAAATTACTTATAATAACTATTGAAATCTTTGGAATTTAAAGCGGGAAATCGTATTGCAAAAATAGCTAAGTATTGGTTACAAATAATTAAATTATTAGCCAATATTACTATATAAATAATAATAATAAGCCGTAATATTAAAGATATTTTAAAGGATTACGTTTAGACCTTTGAATATAGTTCTTAATATTAATCCAAAAAGCAAAAAAGAAATAAAATATAACGGGCGAACCTAAAGTGAGAAAAGAAATATAAATAAAATATTTTCTGATAACGGAGGTAGCAATACCCATTTTTTCGCCGATTGCAGTGCATACGCCAAACACCTGCCACTCAATAAAATGCTTTAGTTTATGCATACCCAAAGCTAAAAAATTTTTGCAAGAAAACCTTCTTAAAAAATGATACATTTATTTTAATAATCATTTATAAAAAGTTTCCCGCTCTTACTGCAGGCTTCTTAAAGCCATCGCTACAATAGCTTTTCATAAAAATGATAAATTGATTTAAGTAAATTTGCAGCATTCGTCCGCATTTCTTTTTTAAGCTTAAATTAAAATAAAATGGTATTTGATATTGAAATGATAAAAAAGTTTTATGATGGCTATCTTGATAAACTTGAAGCCGCTCGTAAAGTTGTTGATCATCCGCTTACACTCACCGAAAAAATTTTATATACACATTTATGGCGCGGCAATGCTGATGCGGCTTATGAGAGAGGTAAAACATATGTAGACTTTGCACCCGACCGCGTGGCCATGCAGGATGCAACTGCGCAAATGGCTTTGTTGCAGTTTATGCAATCCGGACGAACGAAAGTTTCCGTTCCATCAACAGTTCACTGCGATCACCTCATACAGGCCGAAATGGGCGCAGAGCAGGATCTGTCAAAAGCAAAAATTCAGAATAAAGAAGTATATGATTTTCTTGCCTCTGTTTCAAATAAATATGGCATCGGCTTTTGGAAGCCCGGCGCAGGTATTATTCACCAGGTTGTTTTGGAAAATTATGCTTTTCCCGGAGGCATGATGATTGGAACAGATTCGCATACTGTAAATGCTGGAGGCCTTGGTACCATTGCAATTGGCGTTGGTGGTGCAGATGCATGCGATGTAATGGCCGGCCTTCCCTGGGAATTAAAATTTCCGAAATTGATTGGCGTAAAACTAACGGGAAAACTCAGCGGATGGACAGCATCAAAAGATATAATTTTAAAAGTAGCTGGCATACTTACGGTGAAAGGCGGCACCGGCGCTATACTCGAATATTTCGGTGATGGAGCTACTTCACTGTCCTGCACCGGAAAAGGAACCATTTGCAACATGGGCGCAGAAATTGGTGCAACCACTTCTATTTTTGGCTATGATAAAAAAATGGGAGAATATTTAAAGGGTACCGGCAGGGCTGAGGTGGCAGATGCTGCAGATAAACTTTCAAAAGAGCTTACCGGCGATAAGGAAGTGTATAAAAACCCTGAGAAATATTTTGACCAGGTGATAGAAATAAACCTGTCAGAATTGGAACCACATATTAACGGACCATTTACCCCAGACCTGGCGTGGCCTATATCAAAATTTGCAGATGCCGTAAAAGAAAACGGATGGCCGGAAGAACTGGAAGTTGGCTTAATTGGCTCCTGCACCAACTCTTCTTATGAAGATATTACAAGAGCAGCCTCCATAGCAAAACAAGCCACCAGCAAGGGCTTGCACGCCAAGTCGGAGTTTACGATAACGCCCGGATCAGAGCAGGTTCGCTTTACTGTTGACAGAGATGGTTATTTAAAAATATTTGAAGATATGGGAGGCGTGGTGCTTGCAAATGCTTGCGGCCCGTGCATTGGGCAATGGGCAAGGCATTCAAGCGATCCTAACAAAAAAAATTCTATTGTTACATCTTACAACAGAAATTTTGCAAAAAGAAATGACGGTAATGCAAACACACATGCCTTTGTTGCATCTCCCGAATTAACTACTGCATTGGCTATCGCTGGCTCACTTACATTTAATCCTTTAACAGATTATTTAACTAATGATAAAGGAGAAAAAATAAAATTAGATGAGCCGAAAGGCATCGAACTTCCTATAAAGGGGTTTGCTGTAGATGATGCGGGTTATCAATCGCCTGCAGAAGATGGAAGCACCATTCAAGTGATTGTTTCCCCAACATCTGATCGCTTGCAAATTTTAGATCCGTTTCCTGCGTGGGAAGGCACTGATCTTTGTAATTTAAAATTGCTGATCAAGGCAAAGGGTAAGTGCACAACAGATCACATTTCTATGGCAGGCCCATGGTTAAAATATCGAGGCCACCTTGATAATATCAGTAATAACCTTTTAATTGGTGCAGTTAATTTTTTTAATGATAAAACCAATATGGTTAAAAATGAGCTTACCGGGCAATACGGCCCATTGCCCGATACGCAAAGGGCTTATAAAGCAGCAGGCATCGGCTCCATAATTGTTGGCGATGAGAACTATGGCGAAGGCTCCTCCCGCGAGCATGCAGCAATGGAGCCAAGGCATTTGGGTGTAAGAGCAGTGCTCGTTAAATCTTTCGCCCGCATACACGAAACCAATTTAAAAAAGCAGGGTATGCTTGCCATTACTTTTGATAATAAAGATGACTATAATAAAATAAAAGAAGATGATAATATTGATATAACCGGCTTAACAACGTTCAACGTAAATAAGCCCTTGCTTATTCATTTAAACCATTGTGATGGAACTACAGAAAGCTTCCTGGTTAATCATACATACAATGAGCAGCAGATAGAGTGGTTCAAGGCCGGTGGTGCTTTAAACATTATAAGGAAGGAGTTCGAGAGCAGATAATATTTTTTTAATTGAAATAAAAAAAAGCGAAACCAAATAGTTTCGCTTTTTTATAGATATAATTTTTATTCGACTAATTTCTTCTGCCACCAAATAAGCGTAAAAGAAAAAGAAATATATTGATAAAATCGAGATACAAAGTAAGCGCTCCAAGCACCGACATTTTCTTTGCATCTGCGGCATCAATGTCGCCAAACTCAACGCCCTCGCCTATTCTCTTTAATTTTTGCACATCGAAAGCTGTAAGGCCGGTGAACACCATCACGCCGATGATGCTGATAATGTAATCCATCTGGGTGCTATGCAAAAAGAAGTTTATAATCATTGCAATTAAAATTCCTATCAAACCCATAATTAATATGCGACCGAATTTTGTTAAATCCTGGTGCGTGGTATAACCCATCACAGCCATTACGCCAAACATGGCTGATGCTGATAAAAAACACCCGGTAACAGAGCTGGAAGTAAATGCAAGAAGTATAAAACTGAAGCTGATGCCATTGATTATTGCGTAAGCAATAAATAAAGCAGTAAGAGCCGGCGCCGATAATTTTCTGTAGCCAAAAGACATTAGTAACACAAAGCCAAGCGGCGCAAACATAGTAACCTTACCTAAAGTGGAAAGTCCTGTCGGGGTTATAAGATAGCTCATTAAATTTTCATTTACCGAAAACTGCCACGCCACTAGGGCTGACACGCCAAGCGCTATAAACATCAATAAAAATACATTTGCCAGAAAGGATCGTGCCTGTGTTTGCACACCTGTAGGCGTGTAATTTATTGAAGAATAATTTTGATCGTTTTTTATTATTTCCATCTTATTTTAAATTTTCGTAAAGGTAATAATGATTACTGAAATACATAAGCTCTGAAAAGAATTTAAGAATATAATAAACTTTGACAGCCTGCTTTTCATCTTCACATATTCATTCCTATTGTTGCATAACAGAAACCGCTGCTCCTCCACCCGGCGCAAGTTTCAAAGCGATATGCGAAGTGCTGCTTACTTGTATCTTTTTTATATTATACGCTTCAGGATTTGTTTTCCAGTTAGCCTCAGGCGCATCTTCATAAATGGTTGCTGTATATTTTTTCCCTTTATCCAAAAATGAAAGATCGGCATTTATGGTTCTTGCATTTTCATCAGTTATAGCACCGATAAACCAATTATCACTGTTCTTCTGTTTTCTGGCAATAGCAACATAGTCGCCCGGCTCAGCCGCAATAATTTTCGTATCATCCCATTCTACAGGCACATCTTTTATAAATTGAAAAGCATCCATGTGGGCTTTATAATTTTCAGGAAGATCAGCAGCCATTTGCAAAGGGCTATAAAAGGTAACATACAGGGCAAGCTGTTTTGCGAGCGTTGTATGCACTTGCTTTGTGGAGTCTGATGAGTAATATTTTATTTTAAAAATACCAGGGGTATAATCCATGGGGCCGCCCATTAATCTTGTGAAAGGCAAAATCGTTTCATGATCGGGTGCATTGCCCGTGCTGAAAGCGTTGTATTCATTGCCTCTTGCAGCTTCGCACGCCATAAAGTTGGGCCATGTTCTTTGCAAACCTGTTGGCCGCATTGGCTCGTGTATATCAATCATAACCTGGTAAGAAGCCGCTTTTTCAATTGATCTTAAATAATGGTTCACCATCCATTGCCCATCGTGATGCTCACCTCTTGGAATTATTTTACCTACATAACCAGTTTTTACTGCCGGATAACCAAACGTATTCATAAAGCGAAACGCTGTATCCATCTGCCTTTCATAATTTGTAGCCGAGCCGGAAGTTTCATTATGCATAATCATCAATACATTTTTTTCTTTTGCATAATCTTCTATTTCTTTTACATTAAAATCAGGATAAGGCGTTACAAAATCAAAAACATTTTCTTTCCAAAAGCCAAACCAGTCTTCCCAACCTGTATTCCATCCTTCTACCAAAACACCTTTTATTCCATTTGCCGAAGCAAAGTCTATGTATCTCTTCACATTTTCAGTATTAGCACTGTGCCTGCCATTAGGTATCAATTGTCCATTAGCATTTGTGCTGTCAGGATCGTCTGAATAGTTCCACGTTCCTTTGCCAGTCTGCATTTCCCACCATACACCTACAAACTTCATAGGGTGTATCCACGATGTATTTTGAATGGCAGAAGTATCATTAAGGTTAAGAATTATTTTTGATGTAAGTATATCAGCAGCTTTATCGCTAACAATTATTGTGCGCCAGGGTGTATGAAAAGGCGCATGTAAATAAGCTTTATTTCCTACAGCATCTGGCACAAGACTGCAGGTAAGGCTATAAGTGCCTCTATCCACATGAAGTTGCATCGCCGGATAGTTAACCAGCGCTGCTTCATGAATATTTATATATAAGCCATCATCGCTTTTCATCATTAAGGGCGTTTGTACAGCATAACGGTCTGGCGCTACACGAACTGCAATAGCAGTGCTGTTTTCAACAAGCTCTTTATTATCAATCTCGCTTATTTTGCTGGTTGTGTAAGGGTATTCATTTGTATCATAATCACCAGGAATCCAAAAGGCTTTATGGTCACCTGTAAGGTTAAATTGTGTAAGTTCTTTCGATACCACAAAATATTTTATAAGTGCCTGTTTTGGAAATTGATAACGGAAGCCTACGCCGTCTGCAAAAACTCTGAAAGCCACATCCAGCAAGCGATTGGTTGATGATTGTTTTAGGTGTACCGTTAGTTGCTCATAACGATTTCTTATTCTGCTAACCTCGCCCCAAACAGGTTTCCATGTTTCATCCACAGCTTTTTTTTCGGAGCTTAACACTGTAAAGCCACTGTTAAAATTATCATTATCAGAAAAAATAAATCCCATGGAAGATGGCCTGATTACCATCTTTTTATTGAGTGAAACAGAATATAAAGGAGCGCCATTTTTATCAAGCTCAAAGGAAACATTTACATTACCCATAGATGCACTAAGCGTTTGGGCAGGCAATACATTATAAAATATACATGCAAGAGTTAATAAAAATAATTGTCTGAATGCTGATAACACTTTAAACGATCTGCTGTAAGGCTTTTTGAAATACATCATGAAAAATTTTTTTTGGAAATAAAAGGAAATATTTGCCATCGCTTCCGCAAATATATTATAACAAGCCGCTCGAAAGATTAATAAAATCATTTCACATCAAACCAAAGTTTCTTTGCATCATTCCAGTTGCCATTATAATTTATAGTGAGTTCTGCGCCTTTATCAATATTTCGTATAGTTTTTATGGATATAATTTCATTTTCAAAATCCATCAAATACTCGCAGTTGCTTTGGTAACTGTGATTATACAGCGACACGAAACCTAATGCCACACAGCATTTGCTTTTATCGGCACCCCATTCAAAAATATAATTATACAGCAGTGTTTTATCAAGCAAAAGCCTTTCTTCACCAGTCATAACAATTACGGGTGAAGATTCGATAATAATATCTGCGTTTATTTTTTCTTTGGTAAAAATGCCTCTTCCTTTTACAGCAGTTTTCTTCACAAACAAATAACGATGGATCATTCCTTGAAACAAATAACTATTGCAAAATAAATTAATTTGCGCCATAATAGGATTTGCCCGCGCAATGATTGAAGAAGAAATAACCATACAACAGCAATATGAAGAAATACTGCAAAGCGGCAAAGCCGCAGCTGTAAAGGATTTTCTAAACCAGCAGAATATAAGCGATGTTGCCGTTCTTTTAAAAGAAATCCCAGAAGAGGAGACAAAAATATTCGCTGATCTATCTATACATCGCGCTGCCAGCTTGTTTAAAATACTAGAACATTCAGACCAAAAAAGAATTATAAAAAATCTTGCGCCACATAAAAGCGCGGAGTTGCTGAATGAAATGCAGGCCGATGACCGCACTGCTTTTTTGGAAGATTTGCCCAACGAAGTAGTGAGGGAACTGGTGAAAACGCTGAACCCTGATGAGAGAAAAATAACTTTATCATTATTGGGCTATCCGGAAAACAGCGTGGGACGGCTTATGACGCCGGATTACATTTATGTGCACGAATATAACACGGTTGCTGAAGTGCTTGACATAATACGGCATGTAGGAAAAGATACAGAAACCATTGATGTTATTTATGTGATCAACGATCATGGCGAGCTGCTGGATGATATCAGGATACGTGAATTTATTTTGGCTTCGCCCAATAAAAAAGTAAACGACCTGATGGATGGAAGATTTATTGAGCTGAATGTAAATGACGACCAGGAAAAAGCCAATGAAGTTTTTAAAATGAATAACCGTGTGGCATTGCCGGTTGTGGACGATTATAATGTGCTGCTGGGCATTGTTACCATTGATGATGTGCTTTGGATAACTAATGAAGAATTTGGAGAAGATATACAAAAGATAGGCGGCTCCGAAGCGCTTGACCAGCCGTACTTAGAAACACCATTTTTTCATTTGATAAGAAAAAGAGTTGGCTGGCTCATTATTTTATTTTTAAGCGAAATGCTTACGGCTACAGCAATGGCATTTTATAATGATGAGCTTGCGCAGATGATTGTACTCACAAACTTTATCCCTCTTATCATGAGTAGCGGCGGCAACAGTGGGTCGCAGGCATCCACACTTATAATTCAGGCAATGGCGCTCGGCGAAGTCACAATATCTGATTGGTGGAAAGTAATGCGCCGTGAAATATTATCTGGATTTGTGCTGGGCTGCATATTGGGAAGTATAGGATTCTTGAGGATTATATTGTGGAGCTTCTTAATGCATCATGGGATAATGGTTGATATCTATAAAGCACATTGGTTTTTGATTGCTTTATCTGTTAGCTTTTCTCTTGTAGGTGTAGTTCTTTGGGGTTCATTTGCCGGGAGTATGCTTCCAATCGTGCTAAAAAAATTAGGGGCTGATCCCGCATCTTCATCAGCGCCTTTTGTGGCAACATTGGTTGATGTTACAGGACTTATTATTTTTTTTAATGTCGCTTTATTTTTTCTTAAAGGCAATGGCCTATAACCGTTATGCAACAAACGATTTAATTTTTAAAAATAACAAATATGTGTGGAATTGTGGGATACATTGGGCCAAGAGAAGCTTACCCTATAATAATAACAGGATTAAAAAGACAGGAATACCGCGGGTACGACAGCACAGGTGTGGCTTTAATAAATGAAGAAGGACTTTTGGTATATAAAAAGAAAGGAAAAGTTGCAGAACTGGAGCAATCGCTTATTGGTAAAAATGTTCATGCACACATTGGTATAGGCCATACACGCTGGGCTACGCATGGAGAGCCAAGCGACGTAAACGCCCATCCACACAGGAGTGCAGGGGGTAAGCTTGCCATGATACATAATGGAATTATTGAAAATTATGCGCAGCTAAAAACAGATCTTATAAAAAAAGGTTACACATTTAAAAGCGAAACTGATACAGAAGTTCTTTTAAATTTTATAGAAGAAATTTATAAAAACACAAAAAGCGATCTGGAAGAAGCAGTGAGAATTGCATTAAAAAGGATTTCAGGTGCATACGTCATTTTGCTTCTTGATGAGGATCATCCTGATACAATTATTGCTGCAAGAAAAGGAAGCCCGCTGGTAATAGGCATTGGCAAAGGTGAGCACTTTCTGGGCTCGGATGCTACACCAATGCTTGAATATACGAAAGAAGTCGTATATGTAAATGATTACGAAATAGCTATTATAAAAGCAGATGAACTTATCTTAAAAAACCTGGGCAACGAAAGGCAAATGCCTTACATAAGTAAGCTGGATATGGAGCTGGCGGCAATAGAAAAAGGCGGCTATGAGCATTTTATGCTAAAGGAAATAAATGAGCAGCCTTCAACAATTTATGATTGCTTACGGGGAAGATTGGATGCAGAGAAAGGAACTATAACAATGAAAGGTATCCAGGATAATATTGAAGCGCTGACCAATGCTAACCGTTACATTATAATTGCCTGCGGCACAAGCTGGCACGCAGCATTGGTTGCCGAATATGTTATTGAAGAACTTTGCAGAATACCTGTTGAAGTGGAGTATGCATCAGAGTTTCGTTATAGAAATCCAATCGTAAATAAAGGCGATGTAATTATAGCCATATCACAAAGTGGCGAAACTGCTGATACTTTAATTGCCATAGAAAAAGCAAAAACTCAAGGTGCCTTTATATTTGGTATTGTAAATGTAGTAGGCTCATCTATTGCCCGCGCATCTGATGCGGGCGCCTACACACACGCCGGTGCAGAGATTGGCGTTGCTTCTACCAAAGCTTTCACTGCACAGCTGGTTGTTTTGTTAATGATCGCGTTGAAGATTGCCAAAGAAAAAAGAACTATTGACAATAACCGTTATTCAAAGCTGCTGATTGAAATGGAAGACTTGCCCGAAAAGGTTGAAGCCATTTTAAAAAATGCTTCACTGCTTCAACCTATCGCAGAAAAATATCAGGATGCAGCAAATGCCTTATATCTTGGAAGAGGATATAATTTTCCAATTGCGCTGGAGGGCGCTTTAAAGCTCAAGGAAATATCTTACATACATGCTGAAGGCTATCCGGCTGCTGAGATGAAACACGGTCCCATAGCGCTTGTAGATGATAAGCTGCCGGTATTTTTTATTGCAACTAAAGATGAATACCATGCAAAAATAGTAAGCAACATACAAGAGATAAAAGCCCGTAAGGGTAAAGTGATTGCTATAATTACAGAAGGCGATGAATTAATTCCAACTATGGCTGATGATGTGTTTGCGGTGCCTCTGGCAGATGAAATTGTCGCTCCGGTTTTGAGTGTTATTCCGTTACAATTGTTATCCTATTATATCGGCGTTGCCAAAGGCTGCGATGTGGATAAACCGAGAAATCTGGCAAAGTCAGTTACGGTGGAGTGAGATAAAAGGTGATAAGGTTGAGATATTTTTATAAGTTAAGATAAATAAGAATAGTAATAAATAATTTCATAAAAACTAACAAACGTTAGTTTAATTGCTGCATCCAACCATGAATGTTATCATAAAACACCACATAAATAATCTTGGCTATAATTTTATTGATCCGAAATATTTACCTCCAGGTGAAAATGAATATTATTTAAGAAATAAGCAGAACAAAAATGGTATCATTTATCGCCAGGTTTCCAGCTCGGAAAAAGAAATTTTAATAAGAAATAATAATAGCTCTGATGACTGGAATAAAATATTTGTATCGGATGCTTTCGATCCTTTGCTGGTAAAAAATTGTAAGTTTTTTGGGCTTGTACGCATCGGAAAGTTAGAGCCGTACTATCTGGAATTTCACAATTTAAGAATGCCTGTAGGCTTGTATAACAGTACCATTATTAGTTGCGATTTTGGCGATAATATTTGCATTGATAATGCCCATTATTTAAGCCATTATGTTATTGGTAATGAAGTGATGATCGCCAACGTGAATGAATTGGCCACAACGGATTATGCAAAGTTTGGCAATGGAATTTTGAAAGATGGTGAAACAGAGCAAACAAGAATATGGATGGAGCTTCGCAATGAAAACGGCGGCAGGCGCGTGATCCCATTCAATCGCATGTTGCCTGGAGATGCATTTTTATGGAGCAGCAACCGTGATGATGAAGATTTGCAAAACAGGTTTATTGAGCTCACGCAAAAAGAATTTGATAAAAAAAGAGGCTACTATGGTACCGTCGGCGACCGCTCTGTTATAAAAGATTGCAACATCATGAAAGATGTAAAAATTGGCACAGATGCCTATATAAAAGGCGCAAATAAATTAAAGAACTTAACCATAAACAGTGACGAAGAAAGAACCTCTCAAATAGGCGAAGGTTGCGAAATTGTAAATGGAATTATTGGCTATGGCTGCCGATTATTTTACGGAGTAAAAGCTGTAAGGTTTGTTATGGCTTCGCATTCGCAATTAAAATATGGGGCAAGGCTTATCAATTCTTATTTGGGCAATAACTCTACTATTTCATGCTGCGAAGTGTTGAATTCATTGATCTTTCCTGCACATGAGCAGCATCATAACAACTCATTTTTATGTGCTTCTTTATTAATGGGGCAGAGTAATATGGCCGCAGGCGCCACAGTAGGCAGCAACCACAACAGCAGAAGCGCTGATGGTGAAATCATTGCCGGGCGCGGCTTCTGGCCGGGCCTGTGCGTAAGCCTTAAGCACAATTCTAAATTTGCCTCATTCAATATTTTAGCTAAAGCAGATTTTCCTGCTGAACTAAATATCCCCTTGCCATTTAGCCTTATCAGTAATGATGTTGCACATGATAAATTAATTGTGATGCCTGGCTATTGGTTTATGTATAACATGTATGCACTTTCAAGAAACACATGGAAGTATGAAAACAGGGATCAGAGAACAGAAAAAATACAGCGCATAGAATATGACTACCTGGCGCCCGATACTATTAATGAAATGTTTGATGCGATTAAGTTTTTATCAGGTATAAAAGCTGATGAAGATGGAAACTATTATGCAAAAGGATTGGAAAACAGTAATCGCAAAACAGAAATCATCAAAGTGCCGCAAACCATACAATTGTTTAAAGAACTTATTACGTTTTATGCAGCCAACCAATTATTGAATTATGCAGTGGAGCAAAAAATGTATTCCCTTGATGAACTGAAAAAAAATATTCCTGTAAAAATAGAAAGATCGGAATGGCTTAACATCGGAGGCCAGCTCATCACCGCTCCGGATGTGTATAAGTTAAAACAAAGCATAAAAAAGAAGAAGATCAGTTCATGGGCTCAGGTGCATGAATACTATAAACAAAAAGGTGTTGATTATGTAAAAGACAAGCTGGTACACGCTTACACGTCATTGCTTGAAATTGAAAATATTACTTCCAAACAATTTACAATAGATGTTTTTAAAAACCTGCTCGAAAGATCTGTAGCCACTAAAACCTGGATGAGCAAAGGTATTTATGAATCGCGGGCAAAAGATTATACCAATCCTTTTAGAAAAATGGTGTATGAAACTAATGAAGAAATGAAGATAGTGATTGGCCGCCTGGAGGATAATCAATTTATACAACAGCAGCTTGCAGAAGCTGATAGCTATAAAAAATTGGTAAGCAATTTCATAAAAAAAATGAAATGAGTTCTTCAATGTATTTGCGATCCTGTTAAAATAATTTTTATAGTAGTTCTAAAGCAGCCTTCCACTATCGTTTCTCGCCTTATTACAATTATATGTCGCAGCCATATATTTCAAAATTTAAATTTGATGTATGAAAATTATAACATCACTATTCCTGTTATTGATGTATCTCACTTCTCAATCGCAGTATGTGGTAAAGGATATAAAGTCTTTTGGAGCAAAAGGTGATGGCAAAACCAATGACCAGGATGCCTTTGAAAGTGCAGCAGATTTTTTTAATAAACACGGTGGCAATGGAAAATTAATAATATCAAAAGGAACGTATGTTGTAGGCAGGCAAACTTTTACAGGCGGCCAGCCAAACAAGCCCTCTTATACAGGTGAAACAGTTATGCTTTTTTTAAAAATAAAAAACATGACGATAACCGGGCAGCAGGGCAGCATCTTGAAATACGCACCAGGCTTGCGTTTCGGAGCTTTTAAGCCAACCGGAGAAATTTACGAACATGGTAATAATTATTTTGTAAACAATACCTACCTCGCTCAAATTGGCTTTTGTATTCAGATTGCCAACAGTACGAATGTTCTCGTATCAAATGTAACAATGGACGGCAACAGTGATAATTTACTGTTGGGCGGCGTATATGGCGATGTAGGCCGGCAAGTTGCTCATTCAGGTATCTACATTGAAAACTGTAAAAAAATCACACTCGATCATGATTATATTCATCACTTTGGGCTCGATGGAATAACCATTATAAACAAAGGAGGCGATGAGCCGGACAGCATTTTTATTACCAATACAACTTCTGAATACAATGGCAGGCAAGGCTTATCATGGGTTGGCGGAAATGGATTATATGCAAAAAATTGCAAATTTAACCATACAGGCAAAGGTAAATTATCATCGGCGCCAGGGGCAGGAGTAGATATTGAAGCAGAATCCCCATCATTAAAAAATGGCAAATTTGATGATTGCGAATTTGAAGACAATGCCGGCTGCGGTTTAGCCGCCGACTCGGGAAATAGCAGTGATTGCACTTTTAACGATTGTACTTTTTGGGGAACAACAATCTGGTCTGTGTGGGTAACAAAGCCACGTTTTACATTTAATAAATGCAATATTTACGGGTCTTTCGTTCATGGTTTTAGCGCTGATAATAATGATGATGCTACAAAATTTAATGATTGCCTGTTTGAAGATAAGGCGTACAACGGACAACAACCTTATGGAAACTTTCTGGTTGAAAGCAATGTTGGTAAACGAATGCTTTTTAATGGTTGTACATTTATATCGAATCAAAAAAAAATTTGCTGGCTCGTTTTTTCAGCTACTAATCAGGCGGATAAATATCAACTCATCAATTGTAAGTTTGTAATTAATAATACCAATCTGCCTGATAATGATTTTGCAGGGCTCATAAGAGGAGCAGCTATAAAAAATTGCACATTCACATTTACTGATCCGGTAACAAAAAAGAAAAAATATTATATCGGCGGTTATGGCGAGGCTTCAAATATAGATTTAGGAGGAAACAGTATCATTTATAATCAATGATAACAGGCATTACACAATATCCATATCGCCGAAGAACATATTAAAATCAACCGCTGATAACGTTGGAGAATGATCGGCATCTTTACCTTTCACCAAAAAATTAAACCTGCTTCTTATATTAAATTGAAGTATATCCTTCAAAGCCTTGCAAAAGGGAAGTTCAAACATCATGGTTCCTGCATAAAGTTTTTTTGCAGAAAAACTCAGGCATGAGTGAATAATATTTACAATATAATCAGGATCAATAAAGATCATATCCATTATAATTAAAAACCGTAAACCCTTCTTCTTTTCTACTTTTAGAATAGCATAACCTATCACATTGTCTTCATCAACAACTTTTAAAATATGTAATTCATTTTCAGCGTAATGGCTATATCTCCATTTGTAATATTGTTTATCCTTTTGCATTGAATTGTTCAACACAAATTTCTTTTCAAGAAAAACAGCTTCTATGTCGTCAATAGAATAAAGCTGTTGAAAGTTTTTCTTTTTAAAAAAATATGTGGGCGACAGTGTATGAAAAATAACGATGGGGCATTTTCCTTTTATATAATTAAATTTTTTTAAAAAAATAGAAGTGCTTAATTCATTCGTAAAGGTTAGAAAAGCTTCTACATTATTTTCATAGATATTCTGATGTTCAGTTTTAAAATATAATTTATTGAATAAGCCCTTTCCTCTTATCTTTTCTGATGTTAATACATTCTGCGGCATCGCAACATTTACGCTGTTGCTGTTTATGATAAATTTAAAATTATTGGTTGTCGCAAAGCCTTCTATTTTATTGTTTACAACTACTTTCCAAATGGCAAATGATCCTGATGGATTTTCAAAATACCAATGAAGTATAAACTCTTTGGTTAATTTTTTATTACCTCCATTTTTCAATGAAAGCATTTCAATTTCCCTTGCATCTGCTTCATCGGCTTTTGATAAAAAATAATCTTCCTTCAACATAAATCACATTAATAATTTAGCAAGCTGGGTCATGGTGTAACTTTGGAAATTATATCTTTTATTAAGCGCTGTATAATAAACCAATATCTTTTCAAGAAAAGAAAAATTTTCGTTTTGATTGATGCCAAAATTATGAGGATGCCACCAAAGATGATAGGTGCAATTATTCTTTGCAGCATACTCCATTCCCTTTGTAATCCTTTGCAGGCGCAAGCTTTCAAGCATCTTAAGTCTTTTTGAGTAAGGCCTTAAAAACCGGCTCGATGGTAGGTTTATTGGATAATATTTTCTCAAACGTTGATCAATATAACAATTATGGCCAGATAAATTTATATAAGCATCCATAAGCCTAATGCCTCTTCGAAAGGTGCTTTCTTTTTCACCTTTTACTGCTTTATACATCCACGAATTTTCATTTCCTCTATAACAGATTATACCTAATTGTTCAATTGTTTTTAAGTATTCATTATTAAACTGATTTCTCGGAAAAACCAATGAAGTAAGTTCGATACCTTTTTCTGCTGCTACCTTTTTTGCCTGCTGAATATCGCTTGTGAATTCTTCCAGCGTTTGTCCGCTTTCCAGGCAATAGTAATGTGAAAAAGTATGCGTACCAATCTCTTGTTCAGGATAAGATTTTATGAGCCGGAGCAGCTTTGGCGCAAAATGATACGGGTCACTTCTATCATCTTGCCCCACCTCATTAAAATGACCATTATACGGTGATAATCTTTTGTTAGTGTAATTAGGGAATCGGTCAGGCAGATTATTAATTAGTTCATTTTTATTTTCAAAAAATAAAAACCCAACCGTAGCGAAAGTGGCCTTAATATTATACTTGTGAAATGTTTCAAGAAGGCTCGGCAAAGCCTGATGAACGCCTTTTATATGCTGTCCGTATTCCTTTGTGCCCACTACATCTCTTACTCCCCAAAGCAGTTCAAAGTCCAGCGATATTAAAAATTTACCATGCGCCTCCGATACATTATTATAATCCATAATCGCTTTTAATAAATATACTATTACAACAGCTATTGGTTAAAAAAAACATAGGATAGTAACGCATCAATGTAAAGTGTACTAATTCAGGAAAGATTCCACGGCAAGTATATAACCTTTCATACCAAAGCCAAATATAGTGCCGGAGCACTTTGCAGAGATGTGTGATAATTTCCTGAACTCTTCTCTTGCTTCAATATTTGAAATATGAACTTCTATAACTGGAATTTTTATTGCTGCAACTGCATCGCCAATTGCAATAGATGTGTGTGTGTAGCCGCCAGCATTTAATATTACACCATCCATTGCCGTTGCCGCTTTTTGCAACTCATTTATTATTTCTCCTTCCACATTGCTTTGGTAATAATGGAACTCAACTGATGAATATTTTTGTTTAATCTTTTTTAATAAATCATTAAACGTTTCATTGCCATAAATACCAGTTTCCCTGGTACCCAGCAGGTTTAAATTTGGTCCGTTTATGATTTCAATTTTCATCAGGTAGCTTTACTATTTTTTATTAGCTCAAAAAAATCGTCGAAGAGATAACGGCTGTCATGCGGGCCTGGCGTGGCTTCCGGGTGATATTGAACAGAAAAAGCCGGGCGGTCTTTTAATCTTATTCCTTCAATGGAATCATCATCAAGATTCACATGTGTCACTTCAATATTATTATTTGCTTTTACTGCATCAGCATCTACACCGAAACCATGATTTTGTGTGGTGATCTCACATTTACCTGTAATCAGATTTTTTACCGGATGATTTAAACCCCTGTGACCATGATGCATTTTAAATGTAGGAATATCATTGGCAAGAGCTAACAATTGTTGCCCAAGGCAAATACCAAACAAAGGTTTTTTGGCATGAAGAATATCTTTAATAGTTGTAACTGCATCATGTAAGGGTTCAGGGTCGCCAGGACCATTACTTATGAAATAACCATCAGGGTTATATTTTTCAAGCTCTTTAAAATTAGTGTTAGCATTAAAAACCTTTACCTGTGCGCCTCTTTCTATCATGCAGCTTAAAATGTTTTGCTTAATGCCAAAATCTATAACGGCAACTTTTATTTTGCTATCCTCATTGCCCAGTGTATAATTATTCTTTGTAGACACAGTTGATGCAAGATCAAGCCCATTCATTGAAGGCACTTTCAGCAAAGTTTTTTTTAATTCATCCACATCCTTTTTATCACTCGAAATGATGCAGTTCATGGCGCCTTGCTGCCTGATGTGAATAACCAAAGCCCTGGTATCTATTGCATCTATGGCAACAATATTTTGCTTTTCAAAATAATCCTGGAGGGAGCCATTCGCAGAAAACCGTGAATATTGCTCTTCAAGATTTCTTCCTATTATACCTTTCACCTTTACGGAATCGCTCTCAACATCTTCATTTTTTACTCCGTAATTTCCTATATGAACATTGTTCATAATAACGATCTGGCCATAATAGCTCGGGTCGGTAAAAACTTCCTGATATCCCGTCATTCCAGTGTTGAAGCATATTTCACCGGTGGCAGTTCCAATTTTACCAAATGCTTTACCATGAAAAATATTGCCGTCTTCTAAAATTAATATTCCTGATTGATTGGATGGAGACATGTTTTATTTAAAAAAGAAAAGGTTGTAATAAAAGAAAGTATTTTAATATAATTCACAAAATAAAGAACAAAATTTTATGCACAAAAAAGCCTGCGATGCAGGCCTTTAAATTATGCTTTTTCTTGTGAATCATTTTGTGGCTCTTCTTCCAGTTGCGCTTCAGGCAATTCTTCAACCGGTTTTTCAGCAGTATCTTCAACAGGCTTTTGATCGGCAGCTTTCTTACGTCCGCCAGCCCTGCGTGTTCTTTTTGCTGAAACAGTTGTGGCTTCTTCTTTTCCCTTGCCATATATTTCATTATAATCAACCAGTTCAATCATCGCCAGCTCTGCATTGTCACCCACTCTTTTCCCCAGTTTTATTACACGGGTATAACCGCCTGGCCTGGAAGCGATCTTAGCGCTTATCACATCAAATAATTCTTTCACTGCTTCTTTATCCTGCAAATGACTGAAAACAATCCTGCGCTGATGTGTAGTATTGTCCTTTGATTTGGTTATAAGCGGCTCCACGTAAGGGCGAAGCGCTTTTGCCTTAGCCAATGTAGTTACTATTTTTTTATGTTGAAATAGCTGGCAGGCAAGGTTACTCAACAAAGCTTTTCTATGGCTTGCTGTTCTGCCGAGGTTGTTTATTTTATCTCCGTGACGCATGACTGTTGTTTTTAAAACCCTGCACCGTGTCAGGAATTACAAGGTTAATTTGAAAATATAAAAATTATAAATTTGAAAATTGAGCAATTGATATATTGAGCAATTTTCAAATTACTTTATTCGTCATCTAATTTTAATTTGCTAAGATCCATACCAAAGCCAAGGCCTCTTTCATTTAAAACCTGTTCTATTTCACTTAAAGATTTTTGGCCAAAGTTTCTGAATTTCATAAGGTCTTCCTGCTCGTACTGAACCAGCTCGCTTAAAGAATTTATTTTAGCTGCTTTTAAACAATTAAAAGCTCTTACAGAAAGATCAAGGTCTTCCAACGGAGTTTTCAAAACTTTGCGAAGCTGCAATGTTTGTTCGTCTACAAGGTCTTCTTTCTTTTCTTCTTTGCTGTCGAAAGTTATATTTTCATCGGTGATGATCATCAGGTGCTGTATCAAAATTCTTGATGCCTGCTTTACTGCTTCTTCAGGATGAATAGTGCCATCAGTTACTACATCCATCACTAATTTTTCAAAGTCAGTTCGTTGTTCAACACGGGTATTTTCAATGCTGTACTTTACATTTTTTATAGGAGTGTAAATTGAATCAACCGGGATATAACCGAAGTGAGAACTTTTCTCCCTGTTTTCTTCAGCAGGCACGTAACCACGGCCTTTGCCTATTGTTATTTCAATATCCAGCTTAGCAGAATTATCCATAGTGCAAATGAGCAAATCAGGGTTCATAACCTGGTAAGACACAGATGCATCGCCAATGATACCTGCGGTAAATTCAGCTTTATTTTTTAAGTTTAAAGTAATTTTTTCTGTACCTGTTTCATGGTCTACTTTCTTTTTAAAACGAACCTGTTTCAGGTTAAGAATAATTTCTGTAACGTCTTCTGTAATGCCCTTAATGGTTGCAAACTCATGATCCGAACCGGCAATATTAATTCCAATGATTGCATAACCTTCCAGTGAATTGAGCAATACTCTGCGTAAAGCGTTGCCAATAGTTACACCGTATCCCGGCTCTAACGGGCGGAACTCGAACTGCGCTTCAAAGTCATTACTTTTTTGAAGAACAATCTTGTCTGGCTTTACAAAATTTAAAATGGCCATTTTTTATTTTGTTTTGATTTAATTAATTAGATATATTTCCTACACTCATCACCCGCTACTAGTTACTTACTATACAACTCCACAATGAGCTGCTCTTTTATATTTTCTGGAACACTTTCTCTTTCAGGATAAGTAATAAAAGTGCCTTGCATAGTGCCTTCGCTCCATTCTATCCAATTGAACTTTGGATTTTTTGGGCGAAGATTTTCTGTGATGGATTTATTTCCGGCAGTTTTTTCTTTCAGGCCAATTTCATCACCTGGCTTTAAAGAATACGATGGAATATTTACAACAAATCCATTAACAGTAATGTGTTTGTGAGATACCAATTGCCTGGCGGCCTGGCGGCTTGGTGCTATGCCCATACGATAAACTGTATTATCGAGGCGGGCTTCCAAAAGCTTGATAAGGTTTTCGCCTGTTACACCTTTTAGCCGCGCTGCTTCAGTAAAAGTATTACGGAATTGTTTTTCTAAAACGCCATAAGTGTATTTGGCTTTTTGTTTCTCCCTAAGCTGTAATGCATACTCACCAAGGCTTTTACGCTTACGGGCTGCGCCGTGCATGCCAGGAGGGTTACTGTTTTTTGTAAGCCATTTACCGTTGCCGGTAATGGGTTCTCCAAATATCCTGGAGATTTTTGTTTTTGGTCCTGTGTACCGAGCCATAATTATAAATTGATTTTTTAGTGTCGGTGCATCATCATTAAAAATCAAAAATTAATAATGCACCCGGTTATAAAATATGTGCGATGTTTTTATGTAAGATGTTTGATGTTAAACATCAAACTTTTTATCCCGCACATCATACATTTTTAAACTCTTCTCTTCTTCGGAGGCCTGCAGCCATTGTGTGGTAAAGGAGTTACATCCTTTATCATCACTATTTCTATACCTGACTGAGATAGTGAACGTATGGCGCCTTCACGGCCGGAGCCTGGTCCTTTTACGAATACATCCACACGCTTCAAGCCTGCATCCAGAGCCACTTTTGCAGCATCTGCAGCAGCCATTTGTGCTGCATAAGGTGTATTTTTTTTGGAGCCTCTGAAACCCATTTTACCAGCAGAAGACCACGAAATAACCTGGCCTTGCTTGTTGGTTAAACTGATAATAATATTGTTGAAACTTGCTACGATGTGAGCATCTCCAAATGGGTCAACTTTTACAATTCTTTTTTTTGAAGATGCTTTAGGGTTGGCACCTTTTACATTTGCATTTGTTGCTTTTGCCATAATTTGTATACTAGGTAATCTTTTTTAAATTTTATTCGCCTTCGGCGAACTGAATCAATCCTCCATTCGACTTGCAGAACATCTGGTATTGATTCAATATTAATTACAAGTCTATTAATATTCCTTAGTCAACTTTAAATAATGCCTATTTCTTAGGCGCTTTCTTTTTACCCGCAACAGTCTTACGTTTTCCTTTACGTGTACGGCTATTGGTACGGGTACGCTGCCCGCGCAATGGCAAGCCTTTACGATGTCTTAACCCGCGATAACAGGCTATATCAAGCAAGCGTTTAATATTTGTTTGCACTTCGCTGCGCAATGCACCTTCAGTTTTAAACTCGCCGCTTATTACATTTCTTATAGAAGTTTGCTCCTCATCATTCCATTCGTTTACTTTCTTGTCGTAGTTCACATTTGCTTTATCAAGAATATAACGGGCAGTGGAGCGGCCAATACCATATATATAGGTAAGGCCAATTTCTCCCCTTTTATTTTTTGGTAAATCTATACCGGCAATACGAGCCATATTTTATTTAAATTTTTTAATTTTCCATTTCAATAAGCAATTAACAATTGGTAAATTTTGCTCATTGCTACTTATATATTTTATTATCCTTGTCTTTGTTTAAAACGGGGATTCTTTTTGTTGATAACATACAGCCTTCCTTTTCTCCTCACAATCTTGCAATCAACACTTCTTTTTTTTATGGATGCTCTTACTTTCATTTGTGTAAGTTTTATATTCTTTTATTTATACCTGAATATGATTCTGCCTCTTGATAAATCGTAAGGGCTCATTTCTACTCCAACTTTATCGCCAGGTAAAATTCTTATGTAGTGCATGCGCATCTTACCGGAAATAGTTGCCAAAATTTCATGTCCGTTTTCAAGCTTCACTCTGAACATCGCATTGGATAAGGCTTCCAGGATAGTTCCGTCTTGTTTAATGAGTGCTTGTTTGGCCATATTTATTTTGGGAGCGCAAAGATAGGTGTAATTATTTTAATTTAACAAAAAAAGGGTTAATATTCAGCGTAAAAGCTAAAGAAGACAGATTCTGACAGAAATTATTGTGAGTAACTTTTTGAAAATTATATTACTTTATCATTTAAATGAACCTTGGTCATATCATGATAATGATTTTGTAATTGATGAACTGAGATGGGTTGTGTCATAAGTCTTTTTTCGTCGCGATACCAAATCTCAAAGTTGGAGAAATTATCCTGTTGCGGAGTTTGAATTCTAAAGGCGCCTTTCATATATTTTACTGAACCATCATCGTTCACCTGCTTTTTAAACTTAAGTTTTAATAATTGTTTTTCGTCTAAAGGCAATGGATAAAGGTCTTCGCACGAAAACCAAAAATCCTGAACACCGTTATAAACACTTATTTCTTTTTCATCATGGTTAAAATTGGTTATTTCGCCCTCCCATGCCTGCCCGTCACTTTCTGCCAATACATAATCTCCTTGTTTTAATTCACTGAATTTTATCATCATTATAATTTTGCTCAATTTATATAAAATTTATAAAACCTATTTTCAATTTTTAGGTAAATAAAAAATTAACCCGCATAGCAATGACACGCATTGGCCTTATATCGGACACACATAATTTTCTGGATAATAATGTATTTCATCATTTTGAAAACTGTGACGAAATATGGCACGCCGGCGATTTTGGAACAATAACCATAGCTAACGATCTAAAAAAAGTAAAACCTTTAAAAGGTGTTTATGGAAATATTGACGGGTACGATGTAAGAAGTGTATATCCTTTGCAGTTGGTTTTTACATGCGAAAAGGTAAAAGTGATGATGCGGCACATTGGTGGTTATCCGCCAAAATACAATCCCGAAACAAAAAATGAACTTTTACTGCACCAGCCGAAGCTCTTTATCAGCGGTCATTCTCACATCTTAAAAATTATGTATGATGATAAATTAGAGTGTCTTCATATAAATCCCGGTGCTGCAGGCAAACATGGATGGCATAAAGCACGAACGATTGTGCGCTTTGCGATAGACGGTTCGAATATTAAAGATTGCGAAATAATTGAACTCGATTGATTTTCTTTTAAGCAAATGACAAGAATTATACGAATTACCAACAAAACCCTAAACCAACTAAACTCATTAAACCACTAAACCCACTAAACCCCTAAACTCAACTCCTAAACCTACTCAACTCCTAAACAATCAAACTGCTGAAGCAGAGGTTACGAATTAAAGAATTAATTTGAATTGGATTGTAAATTTGCAACATGATAAAAAATATTTTAACCTGTGTAAGCGCTTTTATTTTTTTTATCATTACATCCTGCAACAATAATAATAACAGCATAAAAGAAGATGATGCCTCGGTATCACCAGGCTCAAAAGATGCTTTAAAAAATGCGATCAGGCAATACCCTGATTCATTACTGCTCATTCAAAATTTAATAGAATCCTATCGCAATGAAGGCTCTTATGATTCTGCAATTGCGCTTACTTCAGCTCAAATAAAAAGAGATACCGGAAACGCTTTTTTATGGAACATGCAGGCAACCCTGTATTTTGAAAATAGCGATACAACTGATGCAATTTCATCTATGGAACATGCGGTTAATATTTATCCTTTACCAGAGTACCTGGTAGCATTGGGAACCGTTTATGCTGAAGTAAAAAATGACAGATCGCTAAAAATTGCTGATGATCTTTTAAAAATGAATCGGGTAAAATCCGGCAAAGATGCCATGTTTATAAAAGGCATGTATTACAGTTATAAAGATGAAAAGAAAAAAGCTATCAACTACTTCGACAGCAGTTTGCAAATGGATTATACTTATATGTTTTCTTATCGTGAAAAAGCAATTGCTTTATATGATTTAGGAAAATATGAGGAGGCGATACAAGTTTTAAAAAGAGCAGTTACTATTCAAAATAATTTTGATGAAGGCTATTACTGGCTGGGACGATGCTATGAAAAAACGGGTAAAAAAGATGAGGCCATTCAAAGCTACCAGACAGCTCTTTTGTATGATAAAGATTTCACCGAAGCCAGGGATGCGCTGAATAAATTACAAATTAAAAATTAGATTTTACGCCTGAACATATCTTTTTATTATATATTTTCACTATTCACTATTCACTTTTAAAATGATTCTTGCTCCCTCACTTTTAGCTGCTGATTTTTTACATCTTGAAGATGCTTGTAACATGCTTAATAAAAGTGAGGCAGATTGGTTTCATCTTGACGTAATGGATGGCAGGTTTGTGCCCAACATTAGTTATGGAATGGATATTATAAAGCAATTAAGAAAGGCAGGTAAAAAGTTTTTTGACGTGCATTTGATGATCGTTGAGCCTGAAAAATATACGGATACATTTAAAGATGCCGGCGCTGATGGAATAACGGTTCACCTGGAAGCTTGCAAAAATCTGCATCGCAATATTCAGCATATACAATCATTGGGCATGAAGGCTGGAGTGGCTATTAATCCTCACTCTCCTGTTATTTTATTAAAAGATATAATTGCTAATATTGATCTTGTAAATGTAATGAGCGTGAATCCTGGCTTTGGTGCACAATCATTTATTCCCTACACTTTTAAAAAAATAAAGGATCTCAAAAATTTAATAAACGACTCGGGCTCTTCAGCAAAAATTGAAATAGATGGTGGCGTTTCTTTACAAAATGCAAAAGAATTAATGGATGCCGGAGCGGATGTATTAGTTGCAGGTAATGCTATATTTTCAACCGCAGATCCAAAAGAAACCATAAGAAAATTTAAGGCAATAAATTAATTACATCTTTGCCTTTATTTGTTTTAGCACGTCGGCTGTTTGCTTCACCCAGTTAGTTTGCGTAGTATCCCAATTATATTTGTTGCCGGTAACCAAATCTTCCATTATTTGTCTTGCCTTTTTTGCCTGGTCTCCATTGTAAAAACAATTAATCCACTTTTTGTCAAGGTTCTTTTCTGAAAGAACATAAATAGCGCCTGAATACCATTTAAAGCAGGTGGGCAATCCCAAAAAATCTATCTCCTTCTTTGGACTTTCAGCAGTTCCTTCAAAAAAATATTGATAAAACTGCACGCAATTTTTTAGTCTTGCTTTTAGCTCATCATCTGTTTCGGCTTTCGATGGTTTTATTCTCCATACACTGTTTATTTTATTGTATGGGTTCACTTTAGCATCTGCCCAATAGTCCTGAAAGCCCTTTAAATAAAGGGTTGTGGTATGGTTATTCTCTAAACGTTTCATTACTGTTGTATCGCCTTGCCTGCTCTCAATTGTATAAATTGCTTTGGCATTATCATCAAATTGCGCTATTACAGTTTTTCCTTTGAAAACAAATTTTCCGTAGCGCATCACACCACGGGGGTTCTCTAAAAAAGTTGAATCAGTCATAAAAACTATCCCCGCATAATTATAAATACCATCCTCATTATTATTAAAAACATCGGCTTTAGTTGGGTTATCTGCATCCGTCACTTCCCAGTATTGACATAGCTGTTGAAACGGATTTTTATGCACAACCACGGCTTCATCCACTATTTTTTTATTAGCATTATTACTTTGCTGCAGGCAGCTTACATAAAACAACGAGCTAAAAAATATTAAGCAAAAAATTACGTTTTTCATTTTTCAAAAATAATGAAATTGATAAGTAATGGTTCAATTTATAACTTCGTAAAATAGTATCTTCACCACATGAAAACTGCTGCTTTCATTATCCTTTTGCTTATTGGCTTTGCCGGTTTTTCACAAAAAAAAACAGCTTTTGTTTTAGTAAAAATTATTGATGAAAATGAAAATGCTATGCCCGGCGTAAGCGTTGTTATTCTGGGCAGGCAAAGCGGTGCTATTACATCTGATTCAGGAACATGCCGCCTGAAAGTGCCCGCAGATAAGGCTTTCGCATTAGTGTTCAGTTTTTCAGGATACCGGGAAGAACAAAAAAACTTTTATTTAAGTGAGCATGAAGAGGAAAAGATAACCGTAAGACTTACGCGAAATGGCAAGACTTTAGAAACTGTTATTATTAATGATGATAAAGAAAGAACAGAAACGGGGCTTGTGAAAATAAATCCAAAGAATGTAGTAACCTCACCCAGCGCAACCGGTGGTGTAGAAGGGTTGATAACAATTTTAGTGGGCAGTAATAATGAGCTTACCTCGCAATACTCTGTGCGCGGCGGCAACTACGATGAGAACCTTGTTTATATAAATGATTTTGAAATTTACAGGCCTTTTTTAGTAAGCAATGCGCAGCAGGAAGGCTTGAGTTTTATAAATCCTGAGCTTGCAAAAAACATTAATTTTTATAATGGCGGCTTTCAGGCTAAGTATGGTGATAAGATAAGCAGCGTGCTTGATATTCAATATAAAAAGCCTTCATCGTTCCAGGGCTCTGCTTATGTAAGCCCGCTGGAGCAAGGGTTTCACCTGGAAGGTTCTTCAAAAAACCAAAAAGCCACGTGGCTGTTTGGAGTAAGAAGCAAGACTAATAAAAATTTATTGAGCAGCCAGGAAGTGAAAGGAAATTATGTACCATCAGCAGCTGACCTGCAAGCGCTATTGACGTATAAACTTTCAGAAAAATTACAACTTGATTTTCTTGGAATTATTTCAGGCTCTAAGTTTACTTTAATACCTGAGTCAGCCCAAAAATCTACAGCAGTATTTTCTCCATTATTTACAGCAGATGTAGCACTCGATATATTTTTTAATGGACAGGAAAAAGATAGCTATAATACCAATCTTGCCGGCCTTACACTTAATCAATATGTAAGTAAAAAAGTGAAACTGAAATGGATGGCAAGTTATTTTAATGATAATGAAAATGAAAACTATGATATAACCGGGGCGTATCTTTTTGGAGAGAGAAATTTTGATAAAACGACCCCAACTTTCGGGCAAATAACCAATCCGCTTGGCGCTGGTGTTTATCAAAATTATGCAAGAAATAATTTAAATATAGATGTGTATAATATAAGCCACAAAGGAAGTTTGGAAAAGGGACGGCACTTTATACAATGGGGCGCTGGCGTGGATCATACGGTTATTCATGATAAAATAAATGAATGGCAATACCAGGACAGCGCAGGGTATTCTTTACCTTACAGCGCAAATGCAATTAACCTAAGCGGTGTGCTTAGATCCACAGCTAATTTGAACGTGGATAAATACAGCGGTTATGTGCAGGACAATTTTCGTTTGCAGCCTAACAGTGATGCTGTAACCGTGCAGGCCGGTGTAAGGTTTAATTATAATAGTCTCAATAAAGAATTTCTGGTAAGCCCGCGTGCTCAGATAAGTTACAAACCGAATGGGCAGAAAGATATTGTTCTAAAAGCATCCGCCGGTGTATACGACCAGCCGCCATTTTACAGAGAAATGAGAAGATATGATGGAACTTTAAACACTGCTTTAAAAAGTCAAAAGAGCATCCAGTATGTTGCCGGGTTTGACTACAATCTTTCTCATGGCGAAGTGCCGGTTCGCATTACAACAGAAGCTTATTACAAATCGCTTACCGATGTAGATGTGTATGATATAGATAATGTGCGCATACAATATTATGGCAACAACAATGCAAAAGCTTATGCTGCAGGTATAGAAACGCGTGTGTTTACTGAGCTGGTAAAGGATGCTGAAAGCTGGCTGAGCATTGGCGTAGGCCAAACAAAAGAAAAATTAGATAATGATTTTTACTACGTCTATAAAAATGCTGCCGGCCAAACAATCACAGCTCAAACAACTGACCAGGTTGTTGCTGACAGCGTAAAAAATAATGTTGGCTATGTAAGAAGACCCACCGACAGGCTGCTTACGCTGGGGCTTTTTTTACAGGATTATTTAAGCACTAATAAAAATTTCAGAGTGCATTTAAATATTATTTATGGAAGCAATATGCCATATAATATTCCCAATAGCGTGAAGTATCGAAACGCATTGATCATCGAGCCATACATCAGGGCAGACGTAGGTTTCAGCGCATTGCTGCTAAGTGAAAAATCTTTACGGAGAAGCCATTCACCATTCAGAAGCTTTGATAATATTTGGGCAAGCCTGGAAATTTTTAACCTGATTGACAGGGCAAATACTGTTTCCTATCAGTTGATAAAAGATTTTGCAAACGATACCTTCAGCATTCCTAATCGCTTAACGCCAAGGCTAGTAAATTTCAAATTGCTTGCGAGGTTTTAACCTAATATTTTAATTAAGCATGTCTTTAAAAGTCTTATACATTATTTCAAAAAGAGTAATGTTAACACGGCTTGTGTGTGCATTCTGGATTATCGCAAAAATAATCTCATGGAAAGTATGGGTAATAACCAGGCTGTTTCCTGTTGTTCCGCCTTTCTCATTTTTATTTGTTCCATCGTTCATTCACATAATTTTATTTTCACTTTCACTTTTAACCTTATCGCTTTTACTTTTTCATCCCTCAAAAACCTTACTCCAGTGGAGTTTGATTGTTATTGAATTCCTTTCATGCTTGCTGGACCAAAATCGCTGGCAGCCCTGGGAATATCAATACATTTTTATAATTCTTGCTCTTATAATAAATAAGAAAAATGATACAAATGCTTTTACAACTATTGTTTTTATACTGATTACTTTTTACTTTTTTAGCGGCATTAATAAATGCAATGCAGTATTTTCAAAGGATGTACTACATCAATTAAGTCAGGCACGGATTATAACTTCCGGTAATTTTTACTTGTACAATTTAATAACTTATCATCTTGGATGTATAGCCGGAAGTATAGAAATATTATTAGGCATTGGATTAATATTTTATCGCTTTAGAAAATGGACTGCAATATTTCTTATCATAATGCACCTGCTAATTATAGCCATCTTTGGCCCGTTTGGAATCAATTATGATGTAATTATTTGGCCATGGAATATCCTCATGATTGCAATTCTTTATTTATTCTTCCTTTCAAATCATCCTGTTTTAATAAACTTCAATTCACTTCTAAAAGGATGGAACAAGCTATACATTATTTTATTTGGCATACTGCCCATTTTAAATTTCTTTGGATATTGGGATTTTTATTTATCTGCAAGTTTGTTTAGTTATAAGCCTCCTGATATGTATATCTGCGTACATAATTTTAAAAAAGAAAAAGCATTAAACCATTTTGCTTTGCAAAATGAAAATAAAAATCTTTGCGATAGCAATTCAATTTTAATCAATGTGCGTTCCTGGTCATTTGATGAGTTAAAAGTTCCTGCATATCCTGAAACAAGAGTTTATAAAAACATTAAAGAACAATTATTAAAACGTTTTCCTGATATGGATGCAACTTTCATTGAATACATATACACTGATGGAAAAAAAATAAAAACTGAAATTAAGTAGGCTTATCAATAGTTATAAATCGTAATGTTGTTTTACTGAATAATACACACAATAATGCCAGAAGAATTTATAGAAATAAGCCAGATAGAAATTTATAAACTTTCCATTCCTTTAAAAAAGCCTTTTGTTATTTCTTTGGAAACCATAAACAGCGCTCTCAATATTATAGTTGTAATACGCACCAGCAAAGGATTTAGTGGCTTTGGCGAGTGCAGCCCTTTTATAAGGATCAACGGTGAAAGCCAGGATACTTCCTTTTTAGTTGGGCAGTATCTGGCTAAAAATTTAAAGGGTAAAAACGCTTTAGATATTGAAAGCTGCTCTGCATTAATGGATTCGGTTATTTATGGTAACTCAAGCATTAAAAGTGCATTTGATATTGCACTTCATGATATTGCGTCGCAGAATATGAATATGCCTTTATATAAGTTTTTAGGCGGAAAAAAGAATGAGCCAATAGTAACTGATTATACCATTAGCATTGGTGAAACTAAGGATATGATCAATGATGCATTAAATATAATTCATGAAGGTTTCCAGGTATTAAAGATAAAATTGGGCGAAAATGCGGATAATGATATTGCAAGAATAAAAGCCATTCGCAAAGCTATTGGCAAAGAGATCCCGATACGAATAGATGCCAACCAGGGTTGGTCTGTTGAGGATGCAATAAAAGTTTTAAAATCATTAAAGAATCAAAACATCCAATATTGTGAAGAGCCAACAGCAAGATGGGATTTATTGGGCTTAAAGAAAATAACAAAAAAAAGCCCGATACATGTAATGGCCGATGAGAGCTGCTTTGATGAGCATGATGCCAGAAAGCTCATACATTTTAAAGCATGTGATATGTTTAATATAAAGCTGGGAAAATCTTCAGGATTATATAAAGCAAAAAAAATAATAAGGCTTGCTGAAAAACATGATATGAATATGCAGGTGGGTGGCTTTATGGAATCAAAAATAACGATGACTGCAAATGCACATCTCGCGCTGAGCAGTAAAAATATATTGTATGCAGATTTTGATACACCATTAATGTTTGCCACCGATCCTGTATCTGGGGGCATTACTTATAAAAGTAATGGAACTTTAGAAGTGCCTGAAACACCCGGCCTTGGCGCACTTATAAAAAAAGATTTCCTCGATACACTGGAAAAAGTAATTATATGAGATGTCCTTTAAGTTCCTTTTTAAAAAATTAGTTAGTTTAGAAACGGATTAAATGTTATGCGGCTACAGGATAACAGTTACCTTACAAACGAAAACTAACTTCAAAAAAAAATGAGAATAATTACATTCTCATTTAGCAAAATTTTTTATTTAAAAAATTACTTATTACCCGGTAAAGGTTGTGCTCCTCCGGCTGGCGGCATTGGTGTTTTTTGGCCGCCCTTTATCGGAGGCAACTTTGTATCCGGATGTGCCTCTCCGCGGTGGCAAGTATAACAAGTAACCGTTTGCAGCATGTATTTTACATCTCCCGCATTCATCGTTGTATCCATCATTTTATTATCCATCCCCTTCATATCATGATCCATTTTCATATCATGATCCTTACTTTTACTGCTATCCGTTTTCATATCATGATCCATATCGTGATGATCCATATCGTGATCCATATCATGATCCATATCCATATCTTTAAAATAAGTTTTATTGATGTTTATTGACATGGTCATCATCATCCGTGCAATATCTTTTTCAGGCTTTGCATCGCTTGCAAAATCAAGCCCCTTGCCCTCTTTGTTGATCGCATGGCAAAAATTGCATCTTACACCGAGAGACATACTAAAGGTATGCATGACGCTATCAAGATCGTGCTCAGATATGTCTTTGGGAAGTATTTTCAGATTTTTAAATTCAGGCGGTTTAACTGTTGTAAATGCCTGAAACATGGCAACAGATAATATGCAAATGATTATAACTTTAATACTTTTTTTCATTGATGACTATTAATTAATAAAATATTATAGAAGTAAATTTATTGAAAAAACTATAGCTCTGTCTTTTAACTTTTCCAACCCCGTGTGAATAAGTAATTTAGTGAAGATGTACATCGCATTTCTATATTTGATAAAATGGCATCTTTATGTTTGTAAATTTTAAACCAATCTCAATTGACTGAAACTATTATTAATCTTGAAACGGTAAACCCTATAGAATTTTTTGGTGTAAATAACGGCAAACTTGATATTTTGAAAAAGAAATTTCCGCGGCTTAAAATACTTAGCCGAGGCACTCAAATAAAGCTCAGCGGCGCACCAGACCAGATAGAAGATGCAAAAGATAAAATAAATCTTGCAGTACAATATCTTGAAAGAAATGGGCACATGACAGAAAATTACCTGGAGCAAATTCTTGGCGGCGACGATGAAAAAAGCATAGATAATTTTGTTGAAAAAAACCCAAATGATATTCTTGTTTTCGGGCCTAACGGTAAAACGGTACGGGCAAGAACAGCCAACCAAAAAGTAATGGTAAGCGCTATTGACAAAAATGATATTCTGTTTGCCATAGGGCCTGCAGGCACCGGCAAAACCTATACTGCTGTGGCTTTGGCGGTTCGGGCATTAAAAAATAAACAGGTAAAAAAAATTATTTTAACCCGCCCTGCTGTAGAAGCTGGTGAAAACCTTGGTTTTCTTCCCGGCGATTTAAAAGAAAAAATAGACCCTTACCTGCGCCCTTTATACGACGCCCTTGATGATATGATACCCGCCGATAAGTTGGGATACTATATGACCACGCGCACCATAGAAATTGCACCGCTGGCATACATGCGCGGCCGCACACTTGATCATGCTTTTATTATTTTGGATGAAGCGCAGAACTCCACAGACCTGCAGCTTAAAATGTTTCTTACAAGAATTGGTGCCAATGCAAAAGCAATTATTACAGGCGACGTAACGCAAATAGACCTGCCGCCAAAAGTGAAAAGTGGCTTGGATAAGTCGGTAAGAATTTTAAGAAATATTGAGGGCATTGGCCATGTGCAGCTTGATGAAGAAGATGTGGTAAGGCACAAGCTGGTAAAGGCTATCATTAAAGCTTATGATAAAGAAAAGCTGAAAGAAATGGAGGAGCACAGGTAATATTTTATGTAAAAAATTATAAGGGCAGCTTCAAGGCTGCTTTTTATTTTAATACACTTTATATAAAAATTATTATACTTTAAGTAAAAATCCCAAACATAAGTACCTTAGTTTTTTAAAAAAAGTTCATGAAGAAATTATTAGCTGCTATTGCATTATTTGTTTTTATTTCGTGCCATCACTCTGCTGAAGTTAACAGGAAAGATGCATTGGAATCGGGGCGTGGTTTTATTGAATCCTCTTTAAAAGGCGATTATGATGAAGCACAAAAATATGTGCTGCAGGATAGCACGAACATGGAATACTTTAATGGGTTGAAAAATTTTAATGAGAAACAAAACAATGCAGAAAAAGAAGGATATAAAGATGCTAATATCATTATTGATTCAACTCAAAACTTGTCAGATTCTGTTACCATAATCACTTATTCCAATACGTATAAAAACAAACCTTCGAAGCTAAAAATGATTAAGAAAAACAATGATTGGCTTGTTGATTTTAAATACACTTTTAACAGTAACCAGTAAGATCATTTTTTTTATTTTTTAATAAAATAATACTTTGAAAATACTTATAGCAATAGCCCTGGGAAGCTGCATTGGCGGCCTGTCACGGTATGCACTGACAATATTTATACAAAATAAATTTTTATCTTCTTTTCCTTATGGCACTTTGTGTGTAAATATTATTGGTTGCTTTCTTATAGGTATTGTTTTTGGTTTAAGCGAACGGGGAAATGTATCAGTATTATGGCGGCTATTTTTTATAACAGGTTGCCTTGGAGGTTTCACCACTTTTTCATCTTTTTCTATCGAGAGCATTATTATGCTGCGCAATGGCTTTCTCTTTCAGGCTTTCATATATATTATTATAAGTGTGGGAGCGGGCTTGCTTGCTACATTAGCAGGGCTCTCACTTATAAAACTTATATAAAAAACAATCATATTATAAATTTATACTGCCGGTTTACGTTTACTTTTACAAATAATTTTTACTTATGTACGTACTTCATCCATGGCATGGCGCCACCTACGGCTCGGAATCTCCGCATCTTGTAAATGCTTTAATTGAGATACCACAAGGCTCCCGCTCAAAATATGAGATTGATAAAAAAACTGGTTTGCTGAAATTAGACAGGGTTATCTATTCGTCATTTCATTACCCCGTGAACTATGGCTTTATACCCCAAACGCTTGGACAGGATGGCGATCCGCTCGATATTCTGGTGATGTGTTCAGAATCTATACAGCCGCTGTGCCTGGTGGAAGTGTATGTGATTGGTAATATGCAAATGATAGATGGCGGCCTTATTGATGATAAGATCATTGGTGTGGCAGCACAGGATCCCGGCGTTAATTATATTAAAACTATGTACGACCTTCCTCAGCATTTTATAAAAGTGCTTAAAAATTATTTTGAGCAATACAAAGTTTTAGAAAATAAAAAGGTGGAGATAAATGATTTTCAAACAAAGGAAAAAGCGTATGAAATCATTAATGAGTCAATAGAATTTTATAAGCAAAAATTTCCAAAGTCCTGACCACTTTCATGCATATTCCTGTAACGCGTTTGTGAGTTTCTGTACACTACCACTGGTGATTACTTCACTTAGCCTTATCTTTTTTAATCCATAAATTTTTTGTGTAAGAAATCAGTTTCAAAAAGTTTATCCTATGTAATCTGGTAAACAGAAGCCACATTATAAATTTTTTCCAAAAGTGCTTATATTCTACAGTTTTTATATTTATATTGGTATTCATTAAACCAAAACTAACAACCAAAACTGCTTATAATGAGAAAGCTTATTACTGCATTATTATTAATGCCTTCATCTTTGCTATTTGCGCAAAAGGAATTTCCTTCATTTGGAAAAATTGATAAGTCTGATCTTACAATGACGAGTTGTGAATTTGACAAAGACGCTATTGCCTATAAGCTACTTGACTACGGCGAGGTTCATTACATTGGCAAGGGAGATAATTTTGAAATACAAATGGACAATCGTGAGCGTATAAAAATTTTAAAAGATAAAGGTTTAGAATATGCAAATATTAAGATTAGGTTTTACAGCCGCATGAACTATGAAATCATAAATAATATTTCCGCTGTTACTTATAATCTTGATGATAATGGAAATGTAGTAGCTACAAAAATTGATAAAGCATCTATCTATACAAAAAAACTAGATAAAGAGTATTCTGAAATCTCTTTCACAATGCCTGCTGCAAAAGTAGGCAGCGTAATAGAATATAAATATACAGATACAAAATTATCATACAGTCACATACCCGCATGGGAATTTCAGGACGACATACCTGTTCGTGTGAGCACATATAATATTTTTATTCCATCCATTTTTAAATTTGTGAGCCAGGTATTTGCCTACAGGCAGGTAGAAGAAAAATCTGATGAAGTGCCGGAAAGCGTTTCTCTTGAGGGCAAGCTGATACAATACAATTCTTTCGAAAAAAAATACACCTTAAGGAATATTGCTGCACTTCGGCATGAGCCTTTTATGAGTTCCCGCAAAGATTATCTTATGCGGGTAGTCTTTCAGCTTTCACAAATTGATTATGGCAATGTGGAAGATATAAGATCTACCTGGCCAAAACTTACAAAAGAATTGTTGCAAGATGAGGACTTTGGCCTTCAGCTTAAAAAGCGAATACCGCACACCGGTGCTCTTGATGATTCATTAAAAGGAGTGAGCGATGATTATAAAAAAATGATTATTATATATGATTATGTAAGAAGAAATATGAACTGGAATGGCGCTGAAAGCATCTATACCAATGATGGAATAAAGCCCGCTTGGGATAAAAAATCGGGCACTAACAGCGAGATAAATTTTATACTTATCAACCTATTAAGAGATGCAGACATTACCGTATATCCTTTACTGATCAGTACAAAAGATAATGGACTTGTGAATACTCTGTATCCTTTTTTAAACCAGTTTAATAATACGATGGCCTGCGTAATTATTAACCAAAAGCGATACATATTAAACGCAGCAGATAAATACAATCCTTACTGGCTGATACCTTACGACGTTATCGGAAATAACGTATACGTGGTGGATGAAGAAAAAGGCGGATGGATATATCTTGATGATGATAAAGATCTATATAAAAGCAATGTATCCATTTTTTCAGAGGTAATGCCCGATGGAACTATGCAAGGCGATGCTACTATTTTGAGCACAGGCTATTGCAAAAACCCAAGAGTAAAAAAATGGAAAGAAGATAAAACAGGGTTTGAAAATTATTTTTCAAAATCATTTACCGGCATGAAGATAAGTGATATTGAAGTTGAAAATGAAGACGTGGATTCGATGCCGCTGCAACAAAAAATAAAGTTTTCAATGCTTTTAAGTTCTTCGGGAGATTACAAATACTTTTCAGTTAACTTATTTCAGGGCCTTGAGAAAAACCCTTTTATCGCTGATGAAAGAGCGTCTGACATTGATTTTGGTTATAAACAATCTTATACTTTAGTTGGCAAAATTTACATACCAGACGGATATGAATTTGATGAACTTCCGAAGAACACGAAGATGATCATGCCCGATACAAGCATTACCATGCAACGCATGATGCAGTCTGACAGTAACTCAATTGACTTCAAAATAACAGTACAATTTGATAAGCCTTTTTATTCAGCAGGCGCTTATGCAGATGTTCACGAGTTTTATAAAAAAATGTATGGTATGCTGAACGAACAAGTTGTAATTAAAAAGAAAAAAGCCTGATTACAATGAAGTATATTTTTTTATTTATCACTGCATTATTAGGTGTATTTTTTTTTGCAAAGGCTCAGGTAAATGTTTTAGATGCTTCCACCATTCCACATGGGCTGGATGATAAAGCGCATAGCATTAAAAGAGAGGAAATCATAAAATTCGATGTAAGCGATATAGATGCAGCAAGACTTACCGTTCACCAGGTTTATACAGTTTTTGATCAGGAGGGAGAAGACGCACTACTTTTTATAAAATATTCCAGTGGCTTTGAAAAACTGGAAGACGCAGAAATAAAAGTGTATGACGCAAAAGGCAAATTTATTAATAGATATAAAAAGAAGGAAATTCGCTTAGAAGCAATAGGTGAAGGGCTTGTAGAAGATGGAATGGTCTATTTTTTCAGGGTTACAGCGCCTGCGTTTCCAATAACTGTTCAGTATGATTATGAAATAAAATACAGAGGAACCCTCAACTATCCTGATTATGAAATTGAGATGCCTGAACAGTCTGTGGAATCATCTGCGTATACAGCCACCGTACCTGCAGCTCTTGACCTGAGGTTCAAAGCTAAAAATATAAATATTGTACCTGTAATAACAACAGAAGGAAAATATAAAACCTACAGATGGCAGGTAAAAAATCTTTCAGCAATAAGTGAAGAGGTAGGTTCAGGGCATGGCGGAAGCGCTTATCCGCAGGTAATGATTGCACCTAATAAATTTTCGATGGATGGTAATGAAGGCGACCTTACCAGTTGGAAAAATTTTGGAATGTGGTACAGCAATCTTGCAAAAGGCTCTATCAATCTTACTGATGAGACAAAAGCCCACCTGCAGCAAATGGTTATGGGCGCTGCAAATGATAAAGAGAAAATGAAGATCATTTATAAATATCTTCAAAATAATTTCAGGTACGTAAGCATTCAGTTAGGCATCGGCGGGTTTAAGCCATTTGAAGCATCCTTTGTCAATCAAAAAAAGTATGGCGACTGTAAAGCGCTTAGTAATTACATACAAGCTTGCTTTGATGCAGTGGGCATTGTAAGTTATCAGGCATTGATAAATGCAGCATACAACAGTGAATCTGTTGATCCTTCGTTTCCTGAAAATGGTTTCAATCATGTTATCATTTGCGTTCCTGCAAAGAAGGATACCACCTGGCTTGAATGCACCAGCAATACCACTGACTTTGGCGTGCTCGGCAGCTTTACAGAAAACAGGAATGCTTTGCTCATCACACCAAACGGTGGTGTTTTAGTATCCACTCCTAAAAGCAAGGCATCTGAAAACATTTTTAATATGTCAACAAAAATTACCTTAAATGATGATGCATCGGGCACAAGCGAAAGTGTTTTAAAAACAGCCGGCGAGTATAAGCAGGAGATAGTACATGAACTTGCCAGCGAAAAGAAAGATGAGCAAAAGAATTTTCTTGTAAATGACCTTGGTTTTATTCAGCCGGATGCTTTTGAAATCTCATGCAGTAAAGATGATTCAGCAACGGTATTTTTTAAATTTGAAATAGAAAAAGTACCAGAATTTACTGCTGGCAGCAAAATGTTCATCAGCCCGAGGATCTATAAAATTTGGAAATCCAAACTTCCCGCCGAAGAAAAAAGAACGAGCGATTTTTATTTTGAATGCCCCTTTATTAAAACTGATACAACTGTCTACCAGCTTCCTGCGGATTATACAATTGAAAATTTGCCAAAAGCGAAAGATATAAAATACGAATACGGTTCATTAAAGGTTACTTATACTTATAATGATCAGGCAAACGCCATTACTTCAGTGGCAAGGCTGAGCTTAACTCAAAATATTATTCCACCTGATAAATTTGAAGCAACCAGAATTTTTTTTAGTAGCGTAATTGAAGAATACACACAGAAGATTGTTATCAAAAAGAAATAGATACCCTTCACCTACCACTTACTTATCACTTTTGGCTGCCTGCTGAATCTCGCTGCATTTAGCGATGAGCCTAACAACCCGGCAAAGCCAATTCTATAAGTATACACAGGTCTATGATCATTTTGAAACGATGCTACCACATCCACCCTGAAGATCTTAAAAATATTTTCCAGCCCGGCAAAGGCTTCTGCATAGCGGGTTTCAGGCTTCACATACAAAGCGTTAGCGCCATCTACAAAATACCAGTTAAGCTTTTTTAGCAAAGGAATTTTATTGGTAAGCAATCCATTAAAGTGATGTTCAAAATGCAGCTCAGCAAAAAAAGATGATGTATTGCTAAAGCCATAATAAGAGGCATTTTGAAAGGTCTCTACATAATCTTTTGCAATATGCGAAAGGTTACCGAAATAATGCTGATAATCCTGTATGAACACTGATCTGTTATTAAGAAATCCACCAAGTACAAGCTTATATTTTATAAGTCCGGCAAGCTTTAAGTTCGCATTATCTTTTACAGTCAGCGACCATTTATCATAATCCACATCGCTGCCAAAAATATCTTTTAAGCCTTTTGTATAATCAATAATAAACGTTGGATACTTTGATCCCAAAGGATATTTTGCATCAGGAAACTCTATATATTTTTGGCCAGGCCTGAAACTTAATGAGCCATGAAGCAACACAGCCTGGTGCCTTGGAAATTGTGATGATATAGCTTCCACAGGATAATTAGGCGTGTAGCGATACAGGTATTTATCATTCAAAATAAAATTGGTGGTATTATTGAGCGGTATGCGGTCTTCGTATTCCCCTTCAATGGTAAACCTGATACCATTTTCAAAAATTCTTGTGTAGCCGGATTTACCAAAATAGTTTTCATAAATCTTCATATAATTTTCACCATACAATAAAGTATTTATTGTATTACCAAGCCCTTCTAAAGTGATTTCTTTAAAGAACTGGCTTACGCGCTTTCCGCCCGCTATGTAAAATGAATAGCGCTTTAATTTTTTATCTGTTTCAAAATTTCTTGTTCTGAAATTAAAGCCTGCCCATGCATTAAAATGATGGTTGCTGACTCCATATCTTACATCAGTGATGAAGCTTACATTTGTATTCCATTTTTTTACAAGCTTAGATAAAGTGAAAGATGGGTTCACCGCCAAACCCTCTACAGTATTAAATTGTACTACTTTCAGCAAAGGGTCAATTTCATAATTATATTGATGAGCTTTACTGTAATGCGTTCTGTAAATACCTGTCCACAGCACTTGTGATGGCTTCACTTTGCCTTGCCTTTTTTTTAAGGTATCAATATTTTTATCCGCAGAATCTCTTATAATAAACATGCTGTCTTTTACCTTGTAATCCTTTACCTCCGCAGGCTCCAGCGGCACAGGCCTTATGCTGTCCCAATAAGCATTCGGCTTTTTGTTTACAGCCGTATCATACTTTATAATTACATTATTAAAATATTTTTTATTGAATTGAGGAGTAAGATCATACTTTGAATACACATTTACAAAATCACCATTTGCATTTATACCAAACCGGTTAAATGTAAAACGAAGCGCCTGGCTTTTTATACGCCATATATCATTCGTAACCGGCAAATGGATCTGTTGAATCTCAAGAGAATCTAAAAGCTCAAGCTGCGATTTTTTTGTAAGAAAAAGATCGCAACTATAAATGCGCCAGTCATTTTCCGAAATGTTTATAATGCCTGAAAACAGTGGCTCGTAGGCAACTTTCGGGATTACTTTTATAGTATTTATTTCCTTTCCATTATCAAAAAAACTTCCAAGAAACTTATATTTATAATGGTTCAATGCATCATCTGCAATGGGCGAAATAAAGCCTCTGGTGGTAAGCGCCGATTCAAAAACATTTACATTATTATTATAAAAACTTATTATGGCCGGAAAGTTAAAACCAAAGCCATTGCTGCCACTCTCCCGCCCTGATATCACTTCAAGCTTTACTTTACCGGGCTCCTGCACAGATATTTTTGTAACTGATTCTGATAAATAAATTATGCCTTTACCTGCTGTATCAAGCGCCATTTGTTTCTTATCATCCTGAGGAATTTTTTTACCAAAGATCATATCAGGAAGGCTGTTTATTTTTATCACTCCTTTTATATAAATCTCTGCCTGATATGCCTTTACCTGCTTGTTATAAAAAGACCGTTTTTTTATGGCATGTCTTATAATTTCATAAGCAGGATCTTCGCCTTTTTTTATTATAACTTCTTTTAAGATCAGTTGCTGAAGCTGTAAGGAGAATTGCACAGAAACATCTGAAACGCCTGCCGCTACAAGCTTTTCCTGTGTGGCATAGCCTACGTGCATACAAACTAATGTATAGTTTCCTGGCGGTAATGAAATACTAAACCTGCCCTGATTATTAGCAGTAACGCCCTGTTGGGTGCCCTTTACAAGTATAGATGAAAATGGCAAAATGTTACCTGCGTTATCATACACAGTGCCTTCTATTTTTTGGGCGTTTACAGAAAAAAAAGAGGCATAAAAGATCAGCAATAAAAACAGGCGCATGTGCAAATGTAGATGGATAAAAGATGTTTATTATCTTATTATATGTTGTGTTTTGCAAGGCTTTGCGGCCGAATAAATGAGGCAGTAAGAGAAGCCAAACCTGCTACCAGCGCACCTATGAGCGCAGAAATAATGATAAGTAAAAAAGGATTATCTGCTTTAAAAAGTAAAAGTGATACCCGGTGTGCAAGTATGTGATCATTGCCAGAACTTATCCAAAAACAGAGTGATAACCACAAAACAAATAACGCAATAAACCCTGAAACAAAAGCCAGCAAAGGCTTTTGAGGAATGAACGCAGAAACGATAAACGCTGCAATCGCAATGCTCCACCAGGGAAAATACAGGCATGCTGCAAAGCTCAGCAACATAATAAGTACGATCGCTATAAAAAATTTCATGTGCTAATGATTAATTTTTTTTAAAAGTTAAAACAGCTTATCTGCCATTGAAGCTCAGTTTCCATTTTATTTTTTTATCCCTGAAGTCGGAAGCATTCATCATCCATAGAGTATAATATTTTCCTGCTGCCCAGGTATCTATATAATTATCGTAGAACCTGCTGCCAGGATTTCCGCTTTGTCCACCCGGATATACGCCCCATGCTTGCGTTTCAGGCGTTAAAGAAACAATCATTCGCCAGCTTGGGCCATGCTGCTCATTGGCTGCGTTTATTGTGTTGGTACCCCCGCCGATTGGCAAATGCAGCCTGCTTAAAGCATCAAGCCTTGCAAGGTGCAACACCTTAGTGTCTTTATACTTTCCCCATTCAAGCCTTCCCCCGGCATCTGCTTTTTTTGCAACAGCAACCGCTTTTTTAAATGCAAGCGTTACATCATCTTTCAGCGTTTCTTTTTGTGGCGTATTTATATTATCTAAAAATGAAAAAGAAGTATCTTTTAAAATGTTATTGAGCAAAGTGCTTTCGTAAGGCATCATGCTGTCGGGTACTTTTGAAAACTCATCTTTCCACACTACATTTTCGAGTGTATCCCACGTAAGAACGAACAGCGTAGCGCCTTTGGAGCCAACATCATTCCTCAGATTCCATGATTGCAGCAAGCTAAAATATTTCTGTTCATTGTTATCAAGCTTTGATGTATCAATGTTTTTTACTAAAACAGGCAATGCCATTTCTCCAAAAATATTATAGTTATCCGTTTGCAAAGCCATCATATTTTCAGGAGTAATTGTATTCATTGCATTTAATTTTCTGTTTATTTCCATGCCGCGGTAAGGTGGAAAATTTCCACCAAGATAATAGGGATAAGATGTATCTGCGGGCAACTGGTTAGCGCTGCTTACAAAGCCTCTTACAGGGTTTACCAAATGAGGATTTTCATCCTGTGGTATGATGCCCTGCCAAAAATAAGTGCTGTCAGTTCCGGGCATTACAAAATCGCCCTGGCGTTTCCATTTCGCCGGAAACTCGCCCTGGTCCCATATTGCTATGTCTCCGTTCTTACAGGCGAACACACAATTCTGCCCGGGCACATGTAAATTTTTTATCGCTTCAAGATAATCATTATAGTTTTTTGCCTTGTCTAAAAGTGTAAACATCTTCAGCTCATTACTGGGGTCATGCGCCTTCCACCTCACCGCATAATATTTATTATTGGTGGTTCGTGAACCGCTATAACTTTTATCATACATCACGGGCCCGATATTAGTGTAAGCAACCGTATCAAGATAATCAGGCGCACCCTTTATTTTTATTTTTTCTATTCTAAATGAAGTAGTATGCCATTCGTTATTAAACCAATATTGTTTTCTTGCATCGTCTTTAAATTTTACTTCGTAATAATCCCGCACATCGCGCATGGCATTGGTAAAACCAAAAGCGCAGCTATCGTTGAAGCCAATGATGATAGCAGGAGCTCCCGGAAACGTTGCTCCATAAGCATTGTAACCTGGTGTTGAAATTTGCATTTCATACCAGAGCGATGGAAGATTGAGCCCAAGATGCGGATCATTACACAAAATGGGGTAACCGCTTTTTGTTTTACTTCCTGCAACCGCCCAATTGTTGCTTCCATTATTTGGATCAGGTTTTTGCTCTTTTATTGTTGATGAATCTTTCGTATTATAATATAATGAATCAGCAGTTACAGGAATTTTTAATTGAATGCCCGGCTTCGCAAACACAGTGCCCTTAGGCACAATGGGATCAAGCGAATCCATTATAACCGGGTAAATCTTATCAAAATCCGCGGTTGAAAAAGCCGACTTTGCATTGGTATATTCAAAATCATCTTCGCTGCCGGCCAGATCGAAGCTCATAAATTTTAGGAACAAAGCAGATTTAAGATTGGTCCATTTTTCAGGATAATAGCCAAGCAGTTTATATTCCAAAGGCAGCTTGCTATCAGTAAGTGATTCGATATATGCATTCACGCCTGCTGTATAATTATTACATTCTGCTAACGTGGCCGAATCTTTTTCCACCTCCTTCAAAGAATTTTCCGCAGCGTAAACCATACCCAGCCTGCGTTTATCTCGGTCATAATTTAACGCTTTGCTGCCAACCAACTCGCATAGCCTGCCGGCCGCTGCAAAGGTTTGAAACTCCATTTGCCATAACCTAAACTTTGCATGCAAATAGCCTTGTACAAAATACGCATCGTTGTCCCGCTCTGCAAACACATGCGGCACAAGCCTTTCATCGAAATAGACATTCACTTTACCTTTTAACTGGGGGAACGTAAGGCTTTCAGAAAAGTTTTTATTAACAGGCTCAGCATTTTGCCATAATCCTTGCTGCGGGCTGAGAAACTTACCAAATGCAGGCGCAGCCTGGCCTCCAATAACCCAACTGTTATTAAGAAAAATAATTAATGCCAGAGTGATGATGCCGGATATGATGAAAGGAATTATTCTCATAAGCACATTTAAGGGTTGAAGGTATTAAACTTGTTAAGAACAAAATTAAAATTACTCATGGTTATTTAATAAAAAAACAAGCTGCGCTGCTTCCTCTTTTGTATTAAAAGAATGAAAAACAATGCGCAATCTTTCCATACCTTTTGGAACGGTTGGGTATAAGATTGGCCTTACATCAATATTATTTTGTTGCAATACATCTGCTACTTTTTTAACCAAATCATTACCAGGAATAATAATGGCCTGGATGGCTGTATTGCTTGCCGGCATTGAATAAGATAAGGTTTTACTTTTAAAGAAATTAATTAAACTTTGTAAATGATCTCTTTCTTTTTTTAATAAGGGAAAAATTTGATAAGCTGTTTTTACAGCTTGCATGCCCGATGGAGACAGAGATGTGCTATAAATAAATGGCCTTGCAAAATTTATCAGATATTCCCGTAATTTTTTTGAGCCAACCACTGCTGCGCCGTGGCAGCCACAAGCTTTACCAAATGTATGTACACGTGCAAAGCAATTTTTTTCAAAATGCAAGCTCTGCACAAGGCCTTCGCCTTTATCGCCGCAAACGCCCGTGGCATGGGCTTCATCAACAATGAGCGCAGCATAATATTTATTGCAAAGCAATATTATTTCTTGCAAAGGCGCTTCATCGCCATCCATTGAAAAAATGGATTCCGTTACCACAAAAATATTTTTATGCTGCTCTTTTATAGATAATAACTTTTTTTCAAGATCATTTATATCATTATGTAAAAATGAAAACGATGCAGCAAATGACAAGCGAATACCATCTCTGATGGAAGCATGGCTAAGCTGGTCATAAATTATTACATCACCCTTTTGCGGCACGCTGGCAAGCAGGCCAATGTTGGCATCGTATCCGGAATTAAAAATTAATGCAGCTTCAGTATTATGAAATTTCGCTATATCATTTTCCGTTTCTTCAATTAAAGTGTAATTTCCTGAAAGCAGCCGTGAGCCTGTGCTTCCATGCGCTAAAGGTGTATTGATGTGTTGCTCAAGAAGCTTATTTTTTACAATACCCAAATAATCGTTGCTGCAAAAATCAATGGCATTTTCTTTTATAACAAGTTTCCGAAATGCATTTATATTTTTCCTTTCTTTTAATTTTTTTTCAAGAAAATCTTCATTCATATATTAAAGATAAATTTTGATTGTAATGTTTTAATAAATAGCATTTTTTATATAAAACACCTATGAAAAATTTGCAGGTAGTTGTTTGTATTTATCTTAGCAAAAAAATATATAATGAAATTATTTACTTTTTTGCTGGTTGTTTGTTGCTTTGTATTTCTTGCATCCTGCGTAGATCGTATGGATATAAATGATATAGTAGAAGGCACACCAACGCGCTTAGATTCCGTTGTAAAAACCAATTATGTACGCCCAATGAAACACGAACCAGTAAAGAAAGAAGCGCCTGGTGAAACAGAATAAATGGAAGAATTATCACAGGATACTAAAAATATTTTAGGGCTTCAGCTTGCTACAGACCCGCGCTGGGTAAACCTTACAGCCATTTCACTTGAAGATATTTTAACTGACCATGCGTGGTGTGAGCAAAAGGCTGCCAACAGTTGCATTTCTCTTATTCAAAAATATAATGATAAAGATGAACTGGTAAATGAATTATCGCCAATTGTTACAGAAGAATGGGGACACTTTCGACAGGTGCTTGCTGAACTAAGGAAACGAAGCCTGAATCTTGGCAAGCAAAGAAGAGATGAGTATGTAAATAAACTGCTGGATTTTCAAAAAAAAGGTGGCAGCCCTAATGAAAGATTGTTAGACCAGCTGTTAACGATGGCATTGATAGAAGCCAGGAGCTGCGAGCGTTTCAAGCGATTGAGCGAAGGGCTGGAAGATGCTTACATGAAAAATTTTTACAGAAAATTTATGGAAAGCGAAGCAGGACATTATACGTTGTTTATAAACCTTGCTGATCATTACCTTAATAAAGATATTGTAAGAAAAAGATGGAAACAATGGATAGCTTATGAAACTGAAGTGATACAAAATTTAGAAGTACGGGGTGATAGAATACATTGAGGAATTAAAAATTAAAATCGGAAAGTAAAAAGCTTTACCTTTTATGATGTCCCATTCATCACTTAAAATCAATTTTGATAACCTTATCTAATCTTCTGAAAAATTCTTTTCCATCTTGGGCCGCTATCATAACTAAACCAAATTAAAGAAGCTTTACCCACCACATGATCTTCGGGAACAAAGCCCCAGAAGCGGCTGTCGAGAGAATTATGACGGTTGTCACCCATCATCCAGTAATAATTCATTTTAAAAGTATAACTGGTAGCAGGCTTATTATTTATAAAATATTGCCCGTTCTTCACTTCAAATTTGTTGGCTTCATACACAGAAATACATCGCTTATATATAATTACATTACGCGGGGTAAGTTGTATGGTTGCGCCTTTTTTAGGAATCCACATGGGGCCGTAATTATCCACCGTCCAGTTATCAGAAGCCACATAAGGAAAAAGATAAGGGCTTTTATCCATATCATTCGGCACCATGGGCGAAATGCTTTTTACCATAGGCAGCATCTTTAAAGCAGCTACCTCACCATCTGTAAGGCTTATCATATATTCATTGGTGGCCATAGGCTCCACCTGGTTTTTGTTCATATCATCCATGTTATATTGTATGCCCATGTTGTTCAGTTGGTCGGCATCAAGCGACGATGAGGTCACTACATCATATTTAAACTCATGGAATTCCGGCAATGGCTGTGCAACATTATTTATGTAAACAATCCTGTTCTTTATTTGCAAAGTATCGCCGGCAATGGCTACGCAGCGCTTAATGAAGTTTTCTCTTTTATCAACCGGTCTGGTAATGATCATATCCCCATACTGATCCCGAACCCTCGCCCTGGCTTCATCTTCAGAAATATTTTCTGCCAGCATTCTTCTTTGTATTTCCTGGTAATAAGTTACCCGCGATCCGAAATTTATTTCATCATTAATAAGTGTATCATTTACAGGAAAATTAAAAACTACCACATCACTTCTTTTTACAGGGCTTGCAAACCATCGCGTATAAGGAATGTGTATCCATTCTACGTAAGATTTCGTATTTAATCCAGGCATGGTATGATGCACGAAAGGCATTGCAATTGGTGTGTTAGGAATGCGCGGGCCATAACTAAACTTGCTTACAAAAAGAAAATCATTTACAAGCAAGGTTTTCTCCATCGAAGGCGTTGGAATGGTATATGCCTCAAACACAAATGTGCGGATAAGCGTGGCAGCTACAATTGCAAAAACAGCAGCATCTATCCATTCTCTGATAGCTCCTTTTTTATAGTTTCGTACAACAGGAATGCCTGCATATCTTTCTTTACCTGAATAACCGAGATAGGGAAAATAAATAAACGGAATAAAAACTGTTGCCGCATGTTCCAGCAATCCAAACCTGCCGAAGTGCTCAACAAATTTTATACAAATCCATATAGTGATAAATTGACCTGCAACAGGAATGAGCTGTAAAAAAAACCATATCCTTTTAAGCTGCATCTTTTCTACCATACACCACGTATTATACAGTGGTATCAAGGCTTTCCAGGGTGTTATACCCGCTTTTTTAAACATGCCATACAACCCAATGTGCCAAAGAATAACAGCGATAATAAAAAGAAGTAAACCTATACTCATTTCATAAATTTTATAATGCGGACAAAAGTACCGTTTTAAAATACTACATAAAAAGCTGTAAGAAAATAGTTACCATTAGTTTAACAAACAAATTGCATTTTGACAGTTATAGAATTGTACGAAATATTTCGTTTACTGCCGCTGCTTTATTCATGATCATAAAGTGGCCGCCGCCATTAATTACATGATCTGCTTTTAATTTTTTTACAGGAAAAATATGATCATCACTGCCATGAATATGAATTATGTTTTCAGGGATCCAATTATTTTTCCAATGCAAAATTTCATTGATCGCCCATTTAGTATAGGTTTTACTGATATGGGATCTGTATTCTCTCACCAGTTGCAATTCATCTTTATTTTTTATGCCAAGATTATAATTTTCCAAAGGCTCATATATTTTATATGATTTAGATGGAGCAATTTTGTGCAGGTTCAGTTTGCCTGAAAGCCGCATCCACAAAGGCATTTCATGATATGTTTTGATGCTTGATATTATAACTATCCTGCTTACGCTAATGATCTTTGCAATTTCTATACACATCATTCCGCCAAATGAAAGGCCAATAAGAATTGGATTTTTATGATGAACTTTTTCGATCAGTCTTTTGGCATATTCATCAATAGATTCATTTTTCAAAGGCTCTGTCCATTGAATAAAAGTGACAGTATCTGCATTAAAATTTAATTTGGAAAAAACTCTTTCATCTGCGCCAAACCCGCTGATGCAATAGATGTGTTTCATTGTTGCAATAAAAGTTATACCGGATTATTTTTTGGAAGCACGTAAGCTTCCACATCCTGCGCTGTGATGGTTTTTCCTGAAAGTATTATGAGGCGCTCAACCACATTGCGCAGCTCGCGTATATTGCCAGACCAGTTATGCTTTTGCAGCAGTTCAATTGCTTTTTTATCAATTGCTTTTTTACTTTGGCCATATTCGCTTCCTATATCTTCAAGAAATTTATCTACCAGTAAAGGCACATCGGAAAGACGATCATTGAGCGCTGGCACATGCACAATAATCACGCCCAGCCTGTGATATAGGTCAAGCCTGAATTTTTTATCTTCCACTTCTTTAAGCAGATCTTTGTTGGTGGCGGCTATCACTCTTACATCTACATTAATATCTTTATCAGCACCCACCCGGGTTATTTTTCCTTCCTGCAAAGCACGCAATACTTTAGCCTGTGCATTCAGGCTCATGTCACCTATCTCATCAAGAAATAATGTGCCGCCACTTGCCTGCTCAAACTTACCGATGCGTTGCTTTACGGCAGATGTAAAGCTTCCTTTTTCATGACCAAATAATTCACTTTCTATAAGCTCTCCTGGTATGGCAGCGCAGTTTACTTCCACCAGTTGCCCGGAAGAGCGATTGCTTTTTTCGTGTATCCATTTTGCAACCAACTCTTTGCCTACACCGTTTTCACCGGTTATTAAAACACGCGCTTCGGTAGGCGCAATTTTATCAATAGTATCTTTTATCTTTTTTATGGGGGCTGATTCGCCGATTATGGGCTGAGCCTTGCCAGCCTTGCGTTTCAGCACTTTGGTTTCAGCGACCAATGTGGTTTTATCCATCGCATTGCGAAGGGTAATCAGCATCCTGTTGAGGTCTGGCGGCTTTGAAATATAATCGTAAGCTCCCTTCTTTACTGCTTCCACAGCAGTTTCTATGTTGCCATGCCCGCTAATGATTATGATAGGAATTTCATCATTCAGTTCCTTTGCTTTTTCAAGAAACTCAATGCCATCAAGCTTTGGCATTTTTATATCACATAAAACAATATCATAATTTTTATCTTTAAACTTCTTCAGGCCTTCCTCTCCATCTGAGGCTTCATCAATTTTATAGCCTTCAAACGTAAGTATCTCAGTCAGCGTTTTCCTGATACTTTTTTCATCATCAATAATAAGAATTGAAGGCATTATTTTCTGTTTATTGGTTAAATCGAGTTTGTTGGTTTATTGGGTTATTTGTTTAGAGGTTTAAAGGTTTAGTAGTTTAGGGTTTAGAGGTTTCGAAATTGTTTAATCGTTGAATGGTTTATTTTATAGCTGATCTTCTCTTTACTTTTTACTTACCACTCACCACTCACCTCAAAATCTTACTCCGCTTCCATCATCAGATACGACTTTATAAATCCATCAAGTTCCCCATCCATAACAGGCCCAACGTTTCCCACTTCATAATCTGTCCGGTGATCTTTTATCATTTTATATGGATGAAAAACATAGCTCCTTATCTGGCTGCCCCACTCTATTTTTTTCTTTGCAGAATTACTAATGTTTAGTTTCTCCTGGCGCTTACGCATCTCTTCTTCATAGAGCCTGCTTTTAAGCATCGTCATTGCCTTCTCACGGTTCTCACCTTGTGTGCGGGCTTGCTGACATTCTACCACAATGCCCGATGGCTTGTGAGTGAGGCGCACCGCGGTTTCCACCTTGTTTACATTTTGCCCGCCGGCACCGCCGCTTCTAAAAAAAGCCCATTCCACATCAGCAGGATTTACTTTTATATCAATCGTATCATCCACCAGCGGATATACATACACACTGGCAAAGCTGGTGTGCCTTCTTGCATTGCTATCGAAAGGTGAAATGCGCACCAGCCTGTGTACACCGCTTTCTGCTTTCAAAAATCCATAAGCAAAAGGTCCGTCGAACTGAAGTGTGGCGCTCTTAATTCCTGCGCCATCGCCAGCCTGGTAGTCCAGTTCTGTCACGCTCCACCCCTGCTTTTCACCATACATTCGATACATACGCAACAACATTTCCGCCCAATCCTGGCTCTCCGTTCCACCGGCACCACTATTGATTTGCAGAATAGCCACCATTTCATCTTCAGGCTTATTCAGCGTGCTTTTAAACTCTGCTTCTTCCACCGCTGCCACTGCTTTTTTAAAAGCATCTTTTACTTCATCCTCGGCAGCCTCACCCTCCTTCCAGAAATCAAACAACACTGCAAAATCATCTATTGATGTTTGAACATTATTGTACAGGTTCACCCAGAACTCATTTAATTTAATGTCTTTTAAAATGGATGTTGCCCTTTGGTTATCGTTCCAAAAGCCAGGTGAAAGTGAAAGTTGTTTATCGTTGTTTATTTTTTGCTGACGGTTATCCACGTCAAAGAAACCTCCTCAAAACCACCAAACGGTCTCTCAAATCTTTTAATTGCTCTTGTGTCATTCACGCAAATATAATGATGATTGTGCTAAAATTTTTGTAACATAAATTAATGCTCTTTATCTTTTTTATGTTAATAAAAAACAGCATAGTTGTATCTTGCAATATACTATGGGCTTCACTAAAATTGCATTGACCGGTTATAAAAATTATGCATCAAAAACATTTTATTTTGCCCAAAGAATTGTTGCTATTTGCGGCCCAAACGGAATGGGGAAAACCAACTTGCTGGATGCAATAAATTACCTCTGTTTTACTAAAAGCTATTTTTCAAAATCAGATGCGCTGAACGTATTGTTCGGTGAAGAAGGCTTTAGAATAGAAGCTGAAGTGCAAGCCAGTAAAGACTTTCAGGACAAGGCTGCTAAAATAGTTTGCATTTACCGCTCTGCTTTAAGAAAAGAATTTTATGTAAACGATATTGCGTATATAAAATTTTCTCACCATATCGGAAAGTTTCCATGCGTAATGATAGCCCCGGATGATATAGAAATGATAACAGGTGCCAGTGAAGAAAGAAGAAAATTTTTAGACACATTAATATGCCAGGTTGACAATGAATATTTACACCAGCTGATCACTTATAATAAAGTGCTGGCGCAAAGAAACGGCTTCCTGAAAAATGAAACTTTTCAAGCCAGCTTTGATGCAGCGCTTTTAGATGCGCTTGATGCACAATTGGTACAGCCGGGAAATTATATTTATAAAATAAGAATGGGTTTTTGTGAGAAGATCATTCCGCTGGTTCAGCAGTTTTATAACGATATAGCGGATAATAAAGAGATGATTTCTTTGGAATACAATAGCCATTTAAATGATGGTAATTTTGAAAAATTACTGAAAGCATCCAGGCAAAAAGATATACTTACCCAACGAACAAATACCGGCACGCATAAAGATGATCTTACTTTTTTTTTAAATAAAAATAGTTTTAAAGTTATTGCCTCGCAGGGGCAGCGAAAGAGCTTATTATTTGCCTGTAAGCTGGCGGAGTTTGAAATATTGACCAGCCTGAAAGGTGCGCCGCCATTGCTCTTGCTGGATGATGTGTTTGAAAAGCTTGACGAACATAGAATGAAAAATCTATTACAATTTGTTTGCAAAAAAAATGCAGGACAAGTATTTATAACTGATACACACAAAGACCGCTTACAAAAAGCTTTAGAAGAATTTAATGATGAAGTGCAGATAATAGAACTGGTAAACTGATTATTTTTTACGCAAAATGTTATCTTTATTTTATGTCAGAAATATCTATTGGCGAGGCATTACAACAGTTCCTTAAAACAAGTAAGCTGAAAAGCGGCGTGCAAGCATTGCAAATAAAAGATGCGTGGGAAAATATTATGGGAAAAACTATTGCGCGGTACACAGATAAAATTGAGATCATTAACGCTACTTTGTTTATTTCTACCAATGTAGCGCCACTGAAAAATGAGCTGATTTATCAAAAAGAAAAAATAATACAAAGAGTGAATGAAGCGCTTGGAGAAAAAGTTATTAAAGAAGTAGTGATACGATGAAGGCTTTAGCAGCAAGCTTTTCAATACTTTATTCTTGGATCAATAATGCCATATAATATATCTGCAAAAATGTTCACCACAATAAAAATAGTGGCTGCAAAAAGCACGGAACCCATTACAACAGGATAGTCTAATTTTTCCAAAGCATCTACAGTAACCTTGCCGAGGCCTTGCCATCCAAAAATATATTCTACAAAAAAAGCGCCTGCCAGCAATTCGGCAAACCAGCCTGTAATAGCCGTCATTACAGGGTTTAAGGCATTGCGAAGTGCATGCCGGTATACAACCTGGCGCCTGTTCAACCCTTTTGCATAAGCAGTTCTTATATAATCCTGGCCAAGCACATCAAGCATTGAGCTCCTGGTAAGCTGAGTAATAATGGCCAGTGGCCTGATGCCAAGAGTAATTGCAGGAAGAATAAGATTTTGCAAGGTGAGGTACTTGTGCCCGGTGGTTTCATCAATATTAAACCAGCTACCTGTAAGCGATAAACCTGTGTAGGAATGCAACACCATGCCAAAGAAATATGCAATAACTATTGCCATAAAAAATGATGGTGCAGAAATGCCAATAACGCTTGCAAAAACTGATGAAGTATCCATCCAGGTATTCTTTTTTACTGCCGCAATTACGCCCAGAAAAATACCAGCGATTGTGGCAAAAAACATTGCCGCAAAAGCCAGCAAAAGCGTACCAGGCAAAGCTTCCAGCAATACGCTTATCACATCTTTTTTTGTTTGATAGCTCCGGCGCAAATAAGGAACTTTAATACCCATTTTTGTATGGCCACCAAAAAAAAATCCATGCAAGCCTTTTTCCTGAATGTCTTTCTCTGTATAAATTGAAAGCGGAGAAACATCATTAATATATAAAATAAACTGTTTCCATTTTGGCTGATCGAGGTACAATTCTTTTCTTATGTTATCCATTGTTTTCTTATCTCCCGTTTGCCCCACTACAAGCCTTGCAGGGTCTGCAAAGGCTTGAAAAATAAAAAACACAATTACAACAACACCGAATAATACCAGCAAGCCATACAATAATTTTTTTATTATCAGTTGCAGCATTTTAATTGCTTAATGAATTGCGTTTTGTAAATCAGCGCGGCCCCATTTATCTTCTACAATTGCGCCGCGCATAAGGTATAATTCAGGGCTGGTGCGGGCTGCCGTTTTTAACGCTGTTGCATCCAGGCTAAGAACGGGAACATTAAAGTTATGTTGTATATTAAAAAACTGTTGTGCTTCCTGCGGCTGAGATGTAACAATGTAGAGTAATCTTTTTTTATTTTTTGATAATGTAACTATTGATGAAAAATTACTGAGCCATGCATTACTGTTAGAAGTATCTTTTATAAGGAACAAATAATAATTTTTAGACGTATTTAAAATAGCTTCAGTACTATCATTGCCAATAGATGTTTTTAGTTCAAAATCATTAATAACAGGGTTATTATTTTTAGCTTCTTGAAGAATAATATCTTCTCTTCTTACAAATTGCCATGTGCTGTCAGGCAAATTGTTTTCAGAAAATTCTTTTTCTTGTTCATTCTTCTTAAAATAAAATTTATAATCTTTTTTTTCCTGAACTGCGTTGGCAGGCACTTTGCTCAGCTCTATAATATTATTACCCTTTTTAAATGGAAGGCAATCTGCCAAAGGCATGTGCTGTAACACATACCATTGAAGGCACAATATTGCTATCGTACACAGCAAAAGAATAGTGTAGTTTACACCGTTTTTAAGAAATGGAACTATGTGTTTTCTTTCGAAAAATATAAGTAAGATTAGCGCAAACAGAATAAGATCTTTTATAAATGATTGTAGTGCTGTTAAGGGTATGCAATCGCCAAAGCAGCCACAGGTCGCTATTTTACCTGACAACACTGCATAGCCGGTTAAGAATCCAAAGAAAATTATGAGTATTAATAAAAGCGTGCTAAAGAGCTTTTTCTTTATACCCAGCAATAGGCCAACTCCAACAATTACCTCAAGCGTTATCATTATAATTGATAACGGCAATGCATAATTATCCAGCCAAACCATTAGTGTTTTAAGTGATGGATCAGCAGACCACACATCAAAAAATTCCTGCATTTTATACGAAAGGCCCCGTGGATCATTTGCTTTTATAAGCCCTGAAAAAATAAATAAGATACCTGTTAAAACCCTTGCTATGTTAACAATAACTTTCATTATAAACTTTTAATATTTCTCTTTAATAACCTTACTCATGCTGCATAATCAGTGCAAAAATTGCATAATTGATGATATCAAAATAGTTAGCATCAATGCCCTCGCTTACGAGTGTTTTTCCTTCGTTTTGAACAATTTGTTTTATACGCAGGATCTTTGAAAGTATAAGGTCAGCAAAGCTTTGCTGGCTCATGTTGCGCCATGCTTCACCATAATCATGATTTTTATTTTTCATTAATTTTTTTGCAGCCTTAATATTTTCATCATATAAATTCGTTACAACTTCCAGCGGTAATTCCTCCATTTCATCATCGTTTATACCGAGCTGTATCAGGCCAATAATGCCATAATTTACTATGCCTTTAAACTCGCCGCTAATATCATCTGCAATTTTTTGAACACCTTTTTCTTGTATATTTCTTATGCGCCTGGCTTTTATATATAACTGATCTGCTATAGAAATGGTGCGGTACACACGCCAGGATGTACCATAATCTTTTGTTTTTTTTAGAAAGATATCTCTGCAGCTTTGGATGACGTTGTCATATTGCGTATCGGTGCTAACTTGCATCATATATCATCAAAAATAATCATTAACTAAGAATGTTTTCATGGAACTGCAAAGGCAAATTGCTGCTATTTGAGAAACCATTGGTAATGGGTATTCTTAACATCACCAATAATTCTTTCTATGCCGGCAGCAGGGTTACAAATCCCGATGCCATTGCAAAGAAGGCGGAGCAAATGATAAACGATGGCGCTGACATTATTGATATTGGCGGACAAAGCACCAGCCCCGGAAGCAGCCGCATTTCTGCTGAAGAAGAATTACGTCATGTGATGCCTGTTATCGAAATGCTTGCAAAAAAATTTACCAGTGTGTTACTTTCTATTGATACTTATCATGCGCGTGTTGCAAAGGAAACGGTGCATGCAGGTGCATCAATTGTAAATGATATAAGTGGTGGAAATATGGATGCCAGCATGTTTGAAACTGTTGCTGCGCTTCGTGTTCCTTACATTTGTATGCACATGAAAGGTGTGCCCGAAACGATGCACAAAAACATTGATTATGAAAATGTAATTGAAGAAGTATTGGATTTTTTTATAAAAAAAATTAATGAGTGCAAAGTGGCAGGAATTAATGATTTAGTTATTGACCCGGGTTTTGGTTTTGGAAAAAATATTCAACATAATTTTCATTTATTAAAAGATCTGTCTTTATTTAAAATGATTGGAAAGCCAATATTAACAGGCCTTTCAAGAAAATCAACTATTTACAAAACCCTTGGCACAACGCCTGAGGATTCCCTGAACGGAACTACCGTATTAAACACAATTGCTTTGCAAAATGGCTCTGATATTTTAAGAGTTCATGATGTAAAAGAAGCCAGGGAAATTATAAAACTTATGTATGGTAACGGTTACTATGCAAACGAAAACGCCGGATCATAAGATCCGGCGCCTGTTATATTTTATAATAAATTATCTGGCCTGTCCCTGGTTTTGCATTTGCGGATTATTTTTCATAGCGTCCTGCATTTGCTTCTTTTTATCTCCCATCTTCTTCATGTATTCATCTTTTGTTTGAACATCCTTTATTTCAACAGTAAACATAATGGGAGTGTTTGGCTTTATGTCAGCGCCTGCGCCTCTTGAGCCATAAGCAAGATATGATGGAATAAACAATTTGCCCTTGCCGCCATTTTTAAACAGCTTCAAGCCATCTGACCAGCCTTCTATTGCGCCGCGCTGATCAATAACAAAAGTAAAGGGCTTTACAGATTTACCTGATGAATCATAACTCTGGTCAAACACTTTTCCATCAAGCGTCATCCCTTTATAGTCAACAGTCACTGCTTTTCCGCTATCAGCCTGTTCACCTGTGCCTGGCACTTCTATTTCTACATAAGTTCCTTTGGCAGTTTTGGTGGCAGTAATATTATTTTTTGCCAGGTAATCGGACAATGTTTTATCATCTATTGCTTTTTGCTTCGTGGTGGCTACAGAATCAATTTTTCTCATGCTGCTCATTGACTGCAATTTAAGCATGGCAATTTTTGCAGTGTCTGTAACTATATCAATTATTTTAAAATGATAACCAACATAATTTCCTTTTTTAGGCTTTGCATAAGGCGGCAGCTGTGTAAATTTCATTAAAGAATCAACAGGAGTGCGGGTTATAACGCTATCGCCTTTTCTTGAAGAAGTAAAAATCTGAACATATTCTTTTGGCAGCTTGGTTGAATCAATTTCAATAACCTGTGCCACAGTATCGAACGGCGTTGCTATCAAAGAATCGTTATAATAATTGTATGCTTTAAATTCAATGGCATTACCATACTTTATATTGTCGCCACTGCCGCCGGTAGCTTTGTATTCCAAAGCAAGCCTTGCAGAGTTTACCTTTTTAAATTTCTGATCCTGACAGCTTGTTGCCAATAGTAGCAACACTAATGCGGCCAGGGTAAGTGATTTGTTCATTGTTTTATTTTTTATAATTGTTAACTGGTTAATTGATCTTTACACTCTTTCATTGCTTTTTTAAAATTCACAATCACTTCATCCAACGTTTCATTGTTCTTTCCTCCTGCTGCGTTATAGTGGCCGCCGCCATTAAAATATTTTCTTGCAAAAGTGTTCACATCAAAGCCACTTTTACTTCTAAAAGAGCTTTTTCTTTCATCGCCCCTGTCAATGATCACAGCAGCCAGGCGGATACCTTTTATGCTCAATGGAAAATTTACAAGTCCTTCGGTATCGCCGGTTTTCACATTATACTTTATAAGGTCGGCCTGCGGAATAGCAATCAGCGCTGCATTGTATTCATAAAAAATCTCCATTCTGTTCAGAAGAATATTTCCAAAAAAACGAAAGCGGTTCTCCAAAAAATTATCAAAAAGGTTCTCATGAATTATACTATGCTCAAGTCCTTTATCTTTAAGATCTGCAATCATTCTATGCACGCCTGCAGAGGTAGAATTAAATCTGAATGAACCGGTATCCGTCATTACACCCGCATATAAGCATTCAGCCACATCTTTATTTATCTTATCGCTATTGCCGCTTTCTATAATAAAATCATACACCATTTCTGATGTGGAGCTTTTTTTAACATTGCTTATTCCATAAGTAAATGCTTCTGTCTGCGGCTGCTGGTGATGATCAATCAAAATCTTAATGCCATCAAAAGATTGCAGTAAGGGTTCCATTTTTTTGGTACGATCTAATACATTAAAATCAAGGCAAAATATCCAGTCAGCATTTTTTATTAACTCGCTTGCCTTAGCAAAATGTATTTCAAAATCTATTACTTTTTTTGCGCCCGGCATCCAGTTGAGAAACGATGCCCAGTTAGTTGGCGATATCACAGAAACTGAATGCCCAAACTGCAATAGAAAGTGATACAATCCAAGCCCGGAGCCCATTGCATCAGCATCTGGCTTTTGATGAAAAGTAATAATTACATTTTTAGGTTCCTTTATTAAAGAAAAAATTTCGCTTACGGGCTTCATAAAAAGGCTGCAAAAGTAGCTTAAAAAAAATTAATGTAAAAAGCCGCTTTATAAATAACTATGCTAAACATAAACATTTACAAAACGGCCTTCAGGAATTATTATATCTTACTGATTACTTTTCCATACATTATTATCCTGGTTTACATCAGGAAAAATATGTTCAGGATCAATGGTAACTGATCGCAAAGCTTCAGTTGTATTAAGCTTCTGCACCCATTTAGAGCCATTCTGCCAAATCTCCACAGGTATTTTTAATGAATCTTTTTTGCCACTTACTGTTTCATATTCAAGATAGATCGGCATTGCCATCTTGTCGAGATTTTCTATAGTTACCAACGCACCTTGTGTGGAATCGCCCTTCACATATTTTACATCGGTTATTGCCTGATCGAGCTTGTAATTTTCGATGATCATTCCTTTCCAAAACCAACCCAGATCTTCACCACCAACATTTTCTATCGTTCTAAAAAAATCCCACGGTGTAGGATGTTTGTATGCCCACCTTTTTATATAAGTTTGAAACGCATAATCAAATAATTTGTGACCAAGAATTTCTTCTCTTAAAAGTGTTAAAGCATAAGCTGGCTTCGTGTACAACGCAAGACCAATGTTTATTTCCCTTAGCGCATCCGGCTCACTCATCACGGTTTCACTTTTATCGTTAAACATATACTTATATAAGAAAGTCTTGTTTTGTTGCCTTGGCTTGTATTCACCGTGGTTAAAATCTTCCGCTGCCAATGTGTTTATAAAAGTATTGAAGCCCTCATCCATCCATCCATATTTTCTTTCGTTGCTGCCTACTACCATGGGAAACCATGTGTGGCCAAATTCATGATCGGTAACACCGAAAAGCCCCGCCATTCTTGATTTGTAGCCGCAAAACACAATGCTTGGATATTCCATGCCACCAATATCTGCTGCTACGTTCGTTGCCGTGTTGTAAGGATATTCATACCATCTTTTAGAGTAATTTTCAATGCTTCCTTTTACATATTCTGTAGCCCGGCTCCATGCGCTGTCCCCAGCTGATTCTTCCGGATACACACTCATAGCAAGCGCTTTTCTTCCTGATGGAAGGTTCATTCGCGCAGCATCCCATATGAAAGCTGTGGAAGCGGCCCACGCCACATCCCTTGCATTTTTAAGTTTGAAATGCCAGGTAAGCATTTTTTTATTTGGCCTTGATGATGATTCTTTTACTTCAGCGGCCGTACGGATCATTACAGTTTTATCGCTTTGCCTTGCCTGGTCTAATCTTTTTATTTGTGTGGCAGTTAATACTTCCTGAGGATTTTGTAATTCTCCTGAGCCAACCACTATCTGGTTTGCAGGGGTTGTAATGGTATAATCAAAGTCGCCATAGTCAAGGTAAAATTCTCCTGCACCGAGATATGGTAATGTGTTCCACCCTTCTACATCATCGTACACACACATGCGGGGATACCACTGGGCGATGGCATAAACCTTTCCATTCTTAGTATCTAAAATGCCCGTTCTGTCGGAACCGTATTTCGGAACGGTATACGAATAATTTATTTTAAAAGTAATGATGCCGCCATTGGCTGCCAAAGGTGTTGGTAAGCGAAGCTGCATCCTGGTGTCGGATACAGTATAATCAATGCTGGTTTCCTTTCCACCTGATACAACTTTTACTGAGGCAATTTTATTTCCTCCCTCAAATTTTGAGTTCACATCGCCATACCGGCTTCTGGATGTTGCAGGTGTTTTTGCGTGACCGCGTGAAGAAAGATCATATAAATTCTGATCGAGATAAAGCCATACAAAAGGTAATACCTGCGGGCTGTTATTGGTATAAGTTATTACAACAGTACCCGCCACTAAATCTTTTGATGTATCTAAAGATGCTTCTATTTTATAGCTTGCTTTGTTTACCCAATATTTTGGGCCAGGCTCTCCATCGGCAGCCCTGTACTCATTTACAGATGATGGATAAAAGTTGGGTGTAAAAAGATCATGAGGATCATAAACAGAAGTTGCATTGTTAGTAGTGGTTTGGGCAAAAGCTGTTAAGCTGCATGCGACTAATAAAACAGATAATAATTTTTTAGCATTCATGAAATAAAAATATTTTGGTGAAGGTAATTTCGTTTACGCTTAAGCGAATGATTAATTTATAATGAAAGGTGATTACAGATGATGACCGGCTTATTTTTTTTAAAACAAAATATTATGTTTCAAATTGCTTCTCCCATGTTACGCCTACATAACCTTCGATGCCAGCAATGGGTGGGTGCATTTTTTTTATAGAAATTTTTACTGAACCTATATTCGGGAAATGTTTATAAATTTCAGAACCAATATCCATTACCACCGTTTCAAGCAGCAACGCAGGTATTTCCATTCTTGTTTTTATAATATTATAAATGCTTACATAATTTATAGTTTTATCTATAGAAGTAATTAAATCTTTTTCTTTAAAGTGGACAGATGCATCTATAATATAATCATTACCTAATATTTTTTCTTCCTCATACAAACCATGAAAGGCATGAAAATGAATGTGATTTAAATGAATAGTGATCATGTTTTGTAACAAATACTTTTATAATTCTATTTCTTTTACATGAGGCACATGATCTGATGGCACAGGATGCTCCATCATACTTAAATATCTTTCGGCATCGAGCGCAGCCATACATCCGCTTCCAGCGGCAGTTACCGCTTGCCTATAAATTTTATCCTGCAGATCACCTGCGGCAAATACACCGCCGATATTGGTTTTGGCGGTGCCCAGTTGTGTTTTTATATAACCACTTTCATCCATGTCAAGCCAGCCTTTCAATATTTCCGAATTGGGCTTATGGCCTATGGCAACAAAATAAGCGCTTACCGGAATTTCCCGCTTCTCTCCTGTTTTATTATCAATGATCCGTACGGCTTCCACTTTTTTATCACCCAAAATTTCGTCCACTTCTGTGTTCCAATATATTTGTATATTAGGTGTTTCCAGCACTCTTTGCTGCATTATTTTGCTTGCCCGCATTACATCTCTTCTTACAAAAGCATGCACTTTACTGCATATTTTACTAAGATATAATGCTTCTTCTGCAGCAGTATCTCCTGCGCCAATAATGCAAACTTCTTTTCCCTTAAAGAAAAAGCCATCGCACACTGCACAGGCACTTACGCCGTGCCCGTTAAGCCTTTGCTCGCTTTCTATGCCCAGCCATTGAGCGCTCGCTCCGGTGGCTAAAATAACGGTATCGGCATGTATCCATATTTCTTCATCTATTTTTACCTTTAAAGGGCAAGCGGAAAAATCAACTTCTGTGGCCAGTCCGTAACGTATATCCGTTCCCATTCTTTTTGCCTGTGCTTCAAAATCAACCATCATTTGCGGTCCTTGTATTCCATCAGGATAGCCGGGATAATTTTCAACCTCGGTAGTAATGGTAAGCTGGCCGCCCGGTTGTATTCCCTGGTAAAGCACAGGTTTTAAGTTTGCTCTTGCAGCATATATCGCAGCAGTGTAGCCTGCAGGGCCTGAACCAATAATTAAACATTGAACATGCTCATTATCTTTATCCATAATTTCTTTTTAAATTTTTCAAAAATAAACTTTTTGGCAATGTTTCTTTCTTTATTGAAAACTTAAGCTACTTAGGAATGATAAGCGTTTTATAGCCGGAAGCATAGCCGCAAAAAGCGCCCAATGCGCCATTGGAAATATTGCCCAAAACTGTATTGGGCGATGCAAATGGATTACCAATGCTTTGGTAGGCAAACTCCATTGTAAGCCAGAATTCATAAGTATTTTTGTCAATGTTGCTCAGCTTAACCGTAACCGTATCGCCGCGATGAAAGAACTTTTTATCGTATGCAATAGGATTGTTACGGTCTATGCCAGGCGCCACCTGCAGGTCATAGGTTGTGCCATCAATAAATTCATCGTCGAAGACTGATTGTAAGCCAGGAAGAAATCTGCCATTATTAATTTTAGTAAAATAACGTACATAATTACCAAGCCCTTTCGGGTCTGTACATCTTGAAATTACATTTACTTCTGTTGTATCTTTTGTGTAGAGCACGGGTTTCCACCATAGCGAATCTATTTTTTTAGCCAAAGGCGGAATACTGGTAGATGATGTATAAGCTATACCATTGGTAACAATATTTAAAGAATAAGAAGTATTGAACTGGCCAAAAAAAACAGAGGTTATGTTAGCAGTATCAACAGAGTAAAAAAATATTTTATAGCCACCTGCAGAGTCAATGGAATATTCTTTCAGCTTTTGCGTTACTGTTCCATTTGAAAGTGTCACCTCTGCATTATGAACAAATGAAGAATCAAGTTCTGCAGGGTTTATTTCGCTAAAATAATTGTAGCTTTTTGATAGCGTAATAACCGGTGGCTGGTTGTTTTCGATGCTTGCATCCACAACTAATATGTTGGGAACGGTATGGGTTTTAAAACTGATATTTTTTTCACAGGAGATCAATAATATAATACAAACCAGTACAAGCACAAATTTCATAATGCAAAATTATTGAATAAAACAGCAATAAAAAAGCCGCTATTGAAGCGGCTTCTATGGAATAATCAGTAATTCTTTTATCCTAAATAAGCTTTTAATGCACTGCTGTATCTTGCTTTTTGAAGGCGTTTAATAGCTCTTTCTTTTATCTGGCGAATGCGTTCTTTTGTAAGATCATATTTCTGACCTATTTGCTCAATGGTTACACCATTTTCTCCGTCAAGCCCGAAGTATGCATTTACAATTTCTGCTTCACGCGGGCTAAGAGATTTTAATACCCTGCGAATCTCATTTTTCAATGAATCGTGCATTACATCTTCATCTGTTTCGCCGGCGCCTTTTAAAAGATCGCCCATTGCAACATCTTCCGCTTCGTGCACAGGAGCATCCAGCGATGTATGCCTTGTATTACTTTGGAAAATGTTATTAATTTCTGTTACGCTCATTTCAAGAATTTCAGAAAGCTCTTCTGTAGAAGGCTCTCTTTCGTGCTCCTGTTCAAAAGCCATGTAAGCTTTGTTAGCTTTATTATATGTGCCAATTTTGTTTTGTGGCAAGCGGACTAATCTGCCCTGCTCTGCCAATGCTTGTAAAATGGATTGGCGAATCCACCAAACAGCATAAGAAATAAATTTGAAACCTTTTGTTTCATCAAAGCGTTGTGCTGCTTTGATCAATCCGAGGTTACCCTCGTTTATAAGATCACTCAAAGATAAACCCTGGTGCTGGTACTGTTTTGCAACTGAAACTACGAAACGTAGATTGGCTGTGGTGAGACGCTCTAAAGCTCTCTGGTCGCCCATTTTTATTTTCTGTGCTAAAATAGTTTCCTCTTCCGGAGTAATCATCCCGATCTTTGAAATCTCCTGCAAATACTTTTCAACCGCTTGAGAATCACGGTTGGTAATTTGGGTAGCAATTTTAAGTTGCCTCATGTTGTAAATTTAATATGTATAAAGAACGAAATTCAGACAGTAAAAGTTGGAGAAATGCTGCAAAAGATGTGTTAATCCCTTTGTCTAACTGAAACATAACCGCAAAGTTACAACGCATAATTTGTATTTCATAGCATTATACAAAAAGAAGTGCCTTTTTATAAAACAAAATATAAAATATTTCGTTGCTGGCAGTTTGTAAGTCAAATAATGGTATGTATTTTTTTTGGACAACTACTTCTTATCTTTCTCTTTTTAAATAAATTTTTGGAAGATGACCAGTACATTGGCAGCCCCGAAACAACGAATTCAATCAATTGATATACTGCGCGGTCTCATTATGCTTATAATGGCGCTGGATCATATTCGTGATTTCTTTCATGTACAAGCATTTACTGATTCACCAACCAACATGGCTACTACAACGCCTCAATTGTTTTTTACAAGATGGATCACTCATTTTTGTGCCCCGGCATTTGTATTTTTAGCCGGAACTTCTTCCTGGCTTGCAGGGAGAAGAAAAACCACAAATGAACTAAGTTCTTTTCTTATCAAAAGAGGTTTGTGGCTTGTGTTTATAGAGTTATTTATCATCACATTGGCATTTACTTTTAATCCGTTGTATAACCTTTTTATACTCCAGGTAATTTGGACTATTGGCTGGAGTATGGTAATTCTCGGTTTGTTTGTTCGCACATCGTTGCGGGTGATTATTATTATTGGCTGCCTGCTTGTTTTTGGGCACGATTTGATTGACTATCTGCAAATACCAAAAGCGGGAACCGAGCATACGCTGATTAGTCTTTTCTTCACTGCTTTTGGCACGCAGCTAAAGCTTAATCAAAACCATATCGTCTTTGATCTTTATGCCATTCTTCCCTGGACAGGTATTATGTTTTTAGGATATGCGTTTGGAACTATTTATACTAATAATGCAGATCATGAAAGAAGAAGAAAAATAATTTTTATAATAGGCTTTTCCATAACCCTGTTATTTATTGTTGTAAGATGTATAAATATGTATGGAGATCCGGCACCGTGGAGTGCGCAAAAAAACGGCTTATATACATTTTTTTCTTTTCTTAATGTATCAAAATATCCACCATCGCTGTGTTATACAACAATGACGCTCGGCCCGGCTTTAATATTTTTATCTTTAACAGAAACTGTTCACAATAAATTTACTAAGGTATTAAGTATGTATGGCAGGGTTCCTTTTTTTTATTATGTGCTTCATTTCTATCTGATACATATTATATGTGTGCTATTGTTTTTTGCAACAGGGAATACAGCAAAAGATATTATTGATTTGAATACGCCTTTTCTTTTCAGACCGCAGCATTTTGGTTTTGGTTTACCTGTAGTTTATTTGTTATGGCTTTTAGTAATAGTTATTTTATATAAGCCATGCAAATGGTTTGATAACTACCGGAGAACGCACACAAAATGGTGGCTGAGTTATTTATAAGTTTATTTTTTTCGTTTAAAAGAAACAGTTATTCTCTAAATGTTTTTGACAGTTTAGAAATTATCAAAATGATATAATGTTTATTCTTTTGAAATAATTTTTTACTTTTAAAGCTAAAATTAAATACCAAAACAAATGAAACAAATTTTCTTTACAGCTATTGCTGCATTCGCTTTTATGTATAGCGCCCAATCAATGAACAAAGCAGATGCTCACTACATGCCCGATGGTGATTCATCATACATTTATATATACCGGGGCGGGCAGTTTTCCGGCGCATTAACCAACTTTACAATTTATGTAGACAACGAAAAGTTGTGTAAACTCAGCAACAACAAATATTTTAAAGTACCCGTGAAGGCAGGCACACACGTGGTAAGCGCCAAGCAAAGTGGTATAGCCATTATGAAAAAAGAAACTGAAGTGGAAGTGGATGTTGTGGCTGGCAAATCAAATTATGTATCGTGTAATATGAAGTCGAGTTTTACCAGAGTACGCCTAAACATGGAAGAGGTGTTACCGAAAACAGGAGTAAGAGATATTTCTGATATGAAAGTAGACAACTGCCAGGCAAATGTAGATGCGCAATAATCTTCTATAAAAATTACAAAACAACAAAGAAGGCTTTGAAGCCTTCTTTGTTGTTTCAGATTATATTCACTTTATCTACCAAATGTTTACCCTCAGGCTATCCGGCCTGTACATTTTATCACCAGTTTTTACGCCAAAGGCTTCATAAAACTCTGGCACATTTACCACCGGGCCATTCACTCTTTCTTTGGCAGGTGCATGCACATCAGTCATTACCTGCGAGGCAAGACTTTCTTTTCTTTGTTCACCCATCCAGCCTAAGGCGTAGCCAAGAAAATATCTTTGCAGCTGCGTAAGCCCGCCAATGTTTTGATTCTTTTTATAAGCATCAGTTTTCTTAAATGCATCAAGACCCAGCAGCAAACCGCCAAGGTCTGCAATGTTTTCACCTTGTGTTGCATTGCCGTTTATATGCAACGTATCCACAGGATTAAATTCATTAAACTGCCTGATTATTGCTTTTGCACGATTTGCAAATTCCGCAGAATCTTTTATTGTCCACCAGCTTTTTAAATTGCCTGCTGCATCATACAGCCGACCCTGGTCATCAAACCCATGTGTTATCTCATGACCGATTGTAGAAGCAGCAGCATAGCCATAAATAAGCGCATCATCCAGCGAAGAATCTTTATAGCCGGGCACGGCGAATATACCTGCAGGCAATACTATTTCATTATTGCTCGGGTTGTAATACGCATTGTAAGTCTGTGGTGTCATGTCCCACTCATTCCTGTTAACCGGCTTGCCCAGTTTATTAATATTATAGTGGTGCCACCAGGTATTGGCTCTTTCCATGTTGAGCACGAACGGACCTCTGTCAATTTTTAATGCGCTGAAATCTTTCCACTTATCCGGATAGCCAACCTTCTTTGTTACCTTTGATAATTTGTCTAATGCTTTTTGCTTGGTGCTATCCGTCATCCAGGTAAGCTTATTGATGCGGTCTTTATAAGCGTCCCTAATATTTTCCACCATATCGCTATATCTTTTTTTTGCTGTTTCATTAAAATATTCTTTTACAAAAAGCTGCCCGAGCGCCTCCCCCATTGCTCCTTCTTCGGCATCTAAAACCCGTTTCCAGCGCGGCCTTGGCTCTTTAGCGCCACTGAAATTCTGAGAAAAAATAAATGCATTATTAAAGCTGGCAGAATCAAGATAGCTGCTGAAGCTTCTTACCAAATGAGCCCGCAAATAATTTTTCCAATCAGCAAGCGGTGTAGACATCAGCTCACTGTTCAAAGCTTTATAGAACTCAGGCTGGCCAACAATTACAGAGTCTAACTTATTTATACCAATGTCTTTTGTATAGCCTTTCCAGTTAATAACAGGCGCTAATAAAGAAAGCTCCTGCGGGCTCATTTTATTATAGTTTCTGTAAGGATCCCGAAGGTCTTCTAGTTTTCTACTGGCAGAGGCAAGCCTGGTTTCTAAAGAATAAACTGCGTCTGTGTTCTTTTGCGCTGCTGTGCTATCATTACCTAATTGCTTAAATATTTTTATTAAATATTCTTTATAAGCTTTTCTTACATTGGCTGTTCGGGTATCTGTTTTAAAATAATAATCCCTGTTTGGCATGCCAAGGCCGCCCTGGTCAAGCCTGTAAGCCATCGCATCGCTGTTCTTATCATCCTGCGAAACGTAATCTGTGAACAGGCAGCCTACGTTTTTCATTCTCAATTCAGCAGCTTCATTTATAAGATCGCCTGTATTTTTGATTGCAGCTATTTTATCAAGATCATTTTTTAACGGAGCGATTCCTTCTTTATTAAGATCAACGGTATCCATCGCGCTATACCAAAAGTCTCCAATCTTTTGAGTTATGGTTCCTTCTGCAGCATGTGCATTCACAGCATCTTCATTTATCTTTTGAAGCCTGCTATAAATTTCATCCTGCACAAGTTTGTCAATCCCCCACCCGCTTTCTGAAGCTGGTATTGGGTTTTGCTTAAGCCAGCCACCATTGGCATATTCAAAAAAATCTTCCCGCGGGCTTACAGTGGTGTCCAGGTGAGATGCAAGAATATCTACGGTTGGCTGCGGCTGGTAATTATTATTATTATTATTTGTTGCGGTATTACAGGAATACAGGCAAGTACAAATTGCACAGGCAAAAAATATTTTTTTCATTAATAAAATTTAGGCTAATGTAAGAGATAAATGTTCAAGCCATGAATTACGGATAATAATGTTAAGGCTAAAAAATAAAAAGTGTAATCATTTTTAGCATAACATTTATACAAACGAATAATTTCGTCTAGGGACTATCTGTTACCTTACAAACGTTTTAAGCGCTTATTTAATTTATAAATTCCTAAGCGATTTATGCATATCCTGTTTGCCAAAAACCACTTCAACTTTTTTTAAGACAGCTTTAAGGTTAATGCCTTTTCCCAGCACACCTTTAAAAATATCTCCCTGAGCTTGTATCCTTTCTACAGCATTAAAAATGGTGAAGTTTTTCATTTGCAAACCTTTGGTTACTTCCTGCCAATGCAGCGGCATACTTACGGTTGCATCGGGCTTTGGGCGAAGAGAATACGGCGCTGCAAGCGTTGCCTGTGGCCTGTTTTGAAGAAAGTCGAGGTACAACTTTCCGTTACGGTTCTGCACTATTCTTTCTATACTTGTAAACTCCGGTATTTTTTTATTTATAATAGTTACCAGCACTCTTCCAAATTCCTTGCTTTGCTCATACGTGTATAAAGCGCCAAGCGGTATATAAATATGCAGTCCTGTAGCGCCGGAAGTTTTGCAATAGGCAGGTGCGCCTATGGCATCTAAAACTTCTTTAGTTGTTTGCGCAGCAGTTATTACCTGTTCAAAAGTGGTAGTGTCAGATGGGTCAAGATCAATAATACACCAATCAGGATTATTGGGCTTTTGAATACGGCTGCTCCACGGGTGCATCTCCAGGCCGCCAATAGACGCTATTAATAAAAGGCTTGCTTCATTAGTAACTACTAAAAAATTCCTATCTCCGCCTTTATCACTGCTGTAAGGAAATTGCTGCGCCCACGACGGAACTTTGCCTGTTACATCTTTTTGGTAAAAGCATTTTCCCTCAATGCCATTCGGATAGCGTATCAACGTTTGCGGCCGGTCTTTCATGTAAGGCAACATATAAGGCGCCACCTGGTAATAATAATTCACTACATCTCTTTTGGTCACTTTCTTTTTGGGGTAGTAAATTTTATCCAGATTATTAAAGGTTATTTCCTTTCCATCTACACTTCGTGTTTGCGATTTATCTTTTGGATTTACCAATGTTTTACGTTCACTTTTTGAAGGTGCAGTAATCAATTTATTTTCCACTTGTTCATTCACGTTATCCTGTAAACGATCTTTTTTACCGTTTGCCATTGTTTCTTTTTTTTGAGATAAAGATGGTTTCTTTTTTTCGACTATATCTTCAGTGTGCTTTTCTTTTTCCTCTACAATATCTTTTGCATTTTTATCAATGCGCATTCCTTCGAAAGATGGATGGCGCATTACGCCGTCAGATGTTATTTCAGCATAAGAAACTTCGCAGGCAAGCACGGGGTTAAGCCACGTGGCTGTTGCATTTGGCGGATCGGGCCTGAAGCGTGAAGGCTTATTGATATCCGGTTCGGTTGTAAAAGGTGTATGTTCAATAATAAGTGGCTTAAATTGTTCCAGCATTTCCTTTTGTGTTTTATTAGAAAAGCCCGTTCCTATTTTACCAATGTACCGCAGCTTTCCTTTTTCCTGAACGCCTGCCAGCAAAGCGCTGAAGGGCTTGCTGCTTCCATCATTTTTTGTATATCCTCCAATAATTACTTCCTGCCTTTTACCTGTTTTTATTTTCAGCCACTCCTTTGATCTTTGACCGGGAAAATATTTGCTGTCAGCCTTCTTGGCTATAATGCCCTCGAGACCCAGCTTTTTAGCAGCTTCAAAAAATTCAGTGGCGCCGGTGTCAAAGCTTTCGCTTATCCTTATGCCTTCAATGCCGGGATCAATGCTGTGCAGCATTTTTCGCCTTTCTTCCAAAGGTTTTTGCGTAAGGTCTTCGCCATTTAACCAAAGCAGATCGAACATATAAAATATGAGCTCTCCATCGGCTTCGCTTCGCCAGTTCTGCAGGCTGTTGAAGTTAGATATGCCTTTATCATTGGCAACAATTATTTCACCATCTATTATTGCGCGGGTGCGCCATTGCTGCAAAGCATTGTGAATGCTATAAAATTTTTCATCGAAAGGCTTGTTGTTTCTTGATTTTATTTCTACTTCACCATTATCTACATAAGCAACTGCGCGGTATCCATCCCATTTTATTTCATAAAGCCAGCCATCCTGGTCAAAGGGCTTATCTACCAATGTAGCCAGCATGGGAATGATCTCTTTTGGCAAAGGCTCTTTCGTTTTTTTTGCAGAAGAAAAATTTTTAGCAGCCATTTTTATAGTTTAAAATGGATGGTAACAATTATCGCACCGCAGTTAAAAAACAGGTGGAAATAAAAAAATGACTTCTGGAAAGATTAGATGATCTGGTATCTTAATGATGCTTTATAATGATCTGATGGCTGTCAATTACTCCTTTATCCAGAATGTTGACAATGTAATATCCATCAGGATAAGATGAAGTATGAATATAAATATTATTTGACGCAAAACTGTGCTCATATATCTCTTTGCCTAAAGCATTTAAGATGTATATTTTTCTGTCGGGGCTGTAATTAAGGTTGGTGGAATTCACGGTTATGGCATCGTCTGCCGGCACAGGAAGCACTACAATATTTGGCTCTGCCAGGCCATTTACAATTACTTCTTTACTCAGGTAAGATTTTCCTGTATTCTCAAATATTCTTATTCTGTAATGAACTGCATTATTTGAATAAACCGTATGATTTAAAAAATAATTCGTTTGGTTTTGTATACCATCCACTATTCCCGCTGGCTGCCATTGCTTATCATCTTCACTATACTCCACTTCAAATTTTGACACGATCGTTTGCGTTTCTCCAATAGACCAGTTAATAGTATTCTGGTATTTGCCGGTGTGTGAGGCAGTGATATTTATAATTTTTACGGGCAGCACAAAACCAAAGAAGAAAGGCGTAGGCGTATTTTCGCCCCTGTCGCCTGCATCACCATCGTTGTTTGGATCAATAGCATTACCAGATCCATTATTCGAAGAATCTATAACAGAAACTTTTAATCCATCTTCACCTATTTGCCCGCTTGCAAGCGCTGTATTATAATATATTTTATTTGGCACAAGATTGCTTGCTCTTACTTTTATTGTAAAATCAACATAACCATTTGCAAGATTACTTAGCACCTGGTTATCATTAAAAATTTTTATATTGTTTACTCCATCATAAGATGCGTTTAAAATAATTTGCGATGGATTAGCGCTTGAATCAACATGTACAGATACGTTTGAAATATTACCTGAGCCAAAAATTGTGGTAATGTTATCGGTAACATTAAAATTATTAAGCTTTACATTACCCATATTTTTTACATAAACCTCATATAAAATATCAGCCGTTGAAGAATCTACCCATGTTGTTGCAATCAGTTGTTTTGCCAAACCAATTGCGGGAGAAATGCTTGCATTATCAACCGGGCTCATCCCAAGCTGAAAGGGCTGCTCAGCGGTCATTACACCAGAAGGTATATCATATAAATATTTATAACAATCAGAGCTAAAATCAGTGCCTGTTAATTCAATAGTGCCATTGAGGTATAAAATTCCATAGCAGGGCTTTGGCATGTTTTGAATAAATGTTGCCACCGCATCGCTTGTGCCGGTGGTGTAGTTGGTCACTTCATAAAATTTCGTAGGACTGTCGCCCATTGCAATAAATAATCTTCCGTTTGGCAAAATCACTATATCTCCGCTGGTTAAGGTATTAGGCACATTACCGGAAGGGAAATCCAAAGTTTTTGTAAATAATACATTGCCTGTTGTTTCATCTATTCTTTCAATGATTGCCGCAGAACCACTAAGCCCCCTGATGCACCACACGTTTCCATTAATATCAAACTCCCAGTTATTAGGTACGTAGGAGTATTCGTACGCAGGTGTTTGTGGTATGCTGGCAGGGCATGTATAATTATTAGGCAAGCCCATATCATATATATACACACGGCTGTCGCCATGGCTTATATCATTTACATAAGTCTTATTATCCTTTGGGTTGTAAGCAATAAACTTATTGAACACATCAGAAAAAACAGAATCAAGATTGCAGCTTGCAATAAGGTAAGGGTTTGTGTTGGGGTTGCCAATGGAAGAAAAGGTAACAGGCGAACCGCTGCCACAACTATTGGTGCCAAAGTTTATAAGAGCAGATTGTACGGCGGGGCTTTGTGAATTACATTCCATACATAAAAGCAAGGTGAGCACCAGTAATAGATATTGCGGCTTATACATACATATATAACAAGTAGAGGTGTTACTATATTATAACGCCGCAGCAGCAACTAAATTGCCTGCCGGCATAAATTATGAAAACCTTTAAAAGTAATTTTACACAAAACAAAAGCTGCAATTTATCGTTTCAAAATATATGCGATCATTTATGTAAATTCAATTATCAATCCTAAAAAAACTCTATGACGTCTCTATCAGAAACATGGTTTGCAGAAGGCTATATTGATTTTGAACTTAAGAAATATACCTTACTTGCTTACCTGCAACAGGTAAATAAATGCTTTAACCAAAATAAACTGTATCCCCATCTTGCTGATATTGTTTTTCATTATAATAATATTATTGCTTTTAGAGATAATAGAAAATTTTTAGAAGAACATTTTCCCAAGCAGCTTACGCAAATAAATATAAAGAAGCTGCAGGTGGTGTATGAAAAAATGATTGCCGACGATGAAATGATGAAAGAGCTTGAAGATATTATTCACTACTCCGAGCAAAAAATAAAGAATACGATTAATAACGGTACAGAGATATACGAGTTTGTAGAAGCAAAGATGAAGATAGAGCCTGTAGGTCTTTTACCTGTTGACATTAATGAAGGTTACCTGCTGTTATGCGATGGCCGCTATAATACAACGCTGGCTTATGAATATCATTTAACCATTTACGAAAAGCATGATGAAAAATATCGCGGCATACGTACAGAACTTATTAATCAATGGATGCGCTCAGTAAGCAACTCGCCTGAAAATATAAAAGCAGAGCTTATACGTAATCGCCGGGAAATGCCCAACCCTGCGGTTTATAATATAGAAACAACACTTGCCTATCCGCTGGAAGAAACCTTGCTGCCGATAGCAAAGAGAAGTTTTGTTAAATACCTGAGCAGTTAGCTTATAGTTTTATAAAGTCATAAATTTTAAGAACAATTTTTTTTCTAAATAAATATAGCATTTACTGACACTTATATTTTTGGCTGATTAAACTGCTTTTATAAATTTTAATAGTATTATTTTTTACCAAAAAAATATTTAAAACCTACACTGCTTATACAAATGAGTAAATGTTTATTTATCCTTATATTCATGCAAGCCTTTGCGGCCAATGCTTTCAGCCAATCGTTCTCTGTGCATGATCTTGTGAACATAGCAGATATGAAAACTGCCGACATCAGTAATTTTATGTATAAAAAAAATTATATACACAATACTGATGCAGAAGCAAACGACACTTCCCTGACCAGTTACATACAAAAAATAAAAGGACATAAAATAGCTATTGACACTTTTAAAAGCATTGATCTTTATCAAAAAAGATCTGTAAAATATTTTGTGCTGCACACATCTTCCAGGCTTGATTATACTGAAGGCAGGCAATGGCTTTTGAAGGAAAAATTTGTGTACGATGGTAAAAAGGATATTAGCAAATCACCCTACATTTCTTTTGAAAAATCCAACATAGTTATTGAATCTACTCAGGCGCAAAAAGACAGTTTTACCATTTATACTTTTACTTTAAAAGAAAAAAAAGCACCTGATTCTGTTACTTATGCTGATGACCTGTTGCAGTTTACCAGCAGGGAATATCTAACCACTTATTTTGGTAAAAAAAATGTTACTGACGATCTGTATTTCATATCAGATAAGCAAACAAAAAAATGTTCGGTGCTCATGAGCGGAACGCCTTCGCAGGCCGTGTTTGTATGGAACGATGAGTCCAATTATGACAGCCTTGCCTACATCATGTTATCGAACGAACTGCCAACCAAAACAGGCAAAGAAAAAGGCGTGCTGCAAGGCAGCGTTAATAATTGGAAACTCAGATGCGGCGTGCAATGGGGAATGAAGCTTAAAGATATGCTGCGGCTGAACCAGATGGATTTTACTATTTATGGCAATAAATCAGATTATTACCTGATGGTGAAACCGGAAGTTACAGGTAAAATAGATTTTGCAAAAATGGCAATAATGATGAGCTGTACGGATTGCGACGCCAATGAAATATTTAACCAAAACGAATTAAGCGCTTTGGAAGCAGCAAAAGCACAGGTGCCGTTAAAAGTATCCGATATAATTTTGTATCCATGAATCTGTATTTACTTTTTTGCGTTGGTGCAAAAGAGTAAGATCAAGCCTGCCTGTCGGCAGACAGGCCTTCATAAAAACTTATCTGTGATTAGGTAGTTTGTATTTACTTTTTGCCTTGATGCAAAAAAGTAACAAAAAAGATCAAGTCTTCATAAAAAATGCTAAAAATTTGAATGCCTAAAATGAAATTAGCTCCAGCGATAGAATATATCCCAGCTATAGTGCGACTTACCAACCATCTGCAAAGCCCAGCTTTAACAACATCAATTTCATTTCCTAACGGTAATCATTCAAATTTTCTTAACCAGCCTGTCCGGCAGGCAGGCGCTTTTTTTATGAGGCCGTTACTAAATACTTACTGTTTTCTTTTGAGATTAAATATTGCTTTACAAAACCTTTATCTGTTCGATACTTTCCATTTACTTTTTTGCCTTGATGCAAAAAAGGTAACAAAAAAGATCAAGGCTTCATAAAAAAAGCTAAAAATTTGAATGCCTGCCTAAATGAAATTAGCTCCAGCTATAGAATATATCTCAGCTATAATGCGACTTACCAGCCATCTGCAAAACCCAGCTTTAACAACATCAATTTCATTTCTTAGCGGCAATCATTCGACTTTTCTTAACGTTTTTTTTATGAGGCCGTTTCTAAATGCTTATTTTATCTATTGCTTAAAAAATAACATTATCTACATTGGGAAATCTCTATTTACTTTTTTGCCTTGATGCAAAAAAGATAACAAAAAAGATCAAGTCTTCATAAAAAATGCTAAAAATTTGAATGCCTGCCTAAAATGAAATTAGCTCCAGCGATAGAATATATCCCAGCTATAGTGCGACTTACCAACCATTTGCAATGCTCAGCTTTAACAACATCAATTTCATTTCTAACGGCAATCTTTCAAATTTTCTTAACGCCTTTTTTATGAGGCCGTTTGTAAGACTTATTGATTTGTTGTTTGTGCTTATTTTTATCTATTGATTAAAAAATAACATTATCTGCATTGGGAAATCTCTATTTACTTTTTTGCCTTGATGCAAAAAAGATAACAAAAAAGATCAAGGCTTTATAAAAAATGCTAAAAATTTGAGTGCCTGCCTAAAATGAAATTAGCTCCAGCGATAGAATATATCCCAGCTGTAGTGCGACTTACCAGCCATTTGCAATGCTCAGCTTTAACAACATCAATTTCATTTCTTAACGGCAATCATTCGAATTTTCTTAGCGCTTTTTTTATGAGGCCGTTACCAGCTTCTTATTGTTTCCATTTCTCTTAACGGGGTACTTCATGCACAAATGCTTACACAAACAGGATCTTATTTGCTTCATATTTGCTTAGAATAATTTCCATCAATTTTTTTTGCTTTAATGCAAAACAGTGAAAAATCAAGCGTGCCTGGGTCGGCAGGCAGGCGCTTTTTAATCAGGCCGTTACTAAATGCTTAGTTTCCCGCTGATTCAAGCTATCCTATATTTTAATGCCAAAAATTTCAAAGCCTTATGGTTTCAGGTACTAAATTAAACTGTATCTTTATCCGGCAACTCCACATCTCCTCTCAGATTAATCATCCCCTTTGTTTGTTTACCATTTATAGTTTATAAAAATCTATTAATTTTTATGCTCAGGGCTATTTTATCTGCTTTATTTTTAATACTGTCTTTACCTTCTTTTTGCCAAACAGCACCAGATTTTTATATAAGTAACCAAGGCAAAGATTACTACCCGGGCACCTCGCCGGTGCTGGCAAAAAAAACGCTCACCTCCCTTACAAACTTGCTTCCGGCAGTTGCTGCAAAAAATGGCAAAGTAAAAATTGCACTAAAGAGTGGCAGTACATTTAATGAAAACATTATCACCTCTTACCCCATTTCAGTTCAAACCTATGCAGATCATTTTGACAGCACCGGTTTTGCAATAATGAATGGCTCTAAACCATTTGATACAGGATGGAATATTGATTCCGGCCAAGTTTATACCTACAAACAAGGTATTTCTTATAATGGTTTTAAAGGTTACGGGATTGGTGGCATTGGCAGTTACAGCTATATGTATGTGTTTGAGGTAAACAGGGAACTTGAAAAAACCGCCCCTTTTACTGCAAGAAAATTGCTGAAGTTTGTTACTTCCGAAGCAGCGGTGGAAGGTACGCCGGGCTCATTTTATTCTCCGATAAACACTAATGAAAATCCAAAACAGATGTATATCCATACCAGCGATGGAACATCGCCAAACGATAATTCAATTTACAGGTACGAGGTAACGGTTATGGATTGGGCTATCAACAGCACTTATCAAACCGGTAATTCTTTTGAAAATCTTTGGGTACGCGGGTTTGGGGCTGGCAATGGTATGCTGCCAAGCGGAGACAGCTCTTATTATAACAAAATAATTTTTGGGCCGGGCGCCGGTGTTCATCACATTGTGGTTCGTGGAGGCCTTATTAATCATTCCCTCTTTTTGCCTGCGGCTAGAAACACTAATAGTTATGCTGTAGTTTTTTATGATGTGCAGGGTTTGAAAAGACATTGTACTATTTCTAATTCTATATTTCTCGACATTCCTCAGCCCCTATATGCGCATACCAGTTACGGAATTAATTATGGAGCAGTAGAAATGAATCACATTGTTGGTTTTGCCGATACTACGCAACGAGAGGAATTCATGTTTACTTCTAATACTGATTCTGTTTTTCTAAATGATGTGTATGCAGATGGCTACTCAACGGGCTACAATTATGGCTCTGCAAAATATGCCTCGATCACCAATAGCTTCTTCAAAGATGTTACCTATGGTATTGCTTACAGCTCCAAAAATACTGTTGCTGCTATCGTGAAAAATATTTTTATAAAAACAAAAGGAAATTATACAACGGGAATATTCATGCAGCCAAATACCACCTTGCAATTAAACAATTCTATTGTTCATATCAAATCTTCCGGCAATGGCTCATTCATCAACGGAAACGGTGCAAGTGGAAGTATGATCGATGCAACGGGTAATATTTTTATCTGCGATATAGATTCCGATGCAACACTTACTGCTGCAAACGTAAACACAGATAACGGTTTGGGAACATCAAAAGACAGGTGGGATAATAACGTTTATGTTTTACTAAAGGGAAATGATATTGTATGGAATATAAGTAATGCCGGCACCAACAGCGGTAAAAATTCGATTAATGATTTCAACGAATGGAAAAGGCAATCGGGGCAGGATGCGCATTCTTTATTTTTTGATCTGAGAAAAGATCCGCGAGGGTTGAAAGCGATATTTGCAGATGCCGATAATGGAAATTATGATTGGGCCAATACGCCGGAAGCTGCACAGATAGCCGCTTTGCACGCCGGGATGACCGATCCTCTTACCTGTTTTTTACATGAACCCACTTATGAGCAGGCAGCAGATATTATTAAAAACAATGAGACACTTTCGGTAAACACCTGCAGAAATCCATGCAAGCAAAATCTCATCAGGGTTAATAATACTTTACAACTTTCAGCAGTTAGCCTGAGCCAGGTGCAGGTGCAATGGATTGTAGGGGAACAGCAAAACATAAATTATTACGAGCTGCAAAGATCAAAGAATAATTTACTTTATGAGAGAGCAGGAATTATACCTGTTGCAGAAGATTCTGTATATAATTTTACAGATGAGGTAACGCCCGGCACATCGTATCAATATCGCCTGCTGGTAGTGGCAAAGGCGGGAAACGTTTGTTATTCGCATACAAAAAATATAAAAACAGCTGCTGCCAAAAAATTTATACTATATCCTAATCCAACTAGCGGAAAATTATTTATCTCAATGGAGGGATATCTTGGTAAAGTAAAAATGACGATACTAAACAGTAATGCCCAGGATGTTTTACAAAAAGAAGTATTTAATATTTCTCCTAATCAATTAATTGATCTCACTGGTGAGCCGGCGGGGATTTACTTTATTAAAATAGAAACAAGTGAAGGAATACGTGTACAGAAATTTGTACTGCAATAGAGAAAGCGTGTGTAAGATAACCGTTATGCTACAACCTTTTAAAATCGTTGTAAACAGTATCTTTTAATGCCTTCCGGAATATGGAGGCATTTTGTACATCGGTAAGTACATTAAAGTGGTTCATGTTATGCAGATCAGTGCCTATAAAGCTTGCCAGCCCATTATCCAGGATAAAATGTGCTGCTTTTGCAGCCGGCTTGCCATAGTAGCCGGTGAGCGATAATAAATTTACCTGTAATAAAAATCCCAGCTCTTTCATTCTGTAGTAAGCATCATAGTTTTTATGATAATAAAAATACCTTTCAGGATGTGCCATCAGGGGCTGATAGCCCTGCACATTTATTTCAAAGGAAATTTTTTCCAGATTGTTGGGCGAAGTGGCATAAGATAATTCTGTAAGAATAAAATTGTCAGCCAAAGTAAGCAGGGGCTTTCTTTTGCGGAGCAAATCCATAAAATAATCGTCAAGCATATATTCTGCAGCAGCGCTAAGCGCTACCTGTATGTTTTGCCTCTGGCATTCTTTCTTTAAAAGATCCAGCGCCGCATTAATGGTTTCGGGCGTGTTTCGAAACATATCGCCAATAACATGCGGTGTGCATATAAAAGTATGGATGCCTGCCGATGTAAGCGCTTTCAATAAAGCTATGGATGTTTGCAGATCCGGAGACCCGTCATCAATGCCAGGCAGGATATGCGAATGAATATCCTGGTGCAAATTTGAGAAATCGTACGGTAAGTTGTCTATATTTCTTTTACTAAAAAACCCCATTAAGCTTGGAACGTCTATTGAATTTCGGACCTGGTATCAGCCGCCAGAAATGAAACGGATGGCGTGTGAAAATTTTGCTCTTTAAAGTTAGACTTTACTATTTTATAACCCAATTTATTTTTATACTGAGGTAACTTTATTAACGGCTTCATGATGGAGACCAGAAAAGCCATAGGAATCTTATTTTTTTTCATTGCAAGAAAATCACGGCGATTAGCTCTCAGCCTGCGATACAAGTTGCCATTGCTTGCTCCACCTGTTCTCATCTTCACTATCATTTTGGGTAAGTAACAAGAGCTTACTTTATGTGTATAAAGATACCTGGCCATAAATTCGTAATCGGCAGCACTATGGTAGTGATTTTCGTAGTTGCCAAACTTTTCAATTACACTTTTCTTTATGTAAAAAGTAGGATGGGCGGGCATCCAGCCATAATTAAACCGTGAACGCTTATAGGCAATTCCCTTCCAATACCTCATCACTTTTTCCGGAAAGTTGGGCGCCACATATACCAGGTCTCCATAAAGAGAATCCTTTCCGCTTTCATCAAAGCAAGCGACAATGTCCATGATAACATCTGCGGAAGCCAGCATGTCATCGCTGTTTAACACGCCAATTATTTCCCCGGTGGCGAGGCTCATACCTTTATTGATGGCATCGTACATGCCTTTGTCGGTTTCAGATATCCATTTGCTTATATACTTATCATATTTATGAATAATTTTCACTGTATTATCTGTTGATTTACCATCAATAATAATATGCTCAATATCATTATACGTTTGCTTTCTTACGGATTCTATGCAATCGGTAAGGTATTTTTCTGAGTTGTAGGTAACAGTTATGATAGAAACTTTCACTGGGTAGATTATTATTAGTAAATTAAATAAATTAAATTAAATACTTATCAACTTCATTGACAAGGGTTTACTCAGGGGACTATATGGTTTTAAATATTCGTTCTTTTGTTTTTACTGCCGGATTTCCCCTATATATTCCTTTGGGCTCAAGCGTACCGGTAACAACTGAGCCAACACTTACCACCGAATCATTGCTGCACACTGCTCCACCGCAAATGGTCGCTTTTGCGCCTATCCACACACCATCTTCTATTATTATACTATTTATAATCAGGTCAAAAGTTGTTTTTGTATAATCATGATTTCCGCAAATAAGCATACAACCCTGGCTTAAACAAACATTATTACCTATAACTACTTTTCCAAGATTATCTATCCATACTTCCTCACCTATCCATACATTATTACCAATTTCAAGAAACCATGGATATTTTATATTAACGTTTGGCTTAATAGAAATATTTTTTCCAACCTTAGAGCCAAATAAACGTAAAAAAAAAGTTTTTATTCTATAAAATGGGAAAAGAGAGCTTTTAAAAACTAATGCATTTACAAAGTACCAACATAATCTTTTAAAAGCGGGACCGGGTTTATACAAGGAATTGTTATAAGAAGCCAGATTTGTAGACATAAATTTACTGCTTTTTTCCGGATTTCAAAATATTATAGGTAAAAGATTTATCGTAGCAGAAAATTAATATACCAATCAGTGCATAGGCAAATATAATAAACCAGGTATGATGATCAATTCCCAATGGCATAGGCCAGCCTTTATTGATAGCAACCAGGAACAGTGTAATCCTGGTAACGTTAATGAGCCATAATGATAACAGCCCTGCTACGATCCACTTTACCTTTTTAATAATAATACCGGAATTAGCCACCACAAAGGCTATCCAAAAACTATATACCCCGAAGCCCACACAATCACGGGCGATATATACTCCCCTTCCGCCATTTATTCTTATAAGAAAGTTAGGTTCTGTATGGGTGTGTATATTGAACCAGGATAAAATGAAACCTGTGGCATATATCAAAGAGTTTTTTATCCAACTAACATAATCAAGATGGTGATCAATAAACGGGCTGTAAAAGCCGCCCGGCGCAGCAAGGCCAATGATAGCAAAAGTGCCCAGATAGCAAATGCCAAACACAGCAATAAACTTAAATAAATAAGAAGCATAATTGCCAGTATCTTTTGGAGAAAAATGTTTAACTAACTGATTTTTTGCTGACTGCATCAAAAGAAAACATATTATGGTATTGATCTTTTATTGTATTTATATTCACTGCTTTCTCTGCATAATCACCGGCGGCTAACTGCCAGTGCAATAGTTCTTCGCTATTCATGCCTGAGAAGAAGGCAATTGCTTCACTGGCCTGATTAATATTATTAACGTCAATGTTAATACCTGCTGAGGAACTTTTCAGATCATTCCACGGCGTATTATGACTGGTAATAACAGGCAGCCCTGCAGATAGCGCTTCATAAATAGCATGTCCAAAGTTCTCACTTTTGCTTGGTAATATAAATACATGACCATTGGCAAGAGCATCTTTTATGCGTAATGGTTGTATTTCGCCATGTTTAATAACAGTAATATTTTCAGGAAGATCTTTAATGATTTCCAGGCACTCATTCCAGTAAGCTGTATCCTTTACAGGGCCATAAATATGGTACTCTATTAACGCAGGGGTACTGCATAAAGCCTTTAATACCCAATCTATATTTTTCATAGGACTGATGAGCGCAATGCTTACCAGTTTTAATTTACCAGTAGTTTTATGAGGAAGTTGCAGCTTTCCTATAAAATTAGGAAAGTTAGCTGCTACGCATACATCCGCTTTATTGCCAAAGTGTTTCTTTATATAAACCTTTTCTATAATGTCGGTTGCATGAAAGCTTGTTTTATAAGGTATTTCCAAAAGCCGGAATAAAGAAAGATATATTTTTTTCTTCCATTTCTTTTGGGATAACGCTCCAGGATGGAGCATGCCTCTCACAGAAATGATCTTCCTGCGGGCTTTACAAAAAAGAACAGGTACCATATTAAAATGCCAGTCGTATAACCCAATAATGTATAAAATATCAGGCGTTATTATTGTCACCTGCTTAACGAGATCCTTACTGATGTTCTCCGGTGACGCATACCATACTTGTGTATAATCATTGTGCTGTACCCATTGGTTAACAGCGATATTTTCAAGAGCTGCACCATTTAGGTCTACATCACTGCAAAAAATGCAATATTGAACACCATCCTTATATTCCCTAACCAGGTTGGCTATAGACTGTATTGGCCCACCTGCCCGAAAAGCCGGAAGGAACCAGGGAATGGTGATGAAGATTTTCCTCAAACGATGCTTCTAATTACACAAATTTAAAGATCATGCTTTTCATATTATCCGGGCTATACTAAAGCCATGCCTGAGCTATGAAGCAGATTTACCCGGTTACTCCTGCATTTTTATCTGGTTAAAGAACCATTTAAAAAAAAATGTCTTTAATAAAAAGAAGGTAACCAACACAGATAATAACCTTCCTGCTAAAAAAGTGCTGTCCATTTCAAAAGCAAAAAGCTCCATGAACATGGCACCCACTACAGAGTAGTTAAAAATAAAGTTGTTGGACGAACGCTTTATAAAATAAAAATATGTTTTACCATAAATACAGCCTAAAATAAAAATGGGCAGCAACATGCCTATGAGGCCAAAATCTACATAGCTATCGGCGAAATAGCCCAGGCTTACAGATACGCCCTGCTTAGCACCTGCATAATCCAAACCTGTGTATTTCCTTGTTTTTACAGAAGCTTCATAGTTGGGTTTATCCGGATTTAAAAGGCGGGGTGTAAATATAAATGTAAGCGTGCTCCACCAGTTATCCCCCATTTGGTAGGGTATTTTTGCAGGAACAATCTCCATTGCTTTAGCAAGATGGTAAGTATACTGGAATCTATCGAGAAAAGAAGCAACAGATTCAGAAGTAGAACCCGTTTTTTTTTGCTCACTTACCAGATCTGACAACTTGGTGAGCGCCTCTTCCTGCGATACACTTACTGTTTGGCTCCTGGTACCTTTGTTTAGAAAGTTTCTATAGTCGCCTTTAATACTTTGGTAAATAGCCATTCCATAAAATATAGCTAAGCCACCTGCCGTTGCAATTAATATTTGTTTCATGTTAACCCGGGTTAACATTACAAAAAAAAGAAACAATAAAAAAAATACTACCGTTTTAAAGGAAGAAAAGTAACTGTAAAAACCGGATACGAATTCAAATAAAGTAAAAAAAATAAATTCTTTTATTTTAAGTTTTTTAAGAATTACCTGGAAACCAAACAGCAGGTATAAAAACCACTTTATGGCAACCAGGCTTACCAAAATCTGAGCAAAACCCGAAATGGATAGGGCAACTGCTCCTATTGCGTTAATTGAAAAAAAGCCAATTACATAAGCTATAAATGTTTTATTGATAGAAAGCTTTGCGGCGTGTTCTTTAAACGTTTGGAGGCTTATAGATGGAAGCTTATTTTGAAAGTATATAACAGGCCCGAACAAAGCAAACAAGCCTACATAGCTAATTATTATTGCAGTACCTGAGTATGGGGATCTGTAGTTAAGGTCTTTCCCTATATAATTACTTAACCATACTGCTGCGGCAACCTGAATAAAGTGGTATATGAAAATGATTGTAAATACTGCTGGCTTATAAGGTTGCTGAAGATTATAAAAAAGGATACCCAGGCATAAACTTCCTACAAAAAGATAGATTCCATTCATAAAGAAGAACTGTGCTATTAAAACGAGCAGTAATAAAACTCTTGCGTCTTCATCAAACCTGATTCGTGTTTGTATTTTCATACTTTTTTAACTATCTCTTCGATTGTCCCACAAACTTTTTCATAGTTCCAATCAGCAATAATTTTCGAAGATTGCCTTCCCATTGAATTTAAAAAAGCTTTGTTTGCGCTTAATTTTTTAATAATTTCTGTCAAATCTTCTACGTCGCAACTTTTGAATATGTACCCGTTACAACCATTTCTAACCAGGCTTTCTACACACCCGCATTTGTCACTTACCACTATGGGTTTAGAACAAGCCATGGCCTCATTAACTGATAAACCCCATGTTTCACCCGGCCCTTGTGATGGCAGCACAAATACATCACAAGCCTGGTATATACCTGGCATACTGGTTTGATTCTGAAAATTCAGAAAATGGATTTTTTGCTGATATTCGTACTCCAGCCCCTGAACATATTGTTTCAATGGCTGCTCAAGATTGCCATTTCCTACTAACAACAAATGAGCCTTTGAAACTTTACTATTTATAAAGGCATTCAGCAATAAGAAAGGATTTTTTTTATTTTCAAGTTTGCCTGCATAAAGGAAAAGAATTTCCTCATCACCCACATTCATTTGTTTTCTGACTCCTGTTTCGCTTTTTTTAGCAAACCTTTCATTGTCTATTGCGTGTGGTGCAAAAACCAGTTTTTTAGGGTCAACTTTATAATATAGAAAATATTTTTGATTCGCTGCACCAACATATAAAGCAATATCTATTTTTTTAAAGACCTGTATTAAAATAACTTTCTTGATAATATCAATAATCCATCTTTTATTATCCAGTATCGTTGAATCTCCTCTGAATAAAACCAACTTTTTTTTATGAAAATATCTTATACATTTTAGATGGCTTTTAAATGCCCAGCCATACACCAGCACTGCATCTGTATTCCAGTCATTTATTTCTTTAATAAGTGTAGGATTGTAAATCCCCCTAAAATGGTGTGATCCCGGATGTTTAGCTACGTTTTTTACAAATGTATAATTGTATGCTTTTAGCATCTCTATATCCCACGAAATATTTTGCTTAAATCCCGGGTCGTATTTTTCCTTTAAAACTGATTTACCCCAGGTATAAAACACTTTAATATCTATCACGCCACGTTGCGCAAGCAATGTAAACAGCGGATCATTATATTGAATAGGATGCGTAGTAACTATCGCCAGTTTTTTCATACATTCAAATCCAGGCAGGTTTTGCAGGTTTTTTTATTTTTGCTTTTATAAATGATAGTGTTAGCAAAAAAAAATTGTCAAAGGCTGACAGCTCTTTATAATAAGCAAAACCTTTCCTGAATTTACCATGTAAAAAATCTTTCAGCATAAGGGTATAATAAAATACAAGCTTATGCTGCCTCATCACTTTTTTGCCTTCTTTGATTAAGGCGTCATCCGAATAATTAATTAAAATCCGGTAAATCTGCAGGTCTTCTTTTACGTGATTTAAAAAATAGTCTGCGTTCAGGCTCAATTGTCCTTTATGCTCTCTTATACTTACCAGGTTTTTTGGAATAAAACCAACAGGCCTTTTTTCAGCAAGTCTTACCAGCATTTCGAAATCACCGGACATCTTCATACTTTCATTGAAACCGCCCACCTCTTCAAGCGCTTCTTTATTAATACAAACATTGGCAATATTACCTGCAATTGAACCCGTAAAAAAAGCCACCCTTGTATGGTGGTATGTACTTATAAGAGATGGCTCCTGATCCGATGTAAATGTTTTGGTAACTTTCCCTCTTTCATTAATTATTTCCCTGCCTGAAAAACTAAATCCGGCTTCAGGATATCTTTTATGAAAGCCAACAACTTCATCCAAGCAACCTTTTCTCATTACATCATCTTGCGCCCACAATTTAATAAGATTGCTTTTACTGTTTTTAATAAGAAAATTAAGGTTAAAAAATAGCCCCTTATTAATTTCATTCTTATATATAGTTGTGTGCGGATGCTGTATATTTTTTATATAGTTCCAACTACTATCACTTGAGCAATCGTCAATAATTAGTAATTCAAAATTGGTAAATGACTGGGATAACACACTTTCAATGGACTGATTTAAGTATGTCATCCCATTAAACACCGGCAAAATAACGCTAATCCTGTACATTTGAAGTTTTAAAAAAAATAGGCCGATTGAATACGGTATTATGATATAAACGGCATAAAATAATTTTATCTTTCTACGGTTATTTTACAGATTCTAATGCTATAGCTCCAAAAAATCTTGATGCATCTTCAACCTGTAAAAAACTCTTATCATCTGAGTCATTAAAACAAACTTTATAAACTTTACTGAAACCTGTTTTTGTTAAAGCATCAGAAAGAGAATTTATATCCCACATCCATAAATGATGAGAGTTGCCCCAAACAGATATAATTTTTTCCTTCATACTTTTAGGTCTTCTTACATAGCCCAATAAAGTTGTTTTCATAAAATCAATACTAGCGGTTTCAGGATTAAGTTTTTTGTTTTCAAGGTATCTGGAAATGGCAAAATCAAGGTCTGGAAGAACACATCTGAACCTGCCCCCGGGTTTTAATATATCGAATGTATTTTTTAAAGCCACCATGCAATCTTCATAAGATAAATGCTCTAAAACATGCGAGCAATATACAGTGTCACAAGAATTTTTACTTATGCTTGGCAAGCCTTTTACAATATCGCCAAATAAGATATTAGAAGGAAAATTTACTTTCTTTACGAGCTTACCTATTAACGGCAATTTTTGCAATTGTAATGTAGGTGAAGAATCGAAATTCTTCCATTCCAATGGACTGCTCAATCCACAGCCATATTGAACATTTAATTTCATAATATGAAGCGCTTATTAATTTTAATATTTGTTATTTTTTTTAAATAACTACCCACTTCTATAATTTAAATATGCATTTAGTTAGAAATACTGTTGATACTATATTTACACTATTTTATCCAACAAACATGCAAGTTCCTTCGTAATTGCTTTTGCTGAATACTTCCCGAATACTTCTTTATTTACCTGAGCAGAGTTGAAAGATTTAATGTATAATTTAAATTTTAAAAATTCATTTGCAAAATCGTCTTTTAATTTATGCAAATAATTGTTACTGTTTATAGTTACTACCATACCTCCATTTGATTTTCTTAAAACATTTACGGCAGTACTTTCTTCATGCAATACAGCCAATATAGGTTTTTGAGAAAGTATACCCTGGTAAACTTTTGAAGGCGTATAATGTGGCTCCAAACTGCCGAGTATAAAAACACCATCTGCCTTACCAAGATGTGCCAGTACATCTAAATAAGGAATACGGCGGGGATATTCAAAAATAATGCGTTGCCATAAATCATATTGCTCCGCTATTGGTTTTATATTATAACCATTAGCGTCATTAGGCGTTTTACCTGTACCTATAAAATGAAATTCTACATCATTAAATACGGAAACATTCATCATGATACTTTGCAAAATATTCTTGAGCAAATCATAAGCCTTTGGCAGCATTGCGCCAGCATATATCAGTTGTATTTTTTCGGCCTTCTTTTCAAACAAATAAGGCTGTAAATTTAACGCAGTTACCATTTGGTGATCTTTTTCTTCGCCACCATAAGGCATAGCGCCATGCAGGCCACTGGCAAGCTGCGGATTTCTACTTAAGACATCTTTGTAATATCCCTCAGCAACGCCGGTTATCAGGGATGCCTTTTTTACTGCAATGGGTTCCAGCCACCTGGCAAGCCGGGTACTCCACCAATGGCGGGAAAATTTTTTATTGCTCCCGGGAAATTGATGCACCCAGGGATCTATATAATCTATCCCGTAAAGTATACGGGTAGATGCATGCAGCCACCTGCCCAGTAAAGCGGTATAGAACGATGGCACCGGTATATACAAAAAGTCAATCGCTTCTTTTTTAATGAGCTGCTTTGCTTTTTTATACAAAGCGAAGAAAGCTCTTAATCCTATATCGCCAATCAGCCGGGGTTTCATAAGCGGCAGGGCATTTACCTTTTCAATCCTGAGGCTTTTTGGAAGAAGCTGCACCAGGTTATGGTCTGGCTCTTCTTCATAAAATTTTTCATGCACCGTAAGAATTACGGGCTCCCATCCATATTCAGGCAAATGCTGTGCAAATAGCCGGCTTCGGTGAACACCTGCCAGATTAGATGGAGGGAAATGCGGATAAATGATCAAAACTTTTTTCAAGCAGATACAGCGAGAATATTTATTATATCGTTGGCCATACTTTCCTGTGAAGGCGCAGTCGCCCTCATCTTTACAATTTCATTTTTATACTTCACAGCCGCAGTTATGTTATTACAGTAATTCATTATCAGGGTTGCCATTTCATTTGCAGAATCGCATTCCAAAATTTCCCCTTCTTTCCATGTGTACCCGCGCATTCCTTTCCTGGTAGTTATCACCGGTAAGCCCCATTGCAGCATCTTACCCAGTTTAGTGCTTACGCCCCGGGAATAGTAAAATACAGGGTTCAGGCAAAACATCCAGGTGCCTGCTTCAAGCTTTAAGTGGTCTTCATCCAGGTAGCCTAAGTATTTTAGAAACGGAAATTCCAATGCCAGTGCGTTACCGTTCTTTTCGCAACTTCCTACAAGCCTGATCTCTACAGAATTGTCTTTGCGAGATTGTAAGGCTTCACATACTTTTTTTATTCCATAAAAATTAGGCGCATGGCTTAAATCGGCAAAAAAACCTATCCTGCCTTTAATAGGATTATTGTCAATTTCCGCACCTGTTATAGTTCTGTACACCAGGTATATCTTTTCGGCGCCCAGCCATTTCTCAATATACATTTCCACATCTGATACCGTAAGCACCAGGTCAATGTACTTCCTGTATGATGACTCCTGGCTTAACATGCTTCCCAAAAAATAATCAGCAGCGTACCTCTTAAGGAAACTTCGTTTTTTATGCATCACCACCTCGTGAAGGTAATCGCCGCTCTCATTGCCGTGAGAGCAAAGAATAACTTTTATATCCGGAAACAACTCTTTTATCAGTTTTGAAAACTGTACCGTATTGGTGAGGTTCAGAAAAACGCAGGATACATGATTTTTATTGATCGCTTCTTTCAGCGTTGTTATATACTTCCGAACATTATAATCATGATACACTGTAAGGCCAAACTTTTTTTTTATTCTGTACCAAAAGGAATTATCCAGTTGTACCGCAAAGAAAATAACTGTAAACCTTAATTGTAGCAAGGATATATATTCCTGAGTACAAAATTTTACACCACCTTCTGCGCTTTCCTCACTAATATACTTTTCATTAGTTAAGAAAATAATATTTGTCTTCACACTTAATTCCAGCTTTTCTTTGAGATTAATGCTGAATTTTTCTTTACAAAAAAAACGTCCAGCTGGTATAATGCTTTATCCAGTAGCCTTCTCATAAACTGCGAAATGTCATAAGCCTGAAAACTTTTGGTATCCATAAATTGTAATACTTCCAACAATAAAGGATCGTTATCACCTAAATCAAGCAAAGTGACTTCCAGCAGGCAGATCTCTGCAGATGCTAATGATTTTTCTGCCCCCTTCAGCACTTCTATTTCATGCCCCTGAACATCAAGCTTTAAAAAATCAGGCCATGGAAATTTTTTTTCTACTAACAAGGTGTCTAATGTAGAAGTCCTAATAAGATTTACTGTCGAACCCTCATCATGATTTTTTAATACATGGCTGGCAGTTTCGTTTTCAGCAAAGGGCTTGTCTATTCCATCATCTGAGGATAATAAAGCTATAGAATAATCTACAGTAGGATACCTTTTTTTTACTATTTCGAGAAAACACTCTTTAGTTTTTTGGGCTTCTATCATACATACATTGGCGTGAGGGAAAACCTCTAAAAAATCTTGCGTCCATTCGCCTTTATAAGCTCCAATGTCTACAACATTTACAGGGCGATAATTATTTTTTTTAAGGTTTTGCAGGCTCCAGTGAAGTGACGGTACCCCTAAACTTTCCTTTCTAGAGCGCTTATATTTATAAGGCAGAATTTTTTTAAAAATATTCATCATTAGATGTTAAGATGCTAAGCTTTCAGGCAAAAGGCTTCTCACTACTGCGAGCCACTTCTTTTCTTCCAACTCCCAATTCAGTTTGTTTTTTGCCAATGTAAAAGCGTTTTTGCGACATTGTTCCAAAAGAGCGCGATCATTATAGAATTTTTCTATCTTATCAGCAAGGTCTTTTGGATCATCAAATTTATAAGTAGAACCTATGCCGGGGTATTGCTCCATAAATTCTTTCTGCCCCCGAACATCGGATGCAAGTATACAATTACCTGCCAACAGGTAGGTAAATATTTTGTTACTTAAACATATCTCTTTATTAAGATTGTCAGGTATTTCTCCAGCAAGGCCAATATCATACTTTGAAGTTACGGCGAAAAGACTTTCGGGAGGAACCGGAATTTTAAAAATAATTTTTTCAGGACATTCCGATATTGATAATAAGAATTTCTTATATTCGTCAGATCCGCTATGCCCCAGTATGGTAAGAGTAATTGCTTTTTCTTTAAGGTAATTTAAGGCCTGCACGAATATTTCAAGCCCGCGGTATTTTGTAATGTTTTGGGAAAACCAAAACAACTTAAGCTCCGGGAGCGAGTGTACATGGAAATCCACTATATGCGAAACCGGAAAAACATTATTAATCGTTTCCACCTTTCTTCCAGGATATAATTTTTTATAAGCTTCACTTATCAGCGGGCTGGCAGCAGTTATAGCATCTATCCTGCTTAAATACTTATCTTCAATATAGATCACATTTTTTTTCTGATTTGCATAATAAACCTCTTCTCCCCGGTGAAAATCTTCTGCATCAAAAATGATTTTTGCCTGATGGTGCATGGCAGCCCTGAAGGCGCCAGGAAGTGTTCCCAGGTAATGGGAGATATACATATTTGCCGGATACTTTCTTACGAGCAGCCAAAATGAAAATGCTTCTCTTTCCATAGACATATCCCTGGAAAAAGGCAGTATTACAGATGTAAGCCGGAAAATTTTGTGTAAGATGCGCGCTATTAAAAAACGTATTGGTTTAGTATTAGGATTTCCTCCTATTTCAATAAAATCCTGGCGCTGCAGTTTACCTTCCTTAAATTTATTCTCATCAATCTTATAAGACCATTCCGCATTATAGGCATATAAATGCTTTACCGAATAATTGAGATTTTTAAAAGTTTCATACTCTTTAAGCGCACGTGGATTTGCCGCAGGCTGATGGGTACTTAGTATAACAACTCTTTTTCTTTTTACATTTGAAATATCAAGATATTGGTTAACTATTTTAGAAACATTGAATCGTGCTTCAGCTTGTCTCCTGCATTCTTTCCTTACTATTGTGTGGATGTTTTTAACAGCATCCATCATTTCTAACTTTGTTTTTACTTTAAAGCCCGTAGTTCCTTCGTCTATCACTTCGTTCACAGAACCTTTGTTAAAAGCAATAACAGGGGTGCCGCATGCCATAGCCTCTATCATTACTATACCAAATGGCTCATTCCATTCTATTGGGAAAAGTAACGCCTGTGCAGATCTTAATAATTCATTTTTCTCTTTATCATTAACACTGCCAATATATCGTATCTGATCGTTATCAATATATGGTTGTATTTCGTTGGTAAAATATTCTTTTTCATCTTCTAACTGAGATATATTACCTGCAATAATTAAGGAGTTACCAGTTAATTTTGCAACCTGTATTGCAGTGTGACAACCCTTTACCTTTTCCAACCGGCCAAGAAAAACCAATGGAGATTTTGGATCAATATGCTCATTTAGCTGGTATTTTGAAAAATCACAACAGTTATGAACTGCTTCCCAATTACCATGTACTTTCGCCCTGGTTATGAGATCCTGGCTGCAACCAGTAAATAATAAATTTTTGCAAGCTAAAAGGGTAATCAGCTGGCTGTTTTTTTTTGTAATCTCTCTTTGGTAGCTCATTATCTTAGAAACTGAGCTATTTAAAACGGGAAGTAAATAAATTAATCTGCCGAAATTATGGATCAAATCATATTCATTTTTATGTTTTTTCAGAAATTTCCAGATGGTTGGTATTGCTTTTCTTGCATCGGATTTTTTTGGAGGAAATCCTTCTTTGCCTATTCCATAAACAGTGCATCCCTCTACAAATGATCCTGAAGTAATTAAGAGATCAACGGCATGGCCTTTTTTTGTATATTCTATAGCCAGCATCTCAATAATTCTTTCAATACCCCCATAACCTTTTACAGGTATAGATATGCCTGGGTCCATTACAATTAAAATCTTCATGTATTTTGTCCAGTATATGTAATGGCCTCAGCACTTCTATTCTTTAATCTGGAATTAATTTTATTCAAATCACTCACCGCAAAATAATTTTCTCTTTCGCTTGAAAAAACAGTTGCTTTCAGCTGGTTGCTTTTCACATCATAACTACACAGAAAGTATTTGTAATCATCCAATAACTCTATCACATCATTGATTTTTTTCAGGGAATTATCTATCGTTTTATTTATTTCTAGTTGCACAATATCAATTCTTTTATTTATCAAAAGCTCCTTCGCTCCTTTTAATACATTGTACTCAAAACCTTCGACATCAATTTTTAAATACGCAATTGAGCTAATATCATGTTTCTTGGCATAACTATCTACTGTTACAGATGGAATTATGACGGCATTTTTAACAGATGAAGCAGCAATGTGATTTTCTCCGTCAAGCCCGGTTGTGAAGTATAGCTCGCCATCTAAATCAGCAACCGCATTTTTATTAGCTACAACATACCGTTGTAAATTATTTAACGAGATATTATCTTGAAGTCGAGTAAAATTTTGACTATCAGCCTCAAACGAGTGAATTTTGCCTTGTGAAATAAATCTTGACATCCATATAGTATAAAATCCCATATTAGCCCCGATATCGAAAACATTATCACCTGATTGAATATACCTGCTAATTAAAGTAAACTCCTCCCAATCAACATAATAATTATACATAATCCACATACTTTGAAACGAATCGTAATTCAAAGCTATTTTTCTATTACCCCAGAGTGAATATTTAAAATCTTTTATTTTTAAAAAACGTATTGTTTTCCAAATAATAAAACGGTAGAGAGCAAATACCGGAGACATTTTATTATATGGAGCGCTATATAGAGTACGTAAAGAATTTAACACTTAAATAGTTTTATGACCCCGCAAAAGCTAATACTTAGCAAGATTTTTAAATTGATGCGTGGCATTAAGAGGCAAGGCTGCATTATATGTTTTAAAAGTGCTTACTGCAACACTATCAAATTTCACAGGAATTGTTATATTAGTTGCAAGCTCTTTTAATATGGAAGGATCTTCTATCACCTTTTCTAAAATCACTTTCAAAGCTTCTACGTTTCCAGCTTTAAACAATATCCCTGTTTTTCCATCTTCTATTTGCTCTGCTATTCCTTTCACATCAGATCCTATCACCGGAATATTTACAGCGAACGCCTCCATTACTACCAAGCCTACCATTTCTTCTATTACAGTTGGAAAGACAAGGGCACTGTATTGGCCAAGCATATTCAAAACTTCTGAGGGATCCAGCTTTCCCTTCCAGTGAACGGCGGATGAAATGCTCCTGGCAAGGTCTTTACATTTCACTACATAGTCTTCATCTCCTACTTGTCCATATATGTCTAATGACCAGCTTTTCGGTTCAATATTCTGTAGTGCCTTTAATATAATATGCAATCCTTTTATGGGCATAATTCTCCCGAGGTACACAAACTTTACTAGTTCTTTCTCTCCCGGTGCTAACGTTGCTTTGCTTGCAGGCAATAACGAATGAGGTAATGCTTTATCCAGAAGAACTATTTTTTCCGAAGGCATATTATTAATGAGCAAGACTTTTTTGAACCAATGACTGAGCACAAAAATTTTTTCACTTATTGTAAATATTTCGTCTAATATTTCCTTGTGTTTACGAATGTATTTTGGATAGCTTAACCCGCTTTCAATTGTTTGAGGAAGTTTATCAATTGGCAAGTTTAATCTTTGCGCAATTGCTCCAAAGCGGGTTAGCATTTCCGGCATACCGAACCTCAATCCTTTTTGATGAAGCAAGCATATTGAGCATTTACGTTCATCAATAAAGCCATTGCATTCAACTTCATTCTTGTACTTAAGCGTACCAGCTTTACAGACGTAACCTGTAAGATGCAGCGTCGTAAATACGGGTATGAGTAAGCTTTTTGCAATTCTAAGATGCTCAATTGTTATTCCGTTGCTCCCATTTATTTCATGGAAATGTACGATGTTCGGCTTTTCTGATATGAGCACTTGTTTAAATAGGGCAGTGCCACCTGGTATCTTTTTTCCAGTTATTATATCCTTAGTATAATTTACAGATTCAGGGTATTCCAAAACTCTTATACTATTATAAACATATTCACTGATCTTCAGCTTCCCAAAGCCCGGCTTTATGACAATTACCTGGACACCCAATTTTTGCAATCCTTCGGATAAAGCTGCTACATACACTTCCGTTCCGCCTGCCTGACCGGGAAGAAAATTCCTTAAGCAAAAAGCAATTTTCAATTTATTGTAACTGTTTTAAAATTAACTTGTCAATGAAATATTCCCTCTACGGCATCTTTAAAGGTAAAAGATGCCTGCCTGATAGCGTACCTTATTTTTTCTATGTTTCCTGTCTTGAAAAAATATCTTGCCATGTTCATCACAAACCTTCTTTTATTCTTTTTATGCAACCACTGTATGGATTTTTTATCTATTGGGAGATCTAATTCATTAAAAGAATCCCTGTTATATCTATAATTGTTATATAAATAACTATAGGCATTATTGATCTCCTGACCAGGATGTTTTCTTATACTATATATTTTAAAGGGAATCATTAACACACTGGTATGCCGCGCAGCTTTCAGGTTAAAATACATATCGTTTGCCGGGCCATAAATTTCAGGATAGCCACCTATTTTTTCAAAATAATCCCGCTTTATAACGGTGCCCCCCGGACCAATCATTAAATAAGGCGTTTCAAAAAAATGCCGCCGCAGCGCAGTTTTGGAATCCAATACAAAGGGATCTTTTGCAGGAAGCCGGTAATAGGTTCCAAAATGAACGTCCGGATGTTGCTTCATGAGACTGATACATTTTGCAATGCTATCTTTGAAAATGATATCATCTGAGTCAACAATCATTATGTATTCGCCTGTAGCATAACTTGCCGCCTTATTGCGATTGGGATAATCCCCAAGGTTTTTTTCATTAACAAAAAGCTTTATGCGGGCATCCTTATTTGCAAAAGTTTTAGCAACCTTAACGGTGTTGTCTTTACTTGCATCATCTACTATGATAATCTCCAGATTTTGATACGTGGAAGCAAGGACACTTTCTATTGCCTCTGCTAAAAAAATTTCCCGATTATAAGCTGTCATCAAAATGCTTACAAGAGGTTCAATCATTATAGTTAAAGGTTATGATAATTTCTTTCGTCACATGAAAAGCCGGACAAAGGCCTTCACCGGTATCAGCATATTATTCCAGAAAATACTTTTAATAATTTTTTTCAAAAATAAAACTCTTCTCTTATCATTTTTTTCAAGTCTCACTGCAATAGCATACAACTGAAGGTTATATGCGTTTAAAAGAAGTGATCTAAATTCATAAAGCCCGGGTTCGTTTAACAGGTATTCGCAAGCTTCTTTTTTTTTAAATAATTGCTGCACTACAGGGTTTTTTGAGTAACTGCTTTGCAAGCTCATTCTATACACTGCTGTTTTGCAATCTAAATACTTTGCATATCCATGCGCTAATAACTGAACATTGAAAGACCAATCTACGACAGACAAGCCTTTAAAACTGTTATCATTTATTTTTATATAATTATTTCTTAATAAAACTGAACAGGTTGAAATTGGGTTTGATTTAATAATATCCTTAATGGAATAATTTTCTTTTGTTATATGGGCCCAGTTTGGATAAAATTTTTTTTCTTCTTCATCAAATATTTTAATATCGGTAAAACAGATCACCGCCTTCGCATCTTTTTCCAAAACTTTTACCTGCTTTGCCAGCTTTTGGTTGTCTATCCAATAATCATCTCCTTCACATATAGCAATATATTTACCGGAGCAGGCATTGTAAGTTTTATTAAAATTGCTTATCATTCCCACTCTCTCCTTGTGCTCTAAAAGCGTGATAGTTTTGGGATGCAACTTCTGGTATTTCCTGCATATTTCCAATGACGCATCGCTTGATTTATCAATACCTATAACAATCTCCAAATCATCATAGAATTCCTGGGATAATATGCCTTCAAAAAAAGCTTCCAGGTAATTCTCATGATTATACACCAAAGAAAGTATGCTAACTAACATTTACAATTCTGATGCGGTAACAGTTATTGAAGATGATGTAATAGTTTAATTAGTAAAAAATATATTTGAAAGCATACCACCATTTAAACTTAGTTGCTTTTATATTTTCCACAACTGCTCCGAAATCTTTTTTCTTAAGAATAAATTTTATCAAATTAACCAGGTGTCTTTTTTGTAATTTTTTCTTTAAGAATAATATTTCCTTTGTTGTTAAGGGTAAATGCACATTTTCGTACAGTTCTTTATTGTAGAGATAGTTATTAACCAGGTAACCTTTTTCGTTGTTATTTTCCTGTCCCTCATGAACGCGGTAGTCAAAAAAAACCTTTGGAAGCAGAACTACGGGTGTTTTAGCAGCCATCTGAATATTGAAAAAATTATCTGTAGCCACGCCAAATCTAGTATCAAATCCCTTATTTAATTCAAATGAATCTCTTTTAAAGATACTTCCGGAAGGACCGATGCTCAAGATTGAACCTGTAAAGAAATGATTTCTAATAACCTCTTCGGAAGACATAATAAACGAATCAATCAAACTCCTGTTTCTCAGATAAAGCATTCCAATAGAAGCCTCCGGAAATTTTTCCATTTCAGTAACACAATATTCAATTCCCCAGGCAAATACAGTATCATCAGAATCCAGGTATTTCAAATATTTACCCCGGGCATAAGATGCTGCCTTGTTCCTGTTAGGATAATCACCAAGATTTTTTTCATTTATATAAACCTTGATTCTATTGTCTTGGGCTTCATATACTTTAGCAATCGCTACCGTATTATCTTTTGAGCAATCATCAACAACAATTAATTCAAAATTTGTATAAGTAGAAGCCAGCACACTTTCTATGGCTTCCGCTATATATTTTTCTCGGTTGTAAGCCGTCATTAATACACTAACCAATGGCGTTTCGCTCATTTTATTTTCTACAACTCCTGATAGTTTTAGTTATAAAATTTGGCATCCATAACTGATCTAATATTGAACCGTATACTTTAGCAGATCTTTTTTGTTTTTTATCGTAAGAGGCTTTACTAATGACACTTTCAATATTCTTAGTGTTTACATAAGGATCAAATAGTTCGTTTGCTTTCTGCTCAGCATTTGCAGCTAATTGCTTCATTAATTTCCTGTCGTTATTTAATAAAACAATGTTATTTGCATAAGCTTCTGCATCTCCGGTTTCGAAATAATAACCTGTCTTCCCGTTTATTATTAATTCCTCTGTAGCCCCCTCCCAATTTGTTACTAATGGCACTAACCCAGCCTTCATAGCTTCTACCACCGCCACAGGAAACCCTTCCAGTAAAGAAGGTAAAATAAACAAATCATGACCAGGCATTAACCTGGTTACTTCTTCATTGGTAAGAGATGGGAACAACGTAATATTTGCATGCTGGTCCATTACATTTTCAACCTCTGCCTTGCTCATTTCATCTCCTATAATTGTCCAATGAACCGTGGTTCCCTGAGATTTTAATTTCTCGTTTATTAAGGGCAGCAGTCTAAATTGCTTATTCACATCTGTAAGGCTTCTTACACAATAAAACAATTTGAGGATGGTATTATTTTTTATTATTGATTGTATTGAAGGCACCGGAAACCTGCAATAAAGTATATCTGCTTTTCTATGGGGAAGACTCAAAGTAAGCTTATTATAAATAACAGGGCTTACAGTAATAAACCGGTCTGTTACCGGCCCATGCTTTTTTGCCAAGTCATAATAATACTCATAATCACCATGCAAGAAATGCACAACAGGATTTTGTAAACCTAAGTTACTCATCATTCCTAATTCCAGCCAGTCATGGGCGACAATTATGGATTTTTCATCAGGTAACAACTTTGCCAAACACTTACAGGTGTGGTAAAAATTATTTTTAGAATTATAGTAAAAAACCTGTTGAGAGATTACATTTTCAACAGCTGGCATTTGGAAATCTGGTATCAGTGTTGGGTTTATTGTATAAATAATATGATTTTCTATTTGCTCATTTGTTGAAAATTTGATCAAATTTTTAATAACCGATAATACACCTCCGCCAGAACCATTATGAAAGTGAAAGATCTTAATTTTCATCAATATTCATTTTTTTGCTGATCACTTTAATAAAATGTTGTTCCATTTTCTCACCAATAATATCACTATTGTAATTACTCAATAATTTTTGCCTGGCGGTTGCTCCAAGCTCCTGCCTCAGTTGCTGGTTATTTAACAGCTGTAAAACTGCGTCAGTCATTTCATGTATATCTAAGGGATCAATTAGAATACCGGCACCTTCACTTAACATTTCTTTCATACCTCCCTGCCTGCTTCCAATTATCGCCCGGCCGGCACTCATCGCTTCTAAACAAACCAATGGAAAGTTTTCCCATATACTCGGAAAAATACAGATTGATGTATTTTCTATTTCGCTCATAACTTCATCATAGCTTAGCCCACCGGTAATTATGTAATTTTTCTCAAATCCTTTTAATTTTTCTTTAATAAAAACTGACATCTTAATGTTTGCTAAGGGAACATTACTATCGTTACCAACCAGCCTGAACATAACGTTTGGATGCCTTTTAGATACTTTTTTTATAACCCTGATTAAATTAATTACACCTTTTTGCACATTTAATTTACCAATAAAACTTATTGTGTTTTGAGAATGATTTTCCAACGAAACGTCAAGTAATTTCTGCGAAGGTTTAAAGGGATATGGAATTACTGTAATGCTTCTTTCCTTAATTCTCCAATTCCGTATGGTGATATGTTTCAATGAAGTTGAGGGAGAAACTATTCCATCAGCAATACTCGTAAGCTGGTAATCAACATCCTTCTTAAAATTATACTGCCCATAAAATTTTATTCTTCCTCTGCGTAACGCACCAAAAAAGAAGCGCAACTTTATCCACCAGGGAATATAAAAATTTATAAGTTGCATTTGCAAATACAAAGGCATGTGAAGCTTTACTACCAAAGGAAGATCTGGAAACTTTTTTTTTATTAATAAGGCATTCGCATGAATTTCCGGACTTTCAATTATATCAAAAGATTGCTCCAAATGTCTCATTGAGAAAACATCTACTATATCTCTGCTGAAGGATACCGGATCCACTGTTTGTAATCTATGTATTAAAATGCCATTCACTTTTTCTATAACAGTTCTCTCATGGCTGCCACAAAAAACTTCAACCTCATGTCCCCTGTTCTGTAAAATCATTGAGGCTTGCTGCACGTATGTTGCAATGCCTCCCTGGGCAATGTCAGGCGGAAATTCGTATGTTATAAATCCAATCCGCATTACTTAAGACTGATTATTGAACTTACCTGTTTAGCCAATGTAATTTCAGGTGTTAAGTCTATTAATTCAATTGCTTTTTTAAAAGCATTTTTTCCTAACTGCTCCCAGTCTTTTTTATTTGTCCAAGCTCTCTCCAGTGCTTTATCAAAAGCAAAAAAGGTTGTTCCTTCTGCCAGCCATCCTGTCAAGCCTTCTTCTATTAATTCCGCATTGCCTCCCACATCGGTTACTACTGCAGTCCTTCCACAAAGCATTGCTTCCTGTAAGGCAAGCGGAATACCCTCGCCAAAACTCGCAAGTAACAGAATGTGGTTCTTTACCCAAATATCAATGACTTTGTTAGTATGCCCATGGAAGATCACCTTGTTCGTGATACCTAAATAACCAGCTAATTCTCTCAAATAAAATTCATCTTCTCCAGAACCATATAAGTTTAATACCCAATCACGAACTAACCACTTTGGCTGACTGAGAATATCAAATAAAAGATTCTGCCCTTTGTGAGAACACCTTAATCTTGCCACACATGCAAATTGAATGGTTGTTAAAGTGGAAGGAAAGGGAATAATATTTATTGCACTTAGCGAAAAGCTATTAGATACTGTGCAAGCATTTTCGAGCTCGCAACATACTATCCTTTCAGCCGACCTTTTGTTTCGCCCGGAAACAAAAAAAATTTTAGTTGCCCTTATGTAAATCTTTTTAATTCTTTCCCGTACGATGGTTTCAGGAACAAAATTATAATCGCTATTATTTTGGCAGATTAACGCATAAGGTACTGATGTATTTAAAATTGTTTGCAGTTGCTTATCAGAGAAATAGCCAAGATCATAACTATGGCCCTGACTAAAAAAAATAAAATCAGGGTTCCATAGAAGTAAGGCATTAAAAACTTTTTTTTCACCAAAAATTATGTCCTGAAATTTTGTTGCTATTTTTGAAAAAAGAGTTCTTCCTTCGATTGACTTGACGTATTGTATTTCTACACCAGCCCGTTTAAGTTCAGTTATTTGTTCCGCTTCGTTGTTCCAATATTTTACAAAAGCAAGCACACTGTTACCCTGGCTCGCCATATACTTCGCCATTTTGCTCCACAATACTTCACTGCCTCCCCAGGGCGCATTAGTTAAGGTTGAGAAAAAAGCAATACGCATTACTTTTTTAGTAACCTTCTAATAAGCTTTAATGGGTATAGAATAAAATTGCCTAATCTATATGAACCGGATTTGTGCACTCTTTTAACGGCCTCCTGAATTGAGTCATTAGAATTAAGTAAAATTTCATATTTTCTCAAAACTTCTATCATTGATCCCCATTCATTTAAATAGATATCAATATTGTTTTTAAAAAGAGTGTTTTCCATACCCAATCTCATTTCACTATTTAAATTCAGCTTATCAAGCATGGACCCCGATACTTTTCTATAATAAAACATTGTATCTGGCATCTGAACTACCTTCTTTTTATAAGATATTAATCTTTGCCAAAAATCCCAATCTTCATATCCATTTCTCATGTTAACATTATACTTACCAACATATTCATAATCCTCTTTTCTAAATAGTGCAGAACAGAATATTCCGTTATATAATAACTCTGATTTAAACGAGTCGTAATAAGAATCCATTGCGTGATCCTGCAAACCAAAATATTGCCCTTTACAAAATACCAATCCAATGTTGGTATCCAACGATAAAATATTCGCGGCTTTTTCCACGTAAAATTTTCCAATACGATCGTCTGAATCAAGGGGTAAAATTATGGTTCCGCTGCACTTATTTATACCGGTGTTTCTTGCTGCAGCTAATCCTTCGTTTTGTTTATTTATCACTTTAATTTGCTGATCAGACAGAGAGCCTAATAATTTGTTTGTTAAGTCATCTGTCGACCCATCATTAACAACAATTATTTCTATATTGGAATAAGTTTGATTTTTAACCGAATCAATACATTCCATTAAATATTTTCCATGATTGAAACATGGAATGATTACAGATACCAGTGGATTACTCATAAACCAGCTTATACAATAGCACAGGACGGAACTGCTCCTGAAAAGAAAATTTAACTCCATTATCAACCATCGCACTTTCAAACTCATTGCGTGGCCAATAATAATCATCAAGAAAAAACCAACCTGGTTTATAGCTTTGTATCCAATGTTTGACTACATCTTTATTCAGAGAAAATAAATGTTCAGGAAAAATTTTATCTATCGGAAAACCATATTGCTCCCATGAAGTAAAGGTTGGCATCATTACTTCTATATTTTTTTCAGGGAGGAAATATCCAGTCATACCCCAGTTGTTCGCTAATATCAGTGAATTGACACTCTCAGTATTTTTTATTAATAAAATGATTTTGCTTTTATTGGATAGAATATTATCATCGTGATTATTAAAATTCGCAAAAGCATTCAAATGAATAAGAAAAAAAACAATATTGAATAAAATAATAATAAAAAGGTATTCAACAGTTAGATATTTCAGTGCCAAAAAGATCAAGGATGGAAGCGCCATTTCTAAATACCTTTGAGGCTCTCCAAATGCGCGAGTATATTTAAAAGATGTAATTATAAAGGCAAATAATGCTGAAAGTATGATTTGATTTTTAAAAATAATTTGAGATGAAACTATCGCAAGCACAGGAATTAAAGGAAATCCTAAAATAACTTCGATGATCGGATTTGTAAGAAAATATTTAATACTTCTCCTTCTAAAAAAATCAAAAATAAAATCTCGATATATTGAAGGTCTTGCCTTCCAAAGGTCAATTTTCGCAATGTGCTTAAACCAAATTTTTTTATGCTGGATTTGACCTTTAAAATATGATTGAAAAGTGAATGGGAAAATTACTGCGAGACAAAGAAATGCCAAGATTACGCAGATGATCGGAATATAATCCTGATAAAATATTAAATAAAAAAAAGAAAGTAGAATAATATATTGTGTAGTAAATTGACTAGCTAATATTATTAAAAAGCTAATTAACAATAATAGAAAAATCTTGATGATTACAAGTGTTGCAACTGGTTGGGTCGATAAAAAGAATAAGTAGATGTATGAAAGGATAATACCAAAATTTCGAGGACTTATGCCTCGAGCTTTTGCATTCCATAAATACCGGTTAAAAGGGTTTGTAACTATTAATAAAAGTGCGATTCCTACCTTTTCATTATTTTTAAAACTATCAAAACTAAAAGCAAGTAAAAGAGCTGACAGGTAAAGCATTCCCTCTAAAAAAAAATTAATTTTCAAATATTTCTTTGAAATGAAGTCAAAAGGTAAAAAACTTAAAATCCAATGAAAAAAAAGCGGGTAACTAAAATTGTTCTCTTCAAGAATATTAGAATGCTTTGCTACAAAATGATATTTATCCTTTATTTTTCTTTTTCTTTTTAATTGCAAATCTTTTATATATGAAAGTGTCCAATAATGGTCGAAGCCAGGTTTAGAGATTTTAAATATTATCTTTTGAGTTGAAATTATAAAAAGACCTGAAAAAATAATTAGTATAATAGAAATTATCATAAAAACTTATTGGAAATATTGAGCCGTCAGCACGCCGAAATAATTTGATTTACATGAATTTTGCCAGCATAATCGTAATTAGTAATTAATAATAAGCCTGAATTACAATTTATCACTATATCATTGTTTTTAAATGTTTCTACTACCTGACCCTCAACACAATTGGAATAAGTAATCCTAGTATCAAAAGGTTGGGCTTTCCATATAATTATTTTATGGTTTTCAATAAAACCATAAGCTCCGGGATAGGGCTTAGTTAATGCTCTAATAAAATCATAGATTGAAAACACATCATTTGACCAATTTATAATTCCATCTTCTGCTGTTCTTTTCGGATAATATGAAGGCGTTCCTTTTTGTGGTACAATCAAATAATCTGATGCTAATATTTTAGGAATATATTCTAAAAGGACTTTTTTGGAGACAATTGCATTTTTATAATATAGTGTATTACAATCATCCCATTCATTAATATCAAAGGTTTCATAATGAAATATGTCCCCGTCATCAGCCCCTGGCTTCATTATAAAATATTGCATAATAAATCTCTTTTTACCCTGAATCAATGACCAGTTAATAGGTGATCTTCCCCGACCTTTTGGTAAAAAATCAGAACTTCCGTGTATGCCAATTGCACCAAAATGTAATGTTTTAAGAATTTCTTCTGGAAATAATCTCTGCCATCCGCCTTGTATTAATAAATCAAATCTATTTTGTTCGAAAAATGTCCTGTCAGAAACAGATTTCATAGAATATTTTTCAACTATGTAGACAGGAATTCCGTGTTCATTAGCTAAATCAAGATAATCTATAAACCCTGAAACTTTTTGTTCTGCGGCCTTTTCTTTAGAAATAGTAATAAAATAATCAATTTTAATTCCTGCCAATAAAAGATATTTTACAATCTCATATCCAACCTGCAGACAACCAATCATGGCGATTTTATTGTTTTTCATATAATACCCTTCCAATCAATATTCTTCATCCCTGAAGCTGCGAGTAAATCTTTGTAATATTTTCTGTTTTTTTCAGCCCTTCCTTGTATAGCTCTTTCAATTTTTTGATATGGGCTCATGATTTCTTCTTGCCACCATTCCGGATGCGTAAGAAGATGCAATCTTTGCGCATTGCCTCTAATTATTACATCATGCATCCGCTGATAACGCCAATATCCATTACTGTCTGAACAATATGTCACATCTTTTTGAAAATACTCTGCATATGCATTAACTAGACCTGCATATTTCCATTTCCTGCATGACATTATAAAAGCATTAGTATTATGAAAAGAAAATGAATGAATAGGCACATCAAACAATTCTTGTAAAATATTTTTTTCTTTATGCAAATTATTTTCAATTGCTTCTTCGGTGTTGATATCATAAAAATGGGTGTCAAAGTGAATCCCTATATCATGGCCGATATAAATTATCTTCTTTATAATATCAAATATTTTCTTTTCAAAGATGTTATAAAATTCATTATGTAAGTGAATAAAATAGGTAGTACGTACACCCTCTTCTTTCTCAATTTCCGCCAATCTTAATGCTCGATGTGGCGAAAAATCGATATCATGACGCCAAATAACGAATTTTGTATTTTTATCGAAGTCATTGTATCCCACAAAAGAGTAATTTTCTTTTGCAGCTTTAATCAGTTGCACATAGTGTTCAACCGTAAAATCTGAAAAATGATACTTAGATGAAATATTATTTTTTTTCAATTTTTCTGGCAGGATTTCCTGCGACTTTTATTTTGCTACTCAAATCATTGATAACATTGCTTCCCAACCCTACCAATGTTTTTTCACCAATAGTACATCCATTAATTATATTACTTCCAGCACCTATGTAACAATTAGATTTTAAGGTAACGTTTCCGGCAATTAAAACATTTCCGCCTATAAGAGTATAATCATTAATAACTGAATCATGATGAATAGTGCTATTTGGTAAAATGCAAATATTGTCTCCAATAAATACTTTAGGTCCAACGCTTACGAATGCCATAATAAGGACGTTATCTCCAATTTTTGCATTTCTCGAAACAAATGCACAAGGGTGAATCACTCTTGCCAACCTGCTTTTGTCAATTGATAAGCCGTCAATAATTTCTTTTCGCTTTAAAAAATTTGTAGGACTTCCAGGAACAGCAAGAACTTTTGGAGTTGTAAGACGTTCCAGTATGTCTCTTGAATATATTTTAATTCCCTGATATGCTGCACCAATATAATTGTTATCATCGGAGATGAACCCAATACATTTGAAATGATCACCTAAACAGTCCAGTGCTTCAATACCGGTTCCGCTAAAAGGAAATATAAGTAAGTCTTCTTTCAGCTTATAAGTATTTCGGAAATTCTTTTTACATCACTTCTTTGCATGGAACCATATAACGGTAACACCAAGCCTTTTTTGTATGCCCTCATTGCGTTAGGATACAAAGATTCACAATCCAGTTTATATTTATCTGCATAATATTTTTGATATGGGATACACTGAGCTCCATAATTAGTTCCCACGCCCTTCTCTTTCATTTTTTTAATTAATTCGTTTCGGTTGCCATTTATCAAGACATGAAATGATTGCCAGGTTGGTAGTTTGTTTGGGGGAATCAGGGGGAGCTGCAAATTTGGATTACCTTCCAGGTGTTTTAGATAAAGTGCTGCCAACGTTTGTTTGCAAGTTAATATTGAATCTATTCGTTGAAACTGGCTATTAACTAATGCCGCCTGAAAATCTGTAAGACGATAGTTAAAGCCTGCAGCAACAAACTCCATTTTGTCGCCATTCATTTGTATGCCGTGATTTCGTAAAGTGCGAAGACGCTCTGCCAGAAAATCATCGTTGGTAACAATCAACCCACCTTCCCCACTTGTAATTGCTTTGCGAGGATGAAATGAAAACGAGCCAAGCTCTCCGAATGTTCCGACATATCTCTCATTTTCTTTTGCTCCAAGCGCGCATGCTGCATCTTCGACCACCTTCAGACTATATTTCTTTGCGATTGAACATATCTCAATAATATTGCATGATAATCCAAATTCATGCACAGGAATTATAGCTTTGGTTCTGGGAGTGATGGCGGCCTCAATCAGTGATGTGTCAATATTGAATGTATCCAAATCAATATCTACAAAAATGGTTGTAGCTCCTACAAGTTCCACAACGTTCGCCGTAGCCACATAAGAAAATGCGGGTACAATTACCTCATCTCCTTCTTTTATGTTCAATGCGAGCAATGCAAGGTGCAGGCTGGCAGTACCATTGCATACAGCTATTGCATTTTTTACGCCGAGGTAAGACGCAATATTATCTTCAAGTGATTTAACATTGAACCCTTGAACAAGCATTCCTGATTTAAGCACTTTAATAACTGCATCTATATCTTCCTGATTAATATCAGGCACCATTAGTGGAATAAACTTTTTTAAAGACAAAACCTATTTTATATTTTTAAAGTAATCGGCAGTTTTTAAAATACCTTCTTCAAGGTCAATCTTTGCCTTAAAGCCCAATAGTTTTTGTGTTTTTTCAACGGAAGGAATTCTTAATTCTATATCCGCTGAAAGCTGCTCTCTAAAAATAATGTTAGAACCTGAACTTAATACGCGGCAAATCGTTTCTGCCAAACCAAGCGTAGTTATTACAGCCCGTGCATTTCCCAGATTAAAACTTTCCCCAATAGCTTTCGGATCTTCAAGACACATTAGCAGGCAATCTACAAAGTCGTCAACATAGCACCAAGCTCTTATTTGAGAACCATCTCCATTAATGTGAATATCTTCATTTTTTAAAGCACGCTTTATAAAAACCTGCAATGCTCCTTCCCCTGTTTGACCTGGTCCGTATACATTAAAAGGCCTTATAGTTACACAGGGCAAATCAAACTGTTTAAAATAAGCATTTGCCAGGTGCTCACCAGCCAGCTTACTTACGGCGTAGACCCAACGAGCTTCACCAGCTGACCCGGCGACCGTATTACTATCCTCTTTTGACTTATATGCCATGGAGCCAAATATCTCTGAAGTTGAAAAATCTATAAACCTTCCCCTAACTTTGTTTATTCTTGCAGCTTCAAGCGCATTTGCAGTACCTATCATATTAACACGCATTGTTCGAACAGGATCTTTTATTACTGAGTCAATTCCTGCAATACCAGCGGCATGCACTACAATTTCAATATCTTTCATTGCACTGGTTAATGAATTTATATCCAAGACGTCTCCTCTTACAATATTGATATTAGGATGATCTGCATAACCACTGCTTGTTAATGTGTCCCTCAGAAAATTATCATAAACCGTTATCTGGTTTTCTTTTACTAAATTCTTTATTAATGTATTTGCTATAAATCCAGCTCCTCCTGTTATTAAAATTTTCTTTCCAGCTATCATTTGATTAATATATTAATTAATTTTATTCCAAGTACTTGCTAAAGCAATATGTCCATGAATCCAATCAAAATTATGATCCCTTATTCTGCCGAATTTTAAGACAGAAAATTCACAAATATTTTCAAGAATATCAATGGTGGTGCCTTTTGAATTATGTATACCTACGGTGAACTTATAACTTCCCGGATTAAGGCAATTATCAATTTTTACTTCAAACAGATGAGTACCCGTCTCTAACGGCATAGCCTTAGTTTGGTTGTCAGTATTAGCAGAGTAGGATAAGGCAGTGCCATCTTCCGACAGTAATTTTACATCCAATATAGCATCAGCAATTTTTTGATACACCTGAATTGACAATTTCAAATGAATGATCTCATCATATAAAATCTTATTAGTGATTTCCTCTTTTTCATTTAGCAATGAAAACGAAATAACCTTTGCCTGTCCTGTATTATGTCTTATAAATGCTGTGGGAATATCTCCATTAACTTTGGCTGCCTCTTCCAGGTTATAGTAAAAGCTTACTGCTTTTTCTATATTACCTATGTAAGAAATTTTTCCTTTTTCCATAAATATTGCTGATGGACATAACGTTTTGATCGCTGTCATATTGTGACTTACGAACAACACTGTTCTTCCTTCTCCCTTACTTATTTTATCCATTTTCCTGAAACATTTGTCCTGGAATTCAACATCTCCCACAGCCAGTACCTCGTCTACAATTAAAATTTCACTTTCTAAATATGCAGCAACCCCAAATGCCAGGCGTACATACATGCCAGATGAATACCGCTTTACAGGAGTATCAATATAGCGCTCCACGCCGGCAAAATCCACAATCTCATCAAATTTGGTTTTAATTTCCTGTTTGGTCATTCCCAATATGGCGCCGTTTAAAAAAATATTTTCACGGCCGGTAAGCTCCGGATGAAAACCAGTACCTACTTCCAATAAACTTGCTATACGTCCTTTTATCTTTACCGAACCGGTGGTAGGCGTAGTGGTACGACTTAGTATTTTCAATAAAGTGCTTTTGCCTGCTCCGTTCCTACCAATAATGCCCAGTACCTCACCCTGCTTTACTTCAAAATTGATATCCTTCAGCGCCCATACATATTGACTTATCCCTTTTGCTGTACGATCATTTTCTTCTCCAATTTTCAGGTAAGGATCCTGCTTACCACGCACCTTGTGATAGAAGCGATTCAGATCATGAGAAATAGTTCCGGTGCCTACATTTCCCAGGCGATACTGCTTGGAAAGATCTTCAACTTTAATAACTGTACTGCTCATGTATAAATACCGGAAAGGGTTTAAGCTTCTGTTTTATTTTGTTTGATAATTCTTGCCGGTACGCCTGCGGCGGTCACATTATCAGGAATGTTCTGTATTACCACGGAACCGGCCCCTATAATAACATTGCTACCCACAGTTAAATTGGGGCGGAGTACTACCCCGGCGCCAAAAACGGTATCTTCTCCAATGCAGCATTTGCCGGGGATGACAGATGCAGGCCCTATTTCACAGTAATTACCAATGCAGGAGTCATGGTGTATCATTGCCCTGGCGTTTATTAACGCTCCTTCACCGATGGAAACATTGTTGCTTATGAAGGCGCCGTTCATAATGTTTACACCTTTCCCAACTGATACATTAAACGAGCCCATTGATATGTTGACGGCAATAACAGAACACATTTTGCCACCGATTGCCTGTAATTGTTTTGCAAACCATCTACGCAGCTTTGGACTGCCAGTACCAAGAATAAACTCCGGTGAAGCCCGTAAATATTTCTCCGCTTCTTCAAAAGATTTTAATATCTGAAACCGGTTAAACAGTAATGCAGGAGAGACTGTTAAGGTATCATCGAAGAACACAGGGTCTTTTTTATTCTGCTGGAGAAAAACTTCCAGCACTTCCTGTGCATGCCCCGCGGCGCCTGCTATGATCATGACGATTTGTTTAAAGCGTTTATAACAACGTGCGCTATTATATCAACTTCCTCAAAGCCCAGGTTATAATATAGCGGCAAACATAAAATTCTCTCAGAGACAGATTGCGAAACAGGCATAGCGGCACTGTTTATAAAAGGCAAGGTGTTTAATGACGGGAAAAAATACCGGCGTGGAAAAATGGATTTCAGATTTAATCCCTGCATAACATTTAAGAGATCAGCCTCCGTCGCAAATAGTACCGGATAGTATGAGTAATTGTACGTAAGGTCCCGATTCAATTCTAATTTTCCCACCTCACAGCTAGCCAAGCTTGCATCATAATACTCAGAGATCTTTTTTCTATTCTCAATTATTTCCCTAAGATGCTGAAAATTTACCAACCCCATAGCTGCGTGAAACTCCGAATTTTTCGCATTGATGCCCACAGACTGATAGTTGTCGTACACATGACCAAATTGCCTGAACAGCATTACTTTATGTGCTATTGAATCATCATGTGTAATGATACATCCTCCTTCTACAGTATGAAAAACTTTTGTTGCATGAAAACTGCAAGTGCTTATGTCTCCATAGCTTAATAGTGGCTTACCTTTATATTCACAACCAAAAGCATGAGCGCCATCATAAATTACTTTTAAATTGTGTTTTGTTGCAATTGCATTTATTTTTTCGATGTCGCACGGAATGCCATACACATGAGTTGCCAAGATAGCCTGCGTATCTTTAGTGATAGCCGCTTCAATTTTTTCTGCATCAATGCAAAATGTTTTGGGGTCTATATCAACAAATACCGGTGTGCAGCCTTCCCAAAGTATTACGTTTGTTGTGGCCACGTAAGAGAATGGTGTAGTAATAACTTCCTTTGTTATATTCAGTGCCTTCAAAGCCATTTGCAAAACAACGGTTCCATTAGTGCAAAACGAAAGATGCCTGACTTTTAAATATTCCTTTAATTCTTTTTCTAATTCCTGCACCAGTTCTCCATCATTGGTTATCCAGGCTTTGTTCCAGGCACGTTTTAGAACGGCAGCGTATTCGTCAAAAGGAGGAAGAAAGGTTTTTGTAACGTTAATCATTCTATTATTTTGCGGGACAACCAAAAATTATTGTTTCTTCGTAATGAATTGTATAATGACCGAGGTAAAATTCGTATCCGATATCGAGATCCATTAACCATTTTGGAATATTCGCAAAATCATCCATGCTGTGATATATAGCTATTGCCAGCTTAGGCCTGTGCTTTACTATTGTTTTCAGAGCACCTTGCAGCGCTGCTGGTTCGGCTCCTTCAATATCCATTTTAATAAAATCTATTCTATCAATTTCATTGTTCTCAACAAAGTCATCTACTGAAATGGTTTCCGTACACCCTGTTTGCTTGTCAAATGGGAAAAAAGATATCCTGCTCCCCGGACCATTTGTTTCATAGTAAATTTTTTGCCCGGTTACATCAGATACCGGTTTTTCTATTAATTGAATCCGATTTTCCAAGTTGGGGTTTAACGATATATTTTTGCGAAAGATATCTATATTTTCAGGGATGAATTCAAAAGAATATACGTGACCGGCCGGCCCAACCTTTTCTGAAAAGTAAAGAGATGTATCGCCCCAACAAGCACCGATATCTAAAACAACATCACCTGGTTCAGCCTGAACAATATATTTGTCTTTTAATTTATATGCATACTGCTCAAAAATAAAATCTATTGCAATACCCAAATCAAAAAAAAATAATTCAACGTTATAGCCAATCGGTCTTAAATCAAAAAGCTGTAGTATAAAATGAAGAAATTTTGGGTCTATAACTTCATCCCCTTTTTTGAGCAATTGAACTTGCTTTAATGCATCCCAATATGTGGAGTTATTAAGCGGCAGTTTTACTTTTGTATAACTCAAAAGTCTATATGCCAATAAATCGATCATCAGGCTTTGACTGTCTTTATTAAAATTATTCCATATATATTCTAATTTTTCCTGGTTTTTTAATATCTCAGTTCTTGCCTTTTGTTTGGATTTATATCTAATTAATTGTTTAAGCCGGTTTTTTGTTTTTTCTTTCCAGTTTTGCCTGAACTTCCCAAATCTGATTTCATCAAAATTTTCTTTTCCAAAATTATGATATTGAGAATCTTCAATTTTTTTTTCAAGTGCTGTTTTAAAATCCATTGTTATATTATCTAATTATAATTTATGAAGTATGGCCTAAATACAAATTACACTTACACAGTATCCATAAATGTCCTTTCCACCTTACTGAAGATTAATAAACCAAGGAACAAGGTTATCAAAATAAAGGCAGTGCTATATAACAGGCCAGCGGCATCCATATCTCCTTTACCAAATAAGGCATACCGGAATGCCTCCACTATTGGTGTAAGCGGGTTCCACTGGATCCAGGCTGCGTAAGATTTTCCCTTAAGAAAGGATAACGGGTACACTATTGGCGTGGCATACATTAGCAATTGTACAGCAAACCCTATTAATATGGCAAGGTCGCGATATTTGGTAGTTAAAGATGAAATAATGATCCCCAACCCAAGCCCAAGGCCTGCCATCATCAGCACCAATACCGGAACCCACAGCCAGCTTACTCCGAAATGCATGGGGGCGGTACCTTTGAACGAATAAAAGATCATCATTGCCAATAACAATAAAAACTGGATACCGAATTTCACGATGTTCGACATCACAGAAGATAAGGGAATCACCAACCTGGGGAAATATACTTTTCCGAAAATTCCGGCATTGGCAACAAATGTATTTGATGTGCTGGTGAGGCAAGATGAGAAATAATTCCAGATAGTGATCCCGCTCATATAGAATAAGACCGGGTGAATACCGTCTGTGGGTATGTTGGCAATTTTACCAAATACCAGCAGGAACATAATGGTGGTAAACACCGGCTGAATCACATGCCACAAAGGCCCCAGGATAGTTTGCTTATACTGGGCAACAAAATCCCTTTTTACAAAAAGAACAAGCAGGTCCCTGTATTTCCAAACTTCGTTAAGCTGAAGGTTCAGCAGGTGGCCCTTTGGCTCAATGACCAGGTCCCATTTCTCCCCCGATGGATCTCTATGTATCACATCTGATATATAGGAAGACTCAGTCAATCGTAAAACCTTTATTTAATAAAGCATTTATTTTGTTCATGCCGCTGTAAGTATCTTCTCCAGGTTAATTTTATAAGTTTCGTAACCAAAATTATCCACTAAGAGATGATGATCCGGTTTTAAACCCTGTTTATTTTCTAACACATTACTAATTGCCCTGGCTATTTCTTCGATACTGTCAGGATTAACCAACTGGCCCAGCCTTCCATTCAGCAAAGCGTCCGAGGAACCATCCCTGTTACCGGCGATCACAGGCAGCTCATAATTCATGGCTTCAATAAACACTATACCAAAACCTTCTTTCACACTGGGCATTACGTATAAATCACTCATGTAAAAATGATCTTCCAGTTCGGCGTCTTCTATGTATCCGGGTAAGACAATACTCTTTTCCAAGTCGTATTTTTTTGTAATAGCATCAATCCGGTTTTTTTCCTGTGCATCGAATGAGCCTGCTATAATATATTTTATGTGCGGATATTTATGTTTTAAGATAGCCACTGCTTCTATTACTTTATCATATCCTTTATATTGTTCTTTAGATGATAAGCGTGTAAGGGTCATGAGGATCTTATCGGTTTCCTTAAAACAATACCTGTTTAAAAGCAGCTGGCTTTTACCTTCCTGTAATAGCGGTATTGTTAACAATGGATCGAGACAGTTATTTAACACCACAGACCTTTCCGAAGGTATATTATGGACTTGTATAATTTTATTTCGTGTAAAACTGCTTACTGCTATAATTAAATCGCACTTCTGAAGCATCTTTGTTTTAAAAGTTGACAAAGGATACCATATTTCTATGCCGTGCGCCAGTAAAATTATTTTTGTCTGGGGAGAAATCTTTTTAATAAGCCAGCCGATTACCAGTAAGTTTATATGGCTTAAAATAATGGTATCATATCTTTTGCCCCTCTTAATCATTTTTATGATAAAATAAAATCTATTAACTGAAAACCCAATAAAATTGTCTGAAGGGAAGTATTTATTTTCAAAAGAATCTTCCTGCCTATCGTACATACTGCACGTTAAGAAGCTGTCCCCATTCTTTGCCGTTTGCTCATATAGCGCTTTCCCCAGAATTTTACAGACCTTTTCGATACCGCCTGTAGCCGAAAAAGTTCGGAGCGTAAGGAAGAGAGTTTTCAATTTAATGGGCTAATGTGCAAATTTGAAAATGGGAAAATGGGATAATGGGATAATGGGATAATGTGATAATATGCTAATGGGATAATGTGATAATATGCTAATGTGATAATGTGCAAATTTGAAAATGGGAAAATGGGATAATGGGATAATGGGATAATGTGATAATATGCTAATGGGATAATGTGATAATATGCTAATGTGATAATGTGCAAATTTGAAAATGGGAAAATGGGGTAATTGAGACGTTTTTTAAGTAATACCCCTGGTTTGAAGAATAAGCAGCGACATCATGTGGCTCCAATGGAAGTTACCATCGAGGAACTGCTTAAAATTTGATCTGGAAACCGAACTGCTTTTATTAAAAGTCTCTTTCACATAATCACTATCCATTAACCATTTTTTAAAAGGAAAACTAAACCCCATTTTCTTCCTGTTCCACACGGGTTCAGGTAATTTATCTTTAAAAGCTTCTATTAGTATTTGCTTAGATATTTGCCCGGAATATTTAATTTTCTGCTCTACGGACAACATGAATCTTACCAATTCACTATCTAAAAAGGGGACTCTTATTTCAACCCCGTGCGCCATGCTCATTACATCAGAATCCCGCAAGAGCTGATTTTGCATATACATATTTATTTCCATCCAGCTTGCTTTATTTTTTGCGGGAAGTGATGACAGATCATTAAAAACCGGTTGTTCCTGCAATATGTCCCAAACTTCTTTTTCTGTTGCATTCAGTTGTTTTGCTATATCCACAGGAATAAACTGCCCGCGTAAAAAGAGATACAGACCCTTTATGCCATCGAGCAAAAGATAATGTAAACGCCTTAGTTGTTTCTGATTACTTTTTGAAGCAAGCAACAAAAGGAACGATGGCATGGTTTGCAACTGTAAAGCGATACCAATTCTTTTAAAAGAAGGATATCCTCCAAATATCTCATCTGCGCCTATACCTGATAAAACAGCTTTTAAATTGTGCAATTTTGCATATTTGCTTATAAACCATGTATTTATACCATCGCAACTCGGCATATCCATGGACTGTAATATAACCGGAAAGAATTCATTAAACTCTTCCTGGGTTAGCAAGTGCTGGTAATGCGCACATTGCAGATTTTCTATCACCAAATCCTGATAATCTTTTTCTGAAAAACCATGCTCATTAAAATAAAGAGATAAAGTTTTAAGCTTGTGCTTTTGATATTTTGATGCAATTAAAGTAATAATGCTCGAATCAATCCCTCCGCTTAAAAATACACCTATTGAAGCATCAGCAATCAGATGCCGTTTCACCGCATCCTGCAATTTAGTCCTGATAGCATTTTCGATATAACCCACGTTACTAATGCTATTGCTAAAACTGTAATGATGGTAGGACTGCAGGCTGCTGACTCCAGACATGCAATTATATTTAAAGAAAAAACCTTTTTGGAGTGGCTTCACCTCTTTCATTGTAGTGACCGGCTCCGGTATATGGCCGTATGCCAGCTGATATACGGGCCAGTTTTTATTTTCCTCTTTATTTAATACGGAGAAACCCCTTACTTCCGAAGCAAATTCCACCGATGTGCTGGTGGAACAATAATATAATGGCTTAATACCTGCAGTATCCCGCACTAAATATAAAATGTTTTCAAAAGTATCATATAGTGCAAAAGCAAACATCCCCGATAACCTGGCAAAACTTTGTGTTTTCCATTGAGAAAACGCCGCCAGTATTACTTCGGTATCACTGTTAGTATAAAATATTTTTCCAAGGGATACTAACTCGGATCTCAATTCCTGGAAATTATAAATTTCACCATTGAACGATATAACATACTGGTTATAAAGCATTGGCTGATGCCCGGCAGCAGAGAGATCAATAAGCGCTAATCTTCTGTGCCCCAAAACAAGGCCCGTTTCTTTACAGCTATACAACCCAGAATCATCGGGGCCCCCATGTTTCTGGAGGTTGCACATTTGCTGCACTTTTATTTCAGTATGCGATAAAGCCAAATCCCGGTTTAATATTCCGGCAATTCTACACAAGGCAAAGAATAATGAACAATGAGCAATGAATAATTAATAATGGGTGCAATGACGCAGTTAATTTATTGAGATGAGAATTATTCATAGCTTATGGTCAGTTATCAGCTCAAGATGCTTCTTATCAAACTGGGCGCTAAGCTGAATATCCAGCGTATGCAGTTTTACAACGGCCCTGCTGCCGAATACCTCCAGCACTATGCCTTTGTAATTCATGAAAATGCCCTGTGTGATACGAACGGCCGTTTGCGAAACTAATGGCTGACTATCAACAGTAACGTTATAAAATTCGTCAAGAAATTTCCGGATCGTAATGATCTCCTCTTCTTTAATCACAGCTGGCTTTCCCAGCCAGTACACATAATTGAGAATACCCGGGACAGTCTTTATATCCCACTTCTTCGTTTCCGATATTTTCACGAAAACGTAGCCCTTAAAAACCGGCTCCATCACTATTTTCGTCCGGTCGCTCCATTGCCTCCGAACTTTATTCAGCGGGCAATAATGATCAATTCCCTTTTCTGCAAGCTTTTCAGCCACTTTCTTTTCCCACCGGGGGCGGGTGTTTACAGCGTACCAGGAGAGGGGAGAAGACAAGTTGAGAGTTGAGAGTTTAGAGTTTAGGGTTTAGAGTTTAGGGTTTAGAGTTATAAGTTTAGAGTAAAAGTTTAGGATTAAGAGTTTAGAGTTAAGTTTAGAATTAAGAATAGGAATTTTAATTGAAATATTCGATAACAGCTTTTTCACATTTGCAAATTAGCTAATTAGCTAATTAGCTAATTCCTTAACTGCCTTCGCAAAGCTTCGCTGTTCCTCAGTCACATGGTAACTGAAGTATAATTAGGATTTGCCTTTCCGCTACATTTTATGCATGCCCAGCAGCTTCCTGAGGGCGGTAAAAACGGACGTAATACCGAATTTTTCCTGCACATAATAGCCGCCGGAATAAGTGCTTCCATAGCCGTAGCCATAACCATACCCATACCCGTAGCCGTTGCCATAGCCGCCAAAGCTATATCCGTAGATATGAAAGCCCCTGGGCTTGAGGCCGTTAAATACCAGGCACATATTCTTAAATTTCTTTTGCCTGTTCATGCTGTCTATCATGCTCAGGAAATTCCGGGGCGTAACCCCGTGCCGTATCACGAATATGTTGATATCAGCAAATTCCTGCAGCAGTTGTGCATCTGTAACAGGCGACACAGGAGCAGTATCCATGATCACAAAATCGTAATCGTTTTTTAGATTTTTAATAAGCTCAGCAAAGGCTTCACTTTGTATAAGCTCAGTGGGGTTTGGCGGTATAGGGCCTGCCGATACCACAAATAAGCCGGGTATCTCTGTTTTCTTCACGATGTCTTCATAGGGAGCCTTCCCCACCAGGTAGCTGGAAATTCCAGGAGTCTTACTAATATTCAGTATGCGGCTCAGCCTCGGCTTACGGAGATCCATTTCCATGATCGCCACTCTTTTACCGGTAAGCGTAAGGCTTATGGCCAGGTTAATGGCCACGAAGCTTTTACCTTCGCCGGAAATACTCGAAGTGATCATTAAAGAGTTGTGGCTTTCATTCAACCCCATAAAACTCAGGTTGGTGCGGATAGAGCGAAACTGCTCTGCCACTACGGTACGCTTGCCATCCAGGATCACGATCGGGTCTTTATCTTTTACCTGTACCAGCTCTCCCAAAATAGGCACGCTTACACTTTTTTCCACCTCGCTGCGGAACAATACATCCCTGCTGAACAGCTCTTTCAAAAGAACTATAAACGCAGCAGCCAAAATGCCTGCTATTAAGCCGGCCAGGTAAAAATTTTTGGACACAGGGCTTACCGGGCCATAAGCAGTTGGTGTTTCCACCACTTTCAGGTCAGCAGAGGTAGACGCCGAAGACAAGGCTGTTTCCTCTTTTTTCTGTAAAAGAAAAGTATAAATATCGTTTTTAATAGATTGCTGGCGGCTGATATCCAAAAAAGCACGCTGTTTTTCGGGTACCTGTTCCAGCAGGGAATTGTTTTCAGCTATTTTACCATTCACCTGGCGCTTCACCATTTGCAGGTTGCTCCTGATGTTGGCCATATTTTCTATAATATCCGCTTTGATCTGACCAACTTCCGTATTAGCTAACGCCAGTGCATCATTCTTTTCACCTGTTATATTCTGCAAAGCTTCTGCAGCATTCTCAGCAGTATATAATTTATCCAGAAGGGCTGATAGAGTGGGATCAGAAAGTAGGATGAGTGAAGGCACCGTGCCGGATTTACTGCCTTTACTTTTTACATAGGCATCCAGGTTGCTTAAAGCATCCAGCTTCAGGTCAATATCTGCATTCTGTTTATCCAGGTCCTTTACATTATCCAGGTACGCTGTTGCCTGCGTGCTAAGATCTACTACAGACTGCCTGGATTTATAACCAGCTATATTTTTTTCCACACTGTCTAATTGCCCGGTTATCAGTTCCAGCCGGTCATCAATAAAATGCAGGGTTTTCCTGGCGATCTCATTCTTATCGCTAATGGTATTTGCGTTATATACTTCAAATAGCTTATTAAGGATATCTACTCCTTTCTGCTCTACCCCGATGCTCATGCTTACATTTAAGATGGTGGAGGAGAAGGAATAAGGGGCTATTTGTAAAGCCCCGGCCAGGCCTCCCGCCTGGGCTCCAGGCGACATAAACTGTACAAAATAATTTTTACCCTGTACATCCTGGTAATAATCTTTATTGATAATAAGGCGCACCGGCACATCGCTAATCAAAGTGGTACTGTCGAAAGGAACTTTTTTATTATCAATGTTAACCACTTTATGCTTCCAATCCATAGAGAAAAAATATGTGCCAAATAAATTAAAGTTCTCTTTATCTGCAGCCACAAACTTTACGGGCGAGCTGGAAGCGTATAGCTCTTCTGTACGCACCTTTCCTTTGTTGTACACAGTTGCATACAGATCGAGGTCTTTTACGACTGCCTGCATCATATCACTGGATTTAAGCACTACGATCTCATTGTCTACGATCTTCTTCTCTGAAAATATGTTAAGCGCATCCAGCACTTTAGAATCGCCGCCGCCTTTCTGCGGATCCTTCAGTAATACCTTTGCCTGGGCAACAAACACGGGTACCTGCGACCGGAGATCTAACAAAGCAATTGCCAATGCAATAGCAGTGGTAATTAAAAATAAAGGCCAGAAAGGAAGGTATTTGTATAAAACCTGCTTGAAGATATTATTATCTGCCCGTTCCTTAAAAAACTGGTCTTCGTCCATGCCTACAATTTAAAGACATTATTAATTAATAGAAATACCAGCGTAAGTGCTGTAGTAATATAAGAAGCAATCTGAATACCGGTAACCGGCGGTTTTACTGTGCGTGGCTCTACATATACAATATCATTGGGCTGCAGGTAAAAATAAGGGGAGTAAAATATTGAGTTATTTTTCATATTGAGACGCTCAAAATGCTTTTCATCATTACTGTCACGGATGATCAGCAGGTTATCAATCCTGCCCTTGTCACTTATATCACCTGAGGAAGCAAGGGCGTCCAACACTGTCATGTTATCGGTAAGCGGCAGCACCCTGGTATTTACAGCGCCCAACATGGTAATATGGCGGTCTAAAAAGCTTATATTTACAATCACCTCTTTCAGGTAAGGAACCAGTGCTGCCTCGAGCGTATCTTTCAGTTCTTTTCTTGTTTTGCCTTCGGCACGAACCCATCCTATTTTTACAAAATTAATATTACCATTTTTATCTACTTTATAGCCACCTACCACACCTGCACCTGCGGAAGCACTGGCAACAGATGCATTATAAAAAGCTACATCCGGGCTAAGGCTGGCTACAGAAATCCCCAAAAGGTCATTCTTTTGAATCTTAATATCATAGTTCCCTGATACGACCTTACGGAGGGTTGTATCTTTTTTCAGATTTTCAAAATAAACCTGGTTCTTTACACTTGTACAGGAGGATGTTCCGAAGAAAACCATTCCGATGAATAAAGCGTAAGAAAGCGTTTTTTTCAATATACTGGTATTACTTGAAACCTGCCCTATTACCATAACTGCTGCAACCATTACATAACAGCACCTGAAAACACTCCGAAAAATGAGGGGAAAATTTAGGGGATATATTTGTTGCATAAATGATTCAGCGGCATTACATGTAATGCCTAGTTATTATTTGTGCGCTTGTAAAATTAACGGAAAAAAATAAATAAATTTTAATGAATCCCATTCACCAAGTAGCGGATATAAAACCGGCAGCCGGATGAACGAAAAAAGAGTAAAGTTTTGGAATATAGTTAATTTTATTTATGCAACAGACCCTGTTGTTTGCGGGCACTGTTTATCTTTTTTATGCCATATCCTATACCTATCGCCAGCAATGCCACCACCCCTCCATCAACCGGACAAGTCGGATCCAAAGGATCGCAACCCGGGTTACCCACCTGTGCATGAACTGCCACTGGTGACAAGCAACATATAATCAAAACAAAGCATATAAACAGTAAAATTCCTGAGATTCTTTTCATAAATAGGTATGAGTTGCTAAGGTACATAAATTTGGTGAACTGACATCATATACGAGAAAAAATTTCCTACGGTTTATGCATTCTCCTTGGCTATGCGCTATGGATTAAAAGATTACCTGTATAGTGTTTTTATTACCGGCTGCACCTGTTACCTCCAACTGATAGAGGCCTTTGGGCACTGCTGCAGAAGGAATAAACGATTCGTTAGCACCTTCCTGGTGGCGCAGCTGTTTCACACTTAATACCTGCCCAAATGCGCTTATTAATTTAACCGTATAATTGCCGGCCGGCTGATTCATCATCTGCAACTTGACTGTATTATTTATTACAGGGTTAGGGAACACGATGATAGCAGTGGCGCATTTACCTGTGCACACCTTTAATACGGTGCTATATTTTGTTTGTCCATCTATAGCTGTACTTTGTATGCGATAATAATTGTTGCCTGATAAAGGCGCCTTATCAGTAAATAAATAATTACCCTGGTACTGGTTGTGCGCCTGTATGGCACCTACGCCCTGAAAGCTGTTCCCGTCGGGCGATCTTTCAATATTATATGCCTGTATACCGGACTCATTTTTTGTGCCCCAGTCAATATTCACTACATTATTATTTTCTGTAGCATTTACTGAAGTGAATGTAAGCGGCAAGAGGGACTGTGCTGCGGTTGCAAATATAATTGTAAAGCGGAGCGGGTCAAAAGATGCAGGCGCCGTATTTATTGTAAAATTTATATGGTTGGTTCCGTTCAGATCGAGGACTGTGTTTGTGTTGAGGTATTTATCGCGCAGGTAGCCTATAAGCCCCGGATGATTCAAATTGCTGGTAATAAACTCCAGCTGGTATGCCCTTGACTGTGAAAGATTCCAAATTTTATAAAAGATGGAATCGTTATTTTCTATGGTATGGCGCCTTTCGATAACCAGGGTGTACTTTTCCCGGATCATTCCTATATTTTCTGAAAAATTATCCATCTTCCTGGCATCCATACCATCCACCGCATTTGAATATGATGGATCATACTGGGTAAGATCACCATCTACCAGCGTAGCAGTACCATCTGCCGCCACAATATTCAGGTTGCTCCTGATCAATTCTGCTGACTGAGGACTGTTACTTTTTTGCTGCGAAAGGGGGCCGCTCTGTGCATTCATGCAGACTACTGCGGAAAGAAGGATTACGATAGTGAATTTTTTCATATACCGGATTTTGAATATTGATTTTACTTTGTAAGCATACTTACCTGCCTATGCCTTACCGAGATAAAACGCCGGTTTTTGTAAAATATTATTTCATCCATGAACTATTTTAGAATTGTATGTGCAGAGCGGCTGTTATCTTATATCAAACTTATACATATTAGTAAGGGGAATGCCTGTGCGCCGCCGACCTATATTTAATTTGATGCAAGTTGTGTCAGAACATCATTGTTTCACGAACCAAATCTTCGTCAATATCCATACACTTACAGAAGTCCCTTATGGTTACGTACGCTTTCGGATCTGGCTTTGCTTAAAACCCGGGTTTACAAAAAAGGCCCGGCGTAAGCCGGGCCTATGTTAATCATAGAAAGTATCAGTTGTTATGGGCAAAATATCCTTAGCTTTTATTCATGCTTAATATAATACATTAATGACTTTTATTGTTCCGTCGGGCTGAGTTACCTCCAGCTTATACATGCCATGCGCAAGATTGAAATTCCAGCCGATCAGCTCGGTACTGGTGCCATCCTGCCTGGTTACTTGTTTTTGCATGATGATCTGACCAAGGTTGTTCATTAGTCTTAAGCCATACTTTCCAGCTGGCTCGTTCTGGAACTGTAAATGTATCTGACCATCGGTGATCGGGTTCGGATTAATGTTGATCTCTTCTTTACTGTCTGCTATGGTTACTTCCACTATTGTAGTATAGCTGATGGCTCCGTTCATATCTATGCTCCTGATACGATAATAATTATACCCTGTTACCGGTTTGGTGTCTGTTGCTGTATACACTGCTGACCCGCCATTGTTGTTGGTTGGCTTTACTACTGAAAGGGTGGTAAAGTCTATTCCGTTCACTGATTTTTCTGCCTGGTATTCTTTTATGTTGCTTTCATTGCTTACTCTCCATTCTACCTCTATGTTCTTATTCTGCTTATAGGCTTTAATAGAAGTAAAAGTTACGGGTAACACTTTCAGCGGACTGAACACGATCATGAACCGGTCAGGTGCATAGGAACCGGCTATATTCTCTACACTGAAGTCGTAGTCTGTTGTACCATCCAGGTTCAGCGGTGTGCTGGTTTGTTTGTACTTGTCTATTACAAAGCCCTGTGCTGTAGTGCTCATGTTCTGTGCCTCGAAGTGGTAGCGGTACTGCTGTACTCTTTCATTGGTAAGGTTCAGGTGAATGGTGTCGTCCTGTACAATGGTATGCCTTCTTTCTATTACCAGCAAAGTGCCAGCTGTTTTAATGGACAGGTTCTCTCCGGTGTTTGGCATTTTACGGGCATCTAACCGATCTATTGTGTTGCTATAGCTGTCATCAAACTGGTCGAGCACGCCATCTACCAGGTCTTTGGTGCTTCCGTCTGCATTTACCGTATTCAAGCTGGTGCGCAACGTACTTACCACCCGGCTACCTGAGGTTATTCTTGCTCCGGATGCCTGCCGGGTAAATATAGAGGTGAAACTGGCATTAACTGCCTTAGCCGACTCACTAAAAGTTACGGTGCCGGGTGAACCGGGAGCTGTCTGCATAAAGAATGCCTGGCCGCTCTGCAGATAGTTGAAGATAGTTCCATTTGCAGGGTAGCTTCCTCCTCCATTTGTACCCACCTCATAATTAGTTCCATCAAATAAGAAGGTAACAAATGCTCCATAATTGTAAGAACTACCCACTCTTGGATCCCATACCTGGAAGAAGGAATCAACGCCGCTGCTTATAGTAATATTTCTCATGTCAATTGGTGCTGCATAAGGGTTGCCTATTGATTCAAACTTGCCTGCTCCTATATTAGTAGCCAGCGGAGGATGAGCCGGTGTAAACAGGATGCCTTTTGTACGAAGGATGGTAGGCGTTGGCGCTCCGCTAAAAGTTGTAACACTCCTGTCGCCTCTTACAAAAGTGAAATATCCTTTTTTATTAAAGATGGGTATAGTAGTGCTTACAGGGCCATCGTAATCGTTGGTAAGCGTATCAAACACTTTCATGGATGGGCCAGGTGGGGTATAAGCATCAAAGCCATCTGCTATTGCGGTTGTACGGCTACTGGTTATCATGGTGCCATAGCCCGGATGCGGATTACCTGCAGAGCCTGGAGTGTTATTACCCACGTCAGTAACCGATGCCCCTTCCTGCCAGGCATCTTTTATTGACTGCCCGTTATTATACGTACTACCACTGGTTGGTATAGCCAGCAGCTGCCAACCTTTTGCATGATTGGGCGCTGAGCCGGTGGCAATATACCGCTCTACGGTTACATTGCCGGTAATAGCATTTGAAGAACCAATGACATCTACTGCTGCTGTGGCCAGAGGCCCCGATCTGAGGGTGAGGCTATCATTGGTGGTAAATGTTTTATTTGTTGAACCAAATGATAACACACCAGAAAGTGAATCTGCCCCGTTAAGTGTAACATTGTTACTGATAATCAGGTTTTCGATCTTGTTGCCGGTAAAGGTACCACTGTATATGTTCTGAGTTGTTGAGCCATTTAATTCGATAGTGCCTGAACTTACATCGAATACACCGTTATTGGTTATTACGCCGGAAATCTGCAAAGTCTGGTTAGTTACGAACAAGGATGCCCCAGGATTAACTGTAATGTTACGATCAGATGCAGGCGTACCTGATGTACCTACCGTAGGATAGTGGCCAGAGCCAACCACCGGTATTACCGCATCATTATTTACATTGGGAGTGATGCCGCATGACCAGTTGTTTGCGTTGTTCCAGTCATTATTCACATTACCTGTCCACGTATCAGGGCCGAAAGTAATGGTAGCTGAGCCACTGACAGTTCCTCCGCTGCATCCGTTAACATCACTAACTGATACAAGAGTATAAGTCGTGTTTGCAGTTGGAGATACACTTAATGTGTACGGGCTGCTTGTTATACCACTAACCGTTGTATTAGTAGTTCCGTTGTTATATACAATTGACCAAGGCTGTGTGCCTGTTAAAGTAACTGTAAGGCTGGCAGTGTTGCCAAAGCATATAGTTTGAGGACCGCCGCTTAATATTGCTGTAGGAGGCGCATTTACCTTCACCTGTGCTGTATTGCTGGTAGCTGCTCCGCAAGTTCCTGTTACTATTACATAGTAATAAACTGTTCCTGCTGTTGCTGTTGATGGCATATATGTAGCTGTTGTGGCTACCAAAGTGCCACCTGTTGTGCTGTTCGTTGTATTGCTGTACCACTGGTAGGTTAATGTTCCTGTACCTGTTGCCGTTAAGGTTAAATTGGTCGGTGTTGCATTCTGACAATCTGTTTGTGTTGCCAGTGGCTGACCTGTAATGGTAGTCGTTGCATTTACTATCACAGCAGCAGTATTTGATGTTGCTGTTCCGCAGGTGCCTGTTACTATCACATAGTAATATGTTGTTCCTACTGTTGCTGTTGATGGTGTATATGTTGCTGACGTTGCACCGCTGATTAGTGTGCCGCCGCTGTTTGAATTTGTTGCATTGTTGTACCACTGGTATGTTAATGTACCTGCACCTGTTGCTGTTACTGTTAAGTTTGTCGGTGTTGCATTCTGACAATCTGTTTGTGTTGCCAGTGGCTGCCCTGTAATGGTAGTCGTTGCATTTACTATCACAGCCGCAGTATTTGATGTTGCTGTTCCGCAGGTGCCTGTTACTGTTACATAATAGTAGGTTGTTCCTGCAGCCGCTGTGGATGGTGTATAGGTTGCTGACGTTGCTCCGCTGATTAGTGTGCCGCCGCTGTTTGAATTTGTTGCATTGCTGTACCACTGGTATGTTAATGTTCCTGCACCTGTTGCTGTTACTGTCAATGCTGTTGCTGTTGCATTCTGACAATATGTTGCGCCGGTTGGGTTAGATGTAACGTTGGTAGCTTGTCTAACACCAATACCGGCTGCATTCGACGTAACAGTTCCGCACGTTCCGGTAACACTTACATAATAGTAAATTGCACCAGTAACAGCAGTTGAGGGAGTATATGTTGATGTTGTCGCACCGCTTATCAATGTTCCACCCGTATTACTGTTGCTTGTATTAGCATACCATTGATACGTAAGGGTTCCTGCTCCTGCAGCAACTACTGATAAAGGCGTAGCAGTGGCATTAGGGCAATATATAGCACCTGCTGGTTGTGTTGTTATAACAGTTGTGGCATTTACAATCACTGCTGCAGTAGTTGATGTTGCCGTTCCGCATGTTCCGGTTGCTATCACATAATAATATGTTGTTCCTGCTGTTGCTGTTGATGGTGTATATGTTGCTGACGTTGCACCGCTGATTAGTGTGCCGCCACTGTTTGAATTTGTTGCATTGCTGTACCACTGGTACGTTAATGTTCCTGTACCTGTTGCCGTTAAGGTTAAATTGGTCGGTGTTGCATTCTGACAATCTGTTTGTGTTGCCAGTGGCTGACCTGTAATGGTAGTCGTTGCATTTACTATCACAGCAGCAGTATTTGATGTTGCTGTTCCGCAGGTGCCTGTTACTATCACATAGTAATATGTTGTTCCTACTGTTGCTGTTGATGGTGTATATGTTGCTGACGTTGCACCGCTGATTAGTGTGCCGCCGCTGTTTGAATTTGTTGCATTGTTGTACCACTGGTATGTTAATGTACCTGCACCTGTTGCTGTTACTGTTAAGTTTGTCGGTGTTGCATTCTGGCAATCTGTTTGTGTTGCCAGTGGCTGCCCTGTAATGGTAGTCGTTGCATTTACTATCACAGCCGCAGTATTTGATGTTGCTGTTCCGCAGGTGCCTGTTACTGTTACATAATAGTAGGTTGTTCCTGCAGCCGCTGTGGATGGTGTATAGGTTGCTGACGTTGCTCCTGTGATCAATGTTCCACCGCTGTTTGAATTTGTTGCATTGCTGTACCACTGGTATGTTAATGTTCCTGTTCCTGTTGCTGTTACTGTTAATGCTGTTGCTGGTGCATTCTGACAATATGTAGCACCTGATGGATTAGCTGTAACAGCAGTGAGTGAATTACCTGAACCCGTTAAAGCAATAGTAGGCGAATTACTATTAGATGTTGCACTTGCAACAGTTATCGTGGCATTTTGTGTACCTGCTGAAGAAGGTGTAAAAGTAACTTTAAAAGTAACTGATCCTCCATTTGCAATAGAGGTAGAACTTAATGCACTTACCACAAACTGTGTATTATTTGATGTAACAGTTAAACCTGAAGCTGCAGCACCAGTATTCGTAATAGTATAAGTTATAGGAGAAGCTGCAGTACCGATGCAAGAAATTCCATTATTGGTAGTACCGGATATAACTAGCGTAGGTCCGGGTGGAACAACTTCTCCGCTAGCAAGAATTACAGGCGTTCCACTGTAACCTGTGAAAGTTATTTGCGCAAGTTGAGCAGCACTTAATCCCCCGATTCCAACAAATATTTTACCTGCAGTACCGGAAGCCCCGGCAGTACCCGTCCAGCCATTAATGGTTAATGTTCCACTATTCCATGTTACTCCACTGCTGTTAGCAAAGGTAAGGGTGTGTACGTTTGAACCAAGGTTAATAGCAGAACTTGCGGCCAGTTGCAAAGTTGATGAACTGGTGATTGTTCTTCCGGAAGTTATATTCGTAGTACCTAAGATACCTCCATTAAGAACGATTGCAGTAGCAATACTTAAGTTGGCAGAAGGATTTAATCTAAATTCACCTCCAGAGATTGTTGTTGCACCTGTATAGGTATTAGCGCCGGTAAGTATCAAAATTCCATTTAAGGTTTTGGTTAGTCCGGCAGCAGAAGCACCACTTATAACTCCACTTAAAGTGACGGTACCTACTGTAGTATTAATCCCTCCAACCTGTATGGTTATATTACCTGCAAGCGGGAAATTATTAGAAGCAACAATAGCTGTAGTCGCTTGGTCATCGTTATTAAATATCATCGTACCACTAGCCGGGAAAGTAGCACCACTTACAGTAAGTGTTCCTGTTGGAGATGTGCCACCGCTTCCTCTATTAGCCAGGCAGGAACCAGACGCAAAATTCAGGGTATTGACTGGAGCTACTGCTCCGCTGATACCAAAATCAAGTGTACCCCCGATAGCCACATTAATAGTAGACCCATTAATATTTGAAACGCTGTTAAATACGAATACACGTCCGCTATTAATATTTATAGTTCCGAAATTATTAGTGCTGCTGGGTTCTGATAATAATAAATCATTACCTCCTGTGCTAATGCCTCCTCCGTTATATACTGTTCCGGTAAGAGTCAGTGGCTGCACCAGATTAAGTGTACCGCCTCCCGTATTTAAATAAATTGCACGAGCAGTTGAAAATGCTGTATTTACCGTTAAGGTAGCCCCGTTTGCAAAAGTAAGCGTACCACTGGTATTTCCCAGGTTGCCATCCGCCCCAACAGAAACTACGCCTGCATTAAGTAATGTTCCACCTGTGTAGGTATTGGTTCCTGATAAAGTCCATATACCAGTACCATTTTTGGTAACTGTACCTGTAGTAGTACCAATAATACCGCTTTCAGTGCCGGTACCTGTTCCAGTTAATACCAGTGCGAAAGTATTACCACCTATAGCACCACTTAATGTTAATGCACCCGCACCTGACGCATCAATAGTCCCACCGCTGGCAGTTAAAGTAATTGCTCTGGTGGATGAGCTGCCGGCACCGGTATATTGAAGTACACCGGTTGCGCCGATTGAAATAGCCGGAGTGGTGGCTCCCGTTCCTATAGAACTTGCAGTTCCTGAATTAGCAAGTGAATTGGCACTTATTGTACCTGCACTTATTACTGTTGCGCCGGAATAAGTACTTAATCCTGGCAAGGTTAAGATACCCGTTCCTGTTTTAGTCAGGGCAACGATCATAGTACTTATAGTGGTACCATTTGAAATGATACCGGAATAAGTAGTGCTGGCATTATCACTGCCGGTAGTTAAAGTAGCTGTGGCAGCCAAATTACTCGTTATAGTACCTGAGCCACTAATATCTCCCGAAGTTACATTTTTACCGTTCATATCTATTGTACCCGCAGAATTGGTTACGGAATTAGAAACTATCAGGTTATTAGTAACCAACTGCAAAGTGCCAGCGCCGCTATGCGTGATGGCATAAAAAGCCTGTGTAAGGTTATTAATTGTCTGGGAACCGGAAGAGTTAAAAGTAACAATAGAAGAGTTAGGAGTAAATGTACCTGCATTGGCCCAATTGCCTGAAACACTAATACCATTTGTGCCGGTGATTGTAAGTGTTGCTCCTGAGTTAATAGTAAGATTATTACATACAGCGCCTGCACCTCCTATGATAGGCTGATTAGGAGTGCCGGATGGTATTACAACATTTGTTGTTGAAGTGGGCACCACGCCACCGCACCAGTTGTTAGCATTGAACCAATCTGTGCTGATATTGCCAAGCCAATTACCCGGTGTACAGGAACTTGTGCCCACGGTAAGGACACCTGTATTTGCGGCAAAGTAAGTGGGTAATATATAGGTAGCCCCCGATCCGGTTCCTCCATAAGTCCCTGCGGATTGGTTTACAGTATTTAAAGTTAATGCATTTGCATTTGAAGCGTAAGTACCTAAATTTTCTACTACCCCACTGTTTATCGTTTCAGTACCAGTTACAGATGTTGCAACACCTAACGTTTTTGCGCCGCTTCCTGCAAGTATTAAGTTATAAAAAGTTGAAGGTGTAGTAGAACCGGAAATGGTTTGTGCAGTTCCATTTAAGTTTATAGTTGACGTCCCCACTGTAAATGTGCCGTTATTAGTCCAGTTGGCAGCTACATTGTATGTTAGAGCGGTACCACCTGTGAAAGTAGCACCTGGATTGATTAAAACAGATGCACCGATGGTTAAAGCGGCAGTTGGCGTTGCGTTTGTAGTAGTGGGTGTTACGGCATCTCCAAAAGTTAGATTACTGTAATCTGTACGTGTGCTTACAGTTTGTGCGCCTGCGCCATTATATTCTATGGTTGAGGCTGCATTTATTGTGATGGTTGGGGTATTAGTTGAGCTTATTGCAGATGTAGTAGTCCCTGAAAAACCAGCAAGATCGGCAGTTTTAAAGGTTCCTGAAATAATAAACGCGCCGGAAGAACTATTCGTAGTTGTTACGTAAGTACCTGCATTAAAAATAGAACCAGCATCAATGGTCAGATTTGTGCCAGTTATGCCATTTATTGCCAGAGAAGATTGCAAGGTTGTTGTGGTATTATTAGAAACCTGGGCATACCAATAATCGAAACTAGAGGAAGATGTTAAACCGGTATACGTAGTGTTTCCTCCGCCTGTAAATACAATTTTATCTACACCGGTACCAGTATTTGTAACAAAGCCTGACGTCTGATTCCAGGCGGTATTAACCTGGAGATTAGCTGTAGTACCTGTTAACTGTGATTGGTCATCTAAAATACCACCGGTAATATTTATAGAACCTACAGAAACGGTGTTAACAATTGAACTATTAGTATTTGGATTTAAAATAAACGTACCGGCCGAAATATTTAAGGTATTGGCAAGAGTTTGAGTTGATGAAGATGCTGGTATAGAATAAGAACCCGTCCCAGTGACACTTAACGTATTAAAACTATACCCAGCGGATACTGTAGGAAGTGTAAGGGCAAAACCTGTGCTTCCATTCAGTTGCACAGTACTTCCCGTTACCGTATAAATGCCGGTTCCGGGTGTAAACGTCGTACCTGCAATATTAATATTTCCGCTGGAGGCAAAAGTTCTTGCACCGTTACCACTATTTGTAAAATTATAATAACTGAAAGAAGGAATTGTCTGCGCAGATGCAGATGAAAAATCAATGGTGCTTCCTGTAATTGTGTATGCGTTGGTGCCAGGAGTAAAAGCTCCGGCTACACCTATGGTGGCTGAGCTGGCTAAAGTTCTTGCACCTGTACTGCTTGACGTTAAATTACCAAATGATTTTGCGGGAATCGTTTGTGCAGAAGTTGAAGCAAAATTTATTGTGCTGTTAGCATTAATAGTTCCAAAAGTTGGTACTGTAGCATTTGCATCTGTAAATGTTGCATTATTTGAAACATTTAAAGTGCCTGTAAATGCGAAAGTCGCGGGGACTGTAAAATTAACTGGGTTGGTTCCATCACCCAAAACAACACTTGAAGAAGTACCTGAAACTGTCCACGCAGCCCCAATTGTTGGCGCAGCATTATTGCGAATATTAAAGGTTTGACCTGCGGTGGTGAAACTTGTTGGTGCAGTACCTGAACCATCTGTGTTAGTGCCCCAAGTCGATAAAACATCAAGGTTTCCAGTAGATTTCGAGTAATAATTCGTTTGAACAACATAACTTATATAGATATATCCGTTTCCACCAGCAGCAGGAGTATAAGTACCTCCAACTCCCACATTCGCAGGAGTAGTAGGATAATTAGCGTCGGTATTTCCGGGAACTGCTGTATTTGTTCCGCCAGTATTATTACTTCCAGTAGTTCCCGCAGTGATAGTTCCAGAAAATCCGGTCCCACCTACATAAGAGGCGCCGCCGCCGCCGCCGCCAATTCTTTTAAAGTTAGTATTGCCTGAACCACCCCCGCCACCAAAATACCCACCACCACCTCCACCACCACAATAGCTGGATATGCCACCGCTTCCACCTGCAAAAGAAGTTCCTGCTGTAGGCGCAGTACCCGTTGATCCACTACCTGCAGCTCCTCCGCCAGATGTTGTTCCTAATAAACCAGCATAAGTTCCTCCAGCACCGTTTGATCCATCAATACCACTCAAAGCACCCCCTCCCCCGCCTGAGGGAAAATAATTATTTGCATCGCCGCCGCCGCCGCCGCCACCACCGGCCGTAGCGAGTTCAACAGAACTAGAATTTATAATTGCAGATCTGCCGCCACCACCACCACCAGTATACGTAGCAACATATCCACCACCACCACCACCACCATAACTTAAAGTTGTAGTGCTTGCAAGAGAAGTTGGAACTATACCTCCTTGTCCTACAACTATTGTCAAAACTTGACCCGGAGCTACAGCAAGTGTTCCCGTCACAAAAGAACCTGTGCCACCAATTCCATAATAACCTCCCGCTCCACCTGCTCCCCACATTTTAATTGTTAAACTGTAAACATTTGCCGGAACTGTAAAACTTTGATTACCTGAAGTACTGTAACTAAAAGTTGCTGTTTGTCCCCAACCCTTCACCCCTATCAATGCAAATAACATAACTAGCACAAATATCTTTCTCATTAAACCTTTTACTTTATAAGAAAATAAATTGCCTGTAATAACTGAGGAAGCATTGCTTTGGCAGTAGCGTAGAACTGTATTCATACCTATATCAATTTAATGATGTATAATTCTGTTATAATAAATAATAATCAAAGGAAGCTGAAGGATATGCTCTTTATAGGTATGGATAGAAATAGAAATGCCCCAGATTTCAATGCATAATTCAAAGGAAGTCGGATCAATTTTCTTGATAGTTCCGGCAAGATACATCAGCAGAATTAAATTTTACTGAGATACCTGCTTTTACAAGAGATACTATAACCTGAAGGATTAGAGAAATGAATTCAAAGGAGGATGGATGAGATAAGGACGCAATATACTGGTATTTTAACTCAAATCAAAAGATTTAGTGAAAACTTTATTGAAGAAAGAAGATTGTTTCTTTGTTTATTTTGCAAATAAAAAATTATTACTCCCAGACAGCTATGCTGTTTTACTTAAAAGCAGGTAATGAAATACATTGCTTTACCCCCTAATTGCAGCTTACAAAGTTTTTCAAGGAAATGTTGATTCAACCATCTTGAATTGCATGTCCATTGGATGGTTAGAGTTATTTTTTATTTTCCCTAATTTAAAATATCAGTATAATCTCAGCGAAAGTTATTAGAAGTATGGCTGATAGAAATTATAAATAATAACTTTTTAAAACAGACCCTGACTGGTATCTGGGATCATCGTATGATTGAACACTTCCGTTATTCATAACCATAAAGTTAATGCTGGCAGCTATTATAATTATGTCGCCTTTCGCCTGCACAAAAGGGAGCTGTATAGTTTGGGCAGGTATCGAAATACTATTATAGGGTAAGTGAAGCGTACTCACGCCGCTGCCTTTGGCCATGCCAGATTCCAATATACATGAAGTCGCAACAAATGTACATTCTACAGATACTGTTCCGGCAGGCCCCCTTGCGCTTTCTGCGGGAATAAATTCAGGCAAGTTAATTTCAATAAGAGTATCGCCTTTTCTTGTTATGCTAATGGGTACACGGAATATTTCATTGAATGAAAAGCTTCCGTAAAAAGTAAATTTGTATAAGCTGCCTATATCTTCTGAAGGAAGCACTGCCGCAGGTGTTTGTAAAGCAAGCCACCTTGCTATAGCTCCTGAAAACTTTACCTGCATACTTCTGTTGCCTGGTAATCTAAGCACAGGCAGTAATCCGCTTCTAAGGGCTTTTCCTGCTCTTGCGGCTATTCCAAAATTGCTGCTTCTTCTCTTGGTATTTGGTGTTTGTTTTACATGCCCGGGAACGGATCTTGCATAGCATTTATCACCTACAAAATAAAATATTACAGGCCCTACTCTTCCTGAAAAACGTAAATTTTTTACCTGCGGCATACACTTAGATTGTGACCTTTTACTTGTTTTACAATATTTTTTTCTGCACTATACAAAGGCTATCAGTGAAGCAAGTGCGATGTAATAACGCTGATACTTCGCAATTAATTGCTCAATGCCCATTAATAATTGATACTGCATTATTATGGAAGGCTATTTCCGCAAAAGTGATATAATTAAAAGCCCGGGGCTTATCCCGGGCTTTACAAGTTGATCATAGAAACTAACAGGTTACTGCTAGTATAGTACGTTAATAATCTTTATACTTCCATCAGGTTTGGTTACCTCCAGCTTGTACATGCCGTGGGCAAGGTTGAAGTTCCAGCGTATCAGATCTGTTGTAGTTCCATCTGCATGAGTGACCTGCTTAGACAAAATCACCTGCCCTAAACTGTTCAGCAATCTTAAGCCGTATTTACCTACCGGCTCATTGAGGAACTGCAGGTGTATCTGACCATCGGTGATCGGGTTTGGATAGATATTAATATCCTGCCTGCTATCTGCTATCTGCACTTTCACTATAGTAGTGTAGCTTATGGCGCCGTTCATATCTATGCTCCTGATACGATAATAGTTGTCTCCTGTTACCGGTTTGGTATCGGGCTGTACATACACTGCCGAGCCGCCATTGTTGTTGGTTGGCTTTACTACTGACAGGGTGGTAAAGTCTATTCCATTCACTGACTTTTCTGCCTGGTATTCTTTGATGTTACTTTCATTGCTTACTCTCCATTCTACCTCTATGTTCTTATCCTGCTTATAGGCTTTAATGGAAGTGAACGTTACCGGTAACACTTTCAGCGGACTGAACACGATCATAAACCGGTTGGCTGCATACGCACCCGGCACATTAATTATATTAAAGGTAACATCTGTGCCACCATTAAGATTTAATGGCGTGCGGGTGTTAGTGTAGTTATCTACCACATAGCCTGCTGCTACTGTATTCAAATTCTGTGCATCAAAATGATAACGGTACTGCTGCACTCTTACATTAGTAAGGTTCAGGAAGATGGTATCGTTGTCAACAACAGTATGCCTTCTTTCTATTACCAACAGCTTACCTCCTGTTTTAATGGACAGGTTTTCTCCTGTGTTCATTGACTTTCTTGCATCCAGACCATCTACACCGTTGCTGTAAGTATCACCAAATTCATCTAACACACCATCGAGCAGCTCACCAGTAGTGCTATCAGCATTTACTGTATATATGCCCGTGCGTAAGGTGCTTCCGGATGTAGCTGTTCCACCACCAGAAGCTCCTCTGGTGAATATGCCTGTTCCCGGTAAGGCAATATTGCCCGCCTTACAGGCTTCGTTGAAGCTTACCGTACCAGTCATTCCAGGAGCGGTTTGCATTATGAAGGCCTGACCACTTTGCAGATAGTTGAAGATAGCTCCATTTGCAGGATAGCTGGCTCCTCCGTTTGTACCCACCACATAATCGGTTCTGGCTGCATTAAGCTGGAAGGTAACAAAAGCTCCGTAGTTATAACTTCCGCCCACTCTTGGATCCCATACCTGGATGAACTCTGCAACTCCGGATGTTTTCGTAATATTCCTCATGTCTATTGGCGCCGCATAAGGGTTGCCTATTGACTCAAACAGGGTATTTCCTATGGATGTTACCGGAGGTAAATTTGCCGGTGTAAACAAAGTACCCTTTGTACGTAAGATAGTCGGACTTGCAGACTGGTTATAGGCTGTTACTGACCTGTCGCCTCTTACGAATACAAAATATCCTTTCTGATTGTATATAGGAGTGGTATTGGTATTAAGAGGGCCATCGTAACCATTTGTAAGTGTATTATACACTTTCATAGATGGGCCAGGAGATGTATAGGCATCAAAACCGGGTGATGGCTGGCTGGCAGCATTAGCACTTACATTGCTGGTGATCATGGTACCATAGCCTGCTACCGGATTACCTGCAGAACCTGCTGCAGGTGAAGATATATTGGTAGCCGTCGCTCCCTCCTGCCATGCTTGTTTAATAGTCTGACCCTGCGTTGGTATCGCCAGCAACTGCCATGATTTGGCATGATTGGGCGCCGTTGCTGATGGACCGGTTGCTATATAGCGCTCTACGGTTACAGCACCATTAATGGTATGGTTAGTCATATCGCCTATCCACGCTGTCTGGGTTATGGTTGATTTTAAGGTAAGGTTGCCGTTCGTATTTAATACCGCTCCTGATTTGTTATAGGTAAGTGAAGTGAAGACATTGAGCGTCCCCGTTACGTTTACCCCAGCGGAATTGCTGATAATTAAATTACCTATTGCATTGCCGGTAAAGGTTCCTGAGGCTATGCTTTGAGCGGAGGTTCCATTTAACTCTACGGTGCCAACGGCTACGTTGAATGTGCCTGCGTTGCTAATGTTTCCGCCTATCTGCAATACGCCTGCCCCATTAACGGTTAGGTTGCCGCCTGCCTGAATATGAAGGTTGGTGATAGTGGCCGTTCCGCTTGCAAGAACAGGCTGGTAGGTTCCTGCCTGGATGTATACGTCCGGACAAGAGGTGGACGGTACCTGGTTATCGCTCCAGTTAGAAGCTGTATTCCAGTCAGTGCTGGTGCCTCCTGTCCAATAGTTATGAATATTTACACTTGCTACTGAAGAGTATACACCTGAGCAGGTTCCGCTTTTTACCAATACCCTGTATTGGGTTGGTACTGTGATCGCTGTATAACTGAGTGTTGTTGTTGTATTAGCAATTATTGTCCATGATGAACCTCCGTTAACTGAAGTTTCCCAGCGAACAACACTGCCTGTATTGCCTGTAAGATTTAGTACTCCACCGCTTCCGCTGCATATAGAAGGAATTGTAGGCGTAACGGTACCTCCAACTGATCCGTTATTTACGGTAATAGTTCCGGTTACAGATGCATTTGAAGTACAGCCACCGGTTGCAGTAAGCGTATAGGCAAAGGATCCCGTTTGTGAAGCTCCCGGACTGCTTATGGTATAGGTGCCTGCACCGCTATTGTAAGAGCCTGTAACGCCTGCCGGAAATGCGCCGGACATTGTAACTCCTGTTGCTCCGCCACTTACAGTAAATACAATGCTAGTAAATGTTCCACCCAGGCACACGGTTGGTGATGCCGTTCCGGAAGTTAATGTTATAGCAGTTTTTTGCACTGTTATGGAACCGGAATACGTAACTGGCCCACAGCTGCCAGTAGCAGTTATGGTATAATTAAAAGTACCGCTGGCGGTAGGGGTGCCACTAATGGTAAATGAACCACTGCTATAATTTCCTGTAACGCCCGCAGGTAAAGAGCCGGAGGTTATGGAAGCACTTGTTGCACTACCACCAATCGTAAACATTACCGGAGTGATGGCCGTGCTATCACAAGTAGTAAGTGTGCCTGAACCGGACGCAAGTGTAATGATTGCATTAGGATTAACGGTTATCGTATCTTTTACAACGGCAACCTGGCTGCAGGTGCCGGAAGTGGTAATAGTAGCTATAAAAGTTCCGGTTGCAGTTGGCGTGCCACTAATTATAAATGAAGTGCCGCTTACATTTGCTGTAACTCCTGCAGGCAGTGCCCCCGAAGTAACAGAGGCGCCGGTCGCAGAACCTCCCAGCGTATAAATAACACTGGTAATACCATTGTTAATGCACACTGACTGGTTAGAACTTCCGCTGGTAAGGGTAATGGTCTGGTTTTGTACCGTAATAGTTCCGAAAGCAGTATCTGCCTTACAGGTTCCTGTAGAAATTACGGTGTCTTTAAATATACCTGCAACTGTTGGTGTACCACTAATAGTATATGTGGTACCGCTTAAAGTTCCTGAAACTCCGGGTGGCAAGCCTTTAACGGTTGCCCCTGTTGCTGTGCCGCTTAATGTATAAACTATATTAGCAATTGAAGTATTTACACATACGGTTTGCGAGGCGCTACCTGAAGAAACTGTAAGCTTTTGCCCCTGAACCGTTATAGTGCCACTGGCAGAAGCCGGCTGGCAACTACCGGTAGTAGTTATGGTATAAGAATAATTACCGGCAACGGTTGGCGTTCCGCTTATGGTCAAGTTTACCCCGTTCCATGATGAGGTAATACCCGGAGGCAACGCCGTAATCGTTGGCTGTGACGCACTGCTACCTGCTGAATATACAATATTAGTAATGGCATTGTTAACACAGACTGTCTGCGCATCGGTGCCTGCTGCTGAAACGAGATCAACAAAGGTAGATAAGGTACCGAATGATATATCGTCCAATCCAAAATTATTACCATACACAGCACCCTGAAGATCAGTAATAGAAACGATAGCACTGGTGGTAGTTGGCCCTGAAGTCCAAGACCCATAAAATCTTACCCATTGATGGTTAGCTGAGTCACTATTAATATTAGCAGGAGGCCTGGGCAGATTTGCCTGAGTTCCAACCTGTGCTCCGTTCACATTAAATTGCAAATTAGCTGCGGCAGGAGTTGGAGGACTTGGCAAATTGTCCAATTCCAATCCCCATGCGGAAAAATAGTAAGTTGTATTTGGAAGAACATTTAACGTTTCCTGCCATATTTGATAATTTGGACCTGCTGCTCCATTTACCATCATAAATTTACCATGGCCAGTGGTATGATCTTTACCCCATAAAAAGGATGGGCCATAATAGTTTGCAGCAGTATCAACTGCGTAACCTGGCGGGTTATTAAGACTGCCAGCTCCAGTCCGGTAGGGATATGATGATGTAAAGCCGACATTTCCAGATTCAAAATTTCCATTGATAACTAATTCATTTGCAACATTTATAGTAGCGGTTGTTGCGCAGCCTCCGGAATTTGACGCAGTAACTTTATAATTTCCTGCAACATCTACATGAATGGTATCGGTTGTTTTTCCTGTACTCCAGAGTATAGTGGAACCAGGCGTATAGGTTGAAGTGAGGACGACCTGACCGGCAAATGCGCAATAATCTGCTGTTATTGAAACCGTTGGTGAAGGATTTACCATAAGGGATATGGAAGCAGATGTGCTGCAATTAGCCGCATTAGTAGCTGTGGCCAAATAAGTCTTTGTACCAGGAGAAGATGGCTTTGCATACACTACTGCTGTACTGTTACCTGAAAGGTATGCAGTTGTAGCTGCAGCATCAGTAAATAAATCTGTGGCCGGCGACCAAACAACTGATTGCGGGGTGCCGGAAACGGTATAACTAATAGTAATAGTCCAGTTATTAAGTGTTCCAACATCATTAGCGGCAACATCAATAATACTTAGTATCCAATTTCCATTGGGTGTACCTGTTAACGATGAAAATGATGTAACATTTGGACTTCCTACACTTGTAGCTCCTGAAGTATTGTCTGCATCAGGAGTAAATGTTCCTGTAAAAGGCGCATTTCCTCCACCTGTCAGGAACGGATTTGTGCTTGTATTATTAACCGTTGTATTAGTAAAATTATTACCTCCCCTACCTTTTTGATCAACAAGATTCAAAATATTGGAATTCGGAGCTTTCAGGTTTATTATTAAGTCACCATCATAAGGATGCGTTACATTGAAGTTTACACTTACAGTATTTATTACCGCACCTGCAGGTATGCCTGTAACCGCAATAGTACTATTGGCTCCAGTTAAACTATTATCCGGAATGCCTATATTCACATTACCAGAAGAAAATACCGGAGAACCACTTATGGGTGTTACGCCGGAATATAAAGACTGTATACTGCCCTGACACATAGTAACACTTGATGGAGTAATAGTTGGTGCCGGCGGCGGTGCATTGACTGTGACAGATGCTGAGCCGGTTTGATTTTGAGAACAGCCTGCGGTGCTGGTAACACTTACCAGTGTGTAAGTATAAGTAGTTACTGTTGCAGTGGATACTGAAATTGTTGCTGTATTACCCGTGGAATTTATTGTTTGATTAGAGCCCGAATTTATTTTATAAGTAAATGTATAAGGTGCTGTTCCATTTGCTCCTGTAAAGGTGATTGTTGGCGATGTTGCATTCTGGCAAACATTAGCTGCACTAGTGGCGATAGTTGCGGTTGGCAATGAATTTACCGTTACCACTGCTGATCCTGTTTGTGCCTGTGAGCAATACTGCCCGGCTATACTTACCAATGCATACGAGAATGTACCGGTTGTTCCGGTTGGCGCTGCCACCGTTACTGAATTACCTGATGTGGTGGTAACTGTCTGGCTTGATCCTCCGTTTATTGTATAAGTAAATGTATACGGTGCTGTACCGTTAGCCCCTGTAAAAGTTATATTCGGTGCTGTGCTTCCCTGACATACTGCGGTTGTGCCGCTGATCGTTGCTGTTGGTAACGCACGTACCGTTACTACTGCTGATCCTGTTTGCGCCTGTGAGCAATACTGACCTGCTACACTTACCAATGTATAGGTGTAAGTACCTGCACTGCCTGTTGATACCGCTATCGTTACTGAGTTACCCGAGGTGGTGGTAACCGTCTGATTTGATCCTCCGTTTATTGTATAGGTAAATGTGTAAGGTGCTGTGCCGCCTGCTCCGGTAAAGGTTACGTTAGGAGCCGTACTTCCCTGGCATACTGCAGTTGTTCCACTAATCGTAGCTGTTGGTAATGGATTTACCATTACCACTGCTGATCCTGTCTGTGCCTGTGAGCAATATTGCCCGGCTATACTTACCAATGCATACGTGAATGTACCGGTTGTTCCGGTTGGCGCTGTCACCGTTACTGAATTACCTGATGTGGTGGTAACTGTCTGGCTTGATCCTCCGTTTATTGTATAAGTGAATGTATACGGTGCTGTACCGTTAGCCCCTGTAAAAGTTATATTCGGTGCTGTGCTTCCCTGACATACTGCGGTTGTGCCGCTGATCGTTGCTGTTGGTAACGCACGTACCGTTACTACTGCTGATCCTGTTTGCGCCTGTGAGCAATACTGACCTGCTACACTTACCAATGTATAGGTGTAAGTACCTGCACTGCCTGTTGATACCGCTATCGTTACTGAGTTACCCGAGGTGGTGGTAACCGTCTGATTTGATCCTCCGTTTATTGTATAGGTAAATGTGTAAGGTGCTGTGCCGCCTGCTCCGGTAAAGGTTACGTTAGGAGCCGTACTTCCCTGGCATACTGCAGTTGTTCCACTAATCGTAGCTGTTGGTAATGGATTTACCATTACCACTGCTGATCCTGTCTGTGCCTGTGAGCAATATTGCCCGGCGATGTTTACCAATGCATACGTGAATGTACCGGTTGTTCCGGTTGGCGCTGTCACCGTTACTGAATTACCTGATGTGGTGGTAACTGTCTGGCTTGATCCTCCGTTTATTGTATAAGTGAATGTATACGGTGCTGTACCGTTAGCCCCTGTAAAAGTTATATTCGGTGCTGGGCTTCCCTGGCATACTGCGGTTGTGCCGCTGATCGTTGCTGTTGGCAGTGCTCTTACCGTTACAGGATATATAGTTGGTGTTGCAGGTGTACAGCCATTAATATCAGTAAAATTAACACTGACAGTCTGCTGGCCACTGGTTGTCCATGTGATCGTAGCGGTGTTATCCGTACCTGTCCCTCCGGCTGTTATAGTGCCTGCAGATGGTGTCCAGGTATAGTTGGTTTGCCCACTTTGGGTGATATAAACATTTCCTGGGGAGTTCATACAAACCACATTAGGACCGGTAACTGTTGGTACTGTACCTGTACTGGTTGTCAACGTTGCGGATGTGGCACCTGTGCAACCGTTGGCGTTAGCATAATTTACATAAATAGTTCTTGTGCCCGGCTGATTCCAGGTAACGGTTATTGTATTATCAGTAGTAGTGCCACCCGAATTTATTGTGCCGCCGGTAACTGTCCATTGGTAATTAAACTGGCCGGCCTCGGTAGTGTACGTATCTGTTGCATTCGGACAGATTGGGTTAGGCCCTGTAAGTGTTGGCACCGGAATGTCGTAAACGGTAACTGGCGTTGTTACAGTTGTTGTACAATTGCTTGCATTAGTTACCGTGTAGCTTATATTAACTGTAATAGTACCATTACCAGCTATACCTGTTACTTTACCTGTATTATCAACTGTTGCCGCTATGGTATTATCACTGCTCCAGGTGCCACCGCCTGTAGCATCGGAAAGCTGTATTGATAACCCGGCGCATACAGAATGCGGCGCAGCAGGTGCAATAGCTGCTGCAACCGGCACTGCATTTATGGTTACATTTTGGGTAGCAACCGTAGTACAGCTGTTGCTGTTTGTTACGGAATAACTTATTACTACCGTTCCAGCTGATATACCTGTAACCAAGCCGCTGTTATTAACAGTTGCGAGGGTATTATCGCTGCTGCTCCATGTACCTCCGGTGGTGGTTTCTGTAAGAGTAATTGTGCTGCCTTTACATACCTGCGAAGGGCCGCTAATCGTATTTACCACGGGGACTGCATATACCGTTATATTTTTGGTAGCTACACTGCTGCATCCATTGTTATTGGTTAAAGTATAAGATATGGTAACGGTACCTGTAGCCACACCGGTTACCACACCGGTAGAAGCATTCACTGTTGCGATGGTATTATCGCTGCTGCTCCATACATTGGTAGTGCTGGTACTTGCGTCTGTAAGCGTGATACTTGCATTGGCACATACAGCGGAAGCTCCGCTAATAGCTGCTACTGTGGTATAAGTGTATACAGATATGGTATCCTTCGGATTGCTTAGTGTGCCTACACATCCTGTTCCATTGGTCACTTCTACTGTTACGATATCTCCATTATTTAATGAGCTGGTGCTATACGTATTTGATGTGCCGAAGCCGCCCGGGGCAGTGATATTATTTATTTTAAAATTATAATTATTAAATCCCGGGGTGGCAGTGAAAACTATGGTTGCACCGGTGCATATTTTACCGTCATTAGCCGAAGTACCGGAGTTTTCTACCGGGGTAAGTGTGCCCATTGGCAAGGCATTTACTGACATCGTAACTGAATTAAACGTAGCCACGCATGTCTGGGTGTTGGATACATCTACTGTGACTACATCTCCGTTATTTATACCTGTTGAACTATATACATTAGAATTACCGTTCTGAACTGAAGTACCGTTTACCTTAAAATTATAATTTGTAAATCCGGATGTCGCTGTGAAATCCACATTAGTGTTTTTGCAAACAGGATTAGCGGATGCAGTTAAAGTTCCCGTTGGAACCGGAACAACAGTTACTTTATTAGATGTAAAGGTTGCTGAACAGCCATTAGTATTGGATACTGTTGCCGTTACATAGCTGCCATTTGCAAGAGAAGTAGTTGAATAAACATTGGAAGACCCGCTATATAAAGGAGAACCTGTACCATTCAGATAAAAAGCATAGTTACTATATCCTGCTGTGGCAGTAAAGGTTACTGAAGATCCCGGACAAATAGTGCTGTCATTTGGTGCACCGGAATTTTCTGTTATAACTATGGACCCAGCAGGGATTGCATATACAGTTATTGACTGCGGTGGCCCAAATGTAGCTGTACAACCACTAGCGTTAGTAACGTCAACACTTACTACTTGTCCGTTAGTTAATGCGGTGGTGGAATATATATTGGATGAACCACTTACTACAGACACACCATTTATTTTAAAATTATAGGTGGTAAAGCCAGACGTGGCTGTAAAAGTTACACTACTTCCTGCACAGATTTTATTATCATTTGGTGTTCCTGAGTTTTCAGTTGCATTTAAGGTACCTGATGGCAATGCGTTTACCGTATCTTTCACTGCTGCTGAGGTCGCCACACAACCATTTGAGTTGGTTACATCTACTGTTATTGAATCAATGCCTGTAGCCAAACCTGTGGTGCTATAGGTGTTTGAAGACCCGCTTTGAACTGAAGATCCGTTTACTTTAAAATTATAGGTTGAGCCGCCGGTCGCTGTAAAGGTTACATTAGTACCAGGACAAATAGAAGTTTTATTAGCCGATAGCGTTGGAACCGGTAAAGGGTTTACCGTTACGCCCGGAGCTGTAAATGTAACTCCACAGTTATTGGTATTTGCTACATCTACGGTTACTGATTGCGAATTAGCAAGAGTAGTAGTGCTATATGTATTATCCGTATTAGGACCTTGTACTGTAGTTCCATTTACCTTCCAGGTGTAAGATGCTCCGGTACCTCCATTGGGAGCAGTAAAGGTTACGGCGTCACCCTGACAAATTATATTGTCATTTGGATGAGCACCTGAATTTTCTGTTACTGCAATTGAGCCTGAAGGGATTGCCGATACTGTGATAGTAGCAGTTCCTGAAATTGTATTAGAACAGGTTGGCGCAGTTTGATAAACCACACTTACCAGATTGTAATTATATATGCCTGCTGTTGTAGCCGGAGCAAGCACCGTTGCAGTTGAATTGGCTGCAACGTTAATATTGGTATTTGTTCCGCCATTAATATTATAAGTAATTGTTTCCGGTAAGGTTTGAGGGTTTGTAAAGGTTACAGTCTGAGATGGCGAGTTTTGACAAACAGTATCTGTACCGCTGATAGTAGCGGTTGGAGTTGGACGAACAACTACTATTGCGGAACCACTGACAGGGTTTGAACAAGAAGGTCCGGATTGGTATGCAACACTTACCAAGTTTACAGTAATTGTTCCAGGATTAGTTGTCGACACTGTACCACTAAAGGTACCACTAGCATTTATATTTAAACTTTGGTTTGCACCTCCATTTACATTATACACAACAGTCACAGGTATGGCCTGGGGATTGGCAAACGTTACAGTTGGGAATGTTGAATTTTGACAAACAGTTGTGCTACCACTGATTGTTGCTGTTGGCGTAGGATTTACACTAACTGTAATTGTGTAAGGTGATCCCGGGCATGAACCGGTTGTAGCTGTTGGTGTTACTATATATTGTACTGTGCCTGCGGTGCTTGCGCCAGGATTATTTAAATTTTGATTTATGGTAGATCCAGAACCTGCACTGGCGCCTGTTATGCCGCCTGTGATGGTGCCGATAGTCCAGGTAAATGTGCCTGATGTACTTGAGGTTAAACTAATATTTGTACTGGTATTATTACAAATTGTTTTATTATTTGCAGTAGTGACTACCGGTGTTGGATTAACCGTTACTGTAATGGTATAAGGTGAACCGGGACATGCGCCTGTTGTTGCTGTTGGTGTAACAATGTATTGTACTGTTCCTGATACCGAATTGCTCGGATCAGTCAGTACCTGGTTGATGGTTGCGCCTGATCCTGCACTGGCGCCGGTTATACTTCCTGTGACGGTGCCTATCGTCCATGTAAATGTGCTTGGTGTTGATGCTGTTAAACTGATGTTGGAACTTATACCGCTACAGGTTGTAGCTGTATTAACAGTGGTAACCACCGGTGTTGGGTTTACGGTTACTGTAATAGTATATGGTGCACCGGGACATGATCCTGTTGTTGCTGTTGGTGTAACAATGTATTGTACCGTTCCTGATGCTGAGTTGCTTGGATCAGTAAGTACCTGGCTGATGGATGCGCCTGATCCTGCACTGGCTCCTGTGATGCTTCCTGTTATTGTGCCGATAGTCCATGTAAATGTACTTGGCGTTGATGCTGTTAAACTGATGTTGGGACTTATACCGCTACAGGTTGTAGCTGTATTAACAGTGGTAACCACCGGAGTTGGGTTTACGGTTACTGTTATAGTATACGGTGCACCGGGACATGATCCTGTTGTTGCTGTTGGTGTAACAATGTATTGTACCGTTCCTGATGCCGAGTTGCTGGGGTCAGTAAGTGTCTGGCTGATGGTTGCGCCTGAACCCGCACTGGCGCCTGTTATGCCGCCTGTGATGGTGCCGATAGTCCAGGTAAATGTGCCTGATGTACTTGAGGTTAAACTAATATTTGTACTGGTATTATTACAAATTGTTTTATTATTTGCAGTAGTGACTACCGGTGTTGGATTAACCGTTACTGTAATGGTATAAGGTGAACCGGGACATGCGCCTGTTGTTGCTGTTGGTGTAACAATGTATTGTACTGTTCCTGATACCGAATTGCTCGGATCAGTCAGTACCTGGTTGATGGTTGCGCCTGATCCTGCACTGGCGCCGGTTATACTTCCTGTGACGGTGCCTATCGTCCATGTAAATGTGCTTGGTGTTGATGCTGTTAAACTGATGTTGGAACTTATACCGCTACAGGTTGTAGCTGTATTAACAGTGGTAACCACCGGTGTTGGGTTTACGGTTACTGTAGCTGTAGCTGAGGTAGCACTGTAACAGGTTCCAGTTACAATAACATAATAATAAGTTGTAGCTGCTGTAACAGTTGGCGGTGTATAGCTCGAAGTAGTCGCCCCCGAAATAATAGTACCGGTTGTATTATTATTAGCTGTATTGCTATACCATTGATAACCTAAAGGTCCTGTTCCCGCTCCGGTAACAGATAAGTTAGTAGGCGTTGTATTTTGACAAACTGTTTGAGTGGCTAGTGGATTAGTCGTGGTGGTGCTGTTATTAACACTTAATACTGCAGTACCTGAAAAAGCTGACGGACAACCTGTACCCGTTCCGTCATCAACGAATAACTTGTATGAGCCTGCATCTGTTGCTGATATTCCAGGTATAGAAAGCGTATAGGTATTCCCAGAGACAGTACCAGGGACAGCTGTATAAGGAGATCCGTTTTTATACCACTGAAAAGTGGTAACGGTTCCCGAAGAAATAGTGGCTGAAATTGTAAAGGTTTGTCCCAGACAAAGCGCTGTATTTGAGGCAGGCTGCGTACTGAAAGTAATATTTTGATTTACTGTTAAAGAAACAGGTGTAGAAGTTACGGAAGTACATGGTGATGAACCGGATACTACAACTGAATAATTACCAGCATCAGTCGGGTCGGCGCCGGTTATTTGCAACGTAGCAGTATTGGCACCTAAAAAATCCCCGCCGTTGCTTATAGGATTGCCGTTAAATAACCACTGGTAACTAAGATTGGAACCTGTTGCTGTGACTGTATAGTTTATGCTTCCATTTGTACAAAGAGTAGAGGAAGCCGGAGTTGGGTTATTTGTAATAAAAGGTGGCTGATATACGGTGGCGGTTACATCAAACCTGGTTGCACTTTCGCAGGAACTAGGAGTTTGTGATGCATAATAATGCGTTCCGTCAACGAGCCCTGTACCAGCGGCTAAAGCCGTTCCGCCTGTTGCAGCGCTATACCATTGTATGTTTGATCCAGTTGCAGCAAGGTTTGCTACTGTAGGATTACTGCTTGAACAGAATATTTGTGTTGCTGTACCGGTCGGTGCAGATGGGTTGCCTACTGTAACTGAAACGGCTAATCTTGTTGCACTTTCGCAACCTGATACAGTTTGCGAAACATAATAAGTTGTACCATTTACAAGCGGTGTTGTGTTCGCGATGGCTGTTCCTCCTGTTGAGGTCGTATACCATAATACAGCTGTACCCGTAACATTTATACTTGCTAATGTGGGATTATTAATAGTACAAAATGGCTGAGAACCCGCGCCTGTTGGTGCTGCCGGATTACCTACTGTTACATTTACTGCAAATCTTGTTGCGCTTTCACAACCTGATAAAGTTTGCGAAGCATAATATGTTGCGGTTGATAAAGCTGTTGTACTTGCCAGCGCTGTTCCGCCTGTGGCAGCAGCATACCATTGTATTGCAGTACCTGTTGCAGTAAGATTTGCAACCGTCGGGTTATTGATCGTACAAAATGATTGTGCAGCAGAACCTGTTGGTGCTGCCGGATTACCAACCGTTACATTTACTGCAAATCTTGTTGCGCTTTCACAACCTGATAAAGTTTGCGAAGCATAATATGTTGCGGTTGATAAAGCTGTTGTACTTGCCAGCGCTGTTCCGCCTGTGGCAGCAGCATACCATTGTATTGCAGTACCTGTTGCAGTAAGATTTGCAACCGTCGGGTTATTGATCGTACAAAATGATTGTGCAGCAGAACCTGTTGGTGCTGCCGGATTACCAACCGTTACATTTACTGCAAATCTTGTTGCGCTTTCACAACCTGATAAAGTTTGCGAAGCATAATATGTTGCGGTTGATAAAGCTGTTGTACTTGCCAGCGCTGTTCCGCCTGTGGCAGCAGCATACCATTGTATTGCAGTACCTGTTGCAGTAAGATTTGCAACCGTCGGGTTATTGATTGTACAAAATGATTGTGATGTAGAACCTGTCGGTGCTGCCGGATTACCAACCGTTACATTTACTGCAAATCTTGTTGCGCTTTCACAAATGCCTACAGTTTGTGAGGCATAATAAGTTCCGGTTGCCAGAGCTGCTGTACTAGCTAATGCCGCGCCGCCGGTTGATGCGGTGTACCATTTTATTGCAGTTCCTGATGTTGTTGTAAGATTTGCAACCGTTGGATTATTTATCTGGCAAAACGATTGAGAATTTGCAGTTGGCGCAGCCGGATTGCTTACAGTTACACTTACGGCTATCCTTGCAGTGCCTTCACAACCTGAAACTGTTTGTGATGCATAATATGTTCCGGTAACTAAAGCAGTTCCTGCTGCTAATGCGCTGCCCCCGCTTGATGCGGTATACCATTTTATTCCAGTTCCCGATGTAGTTGTAAGATTTGCAACCGTTGGATTATTTATCTGGCAAAACGATTGAGAATTTGCAGTTGGCGCAGCCGGATTGCTTATAGTTACACTTACGGCTACCCTTGCAGTGCCTTCACAACCTGAAACAGTTTGTGATGCGTAATATGTTCCGGTAACCAAAGTAGTTCCTGTTGCTAATGCGCTGCCGCCGCTTGATGCGGTGTACCATTGAATACCACTTCCTGATGTAGTTGTAAGATTTGCAACCGTTGGATTATTTATCTGGCAAAACGATTGAGAATTTGCAGTTGGCGCAGCCGGATTGTTAATTGTTATATTAGCTCCATTATCCGAACCAGTAACTACAGGATTGCTTGAAATTATTCTAATTCTATAACCTGCACCAGCTCCTGCACCTGCAGGAATAGTAGCTGAAATATTTAACGAGCCAGAAGAAGAACTTGTTAATGTGCCGATAGTAACTGGCGCAACAAAAGAACCAGCAGCATTTGATAATTGTGCTGTAAAGACGTTACCTGAATTAAAAATACCGTTTGCATTAAAAGGTACCGCAACAGAGCTACCTTGACAAAAGGGAGAACCAGTTATAGCATTAGTTGTAATCGCAGAAATTACAATCTGATCTACCCCAATGTCACTTGTTCCATTATCACTAGTTGAATTAAACTTCATCTGGAAAGTAGGCCCTAAATAAGCAGCAGGTATAATTACACTGTATTGTGTCCAGCTAGATTGAGTTGTTGCACTTCCTATTAATGTAAAAGTTGAGCCCCCATCATTTGAGAAACTTAAATTCATTACATCGCCTCCTCCTGGATTAATGTAATAAAACGTAAGAGTGCATGAGCTATATGTAGATAAATTAATACTTGGTGAATTGATATATGAAGAAGTACCTGAGGCAATGTCGTAAGTGTGGAATCTGGCATAATAATCACCCGCTGCGCCAGTATATCCATTAGCAGATGGGCTACCGTTACCAGACGCCCAATTGGTTATATAATCATTTCTATGCCAGGCGTTTGCGCTCCCTGCCGGACGATTACTCGTCCAACCATTTACTGTCGGTGCCGGGCTTTGAGCCGTAGCACCGGTCCAGTTTTCATTAAAGTTTTCAGTATAAACTTGCCCAAATCCCATTTCACTGTTCATAATTAAACAAAACAAAACCGCCAGAAAAGCGATTGCAGATTTTTTTATTGTCGCAGGCAGCGTAAAAATTTTATTCATAGTAATGATTATTGGTAGAAGCGGAGTACATAGACATTACAGGATATGAAGAATTTCTAAGGCAGCTTTGAATAGGATGCGAATACAGAGTTATACTAAACTGTACTAAGGATTAGAGTATGAAGATTCAAAGGAGGATGGAATGTAAAAGAAGTGCAATGTAGCAGTAAATTACTGAATTAAAAAATTTGTTAAAAAATTTAAATCGTAAAGTAATGAAAAATGCATTATACATAGCTAATCCGGTCAGCGTCGCCTTATTGCTCACTGCTGAATAAAATAAAAAAACCGGTTCCTGGAAACCGGTTTTTAGTCTTTCATTTAAAGGGTGTTAATACATTACATTTATTATTTTCAATGAATTATCAGGCTTAGTTATCTCCAGCTTGTACATGCCATGTGCAAGGTTGAAGTTCCAGCGTATCAGATCTGTTGTAGTTCCATCTGCATGAGTGACCTGCTTAGCCAAAATCACCTGCCCTAAACTGTTCAGCAATCTTAAGCCGTATTTACCTACCGGCTCATTGAGGAACTGCAGGTGTATCTGACCATCGGTGATCGGGTTTGGATAGATATTAATATCCTGCCTGCTATCTGCTATCTGCACTTTCACTATAGTAGTGTAGCTTATGGCGCCGTTCATATCTATGCTCCTGATACGATAATAGTTGTCTCCTGTTACCGGTTTGGTATCGGGCTGTACATACACTGCCGAGCCGCCATTGTTGTTGGTTGGCTTTACTACTGACAGGGTGGTAAAGTCTATTCCATTCACTGACTTTTCTGCCTGGTATTCTTTGATGTTACTTTCATTGCTTACTCTCCATTCTACCTCTATGTTCTTATCCTGCTTATAGGCTTTAATGGAAGTGAACGTTACCGGTAACACTTTCAGCGGACTGAACACGATCATAAACCGGTTGGCTGCATACGCACCCGGCACATTAATTATATTAAAGGTAACATCTGTGCCACCATTAAGATTTAATGGCGTGCGGGTGTTAGTGTAGTTATCTACCACATAGCCTGCTGCTACTGTATTCAAATTCTGTGCATCAAAATGATAACGGTACTGCTGCACTCTTACATTAGTAAGGTTCAGGAAGATGGTATCGTTGTCAACAACAGTATGCCTTCTTTCTATTACCAACAGCTTACCTCCTGTTTTAATGGACAGGTTTTCTCCTGTGTTCATTGACTTTCTTGCATCCAGACCATCTACACCGTTGCTGTAAGTATCACCAAATTCATCTAACACACCATCGAGCAGCTCACCAGTAGTGCTATCAGCATTTACTGTATATATGCCCGTGCGTAAGGTGCTTCCGGATGTAGCTGTTCCACCACCAGAAGCTCCTCTGGTGAATATGCCTGTTCCCGGTAAGGCAATATTGCCCGCCTTACAGGCTTCGTTGAAGCTTACCGTACCAGTCATTCCAGGAGCGGTTTGCATTATGAAGGCCTGACCACTTTGCAGATAGTTGAAGATAGCTCCATTTGCAGGATAGCTGGCTCCTCCGTTTGTACCCACCACATAATCGGTTCTGGCTGCATTAAGCTGGAAGGTAACAAAAGCTCCGTAGTTATAACTTCCGCCCACTCTTGGATCCCATACCTGGATGAACTCTGCAACTCCGGATGTTTTCGTAATATTCCTCATGTCTATTGGCGCCGCATAAGGGTTGCCTATTGACTCAAACAGGGTATTTCCTATGGATGTTACCGGAGGTAAATTTGCCGGTGTAAACAAAGTACCCTTTGTACGTAAGATAGTCGGACTTGCAGACTGGTTATAGGCTGTTACTGACCTGTCGCCTCTTACGAATACAAAATATCCTTTCTGATTGTATATAGGAGTGGTATTGGTATTAAGAGGGCCATCGTAACCATTTGTAAGTGTATTATACACTTTCATAGATGGGCCAGGAGATGTATAGGCATCAAAACCGGGTGATGGCTGGCTGGCAGCATTAGCACTTACATTGCTGGTGATCATGGTACCATAGCCTGCTACCGGATTACCTGCAGAACCTGCTGCAGGTGAAGATATATTGGTAGCCGTCGCTCCCTCCTGCCATGCTTGTTTAATAGTCTGACCCTGCGTTGGTATCGCCAGCAACTGCCATGATTTGGCATGATTGGGCGCCGTTGCTGATGGACCGGTTGCTATATAGCGCTCTACGGTTACAGCACCATTAATGGTATGGTTAGTCATATCGCCTATCCACGCTGTCTGGGTTATGGTTGATTTTAAGGTAAGGTTGCCATTGGTGTTTAATATTCCATTGGCAACGCCATAAGTTAAAGAGCCATATACATTCAACGGACCGGCAAGGGTGACCCCGGCTGTGTTGGTAACCACTAATCCATTTACTGCATTATTCATAAAGGTGCTTCCGGCAATAGTTTGCACCGCTGAGCCGTTAAACTCTATAGTTCCGTTGCCTGCATTAAAAGTTCCGCCGTTATTTGTTATGGTACCTGCAATTTGCAAAGTATTGCCAGTAACAGTTACCGATGCTCCTGAATTTATTACCAGATTAGTAATAGTAGCAACCGGCCCTGTGCTAAGTATAGGGTACACATTCGGCCCGGTTACAACCGGAATAGTAACCGTTGGGCATGAAGTGGATGGCACCAGATTATCCGACCAGTTAGCCGCAGTATTCCAATCGCTACTAACATTGCCTACCCAAAGATTGTGGATGCCTACAGTGGCTACTGATGAGTTCACCGGTCCGCAACCATTATCTACCACTGCCCTGTATTCAGTAGGTACGGTAATGTTATTATAAGCCTGTGTGATAGTGGTATTAGCAATGGTTGTCCAAGTGCTGCCAAAATCAGTTGAATATTCCCAACGAATTGGGTTATTGCTATTACCGGATAAGGTTAATGAACCGCTTGCGCCACTGCAAACTGATACTGAAGTAAGCGTGCCGCCGACTGCAGCCGGTTTTACAGTTATAGTTCCAGTAGCTGATGATTGTGTACAAGTACCACCTGTGGTAGTAATAGTATAAGGGAAAACTCCGGAAACATTCGGTGTTCCACTGATTGTAACTGCATTACCTGTAACGTTGTAGCTGACATTAGCTGGCAATCCTGTTACGGTTGCACCTGTTGCTGTGCCGCCAATTGTATAAACGATATTTGACAAAGCAGTATTGATGCAAACAGAAGGTGAAACCACACCAGAAGTAAGAGTAACTGTTGGCGCCTGAATAGTGATACTGCCGGTAGCAGTACCTGCTCCGCAACCGCCACTTGTTGTTACCGTATAGTTGTAGGTGCCAGGAGCAGCCGTTGGCGTGCCGCTAACGGTGAAGACACTTCCACTTGTTGTTCCGGTAACCCCTGCTGGTAAACCCGTTGCTGATGCTCCGGTGCCACCACTAATTGAATAAGTAATGTTTGTAATCGGGTTAGGCTTACAAACCGTTTGACCATCTGAACCTGCGCCAGAAGTTAAAGTAAGCGTTGCTGCCGGAGCTACTGTAATAGTGCCAGTAGCCGTAACTGCTGTGCAAGTGCCGGATGTAGTTACAGTGTAGTTGTATGGGCTGCCTGCGGCGCTAGTAGGTGAACCGCTTATGATAAACAATCCGCTGTTGTAAGTACCCGTAACACCCGGAGGTAATCCTGTTACTGACGCATTGTTAGCCGTACCGCCAATGGTATATTGAATATTGGTTATGGGTGAAGAAATACAAACTGCTTGTGTATTATTACCTGAGTTTAACGTAATCGTTTGAGAGGTAACTGTTATAGTTCCATTGAATGTGGCTGGAGTGCAGTTCGTTCCTGAAGTGGTAATAGTGTAAGGATAAGAGCCCGCCGCTGCTGTTGTAGTGCCACTTATAGTATATGTATAAGTTGGCCCTGAGCCGGATACTGCTCCCGTTACCCCTGCTGGCTGGCCTGTTATTGCGGCACCGGTTGCTGTACCGCTAAGCGTGAAACCAATATTAACCCCTCCATTTACACAAACACTTGGTGAACTGTTGCCTGAGCTTAATACAATCTTTTGTGCCTTAACAGTTATAGTACCTGTTGCAGAATATGGCTGACAACTACCTGTAGTGGTAACTGTATAAGAATAGTTACCTGCAACAGTTGGTGTTCCGCTGATAGTAAGATTTACACCATTCCAGGATGAGGTAACCCCTGATGGTAAGCCGGTAACCGTAGGCGAAGATGCGCTGCTACCTGCTGAATATACAATGTTTGTAATAGCATTGTTTACACAAACTGTTTGTGCATCCGTTCCTGCCGCTGATTGAAGGCTAACAAATGTTGAAAGCGTACCAAAAGAGATATCATCCAGGCCAAAATCATTTCCTCCTGTAGCTGTCTGTATGTCTGTAATGGAAATGACGGCACTTGTGGTGGTAGCGCTTGTGGTGAGCGTACCATAGAATCTTGTCCATCCATTATTTGATTGATTATTTACTCCAGCAGTAAGAGTGGCTACGGATCCTACCTGTGTTCCATTAACGTTAAACTGCAATGATGCAAACGGGCCTACATTATTCAAACTCATGCCCCATGCAGAAAAATAATAAGTAGTATTGGGAAGCACATTCACTGTTTCCTGCCAAACTTTTGAAGACGATGGAGCGCCATTCACTATCATGTACTTTCCACTTCCGGAAGTATGATCCATTCCGAAAAATACAGGATGGTAACCTACGGGTGAGCCCGGATAACCAGAATATCCAGTGACATCGACCGCATAATACCCTTCAGGATATAAGCCTGACGTTGCAGAACCATTGTAGTAACTTCCGGTACGGTCGCCATAGCTGGAAGTAAACCCAACGTCTCCTGACTCAAAATTACCATTAGTTACCAGTTCGTTTGCAACACTTATAGTAGCTGTAGCTGTACATCCAGAAGCATTAGTTGCCGTTGCCTTGTAATTACCCGCTACATCTACATGAATTGAATCCTGTGACTTGCCATTATTCCAGGTTACTGTAGATCCTGTTGTATGAGTTGCTGTAAGTACTACATATCCAGAAACTGAACAATAATCAGCAGTAATTGACACAGTGGGTATTGCATTTACAGTTAACGACACATTTGTTGAATTGGTACAATTAGCTGCATTTGTAGCTGTTGCGGTATAGCTTTTAGTTCCCGATGTAGCAGGCTTCACATATACTACTGCAATGCTTTGGCCTGTATAAGCTGTAGAAGCACCCGGATCAGTGTATAAATCGGTAACCGGGCTCCAGGTAACCGGAGTAGAAGTGGCTGGAACACTATAATTAATGGTAATTGACCATGAATTTAAAGCACCGGTTTTCCCACTATTGATATCTTCCAGGCTAAGTGTCCAATTTCCGTTGGGACCAGGAGTTCCAATTAAACTTGAAAAAGAAGTAACGTTTGCATTATAACCTGTAGCTCCTACACCGGTGGAGCCATCAGGTGCAAATGTACCTGTAAATGGCGGGGAGCTAAAGAATAATGGATTACCCGAAGTACTGTTTATAACAGTGTTTGTAAAATTAGCACCGCTTCCAAAAAATGGTTCCTGATCTACTAAATTTAGAACATTTCCATTGGGGCCTTTTAAATTGATTTCGAGATCGTAATCCCTTTGGTGTTGAATATTTATCAATGTAACACTAACGCTGTTTATTGTAGCTGTTGCAGGGATACCAGATATAGTGAGCGGGCTGGCGACGCCTGTAGTGGAATTATCAGGTATTGCCAATGCCGGACCACTGTATGTGGCGGTCACAGAAGTGGTATAAGGAGAAGTTCCTGCGCTAAATGAACCTATGCTGCCCTGGCAAACTGTTGCGTTTGATGGGCTAATAGTAACTGTCGGCGCAGCGGGAGGTGCATTTACCGTTATCGTTGCGGTTCCGCTTTGGTTTTGATTACATCCTGCGGCGCTTGACACGCTAATTAGTGTATAAGTGTAAGTACCTACAGTTCCTGTTGGCTGAGTAATCGTAGCTGTATTGCCTGTTGAATTTACAGTTTGGTTACCCGGTGTTCCGGTTACAGTATAAGTATAAGTATAAGGTGCAGTTCCGCTAGCCCCTGTAAAGGTTACAGCGGGCGCAGCTGCATTTTGGCAAACATTCGCCGTTCCACTGATTGTTGCAGTTGGTAACGGGCTGATAGTTACAATTGTGGTAGTTGTGTATAGTGAGCAACCGCCGGCTGCAGCAACGGTGTAAGTAACTGTATAGGTTCCGGCTGTGCTGGTAGAAGGTGTGATAGTTCCTGCTGCATTAATAGTTAATCCTGTAGTAGAACTATACGATCCACCGGCGGTACCTGTCCTGGTAGGATTTACCGGTAATCCCGAAGCACAGAATGGTGTGCCAGTATAGCTTATAACTGCCGATGGAGCAGCCGTGATCGCTACAGATGTCGTAGTACTAAATGCGGCACAACCGCCAGAAGCTGCTATCGTATAAGTCACTGTATAAGTTCCAGGTGTGCTTGAAGATGGTGTAAAAGTTCCGGTGCCAGCGTTGATCGATAAGCCAGATGCAGAAGAATACGTTCCACCTGTAGTTCCGCTCATGGTAACATTTACAGGAGCGGCAGAAGAACAGAATGGTGTTCCACCATAAGCAATAGTTGCAGAAGGCGCCTGGGTTATAATAACGGAAGCAGTTGTGGTGTAAACACCGCAACCGCCTGCTGCGGCCACAGTATAGGTTACTGTATAAGTGCCTGCTGTGCTGGTTGCCGGAGTTATGGTACCGTTACCAGAATTTATTGTTAAGCCGCTGGTTGATGAATAAGTGCCTCCGGTTGTGCCCGTTTGAGTAGCAGATACAGGCGAAGCACTTGTACAGAAAGCGGGGCCTCCTGCATAAATTATGCTTGCAGATGGTGGTGTATTAACAGTAACATTTTGAATTACAGATTGAGTGCCACCGCAAGTTGTATTAATTGTGTAACTGATATTAGTATTACCAGCTGTTAATCCAGAAACGACTCCTGAAGCACTTATAGTTGCCACAGATGTATTACTGCTGCTCCATGTGCCACTTGGTGTAGCATCCTGAAGTGGAATGGTGCTGCCTATACACACATTAAAAGAAGAAGGTGCTGTAGTAGTTATCGGAGCAACAGAAGGTAAGCTGCTTACATTTATATTAGCAGTAACGGTTGTTGTACATCCGCTACCATTTGTTACGGTATAGCTAATAGTAGCAGTGCCTGCAGAAACTCCTGTAACAAGGCCTGAATTATTTACCGTCGCAACTGCGGTATTGCTGCTGCTCCATGAACCATTTGCAGTTGCATCACTAAGCTGGGAAGTATATGTAGTACACACATTAAAATTACCTGTGATGGCAGCCACTACCGGCAGTGCGTTTACCGTTACCGAAGTGGTTGTTGAGTTTGTGCAGCCATTGCTGTTAGCAGCAGTGGTATATGTTATGTTTGCAGTTCCTGCCGAAACGCCTGTTACTACACCGGTAGCATTTACAGTTGCTACAGAAGTGTTATCGCTGCTCCATGAGCCGCCTGAAGTTGCATCTGAAAGCGATGTCGTGCTGTTTACGCATACATTATTGCTTCCGGTAATGGCAGCCACAGCAGGTAAAGAGTTCACCGTTACAGTTACCGGAGTAATAGAAGAACATCCGCCTGCGGTTGTTCCCTTTATATAATATGTTCCTGCGCCAGCTGTAGTTGGCGTGCTGTATACAACAGAAGCTCCCGGATCAGTAAAATAGCTAAAGGTTAATCCTGAAGTGGAGCCTGAAGTAACTGCTGCTGCAGTTAAATCAACTGTATTTGGGGAACAAACCGTCTGATTGTGGGTAACCACAGTTGGCGAAGGAGTTACTGTAACTGAAACTGAATTGAAAGTAGTAGTACAGCTATTGCTGTTCGTAACATCCACAGTTATTACATCTGTTGATGCATTTACTGTACTGGTATAGGTGTTGGAGGCACCATTGGCAACGGTTGCGCCGTTTACTTTAAAGTTATAATTTGAAAATCCTGGCGTTGCAGTAAAGGTTACATTACTGCCTGCGCATACTGTTGTAGGCGAGGCAGATAAGGTACCGGACGGCGACGGAGCTATAGTAATCGCAGGAGCTGAAAAAGTGGCAATACAGCCGCTGCCGTTCGTTACATCTACTGTAACTGCATCTCCTGCAGCTAACATGCTGTTGACATAAGAAGCTGCTCCGCTGTTTTGTTTAGATATTCCGTTTACCTTGAAATTATAATTAGAATAGGTGGTATTGCTAAATGTAAATGTAACCGGAGCACCTGAACAAATGCTGTTATCGTTTTGTGTTCCCGAATTTTCAAGTGCATTTAATATGCCCGTTGGTGATGGGTTTACGGTAACCGGCACTGCATTAAAAGTTGCCGAGCAACCGGAAGCATTAGTTACCATTACGGTTACCACCTGCCCGTTGGTAAGCGAAGAAGTTGTAAATGTGTTGGATGCAGATGCAGCCCCTTGCGATACACTGCTTACAAAAAACTGATAAGTAGCTCCGGCAATAGCAGTTGCTGTAAAGGTTACACTTGTTGCGGGACAAACAGAAACTGAAGCAGGTGAAAGCGTACCAGAAGGCACAGGGCTCACTGTTATATTTTGCGTAGCCGTTGTAAACTGGCAGCCATTGCTGTTTGTTTCCATTATGGCTACCGTGCTGTTAGTTGTAATTGCAGTAGTGGTATAAGTGTTGGATGAACCACTACTTACTGTTGTTCCATTTATAATGAAGCTATAGGTAGCCCCGGCATCATTAGGTGTTGCGGTTAAGGTAAACGGTGCATTAGGGCAAATAGTAGTGCCAGGAGTTACGGTGAGTGTTGGCGCTGGTAAAGGACTTACTATCATAGTTATAGGGCCGAAGGTTGCTCCGCAGTTGGACCCGTTTGCCACATCCACTGTTACCATATCTCCATTATTCAATGTAATGCTGCTAAATATATTTGACGTACCACTTTGTTTTTGTATACCATTTACTTTAAATATATACGAGCCAAGGCCGGCTGTAGAAAATGTAAAGGTTGCATTATCGCCTGCACATATTTTGCTATCATTATTAGTAGTTCCAGAATTATCTGTTTCTGCGAGTGTACCGGTTGGTAATGGATTTACTATAATAGTACCAGTTGCCGTAGGCTTAACACATGGACCAGTTGTGCTAATTGTATAATTAAAGGTACCTGAAACCGTTGGTGTACCGCTTATTGTAAATACACCCGCATTATAAACGCCTGTAACGCCAGTAGGTAACCCAACTATGGAAGCTCCTGTACCGGAACCCCCTATAGCATAAGTTATATTGGTTATCGCAGCATTTTGACAAAGGGTTTGAACATTTGTACCCGCTGCTGAAGATAATGTAATCGTTGCATCCGGATTTACCGTTATTGCTCCTGTTAATGATGGCGTAATACAAGGGCCGGTGGTTGTTACTGTATAATTAAATGTGCCTGCAACAGATGGAGTGCCACTGATTGTATAAACACCTGCATTATAAATTCCGTTTACTCCAGTTGGCAAGCCAGTAACGGTTGCTCCGGTACCACCACCGCCTATTGCGTAAGTTATATTAGTTATTGCATTATTGATACAAAGCGTTTGTGAATTAGTGGCTGCTGATGATGTTAAAGCGATCGTAGCATTACCATTTACAGTTACCGTTATGGAACTGGCAATAGCAGGATTACAGATTCCGCCGGTAGGAGTAAGCACCAGTGTGGCATTGCCAAAAAATGCAGCGGGTGGAGTCCATGTTGCATTTAATGTAGTTGCATTGGGGTTAAATGTACCTCCTGAAGTAGTTGACCATACTGCACCTGTTCCAGTACCGGAATACGAACCATTTAAAGCAGCAGATGTACCACCCTGGCAAAAAGCAGCCGGAGCCGTTCCTGCATTAGCGGAAGATGAACAATCAGAACCTAAAGCAAAACTATTAGTGCCGTTTGTACCGCCCGCAAATGTTGTGAAGCCCGGCGCAGCGTTTGTATAAGTAGGCCCGCCACCAGTAGTTGCATAAGAATTGTTAGTGCCTGATTCCTGCTTAATCATTTTTACAAGTCCAGACGGTGTAAATCCTGTTCCATCCAGTGTAATAAAATAAGTAAAGGTATTGCCCGTATTGCTTTTGGTTATATTCCAATATCTAGCAGGAAACAAAACAACAGTCGTCGGATTCATTGCACCTGATAATGTACCTTCTATCTGTTCTACAGTAATAGTAGTAGCTGCACTTAAAGCAGTAAAATTAAAAGTTAAAGGCCTGTAATTTCCGCCCTTACCTGTTGGAAAAGTTTTTGAACCTGCGGCAGCAAAACCTTGTGCCAGTTTACCATTTATATAGCTTGAAGCGCTGGCATTTGTAATGCTTCCTGCTGCAGCTACTGTAATTATACTGGCGCCCGTTGTTATAAGACCGTTTGAGAGATTAAGTATATTGTTTACGTTAGTGCTGGTGGATAAAGTAACTCCTGCAGCATTTGCTATACTTAAGTTATTATAAGTGGTTACAGATGTGCCAGCTATTGTTTGGGCAGCAGAGCCATTAAAATTAACCTGGCTGGTGGCTGCAGTAAAGGCTCCGTTATTAGTCCAGTTTCCAGCAATATTGATCACAGGAGAGGTAGAACATACGTAAGAACAACCTAAATTGATAAGAATATTACCACTAACGTTAACAGTTCCACCTGAATTATTAAAAACTCCTGTACGAGTACCATCGCCCACATTTATAAAATCCGTATTCAGTGTTCCTGAGGTAAAGTTAACTGTTGCAGCCAATCCTGCATATCCATCATTAACTCCACCTGTAACATTTAATGTGCCGCCATTAATATTTAATGTACCCCCATTCATCAATACTCCCCCGTTTGCATTTACTATTTGCCCATTAGTAGAAAAGCTACCTGTGGTACCAAACATTGGCCAAAAATTACTATTTATAACAAGTTGTCCGTCTGCGGTATAATTACCTGTTGACAATGTTAAATAGCCAAAACCAGAAGCCGGGTTGGTGCCTGAGTGTACTGTTTTATTACCAGTACCGTTCATGTTTACATGAGGTGTTCCGGCAGTATAATTAAAGATACCGTCAACGGCTATATTTCCTGTAACACTTAGCAGAAGTGTTCCGTTCCAATTTACGTTATCCGTGAGAATACCTGCAGCAGGAACAGTGATATTATTCGCAGCGTAACTTACGTCTGTGGCGGTTAATATCAAATCTCCCTGTGTTACCGTGATCGTGCCGGTCGAAGTAAAAGCTTTGGTTGTACTTGTAAGCGTATTTGCAGTAGCCGATTTATTAACTATTAAATTATAAAAAGTAGTTGCTGAGGTTCCCGCCATTGTGTTGTTAGAAGAGCCTTTGAAAGTAACGCTACCAGAACCTGCCGTGAAGGTTCCATTATTAGTCCAGTCGCCGGTTACATCCAGATTGTTAGCGCCGGTTACGGTAAGCGTTCCATTATTTGTAATGCCATGGCAAACTGCTCCCGCAGCTGCTATTGTTGGCTGGAAGCTAACTCCTGACGCCGGTATAGTAACATCTGTTGTAGCGGTAGGTATAATACCACATGCCCAGTTACTGGCAGTAAACCAGTCAGTGCTGGTTACTCCTATCCAGGAACCGACAGAAGTTATCGCAATAGTAAGCGCCTGGGTAGTGCTCCCGCATGAATTAGTTGCAGTAACCGTATAAGTTGCAGAGGCTGTAACAGCAGTTGGTGTACCTGATATAACACCGGTTGTTGTACTGAAAGACAATCCCGCAGGTAAGGCAGGGCTCACTGAATAGGACGTTGGTGTTCCCCCACTATTAGAAGGAGTATTGTTAGCAATTAATGTGTTTACACAATAGCTTGTTAACGTTGTTGTATAAGAAAGTGCAGATGGCGCCGCCGGCGAAATGGTAATGCTAACGCCTGTAGTGGCAGAACCGCAACTGTTTGTTGAGGTAACTGTATAGGTAGCTGTTGCTACACCTGTAGTAGTTGTAGGAGTGCCTGATATAACACCTGTTGTAGTGCTTAAAGTTAAACCTGCAGGTAAAGCTGGGCTTACGGAATATGATGTTGGCGCGCCGCCACTTGTAGTTGTGGGTGAATTGTTGGTTATAGCAACGCCTGCACAATATGTTGCAGGATTTGTTGAGTAAGTAACTGTTGCAGGGGCTAATGGCAAAATACTTATTACAGCATTTCCGGTCATAGTAACAGGACATGCAGGCGGCACCAAGTTTGATGCACTAACCGTATAAGTCCCTACTGCTGTTTGATTGCCAAATGAAATAGCACTGCCTGTTCCAAGTAATGGTGAGCCCACCGCTGTGCCGCCATTATATAGCTGGTAACTTACACCAGCTTGTGAACCACTTAAACCAACTGGCGAGCCAGTACCTGTACTGCAATATCCTCCGCCTCCTGTAACTGTAAAAAGTGTGGGTGACGGATTTACGGTTAAGGTTGCATTGCCACTGGTTGCAGTAGCACAACCAGCTACGGTTATAATGCACTGATAGGTATAGATTCCAGCCGCTGTGCCTGCAGCAGGTGTTACAGTAAGCGTGGATTGAGTTGCTGTGCTGTTTACGGAATAGGTAACATTAGCCGGTGTACCGTTTGCAACGTTGGTGCCGTTATACTGCCATTGAAAGGCAGGTGCGGTGCCCGCAGATAAAGTAACATTGAACGTTTGTGCCGTACCTGCGCAAGTTGTCTGATTTGCAGGCTGACCTGAAATAACAGGCGCCGCATTTATTGTAAAGTTTGATGAGCTTGTTGCTGTGCCAACAGGAGTTGTAACTGTTATAGGTCCGGTTGTAACTCCTGAGGATGATAAGCCTGCGCTTATTGTTGTTGCGCTTGTAACACTAAAAGATGTTGCATTAACGCCATTAAATTTTACAGCAGTAGCTCCTGTAAAGTTGGTACCAGTTATAGTTATAGTTGGCGCAGTGCCTGCGCAGGCACTTGTTGGAGTAAAGCTGGTAATTGTAGGCAGGGCAAGAGTACCCTGTACAGTTATATCATCCAGTCGATAACTTAAAGAATTAGTATTGCCTGTAGTAACTGACCATCGAAGTTGCAAATTTGCCTGACCTGCCGCCCCTACAGGTAATGCTATTGCAGTTCCATTATTTGCTAATGCCCAGTTTCCAGAAGTACCAACATCTGTAAAAGCTACAGTATTCCAAGTTGTACCGTCAATACTCCATTGAAATGTTGGAGATGGGGCTCCTGATGCATTTCGCCTTGCCCCCCAAATTACAGTTATATTAGAATACCCTACAGTTGAAAGAGAATTATTGAATGTTAGTATTTTAGTACCTGATCCGTTGTCCACTACCTGAACGTTACTTTGACCCGAAGCACCTGTATATCCTGCTGAATTTTGTGAATTAACAACTGCCCAGGTAACACTGGAACCAGATGCCGTCCATCCTGCTGGGAAAGTAGTCCCAGTTCCAAAGTTTTGAGTATATAAAGTAGTTTGGCCCCATCCCCTTTCACTGGTCATCATCAAACAAAACAAAACAGCCAGAAAAGCAATTGCAGATTTCTTAAGGTTCGCAGGTAGCGTAGAAATATTCTTCATAATAATTTATTTATTCTTGTAAGAAGCGGTAAACAAATACATCAGAGGATATGAAGAGCTTTCAGAAGGCAGCTTTAAACAGGTTGGATTGAGTGCAAATTATTAGAGATATCTAATAAGTGAGGATTAGAGAAAATAGAATTCAAAGGAGGATGGAATCGGGAAAGAAGTGCAATGTAGCAGTAAAATTACTGAAATCAAAGCATTTGTTTAAAAATCTTTCCCCAGTTAAAAAAATCTTTTTTTGGATACTTACTATACTTAGGATTATTCTGACTTCCTCTAATGATACTGGCACTGCATTTTATCAAGCGGTTTAGTAAATGACATTAATAGTTTCAGATGAATTATCGGGCCTGGTTACTTCCAGCCTGTATATGCCATGGGCAAGGTTGAAGCCACACTTTAAAAGCTCTGTGCTGCTGCCCTGCTGCCTGGTCACTTCTTTTTGCATGATGATCTGGCCCGCACTATTCAGCAATCTTAAGCTGTATTTGCCGGCCGGTTGGTTAAGAAATTGCAAATGTATTTGTGCATTGGTTACCGGGTTTGGATTGATGCTGATCTCCTCCCTGATGTCTGCTATGGTTACTTTTACAATTGTAGTAAAACTAATAGCGCCGTTTATATCTACACTTCTGATGCGGTAATAGTTATCTCCGCTTAGCGGTTTGCTGTCTGCGGTTAAATACACGGCGCTGCCTCCATTGTTATTGGCTGAGCTTAGTACGGTAAAAGTGGTAAAATCTATACCATTGGCTGATCTCTCTGCCTGGTATTCTTTTATGTTGTTCTCATTGCTTACTCTCCATTCTACAGTAATGTTCTTATCCTGCCGGTAAGCCTTAACGGAGGTAAAAGTTACCGGCAATGCTTTCATCGCGCTGAACACGATCATGAACCGGCCGGAAGCATAAGAACCTGTAATATTTTCTATACTGAAATTTACTTCTGTAGCTCCGTTACAATGCAGTGGTGTTCTTGTTTGCAAATAAGTATCTATTACAAAGCCTTCGGTAGTTGCGCTTACATTGGTGGCATCAAAATGTAACTGGTAATCCTGCACTTTTAACCCTGAAAGGTTTAAAAAAATGGTATCGTTAGCTATTACCTCACGTCTTCTTTCTATAGCTAAGAATTCAGAATCCACTCTTATGGCAATATTCTCGCCTGTATTGATTATTTTGCGTGCATCAAATCTATCCCTTTTATTACTATAGCTATCATTAAACAAATCAATTATTTCGTCAAGCGCATCGCCCGTGGTGCCAGGCTGCCTTGAGAGGAGCGTGATTTTTAATCTGCCTGTTGCCGGGGAAACTATTGTGTTGCTATCCGCTTTATGTCGTGTAAAAATTGTTCCAGAAAAGCTATTGCCGCCTTTTGATGCTTCAGAGAAACCTACGGTACCACTCATTCCGGGTGATGTTTCCATAAAAAATGCCTGCCCGCTTTGTATATAATTACTTACCATGCCATCGGCAGGATAGGTGCCGCCACCGTTTGTTGCCACAAGATAATTAGAGCCATCGAACAAGAAGGTTACAAATGCACCGTAATTATACAAGCCTCCCACTCTTGGATCCCAAACCGTAAAAAATTCTTCAACGCCGCCCGTCGTATTAATCTGACGCATATCTATTGGTGATGCGTATGGATTGCCAATAGATTCTATACTTCCCACTCCAATATTAGTAACAGGTGGCATATTAGCCGCAGTAAACAATATACCTGTTGTACGCAAAATGGTTGCATCTGCCGGCTGGTTGTATGCAGTGACTGCCCGGCTGCCTCTCACAAAAACAAAGTAGCCTTTTTGATTATATACCTTTGTTACATTAGTATTCAAAGGACCATCATATTTATTGGTTGCAGCATTGTATACTTTTATGGACGGCCCAGGAGAAGTATAAGCATCGAAGCCAGGGCCGGGCTGAGCATCAGCACCGGTCACGTTGCTGGTTATCATGGTTCCATAGCCAGGATGCGGGTTAGCATTTGGGGCAGTTGCTCCCTCCTGCCAGGTAGCTTTAATAGTTTGCCCTTTTGCAGGAACAGCCAGCAATTGCCAGGATTTTTTATGGTTAAGCGCAGACCCTATTCCTGTAGCAATATATCTTTCGACTGTAACATCACCATTTATACTGCCTGTTGAAATGCCTATAGCTGCTGTACCATTTATATCTGATCTCAGCACAAGGTAACCGCGTGAATTAAGCGTTCCATCTGATATAACGGTGCCTGCGAAACTACCTGCAGTCATATATAAACTATCGCCCAAAGTAAGATCACCACTGCCACTTACCGTAAGCGTTTGCAATACATTAGTCCTGCCCCCGGGGCTAAAATGCACGGTGCCGGCGATACCATTTATAATAAGGCCTGATAAGGCGCTACCGCTTAAAAAACCTGCACCTTTATATGCGCCATTTAAAGTAATTGTATTGCTATTCAAATTCAGTGTATTAGCAGCGCCTATGGTGAGATCGCCGCCAATGCCGCGACTTCCGTTCATAATTATATAATCGGTATTCTGAATAACCACATTTTGAGGTGAGCCATTACCAGGTGTAGTTGTATTTACACTCCATTCCATACCAGTATTATAGGCAGCGGAGCCTGTGTTATAAATAAGCGTAGCTGCACTGCCATACACGGGAGCATTCGTAATTACAGAACTAAGCTTGTTTAGAGTAAGGGTATGATTAATAACAGATATTCCATTGCCGAAATCTACTGCTGTAGCAACCGATGAAGCTGATGTATTTAATTCTACATCATAAAAATTTGCTGAGGTTCCGGTAATACCCGATGCATTTTTTATGGTACAGGTACCTGCAGTGGCTAATGCAATGGTTACCTTGCCCAGAGAATTTAAGGAAGAATTACTAATATTAAAAGCCACTGTATTGCCGGTGATCGTAAAAGATGCTGGTCCGGCGTTTACTATTGTTGGAAAGCTTAAAGGACTTCCACCAATTGCGATGCTACCAAAAGTGGTGGTGCCGGTTCCTGAAATGGTTTCTGTAGCACCAGACTTATCAAAGTAACAGGTGTATAAAGGATTTTCTGTAAGGGTTCCATCATTAACCAAACTATTTAATATATGAATATTTCCTCCGCTGGTTGTATGTGTAACAGTGGCTCCTGCATTTACCTGCAGGTTCCAGAAATTTTTTGCATGGGTTCCAATCATAGTGCATGCACTGCCTGTAAAGATAATTGTTGAAGTGCCAGGCATCATAGCACCAAGAGAATTGCTTAATGTATTAGCTATTCTTATTACCGAGGTTCCAAAATCAACACCAATAGGATTTGCCAGACTGAGATCATGAAAGCTGGTAGCACCCACCACCAGTTGAGTTGCACTACCGATGAATTCTACCTTTCTGCCATTTGCCTTAAATGTACCTCCGTTATTTATCCAATTACCTGCAATATACAGGTCACGCGAGCCTGTGGTCATTTGCAAAACATTTCCCGAAGAAATGGTCAGGTTTCCTGCCAGCGCGCGGTTAGCCTGCGGTGTATTAGGGATAGTAACTGTACCGTTTTGTATGATTACATTTTGCGGAATGCCTGCACCAGCGGCTGTTGTTGCAGGACCGCCTCTATCCCATTCATTGCCTGTTGTGATGGAGGCATTGTAAAGAAGTGTTGAAGCAGAGCCATATGTAACTATATGACCGGCTACCGCTGCTGCGCTTGCTCCGGCATTTATAGTAAGGATGCCTGTAATGGTTGCTGTTCCGGTAATACCAAAATCCACTACTCCATTTATTGTTACATTATTGAAACTGGTAGCCACGCCACCTATTGTACCATTTCCTGCAAAAATCACTGCGCCTGTGCTGCTGGCTGCATTGAAAGTGCCATTATTAGTAAACAAGCCGCCTGCAGATATTGTGAGGTTGTATGCTCCGCTCATGGTGACACTGGCGCCACTATTTATGGTAACCGAAGCGGCCAGAGCATTTGCAGAGGATATTTGAGGGTAGTTAGTAACTCCGGAAGGTATAGTAACCAGTGCGGCAGCATTTGGCACTATTCCATCGCACCAGTTGCCCGGAATGTTCCAATTTGTATTTACAGCACCTGTCCATGTGGATGAACAGCCAAAAGGAGATCGGTTACGGTCTTCAGTGCGGGCAATTACAGGCAAGGCCGTTAGCGACAAGAGAAAGATGAACAAAGGCCTTTTGATATAATAATTATATAATCTCATAAAACTTACAATCGTTTACAATAAGTAATAACAGAGGATAATTCAAGTAATAACAGAGGATAATTCACAGCTACGATTAAAATGAAACGTTAGTTTTGAAACCGGAAATCTTATAATTCAAAATGAAAATAAGTTATTTCTATTTATAAATAAAAATAAAAATTAGCAAGTACTTTACTTATGTGAATAAATTATTATTTGAAGTTTGTAGATTAACTGTAATGATTTATCAGACAATTAAACTTGTGTCAAGCTTAATTTACTTGTAAGTGAAAACCTTGCGACGTTTGCATTTTAAGTGGCTTATGAGCAAGCTTTCGGCAGCCAGTGTAAAATTTTCTGAGTAAACATCCTAAGCATCACCTGCATCAGTTTGGCGTTCAGGCTACATTTTTTTTCTTGTTATCATATTCTCGCTGGCTGAGCTTCCATCGAGAGCGACATGAATGCCTGCGCCATTCTTTTGTGCGAAAATGTTCATGGTATAATCAGACGTATATTTTAAAGGGTATTGGTTTTTAAGATCAATATCCATAATACCAGAGCCGCTTCCGCCGCCGGTGGCAGTTATTTCTTCCGTGCCCATGTTTAAGGTATAATTTATTGCAATAGTAAAATGCGCTATATTATTTTTAACACTTATTAATTTATAAGTAGTGGAAAAGATCATCTTAATATTTACCAGCCCTGCAGGAAAATTTAAAGGCGATGTCATGGTAAAAGTATCGCCAACAGCCATACGCTTATCTGGCAAAAATATCTGTGATAAAATGTTTCTAAACGATTGCAGGAACTGCGCTTTGGTGGCACTATCCATTTCATCAGAAACAACCGAATCATAAACAGGCATCACATTTTCTTTTGCGGTGCCAATCATTTTTGTATTTTTTGGAATGATAATTTTACCATCTTTATCTTCGGCACTAATAAATGATAATTCAATGGGCATTACTTTTTTATTATTGAAAGATCCTGTGGTAACGATGGAATGTATGGCGGTGCCCCGATCCTGCATCATCGGGTTTTCCACACCTTTTTCTTTGAGCGCCTTCATGAGAGAGTCGCTGCCACTGTAGCTCATAACCATGTGAAACTTTTGGGTTACGTTTTGATCATATATACGCCCAGGCATAAAAGTGGTATGAAGCATTATGCTTTGCGCATGGGCTATAGCAGACAACATGCAAAAGCAAGCGAGTAAAAGGCTTTTCATTTAAAAAATTTTACTTTAAAAATAGAAATTTAATTGCAGGTATTTATGCATCATACTTATTTCTTATTCTTCTACTGTTCCTACAAAAAGTATGAAATAAAACTAATGGTTTTTATAAACGTTACCTAACAGTTATGTTGTAAACGAAAATAATTGTCCGATTCGTAAAAATGAAGATTAGAAATTATTCCTATATTAAATGCTTATCAAAGCCAAGCGCCACAAGCCTTTCATAAGCTTGCCACACATCAGCAGGAATATGCTGGTATACTTGGAAACCCTTTCCAGGATATTCTTTTATACGCTGCAAATCGCCCACCATTATATTAATCACTTTATCCAAAGTAATATCGCGAGCAGGATATTCACTAAAGGAAATGAGCGGCGAAGTAACCACCAACTTCTTGTCTGGCCAGTGTTTTTTAAATGTGGCGTAGCTCCTTCGCTCCATGTAAGGCTTCTGCACCACAATAAAACTCTCAGGATTTAATGCTTTTTCTTTTAATAATTTTTGGGTAAACAATATGTTCTCTCCTGTATTGGAAGACCTGTTTTCAATAAGTATCTTTTCTGGGGGAACGCCTTTGTTTACAGCTATTGCCGCAAATTGGTCGGCCTCTGAAATTGTCCATGTTTCTTTGGTAAAATTTCCCAGCCCGCCAGACATAATGATCAGAGGCGCCCATCCTTCCAAATACACATCAGCAGCGCGCTCAGCTACGCGCAGGTCATGGCTGCCAAGAGCCAGTATGCAGTCCGCCTTTACCATCTTCTGGTGCAGGAGATGATAGTTCCAGAGTTTTTCGGCCAGAGCCAATGATTCAGCATTGATCATAAAAAGTAGATTGACAGCCTCACCCCAACCCCTCTCCCGAGCGAGAGGGACGTTATACAAATGGAAGATTACATATTAGCAGCCTCACCCCAACCCCTCTCCGAAGGAGAGGGGCGTTATTTCAATCTGATATTTATACATTATCGAATTGACAGCCTCACCCCAACCCCTCTCCTAAGGGAGAGGGACGCTATCCAATCTGAGATTTATACATTATCGAATTAGCACATTAGCTAATTAGCACATTATCGTATTAGCACATTTGCATTATCACCTTACATTCCTTACATCTGGTGTGTACTTTATTTCATATTCCTTTGGAGGGGTTTTGCCCGCAAGGTTTTTTACAAAGTAATCCCAGCGGCGCCGTATCATATATAAAGAGTATTGCCCATAGCCGTGGTGGCTGCTGGGAAAAACAACCAGGTCATAATCCTTATTAGCTTTTTCTAATGCTTCTACCACTAATAAAGTATTAGCTGGCGGAACATTATCATCCATAAGCCCGTGAGCCAGCATCAGCTTGCCTTTCAAATTCTTTGCTATCACTTCATTTGCCTGGGCGGTATAATTATCTGTGCCATCACCATTCTTTTTTAATAAGCCAATGTAGCGCTCGCCCCAGTCGTCTTCATAATTGCGGTTATCATGGTTGCCCGATTCCGAGATGCCTACTTTAAAGAAATCAGGATAAGTGAACATAGCACATGCAGTAGCAAAGCCGCCGCCGGAGTGGCCCCATATACCAATGCGGGTGGTATCAAAATAATTATACTTTGCAGCAAGCTGCCTGATACCTGAAATCTGGTCTGGCAAAGTGTTTTCAGCCATAAAACCATAGCTCATATCGTGGTAGCTTTTGCTGCGCAAAGGATTACTGGTGCCTTCTATTTCCACTACTATAAACCCGAGTTCTGCCAAAGATTGATCATCACCACGGGACGGAACAAAAGACCAGGAGCCCACGCTGCCGCCCTGCGGCCCGGGATAGATGTAATCTATCACAGGGTATTTTTTCGTCGCATCCATATTTGTTGGGGTGAACATTAATCCATAAATATCTGTAGAGCCATCATGCGCTTTCACAGTGAAAGGTAGAGGCTCCTTCCAGCCCTGCTCTTTCAATCTTACTATATCTTCTTTTTCTAACATAGATATAAGCTTACCATCCATATTGCGGAGCGTGGTTACTATCGGCACATCCGGCTGCGAGTAGCTATCTGTAAAATATTTTTCTTCAGGAGAAATACTAATGCTGTGATTACCATTCTCAGGAGTGAGGAGTGTAAGGCCTTTGCCATCAAAATTTATTTTGTATAAATAATTGAAGTAAGGATTGCCAGGCTCCCTGCCGCCCGCTTTGAAATAAATGGTGCGTTTTGCAGCATCTACCTTTAGCAGTTCAGTTACCACAAAATCACCTTTTGTAATTATATTTTTCACCTTGCCTGTTGAAGCATCATACAAATATAAATGCCCCCAATTATCCCTTTCGCTGTACCAGATTATCTCGTTGGTTTCTGGCAAAAACTTCCAGTTTATAGTTCCCTGCCCTGATTCATATTGCGTAGGCACATCTTCTTCAAACACTTCTTTTACTTCTCCGGTTGCAGTGTTGGCAATGCGAAACTTCTCCTGCTTATGATCTCTTGAAGTAGATACAAAAGCAAGCTGGCTGCCATCTTTGCTCCAGTCTACATCGTCAAAGGTTCCGCTGCTGTTTACGTCGTCACTAAGCGAGGCGCGGTGAGGATCAGGTGGTATTTTTAAAAAAATAACTTTTAGATTATCTACATTAATTATTACCCTTTGAATGGTAATTATATTACTGTCTCCAGGCAGCGGATATTTCCATTGCTCCAAATGCGGATGACCCACATTGGTAGTTACGAGATACATGTCGCCGGCCTTGCGCTCATCCTGCTTAAAGGTGGCTATCTTTTTTGAATCCGGCGACCAGCGCAGTATGGCAGCATCGGAATGTTTCCATCCTGCATTATCAGTGGCATAGCCAAAATACTTTTCTCCATCAGTTGTTAGTTGTGTTTCTTTTCCGGTGGCAGTGTTGCGCACCCAAAGATTATAATCTTTTATAAAAGCTGCTTTGCTTTTGTCGGGCGACAGCACTTCGTTTTCTTTTTCTTCTTTATTTGTTGAAGCATGTTCCGAAGAATCTGCCGTTACAGAGTAATCTTTCAAATTCACTTTCCATTGCTTATTGTTTATGGTTGTTATGAAAGATTCATTACCGGGCACATAATTTAAATCCATTACAGGAAGCATGTAAGGCCTATAGCTTTCCCCTGTGGCATTGGAGATAGCGGTTGCCATCTTTTGCTGGTCAAAAGCTGCTGCTGATGTGCCTTTTGCAGCATTCACCATTATATATTCACTGCCTTGCGCAGTAAGCTTTCTGTACCAGAATTTATCGGGCGCTATCCAGTTAATACCACTAAATATATTATCAATGTAGGGTTGGGTTCTCCATCCTAAAAAGCTTTCAGCATGTTTGTAATCAGCATAACTAAGTGAATCTTTTTGCTGCGCAAAAGAAGGAAAAGCAAATAGAAAAACGAGCAGGATAAGTGATAGTCGTTTCATGTAAAAATTATTTAAATATTTATTGAGATGATAACCAAAGCTACATGCAAAAGCAATTATTGGTGCTCCATTATAAATTACATTCTTAATATGCATGGCATGCAAAATATTAAACTGAGATGAAAGCTTATCGAGGGACATTATTCCGGCAAAAGAATAATCGTATAGAAGGTAACGGTATATTCATTCTTCTATATAAATTCAAACCAATATTTTGCTTACAAGTTTGCACCATAACAGTTATGCTGCAAACGAAAATTACTTCATCAATATCTCCGAAAGAGTTATGCTCTAATCTTCAGTATTGTAGTCTTATTCATTTAACATCTATTTAATTTTGAGATAACGTGAGCGCATTCGAAAACATTTCAAACTGTTTAATAGAGAGACTTTAAGAATTTTTTTTAAGATCATATATAATTATGGTAATCAATTTTTAACTGATATTCTTTTTACTAAAACCATGCATAAACAATGTTGGCACGATTATGGAAAATAGAGGCGAATAACAAATCTGTTACATTGTAAGGATCCACAAGTAACAGTTTTAAAAAAGATCTTTTAATTAAAACTTACATTTATGAACAATACTAATTTTCCATCGCCAACAGTAGAACAAGAGCCAAAAAAGAATTATAAAAATCTTATAATTGGTATCTTAACTGTCGCGTTAGTTGGTACAGGGATCGCTTTAGTTGTTGATAAAAATAAATCCGGCGAAATAATACAACAACAGCAAACCCAGATAGCTGCGGTTACAGATCAAAAAAGTGAAATACAAAAAAGTTTCGATGCATCCCTTGCCAGGCTTGATTCTATGTCTACCGCAAACACCAATTTACAAGGTAAGCTTGATGCTGATACTAAAGTTATAGCTAAAACCAAAAGTGAAATCCGCAGTATTCTTAACAAGAAAAATGCTACCGCTGCAGAGTTATCAAAAGCCAGGACTTTGATAGCAAGCCTTAATGATAAGATATCAGGAATGGAGCAACAAATTGCTTCCTTAACGCAGGACAATCAAACTTTAACGCAGGATAAAGCCACGCTAACCCAGGAAAAAGAAACATTGAATCAAAACCTTACAGCCACAACATCTACGAGAGATAGCCTGGCCAAAAAGGTAGATGTAGCTTCTACTTTAAATGCGTCTAACATTACTATTACACCTATTGACATAAGGCATGACGGAAAGGAGAAAGTGACAACGAAAGCAAAAAAAGTAGATGAGTTCATGATAACGTTCGATGTAACTAATCGTATTGCTGCTCCCGGTGCTACTGATGTTTATGTTGTGGTAACCGATCCTAACGGTAAGCCTGTATTGCAAGATGCAAGTGCATCTTCAACTTTTACCACACGCGATGGAGGTGATAAATCATACACTGCCAAGCTGCCCGTAGTTATTCAGACAGATACAAAAAAGAATGTACAATTTGCTTTCAAGCCATCAACCAATTTTCAGAAAGGAAGCTATAAAATACAAATCTATCAAAATGGATTTTTAATTGGCGAAGGAACCCGCGACCTTAAAAAAGGTGGCTTGTTTAGTTAAATTTATTTAAAATAAAAAGTTATCTTAATATCCAATTCGAAAGCAACTTTTAAAAAGTTGCTTTTTTATTTACCAGATAATTAAGTAATACGGAGAGTTTAAATTTGCGGCATTAAATATTTAGTGAATGATACGCATATTTATTACTATATTTTTTTCTATTTCATGCCTTGCATGCTTTGCTCAAAAAACTGATAAAAATAATATTGCTGTTATTGCATACTACGCAGGAAGAACCACAATGATAGATAGTTTTGAGGTAGAAAAATTAACACATCTCATCTTTAGTTTTTGTCATTTAAAAGGCGATTCGCTTGCTGTTGGCAATGCAAGAGATAGCGCCACTATTGTAAGAATGGTGGCCTTAAAAAAAAGAAATCCTGATCTAAAAATAATATTATCATTGGGCGGATGGGGCGGTTGCCAGACATGCTCAAGAATCTTTTCAACTAAAAAAGGAAGAAGAATTTTTGCCAAAACTACCAGGCAACTAACGAAATATTTTGGCACTGATGGTATTGATCTTGATTGGGAATATCCGGCCATTGAAGGATTTCCCGGACATGAATTTTCACCAGCAGACAAACAAAATTTTACAGCTCTTGTGCTCAGGCTTAGAAAAAAAATCGGTAATAAAAAAGAGATAAGTTTTGCTGCAGGTGGCTTTGAAAATTTTATTGATTCATCTATTGACTGGAAAAAAGTTATGCCTAAAATAAACAGGGTTAATTTAATGAGCTACGATCTTACCTCAGGCTTCAGTACAGTATCGGGCCATCACACACCTTTATATTCCAATTCAAAGCAAAAAGAGTCAGTCGATAACGGTGTACAAAAGCTAACAGCAGCAGGCGTTCCGCCAGATAAAATAGCCATTGGCGCAGCTTTTTATGCAAGGTTTTTTTTAGTGGCAGATACTACTAATAACGGATTATATCTTCCTGCCCGCTTCGATCACGGCTTATCGTTCAGCAGTTTTGCTGATACCATCAATATTAAAAACGGCTTTACACGTTACTGGGATACTGTTGCAAAAGCGCCTTATGCTTTCAATATGAAAAGAAGATTATTAGCCACCTACGATGATTCAGTGTCTATAAAATTAAAAACAGAATATGTATTAAAAAATCACCTGAATGGCATTATGTTCTGGCAGCTTGCAGACGATAGTTTCACATCCGGCTTGCTGAATGTGATAGCCAATGCGAAAAAAGAAGGCATGTAAGAAATTAGGTTGTAAGGTAACAGTTACCCTACATACTTTTTATACATTTATAAAAACTTATTGGATAGGTATAACTATAATGTAGCTGTAAATTTATAAGGCAAATAAAAGATAATATTTTACACCTATCTTAGCGCAATCAAATTCCAGAAAAAACCTAATGAAGGTTTTAATAAAAAAAGCAAAAATACTTTCTCCCTCCTCTCCTTTTCATGGAACCTTGCAGGATGTTTTAATAGAAAACGGAATCATTATCAATATTAAAAAAGATATAAAAGATGATGCAGAGAAGATTATTGATGTTGCCAACCTTCACATCTCCTGCGGATGGATGGATTGCTTCGCAAACTTTTGCGACCCCGGCAATGAGTATAAAGAAACACTTGAAACAGGCGCCAATGCTGCCGCTGCAGGCGGCTTTACCCAGGTGATGCTGGTGCCGGATACCCAGCCCACAGTAAGCAGTAAGAGCCAAATCGAATACCTCACCCAAAAAAGTAAAGGCCTGCCTGTTGACATTTTACCTATTGCATCCATTACAAAAAACCTGGAAGGAAAAGAGCTAAGTGAAATGTACGATATGTATCATTCCGGCGCTGTTGCTTTTTCTGATGGCACACAACCTGTTCAATCCGCAGGTATTTTGCAAAAAGCATTGGAGTATGTTATTGCCATTAATGCCACGATCATTCAATTGCCTGATGATAAAAGTATTGGAGCAGCAGGCCTGATAAGTGAAGGTGAAGTATCAGCAAAGATGGGGCTGCCGGGTAAGCCCGCTCTGTCAGAAGAACTGATGATTGCAAGAGATATTGAAGTGGCAAAATACACTAATTCAAAAATTCATTTCACAGGCGTATCCACAGCAAAGTCACTGAAACTAATAGCTGAAGCAAAAGATCAAAATCTTTTTGTAACCTGTTCTGTTACCCCGTATCATTTATTTTTTTGTGAAAATGATCTTATGGATTATGATACCAACCTGAAAGTGAACCCGCCATTGAGAACAAAAGAAGACAGGGAAGCCCTGCTGCAAGGCATAAAAAATGGCAACATAGATTTTATCGCATCTCACCACCGGCCGGAAAACAGGGATAGTAAGATTTGTGAATTTGAGTATGCCGGCTTTGGAATGGAAACGCTTGAAAGCGTGTATGGCGCTGCATCTGTATGCGGCATACCCACAGATAACTTCATAAAAATGCAAACGGAAAATATAAGAAGCATTTTTAATGTAAGTATGCCAATGGTTGATATAACTAAAAAAGCAGTTATAACTTTATTCATCCCCGGTGAAGAATATATTTTTGAAGAAAAAGATATTCTTTCTAAGTCAAAGAACAATGCTTTTATTGGTAAAAAATTGAAAGGAAAAATTATCGGAACTATTAACGGAGATAAAATATTTTTAAATAAAAATTAATATTATGGAACAAAATGTTACTACTACTGATGTAACAAAAACTGTTACTTCTACTTCAACAAAAGGAATAGTGATCGGACTTATACTTATTGTTCTAATGTTGGTCACCTATTTTGCAAATGTAAAGGTTGACGGGCCTGTTCAGTACATTGGTTATGCTGTATTTATAGGCGGCATTATATGGTCAATTGTTATTTATGGCAGGCAAATTAATTATAATGCAACCTTTGGAAATTACTTTGCTCATGGCTTTAAAGTCTCAGCAGTGGTAACCGTTCTAATGATCATTTTCCTTATTATTTTCGTTAATTTATTTCCAGACTTTAAAGAACAAGCCATAGCGCAGGCAAGGATAAAGATGCATGAAAAAAATAACTTAACAGACGATCAAATGAGCCAGGGGCTTGAGTTCACACGAAAATTCTTTATGGTGTTCCTTATCGGTGGCACCCTGGTTGGTTACCTCCTATTTGGCGCTATCGCATCACTTATTGGGGCTGCAGTTACAAAAAGGCAACCCGATGTTACCGTTAATGATATAAATCAAATCGGCCGTTGATGGATCTTTCAATTGTCATTCCTCTTATAGATGAAGCTGAATCTCTGCCGGAGCTGGAAGCATGGATACGGCGCGTAATGGAAGGCAATAATTTTTCTTATGAAATCATTTTTATTGACGATGGAAGCTCAGATGATTCCTGGCAAATAATACAACAATTAAGAAAAGAAAACCCGTGTGTGAAAGGGATAAAGTTTCAGCGCAATTATGGTAAAAGCGCTGCGCTTAACGAAGGCTTTAAAATGGCAAAAGGTACTGTAGTGTTTACGATGGATGCCGACCTGCAGGACAGCCCTGATGAGATACCTGACATGCGGAGAATGTTGCTGGATAAGGATTTTGACATTATCAGCGGCTGGAAGAAAAAAAGATTTGATAGTACCTTGTCAAAAAATATTCCTTCCAAATTATTTAATGCAGCAACAAGAAAAGTTAGCGGCATTTATCTTCACGATTTTAATTGCGGATTGAAAGCTTATAAAAGCAAAGTAGTAAAAAGCATTGAAGTGTATGGAGAAATGCATCGTTACATACCATTAATGGCAAAATGGTCTGGCTTCAAAAAGTTTGGAGAAAAAGTGGTGGAACACCGCGCAAGAAAATATGGTGTTACCAAATTTGGCTGGGATCGTTTTATAAACGGGTTTCTCGATCTGGCATCTATCGTTTTTGTAGGAAAATTTAAAAAGAATCCCATGCACTTTTTTGGCCTTTGGGGCACTTTGTTCTTTTTATTTGGTTTTATAGTTTCAGCATATCTTACTATTTCAAAATTTTTTTTTGATAAAACAGGCTTAACGCAAAGGCCGCTTTTTTTCTTTGCCATTTTAGCAATGATCATTGGCGCCCAGCTTTTTCTTGCAGGCTTTCTGGGGGAACTTATTTCGAGGAACGGCGCTGAAAGAAACAGCTACCTGATAGAAGACAGGATCGTGTAGAGCATAACTGTTATCCTATAAACGTTTTATATTTTGCCAGAAAACTTTATGCCTTCGGTGGTTATCATTGGCCCGGCTTATCCTTTGCGGGGTGGCCTCGCCTCCTATGATGAAAGGCTGGCAAGAGCTTTTATGGATAAAGGCTACCAAACAATTATTTATACATTTTCTTATCAATATCCATCTTTCCTTTTTCCCGGCACTACCCAATACTCTACAGAGCCTGCACCAACAGTCATTTCCATTAAAGTAGCCATTAATTCTATCAATCCTTTTAACTGGCTTAAAGTGGGCAATGAATTAAAAAAGCTGCGCCCGCATTTAATGGTAGTAAGATACTGGCTTCCCTTCATGGGGCCGTGTTTGGGAACTATCTTAAGAAGAGTAAAAAAAAATAATTTTACCAAGGTTATATGTATAGCGGATAATGTTTTCCCTCACGAAAAACGGCCGGGAGATAAAGCTTTTACAAAATATTTTTTAAAACCCGTAGATGCTTTTATCACCATGAGCGAAAAAGTATTAGCAGATCTGAAGTTTTTTGCAAAAGGAAAACCATCGCAATTTGTACCGCATCCTTTGTATGATAACTTTGGTGAAAAAGTAAGTAAAAAAGAAGCAAGAGAAAAACTTGGCATTAACGGTAATGATAAAGTGATGCTGTTCTTTGGCTTTATACGAAAATATAAAGGACTTGATATTTTACTGGAGGCAATGAAAATAATAAAATCAAAATATAAAATGCAACCTATAAAATTGCTTATTGCCGGCGAATTTTATGAAGACAAAAAAAAATATGATCATTTATTAAATGATGATGCTATAAAAAATGATCTCATTATTCTCACGCATTTTATACCAGACAGTATGGTAAAGTATTATTTATGTGCAGCAGATTGTGTAGTGCAGCCTTATAGAAATGCAACGCAAAGTGGCGTCACGCCGCTATCCTATCACTTCGAGGTGCCAATGATTGTAACCAATGTGGGCGGCCTTGCAGCATTAGTGCCTGATAAAAAAGCAGGCTTGATTGCGGAGCCAAATGCAGAAAGCATTGCAGAAAAGATCATTGAATTTTTTGAATTGGGCAGTGATTTTTTTTTACCTCACCTTCGCAGTGAGAAAGAGAAATATAGCTGGTCTGTGCTTGTAAATATGATAGCTAATATCTTATAAAATAACTAAGCAATATATTATTGATACAACCTTTTATATAAAAAATATAACTTCTATTAATAAACCGGAATAATCTTTTGAAAGAAATAAAAAAAGTATGATTTACAGAAGTAAAGCGCCTTTACGAATAGGCCTCGCCGGCGGTGGAACCGATGTGAGCCCGTACAGTGATAAATTTGGCGGCGCTATTTTGAACGCAACTATTTCTTTATATGCTTACGCAAACATTGAACCTCTTAAAGATAATAAAATAATAATTGAGGCCCTTGATAGAAATGAAGCGCAAAGCTTTACTTGCGTAAGCAGTTTGCCCATTGATGGTACGCTTGATTTGCTAAAGGGAGTTTATAACCGTATTTGGAAAGACTATTCTTTGCCGCTAACCGGCTTCAAGCTTTCTACATTTGTAGATGCACCTGCAGGCTCAGGCCTCGGCACTTCTTCTACTCTGGTGGTTGCAATAATCGGTGCATTTGTTGAATGGCTTAAGCTTCCCTTAGGCGATTATGATATTGCTCACTACGCTTATCAGATAGAAAGAGAAGACCTGAAACTGGCTGGTGGCAAGCAAGATCAATATGCAGCAATGTTTGGTGGTGTTAATTTTATGGAATTTTACGAAGGCGATAAAGTAATTGTAAATCCATTGCGCATAAAGCCGGATTATATGCATGAGCTCGAAAACAATCTTGTTTTATATTTTACAAATAACAGTAGGGAAAGCGCTGCTATTATAAACGAGCAGGTAAAAAATGTAAACAATGAAAATAAAAAGAGCATTGATGCCATGCACCAGTTAAAGGAACAGGCGAGGATGATGAAAGAAGCTTTGCTAAAAGGCAAGCTGGATGAGTTTGGCGAGATCCTTGACTTTGGCTTTACTCAAAAACGAAATATGGCTCACAACGTAAGTAACAGCCGTATAGAAGAAATATATGAAGCAGCAAAAAAAGCTGGCGCCACCGGCGGAAAGATAAGCGGGGCGGGAGGCGGCGGCTTTATGATATTTTATTGCCCGGGAAATACAAGCTATGCTGTCAATCATGTTTTGGGTAAATTTGGCGGCGAAGTAAGAAATTATACATTCACGAAATACGGGCTCACCACCTGGTCTTCATAAGTTTTATAAATGGAAAAGATTAAAAATATTATTCAGGCATCAATTGATGTAAAAACAAAATTGCTTGCAGATGATAAGATCATTCAAACAACAATGGATTGTGTACATCTTATTGTGAGTGCTTTTGAGAAAGGAAATAAAGTTTTGTTTTGCGGTAATGGTGGCAGCGCCTCCGACGCTCAACATCTTGCAGCAGAGTTCAGCGGCAGGTTTTATACAGATCGAGATGCCTTGCCTGCCGAAGCGTTGCACTGCAACACATCTTACTTAACCGCTGTGGGCAACGATTACAGCTATGATGTAATTTATTCCAGATTAATAAAAGGCATAGGTAATGCGGGAGATATTCTTGTTGGCTTAAGCACTTCAGGAAACAGTAAAAACATTGTGAATGCATTTGAAGTGGCAAAAGAAAAGAAGATGATAACAATTGCTTTAACCGGAGCAAGCGGTGGTAAGTTAAAGGATAGCGCCGATCATTTGATAAACATTCCGTCTGACGATACACCAAGAATACAGGAAAGCCACATAACGATAGGCCATATTATTTGCCAGCTTGTAGAAGAAATTTACTTTGCTGAAACCAATGATTAACGAAGCTATTATTCTTGCTGGTGGTCTTGGCACCAGGCTGCGCAATGTTGTTGCTGATCTTCCGAAATGTATGGCGCCTGTGGCCGGAAAGCCTTTCCTGCATTATGTTATATCACATCTTAAAAAAGAAGGGATACAAACTTTTATTTTTTCTGTGGGGTATAAAAATCAAAGCATTATAAATTATGTGAAGGAACATTATGCCGAAATATCTTCCTGTTTTTCTATAGAAGAAGAACCTTTAGGAACCGGTGGTGCTGTTCAGTTTGCCTTGCAAAAATCAACACAAGAAAACAGCATCATTTGTAATGGCGATACAATGTTCAATGTACATATAAATGTTCTAAGCGATTTTCATACTAAAAAAAATGCTGAGTGCACACTTTGCTTAAAACCTATGAAAGATTTCGACCGTTATGGCGTTGTTGCTCTCAATGAAAATAATTGTGTCGCGTCTTTTAAAGAAAAACAAGTTTACGCTAAAGGTCTTATTAACGGCGGCGTATATGCTTTAAATAAAAGAACTTTTTTAAGTAAAAATTTCCCGCATAAGTTTTCATTTGAAAAAGATTACCTGGAAAAATATGTAAGTGATAAAAAAATGTATGGACTTGTGCAGGATGAATATTTCATAGACATTGGTATTCCTGAAGATTACAAAAGGGCGCAGTCTGAATTAACGTCTTAAAAATATTTAGTGTGCAGGATACCAGTTATGCTACAAACGAAAAAATCAATGACCGATCTTTCTAAAATAGATACTTCATGGACATTATTTCTTGACCGCGATGGCGTTATTAATGAAGAGAAGCACAATGCTTATGTAAATAAGTGGTCAGAGTTTTCCTTTTATTCAGGAGTAAAAGATGCGTTGAAAATATTTGCAGAAAAATTTGGAAAAATATTTATTGTAACTAACCAAAGAGGTGTGGCAAAGGGCCTTACCCGGCTGGAAGACCTGGAGCTTATTCATAAAAATATGCTGCAGGAAATTACAGATGCAGCCGGCAGAATTGACAAAATTTACTATGCCATTGAGCTGGAAGATGAAAGCCTCAACCGGAAACCCAATACCGGCATGGGCTTGCAGGCAAAAAAAGATTTTCCTGAAATTAATTTTTCAAAAAGTATAATGATAGGAAACACTTTAAGTGATATGCAATTTGGAAGGAACCTGCAGGTAGCTGCAAACATCTTTTTACCTACCACGCGTAAAGATGTTCTGGTTGATAACGAAAATATTGACTTTATTTTTGAAAATCTTATCAGCGTTGCAAAGGCTTTATAGCTTAGTTAAACTTCCTGCGATATAAAAATATTTGAGCAATTTCATCTTTCTTTGTTTAAACTTTTAAATGAAAAAACTGGTTATTTTCATCTTTGCATTTTTATACCTCCAGGCATTTTCTTATGCACAAATCTCATCTCATGATGAAAAGATCTTAGAAAAAAAAGAAGATTCACTTAAAAGTTTATCTCTTCAAATAATACAGGGAAGAACGGCAGCAGACCGCTTTTCGGCCGATAGCCTGTTTACCAAAATATTTGTTAGAGCTTTAAAAACTAATAATTCTTTTTATTATCCGTTTGATTCTTTGCTTACCATTTCAAAGCTTAAGCCTGAGGACAAATCGTTCAGAATATTTACCTGGCAAATGGTAATCAATGACGAGGTAATTCGCCAGCATGGCGCTATTCAAATGAAAACTGATGATGGATCATTGGAACTCTTTCCGTTGATTGATAAATCTGATGTTACCCTAAATGAAGAAGACACGATTGGCAACAATTATGGATGGATTGGTGCGGTATATTACAAGGTTATTGAGAAACACGCATTTGGTAAAAATTATTATACACTCTTAGGCTATGATGAGAATACCATCAGCAGCACTAAAAAAATAATTGAAGTGCTTACATTTAATAATGGAAAGCCCGTGTTTGGCGGCTCCTACTTCAGTTTTCCGGATAATAGCTTTAGTAAACAGGGAATGGCGAGATATATTATGGAGTATAAAAAAGATGCAAGCCCCCGGCTCACGTACGATACCACGCAGGATATGATTATTTATGAGCATTTAATTTCAGAGACGGGCGAGCTTCAAAAAAAATATACTTATATTCCAGATGGTGATTATGAAGGGCTTGTATGGAGAGATGGCAAATGGATACACATACAAAAAGTGTTTACGCAAAAAACGCCGGAAGGCCAGGAGCCAACACCACAGCCTATCAGGGATGCCCAGGGAAATATTGATGAAACGAAACTCAGCAATCGTATGCCAGATGACAGTGAGCAAACAGATTCTATTCCACCAGGAAAAAGATTACAAAAAAACCCATAGATTAATAACTAAGTAATTAGTTACTCATCCAGCCGCAGCACAGCAAGAAAAGCTTCCTGCGGCACTTCTACATTGCCAATTTGTTTCATCCTTTTTTTGCCTTCTTTTTGTTTTTCAAGCAATTTTCTTTTCCTGCTTATATCGCCACCATAACACTTTGCAGTTACATCTTTTCGCATAGCGCTTATGTTTTCACGTGCCACTACCTTCGCTCCTATGGCGGCCTGTATGGCAATCTGAAACTGCTGGCGCGGAACAAGCTCTTTTAATTTTTCGCAAAGCTTTCTTCCAAAATCCTGCGAGCGAATGCGATGTATCAAAGAGCTTAAGGCATCTACTTTTTCGCCGTTCAGTAAAATATCCATTTTCACAATATCACTTTCGCGATAGCCAATGGGATGATAATCGAAAGATGCATACCCGCGTGTTACACTTTTAAGCCTGTCATAAAAATCAAAAACTATTTCAGTCAGAGGCATCTCAAACGTAAGCTCCACGCGGGTTGGCGTAAGATAACCCTGGTTAACAAGTGTGCCACGCTTTCCAATACAAAGGGTCATTATGTTGCCAATATATTCCGGCTTCGTTATAATCTGCGCTTTAATATAAGGCTCTTCTATTTTCTCAATTCTGCTTGGGTCGGGCATTTGAGCAGGATTATTTACTATTATCTTTTCGCCTTTTGTTGTGTAAGCAATGAAGCTTACGTTAGGCACCGTTGTAATTACCGTCTGGTTAAATTCTCTTTCCAGGCGCTCCTGTATAATCTCCATGTGCAGCATGCCAAGAAAACCGCAGCGAAAGCCAAAACCTAATGCCTGCGAGGTTTCCAGCTCAAAAGTTAATGATGCGTCATTAAGCTGCAGCTTTTCCATGCAATCGCGAAGCTCTTCAAACTCATCAGTGTTTACAGGAAAAATTCCTGCAAAAACCATAGGCTTTACTTCTTCAAAACCTTTAATAGATTCATTACATGGGTTGGCAATTGAGGTAATGGTATCGCCAACTTTCACTTCTCTTGCATTTTTTATCCCTGTAATTACATAGCCCACATCACCCGCTCTTACTTCCTGCTTGGGAAACAATCCGATCTTTAAAATACCTACTTCATCAGCTGCATATTCTTTGCCCGTGTTGGAAAATTTTATCTTTTCTCCTTTTTTTAAAACGCCATTAAAGATGCGGTAATAAACAATAATACCCCGAAAGCTATTGAACACGCTGTCGAATATTAACGCCTGCAAAGGCGCATCTGTACTGCCTTTCGGCGCAGGTATTCTTGCTATAATACCCGATAATATGGCCTTAATACCAATACCCGTTTTAGCGCTTGCGTGCAAAATATCTTCATGCTTACAGCCAGTCAATTCTATGATCTGGTCTTCCACCTCAGGTATCATTGCGCCATCCATATCAATCTTATTTATCACAGGAATGATCTCAAGATTATTATCAATTGCAAGATATAAATTAGAAATTGTTTGCGCCTGAATGCCTTGTGTAGCATCTACCAAAAGCAACGCGCCTTCACAGGCAGCCAAAGCACGGCTTACTTCGTAGCTAAAATCAACATGCCCTGGTGTATCAATAAGATTGAGCACATAATCGGTTTCCTGTTGCCTGTAATTTATTTGTATGGCATGGCTTTTTATAGTGATGCCTTTTTCTCTTTCCAGGTCCATATCATCAAGTACCTGCGCCTGCATATCGCGATCGGAAATAGTATGCGTGAATTCCAGCAAACGGTCTGCCAGCGTGCTTTTCCCATGATCAATATGTGCGATGATACAAAAATTTCTGATGTTCTTCATAATCGCAGCGAAGATAAGAAAAAGCCAAAGCCTTTTTATTGCTTAGTTTTGAAATGCAACATAATGTATTTGTGCGCATTTATATTTATAAAAATATAGGTTTTATATTGGCAAAATAATGAGCATCTTTTAATGCAGCAATTTTTATCAGATATACTTATTGACCCTGAAACCGGCGCTGCGCTTACTTTTGATAAAGAAAAAAAAATTTTATATTCAAAAGAAAGTAAACATATTTATTCTATAACTGATAAGGTTCCCGTTTTATTGAAAAAGCCTGCTGATGAGCTTACGTCTGAGCCGCATACACTACTCCATACTAATTTTAATTATACAGATCATTATCAAAAAGATGCTGAAGTGTATGATTATTTCAGCACCAATGAAATAGCTGCTACAAAGCAAGAGATAAAAAGATTACATCAAGAAATTATCAAGCGTGTTCCTGCAGGCGCAGAGCTCTTGCTGGATGCGGGTTGCGGCAATGGCTGGCTGGCACATCACTTTTTAAAAAAGAACAAAAAAGTAATTTCAATGGATATTTCCACAATTAATCCTGCGAGAGCTTTACAAAATAATCCAAATGAAAATCATGCTGCGATAGTAGCAGATGCTTATCACCTTCCTTTGAAAAATAATTCTATTGATTGCATTGTTGCATCTGAAATAATGGAGCATGTTCATAGTCCGAAACTCTTCGTACAAAGTCTTTTGGAAAAGCTTGCACCAGGCGGAAGGCTTATTATTACTACTCCCTACAATGAAAAAATAGAATATTTTTTATGTGTTCATTGCAACCAGCCCACGCCAAGAAATGCGCATCTGCATTCCTTTAACAAAAAAAATATCAGTGATATATTCAATGATCTTAATGTGTCATGGAGCGCAAAAACGTTCGCAAATAAATATTTAATTAAAACAAGATTGAATGTACTACTTGCATTTTTACCTTACAGCTTATGGAAATTTATAGATGCGTCAGCCAATTTACTTTTTCATTCCCCCACAAGATTTATTATTGAAGTAAGTAAAAAGTAATTTCATTTAATGAACGAGGCAATCAGCTATAAAAAAAAACTTTTACAAAAAAGCTTATGGCTTTTTGCAGGAAGGGGTTTGCCAATTGTTGTCTTATTTATCATTACCATTCTTTATTCAAGAAGGCTTAGCTACAATGATTATGGCACATTCCAAAGCGTGTGGATGTATGCGAACATCATCAGTATTATAATAAGCTATGGGTTTTCATCAGTAATATTTTCTACTAATCTTTCGTTCTTGTTTTCTTTTTTAAAAAGAAACATAAAGCTTGCAGTCCTTTTCTACACTGCATTGTGGCTTATAAGCCTTACTATATTTTATCTTATTTCAAAAAACTTTACATCTCCGGAAAAGCTTTTAGTGATAGCTTTTATTATTGTTCAAAACATTATAACCGTTGGTGAAACATTGCTGGTAAAAAGAGGAAAAGAAAAAACTTCTTTCATTATCAACATCTTTTATTCCCTGTTGTTTTTGGGATGGCACCTGGTCATTTTATTCTCCATTTATTCTTTATTCAATCTTATTGCCGGCATCACTATCGTATCAATTGCCAAGCTTGCGGCTATGTTTTTAGTGCCGGTAAAAAAAGAAAAAAGCAATGTGAAAATTGCGGAGAAAAATTTTTTACAACACTGGAATTTTCTTGGCCTTAATGAAATATTCGGAGTTGCATCCCGCTGGATTGACAAATTATTTTTATTATATCTTTTAACGGCATCAGACTTTGCTATATTTTTTAACGGCTCTTTTGAAATTCCATTGTTCGGCTTGTTAATAAGCGTGGCCGGAAGCCTTATGCTTATTGAGCTTTCAGCGAATTCATCTGACAAAAATAAAATACAAAATCTCTTCAGAGAAACATTTAATCTGCTATCATCATTTGTTTTTCCTTTGTTTCTTTTCCTGCTTTTTTTTCGCCATGAGTTGTTTTATTTTATTTTTAAAAATAAATACAATGACTCTATACCCATTTTTACAATAAGTATTTTTGTTATTCTTATCCGCATCAATAACTATAGCACCATTCTACAAACTTTTTCGCAAGGAAAAAAAATTATGATGGGTTCTGTTATAGATATAGTTATTGCTTTATTGCTTATGATTATTTTATATCCTTTTTTAGGCAGCCGGGGAATTGCTTTGGCAATGGTAATTGCAACCTATTGCCAGGTTTTGTATTATATTTTTCATTCAGCCAGATTGCTGCACATAAAAATTTATGAGTTAGTGCCCATAAAAAAATTATTAATAAAGTTTATAATTTTATTATTGCTCTATTTAGCATTGTTCTTTGCCTTTCATAATATTCCGGTTCCCTTGAAACTCTTTGCTGCTGCGGTTGTAACGCTTGCAGCCCTCATTGCAGGCTTGTGGAATTATATGATCATTTTCTTTAAAAATAATTATGTCTAAAGCACATAGAATAAATACAAAAGCGACACCCGAGATCAATACAGGCTTTGGTAACAATCCATCGAACTATGGGGGGAGGTTTGTAAATAAGGATGGAAGGCCAAATGTTGAGAAAAGCGGTGTAGGATTTTTAGAAAGAATCAGCATTTTTCATACAATGCTTATCATGCCAAGATGGAAGTTCTTTCTTGTTATCCTTATCTTTTATGTATGTATTAATCTGGCATTTGCATGTATTTATTTATGGATAGGTGTGCAGCAGCTTGGGGAAATTCCATCACCATCTACACTTACTAATTTTGAAGAATCATTCTTTTTCAGCACGCAAACTTTCACCACTGTAGGCTATGGCCGCATTAACCCAATTGCCTTTACATCCAGCGCTGTGGCGGCTTTTGAAGCCTTGCTCGGGCTTTTGAGCTTCGCTTTGGCAACCGGCCTTATGTATGGAAGATTTGCAAAGCCTATTGCTTACCTGCGCTTCAGTGATAATGCAATTATTGCTCCTTACAAAAATATAAATGCCTTAATGATGCGTGTAGCGCCGTATAAAAATACAACGCTTGTAGATGCATCAACTAACGTAACACTTGGTATGACCGTGGAAGAAAACGGGGTAAATGAAAACAGGTTTTACCAGCTTGATCTTGAATTTAGTACGGTGAATGCGCTTACATTAAGCTGGACAATTGTTCATCCTATTACAGAGAAAAGTCCGTTATATAATTTTACAAAAACAGATTTTGAAAATGTGAAAGGCGAAGTGCTGGTTTTTGTAAGAGCCTTTGATGATATGTTTTCAAACGTAGTTGTAGCCAGAACTTCTTATATATTTAACGAGATAAAATATGGAGCTAAGTTTAACCCTATGTACGAAAGAGCCTCGGCAGGTGATAAAACAATTTTACACCTTGATAAGCTAAACTCTATTTCACCGATAGCAACAAACGAATCAGGCACAAAAGATTTAGTTGTGAATGATATTATATTATAAAGCATCCCGCAAAAGGATGCTTTATAAAAAAAAAACCATGTAAATTACTTAGCTTTTTTGTTTGCTTTATAACGCATGTCAGCAGTGCCATCTTTTTTTGTTGGGCCTGCAGGCGCAGTCTTTGCGGCTTTATTTTCTTTCATGCGCATATCAGGTGTACCATCTTTTTTTGTAAGTTTTTTAGAAGTGGCAGTAGTGGCGGTCGTAGCCTTTTTAGCAGTTGGTTTTGCCTGACCATTTACATTTAAAATGCCCAGTGATCCTGCAATAAAAAGCAACGTAATAATAATTTTTTTCATAATAGTTTTTTTTAAAATTTATACAAATTAGCGATTTAGCATAAGAAATAAACACTACCTAAAATCTGCATTAAGTTCTATCTATTTCAAACTTTTAATGATAGTTATAAAATCTTCTGCTACCAACGATGCACCGCCCACAAGGCCGCCATCAACATCAGGCTTTTCAAAAATCTCTTTTGCATTACCGGCTTTTACACTTCCTCCATACAAAATAGAAATGCTTTGGGCAATTTCAGTTCCATATTTTTTTTCAAAGACATCTCTTATAAACTTATGCATTTCCTGCGCCTGGTCTGCAGTAGCCGTTTTGCCTGTACCTATTGCCCATATTGGCTCGTAGGCTACTACAAACCCTGAAAGCTTATCGCTTTCCAAATGAAAAAGGCTTTCTGTAATTTGAGTTTCAACATGAGTATTTTGCGTTCCTGCTTCTCTTATTTGCAATGGCTCGCCGCAACAAAAAATCGGCTTCAATCCTATCTTTAAACAGGCATCTGTTTTTTGCGCAAGCATTTTATTATCCTCCCTAAAAATTTCTCTTCTTTCGCTGTGTCCTATTATCACATATTCAACGCCAACCGATTGAAGCATACCGACACTTACTTCGCCTGTAAAAGCGCCGGCAGCTTGTGTATAACAATTTTGCGCAGCCACTTTATATCCTTTAATGTCTTGTAATTTATCTTTGGCAAGAAGCAAGTAAGGAAATGGAACGGCGAATACAGCATAACGGTTATCCGTACACGAAAAGTTTTCTTTTATAATAGCATCAAGTAAACTACTGGCTTGCTGAAGAGTGCAATTCATTTTCCAGTTGGCTGCTGCAATTTGCTTTCTCATTTTTTTAGTTTGAATGATATATCTTTTTTAATGATTCTATTTCTTCACTGGTTATTTCGTGGCCTTTAAGTTTCTTCCAGTTATTAATATCAGCTATGGCTTTTTCAAAAATATACTTTTCGTTGCCCCATGTAAAATCATCAATAAATTTTACCATATGATCATTGCCAAAAATGTTACAACTTATGCCAGCAACGGTTCCTGTATTAAATGATGTGTTGATGGCGCAACGGCTGTAATCACCCATTAGCAGCCCGCATTTATAACCTGCATTTAAAAACATATTCTTTTCTTTGCTCCACATCTTTACCATGCCTGCGGTATTTTTTACATTGGAATTGCTGGAACCTGCGCCCATATTGCACCAGGAGCCAATAACTGCATCACCCAGATACCCATCATGCGCTTTATTGCTGAAGCTCATCAGTATAGAATTTTTTATTTCACCGGCTGCCATACAATAAGGGCCAATGGTTGTTCCGCCATAAATTTTAGCGCCCATTTTTATCCTGGCTCCCTCGCAAAGTGCAAAGGGACCGCGTATCATGCAGCCTTCAAGTATTTGTGCATTTTTTGAAATGTATATCGGGCCATCTTTTGCATTTAAGATGGAAAAGTTAACCTCAGCGCCCTCTTCTGCAAAAATATTTTCTTTATTGATCAACTGATTGGTAAAAGATATATCGCATGAGGTTCTTTCATAAGTTAGCAGTTCAAAATCCTGCCGCAAAGCCCAATCGTTATGTTCAAAGATGTGCCAGGGATATTCTATCTTTTTACAATCATGTAATAAGGGCAAAAAATTATTATTATCAAGTTCTTTAAAGAAGGCAGCGGAAGGAATTATATTGGCAGGTATTTTTATATAATTCTTATCAATTTCCTTATCATCAATTTCAGAACTAACATACACCTGGTGCTTTGAAAACGTTTTCCATTTTTCCAGAATCGTAAGTATGCCAATGCGAATATGCACAAGAGAACGCAATACTGCAAAGGGATACAGGCAAGCATTGTAGGGAATATCGTCAAGTAAAATATTCATTTTTTGTTAAATGGCAACACAAAAAAAGTCCCCCGATGAAGGGGGACAAAAATCCAAATTTCTTATTATTATTTATCTTTTTTTTCGTAGCGCCTTCTGAATTTATCAATGCGGCCTGCGGTATCAACCAATACATTTTTACCAGTATAAAAAGGGTGTGATGTGTTGGAAATTTCCAGCTTTACAACAGGATATTCTTTACCATCTTCCCATTGTATCATTTCTTTTGATGAAGCTGTGGAGCGGCTTAGAAATGTATGGCCGTTACTCATGTCTTTAAAAACAACAAATTTGTAATTACCCGGGTGAATATCTTTTTTCATGATTTTTTATTTTTAAATATGTCAGCTCAATTATTAAAGCCTGCATATTTTTTTTGAGTTTGCGAAGATAAGGCTTTTTATTACAAGTAAAATCAATAAGCATTAGTTTTTCATATTTATGTATTGCAGCGCCAGCTCAAGATCCCAGCCTTTGGAAGCTTGTATAACCGCCTGCAAATCATCTATCTTTTTTCCTGTAATTCTTATAATATCATCCATAATAGCAGCCTGCACTTTAAAGCCAGAATCCTTTATGAGTTTCACAATCTTTTTAGCATCTTCCTGCTTGATTCCATTTCTTACCGGCACTTCTTTTTTTACCACTTTACCGCTTTGAAAAGGCTCTTTGCTTAAGTCGTAAATTTCTGCAGCAAGGCCCTGCTTCATGCTTTTGCTGATAAGTACATCAATCATCTGGCTAAGCTTCATTTCGCTTTCTGCCTCCAGGCTTAGCGTAAATTCTTTTTTATTAAGATCTATCACCACGTGACTTCCTTTAAAATCATAGCGGTTTTTTATTTCTTTTTCTACTGTATTTATAGCATTGTCCAAAGTTTGCAGATCAACTTTGCTCACCAGATCAAATGAAGGCATAAAATGTTTTTAAGTAATTATAAAGATAGAAAATGAAAATAAAACAGCGCTGCTATGTTTTATAAAAAATAATACAACATTATGTTGCCAAGAAAATGTACGGCTCAGGAATCTTCTGTAATTTTTTCTGACAATGATTTTCTCCTGGCGGCTCTTCTTCCCCATATCTGGCCTTTATGATATAAAGGAACTTCATCTCCGAGAAGCTTTCCCCAGGGTTTCAATTCATCTATCCTATCGAAAATTATTTTTAAAATTGCAACAAATGGTATGGATAAAAACATGCCTGATACACCCCAGACAGCGCCTCCAAGTAATACGATAACTAAAGAAACCAATGCATTTATTTTTACTTTGGATGATACAATGCGGGGCACCAGGAAATTGTTATCAACAAATTGTATAACAGCGTAAGCAATAACAACACCCAGCTGTGTTGAATATCCTTCTTTTGTAATAGTGGCAATAAGAACAGGTAATGCAATAGCAATGATGCCGCCAATATACGGCAGCATATTTAGTAAAGCGCCAATAACACCCAGTAAGATTGCGTATTGAACACCCAATATAAATAAGGCAGCGGAGTTTAAGGTCGCCACTATCAAGGCTTCCAGCAGCAGGCCAATCATATAACTTTGAATGGCGCTTTTGGTTTGCTTTAATACGTCGCCAACATGAGTTGAATTCTTTTCTGCAAAAAGCTCGTAAAGAAAATTAAGTATAAGTGTTTTATAAAAAAGCATTAAAAAAATATAAACAGGTATTAAAAATATTACACTTAATGTGCCAAGCAAAGTGCCCAGGGTTTGCGCCAGGTAAGGCTTCAGGTTCTTTATAGCTTCAGCTATCATTGCCTTTTGTTTGGCAACAGAAATATTATAATTATCCTCCAGCCATGATTGCAGCTGATGAAAAATTTCATTAAACTTTAGCTCCAGCGCACTAATGTTATTAGAAAATTTCACCACCTGCGAGGATATGAAAAACATAATGCCGGCAACAATTAATATGGCGGTAAGAAGCGCAATAATAATGGAGAGTATTCTTGGTATCCTTTTTCTTTGCAGCTTGTTTACCAGCGGGTTTAAAAGAATAGAAATAATAAGCGCAAATGAAAGAGGTATCAATATCCCCCTCACCATAAATAACACATAAGTAAAGAGAATGATCCCAAAAAGTGTTACGGTAGTCCTGAAGTAAAAGGGGTATTTTTTTTCCATGAAGGTTAATATAGTAAATCTTTCAGAACAATAAATTATACAAAATAGTTTTCAAATTAAATGATCGCAAAAAAAAAGAGATCGTTTCCAATCTCCTTTCCGGATACTTTAAATTTCATTTAATCTTCTTCCGGCCGGCCGCCACAAATGAAACGCCTGGCATAATAAGCTTCATCAAGATTGCTGATAGTAACACCATGGCTGGATGAGGCGTGAACAAAATAGTTATTGGCTATATAAACGCCCACATGAGATACGCCGCCGTGTGTATTGAAAAAAACCAGGTCGCCCTGCTTAAGATCTTCTTTATAAATATGCTCAGTGGCATTATATTGCTGGCGGGCAGTGCGTGGTAGTTCAAGGCCATAAATTGCAAGTAAAAGTGTGCTGGTTAATGCGCTGCAGTCAATACCTTTTTTTGTGGTGCCGCCCATTTTATACCGCACTCCAAACCACCGGTCAATAAGGCCCAGCAGCGAAAGATTCTTTAATGATTCTACATCCACATTCAGCATCATGGCATATTTAAACTGAATGCCGGTAAGCCTTTCAATAAGTGCATTAGAACTTGCAAGCACACTATTTATAATTAAACTGCTTTTTGTAACACCCGGCATAGAAGCGCTTTGAATGCTTTTAGCATCAATCTTTTGAGCATATTGCGAAAGACCAGAAAGCGTTAATAAATTTGGCGTGCCTGTTTTAGCATTATCAATACCGGAAACGTGTTGAGCTGTGTGAACGTTATTTTGTGCATTTGAAGCAGGTACATAACCGATACAAATTATAATGCAAACTATTGCTATGAGTTTATGCATGTTGTAATATTGGGGTTCGTTTAAAAAAAAGATATAATTTTCTCTGTAATAAAAAAAATGCGTAAAATTTTACTTCAAACGAAAAAAGTTTAATATTTATTTTCTCAGGCGTTGCGAAGGTAGGGTTCACCGAATAATAACCAAAAAAAATTCTCCTAAATTCTTTGCCCATACATTTCAAAAAAAGTTTTACAATTTCTGTTAGTAATTCAAAATATATCTTCTTTATGCTTTTGCGATATTTGCTAAACAGATATTTTGGTATAAAATGAAGTTCTCTCACTTACACGTTCACACACAATTTTCATTGCTGGATGGTGCAGCATCTATAAAAGCTTTATACGATAAAGCAATTACCGATGGTATGCCGGCGCTAGCAATTTCCGATCATGGAAATATGTTTGGTGTGTTTGAGTTTGTAAAGCATGCCCATACATTGAAAAATGATGATGGTTCCCTGAAAGTGAAGCCTATTGTGGGTTGTGAGTTTTACATTACTGATAACCGCCATCAAAAACAGTTTACCAAAGAACAAAGAGACCCGCGCCATCACCAGATTTTATTAGCAAAAAATAATATTGGTTATAAAAATTTAGTGAAGCTTACGTCGCTTGGCTATGTGGAAGGGATGTATTCAAAATATCCGCGTATTGATAAAGAGCTTATTCATAAATATCATGAAGGCTTAATAGCCACCACGTGCTGCCTTGGCGCATTGGTGCCGCAAACGGTTTTAAAAAAAGGTGAAGCTGAAGCCGAAAATGAATTTAAATGGTGGCTTAATATTTTTCAAAAAGATTATTATGTGGAGCTGCAACGCCATGGCATACCAGAGCAGGAAAAGGTAAATAAAGTGCTGATAAAATTTGCCAAAAAATATAATGTGCCTGTTATTGCAAGTAACGATTCGCATTATGTAGATGAAAAAGATTTTAACGCACACGATATTTTGTTGTGCATCAATACCGGTGAAAAGCAAGCCACTCCTGCATCGCGTGAGTTTACTGATGATGATGTGATGGTTAAGAACAAACGTTTTGCTTTTCCCAACAACCAGTTTTACCTCAAGAACACTTCCGAAATGTCAATAGCTTTTAATGACTTGCAGGAAGCGCTGGATAATACTAATGAAGTAATAGATAAGATAGAAGTGCTGGATCTGAAAAGAGATATTTTATTACCACATTTTACAGTGCCTAAAGAGTTTGCTTCGCAGGATGCCTATCTGGAGCATTTAACATGGACGGGCGCAAAAGAAAGATATAAAGAACTAACGCCGGAAACAGAAGAGCGCATCGCCTTTGAATTGTTTACGATAAAAACTATGGGCTTTGCCGGCTACTTTTTAATTGTAAGCGATTTTATAATTGCAGGGAAAAAAATGAATGTATTTGTAGGTCCCGGAAGAGGCTCTGCTGCTGGTTCTGTGGTCGCTTACTGCATTGGCATTACCAACATTGACCCTATAAAATATAATTTACTTTTTGAAAGATTTTTGAATCCCGACCGCAAAACAATGCCGGATATAGATACCGATTTTGATGATGATGGCAGGCAAAAAGTTTTAAATTATGTGGTGGAAAAATATGGTAAAAACCAGGTGGCGCAAATTATCACTTACGGCACTATGGCTGCAAAAATGAGCATTAAAGATGTAGCGCGTGTTATGGATCTTGCTTTACCGGAAAGCAATGCACTGGCAAAATTGATTCCGGAAAAACCCGGAACCTCTTTGCGTAAAGTATTAAAGGCGCCGCTTACAGGCCTGAAATCGCTGACTGAGGAAGGCACCTCTGCAGATGTATTGGACAGCATAAAAAAACTGCGCGACATATATAATGGAGAAGATATAAGGAGCAGGGTTTTGCATGAGGCAGAAATATTGGAAGGTTCCGTAAGAAACACTGGCATTCATGCGTCTGCAATAATTATTGCACCGCATGATCTTATGGAACTCATACCTGTAGCCACTTCCAAGGATTCTGATCTTTGGCTTACGCAAATAGATGGCAATAATATTGAAAGTGCCGGTGTGCTAAAAATGGACTTTCTTGGCTTAAAAACATTAAGCATTTTAAAAACAGCTTTACAATTAATAAAGCAAAATCATGATATAATTATTGAGCTTGATGACCTGCCGCTTGATGATAAAGAAACCTATGAATTATACCAGCGGGCTGATACTAACGCCACCTTTCAGTTTGAAAGCAATGGTATGCAAAAATATTTGCGGGATTTAAAGCCGGATAAATTTGGTGATTTGATTGCAATGAATGCTTTGTATCGTCCGGGCCCAATGGCTTACATTCCGCAATATATTGCCCGCAAACATGGTCTTGAAGAAGTTAGTTATGATTTACCTGAAACGCAAGAATACCTTGAAGAAAGTTATGGAGTTATTGTTTATCAGGAGCAGGTAATGTTGCTTTCCCAAAAACTCTCAAACTTTTCAAAAGGCGATGCAGATATGTTGCGTAAAGCAATGGGTAAAAAACAAAAAGCAATTCTTGATAAAATGAAAAAACAATTCATTGATGGCGGAGTTGCAAATAAACATCCTTTGGAAAAATTAGAAAAGATATGGACTGATTGTGAAGCTTTCTCTCAATATGGTTTTAATAAATCCCACTCCACCTGCTATGCGCTGGTTGCCTATCAAACCGCTTATTTAAAAGCGCATTACCCGGGTGAATATATGGCTGCAGTACTTAACCACGCCGGTTCTATAGAAAAGATTACTTTTTATATGGAAGAGTGCAAGCGCATGGGTTTAACAGTGCTTGGCCCCGATATTAATGAATCACAAAAAGGATTTGCTGTAAATAAAAAAGGCGACATACGCTTTGGCTTCAGCGGCATGAAAGGAGTAGGCGAAGCCGCTTATGAAAACATTATAGAAGAAAGAGAAAAGCGAGGTGCTTTTCAATCAATTTATGATCTTATAAAAAGAGTAAATCAAAGAACAGTAAATAAAAAATCGCTGGAAAGCCTGGCGTATGCAGGCGCGTTTGATTGCTTTAAAAATATACACCGTGCACAGTATTTTCATGTGCTTCAGGGAGATACCATAAACGGGCTTGAAAAGATCATTCGCTTTGGAAACCTTTACCAGGCACAGATTTCAAGCAGTACAAATACTTTATTCGGAGATCTGCAAATGGCAGAAGTGGTGCCGCCTTCTATAATGGAATGCGAGCCGTGGCCTTTAATAAAATTGCTGGATTACGAAAGAGAAGTAACGGGGATGTACCTCAGCGGCCACCCGCTTGATAACTTTTCTTTTCAGTTAAAACATTACGGACTTACACCCATTGCAGAGTTCAACGAATTTAAAGAAGCGGTTCAGCTGCATCCCAACCCGGGGAAAACTTTTCGAATAGCCGGCCTTGTAAGCGAGGCCCAGCACAAGATTGCAAAGTCAGGAAATAAATATGGTGTATTCTTTATTGAAGATTATACCTCCAAAATGGAACTGATGTTGTTTGGTGAGGATTATGTAAAATTCAATAATTACCTGGAAGCAGGCATGCTTGTTTTTTTAATAGGAACTTTCCGGCAGCGGTATAATAAAGATTATGAATTTAAAATAAGCAGTATCACACTTCTGGAAACGCTGATGCGCTCCTGCACAAAAAAAATCCAGATAGAAACAGAGCCAAAATACATCACACAAGATCTTATTGATTTCATTTCAGAAAATGTAAATCGCTTTCCCGGAAAAGCTTCATTGAAATTTTGCATAGCCGATGAAATGTCAAAAATGAAATGTGGCATGTACTCATTAGAGAAGGGTTTTGAAATGAATGACGAATTGGCTAACTACCTGCAACAAAAGCCCCAGCTTGAGATTCAGGTAGAATTAACATGATGTGGATATGCCAATTCATCATCTTAAAAGATTTGGAAGTAGCTTTGCAATAAAGAAAATAATTATAAATAAATAAAACAAAAATTATGGCAGTAGAATATACAGATTCCAATTTTCAGGAAAAAGTTTTAGACTCTGAAAAGCTTACAATGATTGACTTTTGGGCAGAATGGTGCGGGCCTTGCCGGGCAATAGGTCCTGTGGTGGAAGAGCTTTCCAAAGAGTATGATGGAAAAGTAAATATTGGTAAAGTAAACGTGGACCAAAACCCGCAGCTAAGCATCAATTATGGCATTACCAGCATACCGGCCATACTTTTTGTAAAAGGCGGAAAGGTAGTTGATAAGCTGATAGGCTCTCAGCCAAAATCTAATTTTGTAAAGAAAATAGAAGCATTAAAATAAAATACTGATTATTCCCTTTGTAACCCGGTTCTTGCGAGCCGGGTTTTTTGTTAGCACAAATGATAATTACCTGGAATTAATATTATTCTGTCCATCCGCATTTCGCACCTGGTATACGCTGTCCACAATAAACTTCTCCATACCGCGCCAAGGCAATGCGCCAAAATATTCTATGTAATGCACTTCCACTTCCCTGCCTGCATTATTGAGTAAAGCTTGCGCAACACTTTCTTTGGTTACACTAAAATTAAATTCGTTGCTTTGAACATTAGCCTTAAAACCGCTTTGAATGATCTTGCCTTCATAAGTTTTAAACAGGTATCCTTTTTTCATGAAAGTGTTAAGTGTGCCGGCTTTGGTGCCGCTTCCGAATGTCCAGTTAAAATGCCCGTAAAGAAAGATGACCAATCCTATGATAAGAAGTATCAGAATGGTGCGTAAAGGTTTTCGTTTTCTCATGAAAGATTTTTAAATAATTTATTTTTTGTATTGGTCAAAGGTGTAGGGTCAGCCGTTCTTATTATAATTCAGGCTTATGCTTAAAAAAAATTAAAAACAAAATAGCCACAACCAGTGCATACAATGCAAATGTAATCCAGATGCCATGCCAGTTTTTACTATTATCCGGATAGGTAAAATATTTTTGAATAATTACGCCGCTTACCGAACTGCCAAGCACAGCGCCAATTCCATTGGTCATCATCATGAAAAGCCCTTGTGCGCTCGCTCTTATGGAAGCATCGCTTTGAGTTTCCACAAATAACGAACCTGAAATATTAAAAAAATCGAATGCCATTCCATATACAATGCAGGAAACAATTATCATCCATAATCTTTCACCCGGATCGCCATAAGCAAATAACCCAAACCTGAAAACCCATGCCAGTATGCTTATGAACATTACCTGTTTTATACCAAATTTTTTTAAGAAAAAAGGTATGGCAAGAATGAACAATGTTTCCGATATCTGCGAAATAGACATAATGATTGCCGGATACTTTACGGCTGTCAAATTTTTATATTTATCAATGTTAGCAAAGTCATGAAGAAAGGTATCGCCATAAGCATTGGTTAACTGCAGGGCTGCGCCAAGCAACAGGGCAAATAAAAAAAATACGGCCATCTTTTTATTTTTAAATAAAGCAAAAGAGTGTAAGCCCAGCGCTTGCGCAAAGGTTGCGTTACCTCTGTGATGCTGTGGCGGCGGGCATTTCGGCAAAGTGAAAGCATATAAGCCCAGGCACAACGCAGCAGCAGCAGCCACATAAAACTGACCAGAAGTAGTTTCAAGATGTAATAAACTTACCACCCACAAAGCCACAACAAAACCAACAGTTCCCCACACTCTTATCGGCGGATAATTTATCACCACATCTTTTCCTTCCTTCTTTAAAGCATTATACGCAACTGCAATAGATAAAGCGAGTGTGGGCATATAAAAGATCATATTTAGCAATAAAACCCAAAACATGGTTGTGGGATCTTTTACCATGGGCAATGAAAACAAAACAACGGCGCCAGCGAGGTGGCAAAAGCCATATAATTTTTCTGCATTGATCCATTTATCAGCAATGATGCCCATGATGGCCGGCATAAATAAAGAAGCAATTCCCATGGTTGAAAAAAGCGCCCCAAAAGCAGAGCCCGTCCAGATGCTTGCATGGGTTATTTCGTCTGTAACGGGATATAATTTGGGCAAGGTTTGAAACCAGTAAGCGCCAATAGTAATAAGCCACGAGCCCCAAATAAAAAATTGTAAAAAGCTCATTATGATCAGGCGCACCTTATTGCTCATAGCTGGTAAACTACTTTAAAAAATATTTTTTATAGCGGATCCTGCGTGCATGTTTTGCTTCTTCTTAAGATTGAAAATTAACAGAGACGCTGATAAGTTAAATTAAAACATTTTCTCAGCAACATACTCTTTTGTTTTCGAGTAATTGCTTAAGTAATTTTGTAAAATGAAAACAGTTAATAAAGAAGATGAGCTTTTACTGGTAGCAAGCTCATTTGGAAATGATAAATTATTTAAAAAAATAGGACAGAAAATTATAGAAGGTGAGCGCATAAATGATGAAGAAGGTTTATTACTTTTTGAAAAAGCAAGCCTTGGGCTGGCGGCCACTTTCGCTAATTATCTAAGAGAAAAAAAGCATGGCGATTATACCTATTTCAATAGAAATTTTCACATAGAACCAACCAACGTTTGTGTATTCACCTGCAAGTTTTGCTCTTACTCAAAGTTGTACGCTCACCGCGATGAAGGCTGGCAGCTGAGCATAGAACAAATGATGGATATTGTAAAAAGCTATGACGGCAAGCCGGTTACTGAAGTTCATATTGTTGGCGGCGTTCACCCAAAAATGAATCTTGATTTTTTCTGTGATCTTGTTTCACAAATAAAACAACACAGGCCTGATCTTCACATAAAAGGGTTTACCGCTGTGGAGCTTGATTATATGTTTAGAAAAGCAAAATTGAGCGTTGAGGAAGGCATGCAAAAATTAAAAGATGCAGGCTTGCAATCTATGCCTGGTGGCGGCGCAGAGATTTTTGATGAAAGCATACGGCAGCAAATAAGCGCAGATAAAGTGGATGCAGCAGGCTGGTTACGCATCCATAAAACTGCCCATAAATTAGGAATGCATACCAATGCCACTATGCTTTACGGGCACATTGAAAAATATGAACATCGCATAGATCACATGAAAAGATTAAGGGATTTGCAGGACATCACTCATGGGTTTAATACATTTATTCCGCTGAAGTTTCGCAATAAAAATAATGATATGAGCAATGTTGCCGAATCATCTGTGGTAGAAGATATGAAGATGTATGCCGTTGCAAGAATATACATGGATAACTTTCCGCATCTGAAGGCATACTGGCCAATGCTCGGCAGAAATAATGCGCAGCTTTCGCTGTCATTTGGCGTAGACGATATTGATGGAACCATTGATGATTCTACAAAAATTTATAGCATGGCAGGCAGCGAAGAGCAAAGCCCATCAATGAACACAGAGGAATTGGTAACGCTTATTAAGCAGGCAAAAAGAACTCCTGTAGAAAGAGACACTTTATATAATGTAGTTAAAGATTACTCTTTAGCTAATGCGAAAGGATTTGATGTAACGCTGAATTAGCGTATGGCTGGTGATACCTCACCGCTTCCAGCAAGCGTTTCCATTCTTATTGCAAAGAGCCAGAAATAAATTTCATATAATGGTTAACGACTTATGTTAACTGAAAATCATTAGATTTAATCTTTGCTTAGCAGTTCTGAGAGCCTGGGTAATAGAGTAGAATCTATTTCTTGAGAAGCTTTTGTAACTTCTAAAGCGCCGCCCGATTTAAAAAAAACTACTCTCCCGTCATTATTACAATAATGTTTGTGGGAAATGCTGCCTCAAAATTCAATCTACGGCATTCTTTCTCCCAAATATGAACCACATATATTGTTGTTCTTACTGCCATAAACCTAAGGTACAGTAATTCTCTTTAAGCCGACGGCCATGTTCTGCTTTTCTTCAAGGCCTGGAGAAGAGACATTGCTATTCTTTAATGATTTTCTTTATTGCCCCGCTAGTTTTCAACAAATATATTCCTCTGCAGTACTTACTCATATCAACTGTAAGTGATGTTTGGGTAATATTTATTTTTTGCAGCACTTTACCATCTATATCCGTAAGGAGAATGTTAGTACCGATTGCAGCGCCACTAAGGGTTAATATATCGTTTACCGGGTTAGGGTAAACGTTTATCCTTATATTTATATTATTTGTTATTTCTTTTACAGTTGAATAAGTATTTCTGCCATCATTATCAACAAGCTTAAGCCTGTAATAAATGTATAATTTGTCAGTTGGCAAATTATAGTCAGCAAATTGGTACTCACCAATATTAGCTTTTACTGCTACAGTGCCTATTTGTTGAAAGCTGCTGCCATCAATGCTCCTCTCAACCTGGTATTCTTTAGCATTTATCTCTAGGCTGCTACTCCACTCTAATTTCGCTGTATTGTTTACTTTAATTGCTGTAAAGTTGCTTATAATTATTGGCAATGGAGAAAGGTTTCCCACTTTCAATAAAAGTCTCCTGGGTAATGGAAATTGGTAGGTTACAGGTCCGAACGGAGGCATATTCATCGTTACCGATTGTACCGTATCATTGTGAGCACTAATATATATATCTCCGTTCTGGTCAATGAAAAGCGGAAAGTCCTCTCCGTCAGTTCTTTCTGACATGGTGCGTTTAGGTAATAAAAGTGCAGGGTTGGCAATTATACCCGCCGCACTATAGGTTACCACTGTGTCTAAATTATAAAAGCTAAAGTACAGATTGCCGTGAGCGTCCGCTTTTATGTCGTTGATGTATCCACTTGGAATAGAATTGTTAAAAGCAATATCAAAACTATCTGCTAAATTATAGTTTGCATTTACAATACCGGATAAAGGAGTTTTATGAATATAAAAGCGATTAACCCCTGAAGTGTTAATTGACCCGGAAATTGCCAGAGAGTTAGCGGTGTAAACATAGTTTCCGGACACTTCTATTTGCAACGGTTGCTGGTTTTCTGATGCAACTGTAAAATCAACGTCGTGAATCTGCGCCCATAGTGTATCAGCTAAGCCGTCGGGAGTAATTTTTGTAAGGTATTTATACTGCCCCCTATTAAAAGTATATCCATTACCATTTGCATCAAACGCCAGGTCAACAAGCTCTGGAAACTGACCGTGATAGGGCTGCGACCAAAGAGTGGCAACTCCTGTCGTAGTTATTTTATATATTTTATCATATTCAAGTTGATAAAGGTTACCTGCTCCATCCTTTTTCAATGCACTGTACGGATTACTGTTCAAATAGGTCCATCTGAGGTTGATGGTTGGTGTGGTGCTGGCATTTGATACTTTGGCCACAAATACTGAATCGAAAACAGCTGACGGCCCGGAGCCATTTCCCGTTTGGTGTATAAAATAAAATGCGTCTGCAACACTATCGTATATGGGATTACCTAATCTGTCGCTAAAAAAACTAAATAAGGTTGTATCTACTGTACCATTAAGCTTGCGCCTGCTAATGTAACCACCTCCATGAGTAGAACCCTCAAGCACTGCAAAATAATCTCCATTGCTTGCGGTTATAATACCCCTGAACTTAGTGCCGTTTTTAAACTGCCACCAGTTATCCTGAACTACAGGGCTTTGTGCTTTAGCTGAATGCATTGAAAATGCTGAAATCAGAGCAAATATATAAATGAATAAATATCGTGCAGTAACGGTTCTACTTTGTTTTTGTCTGGATGGCTGTCTTGTTCGGTTTATAGGTAGAAGCTCGAATACCAACACTAAATGAAAGGGTAGTGCAATTTTTTTGATCATATTTGGATTTTTTAAAAATACAGTAAAGCAAGATGTTTTGTTGATGTACAAGTTATTCGAGTCAACAACGTGATTTATTTCGGTATAATATATTTTATAAGTTCTTAGAGCCTGAACGTGCTGTTTTTGAGTTTGATTTGATTTAGTAATTAAAGATTTAGTCTGTTACATCTTCTATCATTTTTTTAATCGTTCATTTTCATTTGCAATTCACTCCTGCGGTTTTCCTCATCTAGCATTTTAATGCTGTTATAGCCACTTCATTTTTCCTTTGCTAACAATTTTTGTTTCTCAAAACCTATTTTAAATGATATGCGGCATGCTGCGGTTATTAAACAAAGGAAGAATCATTTTATATAATAGCATTGTAAACAACTGCAAACGCCTGAAGAATTCTGCACATTATGCCGCTTATTTAGTTTCAACCAAGCAGATTTTATTAGCCTGAGAAGATTCATGAATATATATCCTCCATTACATTTGTAAAAAATGTTCTTTTATACCCGCTTTGCCGTATTTTTTATCCTGAGCATACTATTAGTTGCCTGCCAAAGCGATGAAAAAAATAAAGGCTCTATTCTGTATAGGAACGATAGTATTTCGGTTACCCGCCTTATTCAAAAAGGAAACAGTATTTATTCCCAAAAAGCCAACTACAGCGATTTTGCAAAAAGCTTGGAATTGTATGACAGCGCCTGGCAAATAGCTACCCGAACCAACGACACCATTTTGCTTGCGCAAACTCTTTTCGCCAAAGGCCGGGCTTACGATGCTATAAATAATAACCCACAAAAAACAATTGATTATTATACCGAGGCTGCAAGACTTTATGCACTTTTACCGGCAGAACAAATAAAGGCGTTATACATAAAACATTTGGTGGCACATAGCTACGATAAAGTGCAGGATAGTAGCAACTGCATTAAAATATTAAAAGAACTTTACAAGGATATAGTTACAAAACCCGACAGTGTAAAAAAAGAAATGCGGTTTACGGTTGAAATGGCATTGATAAGTACCGTAGTAAAAAATTATGTATTTGCAGATAGTATTTTGCAACAACTTACAAAAAGAGAATGGATAACAAATTGTAGCACGGAATACGATTATTTAAACCACTACTATCTTGCTAAAGCAAAAATAAATGTTCAATACATAAAAAATTACAACGCCCTCTACATTGACAGTTTGGAAACAGTGTTTACAAAAAGCCGTAATTTAAACGATAGCATATTTTACAGCAACGAATTATGGGCCTTATACAAAACGATGGGCAATAAGGCTAAAGAAAACTATTACCTCAATTTAAACACCACCTTATTCAACAAATTTAACAGCCCTGAAATTGTAAGAGAAACAAAAGATAAACTTTCAAAAATTGAGTTGGGTGCTGTAGAGGAAAAACGAAAAGCAGAAATTGAAATAGCTGAAAGCCGTAAATTGTTTATTTACATTTTGTTAGGTTTATTAGGTATTATTTCTTTACTGGCATTTTTTTTACAAAAACGCAATAAAGAAATAAGGCGTAAACAAAAAGAAGTGGTGAGCATAAACCAGCAACTCCAACAAAAAAATCTTCAAAATGAGTTGCTGAATAAAGAAATACAACACAGGGTAAAAAATAACCTGCAAATGCTAATAAGCCTGGTGTATATGCAGGAAAATAATACCCAAACAGGCGAAATAAAAAAAAATATGCAAAACATAAGGTTGCGTATAGAAAGCATTGCAAACCTGCATCAGCAATTGATGGAGCAAACCGACGAGGTGGATTTGAAAAAATATATTCAATACCTGGTTAGCAATGCCACCACTATAATAGCAGATAACAAAAAAGTGATAACCTATTTGCAGATAGAGCCCATACAGGTATCGCAAAGGATAAGTTTTCCGCTGGGTTTAATAATTAATGAATGGGTTACAAACTCTGTAAAACATGCGCAGCAGGTAAATGACGTGCTGGAAATAGCTGTAAGCATTGCCAATAGCAATAATGTAATTAAAGTGAATTATAAAGACAATGGAAAGCCGGAAACGGTAAAGGCTACAAAAAAAACGCTGGGGATGGAAATTGTAACCATACTTACCGGGCAATTAGAGGGCACCTTAGTAAACAATAACGATAATTTTTTCACTTACGAATTAACCATACCCCTAATTGATGGAGAATGAAATTAGTATTTTGATTGTGGAAGATGAGGGGCTTATTGCTCACCATATTAAAACGCTTTTACAAAGCTTTGGATATTCGATTGCCGGGGTTTTTTATAAGTACCAGAAAGCATTAATTGCTATTGATGAACTTAGATTTGATGTATTAATCACTGATATAAACCTGGGTAGCGGTATTGATGAAAAAAGCGGCATACAAATAGCGGAACATGCGAAGCAAAAGAAAGATTGCCCTGTTATTTTTCTTACTGCCTTCAGCGACAGAGATATTATAAAAAAAGCATCGGCATTAACGCCATCCGCTTACCTGGTAAAACCTGTAAATGCAGCCAACCTCTTTGCCGCCGTACAACTCGCTGTTGATAATTTTATTGCAAAAGATAAATCAACAATCGAAAAAGAAGAAATGCCAAATTATTTTTTTGCAAAGCAAGGCAGCCAGCTTATTAAAATTTTTTGGAAAGACATTTACCACTTAGAGTATGTAAAAAATTATGTAAAAATAAAATCAACCCAACACAAGTTCGCCGTATTGATAAGGGGCTCATTAAAACAAATGCTCGAAGCAATGCTGCCGCCAGCGTATAAAAATAATTTTATAAGAATAAACCGGTCGGAAATAATAGCAAAAAGGGATATTCTTAAAATGGACAAGGAGGTTGTAGAAACAGCGTATGGTAAATATAAATTAAGCAGTGAACTTGATAGAGAAAATTTATAAATTTTCGCCTTCTTTGTTGAAGGCGATACCCACAAATTCATTCCAGCTTTTCTGTACGAAATGCTTTGTTTACATTAGTTATCAAATTCATAGGATCTTCAAATAACTTAAAGTGTCCTCTCCAAAAAAAACTTGACACATTTTGAGACAAGAGATTCAAAATGAAAGATTCAAAACAAGGAGAACAATTCACCGTATTAGTATCAGATCCTTTGAGCCGACGGCCTTTGCACCGGCTTATCCACTACATTCAAAAGAATTTTCTTTAAAGAAATGGAAGGGAAAGAAGTGTAAAGTAAAAGCAGGCATTAGAGTAAAAACGGTAAAGCAAAAACAGGAATAAAACAAGTGTGGTAACCTTCATTTAGTAATAACAAAAACACAGTACAGTATGACCAGGAATAAAGATCCCGCCTGACAAGCAAAAACAGGATTACATAAAAATTTGTAAACACTTTTTACCATTACAAATTAAACCTGTGATCTTGCTTTAGCAATACCCAATAACCCCGACAAGTACATTTATTATTAAGCAAAATGTGTCAAGTAATTTTAGGAGGGTGCATTTTTCTGCCGCGGAATTTCTTTTCTCTGCGGTCTTTCTTCTTTTCCCTGCGGCGGAATTTCCTTTATCTGCGTACTTCCGGCATTTCTCTGCGGCGGAATTTATTTTCTCTGCGTATTATCATCATTTCTCTGCGGCGGAATTTATTTTCCCTGCGTATTTAGCTCATTTCTCTGCCGCAAAATTATTTTCTCTGCGTACTCTCATCATTTCTCTGCCGCAGAATTTGTTTTCTCTGCGTATTTTCGGCATTTCTCTGCCGCAGACAATGGCGGTTTTACGTGAGTTTGCTTCTTGTTCCTCCTCGCAATGACGTTCTTAAATAATGATGTTTATTATAGGGTTTATGCTTTGGTTTTAAAGCGATAATTTTTATTTGTAATCCACACATTTAAAAAACAAAGATACTCTTCAACCGCGCAAACGTCATTGTGAGGCTGAGGCACGAAGCCGAAGCAACCTCACTCACAGCGCTTCAAAAAAGAAGTTGAGATTGCTTCGCTTCGCTTCCTTCTATAAAATATATTCCTGCTTTTGTGTTTTTGATACGGCTGGCAGTGAAAAATTAACCCAATCTTTAAATAGCAGATCTGGTAATAAAAAACTCACCTTCACTGTTTTCGTTTTTCTTCACGCCTTCGCCACTCATCGATAGTTACTACATCACCATCAACCGGGTCTTGAATTTTGATTTGCAGTGTGGCAGAATCTACATAAAAATTATAATAAGTTTCAAAGCTGCTTTCACCGTTATAACCTGCCTGCACGGTATAATTTTTTTCTCCTTTGGTTGGTTTAAATATCAAGGTAGCTATACCTTTTTTGTGATGGCTAAAGGAATCAATATATTTATCAGAAGCCTTTACCTCATTTATATTTCTTATAAGGTCAAGAATTTTTTCTTCTCTGCGAGAGATAGATTTATCCACTATAAATTTACTGCTATCAGGCTTTGAAGAAATGATAAGACTATCTTCTGAACCGATCGTTTTATCCAAGCCAGCTGAGTGACAACCAAGCGATGATAACATTATTAGATAAATTAACTTCTTTTTCATTTTTCAAAAACTTAATTTTTATCAATTTGTAAACTGCATTCCGAGGTTATACATTATGAAGCTCCAGATGTCGGCAGCTTCATCTATCTGCTTGCTGGTGGGCTTTCCGGCGCCATGCCCGGCGCGAGTTTCAATGCGAATTAATGTAGGATTAGTTCCATCATTATCCGCCTGTAATGTTGCTGCAAACTTAAAACTATGCGCGGGCACTACCCTGTCGTCATGATCGCCGGTGGTTATTAAAGTTGCCGGATATTTTACTCCCGGCTTTAAGTTCTGCAACGGAGAATATTTATATAAATTCTCAAAATCATCTTTGTTATCATCGCTTTTTCCATATTCGGTAGCCCACGCCCAGCCTATGGTAAACTTATGATAGCGCAACATATCCAGCACACCCACCTGCGGTATAGCTACTTTAAAAAGATCTGGCCTCTGCGTGATAGCTGCGCCTATCAAAAGGCCGCCATTGCTGCCTCCGCGTATGGCCAGCTTTGCTGGATTGGTATATTTTTTATCAATTAAAAATTGAGCGGCAGCAATAAAATCATCAAACACAGTTTGCTTATTGTGCAGCATTCCTGCCTTGTGCCATGCTTCGCCATACTCGCTTCCGCCTCTCAAATTTACGATAACACTTACGCCGCCTTCTTCTAAAAAGAACGCATTGGAAATAGAAAATGCCGGCGTCAGCGGAATGTTGAAGCCGCCATAGCCATACAATAAAACAGGATTGTTTCCATTGAGCTGTAATCCTTTTTTATAAGTAATAAACATAGGAACTTTAGTTCCATCTTTACTGGTAAAAAATGATTGTACTGTCTGGTAATTATTTGCATCAATTTTGGCTTCACTCTTCCTGAAAAGGTCTTGCTTACCGCTTGCAATATTGTAACGGTAAATAGAAGAAGGATCATCAAAAGAAGTATAGGTATAAAAAAATTCCTGATCATCCCGATAGCCGCCAAAGCCGCCGGCAGTGCCTATTCCGGGCAATTGTATCTCTCTTTCCAAGTTACCTTTATAATTTGTTTGGTATACCCTGCTGGATGCATCCTGCAAATAAGTGAGAAATAATTTATGGCCTGCTGTGCCCACAGATTCCAGCAGTTCTTTTCTTTCAGGAATAATGGTTTCCCATTTATCTTTTGAAGGGTTTTTTGGATCAATCAATACCATTTTATAGTTGGGCGCATTTGCATTGGTTTTTATTAAAAGCTTATCACCATCATTGTCTATAAAATTTGGATCTGTATCAAAACCTTTAATGAGTAATGTAAAATCCGAATTGGGCTTTGCCATATCTTTTACCCATATTTCTGCACCGCTTGTGCCTTCACTGGTTTGCAAAACAAGGAAGCGCTCATCTTCGCTTAAGCCTGCGCTCACAGTTCTTAAAGGATGATCCTTGTCTTCATAAATTAATACATCGCTGCTCTGTAGTGTTCCTAATTTATGATAGTAAACTTTGTGAAACTGGTTTTGATTGGTAAGCTTATTATTTTCATCTGGAGTTGGATAACGGCTGTAATAAAATCCATCATCACCCTTCCAGGATGTGCCGCTAAATTTTATAAAATCCACTTCATCTTTCAATAAACTTTTGTCTTCTATATTCATTACATGCGCCTGCTGCCAGTCGCTTCCTGCATCGGCTTCAAGATATACCGCAAACTTTTTATTCTTGCTAAATGCAGGCGTACCAATGGCTGCCGTTCCATCTTTACTCATGCTATTGGGATCAATAAATACTTCCGGATCACCGCTCAAACCCTTTTGACGATACAGAACACTTTGATTTTGCAGTCCGTCATTTTTATAATAGTAATAATAATCTCCTTCTTTAAAAGGCGAACTATACCTCGCATAATTCCACATGGTTTCCAGCTTGCTTTTTACCTTATCATAAAAAGGTATAGCAGATAAATATGCATGAGTAATTTTGTTTTCTTCTTTTACCCAGGCCTTTGTTTCTTCACTGTTATCATCTTCAAGCCACCGGTATGGATCGGACACTTTAGTTCCGAAATAATCATCAACCTGGTTCACCTTTTTTGCATCAGGATATGTAAACTGGCAAAAACTTTTATTAGCAGTTATCATCATTAAAATAAATAGATGTATAAAAATTTTCATTAGTAAAAATTTAAAATAAAGATAATTAAATTGATATTTATCATTAACTATACTAACTGCTAAATACGTATTTTTGGCGCAGTCAAACTATAATCTTTAGATCCTAAAAGGAATTATTTTTAAAAATGCAGGAAAGTAAAGTAACTAAAATTGGCGTGCTTACATCGGGTGGCGATGCGCCGGGTATGAATGCTGCAATACGGGCGGTGGTTCGCACAGGCATTTATAATAAAATGGAAGTGTATGGAATTGTAAGAGGCTATTCCGGCATGATAGACGGCGATATTTTCAAAATGGAAAGCAAGAGTGTTGCCAATATAATTCAGCGCGGAGGCACTATATTAAAAACGGCACGCTGTAAAGATTTCTTTACTTATGAGGGAAGAGAAAAGGCATATAATAATTTAAAAAGCCTGGGCATAAATGGCCTTGTGGTTATCGGCGGCGATGGCTCTTTCCGGGGCGCACAAATATTCAGCAATGAGTTTGATATTCCATGTATTGGCTTGCCAGGCACCATAGACAAAGATATTGCGGGCACTGATTTTACCATTGGTTTTGACACCGCCGTAAACACCGCTGTAGAAGCGATTGACAAGGTAAGAGATACGGCAGATGCGCACGACAGGCTTTTTATTATTGAAGTAATGGGCCGCGATTCCGGCTATATTGCTTTGCACAGCGGCATTGCCACAGGCGCTGAAAATATTTTAATTCCTGAAAAAAGAACGGACATTGAGCTCATCATAAAAGCCATGGAAGAAAAGCATGGAAGAAAAAAATTAGTGAACATAATTGTGGTGGCTGAAGGTGAAGAGTTTGGCGCAACAGAGCTTGCTAAAATAATGACCGAAAGAATGCCGCAGCAGGAAATAAGGGTGTGCATTTTAGGGCACATTCAAAGGGGCGGAGCACCCACATGCTTCGACAGGTTGATAGCAAGCCGAATGGGCTATACCGCTGTGGAATGCCTTATGGAAGGGCGTTTCAACGTGTTCGTTGGTATTGTAAATAACAGGATGCATTACATTCCTCTTAATGAAGCCGTAAAGAAAAAACAGAGAATTGGTGATGACTGGATGAAGATTGTAAAAATACTTTCAAGCTGATAGCAAAATGGATTGCCTTAAATATTTATTTTAATAAATTAAATAACCAAACACAATTACCCATATATAATGTCTAAGAATTTAAGCAAATACATGCCCACTGAAGCGCAGAAAAAAGATGGCTTCGAACACATAACCAAGCGTACCAAAATAGTAGCAACTGTGGGCCCGGCGTGCGATACATTTGAAGCAATGGTGGCTCTTGTAAAAGCAGGCGTAAATGTTTTCAGGCTTAATTTTTCTCATGGCTCTCACGAAAGCAAGGCAGATATTATAACATCAATCCGTAGGATAAACAGCACACTTCCTTATAACATTGCAATACTTGCAGACCTCCAGGGACCAAAGCTTCGCGTGGGCGACATTGAAAATAATGCACTGCAGATACAACCCGGAGACACACTCACTTTTACTAATACCAAATGCATTGGCACCAAAGAAAAAATTTATGTAAGCTACCCTAACCTGCACAACGACGTTATACCCGGCAACATAATAATGATTGACGATGGTAAACTAGAAGTAAAGGTGGTAGCCATTCTTCCTAATAACGATGTGCAGGTGGAGGTAATAATGGGTGGTGTGCTTTCCTCAAAAAAAGGCATCAATCTTCCGGATACAAAAATTTCTTTGCCCTCATTAACAGAAAAAGACCTTGCCGATCTTAATTTTATTTTAACGCAGGATGTAGACTGGATAGCGCTTTCCTTTGTAAAAAATGTAAAGGATATTACAGAGCTAAAAGCCATTTTAAAGGAAAGAAACAGTAAGGCAAAAGTGATTGCCAAGATTGAAATGCCCGAGGCCGTTAATAATATTCGTGATATAATTATAGAAAGCGATGGCATCATGATTGCGCGTGGCGATCTTGGCGTGGAGCTGCCGGTTGAAAAAATTCCATTGCTGCAAAAAGAGATCATTCGCAAATGCATGCACAGAGCCAAGCCGGTAATAGTGGCTACGCAAATGATGGAAAGTATGATTGATCGTGTGAAGCCTAACAGAAGCGAAATAACTGATGTTGCCAACGCAGTGCTGGAAGGCGCCGATGCACTGATGCTAAGCGCTGAAACCGCCACAGGCCAGCATCCTACGCTGGTTATTGAAACAATGAGTAAGATTATATTGGAAGTGGAAAAAACTGCGTACGATTATAACAGAAATGACATCCTGACCCCGCAGCCACACTCGCCTTCCTTTTTAAGTGATGCTTTATGTTACAGCGCCTGCAAGCTCGCTGCCGATGTAAAAGCTGACGGACTTATTGGAATGACCCAAAGTGGCTATACAGGTTTTATGCTAAGCAGTTATCGGCCAAAATCTTTTTTATATATTTTTAGTAAAGAAAAAAGTCTTATCAACCAGCTAAGCCTTAGCTGGGGCGTTCGCGCTATTTTTTATGAAGAAGAAGAAAGCCTTGACGATATTTTTTCTGATGAAATAAAAATATTAAAAGAGAGAGGCTTTTTAAAAGCCGGCGATGTTGTGGTAAACACAGGCAGCACTCCTGTAAACCTTCACCTGCCAACCAATGTGCTTAAGATTACAAAGATTGAGAGTTAATTCTTTATAAAATATTCATTTAAAAAAAGAGCCCCCGCAAGGCGAGGGTACTCCTGATCTAAAACCACACACATCATATTTATACTCGTTGCAAAACTTCTATACGCGACGTTTCATCATCGTGCCTTACAGTAATTGATATACTTTTATTTGCTTGTAATAATTATTGCAAAGTTGAACAACAACAAATGTTTGTTCAATACTCAATTTGATGTATGGATTTTCTTTTATAAAAATGCGCTGTAGTTTTTATTAAAGACAAATGTTTATGAATGATTTTTTTACAGACCTTTATCTTCAATCATCAATATTTGCCTTAATTATTTTTCATGAAAAAGATATCCTTCCTCCCTGTTTTTTTATTAATTTATTGCACCTCATTTGCCCAAAATACTGATAGCTCCTGGTTTGTAAATAACTACACAAAGAGCGAGCAATACATAACCATGCGCGATGGCGTAAAGCTTTTTACTTCTATTTATGCACCTAAAGACAGATCGGAAAAGCATCCGTTTATATTATTCCGTACACCTTACTCCTGCGCGCCTTATGGCCTTGATAAATTTTTACCACTATGGCATTCTTATATAATGGCTTACGCCAGGGAAAATTTTATTTTCGTAATGCAGGACGTACGCGGCAGGTTCATGAGCGAAGGTGAGTTTGAAGATGTAAGGCCTTTTAATAAAAACAAAAAAGGAAAACAAATAGATGAGGCGAGCGATACTTACGATGCCATTGACTGGCTGGTAAAAAATATACCAGGCAACAATGGAAAAGCAGGAGCAGTCGGAACTTCTTACCCCGGCTTTTATAGCACGGAAGCCGCACTCAGCGGGCATCCCGCCCTGGTGGCAGTAAGCCCGCAGGCTCCGGTAACAGACTGGTTTATGGGTGATGATTTTCATCACAAGGGCGTTTTCTTTGTAATGGATGGATTTTCATTCTATCCATTTTTTGGCACGCCGCATCTTAAGCCTTCTACAGAATATTCCGCGGGGTTTCATTTTACGTCAGATGATAATTATAATGATTATTTAAAAACAGGTGCATTAAAAAACTTTGCAACACTTATCGGCGATAGCGTTAAGTTCTGGCATGAGCTTTATCAACACCCCAACTACGATGCGTGGTGGCAGGAACGAAATGCAAGAACAGGATTGTATAATGTGAAACCGGCCATGCTTTGGGTGGGCGGCCTGTTTGATGCTGAAGATTGCTTTGGCGCATGGAACTGTTACAAAGCCACAGCCAGGCAAAGTCCGCAAACTAATAACAGGCTTGTAATGGGGCCGTGGTATCACGGGCAGTGGAGCAGGGAAGGAAGCTTTATGGGCAATGTACGTTTTGGCAGCAATACTTCCGCGTATTTTCAGGACAGCATTGAAATTCCCTTTTTCAATTATTATTTGCTGGGCAAAGGCAGCGCAGCGGGCATAGCAAAAGCTACTATATTTTTCTCAGGGGAAAATGATTGGAAAACCTTCGACACATGGCCGCCAAAAAACATCACAGAAGAAAATTTATACCTGGCAGACAGCAATAAATTATTTATAAAAAACATGTACGGGGTAACAGTTAGTAACACACGAAATGCACATAAAGGTTATGATGAATATATCAGTGATCCCGCACACCCGGTGCCCTACACGCAGGATGTACATGCAAGAAGAACAAGAGAATATATGGATGATGACCAGCGCTTCGCTTCCAGAAGGCCGGACGTGCTTACTTATGAAACTGATACATTAACAAGCGCTGTAACCCTTGCCGGGCCTGTAATTGCTGATCTTATGACCTCAATATCTACCACAGATGCAGACTTTTTAGTAAAAGTAATTGATGTTTTTCCTGATGATTTTAAATATGATAAATCAATAAAGGGAAATGATAAAAACTACCCCATGGGCGGTTACCAAATGCTGGTTCGTGGCGAGATCATGAGAGGAAAATTTCGGAATAGCTTTGAGAAGCCGGAGCCTTTTGAGCCGGAAAAAATTACTGAAGTAAAATGGGAACTGACCGATGTAGCCCATACCTTTTTAAAGGGGCATCGCATAATGATACAAATACAAAGCACCTGGTTTCCTTTGGCCGATCGTAACCCTCAAAAGTTTCTTGATATCTATACAGCCAATGACAGCGATTTTCAAAAAGCAACTATCCGCATTTATCACGATGCACAAAATCAGTCAAAAATTATTTTACCTGTATTGAAAAATTAAATGCACATGAGGATAATATTGATTGCTGTGTTTTGCTTCATGCAATTTTATTTAAAGAGCCAGAATATTGATGATTCTTATGTAATTCAAAATTATGTGAAACACCAAACACTTATTGCCATGCGTGATGGAATAAAACTTTATACTATTATTTATGTGCCAAAAGATACTACTCAAAAATATCCCATATTAATGGAGCGCACCCCGTATTCCGTAAGCCCTTATGGAGCCGAAAGATATGCAGCTACGCTTGGGCCAAATACAAGCCTGATGGTGGAGAAATATATTTTTGTATACCAGGATGTACGCGGGCGATATATGAGCGAAGGAGTGAATAAAGAAATGACCCCATACATTGAGCATAAAAATAAGAACGATGTAGATGAAAGTAGCGACACTTATGATACCATTGACTGGCTGCTGAAAAATATAAAAAACAACAATGGCCGCTTGGGTTTATATGGTATTTCTTACCCTGGCTTTTATGCTTCTGCAAGCCTGCCTGGCGCACATCCTGCTATAAAAGCCGTAAGCCCCCAGGCACCGGTAACCGATGAGTTTATTGGCGACGATGCTAACCATAACGGCGCATTTTTTTTACTGGATAATTTTGGCTTTATGAATTATTATGGTAAGCCAAGAACTGAGCCCGAAGAAGATTATGGTTCCCGCATGTTTAAGTTTAATACATCAGATGCATACCGGTTTTTCCTGAATTTTGGACCCTTAAAAAACAGTCAGTCTGCAAAATATTTTAACCATGAATCCTATATCTGGAATGAATATTTGGAACATGATACTTATGACAGTTATTGGCAAAAAAGAAATATAAGACCTCATTTAAAAAATATAAAAGCAGCTGTAATGGTGGTTGGGGGCTGGTTCGATGCAGAAGATCTCTTTGGCGCCTTGCACACGTACGAAGCCATTGAAAAGCAAAACCCTGCAAATAAAAACTTTTTGGTAATGGGCCCCTGGACACATGGCGCCTGGTCAGAAGACACCTGGACAAAATTTGGATCTTACACTTATAACACTAATATTAACACTTATTATAAAGATAGCCTCGAAACAAAATTCTTTAATTATTATTTAAAGGATAAAGGCAGCTTTACTGCTTCGGCAGCAACTGTTTTTGAAACAGGCACCAATCAATGGAAGCATTTTAATACCTGGCCGCCTGCTGCAACAGATAAGATATTATATTTATCTGGGAACAATGATCTTTCAAGTCAAAAGCCTGCAAAAGGATTTGAGTTTTATGTAAGCGATCCTGATGACCCTGTACCCTACACCCGGGGAAGCTATGGGCACAGAAATAATGAATACATGGCAGAAGATCAGACTTTTGCTGCAGTGCGGCCCGATGTAATGACTTATGAAACAGATACACTAACAACTGATGTTACAGTTGCTGGTAAAATAATTGCTGATCTTTTCGTAAGCACTTCCGGCACTGATGCAGATTTTATTGTGAAGGTGATTGATGTGCTTCCGGCCGACATGAAAACAACAGTATTATTAGCGAAAGGCACAGTGGCTGCGGGCTTTGAAAGAATGGTGCGTGCCGAAGTAATGCGTGGAAAATTTAGAAATAGTTATAGTAATCCTCAGCCTTTTGTGCCGGGTAAAGTAAGCGAAGTAAAAATAACATTGAATGATGTAATGCACACTTTTTTAAAAGGCCACAGAATAATGGTGCAAGTGCAAAGCAGTTGGTTTCCTTTAGTGGATATGAACCCGCAAAGGTTTTTGCATATACCGCAGGCAGAAAAAAAGGATTTTCAAAAGGCAACCATAAAGATATATCATGAAGGAAAAAATTTATCTAAGATAACATTGCCCGTTTTGAAAAACTAGATCATTTACGAAAGGAAATAAAAGTGTATAGGACACTTTGAAAGAAGCTTCTCGCTGTTAGCACGTTCAAATAAAAATGGCTTCTATAGAAATAGAAGCCCTACTAATCGCTTAGTATTTATGAGAAAATTTTAGATAAAAACTATACTTATTATGATTACTTCTTTTATCATTGTTTAATGTTGCGCCCACCACAATGGTGTCAATATATCATCGGGGCCACCGAGAGCAGTAAGTGCCTGTTTATAACCGTTAACATTACTGTTTTGCAATCCGGACGGATATTTTACTCTTTGTGGGAAAAACTGCTGGTTGCTGGTCATATAATTTGAAGCAGTCAATGCAGGTAACGTTTGTATTGGTTGTTCCACCATCACATTATCCCAAAATGGTAATCCAAGCCTCCTGTGATCGCTCCATGCTTCTAACGGTAACCAGGGCGTTTGTGCTATAAACTTTTGGGTGATGATCTTTGTAAGCAGATCGTTTCTTACTGAGCCACCTTTATACAAATTGTTTACAGGATATTTTATTAAAACGGTTCCAGGAGTGCCTGTAATGCCATCCACGTAAGTCATCATATGGCTATCGCCTGGTTCAGAAGTGTTATTCCAGTCAACCGAAGTACCATCCGTGTTGTAATCGTCGGAAGTAAGATAGTTTCCTAACTGCACTCCCCAGTAGGCAAAACTACTTTTAATACCTGATTCGTAGGCAGTTTGACCATTTACCGGAGTGGCCCATCCTCTTACGGCGCCTTCCGCTAAAAGGAAATCAGTTTCCCAGGGTGCAAAAAATACCCTCTTGGCAGTTTGGGTTCTAAATTGTTGTTGCAAGCTTGGAACAAAACCATTCGTAGCTCCAATATTGAGTAAATCATTCTTCGAATTTACCTGGCCTGTAGTCCACTGTCCATCAGGTACGGGGTTCCATGTCCATGTTGCATTAATTGTTTTTACTGTATTATTGTTTGCATCCTTCAACTGTGCGCCGGTTGTTACATTATTGATTGCACCGCAAGTTCCGCTGGGAAAGGTTGCACTGCTAATATTTCCCGGAATATAAAACATTTGATAAGCACGCGGATCAATAGTGTTCGGCAACCCATCAAAAAAATATCCGGTAACCGGATTATTGGTCATAGTACCAAATTGAAAGGGAAAATACTGTCCTACATAATTAGCAGGTTTAATACTTGAATCTGCGGCACCTCGAGAAGAGTCAGGAATTAAAGTGAGCAATTGATCTGCAGATTTAATGCCTCCGAGGTTAACCATTACATTGTTCAATGAAGGCGCTATGGGAAGTAAGTACCAGCAACGTGTATAAACCCCTGATAAATCATTGTACCCTGGCTGTTCTTTAATTTGAAAAATATCTCCATTGTCTGTTAGTAAATCACCTTTTGCAGCATCTTCAAATTCTGTTTGAGCCTTTGTGGCATCCACCTGAGACAGGCGCATGGCCAGGCGCATTCTGAGTGAGTTACCATACTTGCGCCATTGTATAAAGTTAAATGCATAGGCGGGATCTTCTTTGGTAACTACACCTGGAAGCCCCGTAATAGTTACATCCATCTTTGAAGTTGCATCCTTTAATTCACCCAGGATATAATAATATACAGTTTTTACATCTACAAATTCAGGATTTACTCCCTGAAAGCCAGCTATAGGCATTGGCCCAAAATTATCGCTCATTTCACTTAACAGGTACGCACGCCACACACGGGCAACCTGTAACAGGTTATTAGTGTATGCCTTTGCAGTGTTTGCTGTTATTTGCTGGTTTGCTACACCTATGGCACTATTAATATAATTTAAAGCGTCGGATTGGTTATTGTAATATTCACTAATCCATTCATCATTATAAGCACCTACGGAAAACGTTGCGCCATCAGCATCGCCTATTTGATGACCTGCAGCTTGCCAGTATAAAATGAAAGCCCTTTCAGAAACCCCTGGATTCATCTGTGCATGCGTAATTGAATTGTCAATAAAATATTCCACCTGCACCTGTGTGGCGCTTGCCGCAGTTGGATCTACATTAATTTGGGTAAACTTTTTACATGATGCTAATAACACTATAAAGGTTACCAACACACATGATTTTTTTAATATCGTTTTCATATTTCTTATTTAAAATTATTAGTATTAAAGCCCCAGGTTTAAAGTTACAAAGATTGTTCTTGGCGTAGGCGCACTTCCATTTTCAAAGCCTGTTGCATTGGTGCCAGTTGCATACACTGAATCAGGGTCCAGCCCATGCATGTGGCTGGAAATAAGCCAAACATTATTTGCTGATACAGCTACTTGTGCTCTTTGAATAAAGCTCTTTGCCAAAAGTTTGTGGGGTAAAGTATAGCTAAGCTGAATGTTTCTTATGCGCAGGTTTGAAGCGTCATATAAATTCGCTTCAGTTATACCGATATTACCCGGACCAGCTATTGCGTTCCAATATTGCTGAACCGATACTTTATTTGTATTGGGCTGATATTGATTGGTAGTTGAGTTAAGAATTACCCCTTTAACCACCATGGAATCTCTTGCGCCGTTCATAACAGTCATTGCCGCAGTACCTGCTCTTTCCATATTATCTAAAGTACCTGAAAATATTTTACCACCAAAGCGCCCGTCGAGTAATATAGAAAGACCAAATCCTTTATATGAAAAAGCATTGGTGAGGCCCAATAAAGCATTCGCCTGCTGGTTGCCTAATCTTACCGCTGTGCCGCCGGCTGTAGGTAAACCATTGTTATCCAGTAGCCATTTCCCAAAATTGGGATCTTTCGGATCAGTTACCCGTTGAATCTGCGTTCCATATATTTCTCCATACTTCTGGCCGGTAACTGCTAAAACTTGTATCTGGTCGAAACCGCCGAATTGATACTGGGTTACGCCAGGGTATAACGAAACAATACTATTGTCATTTGTTGAATAATTAGCACTTACATTCCAGCTAAGAGAATTTGGATTATTGAGTATTCTTGCATCAACAATAAGTTCTATACCTTTATTTTGGATGTTTCCGGCATTTATTAGCCTGGAACTGTAACCACTTAACGGATCCATCGGCAAACTAATTAACTGCCTTGTCGCATTTGATTTGTACAGGGCAATATCAAACCCAAAGTGATTTTCTAAAAAACGCATACTTGCTCCTGCTTCGTAAGATTTAATAAGCTCACTTTTAACATTTGGATCGTATAAGGTAGGCTTACTGTTCGCGGTTGTGTTGCCATTAGGATCATAACCTATTTGATAAGTATTATATAATTGATAAGGATCAAGATCATTACCTACAGCGGCATAAGAAGCTCTTAATTTACCATAGCTTAACCAGGCAGGTAAATGGCCGCCACTTTTATTTATCATATCTGTAAATACATAAGAAGCGCTTATAGACGGATAAGAAAAAGACCTGTTAGCGGCGCTTAACGCAGACGACCAGTCGTTTCTAAAAGTACCGGTTAAAAAGAAGTAATCATCGTAATTCAATTCCAGCGATGCATAGACAGAATTAATACGCTTTTGTGAAAAAGCTTCATTAACGGATGCTTTATTTACAGCATTACCGAGCGTAAAGAGGTTTGGAACCACTAATGTGCCCGCGCTGCTATTAATTGCGCTGTTTTGAGTAGACATTAAATTGCCACCAATCAAAATAGAACCCCCTAATTTACCAAACAGGTTATCCTTTTTTGCGGTAAATAAAGAACTGTAATTGTTTTCGTAAAATGTTTGTTTTCCTATTCCGTAGTTACCTGTAAGATTGCCAGGGCTGCCTGCGTATAGCTTGGTTTCAGTACTGGTTGTATACATATCCGAACCACCGTTAATTTCGCCTGTAAGCCAATCTGTAAATTGATACCTTATTGCGCCATACATTAAAAAGCGATTTCTGGTATCCTCGTTAAGATTATATTTTGAAGACCAATAAGGGTTCATCCTGTTTCCTGTGCCATACCAAATCATGTTCCCAGCGGAATCTACCGAATGTTTAAATTGAGTTATATCCAGCGATCTTGGAAAAGTATAAAGGGTTGTAAAAGGATTGCTTGCATTTTGCCCTTCCAATGACCGGTTGTTGGCTATTGCATTAGTAAATTGAATTTTAGTATCAATACTCCACCTGTCGTTATTTCCAAATTTTGTTATTGCTCTTGCCAATATGTTATTGCGCGTTAATTTTTGCCCGGGAATCATGGCTTTATCATCAAGACGATTGTAAGAGGTATAGATGGAAGTGGATTTAAACTGCTGCTGAAAAGAAATATTTTGGTTAGAGGTAACTCCCTGCTGAAAATAATTTTTTACATTATTAAAAGCCCTCAGAGGAGAAACTGTACCATTCCACATCGTATCCGTTTGCCCTGCAATCTTTGGCCCCCAACTCAACGTCGAATTTTTATCAAAAAGCCCATTGCTACCTTGCCCGAATGAACTTTGCATGTCAGGATTTGTAAAAATGCTTGATAAACCTATCGAAGAAGAAATGTTAATACCGAGGCCGGGTTGTTTTTTCCCTGTTTTAGTGGTGATTAAAATAACACCATTGCCTGCACGGGATCCATAAAGAGCCGAAGCGGCTGGCCCCTTCAACACGGTAAGTGTTGCAATATCATCAGCATTTATATCGCTTAACCCATTTCCCATATCCAATGAAGGATTGTAAAAGTCGTTGGTGCCACCTATGCCTACTCTGCCAGTAGCATTTTCCATCGGTATACCATCCACCACAATCAACGGTTGGTTATTACTACCTAAAGAATTATTGCCTCTTAAAGTAATTTGTGAAGAACCGGCAGGGCCGTTGCCAGAGCGGGTTACCTGCAAGCCGGCTACTTTTCCTGAAAGGTCATTCACCAAATTCGGCTCTTTAGTGTCAGCCAGCGTTTGGCCTTTTATTTCCTGAACAGAATAACCCAAAGATTTTTTTGATTTTTGAATTCCCAAAGCAGTTACAACTACCTCAGTAAGATTATTATCTGCAGGCTCCATTGTTACTTCAAATGAAGAACTATTGCCCACCTGAATTTCTTTCGTTTTAAAATTCACTGAACTAAATACCAATACGGCTTTAGGGCTTTTTACATTTATATTAAAATGCCCGTTCTCATCAGTGACACCGCCGGTTTTTGTACCTTTTATTAAATAAGTGGCATTAGCAATCGGGCTGCCATCGCGGTTCCTAAGAGTCCCCGAAATTTGTCTTTCCTGCGCTGAAACCATTTTAACACAAAAAAACATGAATAGAAACAGCAGCAGCGTTTTAAATTTTTTCATTACAGTTTATTTTAAGTTTTACTATTTTAAGAGATGATGACACCTTATATTTTTTATTCATAATAATCTTTGTAAAAAATCAGCCCGCTAATGCATACTCTTTGCTTACCTGCCTTACCTGTTTCTTATCATATTTCTCTATTATCAGAGCAGCACCTCCAAGAAGTTCAGCATTATTACTGAAAGAAGAAACAACTATTTCTGTATAAGCCGCCAGCCGCGGAATACAATATTTATTTACAGCTTGCTGCACAGGCGCCAGCAGCATATTTCCGGCTATAGCACCTCTGCCACTTATAACCACCAATTCAGGATTAAGAATATGTATTAATATGGCTATTCCCCTTCCTATAATATATGCGGTTTCTGATAACAATTCCACGGCAAGCTGATCGCCCTTTAAAGCCGCATTTATTATGATCATTAAGGCTTCTTCAAAATCGTCAGGAAAATTTTTAATAGCAGAAACCCTTCCTTTATTTAGTTCTTCTTTTGCTTTTTGCAGCACTACCAGCATAGAGGCTTCCGTTTCGAGACAGCCGCTTTTGCCACATCCGCATAATTTGTTATTTTCAAAAAGAGAAATATGGCTGAATTCTCCTGCAAAACCATTGTTGCCTCTGAACAGTTTTCCATTTACAATCATACCCAGCCCAACGCCCCAGCCAAGATTAATGACTATCGAGTTTTGGCGGTTGTTGGCTGACCCTAATCTTAATTCGGCAAGCGCAATAAGGCTGGAATCATTATCCATGGAAACCGGTAGCTTAATCAGGTCTTCAATATATTGTGTTATGCTTTCTCCATCATTATCTAAAAACGAATAATTAATTCCTTTATCCGGATCCACAAAGCCCGGCATCCCAATACCAATACCTATTATTTTATTTTTTTCAATGTCAGATTGATCAATAAACTCAGCTATATAACCAGCAAGCTCAGATAAAGCCTGCCGGTTTTGAGGCAGAATTAATTTATATCTTTTTAAAGAACCAATTTCTCCGTTTTGAACATCAATGATCGCAATACGCGTTATTAGCTGGTCCATCGCTACAGAAATCACATACATTTTTCCTGCAACAAGTGAGTATTTCAACGGCTTTCTTCCGCCAGTGGAGGACGCATAACCGTTTTCCTGCAATATGCCTTCTTCTACTAATTGATTTAATATTTTAGCAGTAAGAGGCAGACTTTTTTCAATTCTTAAACTTAATTGCTGAACAGACAGAATATTTCCAAAGCAAAGCTCTTTTACAATTTTTCGTTTATAAAACAGTGTTTTGGAATTCATGAGCGGCAAAAATAATTTTTTTTATAAACCTACCAAAAGTTTTTAAAAAAATTATTAAGTTTTATTTAAAACCCATTTATTTAAAAACATTTTAGATAGTTCTTTAATAAAAAAATTGAATTAAAAATTTGTAAACATACATTACCATTCAACTTATATTAATTTTGATTCATTGTAATCTCAATAACCATTTGAAACAATAACATGTATTGAAATTCCCCTGCATAAACCTATAATAAAAATTAAATAAAAAGTATGATTGATTCTCTTGAAAAAATTTCTGTGGAAATTTATAGTTCTCCAAAAGAAGGCTCACAGCATGTAGCACGTGTTATTGCTGATCTTATCAAACAAAAAAATGCTGAAGGAAAATATGCTGTGATAGGCCTTGCTACTGGCTCTACGCCGAAATCATTATATGCAGAACTGGTAAAATTGCATCAGCAGGAAGGGCTAAGCTTTAAAAAAGTTATCACCTTCAATCTTGATCAGTATTACCCGATGGAGCCGGATGCGCTTAACAGTTATCATTACTTTATGCGCAAATATTTATTTGAGCAAACAGACATTGATCAGGAAAATTATTTTTTGCCCAATGGCTTAATACCAAAGGAAAAAATAAAAGAACACTGCGCAGATTATGAAAGAAAGATTGAAGATGCGGGCGGTATTGATCTGCAGATATTGGGAATAGGAAATAATGGTCATATTGGTTTTAATGAGCCAGGCTCACCGGTGTATTCAAAAACACGGCTGGTTACATTAGAAAACTCTACACGCATTGCTAACTCTCACGAGTTTGGCAACATTTCTCAGGTGCCGCGCATGGCCATAACCATGGGCATAAGCACCATTATGAAATCAAAAAGAATTATTTTAATGGCATGGGGAAAAACAAAAGCGCCGGTTATTCAAAAAGCGCTGGAAGGTAAGCCCACAGAAGAAATTCCTGCATCGCTGTTGCAGAACCATGATAACTGCACATTTGTTCTGGATGAGTTTGCTGCATCGGAGCTTACACGGTTCAAATCGCCCTGGCTTACCGGCGAATGCGAGTGGACACCTGCTATGATAAAGCGGGCGGTTATTAACCTTGCATTAAAATTAGATAAGCCCGTGCTGAGCCTTACCACACACGATTATAATGAACATGGGCTTAGTGATGTACTTACTGAAAAGGGAGATGTTTATGAAATAAATCTGGAAGTGTATTATATGCTGCGTGACAGTATAACAGGATGGCCCGGTGGCAAGCCCAACTCAATTATACCGAATCATCCTGAAAGAAGCGAACCGTTTCCCAAAAAAGTTTTAATTTTTTCTCCCCATCCTGATGATGATATAATCAGTATGGGCGGCACCTTCATGAGATTGCACGACCAGGGACATGACGTGCATGTAGCTTACCAGACCAGTGGCAACATTGCTGTTACGGATGAATTTGTAACAAGATTTCTTGATTTTACTGTTGGCTTTGAAAAAATTTTTGATATAGATACCACCAAAAGCGAGGATATTTTAAATAAAGCAGAAGCATTTATTACTGATAAAAAATCGAGCGAAAAAGATACCGAAGAAATAAGAAGCGTAAAGGGTTTAATAAGAAGATGCGAAGCAAGAGCTACGTGCAAATATGTCGGCTTAAAAGAAAACCAAATACATTTTATGAACCTGCCTTTTTATGAAACAGGAACTATAGAAAAGAAACCGATGAGCGCTGAAGATGTGAAGCTTACGGTAAGCCTTTTAAGAAAAATACAACCTGATCAAATCTTTTGCGCTGGCGATCTTGCTGATCCTCACGGCACTCATAAAGTATGCATTGATATAATACTCGCCGCGCTTGATGAAATAAAAAAAGCAGGAGATGCATGGCTGGCGGGCTGCAGGGTGTGGCTTTACAAAGGCGCCTGGGAAGAATGGGATATTGCCGAAATAGAAATGGCTGTGCCCATGAGCCCCGACCAGGTTAGAAAAAAACGCTATGGCATTTTTATACACCAATCGCAAAAAGACAGCGTGCCTTTTCAGGGAAGCGATAACAGGGAATTTTGGCAACGCGCCGAAGAAAGAAATGCTAATACCGCTGACCTGTACGCAAGGCTCGGACTTACCAGATATGCAGCAGTAGAAGCTTTCGTAAGTTTTCCTCTTTAAATTTATTTTAAATTTTACATTATGTAAACAACTGCTCTAATATCTTTGCCGCGCAATGAAGAGGCTTCTCGCATTTATTTTATTGTTATCGCACATGAACACTTCCATGCTGCTTCCACAAGGGCCGGAAGATGATGTGTATGATAAAAATGGTAATCAAATAGATGATATAAATAGTATTGTTGAATTAGTAATGGTTGACCTGGGCATTGACCATACAGCTGATGATGAGGATGATGACCAGGGGCAAAATTTTCACATGGTGAAAATTTTTGATTACTGTTATGAGCCTTTTTTTACCGAAACAAAATCCAACGAACCTTCAGATACACAATCTTTATTTGGCGAATACAAGGAAAATAAAATTCCTTCTGTTTGCTTTGATATAATTATACCTCCGCCCAAGCGCATCGCCTGATTTATAATAAAAATACTTTACAGTATTATTCTACGTTTGTTTGATAACATAATTATTAGAATAATTAAGGCGATATAATTTCTAAAATGAAACATTTTTGTGCTATTACTCTATTGCTTTGCATAAACATTTGCAAAGCCCAGGATACCTTATTTTTAAAACAGGATACACTTCATATAAACTTACAGCAGGCGGAAGATTCATTTCTTTCTAAAAATCTTTCGCTTATTGCCCAGAAATACAGCATTGACTCTGCAAGAGCTGCTGTAATCACTGCAGGCCTGTATGAAAATCCGGAAATATCTTATTCCAATGCATTTTATAATACCGTTACGCATAACTTTTTTGAGCCTGAATTTAGTGTACAGGTTTCCCAGCTCATACTGCTTGCAGGCAAAAGAAATAAGGCCATTGAGCTGGCAAAATCGGGCATTGCTATTCAGCAATACCAATTCTACGATGTTATTCGTACACTGCAATATGTTTTAAGAAACGACTTTTATAACATCTATTTTTTAGAGCAATCAGCAAGGCTGTACGATCTTGAAATAAATTATTTAAAGAAGATAGTGCCGGCTTATGAAGAGCAGGAACAAAAAGGATATGTGGCTTTAAAAGATGTGCTGCGCATAAAATCGCAGCTATACACTTTGCAGGCAGAGTACAACGGGCTGCAAACAAACATTGATAATGTTCAAAGCGAATTCCGGCTTTTAGTAAGAATTGATCCGTCCGTTTTTATAATACCCGATGCTAACACCTCTTCTCTTAATCAATCCATCATTTCTCAAACTTCTTATGAAGCATTGATGGATTCCGCCGTTGCTAACCGGCCAGACCTAAAGGTGCTGAACGCAAGTATTATCTATAGTAACAATAACCTGAGATTGCAAAAAGCTTTGGCAAAGCCAGACCTTACGGTAAACGCAAACTACGACCGGCTTGGCAGCTATGTGCCCAACTACAACTCAATAGGGGTAGGCATTCCCATACCTTTATTTAACCGCAACCAGGGTAATATACGCAATGCAAAAATTCAAATTAATACAAATAAGCTTGCTTATGAAAGCGGGCTTGACAGGGTAAAAAATGACGTATCGGTAAATTATATAACTGCTGCCCGATCAGAGAAATTATTATCAGGCTTTGATCCAAATTTCGACAGCGATCTGCAGCATCTTATCAATGAAGTATCTATTAATTTTCAAAAGAAAAATATCACTCTCCTTGAGTTTTTAGATTTCTATGAATCGTACCGGCAAAATGTGCTGCAGCTTAACCAGCTTCGGTTTGACAAGATGAGCGCATTGGAACAACTAAATTTTTCTGTAGGAAAAATAATTTTTAATCCTTAAAACTTTACTTCAAAATAAAATATTTATAAAATGATTAAAACATTTTTTACAACTGCAATAGTTTTATCAATCATTGCATTTACTGGTTGTAAAGCAAAAAAAGAAGCCACAGAAACAGATACAAAATTTGTTCTGAGCGATTCTTTATACAAAACTTTAAAAATTGAAAACGCACAGAAATGCCCTGTTCAAAATGCTTTAACGCTTACAGGCCAGGTAACTTTTAATGAAGATAAGGTGGCACATATTTACCCAATGCTTAGCGGAAACATAACCAATGTAACCGCTCAGCTAGGCGATTATGTAAAACAAGGCCAGCAGCTTGGTGTGATAAGAAGCAGTGAGATGGCGGGTTACAGCAATGATCTGGTTACTTCCAGAACAAATATGCTTATTGCAAAAAAGAACCTGGATGCTTCAGAAGATATGTATAAGAGCGGGCTCATTTCTCAAAAAGACCTTATTACAAATGAACAATTATATAAGCAATCGCAGGCGCAATTAATCAGATCCAACCAGGTGCTTTCAATAAACGGAGGCAACACCAACGGAGAATTTATTATTAAATCTCCCATCAGCGGCTTCGTTGTTGAAAAGCAAATAAATAATAATATGGCTATTCGCAATGATAATAATAACAGCCTCTTCACCGTATCAGACCTCAAAGAAGTATGGATATTGGCTAATGTGTACGAGTCAAGCATAGGCCAGGTACATCTTGCCGATAGCGTTCAGGTGACTACACTCTCCTACCCCGACCGGATTTTTCATGGCAAGGTTGATAAAATATTAAACGTTCTTGACCCTACAAATAAAGTAATGAAAATCAGGATCGTATTGCCCAATCCTGATTATGCTCTTAAGCCGCAGATGTTTGCCAGCGTTATTGTTACCACCAAAAGCAACAGCGAGGCTATGTGTGTTCCGGCCAGCTCGCTGGTTTTTGATCAAAGCCAATATTTTGTTTTGGTATATAAAAGCGCTTCGGATATAAAAGCAATACCTGTAGAGCGTACCGGCACCGATGCAGACAGGGCTTACATTACAGGCGATGTAAATGCCGGTGATAAAATAATAGCCTCTAACGCGGTGCTTATTTATAACGCACTAAATAACTAAAGAAAAAAATCATGCTTAAGTTTATTAAATCAATTATAGCTTTTTCACTAAAGCGCAAATATTTTATTTTATTTGCTACACTGGTATTGCTTATCGGCGGTATCATCACCTTCAGTAACATGCCCATTGAAGCTTTTCCTGATGTTACAAATACGGAGGTTACCATCATTACGCAATGGCCGGGAAGAAGCGCCGAAGAAATAGAAAAGTTTATAACGATCCCTATAGAAATTTCATTAAACCCGGTTCAAAAAAAGATAAGCCTGCGCTCTACCAGCATCTTTGGTTTATCTTATATTAAACTTGTTTTTGATGATGAAGTAACGAATGATGAAGCCAGAATTCAGGTAAATAATTTAATCACCAATGCAGATTTACCTGCAGGTATATCGCCCTCAATACAACCACCAACAGCGCCAACCGGTGAAATTTACAGGTATTCATTAAGAAGTAGTAAAAGAGACGTAAGAGAGCTGAAGACGCTGCAGGACTGGGTTGTAGACCGGCAAATCCGTTCTGTGCCTGGCATTGCGGATGTGGTGAGCTTTGGCGGCGAAACAAAAGCATACGAAATAAAAGTTGATCCCGGTAAATTAAGCAACATTGGCATTACTCCGCTGGATGTATATAACGCAGTTACAAAAAGTAATATTAATATCGGCGGCGATGTAATCAACATCAACAACCAGGCTTACGTGGTAAGAGGCATAGGTTTATTAAATGATATTAATGAAATAAAAAATATAATTGTTGAAAATGTAAACGGCATTCCTGTATTGGTAAAAGATATTGCTGATGTGGAAATATCGAACCTGCCACGCCTGGGCCATGTAGGCAGAACAGATGCGATTGTAGACAGCTTAGGTAAAAAAACAGTAAGCGATGAAGATGATGTGGTAGAAGCGATAATACTTATGCGCAAGGGTGAAAATCCGAGCGAGGTGATGAAAGCGCTTAAAGAAAAAATTCAAAAGATCAATGCCCAGGTGCTGCCTCATGATACGAAGATTGTTCCTTATTATGATCGTGAAGACCTGATACATTATGCAACACATACCGTACTTCACAATCTTGTAGAAGGCATTTTGCTGGTTACATTAATTGTATCCTTATTTATGTTTAACTGGCGTACCACACTGATAGTATCCATTGTGATACCATTGTCGCTGCTGTTCGCTTTCATCTGTTTAAGGTTAAAAGGAATGTCAGCAAATCTTTTATCATTAGGCGCTATTGATTTTGGAATAATTATAGACGGAGCTGTGGTAATGGTAGAGGGCATTTTTGTTATTCTGGAACAAAAAGCCAAAGATGTAGGCATGGCACGTTTTAATAAACTCACCAAGCTGGGAATTATTAAAAACAAAGGCGCTGAACTGGGCAAGGCAATCTTCTTTTCAAAGCTTATAATTATCGCCGCACTGTTACCTATATTTTCTTTTCAAAAAGTAGAAGGTAAATTATTTTCACCATTGGCTTACACGCTGGGCTTTGCTTTGCTGGGCGCGCTTATCATCACACTCACGCTGGTTCCTGTATTAATAAGCATGTTGCTGCGAAATAATATTCGTGAAAAACACAATCCTGTTGTACATCACATCACCGGGTTTATGCTAAGGTCCTTCACTTTTACAGCAAGGCATAAAACGAGCTCAATTATTGTTTCATTTCTCATAATTGCGGTTGGCTTGTTTTCTTTTAAATTTTTGGGCAGTGAGTTTTTGCCAGAGCTCGATGAAGGCGCTATATGGCTTAGAGTGCAATTACCTTACAGCATTTCACTTGATAAATCTGTGGAAATAGCAAAACAGGTACGTGAAAAAATGATCGCTTTTCCGCAGGTAAAAAATATTGTATCGCAAACGGGCAGGCCAGATGATGGTACTGATGTTGCCGGATTTTATAATAATGAATTTGATGTAATATTATATCCTGAAGATAGCTGGAAGCCGCACATAACAAAGGAACATCTTATAGATACCATGAACAAAGTTTTATCTGTCATCCCGGGCGCAGACTTAAATTTTTCTCAGCCCATAACAGATAATATTGAAGAAGCAGTATCTGGTGTAAAAGGTTCTATTTGTGTAAAGATATTTGGGGATTCTTTGAATTATATGGAGGGCAAAGCAAATGAAGTATATAATGTTTTAAAAACAGTAAAAGGTTTGGAAGACCTTGGAGCTATAAAAAATCTTGGCCAGCCAGAGCTTGATATTGACCTTGATCAACAGAAGATGGCATTATATGGCGTAGCCACTGCAGATGCTAATGCGGTTATTGAAATGGCCATCGGCGGTAAGGCCGCATCTCAATTATATGAAGGCATCAGAAAATTCGATATAAGACTGCGCATACCGGAAGAGTATAGAAAAAGTGAGGAAGACATTGGCAATTTAATGGTGCCTACACAAAGCGGCTCCAAAGTGCCTGTGAAAGAAATTGCAACTATAACCACCAAAACCGGGCCCTGCCTCATTTTCCGTGATGCGAATGAAAGATATGCTGCTGTAAAATTTTCTGTACGCGGCAGAGATATGGGCAGCGCCGTGCAGGAAGCGCAGAATAAAATTGATAACCAGGTAAAATTAAAGCCGGGTTATTCCATGATATGGCAAGGCGATTTTGAGAACCAGCAAAGAGCTACTAAAAGATTAAAAGAAGTGGTGCCAATAAGCCTTTTGCTTATATTCCTTTTACTGTTTGCCATGTTCGGAAATTTTAAAGATGCAGGCCTTGTATTTTTAAATGTACCTTTTGCAATTGTGGGCGGTATTGCTGCCTTGCTTATAACGGGCACTAACTTCAGCATCTCTGCAGGCATTGGTTTTATTGCATTGTTTGGCATTTGTATTTTGTTCGGCGTATTGTTGATAACAGAATTTAAGCAAAATCTTGAAGTGTCAAAAAAATCGAAGCGGCAATCATTATTTACAGCGGTGAAGCTGGGTGTAAACTCAAAAGTAAGGCCGGTTATTATGACTGCGTTAATGGCTGCAATAGGCTTGTTGCCTGCAGCGGTTTCGCATGGCATTGGCTCAGAAAGCTCAAGGCCACTGGCCCGCGTAGTTATTGGCGGAATTATTTGCGCTATGTTCTTTTCTTTATTAATATTCCCTCATTTTTTTACAAGGGCTTACAGAAAGTTTGACCCTCAGCATTCAAGTGATGCAGATAATTAATATAATTTCGGAACTAAAAAACATTTTAAACCTATATAAATCTGTGCACACAACATCGGTTGCAGGAGCATTCAACGGAGTAACTTTTAAAAAAGAAAAGCATTATTTTTTTTCAAAAGTGTTTACATTATTTGTTGTGGCTGCATTATTATTTTCTTTAAGCTTAGCTGCGCAAATAAAAAATGAGCAGGGATTTTTATATCCTTCTGAGCATTTTAATAAAACACGTTTTGTAGAAGTAGTAGCCGGAGAATCGGTGCTTACAGCAGTAGCCACCATAGGCTTACAATATTTATGGTATAAAAAATATCCAAAGAGCCATTTTCATTTTTTTAATGATAATAATGAATGGTTGCAAATGGATAAGGTAGGCCACGCCACAAGCGTTTATAATATTTCCGCATTCCAGTATAACCTGATGCGATGGAGCGGTGTAAATGCCGGAACTGCAAAATGGGTAGGCGGCTTGTCGGGCCTGGCGTACTTAACCGTCATTGAAATAATGGATGGATTTTCGAAAGAATGGGGATTTTCAAAAGGAGACATGATTGCTAATATATCAGGCGCAGCCTTGTTTACAGGCCAGCAGGCGTTATGGAATCAACAAAAAATGGAACTGCGGTTTTCATTTCATAAAACCATTTTTGCAAAATATAATCCTAACATGTTAGGCGCCAATCTTCCTGAAAGAGCCATTAAAGATTACAACGGGCAGAGCTACTGGCTTTCTTTCAACATATATTCTTTTTTAAATAAAAATAATAATTTTCCAAAATGGATAAATGCGGATATAGGCTATGGCGCCGATGGAATGACAGGCGCCGTGCATAATCCAACCTCGGTTAATGGTAAGCCTATACCATCATTCGAAAGAAACAGAAAGTTTTTTTTAGGCGTTGATGGAGCTTTAACAAAGCATGGAAATACACCATTTCCTTCGTGGATAAATCTTTTCAGAATCCCAACTCCCGTGGTGGAATTGAAGAAAAATAAAGTAACCTTCAGGCCATTTTATTTTTAAATAAAACGATATATTTTATTATAATTTTTTATAAGTTAACAATGCATGATCTTAATGCATCTCAAACTTTTTGCGAATGGTTAGCTTTTATTTCCCCATGCCCATTTTAAAAATTCCGGAAAGGCTTTTCCCCAGGTTGGCACATCGTGCTTTCCATCTTTTATTTCCAAATAGCGTATATCTTTATTAGGGTCGTAGCCTTTTTTCACCAGCTCTTCTATCAAAGAAGTGGTATCATCTATGGAGTCAATAATACCATTATCATTACGGTCTGCCGTCTCATCCAGAGTTCCTGTTTCAAAAAAGAATTTTAGCCACGGATAATATTCGCCATTGCGTATCTGGTTGTGCATGATCCTGTGGTTGTCCTCATCAAATCCTGGATGGTCCTGGCTTACATTGCGCCACCACAGCGAGCCGCTGAATACGCCAACATTGGTAAAGCTCATCGGATGGTTCCACACAATATCAAGCGCGCTTAACCCGCCAAGCGAAAAACCGCAAAAAGATTGTTCTTTAAAATTATGTATAGAATAAGTAGTTCTTATAAAGGGAAGCATCTCTTCAAAAATAAAGCGATTATATAAAATAGCTTTTGTGCCCCGCCCTTTGTAATCCAGGAATTTTGCCGTGCCATATTCATTGCGCCGGTCGTTGCCACAATCAATGCCAGCAAAAAGCAAAGGCTTTATTTCATCAGCATTATACAGATCATTCAATATTTTTTCAAAATTCATCACGGCTAAATCCTGGCCATCATTTATAAGAAGAAGGCTTACCTCATCAGATTGAAAAGTGCGGGCATCATAAAATATTCTTATAGTTACCTCTCTCTCTAAACACTTCGACAGCAGGCTATGTGTTTCTGTAATTACGGTTTGCATTTCCATATTCAACCAAAAATAAAATAATAGATTTTAAAAGAATGCTACTTTCATTGCTCATTTTTGTTTAATAAAATTTTTATACATATACAGTAACTTGCTGCTGCAGGCAAAAATATATAGCATACGCTGCAGGCATATTTAAAAAGTAAAATAATATTTATGAAAAAAATTGGTATCCTGTTCGGAAAAGAAAGAAGTTTTCCCGAAGCTTTTATTGAGCGCGTAAACAGTAAAAAGATTGATGATATTACAGCAGAGCCTGTTCATATAGATAAAGTGATGCAAGGCGAAAGCAGCGGCTATGCTGTAATTATAGATCGTATTTCGCAGGACATTCCTTTTTACCGCGCCTTTTTAAAAAACGCTGCGCTTTGCGGCACGGCAGTTATAAACAACCCCTTTTGGTGGAGCGCCGATGAAAAATTTTTTAATAATTGCCTGGCAACAAAAATTGATGTGCCGGTTCCCAAAACGGTAATTCTTCCATCAAAGTCATTGCCGGCAGATACATCAGAGCAATCATTCTCCAATCTTGCTTATCCTTTGGACTGGCAAACTATTTTCAGCTATATCGGTTTTCCTGCTTACATGAAACCCTTTGCTGGCGGGGGCTGGAAGAATGTGTATAAAGTAAGTGACCCGCACGATCTGTTTGCCAAACATGCTGAAACCGGCGAATTGGTAATGATGCTGCAGGAAGAAATTTTCTTTGAAGAATATTATCGTTGTTATTGCATTGGAGGCAAGTATGTGCACATAATGTCGTATGAACCGCGAAACCCGCATCACTTAAGATACGCGGCAGACTTTAAGCCAGGCCCCGAAAGGCTTGCACAAATGACTGATATAGTTTTAAGAATAAATAAATACCTGGGCTACGATTTTAATACCGTGGAGCTTGCCTTGCGCGATGGAGTTCCTTATGCCATTGATTTTTGCAACCCCGCCCCGGATGCTGAAATAACAAGTGTGGGTAAAGAAAATTTTGACTGGGTGGTAGAAAATGCCGCAACATTTGCCATTGAAAAAGCACAAACTTATGAGCCGGGAAAAGATAACCTTACCTGGGGAGAATACGTAAAAAGAAGCGTTGACGGAAAAAAATTATATTAAATGCTATGCTTATAAAGAAGCAGATTTAAATAAACCCAGGTGAATAGATTTTTATAAATTAATATAGAATAAGAAAGCCTTTTAATTATTGTTTTAGCTCTTAATTTTTTACATTGTTTACACATGAAACCCAGATAAGAATTCATTACGCCCTTACAGATCAGATGGGCTTTGTGTACCATGGACATTATGCACAGTTTTATGAAATAGGAAGAACAGAATCTCTGCGAAGCCTTGGCATTACTTATAAAAGCATAGAGCAGTCGGGCGTTATAATGCCCGTTACAGAACTCCATACAAAATTTTTAAGGCCGGCAAAATATGATGACCTTATCACCATAAAAACTATTGTAAAAGAATTGCCTGCGCATTATAAAATAATTTTTTTTGGAGAAATATATAATGAGCAAAATGAACTGCTCAACACTGGTACTGTTACTCTTTATTTCATGAAAGCCGCTACCATGCAGCGTTGTAATATGCCGGATGTGATTGCGGAAAAAGTAAAGCCTTTTTTCAATTGATAATTGTTAGTTGATAATTGATAATTGATAGTTGATAATTAAATAAGGCATCATTGAGAGTTGGAACCTGCAAAGCGTTTCAATAATTAAAAACCATAGCCGAAGCAACCTCATTCAAAACAGTTGATAATTCACCTACAAGATTTACCCTGCCTGCGGCATTATCAATTATAAATTATCAATTATAAATTATCAATTATCAATTATCAATTATTAATTTCCCTTCCACACCATCATCCATTGTTTTGCCGGTAACAGCAGCTACGGCAATCTTGGCAAGCGCCACCACTTTATTATTTTTTGTATCCCAGTAATAGCCGTCTTCAGGTGTTACTTTTATTAATGAAATAGCAGGATCATCTTTGCCTTCGGTAAACCAGGCTTTAGCTATTGCTGACCACATTTCTTCTATTAATTTTTTATCAAAAATAATTTCTGCGGTTCCATAAATGCTTAGGTATTCAGCGCTGCTTTGGTTGGAATAAAAAAGCTGCACTTTATTATCATCATGTATGTCCAGGTTCTTTGAGCTGTCTTTATCGCTCATAAACCAGATGCAGCCTTCATCATCTACTTTTTGCGTAGCCATTGGCCTTGTAGATAAAGGCGCTTTGGAAAGTTGAGTAACGAAATGACAAGTGTTGGCGGCCTCCGCGAGGCTTTTAATTTTTTCGATAGCATCTTCGCTTATTAAGTTTTTAGTATCTCCCATTGTTTTATTTTTTTATAGTAACAACAGCGTTTGTTTTTTGTTTAAGAAAAACGCTGCACTCATTTGAATTATATATTTTAAATGTAATTTGTGTAAACCTATTTTAGGACGCGTAACTGTTATCTAATATCATTTGCAGGTACACCTGAACAAAAGGTATACGGTATTAGGAAAGTTTGTAAGGTTAGTTGCACAATGACTAACAACTTAATTATAAATTATTGCCTATAATATTTGTAAACAGAGAGATTAAAATAGAAATTTATTTCTTTACAAATATGGTATAAGCTGTAGCATCTGTGGTGCCATCGGTAAGTATTTTTTTTACTCCATTTTTTGCATAAGTTGCTACACTGTGACTACTTGAAACATCTCCGCTATAAGCAACATATACATCACTGCCATCTATTGCTATTGATGATACAAGCCCAAAAGAATTTGTCAGGACGGTTGCAGTACTATTATTCCAGTACCATGCTACAAAATTATCAGTAGACATAAGAGACCCGATCTTTTGATATCCACCCACGCACACATTATCACCGGATACGCCTATAGCAAACAAAACAGTTGAGTGGATGGTATCACTTACAATTGATGGTGCGCCATTTTTCCAGTACTTTGCTATAAAATGTTCGGAAGAATCAACTTCTCCTCCTGCTAAATAAACATCTGAACCTGATAAAGCTATCGCATTAGCGTAGCCGCCCCTTGCACTATCAGTAACATTGACTTTTACACCATTTTTCCAATACACGGGTAACCCACCGGCAGTACCGGCAACATATACATCTGAACCTGAAATCGCTATGGCACTACTTCTACTGATTATAGTATCTGATGTAAGTTTTATCTCTGTACTATTTTTCCAATATTCTGCAACAGAGTGGCCATTACTAATAGTATTACCGGATACATATACATCACTTCCTGATACAGCTATTGAAGTAGCATAACCGGCCGTTACTTTGAAAAGTGGCACAAAAATCAAATTTTTCCAATATCCTATAGTATCTTCTACATTGCCAGCTGTATACACATCGTTACCTGAAACAGTAATAGCTTGCACAGATGCACCAACACCGGGCAGGGTAATCATCGTATCATTTCTCCAATAAACTGCAGTAGTGTTATTGCCAGAGCCTAAAGTACCTGCAGTATAAACGGTTGGTGATGAGTTGGAAGCTGGCGGTATTACGGGCGGTACAACTGGTGTTATAGGCGTATTATCGGTGGAATGTTTACCACAGGAAACTAATTGAAAACATATACATAATGCAATAGAGAAAGAGGTAAAAACGGCAATATTTTTAATAATCATGAATGGAATTTTGAATAAACCTTGTAAAAATATAATTAAGATTTAAAAATGCAAAATGCTTTCAACACTTTCTCTTTTTAGCAATGTCTCCACGCTGTTGGTCTTGTGAGGTAACTATATATAAGTTAGACCATGAGCATTAATTTAAATTTGATTTAATCTCACTCCATTGTTGGTCTTAACACCGAAGATTTTCTTCCTTTTACGTAACGCTCACTTTGTGAAAAATTTCTCTGCAGATGTTGGTGTTTTCACCAACATCTCATCTTGCCGATGTTGGTGTTTTTCAACCACATCTTCTTAAATATAAAGTTTTGTTTTTTTATATTACAGTATGCACTCATCATTGCATACATGTTGATATGTTACTTCTTATATTTTCTGCATGTTTTGTATGTACCCTTGTTCATTATTCATTGCTCTGTGCATTGTCTTTTCTTTTTGTCTTGATACAAAAAGAAACAAAAAGATCAAGGCAAACCCAAACGCTCTGCATGTTTTGCCTTGCCTGCGCTCATCCAAAGATGTGTTCTGAAGTGTGTAAAGGATCGGTTGATAGAATGTATGTACTATGCTTGCGAACGTCATGCGAGGAGTGTGCGACGAAGCAACCCCATATAAAAAATTCCCTGGCTTTTGATTATTCTGTGCTATGTGCATGAGGTTGCTTCGTCGTCGTGCCTCCTCCTCGCAATGACGTTATTGTAACCACCCAAACAAAAAGAGCGGCATTGCTGCAGCCCTTTTTTGGTACTTCATTCAAAAAATCTAAAATATGAAACAAACCTAAATTCTTAGTTTAACTACTGCGTTATCACCTGCTGAACATCAGTAGATGGCCCGATGCCGGTAGCATTCAGCGCAAACACACCCACGTTTAAAGCGGTGCTGCTTTTAGAAGTATAAATTTCAGTTTCCCTTTGGGTAACTGCATTAATGTACACCTGCTGATCGCCCAGGCTTATGATCATCGTAGTATTATTAAAGCTTACTGAAACACCCGCCGGCAGCGCATAATATACAAATGCTGTTGCATCAGCCACAGGCTTATCTATATTAGCCAGGACCGCTCCTTTTACGCCATTAGTGCCTGCCTTAAAGCCACTGGCCAGCGCCGGTATGGCCTTCTTTTGCCTGCTGCCTTTTGTGGCATCAAAACCGCCTGCTACAATAGTAGATTGTACCCCCTGGGCTATCATATCCACATAGGTAGCTGTAGTGCCAAAGTTTGTTATCCACTCCTGGCGGGATTCCTTTAAATCGGCACGAGACTGCTTGCTGCCGGTTTCGTTTACTTCCTGGTTATCTTTTGCCAGTTCGTCGTTATAAGTTTGCAGGTCAGCAATAGCCACAGGCGGGTTAGGAAAAAGCTTTGGATTATTGGTTAAACCTTTAATAATACCCTTGCCAATGTTTACCTGTTCGGTAGCAGTGAGGTTTTTAAAGTTCATAGAAACATGCAAAATAATTGCCATAGAAAAAATTTTAATTGTGATGATTGTTTTTATTAAAAACGGTGAGCTTAGCTGCTTTATTGTTGTAAGGTGTAGTTATCTTTTAAATAATTTTTTTGAAATAAAAGAAACGGCTTTTGAAGCTTCATTTATAGATGTGGCGTTTCGTTTTGGGATGTGAAGTTTCGTTTTAGGATTTGGCGTTTCGTTTACAGATTTGGCGTTTCGTTTTGGCATGTGAAGTTTCATTTTTGGCATTTGGAGTTTCATTTTGGGATATGAGGTTTCATTTACATATATGAAATTTCGTTTTCAGGTTTAAAACTTCATTTTTTGAATATGAGATTTCATTTAGAAATTTTTCTTGAAAAAATGATAAAGAATAATTGGTTGATGATTGGTAGAAATGAAAGTTGTATTGGTGCTATAATAATAAAAAAGGCGAAGAGTAAAGTGTTGATTAATAAGCATAATTTTATTGTAAGTTGCATTGGAGTAGCGTGAATGCACGAGTTGCCTGTAATTTATTTGACACTCCAAAAGTGTTATCTTAAGCCATGACATATAAAATTAAAGTTCATAATCCTTGGTTACTTGTATTGATATTATTATCCTCCATATTCATCCCAATAATTTTACTCAATAAGTTTGGAGAAGGAGTTACAATAATTCCAAGTGTTGTGTGTATGTTTGCCGCCATGACACTTGCCTATAATTTTTTGGGCAGGACAATAAATGTTGAATTGTCGGAAAACGGTGTTAGTACAACATGGACAACAGCACCTTTCTTTACTTATAACGACGAGTTTATAACTTGGAGTGACATTTTATGGTGGAACTTTCAATCAGGTAGAATGGTTGACATTTTTAGTATCAAAACAAGAACTGGACAGACCTTATACATTCGTTGTTTAGATTTATATGCAAGACAACGCCAGCTAAATTCATTTATTGAAGCGTTCAGAAATAGAGTTGACAACATAAATACACAAACAATCCTTAATGATGCTAAAATCGAAGTAGCACCTTCAATATTTGAAAAACGAATTGGAAAAGTATTTGCGGTCTTAATGCTTATAATGCTAATTTTTTTGACTTATAAAATCAAAACTCAAGGGTTGGGTTCAAAGCCAATTTATAAAGTAGTATTTGCTTATATCGGAGGAATATTTTGGATTGGAACGACAGTTGCGTTTTATTTTATTAGAAGAAAGAAAAAAGAAAATTAAACTACAGGCAACAAGTGGTTTGGCAAAAAACTGGCTGACATAACTCAATATCAACTTTTGTTTTGCTATTCAGCTTCAGTAATCAGCACGACGATATAAATTTTGCAGCAGAAATAACAATGAACTTTTAATTATAAATTTAGCTTCGGTTCGGGCTGACGAATTTCAAATACCAGTTCTTCGCCAAGCCCCGCACGTTGGCTGCTACTTTTTTGAGACACTTCAATTCTAATAAACTTTATGACAAGGCAATTTTTAAAATCAATTTTTACGGGACTACTAATTTTCTTTTGTTTGACAAAATCATTTGGGCAGACTACAACGACAGAAATTACAGACAAATTTTTTTCGCTGTATGCCAAGGACGCAATTAAAGCTGTTGACTATGCTTTTTCGACTAATAAATGGTTTGACAGACAACAAGACGGCGTTGCCAATTTAAAGAATAAACTTAAAAATACTATTGACCTTTGCGGCGACTATTATGGTTACGAACTTCTTTCAGAAAAGACTGCAGGACCAAGTATTAAAATGATTACTTACATTGTTAAGTATGACAGAGAGCCAATAAGGTTTACGTTTTTCATGTATAAAGCAAAGGACACATGGAGAGTAAATAATTTTTCGTATGACGAGGACATAGACAAAGATTTAGAAGAAGCAACAAAAGCTTATAGACTAAAAGAAAATATTAATTGGTAGACTAAAGTACCAGCCAACAGGCGGTTTGACAATATGGCGGGGCGACGAATTTATTCTCAGCTTTTTATTCGCTTTCAGCTTCAGTTACCAGAATAATGTTTAAATGAATTGCTCCATCAATGAGATATAAGTTCTTTATATTAATTGAAATTTTTATTTTATTAACCGGTGTTTGCACAGGTCAGAATAGTATTGTTTTGCAAAAAAAATTGCATCCAAACAAGTATAAAACATTAGCTGGTGACAGAATTTATACTATTAAAGCCGGTACAACCAAATACGTTTCCAGAATATTTAATATCACTGATTCGAGCTTATCTGTAACGCATACAACAAAATCTTACAACGATACAGTCTTTACTTTTTATAAAAGATATAAAAAACACAACGATACCACAGTGCTTACACCAATTTATCATGAAGATACCGTTGCATTACTGTTTAAAAATATTTCCTATATAAAGAAAAGCCTTTTTAAAAAAAACGGCTGGCTACAGATATTTGAAGCTCCTGCTTTTGGAGCTGTATTTAATATTCCTCTTTTACCGGTAACTATTTTTGCCAAAGATTATGGAATAAAAGACTGGGCAACTTTTGAAGGAGTTTGTTTACTCATTGCTATTCCGCCTATATTATTTTCATTTATAACAAAGACTTACGATGTAAAAAAAACATGGAATATTAAAATGAAAAAAAAGAAGTAAAAATGTACGTTTGATATGAAAAACGTTGTGTTAGTTTTAATAAGCATTATCGTATTAACAAGTTGTGACAGAACTGTCCCCTGTGCTAATCAATTTGTTACACCAGCTTTCATAGGCTTTAATTTGTCAGACCTTGATACGGTAATAATACGAGAGTATGAAAAAGGTAATAACTTTTCTCATCTTTTAGATACAGCTGTAATTATATCAGACAGCAATATTTTAGCATCAAGATCATCGAATGATACAACTATTGTTCTGCTAAATTATATTAGTGGAGAAGAAAAATATATCCTTCCTGACCATGATTGGCAAATTTATATTCCAGCACAAAATATGATAGTTTCAATGTCCAACTTTATCAGTCCCCAAACAGATGAGAGATGCGTTCTGGGTGGAGACCTTTGCCCCAGTTGTTTAAATACGATTGATTCTTTTCTTCAAAACGGACAACAAGTTATACCACAATATAGTACGATAAATTATTATGGCTCTGGCCTGCTGACGTATATCCATCGTTAAGCAAGCAAGTAACTAACAATACTCAATTCAACTAATCTTTTCAACTATTACAATCTCCTGGACTTCACACCACCTTATCCTTTACCACCACAAGCCCTGCCACATCAACAGTAATAGGTACTGCGCCTACCTGCACTACGGCTTTCTTTCCGCGTAGTTCGGTTACAATGCCCACCTGCCTGTTGGCATTCATTTTTACTTTATCACCTTCTTTCACCGGCTCTGTTGTCTCCACATATTTTTTATCAATCTTTTTCTGTTGCTTGTCTGCTGATTGCTATTCTTTTTGCTTAAACAATAAAGATTGCATCATTTTCACTAAAGCATTTTTATCATCTGTCTTTTTCCATTCAAGCACAATGGAGCGAAGCTTTCGCTCCATATCTTTTAAATACAAAAATTTTTCTTCACTTATCTTATTTTGATTTTTTAATAACTCTATTTGCTGCTGATGTTTCTCACGATTAAGTGTATGTTCAAGGTCTCTTTTTAGTTTTTCATTTTCCTTCAAAAGCTTGTCAAGCTGTTTTCTTTCTGCCTGCATTTGTTGAAGATCCTGCTCTGTTCTGTTCAACAACTTATCGAGGCTAAAATGATCTTCATCTACCAGTTGCCTTGCTTTATTTATTAAGGAATGATGAAGGCCAATGTGCTCCGCAATAGAGAAAGTGTAGGAGCTGCCTGGCTTTCCTACAATTAATTTATACAAAGGCTTCAGGTTCTTTTCATCAAAAGCCATAGCGCCATTTATAATTCCCTGCACTTTATTGGCCATTACTTTTAAATTAAGATAGTGCGTGGTTACAATTCCTATCGCATGTTTTTTTGCAAGCTCTTCCATAATCACCTCAGCAAAGGCGCCGCCCAAATTCGGATCGCTGCCGCTGCCCAGTTCATCAATAAAGAATAGTGTTTTGCCATTAGCATTCTCTATAAAATATTTCATATTCATCAGGTGCGAGGAGTAAGTGCTTAACTCAAATTCGATGCTTTGGGTATCGCCAATGTGTATCATTAATTGCTTAAAAATTCCGAATTCACTATCGCTGCTGCAGGGAACCAGCAAACCCGCTTGCAGCATCAGTTGCAGCAGTCCTGCTGTTTTTAAAGTAACCGTTTTGCCGCCTGCATTCGGCCCGCTGATAACTAATATTCTCTTATCATCATCCAGGCTAATATTAACGGGTATCGTAGGCTTCTGCTGTTTTTCATTATATATAAATAAAAGCGGGTGACAAGCATTTACCAGCTTCATAAAAGCCTTATCGCGAAGCGCAGGCATGTTGCCATTATATTCCATGGCAAGCTTTGCCTTTGCTCTTATAAAATCATACTCACCCAGCACTTCATGATATATGTTCAACAGCGAATGATACACACGAATGCGCGAGGTAAGCGCATACAAAATCTTATTAACTTCTTTGCGCTCATCATTCTCCAAAGAAAATATTTCATTGTTCAATCCTGTAGTTTCTTCTGGCTCTATAAACGCAGTTCGGCGGCTCTCACTTTCCCCGTGCAGTATGCCTTTTATCATACGCTTCTGCTCCGCAAACACAGCAAGCACGCGCCTTCCATTCATAAAGCTTTCTTCTATTTCTGCAAGGTATCCCTGCTTGTTTAGCCTGCTTACCACCTTATCAAACAGTCGCCGGAGCTCATTTCTTTTTTTATATAAACGCATCCTTATTTCTGCAAGCTCATCCGACGCATTATCTTTTACGTTTCCATCTTCATCAATAATATCATCAATCATTTCCGCAATAGCTTTTTCAAAATAGGTTTCGCTTATAACCAGCGCCAGAAAAGGGAAAGCAGCTCGCCGGTCATTATCAAACCACCTGAATATTTGCTGAAGGGAAACAGTTAATTTTTTTATTACTAAAAATTGATTTCCCGCAAGCACAGAGCCTTCAATGCTCAGTAGCTTTAGCTCTTTCGAGAGATTAATAATTGAATCATCAGGGAAAAATAAATGACTCTGAAAAAGCATTTTGTATTCGTTTGTCTGCTTAAGCTGCGGCTCTATAAATTCTATGCGGGTATGTATGCGCAGGTTATCAGCCTTATTCTTAGCAAACTCAGTACGGCATTGTGTTACAAGCAATGCTTTTATTGTATCAAATTCAAGTTGTTGAATAGCTGAGGCAGGAAATAATTTCATGAAGAGCGTTAGGACAAATTAAGTTTACAATTGAAATTAAATTTATATACAGAGCTTTACATCTTATTAAATGTAAAACTAAAACGCATGTATTTTGTTTAAGTAAAAAATGATATAATTAATTTTAAAAGTGTATAACAAAAATGATGACAGATAATAAAAGTACACAAACAGCTTATTTTGGCAATGGATGTTTTTGGTGCACCGAAGCGGTTTTTCAGCAATTAAAAGGTGTATTAAAAGTTACCAGCGGCTACAGCGGCGGTCATGTGGTAAGTCCATCTTATGAAGAAGTCTGTGGCAAAAAAACAGGCCATGCCGAATGCCTTAAAATAGATTATGATCCTTCTGTTATATCTTTTGATGAACTGCTTGAAGTGTTTTGGGGCACGCATGATCCCACTACTTTGAACAGGCAAGGCAATGATGTGGGGCCGCAATACAGAAGTATAATCTTTTATGTAAATGAAGAACAAAAGGTAAAAGCAGAGGCTTATAAGCAAAAGCTTAACGCAAGCGAAACCTTTGAAAGCCCTGTCGTTACTGCTATTGAGCCGTTTACTAATTTTTATGCTGCAGAAAATTATCACCAGGATTATTATAAAAATCACAGTGCGCAACCGTATTGCTATTTTGTAATAAAGCCAAAAATGGATAAGCTTAAAAAAGTATTTGCAAGCAAACTGGCTGTTTAATCTGTTTCACCAGGTATTAATAATGTTTGTTTAATTGCAAATAGGATATAACATATCAGTTAGCCTACATACGAAAATATTATTGCAGCTTCGTTCTTCTAAGCTCAAGCAGGTTAAGGCTGTTAGGTTCAAAGTTTTTTATGCCAGGCCTGATAAAGCGAATTACCATATCATACCATAAAGGCACAACAGGCGCATCTTTCATCATCGTTGCATCGGCTTGCTGATACAATTTATACCTTAGTGAATCATTTTTTTCCTCAATAGATTGTTCATATAATTTATCAAAAGCCGGATTTTTATAACGCGTATAGTTTGGCGGAGCCGGATTTTTACTATAAAAAACACTTAGATAATTTTCCGGATCAGGATAGTCGGCCAGCCAGCTTCCTCTAAAAAACAGTGCATCCGATTTAGCAGTTTCTTCAAGCAACAAACTTTTCTGTATTACTTCCACTTTTATATTTATACCAACTTGTTGCAACTCATTTGCTATGTAACTCCCGATCTCGGAATATGCAGGTATGGTAAGCAATTTAAAAGGAGGCATACCGACACCGTTTGGGTAGCCCGCTTCCTTCAATAATTGCAAAGCTTTGGCAACATCATAACGGTAACCTATAGACGAAGCTGAATCAAATGAAGGAAAGCCGGAAGGTATAAACCCTTGCTCTGCGGGCGTTCCGATGGAATTGCGTATGTACAGTATCATCTTCCGGCGATTGAGCGCATAATTAATTGCCTGCCTGATCCTCACATCTTTCAATGGTGAATTTTTTACAACAGCCAAAGAAGTATCATTTAAAATTCCAAGATATTCTGTGTTGAGAAATGTATGTTTTTGCAATACAATTTTATCTTTCCATTCTTTACGCAGCTCGCCGGATTTTGTAAGCACTTCATCTTTGAACGAAGCATCAATGTCGTTAATAACATCAAGGCGATGCTGCTGAAATTCAAGAAATTCTGTTGCCTTATTTTCTAAGAAAGAAATTTTTATGCCATCAAGATAAGGAAGCTTTGAGCCGGCGCTGTCTTTCTCAAAATAGTTTGGGTTTTTTTTAAGTATCAATGCCTGCCCTTCTTCCCATGCTACCATTTGAAAAGGGCCGGTGCCACATGGGTGGCTACGAAAATCCTTACCATATTTATCCACCACTTCTTTAGGAATTACAGAACAATATTGCATGCTCAAGATGCCAATGATGGGATGGAAAGGTGAGGCAAGCTTTAGCTGAAACGTTGTATCATCCAGTGCTGCAAAGGGTTTCAGCGAATCAACATGGCTGTTGAATATCCATGCGCCGCTGCTTGCTGCGCTTTTATTTATAATTCGGGCAAAGCTATACACCACATCTTTTGCAGTCATCTTTCTTCCTTTACCATCTGCAAATGCATCATTATCCTGAAAAAAAACATCGCTGCGTAAATGAAAAGTGAAGGTGAGGTTATCAGCAGAAATGTCCCAGCTTTTTGCAAGTGACGGAACAAGGTGAAGGCTGTCGTCGGTTTGAACAAGCGTATTATAAATCTGGTGAACTGCCCAGATAATGGATTGATTTTTTGCGAACGCAGGATCGAGCGTTGCTATACCGGATGCTTCATTGTAATGAAAAATATTTTTACCGCTTTGCGGGTGATAGCAGGATGATAGAAGTAATACTATAATAACTAAAACATTCCACTGTAAGAATTTTATAAAACGAAAAGGCAAATGGTTTTTTAACATCATCTTTGTTACAATCGAAATAAATTTAGTAAATGAAAAAGACAGTAAGCATTATTTGTTTTTTGTTTATTATAATAAATATAAACACTGCGCAAACGTACACACATGCTGATACGCTGCGCGGAAGCAACGGCCCTGGCAGAAGCTGGTGGGATGCAACAAAATATGACTTGCATGTAAAATTTAATCTGGAGGATAGCACGATAAGTGGGTACAATGAAATACAATTCAAACAACTTCGCACAAACGAAGTAATGCAAATGCAAATTGATCTTCAAGAACCGTTGATTTTAGATAGTTTTATTTATAAGTATAGAATTAATGATAACTCAACTGTCAGATGTAATCAGGAAAAAGATGAGAATGCATATTTTATTACGTTACCGCTAAATAAAACTCATCCAGATAAGTTTAAGCCATTCATAACAACAGCACGAATTTACTATCATGGCAAGCCCCGCGTTGCTGTAAAGCCACCGTGGGATGGAGGAGTAATTTGGTCGAGAGATAAACAAGGCAATCCATGGATCAGTATTGCCTGCCAGGGGCTTGGCGCAAGCGTTTGGTACCCGTGTAAAGATTACCAGGGCGATGAACCTGATAGCGCTGAAATGCACGTGACTGCTCCATCACAGCTTATTGAAGTTGGTAATGGAAGACTAAGAAGTAAGATTAATAATAACGATGGAACTACTACTACAACATGGGCTGTTGTAAACCCGATCAACAATTACGATTTCATTCCATACATGGGTAAGTACACACACTTTGGTGAAATTTATAATGGTGAAAAAGGCCCGCTAACAATGGATTACTGGGTGCTCGATTCTGATTTGGTGAAAGCAAAAAAACAATTTAAAGAAGCGCCAAGAATGATGAAGGCTTTTGAGTATTGGTTTGGCCCTTATCCTTTTTATGAAGATGGTTACAAGCTGGTGGAAGCGCCGCATCTTGGCATGGAGCACCAGAGCGCTGTTGCGTATGGCAATCATTTTTTAAACGGTTATCTCGGCAGAGACCTGTCAGGAACTGGGGTTGGGTTAAAATGGGATTTCATTATTGTTCATGAAAGCGGACACGAATGGTTTGGTAATAATATAACATCAAAAGATATTGCTGATAGCTGGATACATGAGGGCTTTACCAATTACAGCGAAACACTTTTTACTGAATATTGGTTTGGCAAAAAAGCAGCCGATGAATATGTAATTGGATTAAGAAAAAACATTGAAAACAAGGCGCCCATCATATCACCTTACGGCGTAAATGCAGATGGGCCGATAGATATTTATTACAAGGCAAGTAACATGCTGCACACCATAAGACAGGTGATAAATAATGATACTATATTTAGAAACATTTTAAGAGGATTAAACAAAACATTTTATCATCAAACCGTTACCAGTAAAGAGATTGAAAATTATATTAGTAAAAATTCCGGAATAGATTTTTTGAAAGTGTTTGACCAGTATTTAAGAACAACAAAAATACCAACGCTGGAATATAAGATAGATCGCTACAGCCTTTCATACCGGTGGACGAATTGCATAGCAGGCTTCAATATGCCTTTAAAAATCAACTTCAAGGGCGAGCGATGGATAAAGCCAACAGCACAATGGAAAACCCTGAGCCTGTATCCTGAAGGGAAAGTGAATTTTTCAATTGACAATAACTTTTATATCTATTCAAATCAGGTTAATTAAATATATTTAGCGGCTCAAATTTTTTCATGTCGCAGATACGAAAGCAAAGTATCATATCCACTGGTTTTGTTTACGCCGGTTTCTTTATTGGCTTTATTAATACGTATCTTTTTACCAGGCAGGGCTCACCCTTTTCGCCATCAGAATATGGGCTTACAGGCATTTTCATTGCTGTTGGTAATCTCATGTTTGCGTTTGCAAATATGGGGATGGTATCTGTGGTATATAAATTTTATCCATATTACAACGATAATCTACCAAAGAAAAAAAATGACTTGCTTACATGGGCATTTCTCGCAAGCCTTATTGGCTTTTGCTTCGTGGTAATTGCAGGGATTATTTTTAAAAATTTAGTGGTGCAAAAGTTCGGCGCCAACTCCCCATTGTTTGTACATTATTATTTCTGGATATTTCCGTTTGGGCTTTCCTTGCTGGTATATTCTATGCTGGAAGTGTTTGCATGGAACATCCGAAAGTCAATACTCACAACGTTTTTAAGAGAATTACTTTTTCGTATTCTTACAACGGTGCTCATATTTTTATTAAGCTATAAGCTAATCAGTTCTTTCGATGATTTCATAAAATTATATTCATTTACTTATGGTGTTATTGCAGCAGTGTTGCTTATTTATTTATCAGTAAAAAAACAATTATATCTATGCTTTACCCTAAGTATTGTTACTAAAAAATTTTATAAAAAAATAATTTCATTAGCCTCGCTCATTTATGTGGGAGGCACTGTTTTAATGATTGCACAGTTTATTGACACGCTGGTAATTATGTCAGTATTAGGAACAGCAGCCGCAGGAATTTTTGCACTGGGAAGCGTAGTGGCCGGGCTGGTACAAGCGCCGCAGAGAGGCGCCGTTGCTGCATCTATACCTACTTTATCAAAAGCATGGAAGGATAAAGATTATAATAAAATAAATCTTATTTATCAAAGATCCGGCATCAATTTACTTATTGCTTCGCTGGGCATTTTTTTAATAATTTGGCTAAATTATATTGATGCGGTAAAAACCTTTGGGCTGAAGCCTGCTTACCTTAATTCGCAATGGATATTTTTCTTTCTTGGCATGGCCAGGATCATTGATCTGGGTACGGGCGTAAACGCTCAAATCATTGGTACATCAGTGTTTTGGAGGTTCGAGCTTTTGAGTGGCATCATTTTATTTTTACTCATAACGCCACTTAGTTATATTCTTGTAAAGCAGTTTGGCATTAATGGCGCCGGATATTCCAACATAATTTCGTTTACAGTTTATAATATCATCCGCATCATTTTTCTTCAGCGGAAATTTAATATGCATCCCTTCAGCGTAAAAACTTTATATGCTGTTATCATCGCCATTATATGCTACTTTATTTGCTATTATACTTTTATACATCTTCATGGATTTTTCGCAATGGTGCTTAAAAGCATCGTCTTTATTGCATTGTACGCCGGTGCTGTCATTTATTTAGATCTTACGCCGGACATTTTACCTGTATTGGATAGCATTAAAAAAAGAGGAAAAAAAATGATGTAATAATTTTTATTACTAAATAAAAGCAATGTTATGATCTACGATTGCATTGTTATCGGCAAGGGATTAATAGGCTCTGCTGCCGCAAAATATTTAAGTGAGCACGGGCAAAAAATTGCGGTGATTGGCGCCGACGAACCTGCAGATGTAAGCAATGCAATCGTGTATGCAAGTCATTATGACCAGGCAAGAATTCAAAGAATTATCGGCACAGATGCTGTGTCTACCTTACTGAACCTGCAATCTGCAAATGCTTATAATACCATAGAAAAAGAAAGCAATATTATTTTTCACAATCCAGCGGGATGCCTGTATGTGCAGCCCAATGGCCACGATGCCTATCTTGAAAATACTGAAGCTTTAGCGCATCTATTTAACCTGAAATATAAAAGTCTTGATTATACCGAATTACAAAATACTTTTTCTGATTACCAGCTTCCATTAGGCTCAAAAGCATTACTGGAAGCGGCTCCCGCAGGATTTATAGATCCGAGAGCTTTAATAAAAGCACAGCTTTATTTATGCAAAAAAAATAATGGAGACATAATAACTGATGTTGCAAACAACATTATTTACAAAACAGATTTTATAGAAATCTCAACAATAAGTAATAAAATTTACAAAGCAAAAAAGGTACTGCTCTGCACCGGCTCATTTATTAATACCCTTAATCTTACTGAAAAAAAACTTTCCGTTACTTTAAAAAGCGAAACAACACTTTGGGCAAAAGTGAGCAGGGATGAGGCTTTGCGACTTTCACAGCTTCCTTCTCTTTTGTATGAAATAGAAACAGTTGCATACAAAAATATATACCTCATACAACCGGTTCTTTATCCTGATGGAAATTATTATGTGAAGATGGGTTGCAACCTTGAAGGAGATATATATTTTAATGATTTAAAACAAATACAGGATTGGTTTGTACGTGGTAACAGCGATGCGCATTTGCCTTTGCTAAAAAAGGTTTTATTACAAATAATGCCAGCGCTTATTGCCGATGAATATTTTACTAAAAGATGTATAGTTAGCTATACCAAACATGGCAAGCCATACATTGGTGCTTTAAATAACAAAGGTTTATTTGTAGCGGCCGTGGGCAATGGTTATTCGGCCATGTGCTCTGATGCATTAGGCCGCATTGCAGCTCATCTTATCTTCTGCGGTTGTTTCCCTGAAGAGTACACTGATGCTGCGTTTCAGCCAATATTTGTATAAAACTGTATATTATTTTTAATAAAAAAATATAGCATATTATACTCGCGCCTTTTTACTTTTTGAATTAAGAATAATTATTCCGAGCAGCCCTGCAATTACAAGCGCTGACGAAATAAGTTCTGCTTGTGTGGGATGCATTCCGAAAATTGAATAGGTTGAATTAACCCGTATCGTTTCCACAAGAAATCTTTCTATACCATTTACTATAAGATAAATGCAGAACAGAACACCCGGAATTTTAATTCGCTTTCTTATTGACCAAAGAAAAAGAAATAATAAACCGCACACAAAAGTTTCATACATAGGCGTAGGAAACACAGGCTGGGGAAGGGCTCTGCAATATTTATCCTCACAGTTCCTTAATAAAATTCCATCTTCATTTACATTATGAGGATAGGTATAGGCAAACATCCATGCTGGTAAAAAAGATGGTCCCTTAAAACTTTTATGTGGTACGCTGTCCAAAGAACTATAATGCCGGTCGGTGATATTTACACGGCTTGCGCCAGAATCTGTAACGGAGCCATTTAAAAAATAATCGGCATATTGAAAGAGCTTTTGTTTATACTCACCGGGCTTTGCAGCAACTACATGGCCAGGCTGATCGCTTACATAAGCACTGTTAAAAACGCCCCAGTCGCCATCGCCTGCAACCTGGCAACCAATGCGGCCTACGGCATAAGCAATCATTAATGCAGGGCCGAACGAATCAACAAGATGTAATGCGTTGATGCCTTTTTTTCTTGCATAAATAAGTATAGCAATTGCTGCGCAAATAAGGCCGCCATAAAATGTAAGCCCGCTTGGTGAAAGTAAATTGCCCAAAGGATTCTGTATAAATCTATCCCAGTTTTCCAGGTTATCAAAAAGCTTTGCTCCTAAAATTCCGAAGATAAGCGCAAAGATGGTCATGTCTCCTACCCTGTCGTGTGGCCAAATGCGTATGATCCTTTTTTCAGGCGTTGCAAGCTTTTGCTTATTTTTTTCACTGTATTTAAAAAAGATAAGCAATGCGGCTAAAGCTATGCCGCCAATCCAGCTGCCGGCAGATGAAAAAATATATTCCTGAATATCTATGCTTTGCGAGCGGCTTGCGATAAAAGCGCCAAAAAGCTTATAGCCAAAAATGAAACCCACGATACCATTAAGAATAAGATCTAAGAATGATGCGGGCTTGCCTGCTGTAATAGTTTCTTCTCTTGGCGGAAGTAAGCCTTGCTTCTCTTTTCTTTTAAGCTCAGAAGTTAAAAAATAGGCGGCCGCTATAAATGATAATGCTACAAAAATGCCGAAGCTGTAAAATATTTTCAGCGCATTTATTTTCCATCCAAACCAATCGTTAATAGCATAGTATAAATTAGGATACATATCAGGCTTTTAAATTAAAAAAATTGCAACATGGTTGCAACCTGTAAACCAATAACTGCAGTTACTTTTGAAATATCAACAATTCTTTTTCTGAATTTTTCAATGTGCAAATTTATAACTTAAGTATCAGTAATATAACTAAAAAGCGTTTGTGAAATTTTGTCTTTAAAAGAATTTTATCAGGTCATAATGTCAAATAAAACTAACAAAATTGCAGGAAACATGCGCTGGTATTGGATTTGATTAATAGTGTTCAAACTAAAAATTATAACTATGACATACGTAAAATTTATTCAGCCATCATTAAGAGCATGGGATAATTTAGTAGATAACCTGCTAAATGAAATACCTGCAACAAAAACCAATGGTTTTTATCCACCGGTAAATATTTCTGAAACGAAAGATGCTTACGAATTAGAATTTAATGTTCCCGGAAGGAATAAGGAAGATTTTAAAATAACTTTTGACAAAAATATTCTTACCGTTTCTTTTGATAAAAAAGAAGAAGTAAAGGACGAAAACAGAAAGCAGGTAAAAAGTGAATTTTCTCTTCAATCCTTTAAAAGGTCATTTACTTTGGATGATAAGATAAACAGTGAAAACATTGCCGCTAAATATGAAAACGGCTTGCTGGTGTTAAGTGTTCCTAAAAAAGAAGAAGTAAAAGCAGAAGCAAAACAAATTGCTGTAAGCTAAATAATGGAATTGATAAATAATATAAAAACCTTGGCAGCAATGCTAAGGTTTTTTTACGTTTTAAACAGATGTTGCTTATAACTTAGCGCATTTATAATCTCCAACCCTTACATTTTTAAAGTCTTTCATCATTTGTAAGAAGAATACAAACGTTACCTGCAACTGTAGAAGCAATAAGCATCAGAGCTAAAAACTGATATTAAGTTTTTCGTTTGCCCGCGAATTTGCATTCACTTATTTTTGCAAAAAATTTTTTAAAAGATATTATGCAACTTTCTTCCAACCTACAAAGATTTAGTGAACCCGAAACATTGAAAATGGCCAAGCTTAGCCGTGAGCTTAAGTCTCAGGGCATTGATGTGGTAGACCTGAGCGTGGGCGAGCCCGATTTTAATACACCTGATCATATAAAAGAAGCAGCAAAAAAAGCAATTGATGAGAACTGGAGCCATTACACGCCGGTTGCAGGCTATCTTGATCTGAGAGAATCTATTTGCAGAAAATTTAAAAGAGATAACAACCTTGATTATACTCCACAGCAAATAGTGGTGAGCACAGGCGCCAAGCAAAGTATAGCCAATGTGATGCTAAGCATTTTAAATGATGATGATGAAATAATAATTCCTACACCGTACTGGGTATCTTATTCAGAAATTGCAAAGCTTGCAAGAGGCAAGGTAGTTTTTGTTCATACATCTTCTGACGCCGGATTTAAGATAACACCTGAACAGCTGGAACAAGCAATAACTTATAGAACAAGATTGTTCATTTTTTCATCTCCCTGCAACCCGACCGGCGCTGTTTATACAAAAGATGAACTGGAAGGCCTGGCAGAAGTTTTTCAAAAACATCCTGAAATATTTATCATCAGCGATGAGATTTATGAGTATATTAATTTTGCAGAAGCAGGTGGTACAGGGCATCAAAGCATAGCACAATTTGATTACCTGAAAGACCGTGTCATTATTGTAAATGGCCTCAGTAAAGGCTTTGCGATGACCGGCTGGCGGCTGGGCTACATTGCAGCTGCGCCGGAAATAGCCAAAGCTTGCGAAAAAATTCAGGGGCAATTTACCAGCGGAACCAATTCTATTGCACAACGTTCAGCGATAGTTGCACTGGATTCCCCACTTGATGCAACTAATGAAATGGTGAAGCAATTTAAAGAACGCAAAGTGCGCGTGATGGAATTAATTCAAGACATTCCGAAAATAAAATGTACAGAACCTGACGGTGCTTTTTATATTTTTCCTGAAGTAAAAAGTTATTTTGGTAAAAAATCCGGCAATGATATTATAAAGAATGCCGGCGATTTATGTATGTACTTGTTAAACACTTCGCATGTTTCCACTGTAAGCGGCGATGCATTTGGAGAGCCATCCTGCATCAGGATTTCTTTTGCAAATAATATGAAGAATATTAAAGAAGGCCTGAAGAGAATTAAGAACGGGCTTGCAGCGCTTACTTAAATCAACTTTTTTCTGTAGCAAATGCTATAAAATTTTTATGAGCGGCCAGCACTTGCGGTATCAGCGCCTGTTGTTCATCATTCACTATAATTATGTTGCATAAGCAAAGCTTTTTTTCTTCGTTCATTTGCTTACTCATTCTTGCTTTTACCTGTTCTTCAGAAATATTATCTCTTTGAATGGCTCTGCGTATGCGCATATTTTCAGGCGACTGAACGCCTATAACGTAATCCAGCGCTGCATTTGAACCGCTTTCAAAAATAAGAGCCGCTTCTTTTATTACGTAAGGAGATTGCTGTTTTTGAAACCACAACTCTGCATCTTTTATAGTAGCGGGATGAACTATAGCGTTCAGTGTCTTTATCTTTTCTTCACTATTAAAAACCTGTTTGGCAACATAATCACGATTGAGAATTCCATTTATATAAGCATCTTTTCCAAAAGCATTTGTTATAGAAAGCTTCACATCGTCATCTTCATTCATAAGCCTTTTTGCAGCAGCATCAGCATAATAAACAGGAACGCCCAGCACTTCAAAGATGCGTGCAACGGTGCTTTTGCCGCTACCAATACCGCCGGTAAGGCCAATTTTTAACATAAGAAATAATGTGATGCCGGATGTTGAATGTACGACTTGCGATGCTGGAAGTCCGATCTTTAATGTGTGTTCTTAAATGTAAGAGAAAGGTTATTTTTTAAATAATCAAACGATGAAGACCCACATCGTACCTCTTTCATCTTACAGCAAATGTCTTACATCGCACATCGACATAAACATGCTATTATTTTATGGGAGCAGCCGCAGCAGGCTTGTTAACATTCGCTGTCCACTCTAAGCTTATTGCGCTTTTTTCAATTTTAATATAACTGCCTGGACTTGTCTCCATCACTAAAGTGCCATCTTCATTCACTTTGTTTACAGTGCCGTGTATGCCGGCTATGGTTACAATCTTATCACCTTTTTGCAGGTTGGAAAGAAATGTCTTTTGTTGCTTCGCTTTTTTTGCCTGCGGGCGTATCATAAACATATAAAAAACCAGGATCATAAGACCAATAAAAATAAATTGAAAACCGCCACCACCGGATGTTCCCTGTCCTAACATTAAAAAAACCATTGCTATATTCATTGTTGTGTATTTATAAAATTATTTCGCTTCTGTTACTATTCCCGTTAAATGCAGCACCGGAAATTTGGGATAAGCGTTAGATGTAACTGTTATTTCTTTATGCACATCGCCCTGCCTTCCTTTGCTGTTAAATACTACTTTTATAAATCCTGTCTCCCCTGGCTTCACCTGTTCCTCAGGCTTTTCAGGCACTGTGCAGCCACAGCTCGCTACCGCAGATGAAACTATCAAAGGCTTTTTGCCAACGTTCTTAAAACGATAGCTGTACTCCACTTTTTCACCATCAGTTACGCTGCCAAAGTCATACGCAGAATCAATCACCTGCACCTGTGTTGTGTCTGTAAAGGCAGCAGGAGTAAGGCTTGCAGCCACATCGCTGTTATTTTTAGTATGCCTTATATTGCAGGAAAAAATAAATGTTATAAAAAAAAGAGCCGTTATACACCTCTTCATTATGACCAAAATTTTTTGCAAATGTATCATATTATAAAGTGCTGTTTTTATAATTCTTCTTATGAATTTTATTTTGTGCCAAAAGCTCTTTATGTATGCTATCAAGTATGCCATTTACAAAGTGGCCGCTTTGCTCAGTGCTGTATTCTTTTGCCAGGTCAATATATTCGTTGATGGTAACTCTTGGAGGTATGGTATCAAAATAAAGAAATTCGCACACGCCCATTTGCATTAGTATCATGTCGAGCGAGGCGATACGCTCAGGATCCCAGTTCTTTAATTTTGGCTTTATAAGTCCGGCACATACATCTTTTTTATCGGTAACACATTGCAACAATTCAGTTGCAAAGTCAGCTTTCTCCTGGCTTATTATTTCCTGAAAATTAAATGCAGATGGTTTTTGCAAAAAAGCATTCATCAGCACGATCATTATTTCGGCATCATCATCCCAGTTGATAAATTTTTCTTCCACATCGCTTAAGAAGTTTTCGTTTTCTATCATAAGCGTTGCAAAAATATATTCCAGTATTTTTTTTTCTGATCGCTTATCTCTTGATTGTATGCTTACGTATTGCTTATACTCATCGGCTGAAACCATTGCCTGGTAACACTTTTTAACCAGTTCATTATCTATTAAATAGTTTATTTTAAAATGCTCTGCAGCTTTTTTAAAAGAGTTATTTTCTATTATTGCCCATACCTGCTCATTGCCTGCAATCTTTGTATTTATATTAAGATCATTAAAAGTAGGCAGATGCTTTTGAGCTTTTTGCACAGCATCTTTTTCTGCATACAAAGCCACTTCTTTTAAGAAAGAAACGAGGTAAGTAAACAGCGATCTTGATAATTCTATATTTTTTTTTAGGATAGATAAAGGCTCTCCGGCGGCGGTTTCATGGTTCATAGAGTCGAGGCTGTACAATGTTTGCATCACCTTTATTCTTATATTTCTTCTGCTTAGCACTTAAAGAACTTTTTTAGGAGGCGCAAAGATATATTAATGTGAATATATCGCAATTGAAATGCAAGCTTCCATTTACTTGCCCTGACTAATTTTTTTTCCTATTCCACTAATAATTTTTTTCTTATTATACTTTCTCCATGTGTACCACTTATTTGTACAATATAAAAACCTTTTAGCGATGAAAGATCTATTGTTGAACTCTTTACATTTAACACTTGAGCTTTTACTTTCTGCCCTTTGCTGTCGTAAATAATCATTACAGCCGGTTGGGTATAACCGTTAAGATCTATATGCAGCTTGCCTTTTGAAGGGTTTGGATAAAAATTGAAACCGAGATTTTTGCCATCGGATACAATAGTGCAAATATTTGAATATGTAATACGGCCATTTATATTTTGTATCTGCAACCTGTAATACAATGTTGAATTAAGCGGTGCAGAAGAATCAACAAAGGCATAATCAATTTCATTGTTCGAGATGCCGTTCGATGATTTACTTTGAACAAATCCAATTTTGGAAAAATTAACTTCATTATCCTTTTTCCTTAAAATAGTATATCCGTTAATATTTTGCTCATTGGCAGTTTTCCATTGCAATCCTGTTTTACCTGTTGTTATTTTTTGCGCAGTAAAAGAAATTAAATTTAAAGGTAAAGCACCAAATGGAAATACTACAGACGTATCACTGAAGCCTAAGCTGTCAGTAACTACCAAATTATAATTTCCATTAGACGTTACATTATAATTGGATGAGGTTGCGCCGGGGATAGGAACATTATTTATTAACCAATGATAAGTCATGTTTCTGCCCTGTAAGCCTTGCAACAAATATGAGGTGCCTCCGTTTTGTGAAACAGGCGTAAAGTATGCTTTAGGGCGTCGCAGGTAACTGGTGTCTTCAAGCTTATATACAGTTTGATCGTTATCGAAAACCATATACAGATCATTATACTTGTCTTCTCCGAAAGAAATAATATTGCCCGTTCCCTGTGCGCTTGTAATGAAATGTTTTACGGGACCTGATAGCGAACCTCCGGATTGAGTAATACCATCAATCCATTTCTTTCCATAATCTCCATAAAGATATGTTCCAAATAAAGCTTTTGACTGCGCTGAACGATACACATATCCTCCTATAATTGCACTTCCATAAGCATGAGTGTAAGTGTATATCGGCATCTTAAGGCCAGTGGTGTCGCACCCTACAGAAGAATTATAACATGTATCACCTTCCATAATGCTCCACCCGAAATTTAAACTGCCCGAACTATTAGCAGCTTTGTAATCAATTTCTTCCCGGGCTGATGCGCCAACATCTGCTATCCAATAATCTCCATTAATAATATCAATGCTGTTTCTAAAAGGATTACGAACACCGTATACCCATATCTCTTTTTTTATTCCTGTGGTTGTATCATTATAAAACTGATTAGAAGGAGGAATAATATAAGGAGTAGCAACAGAAGAATTGCTTACATCAAGCCTTAATATTTTGCCTAAAAATGTGTTTGTCAACTGGCCGTTGGCGGGTACTCCGCCATCTCCTATATTTATATAAAGATAACCATCAAAGCCAAACATTAAATTTCCGCCCAAATCATCCTTGGAATAAGAAAGCTGTGTAAGAAGTGTTAAGGCAGAAGAAACATCAGCTACGTTAGAATCTGCAACGCTTACTTTATATTGCTCAACATTTACCATTATGTGCCCGCCAACATAAGAAGTATAATGTACGAAAAACTTGCCATCAGTTTTATAATTTGGGCTGAAGACCATTCCAAAAAAACCATCTTCACCGGTACCTAAATATATTTTTGAACTAATATCCAAAAAGGGGGTGGAACGTAGCGTTCCATCCGGATTAATTACTCTTATAAAGCCGCCTTTATCTGCTATAAATAATCTGTCATCTCCGCAATTTTTTATATCAATTGGTGAACTTATTCCTGTAGAATAAGGAACTATGGCAAGGCTTTGAGCTTTGCTATCAAAAGTTATTAGAACTAAAAAAAATAAATACAGAAATGCAAGTAGGGTTGATTTCATCAGGTGCTTTTTTACGGAATGAATTAAGTAATACTTCTAGTACAAATATAAAGAATACTATATCACAATATTTTAAACAGTGTTTTTAATTTTTTTTACAGTACTAATAATTTTTTTCTTACTTTATTAGCTCCGTTAACAGCGCTTACCTGCAAAATATATAAGCCTTTAGATGCAGGCAGGGTAAGGGTTGTGTGCTGCTGCGTTATGGTTTGCGCAGATATTCTTTTGCCTGAATTATCATATAGTATTACAATCAGAGGCTGTGTATATTCATTTATATATAACTGTGTTTCACCTCTTGCAGGGTTCGGAAAAATCATAAAACCGTTTTGTGTTTTATCGGCAGTAATAAACAGAACATCTGAAAAAGTAAATGAGCCATCAGCGTATACAATTTTTAAACGATAAAATATTTTTGTATAGCCCAGTGCTGAAGAATCTATAAAGTTGTAATTGATCAATGAATTAGAAAACAAATTCATTGCCTGGCTTTTTACTGAATCAATATCTGTATAAGATGTTTCATTATCTTTTTTTCTTTCAATTATAAAGTTTGAAATATTGAGTTCGGAAGAAGTGCTCCAGTTAAGCTGGACTAAACCATTGGGTATTTTTTGTGCAGCAAAAGAAACAAGGGTTATTTTGGAACCTAAAAGAAATGCATCAGAAGTATCTTTAAATGATAAGGTATTTGTTACTTGCAGCGTATAATTTCCTGTCAGCGATGTGCTGTAATCTGCGCTGGTAGCGCCTTCTATGGCAGTATCATTTTTATACCATTGATATTGCAGGTTCCTTCCCTCAAGGCCTTGCAGGGTGTACATTCCATTATTATTTTCAGCAGAAAGAATATATGCCTTGGGCCTTCGGGTGCTGCTTGTATCTTCCAATTTATAGATAGTCCCATTTCCATAAAAGGCTATGTATTGATCGCCATATTTATCTTCTCCAAAAGAGACCGGATTACCTGTTGCCTGTGTAGCGGTGATGAGATGGTTCACATTTCCTGAAACTATGCCATTATTTAAAGTGAGCACATCAATGAATTTTAAAACTTCATCACTGAAAATGTATTGTCCCCATAACGATTTTGATTGAGCGCTCCTCACGACATATCCACCAATAACAGCAGCCGATGCGCCATTATGAAAGTATTCATAAACAGGCATTGTTATTCCTGTTTTATTACAGCCTGATGCAGGATTGTAACAGGAATCGCCTTCAACAATGTTCCATCCATAATTTACTCCGCCTGCATCATTTGCCTTTTGAAAATCTATTTCTTCCACTTTATTTTGCCCTACATCTGCTATTAGCAAATCTCCTGTAAGCTTGTCCACACTGCATCTGAAAGGATTGCGAACGCCATAAATCCATATTTCTTTTTTTATGCCAGTGGTTGTATCATTATAAAAAGGATTTGAAGAAGGAATGGCATAAGGCATTGCTGAAGAAGAATTGCTTACATCTACCCGCAATATTTTAGCAAGAAAAGTTTTTTTATTTTGCCCGTTGCCATAGGGATCGCCACCGCTTCCTCCATCTCCAAAATTGATAAACAAATAACCATCTTTACCAAACATTAAATTACCTGCTTTATGATTGGTAAAGGGCTGCGATTGGGTAAGCAACGTTAATGCAGAGGATACATCAGCAACGTTTGAATCGGCAGAACTTACTTTGTATTCTTCCACCACTGAAATCAGTTGCCCGCCTGGCCTTGCTGTATAATCAACATAAAATTTGCCATCTGTTTTATAATCAGGACTGAAAGCAAAACCCACAAATCCTTCTTCACCTTCTGTGGCAGAAGATATTTTAGAAGTGATATCTAAAAAAGGCGTGGCACGTAAAGTGCCATCAGAATTTACAACACGAATGCGGCCGCCTCTTTCTGCAACAAACAATCTTTCGTCGCCGCAATTTTTTATATCAATAGGTGCATTAATGCCCGATACATAAGCAATGGCAGCAAGCTTTTGAGCATTTATCTTTTGAAAAAGAACAACACATAAAAAGGTATAAAAAGTTAGTAAATATAATTTCATAGCAGGCTTTGAATAGTTATAAAGATGTTTTTAAGTTACGAAATATTCGGTATGAAAGATTAAGCAAAGAACAAGAAAGCTGTATTAAAAAAGGCATCAAAAAACTGATGCCCTTTAATAAATTTGCTGCAAAACTATAAGCCGGATCCTGTTTTCGCTTTCGCGAACGGCTATCATTTATCTGGCTGTTGCATTACTGCAACAATCTTGCTGCCTACCCTTCAGCATTGTTTAACTAAATAAACAATTGGACGAACAGCCCTCAAACGCTGATATACGTGGCATTACAGCACACAAGGTTTACCCAAAACTATTGTTACCAATAATTTTCGTAAGCTCTTACCTTACGTTTTCACCCTTACTACGAAATATTTCGTAGCGGTAATTCTCTGTGGCACTTTCTTTACGACGTGTATCGTAACCGGCCATTAGCCGGTGTGTTGTTCTTCGCTGTCCGGACTTTCCTCACCGGCGTAAGCCGGAGCGATAACCCATTTTGCAGCGATGCAAAGTTAGTGAGTTTGGTGGGTTGAGGGGTTGAGAAAGTTAAGGGGGTTGAGGGTTTAGAAGTTGAGTAGGTTTAGATGTTTTGAGGTAGTTGGTTTATAGGTTTAGTTCTTTAGTTGTTACTCACTACTCACACCATTCATCATTTATATTGAAAATAGATTTCAGTAGCGCCAAAGCCAAAGTTGTGGTGGTATTGATTCACGTAGCTTTTTACTTCTTTTTTATATTTTAAAATTTCATGTATTTCTTCTTTCAGCTTTCCCTTGCCAATGCCATGCACTACTATAAAATTAGGCTGGTGATGAGCAATGGCAAGGTTATAATATTTTTCAAAAGTGTTCAGTTGCAGCGTGAGAATTTCAAAATTGCTAAGGTGCTGCCAGTTGTTTGAAAGCTTCTCAATGTGAAGGTCTATAACAGAGCGTGCAGGCTCAAGGGCTTGCCTGGCTTGTGTTGCATCATAAAGCTGCCCATGTGTATTTACATAATCAGGTTTCAGGTCAATTAATTTATCAGGATATTTTTCAAAAAGCATATAAGAAAAGGTGGGCTCATTTTTCATCTTCATCTCTTCTATCTTTTGAAATAATTGTTTGGCTTTCATTTTTACGGATGCTTCAAAATGCTCAGCCTTATTTTTATCAATTTTTATAAGAGAAAAATCTACATTAAACCTGGGAGCATCATTCATTTCTTCAAAAGGAACATCATGAATATAAAAATCGGACAGCTGAGAAATTTGATTACTTATCTTAAAATCGTGAGCGCCGGCATAAGCAATGGTATAGGTAAAACTATAGGCTTCATTGGTTTGATTGATGAGAAATATTTTAAAGCTCTCAACAATGTCGTCATCAAAAACGTCTTTATTGTACACTGGTAAAAAAGAAAGCCATACGCCATCGCCAATCTTATATTTTTTTGTGTCTTTATCCTTCTTTATATTATCAACATAAAGTATATCCTTTTTCTTTTCAAAAAATTTCTTTTCAGAAAATCTTTTGAAATATGGAAAATCAATCTGATCCATATAAACCGGGAAACGAACGCCGCCAACCTCTATCAAAACCATCTTATCATTTATGATCTCAATTACCTCTCCTTCTTCATTGGAATGAAGCACCAAAATAGTATCGCCGGGCTGGTATTTCATTTTGCAAAGATGAGATAATGTGATGATGTGGTAATATGCTAATTTGCTAATTTGCTAATTCGAAAATGTGAAAATTAGCAAATGTGAAAATGGAAAACAGGAAAAATAAACCGTGAAATTTTCACATTACTAATTTAAACTCTTACCCAGCTTGCTGTTGTGGCGGCTGTACATAAAGTAAATAACAAGCCCAATCACAAGCCAGATAAGGAACCGCAGCCAGTTAGTATAGCCCAACTCTGTCATTAAGTAAAAGCAGCTTGCCAGGCCAAGTGTTGGTATAAGAGAAAGCTTTTTTACAAAAGATGCAATGGTTAATAAAGTAGAAAGTATGATGAAAAGAAAAAAAGGAAGCTTGTCTTTAAACACATCCCAGCCTTCACTAAAATTGAACAATCCAAGAAAGTTTTTCCAAAAAAATATAACACCAACTATAAATAAGACAGGAACTATAAACTGCGAGCTTACATAAGGAATTTTAAATTTTGGAGCTACCTCGCCTGCTTCTCTTGCTGGCAGCAAAAGCACACCACCACAAACCAATACAAAAGCAAACAAAGTTCCTATACTTGTAAGATCTGTAACTTCAGTAAGGTTTAAGAATAAGGCAGGCACTGCCACCACAAAACCTGTAACAATGGTAGAAAAAGATGGCGTATGGTATTTAGGATGTATGCGGCTGAAAGCCTTTGGCAGCAAGCCATCCCGGCTCATACTCATCCATATTCTTGGCTGGCCTAGCTGAAATACCAGCAACACACTTGCTGTTGCAATTACAGCGCTGAAGGATATTATATAACTTATTTTATTAAGGCCTACCTGTTTAAAAACATACGCCAGCGGATCGCCTACCTGGAGTTGTTTATAAGAAACCATGCCCGTTAAAACTATAGCCACCAATACATATAAAACAGTACAAATTATTAACGAATACACCATTGCCCTGGGCAAGTCTTTCTGGGGGTTCTGGCATTCTTCTGCTGTGGTAGATATGGCATCAAAGCCAATGTAGGCAAAGAATACAGCAGACACTCCTTTCATCATTCCGCCAAAGCCATTGGGCAAAAATGGATGCCAGTTGGCAGGCGCTACATAAAAAAAACCGATGCTTATAACTGCAATGATGATGATGATTTTGAGCCCCACCATAAGGTTGGTGGCTTTTCTCGTTTCTTTTATACCTGTATATACCAGCCACGTAATAAAAAAAACAATTCCTAACGCAGGTATGTTTGCAATAAATTTGAGGTTGCCTATGTGAGGTGCGCTTATCCATGCCAGGTATCCCTGCTTTACGGTTTGCATCAGATCATTTATTGATGTTCCCTTTGCGAGCTCAACACTTGCAGCGCTGTATGCCCTGGATGCACTTAAATAATCTGTTGTTAAAAAAGCAGGCACATGTATGTGCAAGCCTTCCAGAAGATTTACAAAATACTGGCTCCACGAAATAGCAACCGCTATATTTCCTATTGCATATTCCATTAATAAATCCCAGCCAATGATCCAGGCTATGAGCTCGCCAAATGCAGCATAGGCGTATGTATAAGCACTGCCACTTACCGGTATGCGGGAAGCAAACTCCGCATAGCATAAGGCTGAAAAACCACAGCATACCGCAGTAAGCATAAACAATAATATTACACCCGGGCCACCCTGAAAAGACGCATTGCCAATGGTAGAAAAAATGCCCGCGCCCACCACTGCCGCTATGCCCATAGCAGTAAGGTCTTTTACTTTTAAAACTTTATTTAAACCAGATGATGAATGCGTAGCGTCAGACAAGCCGGAATGGGCATCAGCTAAAATAGCAGCTATACTTTTTTTTCTAAAAAGCGGATGGGGCATTTTCTGGTAAACTTTAGTGCAGCTTGAAAGTAAAGAAATAATATGATGATTAAACAATTAGTATTTTACAACAACAAAATAACATTATGCAGGTACTGCTATATTTTCCTTTTGCTTTTATTTCTTTGTTTCTCCTGCGCAGCTTCCAGGATGTTTACCTGTCCTTTATTTTGCAATGAACTGTTCTAACTCATCTGGCGTTATAATAATTTTTTAATATTACGCCGACATTAAATAACTTTTCAATTCCGTGAACGTAGCTTTCATTGGTACACTCTGCTTTTTCAATTGCAGCAGGTCTTTTACAGCAGCAGGTATTGCAATTTTTTGCTGAATTACCGGCTCTACCACATCGTAAAATTTTACAGGATGCGCTGTTTCTAAAAAAACACCTTTCTGTTTTTTATGGTGGTCAAGATATTGCTTCAAGGCACCAAAGCCAACTGCGCCATGAGGGTCTAACAAATACGTATTTTTTTTAAAAACAACCGATAAAATATCTTTTGTTTCTTCATCTGTAAATGAGTAGCTGCTCATTACTTTTTTTAATGAGCTAAACTCTTTATCAAATAATTGCAATATGCGCACGAAGTTGCTCGGACTGCCTACATCCATTGCATTTGATAAGGTTGATATGGATCTTTTTGGTACATACTCGCCAGATTCCAGGTATCTGGTTATCACATTATTTTCGTTGCATGCAGCAACAAAATGTGCAACAGGCAACCCTGACCGGTGAGCCAGCAAACCGGCGCAGATGTTACCATAGTTACCGCTGGGCACGCTTATAACCGGCGGATTATTTTTTTCATTCCATTGCCTGTATGCAAAAAAATAATAGAACTGTTGCGGCAGCCACCTCGCAACATTAATAGAATTGGCAGAGGTAAGAAATAATTTTTTATTTAAATCTGCATCGGCAAAAGCATACTTTACCATTTGCTGGCAATCATCAAAGGAGCCGTCTATTTCAAGAGCACGAATGTTATTGCCTAACGTTGTTAGCTGCAGCTCCTGCACACTGCTCACTTTTCCTTTAGGGTATAAAATAATTACGTCTATTCCATCAATATTATGAAATCCATTGGCAACAGCGCCGCCGGTATCGCCGGAGGTGGCTACAAGAACCGTTACTTTTTTATTATTATTTTTTATAAAATAACCTAGACACCTGCTCATAAACCTTGCCCCCACATCTTTAAATGCAAGCGTAGGCCCATGAAATAATTCTAAGGAAAAAATATTGTTTTCAACCTGCACCAAAGGAAAATCGAAACTGACAGTTTCCCCTACAATTTGCTCCAGTTCAGGCTTTGGTATGGTATCTCCTACATAAGGGTGGATAACTTTATAAGCAATTTCTTCTTTGGAATACTGGTTAATATTTACGAAAAAATTTTTATCATGAACAGGAATAGTTTCAGGAAAATATAATCCCTTATCAGGCGCCTGACCTTTTATCGTAGCTTCTTTAAAGTCTGCTTTTGAAGCGTTATTATTCGTGCTGAAGTAAAGCATTTAATTTTGTGTTATAAGTTGTAGTCATTGCCAATTGACCATTCACAATTGACCATTCATTATCCTGATTCCTTCATTATTTATAGTAGTGACATACGTATAATATTGCAGGCCTACATTATTATATATAATTTTCATAGATGCTTCAACTTGCAGCGCCGTATGTTTTTCTTTGCAAAGCATAAAAATAGATGGCCCTGAGCCAGAGATGCCGCCGCCTAATGCACCGGCATCCATGCTTTTTTTCTTTACCTCATCAAAGCCGGGAATAAGCATGCTGCGCACAGGCTCTATGATCACGTCTTCCAGCGAGCGGCTTATTAATTCATAATCATTTTTCATAAGGCCAGCAACAAGCCCTGCAATATTTCCCCATTGTTTTATGGCATCTTTTAATAAAACTTCTTTACGAAGTATTTGCCTCGCATCAGAAGTCTTTACTTCTATCTGAGGATGCACCACCGCTACATACAAAGGCGGGGCTGTTAAAGAAATTATATCCAAAGGAAAAATAGAACGTATAAGAGTTATGCCACCATAAATACAAGGAGAAATATTATCCGCATGTTTTACACCAGATGCCAGCTTTTCGCCAGCCATTGCAAAACGCACAAGGTCTTCTTTTGAAAATTTATTATTTAAAAGATGATTAGCTGCGAACACAGCGCCTGCTGAGCTTGCTGCGCTGGAACCTAAGCCACTTCCGGGTTTTATGTGTTTTTCAATGATGAGATCAAAGCCGGTATTTGCATCCAGTTCCTGCATCATTTCAAGCAAAGCAACGCCTGCTACGTTTTGTTCAGGAATACAAGAAAGCTGGTAAGAATCCGTATGATGAATGCGAACGCCAGGCGTATTGCTTACAGATAATGTCATCACATCACATGGGTCGTTCAATGCAAGCCCAAGCACGTCAAAGCCGCAAACAAGGTTTGCAATGGTTGCCGGGGCATGAACAGTAACTTCTTTTTTTTCCATGAATTATTTCTCTTAATAACCGCGTATTTATATCAATTGTCAATTATCAATTTATTTATCCCGCTGCTCTTATAATATCCGCAAACACACCGGATGCCGTAACCTCTGCGCCGGCACCTGCGCCTTTAATAACCAATGGCTGCTCCACATAGCGATTGGTATAAAATAACACTGCATTATCCTTACCATATAAATGATAAAAATCATGCTGCGCATCTATATGTTGCAGGCCCACAGCCGCTTTTCCATCTTCGTACCGGGCTACAAACTTTAATTTCTTTACTGCTTCTTTTGCTTTTACAACCAGTTGTAAAAAATGATCTTCCTGCTTTTCCATTTCTTTATAAAAATTATCAACATCGCCTTCCATGCACGATGCAGGCATAAAAGTTTCATTGCCGATGTCATTCATCTCCAGCTGCTCACCGCTCTCCCGCGCTAAGATCATTATCTTTCGCATTACATCTATGCCGCTCAAATCAAGCCGTGGATCCGGCTCTGTGTAGCCTTCGTCCTGGGCCTGCCTTACCACTTTTGCAAAGCTTTTGGTGCCATCATAATTATTGAAAACAAAATTCAATGTGCCGCTCAAAACCGCTTCAATGCGGTTTACCTTATCACCACTTCTTAGCAGATCATTCAAAGTGCCAATAACCGGCAAGCCTGCGCCCACATTGGTCTCAAAAAGAAATAATGCATTAAACTCCCGGGCAAGGTCTTTTAATTTTTTATAATATATATAAGATGATGAGCAGGCAATTTTATTGCACGCAACCACTGATATGCTTTTTTGTAAATATTCAGGATATGACTGTGCAACAGCCGCATTAGCTGTAACATCTACAAACACTGAGTTGCGCAAATTCTTTTGCTGAATAGTTTTAATAAAATCACCTGTATTCATTTGATCTCCGTCTTTCAGCAATTCCTTCCACTGTTTAAGATTTATGCCTTCATCGTTAAACAACATTTTTCTGCTGTTAGATATGCCTGCTACGCGCACCTGCAGGCGGAGATGATCCTGCAAATGCTGAAACTGCTGCTGCAACTGAGCGAGCAGCCTGCTGCCTACATTACCTGTACCCGTTATAAAAAGATTTACCTGTTTGTAGGTTGTTTCAAAAAATTCTTCATGCAGTACGTTAATAGCTTTCTTCACATCTGCCAACGCAATAACTGCTGAGATATTTCTCTCTGATGAACCCTGTGCAATGGCTCTTACGTTAACGCCGTTTCTGCCCAGCACCCCAAACATTTTACCACTAATGCCCGGGTGATTTTTCATGTTATCACCGACCAATGCAACTATGGCAAGGTCTTTTTCTATAACCAGAGGCTCTACTTTTTTTATCGCTATTTCATGGCTGAAAGTCTCATCAATAGCAGCTTTGGCCTTACCAGCATTACTGGCTTCTATGCCTACGCAAATGGAATGCTCCGATGAGCTTTGGGTAATCAATATCACATTTATTTTTTCGCCGGATAAAGCTTCAAATAACCTTTTGGAAAAACCCGGAATACCAACCATGCCGCTGCCTTCAAGGCTTATCAGCACAATATGATTCATGCTGCTGATGCCTCGGATATTATTAGTGGTTGCTGCAATATTATTCTGGATGAATGTGCCCGCATCTGCCGGTGCAAAAGTATTTTTAATAATTACCGGAATGCCTTTACTCATCAATGGCTGGATGGTGGGCGGATAAATAACTTTTGCCCCAAAGTGAGACAATTCCATCGCTTCCTGGTAAGATATATGCCGGATGATTTTTGCATTGCTTACCAGCCTTGGATCTGCTGTCATCATGCCACTCACATCAGTCCATATTTCCACCACAGAAGCATTTATGGCTGCACCCAAAACCGCGGCAGTATAGTCGGAGCCGCCCCTTCCAAGTGTGGTCGTATTGCCATCTTTATCTTTGCCCGTGAAACCGGGAACAATAATAACTTTGGCTGTGGCCGCAGAAACGTATTCATTAATATTCTGATTGGTTGCATTAAAATCAACTGTTGCATTACCAAACGCTGAGTCGGTTACAATAAGCTCTCTGGCATCTATCCATGTGCTGTTGATGCCAAGAGATGTAAGCTTTGCTGCAAACATTTGCGATGACAGCAGCTCTCCATTGCTAAGGATGTTATCTTTTGTACGAAGAGATAATTCTTTTAACAAAAAAACACCATTGCAGGTATCTTCTATTTCATTACACTTCTTTTTCACCAGGCTTAAGATGCTGCTTTGCCGGTCTACCGGAATGAGCTCCTTTACCACTGTAAGATGCCTGTGCTCTATGTTGTGCAGTATTTCTTTATACGCTTCATCGCCTTTACTGGCAAGGGTTGCAGCATCTAATAAGGCATCAGTAACGCCGCCAAGAGCAGAAAGAACTACAAGAATATTGCTTTCTTTTTGCAAGGTATTTGTAATGATATCTGCAACAAGATCCATGCTTTTTGCATCAGCTACAGAAGTGCCACCGAACTTTAAAACCTTCATATTTTAAATTGAGAATTATGTTATAAGAATAGCTTGAAAACTGCCGTCATTATGATATACTTAACCCTTGCGGGTGATGATTGTAAATGAAGGAATAAAATTTTTTAAGCAGTATATCATTTTTAAAAAAAGCGAAAGTAAGAAATTATAATTATTATGAAAGCTGATAGCGAAGCATATATCTTTTAAACGTTAGTCAGGCTTTTTATTTATAAGAGAGCCCGAGGTGGTTGGTTGAAAATAGAAGGCTGCAGATACGCCAAAAAACGATACATTACTTGCAGACTTTGCCCCGCTATAATAATATTGACCAAAGAAAACATTAAAGTGCAACTGCCCTGTAAAAGAATATTCGATGCCGTATGTTACCTCTGTTAAAAGGCTTTCCCTTGCATTAAATATATAGCCGATACCTGCAGTAAATGTGTTGGTAAACTTTCCTTCCTGGAAAATGTTCAAGTTAGGCCGAAGCTCCAGGTAGGCGCTTGTGTCACGCCCCGAAATTCTGCCCAGTGTAGTTTTACCAAAATCAACGCCCATGCTAAATACATCCCACTGTTGCCCCACTTCCAGGGCTATATTGGATTTTTCAGCAATGGTTCCCGCCGTATTTGTTAAGCTTGGCGCAAGTGATACGTATGTTTGGCTAAAAGAACTGAAAGCCTCAAACATTAAAAGGATAAAAAGTAATCTTTTTTTCATGTGGTAAATTCAGTATAGTTTACTTAGCTGGCAGATGAGGTAACCGTTAGTTACAATAATTGCCAGGCTTTCTCTGGCAATTTATTGATAATTCTTCAACACTCCTTTTTAAATTACGTTTATAGCATAACAGTTATGCTACAAACGAAATTGATTTTTAAATTTTTATTACACGCTTACAGCATCCCTGTTATATTTAGTTCTATATTCCACTGGCGATATACCTGCAATCTTTTTAAACACAGTGCGAAAAGCCTTTGCATCCGAATAGCCCACTTCATACATCACTTCATTTATATTTTTTCTGCCTGTCTCCAGCCGTTTCTTTGCAGCTTCCACTTTTACCCTTCGCATGTACTCTGTAATAGTATTGGAAGTGGCCTTCTTGAATCTTCGCTCCATGTTCCTGCGGCCCAGCGCTAGCATAGATGCCAGCTGATCAACAGTTATTTTTTCTTCAAAGTTCTTTTCAATAAATTCTTGCGCCTGCTTTATAGAATCGTCAGCATGTTCTTTCTGCCCTTCAAAAATTCTAAATGGCGACTGGCTGATGCGATCCATATCTATCATAAACATTTTAGCAATTCGCACGGCCACATCACGGCCTGCATATTTTTCGATAATATAAATGAGCAGGTTTAAAAACGAATAAGCGCCACCACTGGTATAAATACCTGCATCTTCAGTCATAATTTTATCGTCAACAAGATTCACCTGCGGAAAAGCGCTTCGCAAATCATCAGCAGCTATCCAGTGAGTAGAGCATTGTTTCCCATCCAGAAGGCCAGTGGCAGCCACAAAAAATGTTGCAATGCAAAGGCTCGCAATTTCAGCGCCTTTATTATATTGCTTCACTATCCATGGCAAAAATGCAGCATTGTTTTTTATTACATCTTCAGGTTTGCCATATATCGCCGGCACTATAATGAGGTGTGTCTTCTTTATATCTTTTATCAATACATCAGGGCTTATAGTAAACATGCCCTTGCGCTGGGTTGCTTTGCCTGAGATGCCTGCCAGTACTACTTTAAACAGTGGTCGCTTGCCCATTGATGCAAGCACTGTATTTACTTCGTTCAATATCTGGTGAGCGCCTTCTATGTTCACTACGCTTGTATGTCCGCGTGGGATAAGTATCGAAATATGTTTCATAAAAAATTAAATATTAATTATTTTAAAAATAATAATCATAAATAATATAAAAAAACAAATGTCGCAATTAGCCTCAATAATGGCGTATTTGCACCACTCATTTTTTTACTTAATGAATATGTTTGTAAAAAGTTATGGGAAATAGGCAGGATCTAATGGAAGGCAATTAAACAAAATATTTATAATTTAAAATATATAAAACATGTTACAACATTCAAAAGCATTCAGCGGGTTTTCAGTAAATGATATGGCTGCTGCAAAAAAATTTTATAGTGAAACACTTGGCCTAACTGTAAAAGACAACCCAATGGGATTGATTGAGCTTCAAACGGAAGGCAACAATAATATAATCATTTATCCCAAGCCCAATCATGAAGCGGCCACATTTACCATCCTTAATTTTCCTGTAAATGATGTTGAAAAAACCGTGGATGATCTGATAGCAAAAGGCGTTGTTTTTGAACAATATAAAGAATTGCATACAGATGCAAAAGGAATCTCACACAATCCGCAAGGACCAAAGATTGCCTGGCTTAAAGATCCATCGGGAAACATTTTATCCATAATACAACAGAAATAATATGACACCAAACACAATAAACACCGAACAGCTTTTTACTGCGCTCGATGATACATGGAACGAATTAATTATTCGTGTGTCAGATAACAGTTATGCTGTAAACGAAATTCCATTTGCTGGCAGCTGGACGATAGCACAGCTTGCAACGCACATAACCAAGTCTAACAAAGCCATAACGCAAGGAATGTATATGAACGGCAAACCCGCTGACCGCGACCCTGAAGCAGGTGTGCCTGAATTAAAAAAAATGTTCCTTGATTTTGAAAGAAAATTTCCTTCACCTGATTTTATTGTGCCTGAAGAAAGAGATTATATTCGGGAAGATGTCATCAGTTCACTCACTGATTCCATTAATAATTTAAAAGATGATCGCTCAAACCAAAACCTTTTTGAAGTGATCAACATGAAAATATTTGGAGAAGTTACCAAGCTTGAATTATTGCATTTCGTTTTGTATCACACACAAAGGCACGTGCACCAGTTGAAGAATATCCAGAAGGCATTTAAAAATAAAAACTAATAAATTGTATAAAAACAATGGAAACAACTGCACTGAGTAAAAACAATAAATCTGCAAAAATTATTTACTGGATCTCTACAGGGCTGCTGGCATTATTTCTTTTATCCGGCGCTTTTTTTATAAATAGCAAAATGGCTGTTGAAGGAATGCACCACCTCGGCTTGCCTGAATGGTTTCGCTGGGAAGTAAGCATTGGTCACATCCTTGGCGGCCTGTTACTTATATTGCCGGTTGGCAAGCGGATAAAAGAATGGAATTTTGTTGCTCTTGGCATTGACTATATTTCGGCAACTATTGCCTATCTTTCTGTAGATGGTGCTACTGCAAACGCCTTATCACCATTGGTTTCGCTTGCTATCTTAATCGTGTCTTACATATATTATCATAAAATAAAAGGATAAATTTTTATTTAAAATAAAATCATTTTTCAAACGTCAATATCCTTATGCCAGGAAATGATATAAACATGAAAGATGATTTAATTAATATATATGATAGAAGTATTTAAAACAAATGTCACTGATGATGAACAGGCTCATAAGCTTGTTCATATTATTCATGCTGCGTATCCTGATTATAAAGCCAATTTTGACTTGCATGATTGCGATAATATTCTTCGCATAGAATGTATTGACAAACCTGTAAATGCTGACCGTGTTATATTTCTGTTGCAAAAATATTCATGTTATGCAGAGGTCTTAGAAGATAGCTTATAGATATTTTGTAACCAGGAAAACTATTGAGAACTGTTCGAAGGCTTAAAATCGCTATTACTATACATGGCTTTATTAAACAGATAATACTTTCCATCTTTATAATTTTTCCAATACCTGTGCCCCATCACATCGTAATACAATCTTCCGTCAACACTCTTGTGAGCCGCGTCATCATTCACTTCTATCGTTTTAGGTATAGGAGGTCTTGCTTTTCTTTTTGCCAAAACCTTTGCTGCTTGTAATGAATCAGCAGTTTTCTTTAGCGCTATAGAATCCACTGCCGGCGGTACGTTTTTTGAAGGATGGCTTTTCCGGCTGCAACTAAAAAACACGATGCCTGAAACGATCATTGCAGTGCAAATCCTTTTTATCATGCAAAAAATTTTAATTGTTTGTTCAATAATACTGCCAAACGATAAAAGCTATAACTTATAGCTATTGCCATTTTTATCCTGGGGATCATGTAAGGTTACGCAGTGAGTATCGTAAGCTTTAAATTTTAATCCTTAATTTTCATTTTTTAATTCGTAGTATATGGACAACCAGGCTTCCCGCGGCTTGCAGCATTTTAAAAATTATGTAGGTATAAAGTTTCAGTTATATAACAGTCTTTTTACATCGCTTCCTTTTCACCGGATAGAGAAGACAGGGATCCTGCTTTCTCTTTTTGTAAATATTTGTGAAGAAGGGTTCAAAAAAAAACTGAGTCCATCGCAAATTATTGATGAGTTTTTTCAAAAGCATACTTCTTTCACTTCTGAAAGTGATAAGCTTGATCTGCTTTTCCGGTTTACACAATTTGTAGAACGGCAGGTGGTACTGTTTGATGCTTTGGAAGATGCAGCTTTTTTGCATATACATGATACCAGCGGAGCAGGCACGCTTAAGCAACTGGAGCTGGAAGTGATTCAAAAAAATAAACAACAGGAACTGGTAAAAAAATTAAAAGACTTTTCGATAGAGCTCGTGCTCACGGCGCATCCTACGCAGTTTTATCCAGGTTCTGTGCTGGGTATTATCAACGATCTTTCCAAAGCCTTATCAGAAAACGATGCTTCACAAATAAATATGTATTTGCAGCAGCTGGGTAAAACCCCTTTTTTTAAAAAAGAAAAACCAACACCTTACGATGAAGCGCTGAGCCTGCTGTGGTATCTGGAAAATATATTTTTTCCTGCCGCAGGCAAAATTGTTTCCTTTTTAAAAAATCAGTTTCCTGATGCGATGCCCGGTAATAATCCTGTGATTAAAATGGGCTTCTGGCCTGGCGGCGACAGAGATGGCAATCCTTTTGTAAACACCGAAACTACCTTACAAGTTGCGGAAGCGCTGCGCGGCGGCATCATCAAATGTTATTATACAGAAATACGCCGCCTCAAGCGCAGACTTACTTTCAAAGGCGTGGAAGTGTTGCTTGCAGATATGGAAAAACAGTTATACGAAAACATTTTTATACCAGGCAACCGCACCAATATAAAGAAGGAAGAGATGCTGAAAGTGTTGAATACCATCAGGGAAATACTCGTTTACCAGCACAACGGTTTATTTCTTTACCTGGTAGATAATCTTATAAATAAGATACATGTTTTCGGGTTGCATTTTGCATCGCTGGATGTAAGGCAGGATAGCTCTGTACACAAACAGGTTTATAAAGCTCTTGCAGATGTAAAAGATATTTTGCCGTCAGGCTATAACAAATTAAGTGATGATGAAAAGATAGATTTTTTATCAAAAAATGAGAAGGCTATTGATGAAAAAACTAACCTTAAAGATGAGGTGATGAATGATACGCTTGCAAGCATAAAAGGCATAAAGATCATACAGGAGTATAACGGCATAGAAGGCTGCAACCGCTATATTATAAGCCATTGCAGCAGCGCACTCAATGTGATGGAAGTGTATGGATTATTTATTTTATGCGGATGGGAAAAAGAAATGCTGAACGTAGATATTGTTCCTTTGATAGAAACAATAGATGACCTTCGCAATGCCGCAACTATCCTTAAAACTTTATACGAAAACGAAACGTATCGCAGCCATATAAAAAGAAGAAACAATACACAAACTGTTATGCTTGGCTTTTCTGATGGAACCAAAGATGGCGGATACCTGATGGGCAACTGGAGCATTTATAAAACCAAAGAAGAGCTCACTGCCATTTCCAAAGAATATAATATCAGTGTTATTTTCTTTGATGGGCGCGGCGGGCCGCCCGCAAGAGGTGGTGGCAAAACTCATAAGTTTTATGCATCTATGGGTAAGAACATTGCAAGCAAAGAGATTCAGCTTACCATACAAGGGCAAACGGTAAGCAGCAACTTTGGAACAGTGGATGCAGCTCAGTTTAATATTGAACAACTGATACATGCAGGCATATCCAACAGTATCTTTTCCGACAAGCACGTAACGCTTGAAGAAGATGAAGAAGATCTTTTACAGCAAATGGCAGATGAGAGTTACAACTCATATAATAAATTAAAAAATCACCCGGACTTTATGGATTACCTGGTGCATATAAGTCCCCTGAAATTTTATGGACAAACTAATATTGGCAGCAGGCCATCGAAACGCGGTGGTAACACAAGGCTTACGCTGGAAGACTTGCGGGCTATACCTTTCGTGGGTGCATGGAGCCAGCTAAAGCAAAATGTTACCGGTTATTACGGAGTAGGCGCTGCGCTTCAAAAGATGAAAAAAGAAGGAAAATTAAACAAGCTTAAAACTTTATATCAAAATTCTTTATTTTTTAAAACACTTATTGATAACAGCGAAATGGCCATGAATAAATGCTTTTTTCCGCTAACAGAATATTTATCAAAAGATGAAAAATACGGAGAAATATGGAGTATGATCTATGAAGAATATCGCCTTACAGAAAAGCTATTGTTTGAGCTCACCGGCCACAATGAACTGATGGCAGAGTATGGAGTTGAAAAAATATCAATAGGCATGAGGGAAAAAATTGTGCTTCCTCTTATAACCATTCAGCAGTTCGCTATTTCTTCTATACGCCAGGCAGAAAAAGACCTTGCGAAAGATCCTTTAAAAGAAACTTTTGAGAAGCTTGCCATGCGCTGTTCTTTCGGCATCATCAACGCAGGCCGCAACTCCGCTTAAAAATTATGTATTATTATGCAACGTTTGATTGCATTCCGATATAAACCGGGTTGAGCTCAACTGCAGCCATTGATTCTTTAATTTCATTAAACTTTCTGATAAAATTATGAATGTTTATTTTATCATTTTCAGGCTCAATGCACCTTATGTTGTGAGACTGGCTCAGGATGTGAACTACGTCATTACTTAATCTTAACTGAACTTCTGCATTCCAGTTAAAAATTCCATTATTAGTGTAAGCCGTAAAAGATGCATCGCTTTTTCTTGCCACTACCCAGCCAAGAGTTAAAGAGGTTCTTAAAGCAATAGTCATAAATTGCTCTGAAGTGAGATCTGTAAGCTGCATTTCCTGCATGCTTCTTTGCGTAAATGTTTGTGCCACCTGCTAATTGGTTAAAAATTAATTTAATTGGCACCGGCTTTTTCTATGATTTTTATTTACTAAAAATTTTTAAAAGCAGCACGGAAACCGTTCCAGTTGCAGTTTTTATAAGATTAGTGATTCTCAGAATGATTTAATGTGCTTGTTACTTGCACAGAAAATTTCGAATAAAAAGGGGGATAACGTTGTTGTTCTTTCGTTAGAAGGTTGGAATAGCTGCAAAAGTATGTTCCTGTTTTTGAAAATCCAAATGTTATAAAAAAAATTATAGCAGAGAATTGATTAATTAGTTTATTGGGTAATCGGTTTATTTATAATTATAGTTGTCTTTATTCATTCGTTGATCAGTTAATCAATGTCATTTCTTTACAAAATCCAGGTCTTGAAAATCAAAGCTAAAATCAGTAAGTGGCGATATAGCTTTCATCTTCATGCCAGACGGCTTGCCTTCCATATCCATTTCAAACATAACAAACGCATCGGCATCAAAGCTGCGCTCAGTCCACTTTACCACGAAAGTGTTGCCTTTATAAGGAAGCATTTCACCATTAAGCTGAAATGATCTTTTTGAATCAAACCAAAGCTTATTATTTTTTAAAGAGATCACTACATCTCCAAACCATTTATCAGTATAGGTACCTGTAAACTGGTTCATATCCATCTTCGCCGCGTTCTTTTGTTGCTTATTTATATCCTTCCATAATTTATCTAATATTTTTTTTTCATTCTTCTCGCCCGCATCTGCATTTTTATGAAGCCTGGCTACCCAATCTCTTGATGGCACACTAAAATAACTATCTTTTATAGTATTGGTAATGGCCGTGAAAGCCGCGCCAGACTGCTGATTGGTAAACACAAGTATACCTAATTTCAGCTCTGGTATTAAAGTTACCTGCGTTACAATGCCGGCAAGGCCGCCCGTATGCGAACACTGTTTATAGCCATGCACATCGCTTAGAAACCAGCCAAGCCCATAGCTTGCAAAATGTGTATTGTAAGGAGAGGCGCCCCTAACGGGAATGATCGTTTGTGGTGTCCACATTTCATCATGCACATCTTCGCTTAGCAGTTGTTTTGAAAGACTATCGCCATACTTACCATTGTTCATTTGCATAATGATCCACTTGCACATATCGGTAAGGTTAGAATAGATGCCACCTGCAGCATCAAGGGTCTCACTTTGATCCCGGCGAATAACCTTTACCACGCCATCAACAGGCGCATGTGCATCTATTACATTATCTTTATTTATTAAAAAATTATATGCGGGCGCGCTGCCCGTCATGCCTAAAGGATCAAATATTTTTTGCTGAATAAAATTCTCCCAGCTCATTCCGGAAACTCTTGCTATCACCTCGCCAGCTACCATATATAAATTATTATCGTAGTCAAATTTTGTTCTGAAAGATGAAACCTGTTTTAGATAACGCAGGTTATGTATCATATCTTTTTTTGTAAAATTGTTCGAGTCTGGCCAAAACATAAGATCTCCTGCGCCAAGTCCAAGGCCGCTGCGATGAGTAAGCAAATCCCTGATCGTAAACTCTTCCGTTACATAAGGATTATATAGCTTAAACTCTGGTATATAATCTGTTACTTTATCATCCCATTTTATTTTTCCTTCATCTATCAATATGCCCAAAGCCGCAGCAGTAAAGGCTTTAGAGTTAGATGCAATGCCAAATGTTGTATTTACATCCACAGGGAATTTCGTACGCAGAGATCGTACGCCGTAACCTTTTGCATGAACAATTTTACCATCTTTTACGACGGCTACCGCAATGCCCGGCACATCAAAAGTTTTTAAAGTAAGCTCTGCCAACGAATCTATCTGAGCATTGGTGATTACCTGCGCATGAGCACTATTATTTAGTATTACTATAAAAAGAAAGGCGATAAATTTTTTCACAGCAATTAATTTGATTTATTAATTTATAAATATAAACTACCTCACCATAATTTATAAAGTTATACAAGCAATAGAAACGCTTGCAGCTTTTACTTTTTACTAAATACTATAAAATAAAAACAGGCCGGAATAATCCAGCCCGTTTGTTTTCATAGATCACAATTATAAATAAACCGAAAGCAAAAATATTAGTGTATTGCTGCCGCTGTAACGAAGGCTCCTGAAGCATCAAACAGCACGGCATAATTAGTTCCGCTTGAATTAATGGCTACGATATAACCTGTAATAGCATCATGATTACCAATAGCAAAAGATTGCTTTAAAACATATCCAGGATAAGTATTGGTTAAATAAGTATTGATGGATGGAAGCAATGAAGTGTCAGGTATAGGAAACACCCTTTCATGTGATTGATGCGGCTGAAGCTTTACATGATTTATGAAAGTTCCATCTGCAGTAAAAGTAGTTGCATAAACACCATTATTTACGCTAAAAATAATGTAAGTGCTATCGCTGTTTTTGTATGCCTTTACCAATGTGTCCTGTGGATAATCAGAAGCAAAATAAGTGGTAATACTTGCTGGTAATGAGGATAGGTCTACAGTATCTCTTTGCATTCCATCCCTGTCGTCAAAGCATCCGCCATGGTGCCAGCCTCTGCCTCTAAGATCTCTTCCTTCTCTTTGCTCCAGCACTTTTACGAAGCTTCCCGATGCATCAAACTTAAGGCCTACAGGTGTATTATTATAATTAATAATAACAACATAGCCTGTTACGGCTTGCGCCTGATCGTTATCTGTAAATGCTTTCACCATTGTGTAGCCTGAGTAAGTGCTATCAAGATAACTGGTAATTGCTGATGGTAAATTTGCGACTGCAACAGAATCCAAATGATGATTATAATCGCAAGTGCCAACAACATAAATGGAATCGTTGTTTGCCCAGCTTACACCAACCCCAATAGCTTGCGTAGTGTTCACAGATGCTGTAGTTGCAGAAGTTGAGGTGTTTAAAGAATTTTCCTTTTTTGAGCAGGAAGAAAATATTATGATACCAATAAAAAAAATATAATACAAACCATTTCTGTTTATTGCCTGAGTTTTCATAAAGTGTTTTTTTTGAATTTATTAATCTTATTATACCTGTCTGATTTTTAGAGTTAGGCCATAGGTTATATTTCAAATGAAATTCCTGCTACATGAGATGTAATACAATAAAACTTAGTTGGGCATATTATTTTAAAAAAAAGTTAAAGGGAATATTGCAATAAAAACTGTTCTTTAAATTTATAAAAGCTAATTAACCAACCATTCTTTTCTTTTCAGCATCAAAAGCATAACATATATTTTTTGGAATATTTAAAGCAGCTAATAGAAGGTTCTGTTAACGGCGACAGGCAATCGCAAAATACTCTGTATAAAATGCTTGCGTCCAAAATGTTTGGCGTTTGCCTCAGGTATTCAAAAAGCAGGGAAGAGGCAGAAGATATTTTGCAGGATGGCTTTATAAGGGTCTTTGAAAGTATTCACCAGTATAGGTTTACAGGTTCCTTTGAAGGATGGGTAAGGCGGATAATGGTAAATAGTGCCTTACAAAAACACAGGTCTAAAAGGCAAATGCATGCGGTGGTTACTTTAAATGAATCCATAGAAGAGTCGCAGAGCTATGAAGATGTTTTATCTAGACTTGGCACCAAAGAACTTCTGAAAATAATTCAACAATTATCTCCCGCATACCGTACTGTATTTAATTTATATGTTTTTGAAGGAATGAAACACCGTGAGATAGCAGCTTTGCTGGGCATTTCTGAAGGAACATCAAAATCTAACCTCTCGGATGCAAGAGTCATACTTCAAAAAGCAGTAAACAAAAGCCTGCAATCTGTTCAACAAAATATCAATGAAATATGAGCGAAAGTTTACATAACGTAGATGACCTATTCAAAAAAGCTTTGGATGAGCATGAAGAAATTCCACCTTCATCCACATGGGATGTAATAGACAAAAGCCTCGATAAGAATACAGTAATTTTTATTTCAAAAAAATATTATAAACTTAAGTGGGCAGCCGCCTCATTGCTGATATTATCTTTTGGCATGGCAATGTACACTTTGTATATAAGAAAAGAAAACAGGCAGTTTGTAAAAAATATTAAAATTGAAAAAGTAAAAACTTCCGGAAATAGTAACCACGCTAATAATACTTTAAATCACACGGATTCACAAGATATAGCTGTTGCGCAACAAACCACTCAGCCAAACGATGCTAAAACCGGCCAGGATGTACAATCAGCAAGGCTTAGTGAAGATTCTATCGGAAAGCAAAATCAACAATCTTTACAGCAAAAATTTTTACAAAAAACTAACGCCAGGCAAAAACACTTACAACCTAACAGTTATGCTGCAAACGAAACTGTGCCTTTATTAGTAAGCGGCACTATACATCACAAACAAAGTAAATCAGCTGAAACAATAATAGATCTTTCAACAAAAAAAGAAATGCTTACTAAAAGCAATAATAAATCTGCATCCGGTATAATGGATATTTCCTTTGAAAAAAACATTACGAATGTATTTACAGCTCCAGGCATGAATAAAGACTTGTTATTTTCCAAAGCAATGTTGTCATCACCACTGTTAAATGAAAACGCAAAAGACGAACCCGTAAAAAGTAAAAGCACTTTTTTAAATAAAAAGACGGTAATCCATCAGGCATCAAAGGGATATTTCTCGGCCACGGCTTATTATTCACCGGATGCGGCTTCAACTTCGTTAGACAACGATCATCCGCATTTCAGGGAAGAAGATAAAGATGAGATAAAAAAATATGAGAAAATAAAGTATGCTTCCACCTTTGGAGTTATGTTAAATTATAACTTAAATAAAAAATGGATAATTGCTTCAGGTATTTCATTAGTAACCAGGGTATCCTACATTATGCCCAAAAATATTTATGCAAGACCGGATAACATGGGCAATTTTCATTATCGCATAAACTGCGATGCGGGCTACTCCTATGTTCCGGTTAAGGATGCTAACGGAAATTTGCCCACACAAGGTGATAGTATCAGCACGCCATCTTCCAAAAATACATTGAGCTATATAAAAATTCCGGTAATGATCAGGTATCCTTTTATAAAGAACAGGTGGAGCTTTATTCCGGCTGCAGGCGTTGCTGTTAACTTTTTAAACAAAAGACAAATAGAGACAAATATTGCTGCGCAGAATGGCGACAAAACAACAAATTTTACTACTGTTCAGGGTTTGAAGCCATCTTATTACAATGGCTCTTTAAGCGTAGCTGTGCAATATGATTTTAATAAAACCATCGCTGTTTCCTTTGAGCCAACATCAAGGTTTGCCTTATCATCAATTAACAAAGATGTACAGGTTAAAACTTATTATAACTCGATAGGCTTTGCAACAGGTATTGTGATAAAGCTATAATTACAATCAATTAAAAAAAATCTTTTATGAAAATTATTCTTTTATACACAGACCTTCTTACAGCAATAAGCATATTTTTAATTACAGATAAATATGTTGTGAACAACATGATCTTATAGATCAGTATCTGCTTCGTGTACAGGATAACTGTTACCCTACAAACGTTATATTATACCAGTATATTTTCAGTAACGGTTTGCCCGTCCAGCATACGAATGATGCGATGGCTGTAGCGTGCATCATGCTCACTGTGTGTTACCATTATTATTGTAGTTCCTTGCTCGTTAAGCTCTGTAAGCAATTGCATTACTTCATTGCCATTGCTTGAATCAAGGTTACCGGTTGGCTCATCTGCAAGAATTAGTTTTGGATTATTTACCACCGCTCTTGCCACTGCAACACGCTGCTGCTGGCCACCGCTTAATTGCTGCGGATAGTGATTGCGCCTGTGCATAATCTGCATTTTATCCAGTACTTTTTCAACACGTATCTTTCTTTCATCGCTCTTTACACCCAGATATATTAGTGGTAACTCCACGTTTTCAAAAACGGTAAGCTCGTCAATAAGGTTAAAGCTCTGGAAAACAAAACCTATATTGCGTTTGCGCAGCTCAGCTCTTTTTCTTTCATTAAATTTTGCCACTTCTATTCCGTTGAAAACAAAGCTTCCATCGTCAGGATCATCAAGTAAGCCAAGTATGTTAAGCAATGTAGATTTACCACAGCCGGAAGGCCCCATCACTGCTATAAATTCGCCTTCTTTTACATTAAAGGATAATTTATTTAATGCAACAGTTTCTACTTCTTCAGTGCGGTAGATTTTTTCAAGGTCAGAAATTTTAATCATTGTTTTTATTTTAAAATATAATGCAAAAGGCTTTGTAGTACGAATAGCCGGTAATGTTTTTTTAAATTTTTATAATAAATACATCATTTTTATAATCCACCTTTTCGTAATAAGACTTATCTGTTTTACTTTGTTTATTGCAGTTAGCATTTGTATAGCCACATGCAATCCTGGCAGCGCATGATTCGCTTTTTATAACTATTGCAGAAAAACATAACACAATTAATGTTAGCAATTTATAAAGTATCAATTTTTTATTCATACACATAGTTTTTATCATTAACCAAATAATATTATATCACACTTCACATTTATTTAATAATATTTTAAAAAAATTATTTCTTTAGCTCTAGTTCCTGCATGTTTCCATAATTATCATAGCTGCTCGTTACCACTTTGTCGCCTGGCTTCAGCCCTTGTAACACTTCATAATAATCCGTGTTTTGATTGCCGAGCTGTATATCTGTTTTATAGGCTTTGCCGCCATCTGCGCTTACTTTAAATACCCAGTTGCCTCCCGTTTGTTGATAGAAGCCGCCTTTGGGTAAAAGCACAGAAGTTCTTGCATCGCTAAGGGCTAATAATATCTGCAGCGTTTGGCCTCGTCTTATACCGCCGGGCACTTTGCCGGTAAATTCCATATCTACCTGGAAGCGGCCACTGGTTACCTGGGTATATACTTTTTTTATCTCAAGCGTATAAGTAGTATCATTAAAACTGAAGGTGCCTTTCAGCCCCATGTATATGCGTGAAATGTAGTGTTCATCCACATCTACACGCACTTTATATCCGCCTATCACATCTATCTGCCCAAGCCTTTCGCCTTTGTTTTTACTTTGCCCAACCTCTGCATCTAAAGATGTTAGCTGCCCATCAACAGGCGCACGCACAATAAGGTCGCCTACCTTTTGCTTCATTACATTCAGTGCGTTTTGCGAGCCCTCAAACGATTGCCTGGCCTGCGTTAGCTGCTGCTGGTTAGATGCAGAATCCTGTTGCAAAATTGTTTGCGTAAGCTTTTCTTTTTGCAAATAATAATTATAATCATTTACCGCTTTTTGATATTCCTGCGAGCCTATTGCTTTTTCATCGTAAAGATGTTTATCTAACTTATACACGCGCTCAGCTTCTTTAAGCAGGCTTTCCACATCCGTCATCTGGTTCAGCTTACTTACTGTATTTTGCTGAGACGCATTTTTTGAGATTTGCATTTGCGTAAGCAAATTATATACATTGGTTTCCTGTGTTACCAGTCCAAGCTGCAGGTCAGTGTTCGATAGCTTTAAAATGGGTTGCCCTTTAGTCATCAATGCACCATCGTCTACATATTTTTCTTCCACACGGCCACCTTCCACTGCATCCAGGTAAATAGTTGTTTTAGGCAATACAATCCCATTCACCGGAATATTTTCCTGAAAGGTACCTTTGGTAACCTCGCTGACAGTAATGCGATCGGTTTGCACATTCAGCTTGCTGCCGCCCGATGTGAAATAATAACTTGCCACGATTAAAGCAACAACTGCTGCAATACCTGCAATGGTTAATATCCTTTTGCGCGACCATTTCTTTTTTTGTATTACTCTATCCACAATTTTATTTTTTTAAAAAAAGCCACCGGCTGCAACCGGCGGCCTCCTAACACTAACTAAATGAGAAATAACTTATCTCTTCTGCACTATTACTATCAACACAATGCCATTATTTATTGATTTTGATAGTCAACAGGTTACAGTTATAGCCGAAAATTTTTTGTTCTTTAGCGATACAACAGGTGTCCGCTTTTGATACACAAAATATGTTTTGTTTTATATAAAAAATTAATTGCCATGTATTTGCATTTGTGGTATGGTTTATCATTATTAATCATAAAAAAATGTTTGGTAAACTTTTTATTTTATGTATAAACTTTTAACGATCATTATAAAATAATTAATTGTAAATAAACGAACATTACTGATTGTTATGAATTTAAAAAGCGCGTGTATATTAATTATTGATGATGATACCGATGTATTAACCGCAGTGAGGCTGCTGCTAAAAACAGAAGTGAAGGAAGTGGTAACAGAAAAAAATCCTGAAAGCATACGGTGGATATTATCAAAGCAAAAGTTCGATTTGATATTGCTTGATATGAATTTTACCAGCTCCATCAATACAGGTAATGAAGGATTATTCTGGCTAAAAAAAATAAAAGAATTTGGCTCTGATGCAGCGGTGGTAATGATTACAGCCTACGGCGCTATTGATCTTGCTGTGCGTTCTCTTAAAGAAGGCGCTGCAGATTTTGTGGTAAAGCCTTGGCACAATGAGAAGCTCATAGATACCATAAAATCAATTTTAAAATCAAAGGGCAAAGGAAATGAAAACGCATCACTATCTGCAAACTCTGTAAGAGATAAAGAGCTAATTGGCGAATCGCAGGTAATGAATGATATATTTTTAAAAATAGATAAGATAGCGCCTACGGATGCCAATATTTTGATACTGGGCGAAAACGGCACTGGCAAAGATCTAATTGCAAGAGCCATTCATCAGCAGTCGCTTCGTGCTGCGAAACCGTTTGTAAAAGTAGACCTTGGCGCACTTACAGAATCCATTTTTGAAAGTGAATTGTTTGGACATAAAAAAGGGGCATTTACCGGTGCGGCAGAAGACAGAGCCGGAAGATTTGAGGCGGCGAACGGAGGCACTTTATTTTTGGATGAGATAGGAAATATTTCTTTGCAGCAGCAAATAAAATTGCTGAGCGTATTACAAAACCGCCAGATAACCAGGCTCGGCAGCAATGAAGTTATTAATATTGATATAAGGCTGATATGCGCTACCAACCTGCCTTTGACAGAGCTTGCCAATGAAAGCCGTTTCAGAAAAGACCTCATTTATCGCATCAATACAGTTGAAATAATGGTGCCGCCTTTGCGCAAAAGAGAGCAGGATATTGTATTGCTTGCGAAGCATTTTGCACAGATGTATGCCAGCAAGTATTTAAAGCCCGAGCTTGCGTTAGATGCAAAGGCAGTTGAGAAAATAAAGCAGCATCCTTTTCCTGGCAACGTACGCGAGCTCCAATATACAATGGAGCGGGCAGTTATTATGTCGGATGGCGATGACCTTACCGCGCACGATCTTATCTTTTCGCCGATTGAATCATCGTTGCCCGCAGAAGCAGCGCCTGCAGACCTGAACCTGAGCGCGCTGGAAAAAAACACTATTTTAAAAGTGATAGAAAAACATAATGGAAATATAAGCAAGGCTGCAAAAGAACTGGGGCTTACCAGAACGGCGCTGTACAGGAGATTGAGCAAGTATGATATTTAATAATCGTCTTTGGCGGTCAATCGTAAGTGGTCAATAATTAATTTAAAAAAAACATTTTTGTTATCAACCAATTTTTTTAGGCAAACAGGCTGGAGAATTTTTATAAGAATATTCCTGCTGCTTATTACTATTATATTTATAGCACTTGTAATTGCCAGCCACCATTTTATTTATGCAGCGTTGTTACTTATAGTGATCATTTACCAGGCGGTTGAAATGTACCGCTTTCAGCGAAAAGCTCATGATGAATTACAGCAGTTTGTTGAATCAGTTCATTACAGGGATTTTTCCCGCTACTTCGATGTAAAGCACGCCCCTGCTGAATTACAGACTTTAAGAGAAGGCTTTAACCAGATCAATTCTACATTTAAAGTGATAAGTAAAGAAAAGGAAACGCAATACCAATACCTGCAAAAAATTTTGGAACTGGTGGATACCGGAATCTTGTCTTATGATGTTGAAAACGGTGAATTGCTATGGATGAATGAATCTTTAAAAAATATGCTTCTTGTTCCCTATTTAAAAACGATTCACTCACTCGGCAAAAGAGATGAAGCTTTGTATAAAGAAATTATTGCGCTGAAGCCAGGTGAAGGAAAGATCACCAAGGCGCACCTTGAAAAAGGCTCATTTCAAATACTACTTTCAGCTACTGCTTTTCAAACAGAAGGTAAAAAATATAAACTTGTAGCTTTTCAAAACATTAATGAGGCATTGGATGAAACTGAATCAAAAGCCTGGCAAAAGCTATTAAGTGTAATGACGCATGAGATCATGAATTCTGTTGCGCCCATATCCTCGTTAGCTGATACATTGAAGAACAGGCTGGAAAAATCTGTATTATCTCTATCCGATAAATCAGGAGCTGTGTACGACCTGCAGGTAGGAATTGAAACTATTAAAAGAAGAAGTGAAGGCCTGCTAAAGTTTGCAGAAACGTATCGCAACCTGAATAAAATAACCACTCCTAATTTGAAAAATATTTATGTGCGCGATCTTTTTGAAGGGTTGCACCAACTGATGGAACCCACGCTGGAACAGAAGAATATAGAAATGGATATTATTTTAAAAGATACCTCATTGGAACTGCAGGCAGATACCAGCCTGGTGGAACAGGTGCTGATAAACCTTATTGTAAATGCGATAGAAGCTGTAAAAGATATACAAGAGCCCAGGATAACTCTGTCGGCATTGGCATCAGGCAATCGCAAGATCATTAAAGTAAGTGATAATGGCCACGGTATGGATGAAGAATTAATGGATAAAATTTTTATCCCTTTCTTTAGCACTAAAAAAAATGGAAGTGGTATCGGGCTTAGTCTCTGCAAGCAAATTATGATGCTGCATAAAGGTACTATCCAGGTTCAATCCCGGCAGGGAGAAGGCACAGCATTTAGCCTGCAATTTTGAATAAGTAATTTCGGTTACAGCATAACTGTTATGCTACAAATGAAAATTCCATAAACATAAATATTTTTTTCAAGAATAAAAATGCTGTAAGTTTTATTAGTTATAAAAGATCTTTTTAGGCAACTTCTTTACCTTTATTATTACGAACAATCATTAGATTATGAAAAAATTTTTAACCTCATTTTTATGCCTATTTATTGCATACTTTTCTCCTGCGCAGCAAGATAGCACTGTATTGTACAAGAAAACAAGCGTAATGATACCCATGCGCGATGGTATAAAATTATATACCGTTTTACTGTCGCCTGTTTATCCAAAAGAGCCTTCGCCTTTTTTAATTACACGAACACCTTATGGAGCAGCAGTTGATATTCCGGATGATTCTTTGTTTTCATTTCCTCCTTCTTCTCCACTTACTATCATGGCAAGGGAAGGATATATTTTTGTGTACCAGGATATACGGGGTAAGTATAAAAGTGAAGGTAAAATGGAAATACATCAGCCCTTACTACATGAAACTCACAAGGGCGCAATTGATGAAAGCACCGATACGTATGATGCTATTGACTGGCTGGTTAAAAATATAAAAAGCAACAATGGCAAAGCCGGAATATACGGAATATCATATCCCGGCTGGCTGGCTCTGGTAGGCGCTGTAGATCCGCATCCTGCCCTGAAAGCCGCATCTGAACAGGCTTGCATGGGCGATCTTTTTTTGGGTGATGACTTTCATCACAATGGTGCGTTTCGGTTAAGCTATGGAATGGAGTACACGTACGAAGTGGAGCATGATAAAACAACGGACAGCGATTTTCCCTTTCCTCAGTTCGATGTTTTTAACTGGTATAAAAATTTAGGCTCGCTTAAAAACGTAAATGAAAAATATTTTCATAACACTATCCCCACCTGGAATAATTTTATTGCGCATCCGAATTATGATTCTTTCTGGCAAAAAAATTCTCCGCTTAATTATGTAAAATACCCGCAGGTGCCGCAACTTCATGTAGGTGGTTATTATGACCAGGAAGATATGAACGGCCCTCAATTGATGTATGCGCAAATGGAAAAGAAGGATACTTTTAATCGTAACCATATTGTGCTTGGCCCATGGAACCACGGCCAATGGGGACATGCAAAAGGTGATAGCCTTGGAAAGATTTCCTTTGAAAGCAACACCGGCGTTTGGTTTCGTGAGCTGCAAAAAAAATGGTTTGATTTTTATTTAAAAGGAATTGGCGATGGAAAATTTGAGGAAGCTTATTGCTTTCAGACAGGCACCAATGAATGGAAAACGTATAAAACGTGGCCTCCAAAAGAAGCGGTTGTAAAAAATATATATGCTGCCGCAGATAAAAAATCTTCATTCTTGCCGCCTCTTGGCAACGATGGAAAAATCAGCTTCATAAGCGATCCGCAAAATCCTGTGCCTTATCGCATGTTGCCTATTGAAGCTACTTATGGCTATGGCAGCCGCTGGCGCCCCTGGCAGGTAGAAGATCAGAGATTCGTTACCACAAGGCCCGATGTTATCAGCTTTACCTTAGATTCTTTAACAGAAAATATTACCGTTACCGGAAAAATAATGGCGCATCTTTTTGCATCGACAACCGGAACAGACGCAGACTGGATCGTAAAACTTATTGATGTATATCCAGACTTCTATCAAAAAAATATTCTAATGAGTGGTTACCAGTTGCCGGTCGCCATGGAAGTTTTCAGGGGAAGATTCAGAAAAAGTTTTTCAAACCCTGAGGCGCTTACGCCAGGCAAGGCGGAAGAATTTGTTATAGACCTGCATGAAATAAACCATGCTTTTTTAAAAGGACATAAAATAATGATACAGGTTCAAAGCACATGGTTTCCATTGATAGACAGAAACCCTCAAAAATTTATTCCCAATATTTTTGAAGCAAAAGAAAGCGACTTTACCAAACAAACGCATACCATTTATTTTACAAAAGACTATCCCACTCACATTGAGTTGCCTGTAATGAATAATTAAAAGCTAAGAATTACGTTTGCAGGATAACTGTTACTTTATAAACGAAAAACATAAAAAAATTCATGGAACAAACCACACTGGGAATTGGAACAAGGCTGCAACATACTGTGCATGGGCCTGGCGTAATTGTGGGCATTAGGTATGCAACGTACCTTATTTCATTTATTCATAAAGGCATTATTGAAATAGATAAAACTGATGATAAACTGGATGACATACAACCGGAAAATGTAAGTGAAGAGATAGAAACAAACTCCGCGGTGGAAACGTCTTTGCTGAAAATTCTGCGGCTCTGGGCTGATGTAAATGAAAGAGTTCCGCTTAGCGATAAATGGACTGGTGGCACAATGCTGCTTCAGCCGAAAGATGCCGCATTAAAGCCCAAAGAACTCCCCATAGAAATTTTTTTTCATAAAATAGTTATGGTGCGTGACAGGCTTCGTGTGCTGGAACAAAATATTAACAGCCATAAAAATTTAACTGATGAAGAAAAAATAAACCTGCAGCAATACATAACCCGCATCTATGGCTCCTTTACCACCTTTAATGTTTTATTTAAAAATAAAGAGCACTGGTTTACCGGCGATAAGCCGGGTAAAGATGAATAAGTACGAGGTATCAATTATTTATAAAAGATAAATGTGTTAAGCTAATTCATAACCGTATTACAATTGTAATTGGATTAACTTAGTTATATAAAGTATGCAGAAAAATTTATTAAATAGGATTACTATCAATCCTGAAGTTTGCCATGGTAAGCCAACTGTACGAAATATGCGTTATCCTTTATCCTTAATCTTAGATCTACTTTCTGCAGGGATGACAACAGAAGAAATTATTAACGATTATCCGGCTTTGGAAAAAGAAGATATACAAGCCTCTCTTCAATATGCTTCACTCCTTTCCGAAACGAAAACAATTCATAAAATTTCTGCTTGATAAAGTTTATTGTTGACGCCCAGCTTCCCTATGCTTTAGCTGAAATGCTTAATAAGAAAGGCTTTGATATTACTCATACTGATGACCTGCCGAATAAAGAAAGAACAACAGATAATGAAATAAGGCTTTTGGCTAATGTCGAAGGCAGGATCGTCATCACTAAGGACAACGACTTTTTTGATTCTTATATTCTAGAAAAATCCCCTTCTAAATTGTTCTTAATTTCAACTGGAAATATAGTCAACAAAGAACTGTTTGCACTGTTTGACAAATATTTTGAAGAGATAACTAAATACTTCGAAGTTTATAGTTTTTTAGAACTTACGAACGAAAAACTTTATGCCCATGAATAATTTATTCTTCATCCTTTCTTCCTGCCTTTGCTTTTAGTTCCGCTACCGGCACTGTAATCATCCGGCCGATAGGCTTCCCATTACGATAGGTTATCAGCTTCATTGTTACTGCATCATCAGGAAAAATAACAGGTGTGCTGTATTTAGGATAAAACTGATCCGGGAAAGAATTATCAAAGGTGTAAAAAATATCCAGTCCTTTAATTTCAGTGCTCAGTTTTACTGCGAGCTTATGGCCAGAAGTGCTGTCAGCATTGATTATCGGGTCGTACATGCTTGGCGAATATTTTATGTTGGCTTCATCATACCTGGCAAAATGATCTTCAACCCTTCCTGCAAAATCATCCCAATTCTTACTTGCTTTCGGGCTCCATAACGATTCTGAAATTGCGAATGCTCTGGGCCAGGTCATATACTCCTGGTGGCGCATATTATAAACCTGTTCTGTCCACAAATTTGCCTGGCCGCCTTTTATATATTTTGGATCCACACTGTCAGGAACCGGTTCAAACTGGTATGCTTTATTTAATCGTAAAGTGGAATATACGTGCGGCTCAATTGCAGCATCGCCCTGCATATAATCAAGGTAGGCAAAAGTTGTTGGGCTCATCACCACATCGTGTCCCATTTTTGCTGCCTGCACGCCACCCTTCATTCCACGCCAGCTCATTACCACTGCATTGGGTGCGAGGCCTCCTTCCAGTATTTCATCCCAGCCCATAAACTTTTTACCTTTCGACTCAACAATTTTTTCCAGTCTTTTTTCAAAATAGCTTTGTACTTCTTCCATATTTTTTAAATGCTCTTTTTTCATTAATGCTTTTATTGCATCACTCTTTTCCCAAAAGTTTTTCGGGCATTCATCACCGCCCATGTGTATGTATTCAAAAGGAAATAATTGCGCTACCTGCGTTAATACCTTATCTAAAAATTCGTACACTTTTTCATTCGCAGGGCACAGCGTATTATCCACCAAAGCTATTGGTGGCGCACCGTGAGACCAATCCATAATTTCTTCACCCGACCTTACGTGGTACTGATCTGCGCCCGGTGTGCATGATAGTTCAGGATACGATGCAACCGCTGCAAGACTGTGCCCGGGCACATCTATCTCAGGCAAAATATTTACAAATCTTGCTTTGGCATATTGCACCAGCTCTTTAATATCATCCTGTGTATAAAAGCCGCCATACGTACGCGGAGAATCAGGAGACGGCGGCGAAAAGGTTCCAAAATAACCTACCTTTTTTACGTTGTATGCACCTACTTCTGTTAGCTTTGGCAATCCTTTTATTTCTATACGCCAGCCTTCGTCATCGGTTAAATGAAGATGCAATAAATTAAATTTATACCGCACCATTTGGTCAATATATTGCTCCACATCCTGCCTGGTAAAAAAATGCCTTGACACGTCAAACATCAAGCCTCTCCATCCAAATCTTGGATAATCCGTAATGGTAACGCATGGCGCTTCCCACCTCACATTACTTACCATTGCCGCGCTTTCTATTTCTTTAGGAAACAATTGTATTAACGTTTGCACACCATAAAATAAGCCTGCAGGATCATTTGCTTTTATAATAATTTTTGATGGAGTAACCGATAGATTATATCCTTCTTTACCAGTTATATTGTCTGCTTTTTTATTTAATATTAACTGGATGGTTGCAGATGGATCAGCAGTTTTTACAGTAACCGACATGCCTGTTGGCACAGATAACCGATCTTTTAAAAAGGAAACAGTTTGCTGCAGTGCAGGCTGGGAGCCAGCTTCGATAGTTACCTGAGCGGGAAGTACGAAAGTTCCCGTATTTGTAACGAGGCTTACAGGCTGCGGAATGATAGCAATTTTATTTGCGGCATCCTGTGCAAAAGCAGTTACAGATAAAATGGTAGCTAGCAAGGTAAAAAGTTGTTTCATGATTTGGCTGGTGATTTAAGCAATTGATTTATTATTAAAAAAAACAGGATTATTATAAATAAAATTTTAAAAAAAGAAAAGTACATTAGGTTTAGTTTAAATAAAAATTATTTTTTACATTATTAATATTACTGTTTTGATAATTGAAAAAATTTCAAAATATATTGATGAAATGCTTGTCAAACTTTCATAAACTCTTTTTACATTTCTCTATCCAATAAATAATACGCGAGTTCTTTCAAAGGTTTTTTTCTTACAGAAAGAATGGCAACATCTTCAAGATGTGTCATAGCAAGCGACATGTATTTTTGCTTCAGTTCCTTTGCCCATTCATCTATGTTACACGATTTATATATGCTAATGACCTTATTTATTTTATCATTTTCATTATGCTCAAGCTGGTATTGCAATTCTTCTAACTGCGCGCCGCCACAAACTTGTAAGGCTTGTATCAATAAAAATGTTTTTTTATTTGAAGATATATCGCCGCCATTTTTTTTCCCAAATTTATCAGGATCACCAAAGGCATCCAGATAATCATCCTGCACCTGGAAAGCGATGCCGAGGTTCTTTCCAAATTCATATAAATGCTGCTGGTTACCTAGCCCGGCGCCTCCCATTACTGCACCTAATTGCAAACTTGCTGCAAGCAACACAGAAGTTTTTAAAGTAATCATGTTAACATATTCATTAAAGCTTACCTGCATTACTTTTTCAAAATCCATATCTATCTGCTGGCCTTCGCACACCTGCTTTGCTGCTTTGTTAAAAATGGCAAGCACATCGTGTATGTATTGGCTGCTGATCTTGTTTATACTTTCGTAAGCAGCCACCAGCATTACGTCTCCGGCGAGCAGGGCGGCAGGTTCGCCATATTTTTTATGAACGGTAGGTATGCCGCGACGCATCGGCGCTTTATCCATAATATCATCGTGCACCAAAGTAAAATTGTGAAACAATTCGATAGCTGTGGCCACGTGCCATACATCAGGGTTCACAGTGTTCACCAGTTCATTGGCCATTACGCAAAGAACAGGGCGAATTCGCTTGCCCTTAACCGTTAGCAAGTATGCGGAAGCATCATATAAGTTCCTGGGACTTTCAGGAAAATGGCGTATAGAAAATTTCTCTTCAAAAAAATCAGAAAGCTCTGTAAAGCTATGCAGGCCTGCATTAGCAGTGTTTACATCAGGACTCAATTATACTTAATTTATTTTTTATTTCTTTTGGAAAAATGCTTTTCTTTATGCGGAGAGGAATTGTCTTTCTTGTTTTTTTTTGTATGAGCTTTCTCCCGAAGGCTTTTTTCATCAGGTATCCAGTCAAAATCAAGTTGTCTTTTCTCAAGATTAGCCGCTACCAGTTTTACTTTCACCAAATCGCCCATTCTGAATTTTTTGCCGGTGCGAAGCCCTGCCAGCGCATAATCGGTATCATCGTGCCTGAAGTCATCATATTCAGATAGGTCTTTTACTGATACAAGTCCTTCACATTTTTCATTCACTGTTTCTACCCAAAATCCAAATGCAGCAACGCCGCTTATTACGCCTTCCATATCTTCACCAACTTTATCCATCATATACTCCACCTGTTTATATTTATTGCCTGCGCGTTCGCTTTCCATAGCAGCTCTTTCGCGGGCGCTGCAATGGCTGCATTTTTTTTCCATCTCTTTATCAGGATGAATATCGTGCGCAATAATTTCATTTAAAACTCTATGCACCATCACATCAGGATAGCGGCGAATGGGTGAAGTAAAATGGCAATAAAATTCAAATCCCAATCCATAGTGGCCAATGTTTTCCGAAGTATAGATCGCTTTTGCCATTGTGCGGATGCCAAGCTGCTCAAGCACGTGCTGCTCGGGCTTTCCGTGAACATCGGTAAGCAACTGGTTGAAGGAGGCAGCCACTTCTTCCTCATTATTCATATTAAATTTATAACCAAATTTTTTTGCAAAGGCTACAAAGGGTTTCAGCTTTTCCTCATCAGGCGTATCGTGTATGCGGTAAGGAAAAGGTATATTTTTTTTGTTCACTTTTATTTTTGCCACATGTGCCGCAACTGTTCGGTTAGCAAGCAACATGAACTCTTCAATAAGCTGGTGCGCTTCTTTGCTTTCCTTTATGGTAATGCCTGTTGGCTTTCCATTTTCATCCAGCTGAAATTTTACTTCAGTTGATGAAAAATTTATAGCGCCGTTTTTAAATCTTTCTTTGCGGAAATTTTTTGCAAACGTGTTCAGGCAAAGAATTTCATCTGCATACATGCCTTCTTTTGTTTCAATTATTTGTTGTGCATCTTCATACGTAAAGCGGTAATCGCTATGGATAAAAGTTTTGCCCAGCCAGTAATCTTTTACTTTTCCTTTTTTATTTATTTTAAAAATAACAGAAAAGGTAAATTTATCTTCATGCGGGCGCAAAGAGCAAAGCTCATTGGAAATTCTTTCGGGCAGCATTGGGTTCACCCGGTCAGGAAGGTATACGCTCGTTGCTCTTGCATACGCTTCTTTATCCATCTCCGATGAGGGCTTTACAAAGTGGCTCACATCTGCAATGTGCACGCCAATTTCATATTCATCTTTATCTATCTTTTTAAATGAAATAGCATCGTCAAAATCTTTTGCATCCGCCGGGTCTATCGTAAACGTAAGCACATCTCTGCAATCTCTTCTTTTATCCAACTCGGCAGTTTCTATTGCATCGCTCAGGGAATGTGCTTCATCCATCACTGGTTTTGAAAATGAAATAGGAAAGCCGCTCTGGATAAGGATCTCCTTCATAGCAAGGTCATTCTTATCTTTTGCGTGAAGCACGGTGATAACTTCAGCTTCAGGCTTTTTTTCATCTTTCTCCCAGTTTAAAAATTTTACTACAACGCGGTCTTTACTTTTTGCTCCATTTAAATTCCGGATACTTACATAAAAATCAGGCATCGGTTTTTGACTGTCAGGCTTAAAAAAAGCAAAGTTTTCACTTACCTCTATATTGCCAATAAATTCGGTTTGTTTCCTTTCAATCACCTCTTCTATTATACCTTCAGCGCGCTTTCCGCTTCCTTCCTTTACGCTTACTTTTACTACATCGCCGTGCATGGCCTTGTTGAAGTTATGCGGCCTTATAAGCACATCGTTTTCCATTTCTTCTGTAATAACATAACCCATCCCTGAACGTGTAATATCTAAAACTCCCTTTATAAGTGAAGGCTGTTTTTTCTTTTTATCTTTTTTACTCATAGTTCTTTTCTCGCGCAGCTTGTATGCACATGCAATTTACATAAAGTATGTATTCATGTGGGTTATAAAGTATTAATAAAACACAATGATTATTTTTGATAAAACATTTTAATGAAAAATTATGATACTGTTTCCGGCGCGCTGAACAGCCTGAAGGAAAGAGGTTATACAAAAGATTTTAATATAGCTTTTGATAAGATAATGTGCAGCGAAACGAACGAATGCCTTAATACCACTGAGTTCGAAATAACAGAATTTTATCGCTTCGAAGGTGAATCCAACCCATCTGACGAGGCTGTTGTGTATGCAATTGAATCAAAAGATCATCGCATGAAAGGTGCGCTGGTCAATGCTTTTGGCATGTATGCTGACAGCATCTCTGATGAAATGATCAAAAAACTTTCTATACACAGGAAGTAAATTAAAAGAAAGCCTTAATAAATTTTATTAAAAAAAAATTATAATTATAATATGCTAAATAGAAGAAAATTTTTGCAGTTATCCGGCATGAGCATACCTGCGCTTTCAGTAAAACGTTTACGAGGTAACAGTTATGCACAAACGAAACCTATCGTTATATCCACATGGGATAGCGGCCGCGATGTAAACACTGCAGCATGGAAAATTTTATCAGCAAATGGAAGAGCGCTTGATGCCGTGGAAGCGGGCGCCAGGCAAATAGAAGATACTATAAACTGCTGCGTGGGCCTTGGCGGATATCCTGACAGGGATGGCATTGTAACGCTTGACTCCTGCATAATGGATGAACATGCCAACTGCGGATCTGTCGGTGGCCTGGAGCAAATAAAACACGCCGTTTCTGTTGCAAGAAAAGTTATGGAAACCACGCCGCACGTAATGCTGGTGGGCGCAGGTGCACAGCAGTTTGCCATTGAAAATGGTTTTGCAAAAGAATCTGCAGCACTTTCGCCCGATGCTGAAATTGCTTATAAAAACTGGCTTAAAAAAAGTGAATACAAGCCTGTGATAAATATTGAAAACATGCCTGCAGATAAAAAAGATAAGAAGACTAACGGGCCTTTTGCTCCGCCTTTTTTTGATGACGGTTCTCCTAATCATGATACCATGGGGCTTGTTGCACTGGATGCTTCAGGCAACATGAGCGGCGCTGTTACTACGAGCGGTATGGCTTTTAAAATTCATGGTCGTGTGGGGGATTCGCCCATTATTGGTGCTGGTTTGTTTGTAGATAATGAAGTGGGCGCTGCCACCTCCACAGGCGTGGGCGAAGAAGTAATGCGCATTTGCGGAACACACCTTGTTGTTGAATATATGCGACAAGGCAACTCGCCTGAAAGTGCCTGCCGCAAGGCTGTTGAGCGCATTGTAAACCGAGACCCTGCAAAGGCCAAAACTTTCCAGGTTGGCTTTTTAGCCTTAAATAAAAATGGAGATTACGGGGCTTACTCTATTCAAAAAGGCTTTGTGTTTTGTGTAAAAAGCAATGGAGAAGAAAAATTATATCCTTCAAAATATATGTTTGAAATATAAAGCATACACATACAACTAACCATAAATAAATAAGGATTTTTATAGTTCGCCCATCTTTCTCAAAGCATAAAATATACAATTGGTATGCATAGACTGCTCAATCTTGTTTTCAAAAAAAAGCTTTTTTAACTCATCCAAAGAAATAAGTATTATTTCAATTTCTTCATTTGGATCAAGCTTTTGCTCGCTTGTTTTTTTACCACCTCTTGCTAAAAATAAAACAGTATAATTGTTCAGTACGCCAGGGTTGGCTGCTGTAATGCCTACCTGCTCAACAGATGAAAACTCGTAGCCTGTTTCTTCTTTCAGTTCCCTTGCTATGGCTACTTCGGGCGCTTCATTGGGATCGAGAAATCCACCGGGTATTTCAAGAATTTCTTTTGCAACCGGATGCCTGTATTGCTTTACCATCACTACTTTATTATCTTCTGTAACGGCCAGCGCACAAGCGGTTTTCGGAAGTTCTACCACATAATATTCTTCAATGATCTTTCCTTCAGGAGTGATGCATTTATCTTTTCTTGCAGTAAAATATTTATGCCTGGATATGTATTCTGATGATAAAACTTTCCACTTCATGTTAGTTCCATTTCATTCTTTCTCTTAGCTTATTAATATGCGCTGTATGATGTTGGCTATGCCACGAATAGGTTTTTAAAAGCTCCCACAGTGTTATGGCTTTTTTTCTTTCAGGATGATACACAGTGCACTGCCATTGCGTTTCATCAATATCGCGTAACAATTCATACCATCTTGCATGCAAAGAGTGAAGCAAGGTTAATGAAATATTTACGGGTAAATTTCTGGTATCATTCAGCTTCGACCATGCATCCTGATCGTAAGGTTTTATGGCTGGGTTGTCTTCTGTAAGGCCAAGTTTGAAGCGTATATACGCATTCAGGTGGCTATCCGCCACATGATGTATGAGCTGATGAACGCTCCATCCGCCAGGCCTGTAAGGCGTTTGCAACTGGCTTTCATTTAAATTTTGAATGGAGTATTCAAGCAATGAGGGAAGCATTTTTATATTATCAAGCAGCTCATTTTTTAGCGCATCACTGTAAGGCTTATCATAAGCATCCTGTTCATTTTCCTTACCTATTGGGTAAGATAAATGCAGATCATTGTCTCCCATAAAAGTTATTGTTTATTTAAAATATCAATAAGCTCTATGGTAAAAACAAGCGCAGCGCCACCTGGTATGCTACCACCAGCGCCACGGTCGCCATAGCCAAGCTCGGACGGAATGTAAAGTTTCCATTTGCTGCCCACAGGCATCATTTGCAAAGCTTCTGTCCAGCCTTTTATAACTCCGTCAACAGGTATGGTTAATGGCTCACCTCTTTTATAAGAATTATCAAACTCTTTTCCATCTGCCAAAGTGCCTATGTAGTGCGCTTTTACAGTATCTGTTGCCTTGGGGATAGCGCCCGTTCCCTTGGTAAGTATCTCATATTGCAACCCGTCGGGCAGTGTTATCACACCAGGTCTCTTTTTATTTTCTTCTAAAAATTTAGCGCTTGCTTCTTTTTCAACATTTGATTTTTGCATCATATAATCTTGCATTTTTTTTTGAATGGTCATGTTAGAAATTTCCGGTGAAAGTAAAGTTGTTTTATTACCAAACACGTCTTCGTAGGCCTTTTTTACCATGACCCCGTTTATTTTTTCGATGCCCTGCGTTTTATAATATTCAGCAGTTTGTACGCCCATTGCATAGCTTATGCTATCGGTTGAGGTTAAAGCAATTTTTTGTGTAGCGCCTTTCTGCACTGGCTTTGCTGGCTTTTTGGTTTGTGCGGAAGCAACAGAAATTATAACCGGAACGATCATTATAATTTTTTTCATTGGGTTGATATATTTTTTAATTAATGAAATTATCGCAATTTATATTTTTTAATCTTCTCTGAAATCTTTGCCGGTAAGGTGAATAAAAACATCTTCCAGATTTGCAGATTTGGTCACTTTTGGCTTTTCAAAACCTGATGCCACCAGCTCATCAATCAATTTATCGGGTGACTGCAAAGCAATTATTTTTCCTTCGTCCATAATGGCAACGCGGTCGCAAAGCTGCTCCGCCTCATCCATATAATGCGTAGTGATGATAACCGTTGTCCCCTTACTTCGTATCTCTTTTATCAATTCCCAAAGATTGCGGCGTGCCTGCGGATCAAGCCCTGTTGTTGGCTCATCCAAAAAAACTATTTTAGGTTTATTGATGAGTGTGGTTGCAATAGAAAAACGTTGTTTCTGGCCACCACTCATTTCTTTATATTTATTCTTTGCTTTATCCCGCAAATTCACTGTTTCCAATAGTTGCAGAGCATTCACCTTTATATTATACAAGCCCGAAAAAAGCTGTATAAGCTCTAAGAGATTAAGGCCGGGATAATAGCCGGAAGTTTGCAATTGCACACCAATGATCTTTTTTATTTTATCAGGATCTTTATCAAGATCATAACCATCAACCATAACTTTTCCTGATGTTTTATCCCGCAGTGTTTCTATAATTTCCAGTGTGGTAGATTTGCCTGCTCCGTTCGGGCCAAGCAAGCCAAAAATTTCGCCTTCAAACACTTCGAATGAAATATCTTTTACGGCCTCAAACTTTCCATAGTTCTTTTTTAAGTTGCTTACCGAAATAATAGCTTTTTGCATTAGCAGTGTTATATTTTGCTGCGCAAAAATAAACCAATTAATCATTGGCATGTTTTAGTAATAATTATAAAAAATAAAGACGCATAACTAATTCATTTTACTTTGCTTAATAAACACATTCCATGAAGGTTTTTAAATTTGGCGGAGCCAGCATTAATAGTTTTGAACGCATACAAAACGTTGCAAAAATTATTAAAGAATATAAAGATGAAAAAATACTTATCATCATTTCTGCTATGGGCAAAATGACGAACGCACTGGAAAAAGTGGCAGAAGAATTTTATGCAGGCAAAAAAGAAGAAGCATTATTTCTTTTTGAAAAAATAAAACAAAATCATTTAAACTTAATAAAATATACAATAACACAGCAATGGGAAGCCGCTACTCATGAGCTTTCCAGCGTTTTCACAGAAATAGAATGGCTGCTTCATGATAAGCCGGTAAAAGATTATAATTATTATTATGACCAGATTGTTTGCGCGGGAGAACTGCTTTCTACCATTATTATGCATTTTTATTTTAACGAAGAAAAAATATATAATAAATGGATTGATGTAAGAGATGTGTTGCGCACCGATGATACCTTTCGTGATGCAGCTGTGGACTGGAACATTACTAAAAAAAATACAGAAGAAAAGTTGCTTCCGCTTTTTAGTGAATATAAAATTGTAATTACACAAGGCTTTATTGGCAGCACCGACGAAAACGAAAGTACCACGCTTGGCAGGGAAGGCAGTGATTATACTGCGGCTGTATTTGCCAACATCCTGAATGCCGAAAGTGTAACGATTTGGAAAGATGTGGAAGGCGTTATGAATGCTGACCCCAAAGAAGTGGACGATGCGGTAACCATTCCCCATCTCAGCTATCGGGAAGTGATTGAAATGGCATATTATGGTGCGCAGGTAATTCATCCAAAAACAATAAAGCCTTTGCAAAACAGCAGCATTCCGTTGTACGTAAAAAGCTTTCTTAATTTTCGTGTGCAGGGTACCGTTATTTCATCCAAAAATGATCCGCATCTTCCTACCATAATTGTGTACAAACGAAGGCAGGCGCTGATTTCATTGGAGTCAAAAGATTTTTCATTTGTAGAAGGTAATCCTGTAAATACTTTATATGAAATTTTACACCGGCTGAACATAAAGCCTAACTTAACGCAAAATGCAGCCATAAGCCTGCTTATTTGTGTAGATGATTTTGATGAAAAAATTCAAGAGGTAGCAATGCAGGCAGATGATATTTTTAATGTGCAGTTAGAAAAAAACCTTACACTGCTTACCATCAGGCATTACACAGAAAATATGATACAAAAACTTACAGAAAATAAAACAATTGTTTTGCAGCAAAAAACTGCAACTACTATTCAGTTGCTAATGCGTGAAAGCTAATCAATTACATAATCACCTTTGCGGTCAATAAGTATCAGCGGTACCTGGTGTGTATCTTCAAATTTATCAAAAGCATCTTTCAACTTAAGCTCAAACTTTTGTAGAGTGGCATTCGTTCTTGTGGCCAGTTTAAAGTATTCCATTGATTTTCTTGAATTATATCTCACAGGAAAAACATGCACCGGAATGAAATCTTCACCGGCTGCTTTTGCATAGCTTGCGAGCAAATAAATCTCTTCTATTTCATCATCTGTTACAGGTATGCAACCAATAGAAACGCAACTTCCATGAATATAAATAGCATTGCCTGGTCGTAATGAATCACTTAATATTCTGTCGGAAGCGTTGGGATAATTAAGCCTTAATGATAAATGATAATTGCTGTGCGGGTTAAATTCGTTGATGTAATAAAAACCTTCCGGCACCTGGTAATCGCCTTGCAAACGCTTGGGGCCCATTGTACCGCTTTGCATGCAAACCTTGTAAGTTTTAAATAATTTATACTTGTCCTTTGCATTATTTTTTACCCAAACTTCCAGTTGCGAATCGTATTTAAAACTGCGGATGTAAATATATTTTGCAGGCCACTGCAGGCCCTTTGCGGCAAATTCTTTTTGCAAGGTATCTTCCTTATTATTAAATATGCCTGCAATTTTTACTGATTCTTTTTGAAAAGAAACAAAAGAATTTTGCGCCCGCACTAATGCAGGAAAGAAGAAAAAAATTGCTGATGAAAAAATGAGGAAGGAAGCTTTTAAAGTCATTCTTATTGGATTACTGAAAGAACGTAAAAATAATTTTTTTATTGAAAAAAATAAAGGGGTAAAAGTTTCTTAACTAATTATTATTTTAATGACGGCAATTGTTATGAAGACATCCATCACGAACATTTATCTTGCAAAAAAATTTGAATGAAGAAGATAGGCATACTTGGCGGCGGGCAGCTTGGGAGAATGCTCTTGCAGGCCGGAGCTAATTATCCGGTGGAAACTTTTGTGTTAGAAAATGATGTGGAATGCCCCTGCGCGCATCTTTGCAACCATTTTATAAAAGGCAACATCAACAGCTATGATGATGTGTACAATTTCGGAAAAAATTTAGATGCGCTTACCATTGAAATAGAAGCGGTAAATGTGGAAGCGCTGCAAAAACTGAAAGAAGATGGAGTGGCTGTTTACCCAGATCCATCTGCGCTCGCAACTATAAAAAACAAGATCCTTCAAAAGCAGTTCTATGCTTCCGCAAATATACCTACGGCGCCTTTCGTAGTTACACAACACAGAGACGATTTACACTTTCATAAAGATCTTTTACCGGCAGTACACAAAATAGCTATGGGCGGCTACGACGGGCGTGGTGTGGCCATCATTCAAAATGAAAATGATATTGGTAATGGCTTTGATGCGCCTGCAGTGCTGGAGAAAATGGTAAATATAAAAAAAGAAATTGCCATAATGGTAGCAGTAAACGATGCAGGGCAAAATGCTTTGTACCCCGCTGTGGAAATGATTTTTAATAAAGATTATAACTTATTGCAATACCAGCTATGCCCTGCTTCCATAAGCGAAAAAGTTTTATGGAAGGCAGAGGCAATTGCCTTAACCGTTGTAAAAAACTTTAAAAGCGCAGGCTTGTTTGCAGTGGAAATGTTTGTAGACTTTGATGATAATGTTTGTGTAAATGAAACGGCGCCAAGATTGCACAACAGCGGCCATCATACCATTGAAGGAAATTATTCTTCGCAGTTCGATATGCTTTGGAGAATTTTATTGAGCTATCCTTTGGGAAATGTAAAAACTATAATGCCTTCGGCAATGATAAACATTATAGGCGCACAAGGCTTTTCAGGTAAGGTGCAATATGAAGGCCTGGAAGATGTTTTGAAAATAGAAAATGCTTTTGTTCATCTTTATGGTAAAAAAGAAACGAGGCCAGGAAGAAAGATGGGGCATGTAACCGTTATTAGCCAAACGATGCAGGATCTTACTTACAAGGCCAACATCATTAGCAGAACACTAAAAGCAAAAAGCTGAAGCTGTTTACATGTAGAGGGTAACAGTAATTAAGTAGCGGTTTATTCACTCCTACCGGCAAAAAATAATTAAAATTTTATTTGATTCATCAATCTCTTCAATTCTATTTCAGAAGATTTGGCTGCATAGCTTAAATTGGTAAATGCATAAGCGGCCTGCTGAAAGCTTTGCTGGGCCTGCGTTAGCTCCACTATAGTAGCAGCGTGTAACTGAAAGCGATATAATTCCAGATCAATATATTTTTGCGCAAGTTCCACATTTACTTTTTGAGAATCAAGCTGCTGTAGCGATGAAACATAAGCCTCGTAAGTCTGTACGGCTTGTGCAGTATAATTTCTAAGCGTTATATTTCTCTGAAGATTTGCATTTTGCACATTTATCTCAGCAACTCTTTGCTGTCGTTTATAAATAGAACCGTTATAAATTGGTATACCCAACGTGATCTGCGCAAAAGGCCCCTTGCTCTGATTAAATAATAAATTTCCCGCAGCACTTTGGGAACGGTTAAAGTTGTAGCCTGCATAGCCTTCCACTGATGGATAGCGCTCTGCAGCCGTTTGCTTTACAATAAACTCATTTATTCTTATTTGTTCATCAGCCGCAATTATGTCTGCATTATTATTAAGATTATTCAATACATCTGCCAGCGCAATGGATTTATCAACAATAATTGTATCATTAATATTTATTAATGAATCAGGCTTTAGGTTCAGCAATAATAAAAGCGCCGTTTTTGCCTGGGCAATCACCAGCAATTGAGCATCTTTTTGCTGTGTAAGGTTATTAAGATTTATTTGCGACTGGTAAAGATCTGCATTATTAGCCATGCCCACACTTTGCTGCAACTTCACTATGTCGAGTTGTTTTTGTGCCACGTCAATCGACTTCTCCAACGTTTTGGTATAAGCCTGTTGCCGTACAATATCGTAGTAGCCCGTCATTACAGATGCCATGGTATTCTGCACCTGCGAGTTTACATATTGCTGGCTCTGTAACTCAAGCGTGGCAAGCCTTCGCTTAGATGCTACTACCCTTGATCCATTGTACAACAACATGCCCGTTGTAACATTTGATACAAGCGAATTACCTACTGCTCCATTTCTTTTTATCTCTGTTCCTGTGTTTAATTGCTGATTCAAATTGGTTGATTGCTCCACATCAGATCCGGAAGCCGTTACCACTGGCAATCCGCCTGCAATACCAATGTTATTATTGATCTTGCTTATCTCAAGATTGTTTTTCAGCAGTTGAATATCAAGGCTCTTTTGCAAAGCAATATTTATAGCATCCTGCAAGGTTAGTGACTGACTAAACGCTATATTTTTTATAAAAAAAATAAAACTTATAAACAGAATTTTTTTCATGTAAAAGTTATCAGTTTTTATCATTTATAGTTTCTGTTTGTTCAACAGGTGCCTGAACATTTGTATCATCAGCAGGTGCAAATTCTTTATTTATTTCTTCTTCGGTTTTATGCTTGCCGGAAATAAAAGTGTACACCGCAGGTATTACAAACAAAGTAAAAATTAATGAAAATAAAATACCGCAAACTACCACAATGCCAAGCGGAACACGGCTTGCAGAGGAAGCTCCCAGGCTTAATGCTATGGGCAACGCACCCAAAGATGTGGCAAGGCTTGTCATTAATATTGGCCGAAGGCGATGAGACGCTGCATCAACAACAGCATCCATTTTGTTGAGCCCGTGCGATCGTCTCTGGTTGGCAAATTCAACAATTAAAATACCATTTTTAGTAACGAGGCCAATGAGCATGATCATGCCTATTTCACTAAAAATATTCAGCGTTTGCCCAAACACCCAAAGGCTTAACAATGCGCCTGCCAGCGCCAAAGGCACCGTGAACATGATGGTGAAAGGATCTAAAAAACTTTCGAACTGCGCAGAAAGAATAAGGTATATTAATATTAAGGCAAGAATAAAAGCAAATACAATATTAGATGAGCTTTCAGCATAATCTCTCGAAGGGCCTTTCAGGTCAGTTTGAAAAGATGCATCAAGAAGTTTTTTGGCAATCCCATTCATAGATTTTATGCCATCACCAATGGAATAGCCTTCTGATAAAGATGCGGAAATAGTTGCAGCTTTATAACGATTATAATGATACAACGTAGCAGGGTCGGACGTTTCCTTTAATTGTATGACGGATGAAAGAGGAATTTCCTGGCCAACATTGTTGCGTACATAAAGATCACTTATATCTTCAGGCTTGTTACGGTCAGCTCTTTCCACTTGTGCAATTACAGAATATTGAAAACCATTCATAATAAAGTAAGCAAGCCTGCCGCCGCTAAATGCAGATTGAATAGTGGATATCACATCCTGCGTAGATAAGCCAAGATCCTTTATTTTCATCCTGTCGACACTTAGCTGCACTTCAGGCGTTTTAAATTTTAAGTCAACATCAGCGTTGGAAAAGGTCTTATCTTTTTTTACTTCATCTAAAAACTTAGGTATAATATCTCTTAGCTTATTCAAATCCTGGTTTTGAATAATAAACTGCACAGGAAGGCCGCCACGCTGACCACCCACAGATATCGTTTGATCTTGTGTTGCAAAAATTCTTGCATTATTATATTTTCTTCCAAGCTTTCTCTGCAGGAAATTTGCAATAGCATCCTGCGAGCGCACTCTTTCTTTTGCAGGTATGAGGCCTATTCGCGGTTGCGATGTATTATTGGCATTACCTGCGGGCGTGCGCGCAAAAACAAAATCTCTTTCCGGCACGGAATCATATAAATAGCTTGCAATGCGATCGGTGAGATTACTCATGGCGCTATAGCTTGTACCTTCCGCAGCAGTAACGGTGAAGCGCACACTGTTTCTATCTTCAATAGGAGCCAGCTCACTTTTTAAAGAGCCGGACATCAGCCAGATTATTATACCACATGCTGCAATGATTACCCATGCCAGCCATCTTACTTTCATGAAATTTTTCAACAAACGGGTGTACCCATTTTCCATGCCCCTGAAGAAAGGTTCTGTTTTATTATAAAACCAACCATGGCCTGCACTTTTTCTATTTAAATACACATTAAGAACCGGCGTAATAGTAAGAGATACAAACGCTGAAACCAGCACGGCTGCTGCAAGCGTAACACCAAACTCCCTGAACAGCCTGCCAATAAAACCTTCTAAAAATATTACAGGAAGAAATACAATAGCCAGTGTAATTGACGTGGATATTACTGCAAAAAATATTTCCCGGCTTCCTTCCAGCGCGGCGCGTCGGATGCTTAAACCGCTCTCTAATTTTTTGAAAATGTTTTCCGTGACGACTATACCATCATCCACCACGAGGCCTGTTGCCAGCACAATGGCAAGCAAGGTCAATATATTGATGGTAAAGCCAGCAATATACATAATAAAAAATGTTGATACCAAAGAAATAGGTATATCAATCAAAGGTCTTAATGCAATAAGCCAGTCGCGAAAAAAAAGAAAAATAACCAGCACCACCAGCCCAAAAGAAATGGCCAATGTTTCTTCCACTTCTGCAAGCGACTGCCGGATATATATTGTATTGTCAATGAGAACTTTTAACTGAACATCAGATTTAGAGTCCTTTTGAATCTGCTCAATACGTTTATTAAATTCGTTGGCTATCTCAATGTTATTGGCCCCGGGCTGAGGTATAATGGCAAGCCCCACAGCATCCACTCCATTGTATCTCCAGCTTTGCTCTAATTGCTCTGGCCCAAGCTCCACGCGGGCTACATCGCCCAACCTTACAATGCCGCTGCTGTCTTCTCTTATGATAAGATCTCTGAACTGCTGCTCAGTAGTAAGTCTTCCCAACACACGGATGGTAAGTTCTGTATTATTGCCATATACTTTGCCGGGCGGCAGCTCAACGTTCTCGCTGTTCAATGAAGTGCTTATATCATTAAAAGCAACTTTGTAAGCGTTCATTTTATCAGGGTTCAGCCAAATGCGCATGGCATATCTTTTTTGCCCAAAAATATTTATAGCGCTTACCTGGTTAATGGTTTGCAACTGTTGCTGCAACACGTTTTCTGCATAGTCACTTAGCTCCAGCAGGCTCTTGGTATGGCTTTGCACAGCAAGTATTAAAATAAAATCTGCATTGGCATCAGATTTTGTTACCACCGGCGGCGCATCTATATCCTGCGGAAGGCTCCTGGCGGCCTGACCTACTTTATCTCTTACATCGCTTGCAGCAGCTTCTAAATCCACGCCCAGATTGAATTCAATTGAAATATTGCTATTGCCTAAAGAACTGGTTGATGAAATGGAACGTATACCCGGTATGCCATTGATCTGTTTTTCTAGCGGCTCTGTTATTTGATTGGCAATAATATCAGCATTGGCGCCCGTGTAAGTTGTGCTTACGGAAATAATAGGCGGGTCTATAGCAGGGTAATCTCTTACGGCAAGAAAAGTAAGACCCACTACTCCAAATAAAATAATGGCAAGGTTCATAACCGTTGCAAACACTGGCCTTTTCAGAGAAAATTCGGATATATTCATATTTAATTACCGCAAATGTTTTTACAAAACCTGTAACAACATTTTTATTTACATAAATATTTATATTAATTACTGTTGCTTGTCAAACTGCTCAAGCGATTTTACACTTCGTATTTTCACTGGTGCATTTGGCCTTACAAATAATACGCCCGTTACCACAACCGTATCCCCCGGGCTTACACCTTTGGTTATCTCCACATTACTTGCCAGTCTTACGCCTGTTGTTACGTTTACAAATATTGATTTGCCATCTTTAATCAATACCAACTGGCTGTTAATGTCATTGGGAATAATAGTGTTGGTAGGTACCATCACTGACATTTTATTTTCACCGCTTGCACCAACTAATACTTTTACAAAAGCGCCCGGATGGCTTGCATTGCCCACCAACTCTGCCCTCACCACTAAATTTCTTGTCTGCGAATTTGCCTGCGGCTCAATAGCAACAATGATTGCTTTTTGTTTTTTATCGTTCGATTCATCAATCTGCACCTCAACAGAATCGCCGGTTTTTACAACATTTCCATATTCTTCAGGCAAGGTAAAATCTATTTTAAGCTTAGCTAATTGCTGTAAACTAGCGATAACACTTGCCGGCGTTACATAAGCACCGGGGCTTACCTGGCGCAAACCAACCGTACCATCAAATGGAGCACGCACAATGGTTTTATCAATAAGCGTTTGGGTATATGCCATGTCTGCTTTAAGCCCGTTAGCGGTGTTCACTGCTGCATCATAATCACTTTGGTTTACGCCACTTACTGCAAGGAGTTTGCTCAATCTTTCCACTGTTGTTTGCGCCAGCTCCAGCTGCGTTTTGCTTTTTTCATATTGCGCAACAAGGTCAGCGCTGTTCACTTTTGCAAGCACAGTTCCTTTTTTTACAAATTTTCCTTCCGGTATATTCAGGTAAGTTAAAAGTCCTGTAGCATCAGGATGCAGGTCAACATTATCATTGGCGATTACAGTTCCGTTGGCTTCAATAGTGTTATTTACTTTTTGTAAAGAAGCCACCATCACGTCTACAATAGGTGTTTCGTTGGGCTTAGGCTTTGATGTGGCAGTGACTTTTTTTTCCTTGCATGAAAAAAGGAAAAGCATAAAAAATAAGGGAAGAAGAAAACAACGGTAAAAACGAAGACACATGCATAGATTTTTTATTGATGTTAAATATAGATTCATATTCATGAAAACATTCCATAGTGACACATTTGACGCCAGAAAACTATTATACCTGTGCCTGATATTTTATAAGCATTGATTACTGAAATTGACAAGCTAAAAAATTGTTTCTTTGCCTTAAATAAAAAACATGAAGGCACTTGCAGGTATTATTATGGGCAGCGATAGTGACTTGAAAATAATGGAAGCTGCCGCCGAAGTGTTGAAGAAATTCGACATTCCATTTGAGATCACAATTGTATCGGCTCATCGCACGCCCGAAAGAATGATGGAATATGCGAAATCAGCGCCTGGTAAGGGCTTGAAGGTAATTATTGCCGGTGCAGGCGGCGCTGCTCATTTACCCGGAATGATTGCTTCTGTAACTACCTTACCTGTTATTGGTGTTCCAATAAAATCGTCCAATTCTATTGATGGGTGGGATTCTGTTCTTTCTATTTTGCAAATGCCAAATGGTGTTCCTGTTGCAACCGTTGCATTAAATGCTGCAAAAAATGCAGGCATACTTGCTGCGCAAATATTGGCAACTTCTGATGCTGCGCTTACACAAAAGCTAATAGATTTTAAAAATGAAATGAAAGATGATGTAGAAGAAAAAGCAAAGAAAATGGAAAAAGATTATAAAAAGGGTTTGTAGGTAGACCTACTATTTTTAAAAGTAGAAGTAGTTTTATATGACAGATTTAGAAAAGTTGCTTATTGACTTATCAACAAATAAGATAAGACCTGATGAGCTTGAAAAAATCTTTGATGAAATTGCGACTTGTTTACTTAGACAGACAATGCTTGTAGCGGGACAATCTTATTATTTAATAAAAGAAATTGAATTTTACTTTTCAGGTAAATATTATAATCATTTCGACAACTATATTCATAGCAATCAATATAAAACCGTTCAGCGCCAAAACGAATTTGGTGAATGGTATTTTCATCGGTATAAATCGGCTAATACTTATGCCAAACAAAAATTTCGTGGGCTTGACATTACTTTCGGCAGTAAAAAGTTTGAAAATTTTGGAGGTATTCTTATTAGGCAAATACAGCAAATAGAAACACAGCAGATAATTAATGGAATTAGTAATATAGTTGGTGAAATCATTAAAAATATGGGTGAAACAGAATTCCATAAAATCGCCACTATATCAGGACAATTTGTTTTTGATAACAATTGCTCACTGCATTTGGAAGTTTACGGGAATTCCTATGATAAACCAATTTATAAATCTGCAAGAATAATCCCAAAACAAGAAACGGAAAAAAGAACCGATTACTATTCAAAATTCTATCGCTACTTTAATAACCCTGAGATTAAACAAATCAGACCTTGATAACCGATACTCAAACTAACTTTTTATATTTAGCAGATACACTTCCTAAAAAATATCCAGATTTTTATAGTCGCTTTGAAAAAGTATTGAATGAGTGCAACATTACATTCAGCTTTATTCCAAATACAAAAGATGTTTGGGCTGTCGACTACATGCCAATCCAAACAAGCTTACATAAGTTTATTCGCTTTGTTTATAATCCTTCTTATTTACAAACCAAAAAGTATTTAAAAACGATTTCAAACGTAGATGCAATTTGTGCTGAACTTGGCATTGAAACATTAAAGACTAAAATTCTTCTTGATGGTGGAAATGTGATACGGACAAGTAACAAGGTAATTATAACTGACCGCGTTTTTAAAGAAAATCCAAGTTACGAACGAGAAGAATTAATCAAAGAGCTTTACGAATTATTCCATGTTGATGAGCTTTACTTTATACCCGAACAACCAAAAGACTTTACAGGACATGCGGATGGAATGGTTCGCTTTATAAATGAGCACACAATTATCATCAACGACTACAAACAAGAGAAAAAAGAATTTCAAAAAGCATTCGAAAACGCCATTCATAGCACTGGTCTTGACTATATAAAAATTCCTTATAGCGTTAGTGGTAACAAAAACAATGAGCAGGCTAATGGAGATTATATAAATTATCTGCAAATGGAGAATATCATAATCGTTCCAATTTTTGATATTGCAGAAGATGATATAGTTGTAAAACAATTTGAAACTTTATTTAAAGGACAAACCATTGTTACTATTAACGGTAATGAAATCGCTAATGATGGTGGCGTCTTAAATTGTATTACCTGGAATATTTTAAAGTAAAATGAATTGCTCATGCAAACAGAAAATTATAAGGAGAACTTAAAAGAAGCATTAAAAAATCTTATTAAAGTAAATGAAAGTATTTATAATTTTCTAATCAATATTTCTATGCAGGGCGATTAAAGGAATTTAATGATGCAGTACCAATTGGTGAAGTACATCAATTCGATTTCGAATTGTTTAAGAATAGTGATGATACTAATATTCAGTTACTCGTTAAACTTATGGAGAGCGTTGATGCAACTTTTGAAAGCATTAAAAATATCAATAACATAGCTATAGACGAAGAATGATAATTTTATTTCAGATCAAAAAACTTTTCTGCATCCCGCCAGTTATTCAACCGCTCATACTTAGTTTCATTCATGTTATGCGAGCAGGAAAACATGATAGCCCTCCCGTGGAAAACTGATAAATTAAACTCGTGATCATCTATAAGCACATCACTTTTTAATACACTTTTATCTCCGCAAAAAATTCTTCTTTTCCAATGTATAAAAGGAAAATGCTCATCAAGCCATTGATTTTTGTGTGGCAATGAAAAAGGAAATTCCATAGCCGCGGAAGCTATATAAACTTCAAAACGATTGTGCAATTCTTCCACCATTTCTATGCTGTTATCTATCACCGCCAGGTCTTTAAAAAAATCTTCACGGAACGGATATTCTCTCACTGTTTTTTTATGTTCCTCCGGCACTATCAGGTGCAGCTTTGTGCCATACAGATCTTCTTTGGTATAATGAACACCAAAGTCACGCTCGTACCATTCAAGAAAACGCTGCGTGGCATCTGCAATCACATCATCCATATCTATAAGTATGCGCATAATTTTTTTTTTAAATAAAAATGAAGATAAAATAACGTTTATTATAAATAACCAATCAATAAATATTTGGTGTTTATTTTTACATAAATAATCAATATGGAATTTAAGCTAACGGAAGAGCAGGTAATGATAAGGCAGGCGGCGCGTGACTTTGCAAATGCTGAATGCCTTGCCGGAGTGATAAAAAGAGATGAGCAACAGAAATTTCCTTACGAGCAGGTAATGAAATTGGCTGATCTTGGTTTTTTAGGGATGATGGTAAGCCCTGATTATGGCGGCGCCGGGCTTGATACTATAAGCTATGTACTGGCTATGGAGGAGATCAGTAAAATAGATGCAAGCACCAGTGTTTGCATGAGTGTTAATAATAGCCTGGTATGTTACGGCATCGAAGCTTTTGGCACTGAAGAACAAAAGAAAAAATATTTAACGCCACTTGCCCAAGGCAAAAAAGATGGCAAGCTATACCTGGGCGCTTTTTTACTTAGCGAGCCTGAAGCGGGCAGCGACGCCACTTCGCAGAGAACGATAGCGATAGAAAAAGAAAATCATTATATTATTAATGGCGTGAAGAATTGGATCACTAACGGAAACACCGCTTCCTGTTACCTTGTATTCGCCCAAACAGATATTGCCAAAAAAAGCCGCGGCATCAATGTTTTTATTGTTGAAAAAAATACGCCGGGAATAACTGTCGGCGCCAAAGAAAATAAGCTGGGAATAAGAGGCAGCGAAACGCACAGCATTTCATTTACTGATGTACAAGTGCCTAAAGAAAATCGTATAGGTGAAGATGGCTTCGGCTTTAAGTTTGCAATGATGACGCTTTCCGGAGGCCGCATTGGTATTGCATCGCAGGCGCTCGGGCTTGCATCCGGTGCTTTGGAAAGATCTATCGCTTATTCAAAAGAAAGAAAGGCATTTGGCACACAAATAAAAAATCACCAGATCATACAATTTAAAATTGCTGATATGGCTACACGTGTGGAAGCCGCACGGTTACTGTGCTTTAGAGCGGCATGGCAAAAAGATAACCGTGAAGACTATACAGAAAGCGCTGCAATGGCTAAGGTTTTTGCCAGCGAAACTGCTATGTGGGCAACCACTGAAGCGATTCAAATACACGGCGGCTATGGTTATGTAAAAGAATATCATGTGGAACGCATGATGCGCGATGCCAAGATCACGCAGATATACGAAGGCACCAGCGAGGTGCAACGCATTGTTATCAGCAGGGGGATTTTGAAGTAATGTGATAATGTGCTAATTCGATAATGTGCTAATTTGAAAATGTGAAAATGTGAAAATGTGAAAATTCAATAATGATGAGAGGATATTGAAATTATCTGATACAGCTAATACTTTTAAAATAAAAACTATTTAGTGGCGATAAACAACGATGCTTATAAAAAAATTAAAGATGAATTAGAACCTAAGCAGGTAAAGCTGGTTGCGGTATCAAAAACAAAATCTGTAGAAGATATTATAGAGCTTTACAACCAGGCCCAGAAAGACTTTGGAGAAAATTATGTGCAGGAACTAACCACAAAATATGAGCAGTTGCCAAAAGATATCCGATGGCATTTCATTGGTCATTTGCAAAGCAATAAAGTAAAACTTATTGCTCCGTTTATTTCACTTATTCAAAGCGTTGACAGCAAAAAATTATTAACTGAAATAGATAAGCAGGCAAAAAAAAATAATCGTGTAATTGATTGTTTGCTGCAAATACACATTGCACAGGAAGAAACAAAATTTGGCTTTGACGAAAATGAACTACACAAATTATTTGATGAAAATTTCAAGTACGAAAACATACGTATAACCGGCTTAATGGGCATGGCATCATTTACAGATCACCTTGAAAAAGTAAAAAATGAGTTTAAAAAATTGAAAGCATTGTTTGATAAATATGCGCAATTATCAATTCTCAATTATCAATTCTCAATTCTTAGCATGGGCATGAGCGCAGATTACAAGATCGCTATTGAAGAAGGAAGTAATATGGTTCGTATCGGAAGCCTTTTGTTCGGCAAAAGATGAATGCTCTTTTAACAACATTTTTTTTTGCAATTACATAATTTTGAAACACAATACAAATCATGTTGGAATCTACAGCCATCAACCATTCTTTTGAAGCAGAAAAAAACAGGAAAGCATTTTTGTATACAGCCTGTGTAGTAGGCCCGTTACTGGTTATAGCTTTTTTTTACACATGGACTTTACAGGTACCGCCTGTGCCTGCTGTGCAGGATCTTATTGCCATAAATCTTGGTAATGAAAAAGAAGGCATGGGCAACATACAGCCAATGGTAAAAGGCGAAAGAGCGCCCGACAATCGCAGCGTTCCTGCTTCGCATGAAAGGGTAACAAAAGTAACAGAAGAACCTGCAAGAAAAGTAAACGCCGAGGAAAACAACAATGATAAAGAAGCAGCGCCGGTCGTAAAAGCTGAGAAGCCAAAAGATGATGCCAAAGAAATCAATAAAAATTCTGTTGATAAGCCTTCAAAAAAAATAAATCCATCCCCCGTTATTAATCCAACTCCGGCGCCACGAAAGCCTAAAATAGCTTTGTATAAAGGAGGCAATGGCACCGGAGGCAACGGTGCTGCCGAAGATAATGGCTACAGAAACCAGGGCTACAAGCCCGGCAATGGCGATGCAGGCAGCCCCGATGGCAAGCCCGATGCGTATGGTAATTCGCCTGGCGGCAGAAGCGGTGGTCCTATGCGTATTGTAAGTGGTGATAGAAAAATCATTAAATCATACTCCTTTACTGATGAGCTAGATAGAGCAATAATATACGCAGTTATTAAAGTTTCGCCGTACGGCCGTGGAACATTTATAAAGTTTGCAAAAGAATCTTCAACCACAAGTCCAAAATATTCTGAAGCAATTAGTAATTACCTGCTCCAGATTGAATTTAATAAGGCAGATAAGGAATCTATTATAACTGTTGAAATTAAATTCGATGTAAAATAGTGCGGATTGGTTATAAAACTCACCGATCGCATAGCATTCAATCAAATTAAACTATTACTTGAATATTATCTTTGCTTCGTATGAACTACGAAGAAACGATACAATACCTTTACGACAAACTTCCGCTGTTTAGCAGCCTTGGCAAAAAAGCTTACAAGGCCGATCTTACCAATACACTTGCGCTTTGTAAATACCTTGATGATCCGCAAAAAAAATTAACCACCATACATATTGCGGGCACTAATGGCAAAGGCTCAGTGAGCAGTATGCTTGCATCTGTGTTTCAGCAATGCGGTTACAAAACCGGGTTATACACTTCACCTCATTTGAAAGATTTCAGGGAAAGAATAAAAGTGAACGGAGTGATGATTGATAAAAAATTTATTATTGATTTTACTGAACGTATAAAAAAGATCTCGGAAGAAATTGAGCCTTCATTCTTTGAGCTCACTTTTGTAATGGCGCTTGAATATTTTGTACACCAAAAAACTGAAGTGTGCATCATTGAAGCCGGCCTTGGTGGCCGCCTCGACAGCACCAACGTTATCACTCCTCTGGTTTCTGTGATCACCAATATCGGATATGATCATACAGATATTCTTGGCGATACTTTAGAAAAAATTGCTTTTGAAAAAGCAGGGATCATAAAAAAAAATACACCCGTAATTATTGGTGAAGTTTTACCTGAAACAAAAAATGTTTTTATACAAAAAGCGGAAGAAGAAAATGCTGCAATAACATTTGCAGAAGATCCGCTTTCTATTGTTTCATCACTTAATATTAAGGATAGGTTGTATGTAGTTTTGCATGATAACCAATTGAAAAAAGATACCGGTTATTCGCTTGATCTGACCGGCTTTTACCAGGCAAAAAACTTACGTACAAGCATAACCGTTATGCAACAGTTGAAAAATAATTTTGTACTCAAAGAGCCTCAGATAAAATTTGCATTAGCCCATGTAAAAGAATTAAGCGGCTTACATGGCCGCTGGGATGTGATAAGCCGAAGCCCTTTGCTGGTGCTGGATGTAGCGCACAATACCGATGGAATACAGCAGGTGGTTACCCAGATAAATAATACATCTTATAAAAATCTGCACATAGTTTTTGGTATGGTAAAAGATAAAGAGATTGATAAAGTTTTGCAATTATTACCTAAAGATGCTTCTTATTATTTCACCCGTGCACAAATACCAAGAGCCTTGCCGGAAGATGAACTATTACAAAAAGCAAAAGCGTATAATCTAATTGGCGAAAGTTTTCCAGAAGTAAACCTTGCTTTGAAAGCTGCAACCCGTAAGGCTTTTCAGGATGATATGATTATCGTATGCGGAAGTGTGTTTGTAGTAGGAGAAGTAAATATTTAATTTTTTGAAATGAAATTAGAGACAATAGCCTTTACAATTGAAAGCTGTAAGAATGCGCAGGATGCAGGCGCCCATAGAATTGAGCTCTGTTCAAACCCCGCTGAAGGAGGAACTACACCTTCTTATGGGTTCGTAAAAGCCGCACGGGCGCTGCTTTCTATAGAATTATATGTAATGATACGGCCCCGCGGCGGAGACTTTTTATACACTGATGAAGAGTTTGCAATAATGAAAACAGACATTGAAATATGTAAGAGATACTGTTGCGATGGAATTGTATTGGGCATGTTGAATGAAGACGGAAGCATAGATAAAAAAAGGTGTAAGGAAATAGTGGAATACGCTTATCCTTTAGGCGTTACTTTTCATCGCGCATTCGACAGGACAAATGATCCTTTCAAAGCATTGGAAGATGTGGTGGAAACAGGATGTGAAAGAATCTTAACCTCCGGCTTGCAGCCAAAAGCTATTGACGCCCTGCCGCTTTTAAAAAAATTAGTTACAAAAGCCGGTGACAAAATAATCATTATGCCCGGCTCTGGCATTAATAAAGAAAATATTATTCAAATCGCTGAAAGTACCGGCGCTGTTGAGCTACACAGCTCAGCAAGCAAATATTCAAATAGCACGATGCGCTATAATAATAAAATGATGAACGAAACTTTGCAACATATTACAGTTAATAAAAATGAAGTGGAAAGCATGATTTCGCTTTTAAAAAATTATTCCTTAAAATAATGAATGTAGAAGCTGAGCTTTTAAAAGAACATTCCAAAGAACAATGCATTAAGATTGTGGAATGGATTGGAAAGGACGCTAAAAAATTCAAGCAATTATTTAATTTATTTATCAATGGGGAATACAGAATTACACAAAGAGCTGCATGGCCCTTAAGCATCAGCGTTATTGCACATCCTGAATTGATGAAAGGGAATTATACAAAACTTATCAGCAATCTTAAAAACCCTCATCTTCATGATGCAATAAAAAGAAACACGATCAGGCTCTTGCAACATGTGCCTATTCCCAAAGAACAAGAAGGAAGCATTATGGAAGTGTGTTTTCAATATCTGGAATCCCCTGATGAAGCAGTTGCTGTAAAAGCATTTTCATTAACTGTACTTGGGCGCCTTGCAAAAAAATATCCTGAAATAGTTCCTGAAATAAAATTATTGATTGAGGAGCAACTGCCGCACCAAACAGCAGCTTTTAAAAGCAGGGCTAAATTGTTTTTAAAAATGGCTAAAAGCTAATGTAGATCAATAGCAAAGCTTTATAATTATTTTGCGGTAGTCGCCTACATGAGGCTGCAAAAAAGATTAAGTAATTTTGTAAAAAAAAATAAATGAACAACCAACTTACCCTTCGTAAAATATTTTCTTTTTATTTAATTTTTGCTGCTTTAATTATTTTTTCATCCTGCGGTTCTTCTTCAAAAACTATTGCTGTGGAGGACGGATGGGAATTGCTTGGAGATACCAAAGCAGGATACATACGCGAGACGGATGTGATAAATGTTACCAGCCGCAACCAGTTTACTGCAATAAAATTCAGGGTAGAAGGCCAGCAGTTGAAGCTTAACAGCCTCGGTGTTTATTTTGATAATGGCGACAAGCTGAGCCCTGCTGTAAGTGATATTATTACTCCCGGCACCGAAAGCCGAATCATAGAACTTGGTGCGCAGGGCAGGTATATTTCCAAGATAGAATTAAAATATCGCAGCGATGGTAAATTTCTTTCTACTAAAGCAAAAGTTTATGTTTTTGGAAGAAGGTATCGCACAGGGTATTAATAGTAGTTTGAAAGTCGGGAAACGAGTGATAAGCTGAGTTGTAAAAATCTGGAATAATCCAAGCAACTGAGCACTCAAATTCATCATTACCAATCTCAATATTATTGATGGAGCAGGCTTATCTCCTGCTGTGGCTCCAAAGCATGGAAAACTTTTTCCGTAACTCCAAAGATCGGAATGCATTTTCAACCTGTTGGCTTGTGTAGTCAAAAGGCTTACTTTTATTTTTACAAATGCCAGCATACACCAATCCACTTATAAATGATGATTTTCCTGATCCATCCGTTATAGAAGTAAGGGGCCAGGGATATTTTGCTTATGCTACTCATGATGAATTTTCTCCTACAATTAATAATATTCTTGTCAGCCATTCATGGGACCTGGTAAACTGGTCAGCGTCAAAGGGTGCATTGCTCTCTCCACCCCTGTGGGCGCAGAGTTGCCATCGCTTTTGGTGCCCGCAGGTGGTGCAGGTGGGCAGCCTGTTTCATCTGTATTATGCGGCTGAGCCCGACACTAAAAATGGAATGTGCATTGCGCTGGCAACATCAGCAAACGCTATTGATTTTACTGATATAGGAAAACCTTTGAACCGCCTTGAAGGATCTACTTACCAGATGATTGATCCATGTTTTTTTATAGATCCTCTAAGTGGTAAATACCTGTTGTATTATGGCTCCGCCCATGAGCCTATAAGGGTAGTGGAGCTTGCCAAAAATGGATGTACAATAATATCTGAGCCTGCAGAAGTTTTATATCCCGGAAAAGAAAAGTATCATATACTTAGAGAAGGCGCATTTATAACATATAAAAAAAAATGGCAGCGTTACTTTATGTATGTGTCGGGCGATAATACCTGGGCAGAAAACGGATACGCCGTAAGCGTGTATTGGTCGGCTGATCCCCTCGCAATTTTTACTGCAATACCAGGAGATAATATTATTTTAAAAGGAAATGCTTATTGGGATTCGCCCGGTCAAAACTGCATTATTACTGATGCCGAAGGCAATGACTGGATGGTATATCATGCAGTAGATACCGCCGACCGCTTTATAAAAGATACAGATAAGTTTAAAAGAAAGATGTGCATGGATAAAATATTATACTCTGATGAAGGGTGGCCTTACATAAAAAATGGATCTCCGTCTTTTGAAACACAAACAGCACCGGCGGTAGTTGTAGAAGGTTTAGAATAAAATAAAGAATATAACAGCAAATAAAAAACAGTATAATTAAACTCTTAAAATAAAAACCATGAATGACTTTTTATTAAAAATATGGGGAGAAGGCAAAGATCTGGATATGCTTCAAATGGGCACCCGTACTTTTGTAATGTTTTTTATAACCCTCATACTTATTAGAATTGCTGGTATGAGGTCCTTGGGGCAAAAATCTCCTTTTGATGCCATCATTACCATAATGCTTGGCGCTGTGCTGAGCAGGGCGGTAGTGGGTGTTTCGCCTTTTTTACCAACCGTGGCAGCAGGTGTGGTATTAGCCGTAACGCATAAGCTGATTGCATACATTTCGGTTAAAAACGATTGGGTAGGCTTCCTGGTTAAAGGAGAAAAAACTCTTTTGTATTCAAACGGTGAAATTATTACTAAAAACATGAACAGAGCCTGCGTAAGTTATAAAGACCTTTTGAGAGGGTTGCGTGTAAACATGAATGTAGATAAGCTGGATAATATAGATAAAATATATATGGAACGCTCAGGAGAAATAAGCTTTTTGAAAAAAGAAAAAGCGGATAATAGATAATTGATAATTGATAATTAATAATGAAACCAGATATCATTGTGCCTCTCGTTTAGGAGAGGGGTTGGATGGGCTCATCATACAGTGATTAATTTAAAACCGTTGCCATCCTTTCTTTTGTTGGCAGCGGCAGGCTAAAGTAAAATTCAGAGCCCTTCCCCGGGCCGCTTTCCACCCATACTTTGCCGCCATGAGCTTTAATTATTTCCATAGAAACATACAGCCCCATGCCAAACCCCGGGTACGTATTCGCATAATCTTTTTTTGACCGGTAATATCTTTGAAATATCTTTTCAGATTCAGTAATATCCACCCCTATGCCTTCATCTTTTATTGAAAAAAATGCTTCATTGTTTTCTTTATAAAGAGTAACAACTACTTCTTTTGCCAATGGCGAATATTTTATTGCATTCAGTATAAGGTTGGTAACTACCTGTATCATGCGTTCTTTATCTCCATCAATTTCTATAGGCTCAAAGCGGTTTTTTATTATGGTATGGGTTAATGATATTCGGTTAAGATCTTTTATCACCTCATCCACCGCACCATCAAGGCTAAAAAGTGCATGAGTATATTGCATCTGGTTAAAATTTAATTTATTAATTTCAATCAGATCTGTGATCAGCCGCATTAGCTTGTTGGTTTGCTCGTTTAAACGGGTAACTAACGTTAAGTTTTCATCTTCTTTTTTTGCAAAAAATTTATCATGCAGTATATGCCCTAATACTTTTAAAGAAGTTACCGGCGTCCGTAGCTCGTGGCTTACCATAGTTAAAAACTCATCTTTCTGCTGCGCCATTTCTACCCGTAAAGAAACATCGCGTATATTAAATACAATTGCTTTTACATTTTTATCATCAAGCCTGTTGGTAATCACACCTTCCAGCCATATATAATGCCCCTTTTTATGCTGCCCCCTGTAAACGATTTCGAAAGACTGGCCGGGATTAAGCAAAACTTTTTGCATGATGGCGTCAAACTGTAGTTTATCTTCCGGATGCACCTGTTCTATTCTTTCAGCGCCGCTTTGATCTTCCGGCGGGTGTCCTGTTATTTTTTCTACCGAAGTACCTTTATACAAATAATTAAAATCTTTATCCATCATTACAATACCTTCAAAACTATTTTGAAGAAGCACCTCAAATTTTTTCGCTCTTTTTTCTATTTCTTCAGATTTTTCAAGCACTACCTTCTGCAAGTCTGTATTGCTTTTTACAAGAAGAAATATAATAAAAGATATTATTAAAGCTGTTAAACAAAGAAAGGGTATAAAATAATAATTTTTAACCCGCTGTATGCTTCGTGCACTGGCAGCTTTGCGAATGGCCAGCAAGCTTCTTTCTTCACTTTGAATTCTATCCAGAAGGCCGGAGATCTTATCAGAAATGGCGATTCCTTTTCCCTGGCTCATAAGCCCTGCTGCGGCAGCAAATCCCTGGCTGTCTCTCACACTTACATATAATTTGGAAAAAACAATACGATCATCAACAACCGCATATAATGAGTCAATGCGCTTTTGCTGCAATGGATTATCACGGGTTAATTTTGCAAGGCTGTCAATGTGTATCATTACGGCCTTTGCATCCAAATCTATTATGGCAGAAACAGAGGGACTAGTGGTAATAACGTAAGCCCTGTCGTTACTTTGTAAGTCTTTGCAAAGCGCCTGCACAGTGTTTGCCTGATGCAAAACATCATAAGTATGGTCTACCCACATTTGCGTATCTGTAATGGCTTCGTCGCTTTTACCCTGAACAATTATTTCAGCAATTACAAGTAATATAATTACAGAAAGAAAGCCATACAAGTACCATTTTTTAAAAAAAATATTTTTCATAAATTAATCTTATTGCCTAAATGAAGTATAAAAAACATACGTAAGCTATCTGAAATTAATCTGATTATTTCTTAAAGATAAAGTAAACTGCAAGAATCATAAAGCCAAAACCTATAAGATGATTTAATCTAAGTGTTTCGTTTTTAAAGGCTATAAGGGTAAAAGCTGTGAACACTATCAGTGTAATTACTTCCTGTATTACTTTAAGCTGCCATAGCGTAAAAGGGCCGCCATCATCAATAAACCCTATCTTATTTGCCGGCACCTGCGCACAATATTCAAATAGAGCAATACCCCAACTGATGAGAATAATTACGAACAGCCCCAGGTTGGCGAACTTAGGATATTCTTTAAACTTCAAGTGCCCATACCAGGCTATCGTCATAAAAATATTTGACAATATAAGAAGCAAAATGGTATAAAGTCCTTTCATTTATTTATAAAGGTTTATGAATTCAAAAGTAAATTTATAATAAGTACTTATTCTTATGTATAATAAAAAAGGCCGCAATGTTTGTGGCCTATGATTTTAACGCGTGAATATCATTTAACTGCATCAATTCATCACTCACTACATCTTCATCAGACTAGGGTATATTCTTATATATACTTCACCTGCGGTGGGATGTTTACCATATAACGTATTTAGTTTTTTATCGGCGCTGTAGTAAGTGAACTGGCCGCCCAGAGCCACTTTGGCGCGCTGGTTATGCAATATATCTTCGCTTAAGCCAAGGGTAAATGCATTTACAGCAAAGGCAGTGTTATGCCCATAAATACTTTCGTTGAGAGATAATTCTTCTGAAGTTTTTTGCACATATTCATATTTAGAATACAAGGTTAGCTTGTTCATTGTCCATGCATCTTCCAGCAAAAAACTATTTTCACCGTTCTGCTCTTTTATTTTATTTAACCCATATACTGCTGAAATGTTTACCCAGCTATCTTTATGCAAAGGCTTGCTGAATATGGCAGAAGCCGTTGTTCTGTTCACATCTTCCTGCGGCCGGAGTTGTTCAGGGCTTTTTAAAAAACCATGCGAAACCTGCAAAGCCCAATAGCGGGAAGGGTTGTAAGACAGCCTTCCGCTCCAGCTATCAAGCTTTGGCGCATCAAAATTATAGCGGTTGGCATCGGGTTCTCTGCCGGTAAATAAGGAGCCATCAAGTTTTACATTGCCAAGCCTTACACCAATGGTGGCTACGCCAAATGTGATGTGAGTGGCATCGCTCCAATGGTGAGACAGCGGCGCATCGGGGTTATACAAAGCTGCCGGCCTGTGCATGAAGGCAACAGGCCCAAGGGCAGGCTCACCGGGGTAGCCAAGATAAATAAAAGCATCTGTTTTTTTAGAAAAAGCATGGGAATAACTTACTGATAATTCCGAGAAGAGATCGTGCGGGTGCTGCCTGTCTACCAAAGGCTTTCCTTTATATGCTTCCCCGGATTGAAAAAGCAAAGGGTAGCCGCCTGCGCCAACCGTTAAGGGATCTAAAGAAAACATGCTGCTGAAATGAAACAAGCCTTTGCTGCCCACCTGGTGCTGCCCCATAAACATGACCCAGTTTGGGGCATCAAACTGCTGGCCGCCTCGGTTACCTTTATTAAAAATATCCTGCTTGTTATAACGGATAAAAATATTTCCATGCAGCATAAACATCCATTGTTTTATATGCAGCATATAGCCATACATTGGCGATGCGTCCGGCAGCCAGCCTGTGCCGGAGCCCTGCCTTTCCATAGGGAGGCTTCTTGAAAAAGGATCGCTCATTTGCCCAAAACCATGAGAAGACATTTGCATAGTACCCATTGCTGTATCTTCCGGCATATTCATAGCACCATTCATGCGCATCCTGCTATTATTATCGTTGCCTTTCGGTTTGGTAGGCATCAGCATGTTACCCATAATTTTTTTACCAGGCTTTACACTATCCGCTTTTATTTTCATGCTGTCCGCTGCCTGCTGTTTTTGCGCAAAAGAATAAACATGTACAACTATGATAAGCGCTATAATTAAGAAAAATTTCTTCATTTATTTAACAGCAATAATGCAAGAAAAAGTACTGCAACAAAGGATGCAACATAGACATAGTATGCTACTATTTTTTTACAAAAAATCTTCTGCTTTAATAAAATATAAAAAACTTAGCAGCCGCAGGTGCAATTTTCACAGGTACACACTTCGCAGGTACAATTGGGGTTGCCGCAGGATGGATCTTTTTTTAGTATTTCTTTCATAAAATTATATTTAAGTTTATTGCAAATTTACCAGCTTATATAAGTAAAAATGAAAATGTTTTAAAGATTATAAAATCATTTTATTCACTATTGCCCATTAAGCAGCAGGCCAACCATTACACCGCTCATGGCAATCATCAATGCATCTTCAATAATAGTGACGGTGCTCATAGGCAAGTTGAAGACAGCACCCAGGCAGGCGCATTGAATTTTTCTTTTGTTTAATACGCTTTGCAATACGCCAATAATACTTACTGACATCACAATAAAAGTAATGGTATTAGTAACCAATGGCTCGAAATTGACAGCATAAGCAATGCCCAGTAACAGCTCAACAAAAGCATAAATAAATCCCCAGGCAGTAAATTTTTTTGCAATAATGTCGTAAGTGGAATAGCTGCCTGTAAAGCCTTTCAGGTCAAGCATTTTAAAAAATGAAAAGATTAAAAATAAGCCGCTCATAAAAACCCTCATGGCCAGCATCAAATTAAAACCTTGCGCTGATGATGCAGCGATAATTGTGATGACTGATATATAAAAGAAAATAAGAAGTATCGGCTTGTAAGTTTCAAACCACGGCTTTGCGGCCTCACCTGGTGCATGGTGCATTCCGCCATCTGCTTCTGTAATATTATATTTACCTGTTTTGCCCAAAGCATTTTGCAGCACTGTTACAGGTATATGTTTTTGCATGGTGATGGTTGCCTGCGGCGGCGCTAACTGTACATTGGCTTCCAAAATATCCGGAGTTGTAAGCAGTTCGTTTTTTACTTTGGCAACACAGCCATTGCACGTCATGCCGCTAATATTATACGTATGTTTCATAATAAATATATTGGAATACAAAGGTAATGAGGGGTTACACTTTGTTTGTTATAGAATTATGCAATAAACTTATAATATTCACAGCTATCAGTCTTATCTTTTAAAATTATAGCAAACCTGAAACTTTAGTATCAATCACTTGTCAGATTTTGAGCGTATTTAATTCAATCAAATGTAAAATTCATTTGTTATAAAATGTATTTCGCTTTTATTCTTATATCATTAAATTCAAAAGGGCCGGTTGCAAAATCAAATAGTTGTATTACGGCCTGGGTATCGTTATTAAACATTCTTTGAGCTTCTCTGTAATCCTGGTTTGTTTTACAAAGCTCCCGGAAAAACTCCTTTTGCACTTGTTTTACATTAATCAATAAAGGGCTTATGTTTTTTTGCAATTCTAAAGAAACGATAAGTTGTTTGTTGCCTGTTATATCCTCTGCCACAGCTATACAAAAAGAATGGATCATGTTTACAAGCTCGGGCAGGTTATACAATGTTTCCTGTATGTCATTTGGCGCTATGTTCGATCCGAAAAAAGAAACCGTCATGCCGGCCCGTCCATAATGCAGCAGAACAGGCAAATCAGTTTTTGGCTTTGCTAAAATTGTTTTATCAATATTCAGTTCTTTTAAAAATTTATATATCTCTTTCAATTGAAACACATGCCCTCTGTCGTGTAAATTATACCTGATCTTTGGAGCAATATACCCGGGTCGGCAAACTGTAATAATCAGTTCGCCATCAGCAGAACTTTCAAATAAAAAATCAGCCGGGTTAAACTGAAATACCATAGGCAGCGCCCCTGTAAACCGAATCATTTTTTGCTGTAAGGCAATATTATTTTTCAGCAGTTTTCTCAGGCTGATGGTAAAATCATTTTCGGCTGACATATTTAGCTCCACATCGGAGGCCCCGAAAGAACTGTAGATTCTTTTTATTCCTTTTTGCACCAGGTATTCCCGCATTCCTTCTGACATAGATTCGCCTCCGAATATGAATGTGATATTATATTCTTTCCAGTTTATATCAGAAGTATCTACCAGCAATTTAAGAAAAGGTGGATAGCCCATAATAACATAAGTATGAGCGATACCAAAATGGCGCAAGGTATTTTCAATTTTTACTTTATCTGGCCCAAGAGATTTTAACTTTGAAAAGGGTACACAACTCATGGTGATGTTTACACCGGTAGCCCATGGCCCTAAGGCAAAAGCATTGATAATAAAAAGCGGTTCTTTACCAAGTAAGTTTTGAACGCCAAACTGTATAAATTTTGCATTTCTTTTTCGCTCTGCCTTACCCCTTGCCCAGTTTATGGCTGTGCCGCTGCTACCAGACGATTCATCTATTACAACACCATGTGCCGGTATTCTTCCTCGTACGCATCTTTCATCCATCGAAAATCTGTTTACATAATTTTCTTTATCAGTAAAAGGAATTTCATGTATATCAGGCATTATGCCATTAAATGACAACCTCGTAAACCCTGCAGCTTTTAAAAATTCTTTGTAAGCCGGAACTTTTCTTTTTGCTTTACAAAATTCTGCGTAAGCTCTTGCTTTTGCATTAAAAGCTCTTAACTTATTAAAGCCTGGAATAAAAATAAGTTTCATGCTGGTATTGTTGAGCATAACAGCGGTTCGAAACATTTCATTTAGCGCAGCATAAAAAAAAATAAACAGGTGGCGCATATTATACTATACTATTATAATTTCATCGGTGTTTAATCTGAAGCTGCGTGCGGGTTCTTTGCTATAGCCGGCCCGAAAGATCATCCATATCTTTTTGCCTTCTGCTGGGTTTGTAAATTTCATGTTGATCTTTTTATAAGCATTTGCATTAGTGATCAATGAACCAAAAGGATGTATAAAAGCCTTATCCGCAGTGATAAGCAGCCAGCATCTTGCGAGCATGCGCCCTGCCTGAAACCAGTCGTTTGTAGTGCTGAATTTTCCCCCAAACCAGCCAACGGTTGAAGTTCCTTTAAATAATGATTTATAATGTCGTAATAAAATTTCTTTCTTAATGCCTGCCCAGTTTTCCGGATGCTTAAAAACAGATTGTAATAACGCACCAGGCACGCACATACATTTTGACCAAAGACCGTCTTTTTGTTGCCTTGCTTCTTTTTCAGAATACCTGAATAAGTTATCTAACTCGCGGCGATCCGCATCTTTACTTATGTCTTCAAATAATGTTTCCTGGTTTAAATTAATTACATAATCAACAAATTCTTTATGGGATGAAAAGAAAAACTCATGGTCAAAAGATGCTGCCTCATTTTTTATAGTGGATAAAGTTTGTGGCTGCAAAGGATTTCCATTATAATGTAGCCGTGATGTTCTTCTCTGGAGCATAAGCTGTCTCTTAATTTCTTCTTTTTCGGCAACAGATACCATTCGTAGCTTTGCAAATAATGTAGGTATTGTGGCGCTTACCTGTACCGGTGCCATCATTTCTGTTATCTCCACCTTTTTTCCATACGGGGCGGCAGCAATGGAAAGATGCTCATAAAAAACGCCCAGCGCTACTGTTACGAACACAGAATTCGGGTCTTCTACGGGCAGTAACCTTGAAGGATCATAATAAAGTTCAGCTTCTGTGGATGATATGATTTTTATTTTGTGAGGCTGCAAATTATGAATGGTTGGACACCAACGGGCATACTCAATTAATTCGTACCATGAAGGGAATTCATTTGAATGGCTTGCTAAAGAAAAAAACTGCTTGAAAGGCCTGATAGCCATAGCACTTGCGGCTATAATTGACTTCTGTAAAAATCTTCTACGGGAGTCAAAAAAAGTCAACTGATTTTTGTATGGCTTATATAGTTTCAAGCAGCTATAGCTACTCAAATATAAGTGAAACAAATTATGTTTTACACTAAATGATGCATTAAAAACGCTTCTGCTTAAACAGTAATATAATACTTCTACGAAGTAATTCTTGAAACAGAATATAAAAAGCTGAAGAAATTTTAGACTTAATTTTGCAAATATTTACTCCTGGTAACTATCATTATCTTTCTTGTTATCGTTGCTCTGTTCCCCGTGCTGAGAAGCCCGGTGTGTGTGGCTTTCTTTTGTTGCATGACTGCTGGCATCCTGCGCAGAACTGTCCTGCCCCAACTGGCTTCTGTAATCGTTTCTTTTGTTTTCATAACCTGAACCATAAGTATCGTGCACAGCATTATCCTTCGCTTTTTTGGAATCATTATTTTCCTCAGATGATTTTTTATTATTACTATCCATATCTTTTTTGTTATTCTTCTTTTCCATGATTTAATAAGTTTAAAGGTTTAATTATTATTATTAAATACTAAAAATTATTCCAAATTAATAAAAGAAATAAGCGATCGCTTTCTTTTGGATTGCAACCGTTACTATTATAATCCATATTTTATCAACCTTACACTTCTATTATAAGACTGACTACTTAGGACTTTTCTCTTTAGCAATTATTTGCATATTTATCTGCATAAAAAAACCTGCCTCGAAGGACAGGTAATATGAATTTATTAAATCAATTTTTATTTAAAAAAGCATTTAGCAAATGCTATGCAGGTACTTTTCTTGGCTTTTCTCTTTCCCAAAACCTGTGCATAGCAATGGCTTTAATAAAGGCTTCGGTAAGCGGGCTGATGGCATCTTTTATAATTATGCCTTCAGTTAGAGCAGTTTCATTGCTATCATTTTCGGGAAGCTTACGCCCAAAGTAGGTAGCTTTTAAAACCTGTAAAGCATCGCTATCTGCAGCTATTGGCTTACAATGCTTAAATGCCTCGTTTAAGAAGTGAACAGCATCCGGATCGGCCTCTAAAGAAGCAACACTATTAGTGCCGCCGGGCACATAAACAGCATCATAAAACACAGAAGCATCTGTAAGAAAAGATTTATATATAGGGAAATCTGTATCGTCTGCAGCCTTAATAAAGCCTTGCCTGGGCGCAATCAAAATGCCCATAGCTCCTTGCTTATCAAGGGCGCGAATCATTGCCTGCACATTGTCTCCGTTTACACCTTCTGCAACTAATATAGCTACCTTCCTGGTGCTGATAGTATTTTGCGGGGAACTGGTCATGCTTAATGCCGGTGATTTGTCAAGAGCGCCTTCTCTTTTTACTGATTTATATTGCTCAGGATCTGCATCAGCCGGAATATTTTGGTTCAGTTGTTTATCTAATGTTTTGGGAATATGCACTCCGATGGCCCACGCTACTTCTGTAGCCAGGCTTTCATTTATTTGCATAAGCAAATACAACATACGCTCTTTTATTTCTACATAATTTACTTTTCCCAGCTCAAAGCTTAAAGCATCTATAATATGATTTTTTTCGGGCTCGCTCTGGCTGTTATAAAATAAGGTGGCCTGGCTAAAATGATCCATAAAGCTCGGACTTCTTTCTCTTACTTTATGAGCGTCTATCCTTTCGGGATAGCTTACAAAACCACCCTTTGCAGCACTGGCCTGTAAAGGATAGCCGTTGCTTAACAAACTCGGGCTATAGCTTACTTTACCCTTGTTTATTGTTTGCCTGCTGTGGCCATCGCGCTGGTTGTTGTGTATCTGGAACACGGGGCGGTTAATAGGTATCTCATGAAAATTAGGGCCACCAAGTCTTATTAATTGTGTATCTGTATAAGAAAATAACCTGCCTTGTAATAATGGGTCATTCGTAAAATCAATACCTGGAACCACATTGCCCAGGTGAAAGGCTACCTGTTCTGTTTCAGCAAAGAAATTATCAGGATTACGGTTCAAGGTCATTTTCCCAATCTTTATTACTGGCACCAGTTCTTCGGGCACCAGCTTAGTGGCATCAAGTAAATCAAAATCATATTTTAATTCATCTTCTTCAGGAATTAGTTGCACACCAAATTCCCATTCAGGAAAATCGCCTCGCTCTATAGATTCCCATAGATCTCTGCGATGAAAATCAGAATCTTTTCCTGACAGGTTCTGCGCCTCATCCCATGCAGTGGAATGCATGCCCAGTAAAGGTTTCCAATGGAACTTCACAAATGTCGCTTTACCTTCGGCATTTACCAGCCGGAAGGTATGCACACCAAAACCTTCCATCATACGAAGGCTGCGCGGCAGAGCTCTGTCACTCATTACCCACATAAGCATGTGAGATGCTTCGGGAGTATTGCAGATAAAATCATAAAAAGTATCGTGGGCGCTGGCTGCCTGTGGTATTTCATTATGCGGCTCCGGCTTTACAGCATGTATCAGGTCAGGAAATTTTATAGCATCCTGAATAAAAAATACCGGAATGTTGTTGCCAACAAGATCGAAGTTACCTTCCTGTGTGTAAAAGCGAACTGCAAAACCTCTCACATCCCTGGCAAGGTCAGTGGAGCCCCTGGAGCCTGCTACAGTTGAGAAACGAACAAACACGGGCGTTTCAAGAGAAGTATCCTGCAAAAAACCGGCTTTGGTATATTGAGCCATTGACTCATATACTTTAAATACTCCATGCGCTCCTGACCCTCTTGCATGAACCACTCTTTCAGGAATACGCTCATGATCAAAATGAGTGATCTTTTCTCTTAACAGAAAATCTTCCAGCAGAGAAGGGCCACGGTTACCGGCTTTTAATGAATTATGATCATCATTAATTCTCAACCCTGTATTCGTGGTGAGAAATTGTCCATCACAATCTTCTATGTTTTTTTTCAGTTCCTGTATTTTATCATTCTCAGGCTGTACAGCACCTTTAGCTTTATCAGGCATAAGTTAAATGTTTTTAGTAAAAATTAAGTGTAGGTATTGTGTTAAGAAAGCTTTGAAGCTATCTCCGTAAGAATCTGGTCTGAATCTTTTTCTTCTGCAAGCGTCTCTTCCAGAAGGCCAACTATATCTGTATGATTAAGGCTGCCTGCTAATGCCGACAAGCCGCTGTAAGATGCAATTTCATAATGCTCTACTTTGCGGGAAGCCATTATTATTCCAAGATCTCTTGCAGGTGTTCCTGCGTCAGTACATTCAATAATACCTTCTCCTTCTTTGGTTAGGCCTTCCATGGCATCGCACTTTTTTGCTTGCTTTTTTTTGCCAAGCAGCTCAAACACTTGCTCCAGGCGGCTTACATGGTTTTTAGTTTGTTGCAGATGATTTTCAATTGCCTTTTTCAAATCAACAGATGCGGCGGCAGATGCCATTTTAGGCAAAGCCTTTACCAGCGCATTTTCTGCCCAGTAAATATCTTTTATGCCATCAGTAAATAATTTTGCTAAACCATCTTCATTTTCTGAATCATCAACATATACTGCAGAGTCAGTTTCTTTCGTTTTTGTATGTTCAGCATTTTTGGAAGAGTTAGTTTTAATAGTAGTTTTTTTTGTGCTTAAAGATTTGGCCATAAAATTTTTTTTAAACCGTTTCAAATTTAGTGCCGCATAATCCTGATGCTTGCTTTATCTATAAAGCATAAATATTAATAATAATTATTAAGCTTTTTATTTAAAAATTTCTACAAAATGAGTATGTAAATTTTTTCGGTCAAGTCTTTACCGTTATCTTTATTTAATAATTCTGCGGATGAGAAAAGTTCTTCTAAAAGAAGAATGTAAGCATTAAGATGTTGCAGTGCTTATTTTTTTTATTCTCACTCCTTTTTATAAAGTTTTTCAAAACAAAGAATGTTATTCATCCAAACCCTGAAATATTTATTGGATCTAAATTTATCAGGTGAAGATGAAAAGCAAATATGCGGAGATTTAAAAAGAATGACTTGACCAAAACATTTTCTGATAGAATTATTCTACTTTTTATGTTAAATGAACTCTTATAAGTTCAGCAAGAGGTCTGCGTATAAAATAATCACGTACATTATGACATTATTCAATATCACTTTCTTTTATATATCAATCATAAAAAATTACTATGCCATTTATTGATGAAGTACTTCAGGAACCTTCGTATGGATGGAAAGATGAGCGTGGAGAACTTGTGAAACCTACTGTAGGCCAGCTTTATAAAGAAGCTTTTACCCGTATTAATATTTTTAAAAATAAACGCAATTGGATATCTCTTATGAGCTGGCTTATGGCTGTATGTATGATACCTTTTGCAGTAGTTTTTATAGTTAAATATTTTTCTATCGGCCTGGCACTGCTGGCTATGTTTTACAGCATGATTATAATGGCAACACATGGCACTATCTGGTTTCACAGATATTGCACACACCGGTCTTATACATTCAGTAACAATGTCTGGCGCTTTATTACGCAAAACCTTGTGCTGCGCACTTTTCCGGAAGAAATATATGTGGTGTCTCACCATGTGCATCATTCCAAATCAGATGAGCCGGGAGACCCTTACAACCCGCAAGGTGGCTTCTTTTATTGCATGCTTTCTGATGTGAACCACCAGAGCATATCAAAAAATCTTACTGAAAGTGATTATGCAAAAGCCTCACGTTTTATTCAGCATTCAGGCGTGAAGATTAACACGTACGAGCAATATAAAAAATGGGGTTCTATTGCATCTCCGGCATACACCATAAGCCTGTGGCTGCTTAACTGGGCATTTTGGTATGCTGCATTTTATTTTATTGGCGGCAATGCTCTTGCATGTGCCTTGTTTAGCGGCGCTATGTTTTGGTTTGTGCTGGTAAGGGCTTTCAATTATACAGGACATGGCAAAGGCGAGAAAAAACATATAGATGGCATTGATTTCGACAGAAGCAATCTTTCTATAAACCAAACAAGGCCAGGCCTGTTTGCAGGAGAATGGCATAACAACCATCACTTGTACCCGGCAAGCGCCCGTGCCGGCTTTTTACCTTACCAATTAGATTTGGCCTGGATATATATTTATTGCCTTTATAAGTTGGGAATGGTATCTTCTTACCGCGATTCAAAAAAAGATTTTTTATCAAAATACTACGCTGATAAAGCGAAAGCTAATTCAGATCAATTAAGTTGTGAAACAAAATAAATGTTATATTTCAATACTTAATAATCAGATTAGGCTATACTTACATTAAGCCTGCATTTATTTGATTTCCAAACCAAAACTCTTTTAATAAATTTTAATTAAAATAAAATGAAGATTGTAAGCGCCATTATGTTACTATTATTTTTTTCGTGTAATCAATCTTCGCAACAGTCTTCAACAAAAAAGGATATACTGCCACTGCAAGGCACCTGGAGATTAATAACGGGTATTACTATTCAAAAACAGGATACTACAGTAACAGACTATAGTAAAGGCAAATCTTTTATTAAAATTATCAATGATACTCATTTTGCTTTTTTAGGCCATGATCTTAATAAAGGAAAGGATACTTCAAATGCTTTTTTTTCTTCGGGCGGCGGCGTATATAGCCTAACGGATAGCCTGTATACGGAGCATCTGGAATATTGCAACGCCAGGGAATGGGAAGGCAGCAGTTTTAATTTTACAATAACTATAAAAAATGATACGCTAATTCAGAAAGGTTTAGAAAAGATTGACAGCATTGGCGTGAACCGCATTAATATAGAAAAATATAAAAGGATAAATCAATAATTTTCCACTCTTACTTTAGTATCATAAATATTTAATAATTACAGCTGCGGATGTATGCTCGGTTAATTTTGTAAGTTCTTTACAACTACAAAATAACAGTTATGTTTATGCGGAATAAAATTCACCGCTTTCTACTGCTTTATTATTTTCTCCACTACTGTTTTTTCTGTGTATTGCATTTTTACAATATACATTCCTGAAGGAAATTTGCTTAGGTTCACTGTCATTTCCGTAATGCCCGTACCATTGAGCGCATCTTTCCAAACCAACTGCCCTATTGAGTTATAAATAAATATATTTTGCAAGGAAGTGGGCACGCGGTAGTTGCGAATTAAAACCGTGCTGGTAAAAGGATTGGGGTAAATAAGGTAACCCTGGCTCTTTACAAGTGCCGGAACTGTTTTGGTATAAATGTCTATATTATCAATGTATAAATTATTTTGATTATTACTTTTTGCAACAAAATAAACCTGGAAATTTTGTGTGCCAATTAAAGGACTGAGATAAATATTAGCACTCTTCCATTGATTACTTTTTGGAATAAATCGTGAAGTTATTGAACTCACAGAGTCGCCTGTAGTTTGCAGGTCTTCACCCCATTTCTTCCATAAAGTGGTTACCGTGTTGCCGCAATCGGTAGTGAGCTGGAGCTCAAGCGTATCGAGAGGCAATCCGCTGGAAGAGCTGTTGATGCCCTGCGAATAGGCATAATCAAAAGAAACAAAGAATGAATCCACCGATGCATTGTATTTTACAATAGGCGAAATAAAACGGTCAACATTATTTGTACCCAGGTAATCATAATTTCTTATAACCATAGAAGCCGCCCCGCTTTTTGCGGCAGCGGTTGTTCTCTCCCAGGTTAGCGATGCATCCGGATTATCAACTATCCAGTTTGCCGGCGGAAAAGCAGTTTCTTCAAAACCTTCGAAAACAGGAGCATCCACAATTGCAGGTACAGAAAATACCTGTTTCACTGTATCGTTTGCAGGCACCTGGTCAGCAAGTCCGTTAGGATTGGAAGTATAAATAGTTAATGTATGTGTGCCGCTTGCAATGCCGGAAATTGCTCCCAGCGGAAATTGAATAACCTGGTTGCGTATTAGTGTTCCATTCCATAAAATACTGTCTGAGCTGCTATTATCAATTTTATAATTAAGAGTAAGGCTATGTATGGTATCCAGGCCATTAGAGGTAAATGATACAGTTGGAGATATGTTTCCTGTACAATTTATAGTGGCTACACCTGCTATGCTTACAGGAGAAACGTCTCTGTTTGCAATGGCAAGAGATTTTAAAGAAACATCATCAATGTATAAATTATTACCATGAGCACAGGTATTACGAAACTTTATGATCATTGGCATCCCCGGTACTATGTATGGAGACACATTTATTTGCTCAGTTCGCCACAACGATTGCTGGGCGGGCGTTGCAGAGAAAGGCGTGCTTAATGCAGGGGGATTGGTTTTTAACTGGTTGCCTGTTTTTTTATAAACAAAATGGTAAGTAATGCCGCCATCGCCTGATACATAAACCTCGAGGCCATCCCATAAAGGCACGTCAGTTATATCTGGCACGGCATAAGCCACACTGAAAGTCAGATTCACCGAATCAACACCTCCTAAATCTATTGCAGGCGTTATCAAATCATCTAATTGCCCCGGGCCATCATAACTTACGTTTTGCACAGTTGCTGAACCAGCAGCTTGGTGCCCGGACACGGCATCCTGTGTCCATGTAATATTATTATTAGGGTTCCATATTTGCCAGCCTGCCGGCGGAAACGTAGTGCCACTAAAGCTTTCGGTAAAAGGTAAGGATGCGGTACCTGTCTGTATGTAAATGTATGAATATAAAGTATCGTTATTGGTAAAAGTATCGCTCACATTATTTGGCGAAGAAGTATACACTTTTAAGGTATGCTTTCCGGCAAGAGCGTTTATGTTAGCAAGCTGCAAGATAGTATCTGCACCAGGCGATAACAACAATGGGAACATTGTTGAATTTGCAACGCCTCCGTCTAACTGTACATTTACTGTAACGCTTGTTAATATAGTATTTCCTTCATTTCTAACCTGGGCAGTGAATGCAGAATTATTTACTATAAATGCGCGCTTTTCAGGAATGCCACGCGGTGTTACATTTACCATAAATGCGTCCGTTACTGGCAGCGGAGGTGTAGCTCCGTTTGTGGTTAACAATCCTGGCCGGTACAGATTGATGCAATCTTCCATTCTTTTTTTCATACCTCCGGTAAACATAAATAAAGCACGGTCATCGTAGTAGTTCATAAAACTACCATATACGATTCCATAAGAAGGATCGCTGCAGCCGTCTGAATAATTCAAGCTTGGGTTACCGAAATATGCATCTCCCGGACCTTCCTGCTGGGGCGGCGTATCGTCTCCCTCAGTACCGTCCCCTGCCGGCAAAGGCCATCCGGCTTGTAACCTGAAATCTACATTGTTACAAACAGTTTCATCGCCAAACGTATGAAACAAATAAAAGTAATGGCCTATTTCATGAGAAAGGGTTGCCGCTTCATCATACTCAGGATAATAACTGCGCGAGGTAGGGCTTGTATAAGGCAAAGTGGAAATATTAATTACCACTCCCTGACCGCCCTGGCCTGTCGTAAAAGGAAATGTAGCGATACCAAGCAAGCCATCATCGCTTCCTGTAAATGTGCCTGCCCACACATTTAAATATCTGGAAGTATCCCACTCATCAAGACCACCGCCCGCATAAGATTTTATGCTGATGTGGTCTGGTGTAGTATTTACTCTTCTTTCAATACCTGATGTAAGAGTGCCATTAGGCGCACGCCTTGCAAGAACAAATTTAAAAGATACCCGTCCTATTAAATTTGCTATTTGAGAAGGGATAACATTTCTATAAAAATCTGCCTTTTCGCCTGCATAATCTTTATTCAATATTTCAATTTGCTCATACAGGTCTCTATCTGTAATGCCGGCTAAAACCTGGGCTGAATCTATCAAATGAAATACAACAGGTATAATAATAACAGATGATTGAGCACCAGCGGTACGCAGGGAAGCCTTTCTCTGCAGATAAAGCTGGTACTGCTTTTCCCCTTCCGCCTGCCATTTAGAAAACAACGTAGGATCTTTCCTTAGCTGCTCTTCCATCACATCCATGGTAAGGCAGCGGTTCTTTTTATTTACCGGAGTTAAAACTTTGCTAACAGGCTGCGCAAAAGAATTTATATAAAAGGAAAAAAGAAATAAAATGATAAAGGATCTTTTCAAGAGTATTCGATGTTTAGAAAAATATTTAAAATGCTTAAGCAGATAAGTTTTGTGTAAAATTCAGCTCATAAATATATACGAAAAATGCTAAAAGTAGTTTAAATGTAATGTAAATATTTACCAAAAAATTGTACTACAAAAGACGTTTGAATATCTTTTTAATACAACACTATTCTATACTTTTTATTGCCTGTTGAAAAAATAGAACACAGTATCAGCTATGTTTTTAATAAAGTTTGCACTACTTCATTCTCTGTAAAATAAAAGTGGCCGCTTATGCGCGACAAACATTTTTGGCAATCCTACATCTTCCAGTCCTTCCTGCATATATTGTTAATCAGGAAAATAGATACCAGTTATCTTTTCAGCCAATTCCCAAAGTTGTTTAGCAACAACAGTATCCTTTGCATTTTTTTGAATTGTTGCCAAAGTTGGATATCCGCTGAAACCATTGTTGCCATCCGGTTCATACATATTTCCTGCTTGTGCTTCATTAGAAACACTTGCATACAAAGTGCATAAGGCTCCCTGCCAGGGTTCCATAAAATTTCCGATTCTTTCAATTCCTTTAGCAATTTCTTCTTTGGTTGAGTGCCTCGTAAGGTCTGTTTTATTTGCGCCGGGCTGCACGGCAATAGAAAGCACTTGCTGGCCTTTTGCAATAATTTTTCGGTTCAATTCAATTGCAAAAATCAAAGTAGCCAACTTGCTTTGCCTGTATTCCCGCAAGGGATCATAATCTTTTTCTGATCTTAAATTATCAAAATCAATAGTTGTATTCTGATAGCCATTGCTTGTTAATGAAATAATGCGTGAGCCTTTTGTTGCTTTCAACAATGGATATAAGAGCCCTGCTAATGCGAAATGCCCTAAAAAATTGACTCCAAACTGAAGTTCAAAACCCTGCGTTGTAAGCATAGCCGGCGGGGTGGCCACTGCTGCATTGTTAATTAAAACGTCTAATCGCTGATGATTTTGCAGAAATGCATTTGCAAAATGCTCCACAGTATTTAAGTCTGACAAGTCCAAAACGCCTGTTTCAAGAGTACCATTACCACCGGACTTCTTTAATTTAACGATGGCTTGTTCCGACTTTTGCAGATCTCTGCAGGCAACTATAATGTTTGCATCAAGTTTATATAAAGCAAGCGCAGTTTCAAAGCCTAAACCGGTATTAGCACCCGTAACAATAAAAGTTTTGCCACTCTGTGGAGGTATATCTTTATTTGAAAACATTACAATTATAGATTCAAATAATACTTTTCTTAATGCGCTTTTTTGCGTTATTCACTCGTTGCACTTTTATTAAATGTTACAATTGCATTCCGCCGGCAACCTCAATACGTTGGCCATTAATCCACCTTGCATCTTCCGTACAAAGGAAGGCAACCACGCCGCCAATATCATCAGGCAAACCAACACGACCTAAAGCTGTGATGCTTGCAATCTGTGCATTTATTTCTTTATTATCACGGGTGCGGCCACCACCAAAATCAGTTTCAATAGCGCCCGGTGCAACCACATTTACACGAATTTTTCTTGAGCCTAATTCTTTTGCCAGGTAACGTGTAGTAGTTTCAACTGCACTTTTCATTGAAGCATATACAGAAGAACCGGGAAAAGTTACGCGGGCCAATCCTGATGAAATATTAATGATTCCTCCGCCGTCGTTCATAAAAGGCAACGCTTTTTGTGTGAGAAAGAATACGCCCTTATAATGAATGTTGAAGATTGCATCCATCTGTTCTTCAGTTGTATCTTTTACAAGTGCATACAAAGCCGTGCCTGCGTTATTGATAAGAAAATCAAAATTTGTATTTCCGGTTTCTTTCTGCAAATGCCCAGTTACCTGTTGTATAAAATCATCAAACGATTTTACGTTGCTTGTGTCTAACTGAAAGGCAACTGCTTTTTGTCCAAGTGATGTAACTTCATCAACAACTTTATCTGCCGCTTCTTTATTAGTGTTATAGGTTAGCACAATGTCAAGCCCTTTTTTTGCAAGTGCCAAGACCATATTTTTTCCAAGTCCGCGGCTGCCACCTGTTACCAAAGCAATTTTATTTTTAGCACTCATCTTGTTTATTTTTTAATGATGATTTGTTTGTTGATTATAAGCAACCGCAAATTCTTTTGCAGCTTCTTCCAATTTTATTTTACCCATTTCTGCAGGACGGTTTTTAAGATAATCTTCCGCCATCCTGCCGTTGTGCAAACCCGCATACATTTCGGTGAGTTGTGCAGCTGTTACTTTTGGCAATCCCGCACTTTCAAATCCGGCTTGCGTTTGTTCATCGCTAATCAGGTTCCATTTCAAATCGGGTTTGCCAATGGCGTGGCCAAGCACTGATGCAACCTCGTTACAAGTGCGCTCATCGCTGCATACATAGCGTACTGTATGACCATCTTTAGCGTTTTCTATTTCATCAGCAATGGCTGTAGCAATATCTTTCGGTGCTACCATTTGCAGCATGTCATCGCCGCCATAATTAGAGGCGATAAAACCTGCATTTTGTATAATTGGAATGTAATTATTGAAGTTATAATAGAATGACGTGGGGCGCATGAAAGTGATGACTACATCTTTTAATTCACCCAATGCCTGCTCTGCATTGTGCGCTCCTACAATAAGACCAACGCCAGTGCTGTTGTGTGCACCGAAAGAACTTAAATAGATGGCACGTTTTACACCCGAAGCTTTGATGGCTTCTGCATAATTGCGCCCCATCTGGCTGTTGTATGCAACCTGGTCGGCTTTAGAAAAATCAGGCGGTGTCATGCAATACACCACATCTGCGCCTTTGAATGTGTTGGTGAGAAAAGCTACATCATCTATCGAACCAATGGCAGCTTTTGCACCCAAAGCTTCAATGTCTTTTTGCTTTTCGGGCTTGCTGCTAACAACGGTAACATCATTACCTTTTTGCACCAATTTTTCTATCAGTGGCTTGCTGATGTGACCTAACGAACCTGTTACTATTATTTTCATAAATTATTTTTTAAAATTTAAGATGCAAAGATCAATCTTAAGAAATGATTCAATGTAATATTTATTACATAATGTGGAATAGTAAAAGACCTCATCTCCAACCCCTTCTTCTGAAGGAAAAGAGAACAGACGTATAAACTTTTATTTATTTAAGGTTAGCAGGCATCGCAGGTTTTTTAAAAGCGCGGAATATTAATCGCAGGTTCTGGTCGTAGGTGGCATAGTTATATAGCCAGTTAAAGAAAACAGCTACTTTGTTTTTTACGCCAAGCAATAAAAAAAGATGAAGTGTCATCCAGATTATCCATGCAAAAAAACCTTTGAAATGTAACTTCGGTTTTGGCAGGTCAACCACTGCAAGGTTGCGCCCAACGGTTGCCATAGAGCCTTTGTCGTGGTACTCAAATTCTTTTACTGATGTATCTTTTTTTTGTATTTTAATAAGATTTTTTGCCAATGCGTCGCCTTGTGCAATGGCCACTGACGCCACTTGCGGGTGGCCATGCGGATATTTTTCAGTTTCCATATTAGCCACATCGCCAATGGCATACACCTCATCAAAACCCATCACTTTATTGTAACGGTCAACCTTTATGCGATTGCCTTTTACAATTAAGCTTTTATCAATGCCATCAGGGACATTACCTTTTATGCCCGCAGCCCATATCACCATTGAGGTGTCAATAGTTTCACCTGTTTTTGTTTTAATTGTTTTGCCATCATAGCTTTCCACTACAGTTCCTGTTTTTACTATCACGCCCAGCCTGGTTAAATAATCCAGCGAATTCTGGCTGGATTTTTCGCTCATGTTGCCTAATGTTTTGGGGCTTCCCTCCAGCAAATAAATTTTCATTTTACTGAAATCAAGCTCAGGATAATCTTTAGGAAAAACAAATCTTCGCATATCTGCAATGGCGCCGCTCATTTCTACGCCTGTCGGGCCTCCGCCTACGAGAACCACTGTCATAAGGCTTTGCAGCTCTTTGGCATCTTTTGCATACAAGGCATCTTCCATATTTTTAAGCAACCTGTATTTTATTTGCAAGGCTTCCACAGAGCTTTTCATGGGGTAGCAGCAATGCGCCAGGGCATCATTTCCAAAAAAATTGGTATCTGCACCGGTGGCTATAATAAGTATGTCATAAGAAAATGTTTCATCATCTGAAATAACTTTTTTTTCTGCAGTGTTTATTGACTTAACCTGTGCCATGCGGAAATGAACATTCTTTTCTTGCTGAAAGGCTTTTCTTAATGGAAAAGAAATATTACTGGCATCAAGGCCTGCTGTAGCCACCTGGTAAAACAATGGCTGAAACTGGTGAAAATTGAAGCGGTCTATAAGCATTATATCGAAATTTTTATTTTTTTCCAATCGTCTTGCAAGCTTTAACCCTGCGAAGCCGCCACCAATAATTATAACTTTCTGCCCACTATTCACTGCCTGGGTAATCACGGGAGAAGCAGGATGATTTACATTTTGCATAAAAGCATTTTAAAAAAAATTGAAAAGAATATGTTTTAAGTTTTCAAATGGTTGGTAGAAACCAATCAGATCAATTACATTAATCCCCTTTCGGGTTAGCGGCTGTCAATACAATAATCTTACCTTAATTGTTTCCTTTACTTCTTTTAATAGCTCTAAAGCATCCTTTGAAATATTTTTACTTACATCGAGCACCACGTAACCTATGTCCTCATTGGTTTTGAGGTATTGTGCCAATATATTTATTTTATGCAAAGAAAGCTGTGTATTGATCTCAGAAAGCACACCGGGCACATTGTTATGAATATGCAGAATGCGGTGCGTGCCTTCCTGCGGTGGCAGGCTTAAAGCAGGCGTAGTATGCGAGCCGTTGGTTATTCCTTTTTCTAAAAAATTAAAGAGCTTGCTGCTTACGTCTTCGCCAATGTTTGCCTGCGCTTCTTCAGTAGAGCCGCCAATGTGTGGAGTTAATATCACATTGCTAACGCCTTGCAAAGGTGTTATAAATTCATCGCCTGTTTTCTCAGGCTCCACAGGAAACACATCTATGGCTGCGCCACCAAGCTCATTATTTATCAACGCATTTTTTAAAGCAGGTATGTCCACCACCTGGCCGCGCGCGTAATTAATAAGAATGGCTGTGGGCTTGCAATATTTTAAAGTTGTTTTATTTATAATATTTCTTGTGGTGGGCAGGTCGGGCACATGAAGCGTTATCACATCAGCAAGGCGCAGCAGTTCTTTCAGCGATGATTTAGCTTCTGCATTGCCCAAAGGCATCTTGGTTTCTGTATCATAAAAGATAACCTTCATGCCTAAGCTTTCTGCGAGCACGCTTACTTGTGAGCCTATGTTTCCATAACCAATTATGCCCAGCGTTTTACCTCTTAATTCATGGCTGCCTTTGGAATCTTTTATCCATTTGCCTTCGTGCGCTGCTTTATTTTTATCAGGTATTTTTCTTACCAGCATTATGGAAGAAGCAATCACCAGCTCAGCAACAGAGCGGGTATTAGAATACGGCGCATTAAAAAGAGTGATGCCTTTTTTTGTTGCTGCCTCAATATCTACCTGGTTTATGCCAATGCAAAAGCAACCAATTGCCTGTAGCTTCGTTGCATTGCTGAGCACTTCTTTTGTAATCTTCGATTTAGACCTGATGCCTAAAAGGTGAACATTTTTAATTTCTTTTATAAGATCTTTTTCGCTTAAGGCGCCTGAAATTTGCTTAACATTTGTGTAGCCTGCATCATAAAATTTCTTCGCCGCCGTTATACTTATATTCTCCAGAAAAAGTATATTAATTTTTTCTTTAGGATAACTGGTAGTCTTTTTCTCAGCCATAATTTTTGTATGTAATATTGCAAATATAGTCTCCTTACACTATGAATGTTTTTTCTATGAATGCTTACAGGCGCCTCATTATTCCCCTATTTATTTCTGTGATTTTTGCATCTTGCAATACCGGCAATGCAAATAAACTTAAAGAAACAGTTCGCGATACCACAGCGCGTTATATACCGCCAGCACCGGGCGTTATAGCCAAAGATGAATTTAACCGGTACCATAATGCTGTGCAGGATTTTTATAATAACACCTTACTGAGAAGCGGCTTCAACGGAGGCATCATAGTTGCTAAAAAAGGCACGGTGATCTTTGAAGGTTATCACGGTTATTTTAATTTATTCAAAAAAGATTCTCTTACACCTCACAGCGCATTTCACCTCGCTTCTGTATCAAAAACATTTACAGCAATGGCTACCTTAAAGTTGATAGAAATGGGTAAGCTGAAGCTTGATGATGATGTAAAAAAATTCTTTCCTTCTTTTCCGTATGACAACGTAACGGTGAAACTGCTGCTAAGCCACAGGAGCGGTTTGCCCAATTATATTTATTTTATGGAAAAACTTGGGTGGAACAAAAAACAATATTGCAGCAATGATGATATGCTTAATTATATGATACAATATAAGCCGCCGGTAAACAGCAGGGCGGGCACCCACTTTGAATATTGTAACACCAACTATGCTTTGCTAGGCCTTATTATTCAAAAAGCATCGGGTAAAAGTTATGCTGATTTTTTGCAAACAACTTTTTTTACGCCACTTCACATGGATGATACGTATGTGTTCAATATGAAGGACAGCGCCACTGCCATGCCTTCGTTTGATGCAAGAGGAAGGTTGGAAAAACTTACTTATTTAGATACTGGCTTTGGCGATAAAAATGTGTACAGCACCCCGGAAGATTTACTAAAATGGGACCAGTGTATGTATACCAGTGAGATGTTCACGAAAGCCACGCTGGACGAAGCTTACACGCCTTATAGCAATGAAAAGCCCGGCATAAGAAACTATGGTTATGGATGGAGAATGAATGTGTATCCGAATGGTAAAAAAATTATTTACCACAACGGATGGTGGCATGGCAACAACACTGTTTTTTTAAGAATGATACAAGACTCAGTAACCATAATAGTTTTGGGTAATAAGTTTAATCATGCCATTTATCAGGCAAAAAAAATGACTGAAATATTTGAACCATCATCAGTGATGGAAGACGACGAACGGGGCACTTCAGCCCAGGCAGAAAATACAGGAAATGAGAATAAGGTTTACCAGCCTGTAAAAAAAATGTATCATAAAAAACGAATCAACCATCATTACAAATAATTTTTATCTGCAATATTATTTTTAATTTATTTTAAAACTCATCATTTCATTACATCTTTTCTGTTATCCAATCAAGGTAATTTTCTTTATTAATAACATGGAAAGTGGCTTTAGGATATGCTTTTGAGAAGGCTGGTGGAACTTTAAATTTACTTTCTTTCCATTTACATTCGAGTGCCTGAAGTTTCTGTTTATTGTTTAATTCCAAAAGATCAATTTCCTGGCCATCGTAGGTGCGCCAAAAAAAATATTTAGGAAAATAACCTTTATAACTATTGTACTTTATTCTTTCGCTTAAAAAGTATTGTTCCCAAAGCAGGCCAACATCATTTCGTTTCACCAACGGATTAAAATTTGAAATAAGCGCATTACGAATACCATTATCATAGAAATACCACTTCTTACTTTTACTAACCTCTTTTCTTAAATTATTGCTGTAACCAGATAAAGGATAAATAATAAAAACTTTCGACAAAAGATCCATATATCTATCTACCGTTTGCCTGTTTAATTGCAGGCTGTTACCAAGTTCTACAGTGCTAACCTGGCTGCCCACCTGAAAGGCTAACAACTGTAACAGCTTGTATAAAACATCGGCGCCTTTTATATTTTCCATTATCAAAATATCTTTTAGCAAATAACTGTTCACCAGGTTTTTTAAATAGCTTTCTCTTTCTTCATTATTTTCCAAATGCCATAGCTCCGGATAGCTACCGTATATTAATCTTTCTTCAAGGTCATTAACAGTAACAAGATAATTTTGTATGGCAGACAGTTCAGCTTGTGCAATAGGATATAACTGATATACAAGATTTCTGCCTACCAAAGGCTCACCTGTTGAATTTTGCAGATCGAAGCTACTGCTGCCTGTCGCAATAATTGTAATGCCTTTTACTGTATCTATCATTAGTTTTAAAATATAACCAATGCCAGTAATAGCCTGTGCTTCATCAATTATAACTATCTTTTTCCCTTTTGCTAAGCGTTTATAATTTGCAACAGTCTTTTTTTGTAAAAGCCTCGCTACATCCATATCCTCACCCTGAAACAGGATGGTATTTTTTTCATTTTTAGATGCAATGTTTTCAATTATTGTAGATTTTCCTGTTCGTCTTGTTCCATAAAGCAATACAACTTTTTGTTTACCAATTTGCTTTAGTATCTGACTTTCGATTAATCTTGGAATTTCCATTTATAAAAAATTGTTTTGCAAAATAATGCAAATTAGTCCAGTGTACCAACCTAATTTCTATTAATTAGTACAGTGTATCAACCTAATTTCTATTAATTAGTCCAGTGCAATAGTTAAGCATCTCCAAAAAACAGATAACAAAGGAGTATAGAACTTATAATGCCCACAAGATCGGCAAGCAACATAGCGCCGATGGAGTATCTTGTATTTTTTATAGAAACTGAACCAAAGTATACAGCAACGACATAGAAAGTGGTATCAGAAGAGCCTTGTAAAACAGAAGACAATCTTCCTGCAAAAGAATCTGCGCCATAGGTATTGATGGTATCAATCATCATACCTCTTGCTGCACTGCCGCTTAAAGGTTTTACCAAGGCGGTTGGCAGGCCGGCTACAAATTTTGTATCTAACCCCAACGATGCAAAGAGATGGCTGATGCCATTTATAATGATGTCGAATGTGCCACTTGTGCGCAACATACTTATAGCCACCAGCATACCAACAAGATAAGGAATGATGCGAACAGCAGTTTCAAAGCCGCCTTTAGCACCTTCAACAAAGGCATCAAAAATGTTTATGTTTTTATATAAACCGCCAAGTGTAATTAATAAAAAAATAAGCAGTATTAAGCCATTGCTTAGTAAGCCCGAAAACGTTTGAACACCAGCATAATCAATGGTTTTAAGGTAAAGGATCAATGCGGCAATAATAGCGGATAAACCACCAATCCACAAAAGAATAACCGGTTGAAAAAGATTTATCTTTTGTTTGAAAGAAACAATAATCATGGATGCAATGGTTGCACAAAAAGTGGCGATCATGCAGGGTATAAAAATGTCAGTGGGGTTGGCAGCTTTTAAGGAAGCCCTTATGGCTATGATGCTTACAGGAATTAATGTAAGCCCCGATGCGTGCAAACAAAGGAACATGATTTGTGCGTTGGAGGCGGTATCTTTTTTTGGATTGATTGCCTGGAGGCTTTCCATAGCTTTTAAACCGAATGGAGTGGCAGCATTATCAAGGCCAAGAAGGTTGGCAGAAAAATTCATAACCATGTGTCCCATTGCCGGATGATCTTTTGGTAGTTCAGGGAATAGTTTTGAAAAGAACGGACCGACGATTTTTGATAACAGCCTTATGCCGCCTGCCTTTTCGGCTATGCTCATAAAACCCATAAAAAGTGCCATAATTCCTATCAGGTTTATAGCTATATCAACAGATGATTTGGCGGTAGCAATAATGCCGTCGCCGCTTTGCTCACTATAAGAAATATATTTGCCATCGGGCGTTTTTAGATACTTATAATTACCGCTGGCAACTGCTTTTCCGTTTTGCAACGTATGGAGCAAAGTGGCTGAAAGAGCTGTGCTATCAAGGGTTTGCGTATGCGACGTATCGCCGGATCTTCCTGAAACCATGTGGCTGAAAATACCGGCATTGCCTTTTATAAAAACACATTGAAAGGAAGCTGTAAGCACAGCTACAATTATAAAAGCCGCCCATATTCTGCTTAGCGCCATAAGATGTTTGTAAAAAACTAAGATAGGGCTTATAATGAACAATGGATAATTGATAATTGATAATTGATAATTGATAATTGATAATGGATAATTTAAAGCATGAGGAGGTTTTGAATTTCCTTTAAATGCTGTGGTAAAAGCTGAATAATGTTATGTGGCTGAAGGGCTGCGGGATGGAAGTCGGAAAGCCCGGTGAGGCTTTGTGCTAAAGCCTTTGTGCCGGACTTGCAGCGAACAGCCCGAACTGTAGCTGAATAAAGAACGGAACGATGAGAGCCCCTGAACAGTGCACTATCCGATACCTTTTTTTACCAGCCATAAACCTTATACAAACTTTATTTGAACCCTTTGGCATAAAACTTTTACTTTGCTTTTTTAAAGAAAGTACATGAAGAATTTTAATATAAAAAAGCTGTTGCCGCATATAATTGCTGTGGTGGTTTTTGTGGCAGTGGCTGTAATATATTGTAAGCCTGCATTGCAGGGCAAAGTGGTAACGCAGCAGGATATACAGGGCTGGCGCGGCATGAGCCAGCAATCGGTGGAGTTTAAAGAAAAATATGGCCATTATCCTTTGTGGACGAACAGCATGTACAGCGGTATGCCTGCCTACCAGATAGCGCTGGATGCGAGAACGAACCTGCAGGTAGGTTACCTGTTTTATGTCATCACGCTGGGGCTCCCACAGCCTATAAATTTTTTCTTTCTTGCCTGTATTTGTTTTTATTTTTTATGCATTGTTGCGGGTGCCAATTCGTGGGTAAGCATCATGGGTGGTCTTGCTTATGCTTATGCCACTTTCGATCCGATTATTATAGAAGTAGGGCATAATACACAAATGTTTTCTATAGGATTTATGCCGGCGGTGCTCGCAGGATTGTTGTTACTTTTTCAAAAAAAATATTGGGCAGGCTTTTCAGTTACTGCCTTGTTTGCCACATTAATGATTGGACAAAATCATGTACAAATGGTATTTTATACTTTGATAATTGCACTGGTAATGGCTATATCTTTTTTAATAAAAAGTTATAAGGAAAAGCAAATGCCTGAAGCGTTCAAAAGCATAGGATTGGCTCTGGTGGCTGGCTTGCTGGGGCTTGCTTGCAGCGCTATCAGCTTACTTCCCACATTTGAATACGCTAAGGAAAGCACACGCGGTGGCAGATCGGAACTTACGCAACAGGATAACCCATCCAACAAAACAAAGGGTGGCCTTGACAAGGAAGAAGCATTCCGGTGGAGCTATGGGTTCGCCGAAACACTTACATTTATTCTTCCTGACTTGTATGGCGGCGGTAGCAGAAACACTGAACTGAATTCTTCATCGAAATTTGCAGAGAAACTTACAGATGGAGGCGTGCCGGCAGAAAATGCGGTTCAATATGCAAATGGCAGCTCTTACTGGGGCGACCAGCCTTCAACTGCAGGACCTGTATACTTAGGCGCCATTGTTTGCTTCCTTTTTATATTCGGTTTATTTTATGTAAAAAGCTGGTATAAATGGTGGATAGTAACTGCGTCTGCAATCGGCATTCTTTTGGCCTGGGGCGCAAATTTAAAGGGCATTAATTATTTTATATTCGATCATCTTCCTTTGTATAATAAGTTCAGGGCGCTAACGATGTCGTTAACCATTCCGCAATTATGCTTTCCTTTTCTTGGTGTATTAGCGCTTAATAAATTGCTACATGAAAATGATTATGATTATGTATGGAAAAAGCTTCGCGCAAGCGTGTATGTTACCGGTGCGGTTTTACTTTTGCTTGCAGGTTTTTATTTCTCTGCATCTTTTAGCGGTGGTAATGATAAAGCGCTTAAAGATAACTTTAAGCAAAGTATGCTTCACCAGGTTCCGCAAGGGCAGCAGCCTTCAGAGCAGGCTTTGCAGCAGGCTGATGCCACAAGCTCACAACTGGTAAGTGCGCTTCGTGAAGACAGAAAAGATATGATGGGGGCCGACCTTCTAAAAAATATTGCATTGATTGCTCTGGCTGTTATTCTTGTTGGCTTATTTATAAAGAAAAAAATTAAGCCTGCCATTCTGCTTGGTGGTTTAATTTTTCTTTCATCTTTTGATCTGCTAAGTGTTGCCAGCAGGTATTTAAATTCTGAAAGCTATGCAGATGATTCAGATTTTGAATCGGCATTTATACCTACAGAAGCTGACCAGCAAATATCAAAAGATCCGGATCATGCGAACTTTCGTGTGTTCGATCAAACAGCCGCGAGCCCTTTCTACAGTGACTCAAGAACATCTTATCATCATAACAACATAGGTGGCTATCACCCTGCCATGCTTGGCTTGTATAATGATCTTATAGAAAATCAACTGATGAAAGGAAACAGGCAGGTATTTGATATGCTGAATACCAAATATATAATTATTCAAAATCCGCAAACAGGTAAGCCTGTTGCGCAGCTAAATCCGGATGCTTTTGGAAATGCATGGCTTGTAAAGAGCATAAAATATGTGGCCAATGCTGATGCAGAAATGGCTGCGCTCGACAGCACGAACCTGAAAGATACGGCAGTGGTTGATAAAAGATACCAGGCTCAAATAAAGCAGCAGCCTGTATTTGATACATCTGCTACCATAAAGCTAAAAGAAAATATCAATGATAAAATTGATTATGCTTTTCATAGCAAGACACCACAGTTTGCCGTACTTAGTGAAGTATATTATCCGGCAGGATGGAATGCTTTTATTGATGGCCAAAAAGCAGATTATGTAAGAACAGATTATGTTTTACGCGGCATGTTTGTGCCTGCAGGCGATCATGAGATAGAGTTTAGGTTCGAGCCACATTCGTATACTAATGGAAGAATGATTACAATAATTTCTAATTCCCTTATTTTCCTCATACTACTTGCTGCCCTGATCGTTTATTTTAAAAACAAAAGTATCCGCAGGTAATACAAAAGCATTAACACATACAATAAATATGTATTAACATGGTGATTGGTAACGGAATGATTGCAAACAGCTTCAAGAGTTATGCAGGTAGTGACCAATTTTTAATTTTTGCATCAGGCGTTTCTAATTCAAAAGAGGAAACTGTAAATAATTTTGATAGAGAATTTACCTTACTTAAACAAATAACAGCCGATAACGCCGATAAAACGTTAGTTTATTTTAGTACCTGCAGCATATTTGACAATGAGCTTGCTCTCTCACCTTATATCATTCATAAAAAGAAAATTGAAGAATTTATCAGAGAAAAAATTTCGAGCTATGTAATTTTCAGAGTTTCGAACCTTGCAGGCACTTCAAACAATCCTTATACGCTTTTAAATTATTTTATTTTTAATATTCTTAATAATCATAAAATAACAATATGGAAAAATGCGCATAGAAACATAATAGGTATAGATGATATGTTTTCAATTGCCGACAGTGTTTTAAAAGATAAAGCCAAAGCAAACACTATTGTTAATATAGCTAACTCTAAAAACTATCCTGTAAGGTTTATAGTAGAAGAAATAGAAAAACACCTGAATAAAAAAGCCCTGATTACAAGTATTAATAAAGGGAATAATTATGCCATTGATATTTCCTTAATTATACCAATAATTACCCAACAACAAATTATATTTAATGAAGATTATTTGCATAAATTATTAAAACAATATTATCACTCAAAATGACTTATAAAGCTGCTCTTCGTAAAAGGCATTTAGAAGCGATAATTATGTATCCTTTTGTTTTAGCAGGAAAAGTGTTTTCGATATTTTGTTCTTTAAAAACACGCCACGAAGTTTTTATTTTTTGCCCGTCTGCGGACATTGGAGGATCAGTAAAAGTGAGTGCAGATTTGTGTTCGTGTTTTATAGATAAAAATCCAGTAGTAATATTTTCTAAAAAACCCAGGAATAAGGAGTTTCTTAGCCTCTTTACCCATCAGGGAATTAAAACAATTGATCTTCACAAGTATGTCGATAATAAAATCTATCATTTTGTAAATTTTTTCTTTAGGGGAATAGTCTCTTCATGGATTAATAAAGTTGACAACCCGATAGTAGTTGGGGGAGAAAGCTTATTTTTTTATAAAGTACTGCCTCACATAAAGAAAAAGTCACTTCGTGCGGATGTATGCCATCTCAATACATGGTTCAATTATACACAAGCTTTTATTAAAGATCTCGATGCAAGAATTTTCAGTACGCTGCAACTTAAAAGAGACGCCATAGCTTTGTATCAAAAAAATATTTTATCAGAAAAATATTATAGCCGGCTTCATTTTATAGATAACAAAGTTGACATACCGCACTTTGAACCAATTACAAATTCTGAACTTTCAGTAATATTTGTAGGCAGGGGCGCCCCGCAGAAAAGAATACACATTATTGCGGCAATTGCTAATAAAATTCGTGGCGCTAATAGTAGAGTACACTTTTCATTTGTAGGTGATGTTGAAAAAATAATTAATCCGCATAATTATCCATATTGTACATTTTATGGAAATGTAAGAGATAGAAATAAGATAGAGGAGATATATAAAAATGCAGATGTGTTACTTCTTACCTCTGCTTATGAAGGCCTTCCATTAGCAGTTATGGAAATGATGGCTTATGGCAAAGTGGTTGTATCTACGGCTGTTGGCGGCATTGCTGATTATATTACCAATGAGGTAAACGGATTTTTGTTGCCTGATGATCCGGTTGAAGAAATGATAATAAGCGGAGGAGTAACAATTTTACAACGACTTGCAAGTAATAAAGATCTTTTAAAATTTATTGGCAACAATAGCAGGCATTATGCAGAAAATCATTTTACCGGAAAAATTTTTTGTAATAGCTACAGAAAAATACTGCTCCAGGGTTCCTCACACAATATTCAATGAAATAAAATCGGCATAAGCTTTTGTTATACCTTCTTCCAAACCTATCTCATGCTTCCAGCCAAGCGCGTGCACCTTGCTTACATCCATCAGTTTTCTTGGCGTGCCATCCGGCTTGGATGCGTCCCACTCAATTTCACCTCCGAAGCCAATAATGCTTTTAACAAGGTTGGCAATTTCAAGAATGGTCAAATCTTCACCGGTGCCAATGTTTAAAAATTGCTTCTCATTATAATGCTGCATTAAATGAAAACAAGCATTAGCGAGGTCATCAACGTATAAAAACTCTCTCTTCGGAGAGCCGCTCCCCCAAAGGGTTACAGAGGACGATCCATTAATTTTTGCAGTGTGAAACTTTCTTATTAAAGCAGGTAATACATGCGAATTGTGCAGATCGTAATTATCATTTGGCCCATATAAATTGGTAGGCATGGCAGAAATATAATTGCAACCATATTGCTCGCGGTAATATTCGCAAAGTTTAATGCCTGCAATTTTTGCTATGGCGTACGGCTCATTAGTTGGCTCAAGAAAACCACTAAGCAGGTACTCTTCCTTCAGTGGCTGCGGTGCCAGCTTCGGGTAAATACAAGATGAACCAAGAAACAATAATTTCTCAACTCCATTTCTATAAGATGCTTCGATGATATTAGATTCTATCATCAGGTTGTCGTACAAAAAATCTGCTTTATACGTATTGTTGGCCATTATACCACCTACTTTTGCAGCAGCCAAAAAAACACATTGAGGTTTTTCATTTTTAAAAAAATCACCAACACTTTGCTGGCTGCGAAGGTCAAGCTCCGCCGAAGTTTTAGTAAGGATGTTTGTAAATCCTTCCTTTTGCAACTTTCGCGCAATGGCACTGCCCACCATGCCCCGGTGCCCGGCAATATAAATTTTATCCGTTTTGTTCATGTTCATTAATGTTCAATAGACTGGCTAATAAGAAAACCGCCTTCTATAAGATGCTTTTCTTTTCTAAATCTGTCAAGATCGGACGCTACCATTTCACCTACGAGCGTATCGAGCGAACACGACGGAGACCATCCTAATTTTTCCTTTGCTTTGGCAGGATTACCTATTAACAATTCAACCTCCGTAGGCCTGAAATACTCAGGATCCACATTTACAACTTCAGTTCCTTTCTTCAACTGAAAGTCAGGATTGGTACAGTTTTTAACCATGGCAACTTCGTGTACACCCTTTCCTTTAAATTCAATCTCTATTCCCACTTCGTTAAAAGCCATTTCTACAAATTTTCTTACCGTAGTGGTAACGCCGGTTGCTACCACATAATCATCAGGTTCGTCCTGCTGCAACATGAGCCACATTGCTTCCACATAATCTTTTGCATGACCCCAGTCTCTTTGGGCATCCATGTTGCCAAGGTATAGCTTATCCTGCATGCCCAAAGCTATTTTAGCCACGCCTCTTGTTATCTTTCTTGTTACAAAAGTTTCGCCGCGCCGCGGGCTTTCATGATTAAATAATATTCCGTTGCAGGCAAACATTTTATATGCTTCGCGATAGTTTACCATTATCCAGAAAGCATATAGCTTGGCAACTGCATAAGGCGAACGCGGGTAAAAAGGTGTTTTCTCACTTTGAGGTATCTCCTGAACCAGGCCATATAGCTCAGATGTAGAAGCCTGATACACTTTTGTTTTTTTAGTAAGGCCTAATAAGCGCACCGCTTCAAGAATTCGTAACGTGCCCATTCCATCAGCATCTGCTGCATACTCCGGGGTTTCAAAACTTACCTGCACATGGCTCATAGCTCCAAGGTTATAAATTTCATCCGGCTGCACCTCTTGTATAATACGTATAATATTAGTTGAATCAGTAAGGTCTCCGTAGTGCAATTTAAATTTCGGATCCGGGCGATGCGGATCTTCATATATATGATCAATACGCTCTGTGTTAAAAAGAGAACTTCTTCTTTTTATACCATGAACTTCATAACCCTTGCTTAATAAGAGTTCGGATAAATAGGCTCCGTCCTGGCCGGTAACGCCTGTGATTAGTGCTGTTTTCATTTTTGCAAAATAAAGATTTATATTTTAAAGAATTCTTTTAAAAATATTTCCCTTTATAACATAAATACTATGAAATTATTATGTTTTTGTAAAGAGTATTTTATTATAAGAAAATGCTCTTAGTTGTAATATCGCACTCCATCTTACACATCTTTATTAAAATTCCAAACGTTTGTGCAGTAACTTATGAGCATAAAAATTTTAGAAAAAACTCCTAAACGCAATACACTACGCGGTATTTTTTTTTGGAAAAAATAAATTCTTTTAATTGATCTCGGAAGGCAGCTGCCAGTGGAATAATTAGCAATATTATCCTTACCTTTTATGAGCTTCATATTACGCACAAGCCTCCACCAGTTATCATAAAATATTATATTAAACATCTTTTTTATTCCATTGCCTTTTAGCGCTTCCAGGTTTTCCCGGAATAAAAAGTTTCTTATAAAATGCACATCTTTATTGTAAGCGCTTATACCACCTGCTGCAAAATTCGCTACCACTATATCAATATACTTTTTTTTGATACCAGCATTTAAAAAGCATTTTATATTAAAGTGCCAATCTGCAAATATTTTGTAAGAGAGGTCGTAATAACCAATTTTTTCATGAATACTTTTTTTATAAAAAATACTTTGGTGGCTAATGTTTCTGAAAAGGATTTTTTTTTCATCAAATTTACCGTCGTATTTTTTTTTTAATGAAACACTATACACATTACCGTATAAAAAGTCACAATCCAGGTTTCTTTCTGTTCCAAATATTTCCAAAAGCACCTCGCTGTTATACAATGTATCATCACTTCCTAAAAAATATATCCATTCGCCGCGTGCTTTTTTTATTGCTTCATTCATAGCATCGTATATTCCCTTGTCGGGCGCGCTTTCCCAATAAAAATTATTTAAATCATACCTTTTCAAAATATCAATGGTGCCGTCGGTTGATAAACCATCTTTTACAATTATTTCAAAATTTGTATAGGTTTGTTGCAGTATGCTATTGATGGCATTTTCAAGCGTTTTGACGCCATTTAGTACGACAATTATTATTGATATTTTTGGAGCAGAGGCGCCCATTTATAATGCTGTTATTTAAAGATTTTTACCTTTATCCAAACCAAAAAAGGAAAAAGAAAAGGAAGATAAATCGCTATCCAATATTTAATTTTCCACTTCCTCATAAAAGGAATTTGAAAAGTATTTCTCACACATTTTTTAAAAGAATCTTTTGTAGCAGGATTATTTGCAATATTTTTTTTAGCAAATATGAAAAACGATACCAGCACTCTTGCTACAAAGTCTTTTAATTTTTTATCTAAAAGTGGATCGTAGATGTCTTTGGGAATGCGCTCTTTTACCCATTTATAAAAAAAAGTGGCGCCGTTACTGAAGTCTGCATAGTTTGCACTGCCGAAGCTATAGTTAGCTGCATGAATAAACTGGTACGATAAAGCTGTGTTTATAAAAACTGCTCCCTCGTAACTGCCGGCTAAAATTACATAAGCACAGTCGGCCATATTTGGTGTGCCATAATCTGGCATTCCGCCAATCTCAAAAGCTATTTTTCTTTTAACTATACCTGCAGACCAAAGTATGCCTCCGCCAAAATCTTCCTGCAAAAAAGATAAAGGAAAATCATGGGACGAAAATATTCGTACTTGGCCTAAATTCAAATTGGCCAGCTGAGAATTTCTTCCCACTTTGGAGTTGGCTACCTTAGCCGCTTGTACGGTAGAATATACTTTATCATTACCACCGAAATACATGCCGTATCCGGGATGGCTTAACGTAAGATCGTATAGCGTTTGCAGCATTTCAGGATAAACGGGATCATCATCAGTTATCATTACCACATACTCTGAGGTAGCTTTATACAGGCTTTTATTGAAGCTTTTTACCATCCCAAGATTCTCACCATTACACTCATACAATATTCTGCTGTCATTAATCTTTTTAACTACAACTTCGCCGCTTGCCTCAGTATCATTATCCGAAATAATTATTTGAAAATTGGTAAAAGTCTGGTTCAATATAGCATTGAGCTGCTTTCTTAAAAACTCTGGCCGCTTGTATGTGCTCATACAAAATGTAACCCACGGTTCCTGAATTTGAAGCAAGTTCATTAGTTAATTCTTTTCAAATAGCCATCCGGGCATACGCTTATTAAAAGCTTGTTGTCAATAGATGTATCTATTTCAAAGTCATGATTATTTTTTAAAAATTCATGAACAGCTGTTTTGGGATTGTTGCCAACATTCCAGTTACGGTTAGGCAAATAATTTTCCGGAAGATCTTCTACAATGGTATCAAATACAACAATGTAAGAGCCTTGCGTAACAAATGGAGCATAAAAATTTAACTCATCAAGCACATGCTGGTGTGTATGATTTGAATCAAGGCAAACCAAAACAGATTCTTTGTCCCTCGCATAAGATTTCACTTTCTCCACAGTATTTTTTTCAACAGATGAGCCTTCTATCATGTGTATCCTTTTATACATCGGATGTTCTTCAATTGCTTTACGATTGTGTTTACGAATGTCAATGTCTACACCTAAAACTTCGCCTTTTCCAATTAGTTCTAATAAGGAAGCATAATAAATTATGGAACCTCCATGAGCAATTCCTGTTTCTATTATTAAATCAGGCTTTACCTGCCAGATAATTTCCTGCATGGCAATTATATCCTGTGGATATTGGATAATTGGCCTGCCCATCCACGTAAAATTGTAAGAGTATTTTGCTTTGTTTGACTCCACATTAAATTTATGCGCAGCTTTTTTAAGCGGTTCATTCTTTGAGTTGGAAAGTATCTGCTCAGTTTTCTCTTTTTCGAACTCTTTTACAGGATCATGCATTGATTAATAAATTGGCTATTGAATGTTTGTATACTTAGAATCATTTCTTTGTATTAATAATTTAGTTATAAAAAAAGACAATGCTTTTTTCTTCTCTTCACTCATTTTAAAACTTATATACCTGGAGTAATAATCTCTTATATCAAAAATCTCAGTTTCGTTTTCTTTAGCCACAACTTCTATCTTTTCCAACCCGTATTTATTTACGTCGTTAAAATTTCTTACAAAATCATCATCCAGTTTTTTATTACTAATCCATGTTGCAAATACAAATGGCAACGCTGTAAATTTTTTCCATTGCAAACCAAGATCATAAATGTATGTAGAAATTTTTCTTTGCTGCAAAGCCCTGTCACCAATGATAAGAGCAGCAGTAGTGCCTGATATATTTGATTGATAATTACCTTCTGCCTGTTCAAGTTCAACAGTTAGTTTCCAGTATTCATTAATAATGATTTTTAGCAACTCAACAGATGTTCTGCTTTGATAATCCAGTAAAATTTTTCTTATTTTATGTAAAGGCGCTTCGCTGAAAAGACACACGCTTGCCACCTCGCCATCGCAGCTTATGCAATAATCGGAAATAATAAAATGCTCTTCCATTTGCGGAATGATTGCAACCGGCACAAGACCTACATCAATTTCATTTTGTAAAAGCATTGAAGCAATTCTTGAAGGAAAATCTATTTTCAAGTCAACATTTTCTTTCATCATTCCATGCTCAAATCCATATATCAGTGGCTTTGTATTCAGATAACTTACTGCACCAACCCTTATCTTTGTATCCAAACCTGTATATTTATTTTTTGCGCAAAATTAATATAATGCAGATGATTCACCACCTTGTTTTTTCTTCTATATTTAATCAATAAAATGGAACTTCAACCACTTACTGCTATTTCTCCCATTGATGGCCGTTATCGAAATCAACTTACTCGTCTTGATTTGTATTTTTCAGAATATGCCTTAATAAAATACAGGATAAAAGTTGAAATTGAATATTTTATTTTCTTATCGGAAAAAAAATTTTTTAAGTTAAATACTATCTCAAAAAAACAATTGATTGCCATCTACGAAAACTTTAGTATTGATGATGCAAAAAAAATAAAAGATACCGAAAGCATTACCAATCATGATGTGAAAGCAGTTGAATATTTTTTAAAAGAAAAATTAAAAGAGCTTGGCGCTGATGATCTGCAGGAATGGATACATTTTGGCTTAACCTCTCAGGATATAAATAATACCGCCATTCCGCTGATGTGGAAGGATGGCGTACAGCAACAATATTTGCCAGCAATAAATGGATTGAAAGATAACCTTGAAAAGCTTGCTGCAGCATGGAAAAATATTCCCATACTTGCCAGAACCCACGGCCAGCCTGCATCGCCAACAAAGCTTGGCAAAGAGATCATGGTTTTCGCTGAAAGAATTACTAACCAGCTTGAACAGTTTAATCACATTCCTTTTACAGGAAAGTTTGGGGGAGCAACGGGAAATTTTAATGCACATTATGTGGCTTATCCAAAGACTGATTGGATCGGTTTTGCCAATGATTTTCTTGAAAAGAAATTACATATCAGGCGACAGCAACACACCACGCAGATAGAACATTATGATATGCTTGCTGCACATTTTGATGCAATAAAAAGAATTAATACCATTCTTATTGATCTGTGTCGCGATGTGTGGACCTACATCAGCATGGATTATTTTAAACAGCAAATAAAAAAAGGCGAGACAGGCAGCAGCGCTATGCCACATAAAATAAATCCTATAGATTTCGAAAATGCAGAAGGCAACCTGGGTCTTGCAAATGCAATGCTGGAGCATCTTTCAGCAAAGCTGCCTGTTTCACGGCTGCAGCGAGATCTTACAGATTCAACCGTTATAAGAAATATCGGCGTACCATTTGCGCACACTTTCCTTTCTTTTTTTTCAATAAAAAAAGGTTTGGATAAATTGATATTAAATGAAAATAAAATTAAAGATGACCTTGAGGCTAACTGGGCTGTGGTAGCTGAGGCGATACAAACAATTTTGAGAAGGGAACAATATCCAAAACCTTATGAGGCACTGAAAGAACTGACCAGATCAAATGCAACAATAACCAAAGATGCGATCCATAAGTTTATTGACAGATTGAAAATATCACCGGAATTAAAAATTGAATTGAAAAAAATAAGCCCGCATAATTATACGGGGACAATATTTAATAATGCTGTTTAAGTTTATAATTTACAATTATTTATTCCTTTAAATTATTAAGGGCTTGAATCCCTCCAGAGGGTAAATCTCTATTATATATTCTTATTTCATCGATAACACCATTGAAATAATCCAGGTGACTATCCAATTGTTCATAAATATAAAATCAGCAGTACAGAAAAATCAAAATTGTTTACACAGATAATTTATAGGTGATAAATAAATCTTATTGTCGTGCTATTTCCAAGGTTAGTGTTTACTTGGCCTGGTATCTAATAGCTTGACCATGATAATACTTAAGTGCATAGCTATCGTAATAATATTCATCTGTATATATACTACCATCCATGTATCTAATGTTTTCCCATGTTATTAAATAAGTTGTCGACAACGGCGAAGAAGTTGTATGAATTAAAAATGTAAGTTTTGTTTTTTCTGGATTAACAAATTGCCAATCTACAAGACCATGCAAAGAGTTATTTGCATCCAACAAAGACCCGGTACCATCTGGGTTAAAAGTGTAAGTCTCTATTGAACGGTCTCCAAAACCGGTAGTGTTATTAGTCCCTCCCTGAAAATAATAGATAGAATCCCCACCATATACAGCACGCAATTCAGTTGTTTTCCATGGAAACGCCGTTAGTAACTCTTCAGTAAAAGCAGAATCTTTAATTAACACAGTATCCTTAACAGTTAGTGTGTCATTTTTAGTGACTGATACAGTATCAATAATTGTTTTATCTTTTGTGCAAGAAGTTAACGATGTTGTAATTGACAAAGAAAAAACCAAAATGATTCCTGATAAACTCAATATAGATTTCATAAGCAATTTTTATAAAAATAGTTTATTAGTTTAAAATTCCTAATTATTTGAAAAAAAATATAAAAGTTTTGAAAAAAATATATGTATGTATTTATAGAGATTTTGAAAAGGGATTATTATTGCTGGAGCATCTTTCGGTGAAACTTTCAAAAAAATTAATGAAGACCTTGATAACAATTGAGTTGTAGTAGCTGAGGCAATTCAAACGATTTTAAGAAGAGAAAATAATCCTAATCCATATGAAGCATTGAAAGAGCTTACAAGATCTAATTCTGTCATTACAAAAGAAACCATCGTTACTTTTATAGATACTTTAAAAATTTCTGATCTTTTAAAAAAGGAAATAAAAAAAATAACCCCGTATAATTATGCAGGTATTTCCTAAAAATTCTTATATTCATTTTTTATTAGCCAAAACTTATAACTGCTTTTTATGAAAAAATTTTACCTGTTTCCTTTATTTATTTTACTTGTTTTGTCTTCTTTTTCGCAAATTAAACTTGATAGTGGTCTGGTTGCATACTATCCTTTTAATGGCAATGCTAATGACGAAAGTGGCAATGGCAATAATCCAATTTTTAATAATGCTACTTTAACCAACGATGAACAAGGTAATCCTAACAATGCTTATCATTTTAATGGGATTAATAATTATATAGAAATTCCAAATTCAACAAGTATTAATCCTGTAAATCAAATCTCGTTATGTGCCCTTATAAGACCAACTGGATTTTATAAAGGCCCGTGCCATGGAAATTCAATAATTATGAAAGGAGATGCAGATTATTTACAGGGAAATTATGCATTACGATTCGATGATAATGCTTATACATACGGACAAAATTGTTCCACGAATATTGTTGATACTATTCATCAAAATTTTTATAGTATGAGTGCCCAAACTCCTTCACCAGGTTACATGCCTTATATTAATAAAGATCAGTGGTATTGTATCGTTTATACCTATAACGGCTCCCTCGGAAAGTTTTATTTGGACGGAAATCTTATAGATAGTGAGTACTCATCTATTACGGGTTTTTCTAATAACTATAATTTATTTTTTGGGAGATTGAATAACTCAACTTTTCCTTATTGGTTAAATGCAGATTTAGATGAGGTAAGAATCTATAATCGTGCAATCAATAGCCAAGAAGTAACAGCACTTTGTCCTTCTGCTTCACCTTTACCTGTCACGTTAACTAGTTTTGAAACGAATATCTCTAACAAACAGATAAAATTAAGCTGGCATGTTGAAAATGAGAGTGGTATTGTAAATTATACAATAGAAAGGTCAACATCCACAAGGTCTGATTTTAAAGAAATCGGGATGGTCAATGCTGATAAAGCATCATCATACACATATATTGATAAAACAGTCTCAATAAATCAGACCTATTACTATAGACTTAAAATTTTAGAGAATACAAATGCAATCAGTTATTCAGAAATTAACACCGCTTACTTATCTGATAATAATAAAATTGTATTGGTATATCCAAATCCTTCAAAGGGTAATCTGTCAATTCAAATAAAAGGTTATAGCGGTATAGCGAAGTTGTCTCTTATAAATAGTACAGGTCAAACTGTTTTCTTAAAAGACGAAATTATTTCAAATAATAATTTGTTACCAGTTACGTTTCATAATCTTAGTGGTGTATATTGGTTAAAAATTACAACTGGTAGCAACACCTACACACAAAAAGTAATATTTTTAATGAGATAATAATATTCATTGAAGTTCAGTTTATCGCTAACTATCTTACTTCTTTTTTTGCTTAATTCGTACATTGCAAAATCCCAGGTTAATTTAGCCAATGGCCTTGTTGCGTATTATCCTTTCAACGGGAATGCTAACGATGCCAGCGGCAATGGTAATAATCCAGTATTCAATAATGCAACGCTCACAACTGATAGAATGGGAAACGCTAATAGTGCTTACCATTTCAATGGTATAGATAATTATATAGAAATTCCCAATTCGCCAAGTATCAATCCTGCAAATCAAATCTCTCTTTGCGTATATGTAAGGCCAACAGGTTTTTATTTAGGCCCATGCCACGGAAACTCAATAATAATGAAGGGAGATGCCGATTATTTACCGGGAAATTATGCATTAAGATTTGACGATAACGCTTATACCTATGGGAATAATTGTGCAAACAGTATAGTTGATACAGTTCATCAAAATTTTTATGGAGTTACTGCCCAAGCACAGTCGCCAGGATATTTGCCATATATAAATAAGAATGAATGGTACTGCGTTGTATTTACTTATGACGGTTCATTAGGAAAGTTTTATGTTGATGGAAACCTTACAGATAGTGAATATACCTCTGGTCTAACATTTTCTAATGGTTACGATTTATTCTTTGGCAAGCTTAACAATTCGACTTTTCCTTACTGGCTCAATGGCGACTTAGATGAAATTAGAGTTTATAACAGAGCCATAAACGATCAGGAAGTTAAGGCTTTGTGTACAACAACATCCGATACTACTGTCATTAACGATTACACTCCTGTTATTAATTTTAATATTTGCAAAAATCAATTAACCGTTGCAGATGCAACTAAATATAATATCGGTGACACAGTATTATTAATTCAAATGAAAGGTGCAGTAATTGATTCAAGTAATACTGCTTCTTTTGGAACAATAACTAATTATAAAAATGCCGGTAATTATGAGTTTAATTACGTAAAACAAAAGATTGGAAATGTTATTGACCTTAAGAATACTGTGACACGTCAATATGATATTGCTAATGGAAAAGTTCAGCTAATTAGAGTTCCTTATTTTACAGATTATAACGTTACTAATACGCTTTCTTGCTTACCATGGGATGGAAATATAGGGGGCGTTCTGGCATTCAACGTAAAAAATACATTAACCTTAAATGCAGATATAAATGTTACTGGTAAAGGATTTATAGGAGGCAGAAGCCCAAATACAAATCTAAATGTAGCTAATTGTTATACTGACGGATATTATTTTCCGGTAGGATCAGTATTAGCTGCGGCTAAAGGTGAATCCATATATGATTTGGGCGATGATAAAAAATTAGGAAAGGCACCAAATGCAACGGGTGGTGGTGGTGGATTGGATCACAACTCTGGTGGTGGTGGCGGTGGTAATGGAGGCCTTGGTGGGCAGGGCGGTTATCAGGTTTCAGCGTGCGGCGTAGATTTCGATAACGGAGGAAGAGGTGGTAACATTGCTGCTTATAATAATATTTCAAATAAAATATTTTTAGGAGCTGGCGGTGGATCAGGACATGCAAATGGCCCCAACGGAATTGATATGAACGGAGGAAATGGCGGAGGAATTATCTTAATAAAAAGCAATACTATAAATTCAAACTCTTACAATATAATCTCAAAAGGAAGTAATGGCCAATACTGTGATTCTACACTATATGTTTGCAATGATGGCAATGGTGGCGGCGGTTCAGGTGGAACTATTTTAATTGATAATAATATATACTCAAGTAGTGCAAACATAAATATAAGCGGAGGAAAGGGTGCTGATCTTACAAGTTATCCGTTTGTTACTAATAAAGTTGGTCCTGGAGGAGGAGGAGGAGGCGGTATTATATGGATTAATAATGCATATACACCATCTAATTTAGTATTTGTAATAAATGGTGGATTAAATGGAGTTATTCCTTCAGACAATAACAATCCCTACGGCGCCACTCCGGGCCAGCCTGGTCAAACTCTTTTCAATCTAAAAATTCCATTTGATACAATTCCCTTCAAGTCAAACATAGATTCAGTAAGATTTAAAGATAGTGCTGTAACCTGCAGTAGTTTTGATTTTAAAGGATTAGGATTTACAAATACGAACGCTATAACTTCGTGGCAATGGAACTTTGGAGATACATCAACTGCCAGCACACAAAACATAAACCATACTTATACATCATCAGGATCATACATTGTAAAACTTATAGCTACAGACATAAACGGATGTAAAGACAGCGTTTCAAGACCTCTTACTACTTCATCTTTCAATGTAGCTGTGAGTAATGATACTGTGACCTGTTTTGGCAACTCAGTTCAGTTAACTGCATCAGGAGGAAACATTTATGCGTGGACACCCGCATCTACTTTAAATAATTCTTCTACTGGTAATCCTGTTGCTACACCATCATCCACAACTACCTATCATGTACTAATAACCAACTCACTCGGATGCAGTCAATCAGATTCAATAAAAGTCACTGTAAATAGTTTACCTGTTATTACTAAATCAAATGATACAAGTGTTTGTAACAATGCATCTGTTCAGTTATCTGCTGGCGGAGGCACCGCTTATTCCTAGATGCCTGCTTCGTCCTTAAATGATCCAACTATTGCAAACCCGGTTGCCACACCTCCATCTACAACTTTTTATTATGTCACAGTTACTAACAGTAATGGCTGCGCAAAAAAAGATTCCATAAAAATTAATACAAGCGTACCCGCTGTTATTACAAAGTCTCGTGATGCAGCAATCTGTAAAGGCACATCAGTGCAAATATTTGCAAGCGGAGGCGCAAGTTATTCCTGGTCACCAGCTTCCTCATTAAGTAATAGTTCTACTTCAAATCCTGTTGCATCTCCCTCTTCTTCTACTACATATTATGTTGCAGTGGATAACGGTTTCGGTTGTACAAAAAAAGATTCAGTAAACGTTTCTATATACCCTGTGCCTGATATAACTATCTCAAATGATACAAGTATTTGCAACAGTAGTTCTGTAAAGCTTTTTGTAGCCGGAGGACGAAGCTACATCTGGTCGCCTTCTTCATCTTTGGATAATCCCGCAAGCCCTACTCCTGTTGCTTCTCCACTGATAAATACTTTGTATAAAGTAACAGTAACAGATGCTAATTCATGTTCTTTTCAGGATTCTGTAAATATTTCTATAAAGCCTCCAGCGGTTTTTACAGTTTCTCCTGATGCATCTGTCTGCACACTAACCCCAAAGCAATTGATAGCTGCCGGGGGCGACACTTATCTTTGGTCTCCTTCTGATGGACTGAATCAAATCAATATTCCAAATCCCATTGCAACGCCGGATGCTACAACAGTTTATTCTGTTACTATTGTTGAAAGCGTTTGTAACCAAACAGCAACGTTATCAACTACCCTTACTGCTTTGTCTCTTCCTTCTGTACATGCAACCAGTTCCAATGATCTTACCTGTTCTTTAGGCTCAAGCCAGCTGAATGCATCTGGTGCTGAAAGTTATACATGGTCTCCATCATCAGGCCTTAATAACAATAATGTTCCAAATCCTGTTGCAACACCTGCCACCACTACCTTATACCATGTATCAGGAAAAGATAATAATGGATGCACCGATTCAGATACTGTAACCGTTAAAACAGATTACAACATGAACGCTTTGTATCTTTTACCTAATTCTTTTACACCTAATGGCGATGGCCTTAATGATTGCTTTGGAGTAAAATACTGGGGAATAGTAAGCGATCTTGAGTTTAGTATTTATAACAGGTTTGGACAAAAAGTTTTCTATACAAATAATGCTGCTAAATGCTGGGATGGCACTTACAGGCAACAGCCTCAGGATGCAGATGTTTACGTTTACATCATAACAGCAAAGACTGCCTGCGGGCTTGTAAACAGAAAAGGAAGCGTTACTTTAATAAGATGATCGTTATAAAATCTATTTATGAATTTCGCTGGTAAAATGAAATTCAATATCAGGATTATTGGTTCTTTCGGTATTTAAAAACCATTCGCTTTGAGCAAGATATACTATGTGCCCATCCTTATCCTCCGCTATATTAGATGATTTAAATCTTATAAAATCCTGCAGCTTTTTCGGGTCGTTTGAGGTAAGCCAGCATGCCTTATAATATGGCAATGAGTTTAATTGTACAGAAGCGCTGTATTCATTCAGCAGACGATATTGTATCACTTCAAACTGAAGCTCGCCCACACAACCAATAATCTTTTTATTGCCCCCAAACTGTGTAAATAATTGAGCCACGCCCTCATCAGTCAATTGCAGCAAGCCTTTCTCGAGTTGCTTGGTTTTCATGGGATCTTTGTTCACCACTTCCTTAAATATTTCAGGAGAGAAAGACGGTATGCCCGTAAAATAAAAGTCTTCGCCTTCTGTAAGTGTATCGCCAATTTTAAAATTGCCTGTGTCAAATAAACCCACCACATCTCCCGGAAACGCTGATTCAATTACATCTTTATCTCTTGCTAAAAAACTATAGGGATTACTGAATCTTACATCTTTATGCAAGCGAACATGATGAAAATATTTGTTGCGCTCAAACTTGCCGGCGCACACTCTAAGGAATGCAATTCTATCTCTGTGCCGCGGATCAAGGTTCGCATGAATTTTAAAAACAAACCCGCTGAACTTATCTTCTTCAGGCTCTACAACCCTTGTAGTTACTGCTCTGTGCTGGGGCAGTGGCGCTATTTGTATAAACGTTTCCAGCAGTTCTTTTACACCAAAATTATTTATAGCACTTCCGAAAAATACGGGAGCTACTTTTCCTTTTAAATATTCTTCCCGATTAAAATCTCCATAAACACCTTCAATTAATTCCACATCTTCTCTTAATTGCGCAGCATCTTTTTCACCAATTCTTGTTTGCAAAATCTCATCACTTAAATTGTCCAATGGCAGATAATCTTCTTCAGTCGCTTTCTGATTGGGATTGAACAGCAACAAACTTTTATCATACAAATTATATACTCCTTTAAAATCTCTCCCCATGTTTATAGGCCAGCTTAAAGGATGCAGGCTGATCTTCAATTCTAATTCTATCTCATCTAAAAGATCAAAAGGATTTTTACCATCGCGGTCAAGTTTATTCACAAACACGATCACCGGCGTATTGCGCATACGGCACACTTCCATCAATCTTCTTGTTTGCTCCTCCACACCTTTTACGCAATCTATTACCAGAACTACGCTGTCAACAGCAGTTAAGGTGCGATAGGTATCTTCTGCAAAGTCTTTGTGGCCGGGCGTATCCAGCAGGTTCACCAAAATATTTTTATACTCAAAGCTCATTACAGATGTAGCAACAGAAATACCGCGTTGCCTTTCTATCTCCATAAAATCTGATGTGGCGTGCTTCTTTATCTTATTACTTTTTACTGCACCTGCAGTTTGAATAGCGCCGCCAAATAATAAAAATTTTTCGGTTAATGTGGTCTTTCCTGCATCGGGATGTGAGATGATTGCAAACGTTCTGCGCTTCTCTATTTCATTCAAATATTTCATAAAAGCCGCAAAGGTAGCAATCAATTTGACAATTGAGAATTGACAGAACAGACCGAAATGAATTAATTGAAATTACTGCCAATTATGGCGCCATGAAGGCCGGCCACTGTTCTTAGCAAATTACATCGCTTCGTAAATTCTTCCCAAACGTTGTATATCGCAGTGTTTTCGAGGTTAAGCTTTGTATAATTTTCTAATGCAGCATCGCATAAGTCACTAAGCATTTTTCGCCTGTCGGCAAGTCCATCTCTGTAGCTAAGAAATCTTTCATACTCGTCATCATAACACACAATGTTGATGGAATTGATCTCGTAATTATTTATTTGCCTTGTAGCTATATCGCTGTATTCATCATAAAGAGCGGTCATCTCTTCTTCATCCATAACGATGAAATCATTCACTTTTTTTTCAAGAATCTTAACATCGCCGTACAGCTTCAGCATATCTTTATGATGACTTTGCAAAAGCTCAGTTGTGTGCAACTGGCTTTCAGTAAGCTTTTCTAAACTTGCCTCTTCTACAAGATAAGTTGTTCCAGAAAGATTATCGGCCATCTCAGCGCATTTTTTATAAACAGCAACCACATCTTCCAATTGCTTCCTCATTTCTTCCACCCCTTTATTTACAGGCACAGAAAATTTATACATTTCATCCACAAAATTCTGCACTTTAAGTTCAAAATCATGAAGCCTTATCAAGCCTTCAACCAATTGTTCATCTTCTTCTGTCATAATTGTTTTGCCTGGCTCGTAAATTATCTCAATATTTCTGCAAGCATGTTTTATAATTTCTTTCTTTACTTCTTGCTGGGACTCTGACATTGTATACATAATTATTAAAGGGATGTTTATAAAAAACGCATCAATAATTCATTTATTATTTATAAAAAATAAAATAATTTTCAGGAGAAGCGTATTTCGTCTATATGATAACCGTTACCTTACAGGTGTTATTATATTTTGTAATACTTGCCTCACCCATTATTTCGGGCTGGTAGTTACAGAGCCCGCTCCGTTGCTGTTCTTTTCGTAGGTATCGTATTGAGGTGAACTGCTCCCAAGCCTTGTGTCAAGAGAGGGTGTTGAAGGCGGCCTTGCAACAGTTGGTTGTTTTTGTGGTACAGGCGCTTGTACAGTTGCCGTAATTGTTTTTGTACTAAGTGTGTCTTTTACCGCAGATGATGTTTGTATTTTGGATACTGTGGCAGTGGTTGGCATCACTTTTTCGGCAGTATCAATAACTGGTTTGGGTGGTGGCTTTGGCAGTACAGGTTGTGCAATAACAACCGGAGGAGGGCTTACCCGTGGCGCCGGTGCAGCATATACAGGGGTAGTAATTTTTTTAGCGGTATCAACGGCATTTTGCGGGTGCGGATAATATTTATCAAGAAGCGGATGGTCTGAAGTTGGTGTGTTTTGCGGGAAGGCTACAACGAAAGCACACATACAAATGCAGGTAAATAAAAATCTCATTATTTTATACCGCATAATCATTTACTTAAAGTTATAACATATTCATTTCATTAAGAACAATGAAACGTATGCAGCAGTAATTTTTGATTTTATTTAACCTTGCAATAAAGTATAGGTATTTATATCGCCTTATTTTTTTTATACAAGTTTTGCTTTTCTGTTTTTTTTGCAATAACATTTCCAATTGCAATTACAATTAGAGATACGACTAGAAATAATAAAGTGATTCCTGCACAATTAATAAGTACCGTTTTCATTCCCAGTTTGTTTACCGTAAGAAAAGGATAAGGATAAAAACCTGATAAGCCGCCCCTTATTAGAACAAAGAAGATATATACCAAAGGATAAATAAGCCACTGCCCTATCGCATTTATCTTTAAACGGATGGTATTGTTATACATGAGCCAGTAAATAATAAACAACAAAGGGTTTATCAGATGAAGTAACTCATCAACGATCATTTGCAGGCCCTGAGGATTCCAGATAAAACGAAGTATCGTATTGTAAATAAGCGAAACTATAAATATATAAACTGCTACCGCAGACACTGTTTTTTGCCTTGCAAAAAAATGATCAGGGTTTATTAATAAAAATATACAGCACAATAAAACTGCTATGTTACTATCAAGGGTAAAATAACTGAAATATCTTATAACCACTTCACCGGCAGAAGCGATGCCACTATGCAGGCTTATAAAAAATTGAGTGATCAGCGCAAAGCATTCCAATACTAAAAGCACCACCAGTATTGTTTTTCGCACTTTAATTGATGTTTGAAAGTTGATAATATTATGTAAGAAAAAAGTTCCTGCAATAATTAAAAAAGCATAGTCTTTATGAACGTATCTCCGGTTGCAGCCTAACAGTTATGCAGCACATGTTATCTATCACATCTGCCGGAAGCTTTGACCCATAAACTCAAGCGCATCCGTAATGCCGGTGCGCCAATACGTCCAGTTATGCGCTCCGTTTCTTACCCTAAACTCATGGGGAACTTTCTTTTCAGTTAATGCAATATGTACCAGGTAGTTGCCTTTGCTTAAAAAATCGTCGTCGCCACAATCAATCCAGTAGCGCACTTTACTTAGCTCTGTCTGCGATTTTGTATCTATAATTTTTAAAACAGAATTATCATAAAAAGCTTTGGAGAGCCTGTCTTTCCCTTTGAGCCCGCGACCAAAAAGCTGCGCAAAAGTCTGGTTGTAACTTGCATCTGGCATGTTAGTAAAAGTGTCATCATCAAACACTGCAGCGCTGAAAGGCGCACATGCAGCAAATAGCTCAGGATATTTTAATGCATAAATAAATGTGCCGTACCCGCCCATGGAAAGGCCTGCGACGCCGCGGTATCTTTTCTCAGCTTTTATTCTGAAATTTTTTTCAACCACAGGCATAAATTCTTTTATAAAAAAATCCTCATACTTCTCTTTTCCATCATAGCTGTTAATGTAAAAGCTGGAATCACCGTTAGGCATCACAATAATCATTGGCGGAATGGTACCATCAGCAATGGCTTTATCAGCATAGCGGTTTATTTCGCCAAACTGCACCCAGCCTGTGTTATCATCGGAGTAGCCGTGTAAAAGATACACAACAGGATACCACCTTTCAGATGTGTTATAGTCAGGAGGCAGGTACACACTGTATGCTACACTTTTATTAAGGATACTGCTTTTTATGCTTAGCTTCTCCACCACTTTGCCGGCATTTTGGCTGTATATATTTGTTATAAATAAAAAAGAAATTAACAGAGCAAAAGGTCTTTTAAAGCTTGCAGTCATATCGTAAAATTTTGTTTGTAAATGTATATAACAAATCATTTATTGTACAATCATTTTATGCAAAAAAATAAAGGTTATTCTTCTGTAACTTCGGCTATAACTATCGAATATGAAAATAGCTTTAGCCTCGCCACATTTGCCTGAAAGCATTGCTGATGGGCTGGAAACTTTAAAAGAAATGGTGAAGGAAGCGGCTGCCCGAAGGGCGGAGATCATCTGCTTTCCTGAATCATACATTCCCGGGTATCCACTCAAAGAACATACTGTGGAAAACAGCTCGGAGCAAAAAATGAAAGATGCATTACAGAAGGCTTGCGCAATCGCAAAAGAAAATTCAATTGCGATAATATTACCAATGGATTGGTATCATAATAATGAAGCGCTCAATGTTGCCTTTGTAATATCTCCGGATGGTAAAGTAATGGGCTATCAAACAAAGAACCAACTGGATCCTTCGGAAGATACAAGATGGTTGCCAGGCACAAAAAGAAACATTTTTGAATTGAATGGCGTACGGTTTGGCATTGTTATATGTCATGAAGGCTTTCGCTATCCTGAAACTGTAAGATGGGCGGCGAGGCATGGCGCTGCAATTGTTTTTCATCCTCACTGCACAGGAAGTAATGTGAGCGGCGGCCAGCTTACCGAATGGGGTAATAAAAACAATCCTTATTATGAAAAGGCAATAATGATGCGCGCACTTGAAAACACTATATATTTTGCAGGAGTAAATTATACAATGACCTATCCTGAATCAGCAACTGCATTGATTGCCCCCGACGGACGCTGCATTGCATACGAGAAATATAACCACGAAGCAGTATTAATTGCAGATATTGATCCGGCAAATGCTACAGGCCTGCTGGCACATAGGTTCAGACCAGAAGCGTATGGTTGAGTGGTTGAGTGGTTGAGTGGTTGAGTGGTTGAATGGTTGAATGGTTGAATTGTTGAATGGTTATGGGTTGAATGGTTAAATTGTTTAATTGGTTGAATGGGTAGGTTATCATAGCTTTTATTATTCACTATTCAGAAAAAGAGCAAGCCTGCCTGCTAACAGACAAGGCTTCATAAAAACCAAATATATTTTTCTTTTATTCTAATATTAATCAAAAGATCTTATGGCGTTTTATTTGTTTATAAAATATAAAACTTATAAAATATTTATATGAAAGAAAAACAAAAAGATAATGCCAGCACAGAAAGTGAAAAAACTATAGAGAGAGGTAAGGATGCAGTAAAAGCTCACGAAAAAATATTTGATGATAAAAAGGGCGGCGATAAAAAAAATAAAGACAAGGAAAAAGATGCTGAGCAATGGCATAACGAAGGATAACAGCGTTCAATAAAAAAGCCACCTCACGGTGGCTTTTTTGGAAAATCCAAATCCCCTTAAAAAATGGTTTCACCTTTATTGCGTAGAATCAGAAGTATTGCTCCTCATCTTACTTTTACTTTTCATCTTCGTTCCCTTTTTGTTGCCCGTATTATCCCAGGTACCATTACCGGTAGTTCTGTCAAGACCGTTAGTACCGTTAGATGTTACATGCTTGTTGCTGCTGCTGCTATTACCCGGGCTTGAGATGTCGCCAGCGCCAGTGCTGTCGGTTGTTCTGTGGCTTCTGTGCATGTGCATTTTTGAAGAGCTACTGCTTCTCATGTGGCTTGTGCCATCAGAGCTTGTATCGCTCTGGCTAAACCCGGTTGTTGCCACTGCAAGAGCAAATGCTGTTATAAAAAGTTTTGCTTTCATTTTTATCTTTTTAAATATAAAATTACTTTTTACCCTTTCCTTCTTCCTCTTCTTCATCCTCATCTTCCTCTTCTGATTCATCATCATCTTCTTCTTCATCATCTTCGCCCTCTTCGTCGTCTTCTCCTGCGGCTTCTATATTTATTGTTGATTCAGCCAGATCAGTATATTTGCTGTCTGCTTCTTTTTCTTCCTCAAGTGTTTGCTGTAAAAGATCGGCAATCTCATCTTCACCCAATGTTTTTGCAAAAGCGCATAAAGTTCCATAGCTGGCTATTTCATAATGCTCTACCTTTTGCCCTGCAGAAATAATTCCTGCATCTCTTACCATACCTTCTTCAGTGCTGTCCATTATTTCCTGTGCTTCTTTTACCAAACCTTCCATGGCTTCACATTTTTTAGCGCGTGCAGGCTTTTCCATCATTTCAAAAACTTTTTCTATACGCTCCACATGTCCCTGCGTTTGCTCAAGATGTTCATTTATGGCATCAGCCAATTCCTGCGAGGTGGCATTTTTGGCCATTTTTGGCAATGCTTTCGTAAGATGTTTTTCGGCCCAGTAAATATCTTTAAGTTCATCTTCAAAAAGCTGCCTCAGGCCATCAGCAACAGATGATGAGTTTGTTTTAGGAGATTTTTTAGCACCGGCGCTTGCTCCTTTTTTTGGAGATTTTGTAGTAGTCTTCATATAAAATTATTTTGCTTTCCTTTCTTCGTTCAGAAAATATGCCGCAATAAATTTATCTGATGAGGTATAGCGCTAAAAACGTTATTGTACGCCAAAGTGTACAGTTTTCAACAGGCAAAAATTAATTGTTGATATTATACTACATTATTACATTTTGGTTTCGAAATGCCAAAGCAAAGCGTTATTATTTTTATGTAAATAACAGTTATGCTGTATGCGGAAAATAAATTTACTTGGTTTTTATTCAGGGAAATAACAATGAAAAGAGGCGCCTGCGCCTTGTGTGCTTTCTGCAGTTATAAAGCCGTCGTGCATATCCATTATTTTTTTGCTTATGGCCAAACCAACACCGGAGCCCTTTAGCTTTTTTTCATGAATGCGGTAAAATATTCCAAAAATATTTTCGATCTCTTCCGCAGGAATGCCTATGCCATTATCACTTATAGTTATTTCATGATACTGTACATTTTCTACCGCATCTTTATGGGATATTGCAAGGCCGGGCACATGCTGCCTGCAGGAAACAGATATTTCATGCGCCTTATCTGCCTTTCTGAATTTTATGGCATTATCAATCAGGTTATGAAACAGGAGCGAGATAAGAAACGGATACCCGGTTACCTGATCCAGTTGTTTACAAATAAAAATTATAGAAAATTTTTCCAGCTGCTCATCAAAATCTCCGAGTATGTTTTTTATAATAACATTCAGGTCTACTTTTTCTTTTCTTAAATCAATTTCCTTGAGCAACATGTAACTGCGCAGGTCATCGGTAAGCAGCTTCATTTTTTGTATGGCAGCCTGTGCCCTGCGCACATTTGCACGGCCTGCATTAGAAAGATTCCTGGCATCATTGGTTACCACAGATTCCAGGTAAATGTAAAGCTGGCGCAGGGTTTCAGTATAATTGCTGGCTGCAACGGTGCTGAATGTATTTAATTCGGTGTTTAAAGAAGCAAGCTGCCTGTTTTTATGCAGCAATGAATCGTTAAGTTCCTTTATTTTTTCATTGGCTTTTTTCTTATGAGTTATATCCTGCGCTATACAGGTTTTTTCAATCGCCTTACCATTTTCATCTCTTTTAAAAACCGTGTTCCTGTCTCTGAACCACCATATAATTCCGGTGGCATCTATCATGCGATATTCTATTTCTCTTACTTCTGTGTCTGAGGCATCTTTCATTGCGTCTACATGAGCAATTATAGCGGGCACATCTGAGGGGTACATGATATCTAAAAACGGATTTTGCATTCTTTCAATAGCTTCTTCAGTGTATCCTAAAATTTTGGCTACAGAATAATTAGAATAAATAATTTCTTTTGTTTCTATCACCATAATAGAAAGAATATCTGCCAGCCCTTCATTTATTTTTTGTATAAAATGCGCCTGTTCTTTTATTTTTACTTCGGCTTCTTTTTCGTTGTGAATATTATAAAACACCACAATTACCCCATCGTTATATGGTGAGGCAGAAAGATGCACCCACTCGCGCGTAACGGGGCACATAACGTCGGAAATAACCCTGTTGCCATCTTTGGCGTTTATAGTTAATTTCTGGTACTCGCTGTCAGCGTATTGCGGAAAAACATCCCATATACAATTGTTTAAAAGGCTGGTGCGCTGAACGCCCCAATGATTTTCTGCACGCTCATTTACCCGCCTGAAAACAAAATTTTTATCCAGCTCAAAAAAACTTTCGTTCATCACTTCTAATATTATCTCTGCGCTTTTTTGTTCTGTTATATCATCCAGTATGCTCATTATCTTAAAATCATTATCGCGCCAGGGAGATAACTGCATGATGTGATTCACATAAATATATTTTCTGTTCCTGGTTATAATCCTGTACTCTGTAGAGCATTGCTTGCCTGTAAGCATTACCATTTCTTCGGCTTGTATAAGTTTATATAAATCTTTGGGGTGAACAAACTGCCGCCATCTTTGCACAGTAAGAAGTTCTGTATAAGGCTCTAATTCTAATAAATTATAAATGGAATGTGAAGCAGTAATTTTTTTAGTATTCACCGATGTCCACATGTAGCCAAAATGGGTAAATTCCAGCAATGTGTTCGATGGAGAATGGTGCTGCTTCATATCCAGCAATAAATCTGAATGGGTGCTCATTGATCTTTTTAATAAACAGAAAATAAATAAATGCCTTACAAACAGGCGTGCAATAAGCTATGTGCTAAGTAGCGTTATATTAAATAACTATGTAAGAGTCTCTCGCAAAAAATAAGCAATGCGGTAATCAAATATACTGGTATAAATCTGTTTTAATCATAAATATTATCCGTTATCTGCTGGTAGTTCGCTATAATACCTTTAATGCTTTCATTGTGTAAGAGATTGCGGAAAATAACATCCATCATTTTATACTCACCATTTTTATGCTGAAGCCGGAGCTGGCTTTTTATATTTTTACCCGGATTTTTAAGGGCGTCTTCAAAAAGATTTTTATTTAATTTTCTATCATCAGGATGTATAAGATCCAGGTCAAAAATATTTTTGTTCAGCGTATCCTGCACCTGGTAGCCGAGGCTATTTTCCAGGGCTTCACTTTGATAAATAATATTGCCATCTTTTGAATAAATTGTCATTATATCAAAAGCGTTTTCCAGCAAAAGCCGGAAGCGCTCCTCTCTTTCTTTAAGCTCGCTTTGAGCATTGTACATCTCAGTTATATCCTGTATTACCAATAAAACTCTATGCTTTTCTACGCCTGAGTTATCCATGCGCATGGCGTTAAACAACAATGTTTTTTCACCTATGCCTGGCAAGATGCGCGTTACTTGTATATTGTCAAACATTTTTCCATCGTGCGCCACTTGTTCCAGTTTATTTCTCAGGGGATCAAAATTCCACAAGCCTTTTTCTACATTAAAGAAAAACTGGCCTTCTGTAAAATCAATACTTGTTTTAAACATATTAAAATAGGCCTTGTTAGCAGTGCGAATGCGCATGTCGGGACTAAGAACCAGCAAAGGCTCATTTATAGTTTGAATGATGGCAGTGGAAAACTGAACAGATTCTCTTAATTCATTATTGCGCTGCTGCATTTCTTCATTAATGGTAATCAATTCTTCATTGGTGCTTTGCAATTCTTCTTTACTTGTCTCCAGCTCTTCATTAATGCTTTGCAATTCTTCGTTGGAAGACAGCACTTCTTCATTGGAGCTTTGCAGCTCTTCTCTTGTTGCCTCAAACTCCTCACTCATCCTGCGCATATACTCCCGCGCTTCTGTAAGCTGCTGGCCCAGTTTTGTAATGCGCTCATCTTTCGACCCTTTACCCTTCACTTCACTTTTTACCGATACTTTTTCTTCATTGGCTCTTACCACAATTATTTCCCGAAAAAGTATCAGGTAATAAAAATCTTTTACAGGTGAATGTACAGGCACCACTTCTATGCTTATATCTCTTTCGGACCCATTAATTGCCAAATGCACATCATCTTTACGTACGGGTATACCGCTTTGTTTTGCCTTATTAATAAGGTTTTTTATTTCAATGACCAATTCTTCCTTCACCATTTTTAATAAATGAAAACTGGCTTTGCCGGGAGATGGCTGCAGGTAGTTGGATGTGTTGCCATGAAAGTGCAGTATTTGCAGGTCTTTATTTACAACCACGCTGGCTGGCACATAGCGGGAAAGCAATAACTTATCAGTTTCCTTTTCAATATCAATATCAGCTACCGGCTCAGTATTGCCATTTGGTGCTTCTGATAAAGAAGGGTATGATTTTTTCATAGAAAAATCTAACAGATGATTTCCCGAAGGCACATCTTTTTTTGTATAGATCTTATATTCTTTATCCATCTGTGAGAAAAGCTCAATGGAATTGCCCACGCTTTCCGATTTTCCCAATAATAAATATCCTGTTGGCTTAAGTGAATAGTGAAAGGCCTGTAATATTTTTTTCTGTGGATTACTTTCCAGGTAGATCATCACATTTTGGCAACTGATGATATCCATTCTTGAAAAAGGAGGATCTTTTAAAAGGTTATGCGCAGCGAAGATGCATACATCCCGAATTGGTTTTATTATTTGATAGTGGCCATCTGTCTTTATAAAATATCGCTTCAGGCGGTCTTCAGATACATTCTCCATCACGCCTTTAGGGTACAATCCTGCACGCGCTTTATCAATGGCGGTTTCATTCAGGTCTGTGCCAAATATTTGTATGGGCGTGGTAAGCGCCTTATCCTGTAAATAATCGAATAAACATATCGCAAGCGAGAAAGCTTCTTCCCCATTGGCACAGGCGGGCGTCCATATCCGCAGCATATCGGTGGGTTTACGGTCTTTAAAAAGCTCCGGAAAAATTCTGTTTGTCAATGCCTCGTACACGGCTGCATCTCTAAAAAAGCTGGTAACATTTATAAGCAGATCTTTATATAGCTGCTCTATCTCCTGGTTATTTTCTCTTAAATATTTTGTATAATCTGTTAAGTTAGTAAACCTGTTTAAGGTCATGCGGCGCAGTATGCGGCGGTTTACAGTAGTTGTTTTATAATATCCAAAATCAACATCTTTTTTATTATGTAATATGGCGCGTATCTTTTTTAAAGCGGCTGCGTTGGCTTCTGCAAGCTCGTTCATGGTTAAGATGCCCTGCGGATTTTTTACTATGGCTGTTATCTCCTGTGCAATTCGTTTGCAGGGTAACACAAAATCTGTAAAGCCGGAATCAGACGCAGATTTAGGCATGCCGGAAAACTCAGCTGATTCATCCTGCGCAAAGGTGATGCCTCCATGTTCTTTCACTGCCTGCACGCCCTCCATACCATCTGTGCCACTACCAGATAAAATTACAGCCACTGCCTTGGTCTCGTACACCGTTGCCAGTGCATTTAAAAAAAAATTTACAGAATGATAAACTCCTTTTTCCTTCACCCTTTCTGATAAGGTAAGCTTACTATCTACAATGCTCATGTAAGCATTAGGCGGTATTACATATACATTATCCGGCTCTATATGCATGTCATCTGTAACGCTATGAACTTTCATTTTCGTTTTTCGTGCCAGTAACTCAGGCAGTATACTTTCATGTGTAGGCGAAAGGTGCTGAATAACTACATAGGTCATACCGAGGTCTGTCGGAAGGTTTTCCAGTAATTCATTTAAAGCCTGCAGGCCGCCTGAGGAAGCGCCAATGGCAACCACAGGATGTAATTTCTTTAGATCTTCCGGGGAGGTAGCGGCCTGACCGTTATGTTCGGGTGTATGGTTAGTTGTAAATTCTTTTTTCATTATTATATTTAAAATCTGGGGTTGTTAAATATAACGAATAAAATTCATGCCTGTTTTCACGTTTAATTTAGTTACTCTTTGTTTAAACTATTTGATGGATTGATTAAACAAATTTTTTTTAAAAAAAAAGAAAAATAATTTTTTGTATTAAATAATTCTGTAATATTGCATACAGCTTTTGACATACTTAAAAAGCGCGTTACCTACATACAACAGCATTTCGCCTGTAATTTTTTTTTTCCCGTTTTCTAAATTTTTTTTAATAGTTTTTATAAAATTATTATCCGATACAGTTTTTGCTGTTGCATGAATTTTCTTAAATAATTTTTATAACAGCAACCCCAAATTGTATTATGAATAATACTATTACTACCGACCTCGAAAGTTCTTTCCGCATACTTGTACACGAACTGCGCAATCCCCTTACGAATGTGAACCTTGCCAACGTTTGTATAAACGATATGATTGACGGCAACAGCTTTGACGGAATAAATATTAAAACATTTACCAGCCTTATAGCAAAAAACGTAAGTAAGATGGAGCAAATGCTGAAAACGCTTATAGATTTTAACCAGGACGGCCAGGTGGAACTCTCCCATGCAGATGTTTGCGACTGTATAGAGGAAGCGCTGTTGAGAGCTGAAGACAGGATATACCTGCAACACGTAAAAATTAAAAAGCAATTTCTTGCGGAGCCTTTAGTGCCCGGCGATACAGAAAAGTTAGTTATCGCCTTTTTAAACATAATTATTAATGCGTTGGAAGCCATGGAAGCCAAAGACAATGCGTGTCTTGATATAACGGTATATGGCCTGGACGGAGAAATAAAAGTTGTTATTGAAGATAACGGCAAAGGGATGCAGCCGGATGTAGCAGAAAAAATATTTGACAGTTACTACACCAGTAAGCCTGATGGATTAGGCATGGGCCTCTCGCATACAAAAAAAATTTTGGAGATGCATAACGCAACAGTTTCGGTAAAAAGCGAGCCAGACATGGGTACAACAGCAGTCATCAGCTTTTCTTAAAGAACTTTTCTTTTTATCCTGTGTTTTGGCTTTATTAAATTTTAATAGAAACTATAACAGAAATTATACACTAATGATGAATCAAACACTTCCCAAATTAAGGCCTTTACTTTCTGCAACTATGAAAGAAGCGCTAATGAATTGCCACGAAGCTGCCCTGATGAAATTAGAACCTTACGAAGCCGGTTCTTTAAAATATGCAAAAGGGTTAATTAACAGGGGGCTTCTTGAGCCAAGAACCTTTATCTCAGAAAGAGGTAAGCCGTATACAGCAGTATACATTACCCCGCTCGGCGAACATTTTTTAACCAAAATGTAAAATATTATTCATTAAAAAAGAAGCCGCAGGCAGTAGTAACAGGTAGCGCAAAGCTTGGATTGATAGTTGTTGGGTATTTACACCATAATCTATAACAATTAAAACTTACAACAATGATGAAAGTATTAAATGCTTTTTTAGCAGGCCTTGCAGTAGGCATATTATTCGCACCGCGCTCCGGTGATGAAACAAGGGAAAAGCTTTCCGGTTTATTTACCGATTATAAAGACACAGCAAAAGATTACTTGTCCGGCGCTGCAGATACTGTAGAATCAAAAGCTCACCAGGCCAGCGAGGCTATAAAAAGTATGTAATATTCCACCTGATTCACGAACAAAGATTTACGGGTTGAGCGACTTAATGTTATCAGCGGGTATTTTTTTCAGGAAAGGCTGCATAAAAGTGCAGCTTTTTTTATATCCCTTCCTGTAATTGCCCTTTTGATAATTTAAGCAATACCATAAAACACATAATTTTTTCTTACATTAGCTTTGATAGCCATAAGCAAAAAGATTATTTTGGCAATAAGAAAAGTAATGATCACAGAACAATATCCAAAAGCTTATCTGTATAAAAGAATTGTTCAGGCAAAGCTTTTTATTGATAAAAATTATGCCTGCAAAATTGATATTGACCACATATCAGGCGAAGCATTTTTTTCTAAATTTCATTTCATCCGCCTGTTCAAAGAAGTTTATGGCAAAACACCGCATCAGTATGTAACCTCGGTTAGAATTAATAATGCTATACTATTATTTCAAAAAAACAAACCTGTTTCAGAGGTTTGCATTTCAGTTGGCTTTGAAAGCCTGGGTTCTTTCAGCGGATTGTTCAAAAAAAATGTTGGCGTTTCACCGGCTGCTTTTCTAAAACAAGAACAACATAAAAAGCAACAAATTATAAAAAACCCATTGAATTATGTGTCAGGTTGTTTTGCATATAAAATGGGCTGGATAAAAGACAGCAATTTTGAATAAGTTAAATAATAATGGTTAGCTGACCTTTGCTCCATTATTATAACTTAAAAAGAAAAACAATGATTAGAAAATTAACTTTCAGCACCGTTTATGTTTTAAACCAGGAAAGCGCTTATGATTTTTATGTAAACAAATTAGGTTTCAAAGTTCATACAGATGCACCACTTGGAAATAATAACCGGTGGCTAACTGTAACGCCGCCCGACCAACCAGAAATAGAACTCTCATTAATGCTGGTAACTGAAGGCAGAATGTTTTCAAAAGAAGCCGTTGTAACAGTAACTGACCTCATAAAAAAGGGAACATTTGGGCATGGAGGATTTGAGTGCAACGACATTTATGCTACCTATGAAGAGCTGAAAAGCAAAGGCGTTGTATTTGCACAAACGCCCAAAGAAGAATCTTATGGAGTAGCAGCGGTTTTTACAGATGATTCAGGAAACTGGTTTTCATTAAGCCAAAAACAATAATTTTAATAAAACATAAGAGATTTATAATATCTAAATTAAGGAAAAGACATTGGATAAATGGTGCTTTCATTTATTCAATTTCAACTACTTTTTTATCCATATAAAATTGCCAATTTGTATTGTTGTTGCTTGCTGTATGTATTAATTTTGCATGATATATGATCACTCAAACGCAACCACAATCTTTAACGGCGAAGAACATTGCAGGGGCTACTGTGTTTCCAATATTGCTGAGCATCAGCTTTTCGCATTTGCTTAATGATTCCATACAATCTCTTATTCCTTCCATTTATCCTTTGGTAAAAAAATCTTTCAGCCTGAGCTTTGCACAGGTAGGCCTTATCACGTTAACCTTTCAGTTAGCTGCATCTTTATTACAGCCTTTTGTAGGCTTTTATACTGATAAACATCCCAAGCCTTTTTCGCTTGCTGTCGGTATGGGGTTCACTTTAATAGGATTAATATTTTTATCATTTTCACAAAGTTTTTCTACCACTCTTTTATCGGTCGGGCTTATTGGCATTGGTTCTTCCATCTTTCACCCTGAAGCATCAAAGGTGGCCTACATGGCTTCGGGGGGCAAGCGTGGCCTGGCCCAATCCATCTTCCAGGTAGGCGGCAATGCAGGCAGCGCTTTGGGGCCTTTGCTGGCGGCCATTATTATTGTGCCTTATGGCAGAACACACATCATATATTTTGGTGCGCTTGCACTAATTGCCATTATGCTTCTTACAGCTATTGGCAATTGGTATAAAAACAATATGCACCTTATAAAGCCAAAAAACAGTGGTAATCTTACTGAAAATGCGCCTCTTCTTTCTAAAAAGAAAATTGCCTTTTCCGTTGGCATTTTATTACTGCTCATATTTTCAAAATATTTTTACCTCGCCAGCATGACGAGCTATTATACTTTTTATTTAATAAACAAGTTTGGCGTATCAGTACAAAACTCTCAGGTACATCTTTTTATTTTTCTGGGAGCAGTAGCGGCAGGTACTTTTATTGGTGGTCCATTGGGAGATAAATTTGGAAGAAAATATGTTATCTGGTTTTCTATACTCGGTGTAGCGCCCTTTACATTGCTGCTGCCGTACGCCAGTTTATTTTGGACGAGTATTCTTTCGGTTGTTATTGGTTTTATTCTGGCCTCTGCCTTCTCCGCAATATTAGTATATGCACAGGAATTACTGCCTGGAAAAATAGGAACCGTCTCAGGTTTATTTTTTGGTTTTGCTTTTGGAATGGGCGGCATAGGTTCCGCAGTGCTGGGCGTTTTAGCAGACCACACCAGCATCAGTTATGTTTATAAAGTTTGTGCCTTTCTTCCTTTAATTGGAATTATCACCGGCTTTCTGCCCGACATTGGCAGCAAAAAAAGATTATCAGAAAATAAATCGTAGTGAGTGCTATTCTTATTTTGCTAAGCGCAAATACTCGGGTATACCTACTCCGCATAAACCTTCGTGTTAAAGCAGCCATAGACTTTGATCTTTTATCTTTACCTGATGAATGGAAACTTTACAATGTGGAATGATACGATCGCAGCTATCGCCACTCCACCTGGCGTGGGCACCATTGGAGTTATCAGATTGAGCGGCGATAAATCTTTTGATATAATTAATAAAATATTTCCATCAAAAGATGTTTCTCTGCAACCAGCAAATACTTTGCATATTGGCTATCTGAAAGATGGCGATACAATTATTGATGAAGTGGTTGTTTCGGTTTTTAAATCCCCTAATTCATACACCGGTGAAGATGTGATAGAAGTAAGCTGCCATGGTTCGGCATTTGTTCAGCAACAGGTTATTAATACGCTTATCAGCTATGGCGCAAGGCTTGCGAAGCCAGGCGAATTTACACAAAGAGCTTTTTTAAATGGCAAGCTGGATCTTGTTCAGGCTGAAGCTGTAGCCGATCTGATTGCCAGCAATACCAGCGCTTCGCAAAATGCTGCATTAAAAAATATGCGCGGCGGCTTTTCAGGCATGCTTAAAAATATGAGGGAGCAGCTTATACAATTTGCTGCACTTATTGAGCTTGAGCTTGATTTTAGTGAGGAAGATGTTGAGTTTGCTGACAGAACAAAGTTCATTAACCTGATAAATACTATAACGGATACTGTAAATGTTTTACTCAATTCTTTTAAGATGGGCAACGTTATAAAAAATGGTGTGAGCGTTGCAATAATCGGAAGCCCGAATGCAGGAAAATCAACCCTTCTAAACACTTTGCTAAATGAAAACCGGGCCTTGGTAAGCGACATTGCCGGCACCACGAGAGATACCATTGAGGAGGTCATAAACATTAAGGGTATTATGTTCCGGCTAATTGATACTGCCGGCATCCGGGAGCATTCAAAGGATATAATTGAAAATATGGGTGTAGAAAAAAGCAAAGAGAAAATAAAGCAGGCAGATATTGTTTTATATCTTTTCGACATTGCTATTCCTGATGATGAATATTATGCAATGAGCTATGAAATAAAAAAGCAAAATGAGAAAGTAGTTTTGGTGGCAAACAAGATTGATTTGATCAGTGATGACCTGTATGAAACCTTTGAGCAAAAATTTAAAGACGCAGTTTTTGTTTCTGCCAAAATGAATAAAGGTATTCACTTATTAAAAGAAAAATTGTTTGCCATAGCCTCATCGGATAGTAGCTTAACAGAAAATATAATTATTACAAATGCACGACACCACAGCCTTTTAAAAGAAGTTGCGCTATCACTTTCCGAAATAAAAAACGGTATTAATCATAAGATTTCAACAGACCTGCTATCTGCTGATATAAAGCGTTGCCTTCATTTTTTAGGCGAGATAACGGGAGAGATATCTAATGAAGATATGCTTGATTATATATTCAGTAAGTTTTGTATTGGTAAATAGTAGTAGTATTAACAGTAATAACCATATTGAAAAGTTTACTATTAGAAAACCTTATATCTTTGTATTGTGTTTAATATTATTGCCCGCAGAACGCTATTGGCATATTGTAAAAAATACCCCGAAACAGCCACAGCATTACAAGAATGGTATTATGAGCTTTTAAGAATTGATTTTAAAAATTTTAATGAAGTAAAAAAAGTGTATGGAAATGTTAGTATTGTAGGTGACGACAGGGTGGTTTTTAACATTATGGGTAATAATTACCGGTTAGTGGTAAGAATGGTATTTGAATATAAAACAATACAAATAAAATGGTTTGGAACACATGCAGAATATAATAAAACTGATGTAAGCAGAGTTAAATTTAAAAAGAAGTAATTATGACATTAAAACCCATAAAATCAAAAAAAGATTATGAGGCTTATCTAAATTGGGTAGATCATCTGTTTGACAAAAAAGTAAAGAATAATACACCCGAAGGAGAAAATTTACATGTTGCTTTATTACTTATCAAGGAATATGAAGATAAACATTACCCTGTTCCCGTACCTGACCCAATCGAAGCTATAAAGATTAAGATGCAACAAAAAGGATTAAAAAATAAAGACCTGGTAGGGAAAATAGGAACAAAAGGATATGTATCTGCTGTGCTTAATAAAAAAAAGCCGCTCACATTGGAGCTGGCTAAAATATTTCATCGGGAGTTAGGAATATCTGCGGATGTTTTATTGTCTTAAAAGGAGTGAACTTTATTATTTATCACTGACATAAGAATTCTATTTGCGAGCTTATAAATTTAGTAGAATAAATTTAAGCGCTTTTATCACCTCGTTTCCTTTACATCTTTATCCCAGTACGAAGGTTTTCTTACTTCGCCTTCCACAGTTATATTTTCATTAATGTAATTTCCATAGCACGGCAAGTGTTGGGTACTTATGTCTAATAAATTATCACAATAAAAACTAATGCTTTTAACTATCTCATGTAGCGTTGTTTTTAAGCAGGCATTGCGAAGATCAATAATCCATTTGCCTTTATATTGAAAAGAATTTTTTTCTATCGGCCTGTTCACTCTATGCCTTGGCATTAACGCCATATCCATAGCCGACAGCCAATAGTAATTCATGGTGGTGTTGTCTCTTATAATTATTCCGGAATAAGGTGCAAAAGCAATAATTTTTCTTACTGCAAGATCATCCATTATGAATGTAAAAATCTCATCGCTGTCTGATACCGATGGCCAGTTGGAAGTATTTATTTTTTGCCTTTTTTCCTTTACATCTATGTACACATTTCTTTTATTAAAAAAATTATTCAGTGTAAAATCAAGATGTTTATAAGACGCGCAATTATCAGTGAATGCAATATTATTATTCTTTAAAAAATCTTTTAGCTCGCTTTCAAAACTAACCATAGCAAAAAGAGTTGAAATTATAAAATAAACAGGTACAATAAATTCACAGTATCCATCGTTTGATGTAAGCTAATAAAATTGTGCAATCACAGCCTTTAGTAAAAATTATTCCGGAATCTTTTTCCATAGTTTTTAAACCAATGTTAAATATCCAAGTCTCAAAAAACAATTAAACAAACTAAAAATGTACTCTATGAAATTAAAAAATGTTTTCTTCGCCTCCTTATTTTTTGCTTTTGCTATTACCTTTAATTCTTGTAAAAAAGATAATAACAGCAGTGGCAATACTACTACAGACGCAAATACAGAAGCCCAAACACAATCAAGCGATCAGATCATGTATTCCAATGAATCTGATGCGGCCACCGATGATGTAAATACAGCCATTGATGCAAACGGCGGTTCTTACAATGCAAGAACCACAGGTATCAACACATTTCCTTTTAAAATTTCGTGCGATGCAACGGTAACGGTAGACACTGCCAGCACCCCGCGCACAATCACCATTAATTATTCAGGAAATTGTAACGGAGCACGTACGCGTTCCGGCTCAGTGGTAGCATCTTTTTCACCAGATTTTAAATGGGGAAATGCAGGTGCACAGATTACTATCACATATCATAATCTTAAAATCACTTATAAAAATGGCAAAAGTGTGGTTATAAATGGCACAAGAACATTGACCAATACATCCGGCGGATTATTAAGAAATCTTGCATCACTTGATAGTGTTGTTCATACTGTAAATGACGTGAACATGAGTGTAACATTTGATAATGGCACACAACGCACCTGGCAAAACAGTTATACGAGAGTTTTTACTTATAACGATGGAGCTGTTATAACCGTTAACGGTTCAGGCAGTGGCGTTAATCGCTTTGGCCATAATTTTACCACTTCTATTACTCAATTGGTGATGAAACAAAGCTGCGATTTCCGTTATACAAGTGGTCAGGTTCAATATACCGGCGCTGTGGTAACAACAACCACCACATTTGGCCTTGATGCAACCGGGCTTGCTGTAAGCAGTTGTCCTTTGCTATTATATTATAAAATAGTATGGACTGGCTCGCAAGGCACTTCACTATCTTATATCGGTAGTTATTAATAATTAAACAGAAAGATATAAAGCCATTAGCCTTTGCTAATGGCTTTTTTTATGCAAATATTTAAGGGAGAATTTAAATTAAGGCATTGTATAATATTTCTATTGTATGCAACGCTTTCTTGCCTGCGCCATCTTTTATCTGGTGGCGGCAGCTGGTGCCAGGCGCCGCAATAATAGTTTCTGCTGATAGTTTTCGAATAGCGGGTAACAGTACCAGTTCAGCTATCTTCATCGAAAGATCGTAATGTTCTTTTTCGTAGCCGAAAGATCCGGCCATGCCACAACAACCTGATGGAATCACTTCAACAGAATAGTTCACAGGAAACGATAGTATTTTTATGGATGCAGTTAAAGATGATAACGCCTTCTGCTGGCAATGGCCATGCAGCTGTATTAATTTTTTTTCTTTCGTAAATAAGTCAGCGTTGATATTTCCATCATCAATTTCTTTGGCAATAAATTCATCAATTAAAAAAACATTTTTTGCAAGCTCTTTTGCTTTTGTATAATTGTCATCTTCAGCAAGGTCAATGTATTCATCTCTGAAGGTGAGTATGGCGCTGGGTTCTATGCCAATCAAAGGTGTTTCATTATTGATCAGTTTACTTAACAGTTTAATATTTTTATTGGCAATTGTTTTTGCTTGTCTGAGCAATCCTTTAGAAAGCCACGTTCTTCCGCTTTCTATGTGCTTTGGTATAGTTACTTCATAGCCAAGTTTTTCCAGTAATTTAATTGCCTGGATACCTATTTGCGTATCATTATAATTAGTAAACTCATCGCAAAAAAGATATACTTTTTTTCTTTTTGATTGATTGAAAACATCTGTTTTTCCCCCTTTCTTTTTGTACCATTTTTTAAGCGTTATATTATGAAGCTTTGGCAGAGAACGTTGTACAGCAAAGCCGGCCATACGTTTAATAATGCTGCTTGTTACAGCATTACTAATCGTAAAATTATACAGGCCAGGAGCAAGAGATGCAAGCTTTGAGGAAGTAGTAAACCGGCCAATAAGCTTCGCACGAAAAGGAACACCATTAGCATCATAATACTGTTGCAAAAACTCTGCTTTTAATTTAGCTACATCCACATTTGACGGACATTCGGATTTACAGCCTTTGCAACTTAAACACAAATCCATCACTTCGTAAATCTCTTTATGATCGAACCTGTTTATTTTTTCAGAATTGGTTAAAAACTCACGTAGAATATTAGCTCTTGCACGCGTGGTATCTTTTTCATTTTTTGTTGCCATAAAAGATGGACACATCGTACCGCCGCTTAGATGTGTTTTTCGGCAATCACCTGAGCCATTGCATTGCTCCGCATGTTGCAACACCGTTTGATTATTATACCGAAAGACCGTCTTAAAAGCTGGTGTTTGCTGCCCCGGCGTATACCGCAGCATCGTGTTCATAGGTGGGGTTTCTACAATTTTATTTGGGTTAAAAATATTTTGAGGATCCCATGTTTGCTTCACTATTTTGAACAGCTCATAATTTTTTTCGCCAACCATATTTTTTATAAATTCCCCGCGAAGCCTGCCATCGCCGTGTTCACCGCTTAGTGATCCTCTATATTTTTTAACCAAAACTGAAATCTCTTCTGCAATTGTTCTGAACAGGCGATTGCCTTCAGCAGTTTTTAAATTAATTATAGGACGAAGATGAATTTCGCCTGAGCCGGCGTGCGCGTAATGCACAGAATGTAGTCCATATTTTTTTAAAATAGAATTAAACTCTTCAATATATGCGGGCAGATCGCCAGTGTCAACAGCAGTATCTTCTACCACAGGCACAGCTTTATCATCCCCCGGCAGGTTACCCAGTAAACCAAGTCCTGCCTTTCTGAGCGTCCATATTTTTTTTGTATCATCACCTGTCAACAATGGAAAATGATAACCCAGACCTTCTTTACGCATTTCTGCTTCACATGCTGCGGCTCTTTCTAAAACATCTTCCCGTGTTGCAGATGTAAATTCTATAACCAGAATTGCACCGGGATCGCCCTTTACAAAAAACCTGTTTTTACTTTGTTCAATATTTTCTTTTGTACATTCCAAAATATAATGATCAATAAGCTCGCTGGCTGTGGGCTTGTATTTCAGAACAATAAGATTAGCCCTCAATGATTCATCTATTGTATTAAAATGCACGCATAACAATCCTGATTCTTTTGGAGGCAATGGAACAACCTGCACCTTTATTTCTGTTATAAATGCGAGTGTGCCTTCTGAGCCCGCAATCAATTTACAAAAATTAAAATCCGGCGCGCCAGCATCAAATGGTGCAGCATCCATCAGCACGTCAAGTGCATAACCGGTGTTCCTTCTTTCCACACTTTTCTTGGGAAATTCTCTTTCTATTTCCAGCCGGTTATCTGTATTACTTAATAAGCTTCTGATGGTTTTATAAATATTGGCTTCAAGCGTAGTGCCTTCGCACTTTTCATGAAAATCATCAATGCGCAGTGCTTTAAATATTGCCTCGCTGCCATCGCTTAGCAGCACGACCACTTCCAGCAAATGTTCTCTTGTGCTGCGATACACAATCGAGTTGGAGCCGCAGGAATTATTACCCACCATGCCACCCATCATTGCGCGGTTGGCGGTAGATGTTTCCGGGCCAAACATGTAGCCATGCGGCTTAAGAAACATATTTAATTCATCGCGTATCACGCCAGGCTGTACGCGCACCCAATGCTCATCTTTATTAAACTCAATTATTTGCGTAAAATATTTTGATACATCGGCAACAATTCCTTTACCAACCACTTGCCCTGCAAGAGAAGTACCAGCAGTTCTTGGTATTAATGAGGTATGATTGGCTAAAGCAAAAGCAATTAGTTTTTTAAGATCATCCTTACTCTTTGGAACGGCCACTGCCAAAGGCATCTCCCGATAGGCTGAGGCATCTGTAGCATACAAAATTTTCATTGTATCATCATAATACAGTTCGCCTTCCAGGTGCCCGGATAGTTCTTTCAGCTTGTTATTCATTGCAGGTCTAGTCAGTAAAAAAGGAAAGCAAAACTACATGATTTGAAAAGGGCTAATGATTTTTTTTATAAAAAATATGTAATGATTTTTATAAAATATATTATTCATTTATCCTGTTTATATTTTTTATTATAAACTTATAAATGATAATTTTAAGAATTGATCCTTATTTATATTAATCACTTTTAATTATTTTATGAAAAAGATATTCATTTTTATTCTTCTGCTTTGTTGCATAAAGACGAGCTATAGCCAGCAGGCAAATGATTCTTCTGCAATAAAAATGCTTCTTGAAAAAGAATCTGCTACCTGGCGCTCCGGAGATTCAACAGCACATGCAGCGTGTTGGAAAGTGCAACCTTACAGCCGCATACTTGTTTCCACTTCTGATGGAAAATCTTTTGACGTTCCGCCAGAAATGATAATGCATCCTTCTGCAGGCATGATGGGCAAAGGCGGAACTTCTGTAAATACCAATTACACTTTTAGTATACATGGCAACGATGCCTGGGTAAGCCACAATGAAGAATCTACTGCGGCTGATGGTACAAAAACATACTCAAGAGAAATACGTTTATTAGAAAAAATAAATGGTGAATGGAAACTGGTGGGCCAAAGTATTCATTTATATAAAAAGTAAAAACTATTGAATAATTAAGAGCTAAATCAGGCGCATCAAAAGCAGCATTTATAATATCAGGTTATAAAAAGCGTTTATTTAATAACCTGCGTTTATAAATTATTACTTTAATTTTTTAATCTGTATATGAAAAAAGTTATTAAATTTTCTGCATTTCTCTCGCTGATTACATTTACATTTTTAAGTTGCAATAGCTCAAAGTACGCATCAGGCTCCATGCATAATCATGGTGTAAGCAATAGGAGTTACAAAGGTTATTAATAAAAGACGGCAGCATCACGTGTAGAATCTATCAAGCTTTGCTCACTTACTGTGGAGAATACCGGGCTCGAACCGGTGACCTCTTGCATGCCATGCAAGCGCTCTAGCCAACTGAGCTAATCCCCCCTTTTTATATTTGTGTACTAACAGTTACCTTATAAACGAAACAACTTTTTAATCTCCCCAAATTTCTTCTTTTCCTTCCAGCCACAGCTTCACCAAACGCGTGGAAACTGACTTAGGCCTCTCCAGCGGAAAGCCTAAAACCCTATCCCAGCAAAGGCTTGCAAGCACACCCAATGATCTCGATACGCCAAATAAAACTGTATAAAATTCATACTCCACCATTCCATAATGTACCAGCAACGCGCCGCTGTGGGCATCTACATTAGGCCATGGGTTTTTTATTTTTGCGATAGATTTTAATACAGGTGGTACGGCTTCATATATATTCCAAACGGTTTGCACCAAAGGATCATCGGGCATGTGCGCTTTTCCAAATTCCATTTGCGCTTCAAACCGGGGATCAGTTTTACGAAGCACTGCATGGCCATATCCAGGCACCACCTTGCCTTCCGACAAAGTCTTTTTTACATATTCTGTTATCTGTTCTTTGGTAGGCAATTCGGTTTTCAGTTCATCCCTCATTTCAAAAATCCACTTGATCACTTCCTGGTTAGCAAGCCCGTGCAAAGGACCTGCAAGCCCATTCATGCCTGCGGCAAAAGAAAGATAGGGATCGCTTAATGCTGACCCTACAAGATGCGTGGCATGCGCCGAAACATTGCCACCTTCATGGTCGCAATGAATAGTCATATATAGCCGCATAAGCTCTCTGAAGCTTTCATCTTCAAAGCCCATCATGTGAGCGAAATTTCCAGCCCAGTCAAGCAAGCCATTTGGCTGTATATGATTTCCCTGCTTATACTTGCGGCGATAAATATATGCGGCAATGCGGGGCAGCCTCGCAATAAGATCCATAGAATCATCAAACACAGCAGCCCAGTAGTCTTTTTTACTCATGCCTTCGGCATATTTTTTTGCAAAATGGCTCTCCGTTTGCAATGCCATAATACCTACAACAAACTGTGTCATCGGATGAGAGGTTAAGGGCAAAGCGTCTATAGTGTGAAAGACGTGGCTTGGCACGTGGCTTCTGCGCTGCCATACGTTACTTACATGATGCACATCTTCTTCAGTTGGCAATTCACCAACCAGCATCAGGTAAAACAAACCCTCCGGCAATGGCTCTGTGCCTCCTTCTGCCTTCGGCAGCTTTTCTCTTAATTCTGGAATAGAATAGCCGCGAAACCTAATGCCATGCTGCGCATCGAGCAACGACGTTTCAGTTACCAAACCTGTAATGCCGCGCATACCCTGGTATACCTGCGAAAGCTTTACTTCGCCAATAGTTTTTTCGCCATGCTCTTTTAAAATGTCTTTTACTTCAGCAGATAATATATCTGCTTTTTCCTTAAACTTATCTTTTATTACTCCCATTTTTTTATATTAATATGGTTGTGCTTATAATGCTGAAAGGCTATAAAGTTACCATTACACTTCTTGCCAAACAAATGAAAAATATTTACAGATAATTTTTTTCCTGAATAAAAATTATTGCGAATTTTTTCTGTATAAATACCATGCAAGTACGCCGAAAACCACGTTAGGCAACCACGCTGCTATCAATGGATCGAAATTGCCTTTCATTGCGAACACCGCAGCAAACCGCCCTACAAGAATATATAAAACGCATAATAAAACACCCATTGCGAGGTGAATGCCGCTGCCGCCGCGGATTTTACGGCTGGCAATAGATGCCCCGATAATAGTTAAAATAAAAACGGAAACAGGGTTGGCATTCCGGTTATGTTTTTCAAGAAGCAACGAGTTCACATCTTCTGCACCGCGAACTCTCTCAAGTGCAATAAATTCATTCAGCTCCGGGGTAGAAAGCTTATCTTTCATGTACTCATCCCGCTGCAGGTCGCGCGGCTTGAAATTAAAGTTCATTTTCATTTCAGGCGATTGCTTTAATGTTTGCCTAAGCCCGTCAATAGTGCGTTCTATTACATTTTCGAGCTTCCATTTTCTGCTGGCAGTATCCCACAAAATTGTTTGCGCCCTTAAATTATAAGTGAGCTTTGTGTTATTAAATTTTTGTATAAAAAAAGTATTTCCCCTGCGGTTTATGGTATCATAATATTTTACGCCGGCATAAGAAAATGAATCGAGCTTAAAATATTTATCTTGTATAGTAGTGGTATTTTCGTAAGCTGCATAATTCATATCAACATATTTTGAATTAAACGTTGCCCATTTATTATTGGCTTCAGGAAGCACGTACTGGTTGCACCACCAAAGAAATAAAGTAAAAAATAAGCCCCCAAAAACATAAGGCTGCAGATACCTTCTGAAGCTGACACCGCTGCTGAGTATGGCAATGATCTCCGACCGGTTGGCCATGATTGATGTAAAAAATATTACCGCCAGAAAAATAAACAGCGGGAACAACATAGCGTCTATTCTTGGTATAAAGCCAAAATAATATTGGGTAATGATCTGGCTGTAAGGAAGATTGGCTTTAGCGAAATCATCAGTCTTTTCGCTGAGGTCTATAATAACCACCAGCACAGTAAGCGCTATGATAAAAAAGAAAAAAGTGAGAAAAAATTTTTTAAGTATATACCAGTCAATAATTTTCATATAACCTTTGTGGACGCCAATTTCAGTCAAATGTAAAGCAATCTGCTGCGTGAGGCTTTATATAAAAAGTTATTTCTTTTTTGTAACCAAATCATAAGAATCTTTTATAAAATTCTTAAGCTGGCTGGCAGAAAGCTCACCATTGACAACAATCGTATTCCAGTGTTTTTTATTCATGTGATAGCCTGGCAGCACCGAAGAATAGCGCTCTCTCAACTCTGTAATTTTTTCCGGATCGCACTTCACATTGAACTGAAGCACATCGGATGAAAGCGAAGCCAGTAAAAAGATCTTATTATTTATTTTAAAAACCAATGTATCATTTCCGAAAGGAAATTCTTCCGAAACATTTGGCAGCGATAAAGCGTAAGCTCTTATTTCTTCTATGTTCATTATTATTTTTATCAGGTTAAAATTACGGCATAAAAAAAGGCTGCATTGGTAACAGCCTTTTTGCAAAAAATAATTTTAAATAAAAATTTTTATTTATCGGGCCTTAAAATTCCTGTAACTACATTATTAGTTGTTAATAATAATTTCGCTGCATCCTGAATGTCTTTAGGCGTTAACGCATTCACATATTTTTCATAATGTATAAAGTAATCAGGATTATCTCCCGGAAAATTAAAGCTTTGCAATTCTGAAAGCCATGTTCCGTTTTCTTTCATATTTACTTTATGTTCTTCTAACCATTCTTGTTTTACTTTATCAAGATTTACTTTGGAAGGGCCGTTATTTATAAGATCTTGTATCTCTTTATTAGCGGCAAAAATAAGTGTATCCACCTTTTCCGGGCCGCAAGGCAACTGAAGGAAAAATGAATAATGCGGATACGGAAATTTCTCCACCCTTGCCTGCGTGCCGCCGCCATAAATGCCCTGAATTTTTTCTCTTAATTCTTCTATGATCCTGATGTTTAAAATTTTACTTATTGCTTCAGCTTTCAATGCAAGCTCATCGCTGTAAGGCGCTTCACCACTGTATATGGCAAGTATCAGCGCCTTTTGCTCTTTGCCTTTATTTACATTTACTGTTGCCTTACCCTTTAGCGGCCTTACATTATTATCCGCAGTAAACGTATACCTTTTTATGTCAGAAGGAAGAGAGGCTATATATTTTGTAATTAAACTTTTAAGGGTATCATTATTAAAACTACCTACAAACGTAAAGTGCATTCCATTTGCATTGCCGAATCTTTCTTTATATATCTGCATGGCTCTGTCAACGTTTATCTTATCAAAATATTCTGGTTTTGGAATAGCAATTGGCGCCAGCGGATTGTTATTATATAATGTTTTATATAAGCTATCAACAAAAACAACCTGCGGATTAGCGCTTAAAAAAGCAAGCTGGGATTTATTTTTTTGAACAAAAGAATGGAACAAGCTGGTATCCATGCGCGGAGAAGTAAAGTATAAATAGGTAAGCTGCATCATGGATTCCAGGTCTTTTACGGAGCTGCTGCCGCTTATACCTTCTGCAATATTAGTGAAGGAAGGATTTACTCTTACCGTTTTCCCGGAAAGCGTTTTTTGCAGATCAACCGGAGAAAAATTACCTACGCCCATGCTGGCAACCACCGCTGTTGCATATTCGGCATTATATTTATCCGACAATCCATAATTATTTTTGCCGCCCGGCCTTATGGCGCTCATTACTATTTCATCATTTTTAAACTCAGTTGGTTTTAGGGTAACTGTAACGCCATTACTTAATGTAAGATCGGTTGTTCCTAATGTTGTATTTGTTTTGGCGCCGGTAATAGTTCCCGCCGTGGGAACAGAAGTTAAAAGCGTGGCAGAAATTTCTTTTTCTTCGTAAGGTTTTATGTTCATTGCGTTAACAGAAGAAGCTATCGCCAGCAGATCTTCCTTCGTGGGCATTTGCCTGCCTGCAGCGGGTTCCGGGCCCAGCATAGCAATAAATTCATGTGTATTTTTATTAAGCTTTTTAGCAATATTATTTACATCATCAACGCTTATCTCAGGCAGCATTTCTTTATAATATTCATACTCTTTTTGTATGCCTGGTATAGGTTCCTGTGTAGTAAAATTTCTTATATATTCTTCAGCATAATTAGCTGATTCAGTTTTATTTCTTTCAGCATACATGGTTTCCATGCCGGAAAGCATATCTTTTTTTTCACGCTCAAGTTCTGCTTTTGTAAACCCATATTTTTTTACCCTTTCCAATTCTTCTTCAAAAGCCTTTAATCCTTTTGTTGTATCGCTGTTACCGGTTCCTATGCTGGCGCTAAAAGATTCGTAACCTCTCGCAAAAGATTCAAAATCTGAAAAGGCATATACAAACGGAGGGTTCTCTTTTTGTGTAAGCTCTTTAAGTCTTTGGTTTAATATAGAGGTAAAGATTTCTTTTACCAGGTCATGCTTATAATCTTCAAGAGTCGTGTCAGGAGAAATTTTTTCTGCTGAATAATTTATAATTGTTGTATAGCCTGTAGCTTCTTTGTCCGTTACCACCTGCGCTTCATCTTTAGAATATGCCGGTACTTCCGGGTGTATTCTTGGCCTTTCATTTACAGGATTTTTTAAGCCTCCAAAATGTTGTTTTATTAAAGCTTCGGCTTTATCAATGTCAATGTCGCCCACCACTATCACTGCCATAAGATCGGGCCTGTACCAGTCTCTATAAAATCTTTTTACTGTAGCATAGTTTGCATTTTTCACTATACTGTCAAGGCCTATAGGAAGCCTTTTGCCATACAATGATCCTGCAAAAATCTCGGGATAAATTTTCCTGTACATACGGTCGTTAGCGCCTTTGCCCAGCCGGCTTTCTTCCAATACCACAGGCCTTTCTCCATCAATGTCTTCATTTTTATAAGTTACATTATGCGCCCAGTCTTCTAATATTTCAAAGCCCTTATCAATATTAGATGGCTTATCAGTTGGTATAGGAAGTATGTAAATGGTTTGGTCAAAACTTGTATTTGCATTCAAATCATTTCCAAAGCCCACACCTATAGATTGCAGAAAAGAAACTATATCATTTTTTTGAAAATGAGTGGTTCCGTTAAAAGCCATGTGCTCGCTCAAATGCGCCAGGCCTTGCTCATCCTCATCTTCCAGAACTGAACCGGCATTTACCACCAGCCGAAGCTCTACCTTTTGTTCAGGTTTTTTATTATTCCTTATATAATAAGTAAGACCGTTGCTTAGCTTGCCAATTTTTACGTCCGGGTCAATGGGTAATTTATCAGTAAGATTTTGCTGTGCAAGAAGACAAGATGTTGAAAAAAAAAGTAAGAAGATGGTGAGCCTGAAACTTTTCATAATTAAAATTTATTTTTTTTCATTAGGCGCAAATATAAATACTAAAGCAAAAATTATTTTTAAAGAAAATAATATCTAATAAAATTATTAGGTGTTGGAAAGAATACTTACAAAAAAATTAATTTTTTGACAGTAAAGAAGTAAGGCATTTATGAAGGCTTACTTTCCAATCAGGAATTTGTATGTGTAGAGCTTCTTTTATTTTAGAAGTGTCTAAAACTGAATACTGTGGCCGCTTTGCGGGCGTTGGATATTGTGAGGAAGGTACTGGGTTAATATTACAAGCGCTGTTTACAAATTCTTTAATTGCTAACGCAAAATGATACCATGTAGTAACACCGCTGTTACTATAATTCATGATACCACTATACTCATTACCGCTTTGCATTTCATCTATAAATTTCAAGATAACAACTGCAAGGTCTGCAGCATAAGTAGGGCTGCCCTGCTGGTCGCTCACCACATTCAGGCTTTCTTTTTCCTTAAAAAGGCGCAGCATTGTTTTTACAAAATTGCTTCCATAGGTAGAATATACCCATGATGTTCTTATAACTAATACAGATGAATTATTTTTTATAGCGAGTTCTTCGCCACGCAACTTTGATAAGCCATACACATTTAAAGGCGCTACAGCATTGGTTTCCTGCAAAGGTTTTTCAGCAGTTCCCTCATACACATAATCGGTTGAAATATGAATGAGCTTAGCATGGTGTTGTTTGCAAACAGTGGCCAAAACTCCCGCTGCATCAGCGTTTATTAGAAATGCTTTTTCTTTTTCGCTCTCTGCTTTATCTACTGCTGTGTAAGCGGCGCAGTTAATACAATAATTTGTCTGTTGCTTTTCAAAGAATTCTTTTACTGCAATCTCATCTTCTATTGCGAGCTCTTCTTTTGAAGTAAATAAAAAATTATATGATGGAAATTGTGAGGCTATATTTCTTATTTCGCTCCCAAGCTGGCCACCAGCGCCGGTTACAAGAATAGTAGCAACAGAATGCTGAGGCAAAGCCATAATTTTTTATTTTTTAAAAATAAAATTATGATTACAGTTTTGTAAGCTTGGAAGCAGCGCATCCTTTTCAGAAATTTTCGCTTTTTCTACAGGCACCTGCCAGTTTATTGCCAGTGCAGGGTCGTTCCATGCAATGCCACCTTCGCTTTCTTTATGATAAAATTCATCGCATTTATAAAAAACTTCTGCCACATCGCTTATAACAGAATAGCCATGAGCGAAACCTTTTGGAACCAGCAATTGCTTTTTATTTTCTGCAGATAATGTTATTGTATATGCCTGCCCATAAGTTGGCGAGCCTTTTCTGAGGTCAACTGCTACATCAACAATGGCGCCGCTCAATACTCTTATTAACTTTGTTTGTGCATGGGGATCAAGCTGGTAATGCAAGCCTCTCACAACGCCGAATGCAGAGCTGGCCTGGTTATCCTGGATAAATACGGTTTCAACAGCTTCCTTTGCCAAAGTATTTTTATTATAACTTTCAAAAAAATAACCCCTGTGGTCTTCAAAAACATTCGGCTCAAAAATTAATAATCCGGGAAACGGGGTTTTGGTTATAGGCATTATAAAAATAAATTGGTTAAAACAATTAGTGCGAATATAAGGCTTTGAAAAATTCTATAGTTTTCATAAGTCCTTCTTCGAATTTAATTTCAGGTTCATAATTAAGCAATTTTTTTGCCAGAGAAATATCTGCCAGTGAATTACGAACATCGCCGGAGCGCTGCTGGCGATGAACAGCATCAGCATTACTTTGTAAATAACTTTTTATTGAATTATATAAAAAATTTACAGAATAATTTTCTCCTATGGCAACATTATATATTTTATTTTTCGCATCATCATTTTCCGTTAGCATTCCTTTAATGTTTATTTGCACCGCATTTTCTACATAGGTAAAATCACGGGTTTGCTCACCATCGCCATTTATAAAAACAGGCGTATTGCTCATAATGGCTTTAATAAAAATGGGTATTACTGCAGCATACGGACCATCCGGGTCTTGCCGCGGGCCAAAAATATTAAAGTACCTGAAACCCAACACAGGCAAGCCATACAGCTTTGCAAATACATCTGCATAAAGTTCATTGGCCTTTTTGCTAACGGCATAAGGCGACAAACAATTCCCTGTTCTTTCTTCTTTTTTTGGTAAAGAAGGCTCATCGCCATACACGGATGATGAGGATGCATAAACAAACTGTTTTACCCGCTTTTCAACAGCAGCGTTTATGATATTCACAAAGCCGCCAACATTCACATCGTTAGTGTTGAAAGGTTCTTTTACAGAGCGGGGAACAGAACCCAATGCTGCCTGGTGGCTTACATAATCAATACCTTCGCAGGCATGCCTGCATGTTTCAATGTTTCTTATATCGCCTTCAATAAATTCAAATGACTTATACTGTTGTAAAATAGTAAGGTTGCTCTGAAAACCATTGGATAAATTATCCAGCACCTTCACTTTACCTGCCTTGTTTTTAAGCAAATATTCTGCAAGATGGCTTCCAATAAAACCCGCGCCGCCAGTGATTAAAAAGCTGCAATTGCTTATATCTTTTTTGTGATAAATATTATTCAAAAATTTTTTTTTATAAACTCCAGTATGTTCTTCCCGAGATTTTTCCACGATAAATCCCTTTGATGTCAGCAATCAATGCATCATCTTTTGTTACGCTTTTGAAATAGGTTTCATTCATGTTTAAATAAGCAGCGTGAGGAACGGCAACGATCACAGCGTTATAATCATTATCAATATTTTTTGTAAGGCGAAACCCGTATTCATGGTGCAATTCATCGCTATCTGCGTGAGGATCTGTTACATGAACATTAAGGGAATAATTTTGTAATTCCTTTATTACATCGGCCACTTTAGAATTTCTGATGTCGCTTACGTTTTCTTTAAAAGTTGCACCCATTACCAGCACTTTAGATTTTTTTATATCACCATTATTTTTAATTATATGCTGCAAAACTTTCTTTGCAACATACGCTGCCATTCCATCATTTATTGATCTTCCTGCAAGAATTACCTGCGCATCATAACCCAGTTTATTGGATTTATAAGTAAGATAATACGGATCAACGCCAATGCAGTGGCCGCCTACAAGCCCAGGCTGAAATCTTAAGAAATTCCATTTGGTGCCGGCAGCTTCCAGCACTTCAAAAGTATTTATGTTCATCTTATCAAAAATTATTGACAGCTCGTTCATTAAGGCAATGTTCAAATCGCGCTGTGTATTTTCAATGATCTTGGCTGCTTCCGCCACCTTAATAGATGATGCTTTATGCACACCAGCTTTAACCACTAATTCATATACTTTCGCAATGGTATCAAGACTTTCGGAATCGCATCCGCTCACCACTTTAACAATGCTGCCAAGTGTATGCTCTTTATCTCCGGGGTTTATTCTTTCGGGTGAGTAGCCCAACTTAAAATCTTTAATAACTTTTAACCCAGATAGTTTTTCTATAACCGGTAAACAATCTTCTTCTGTACAGCCAGGATAAACAGTGCTCTCAAACACGACATAATCGCCGTTCTTCAGCACTTTACCAATGGTATCGCTCGCTTTTTGCACCGGAACAAGATCAGGAATATTGTTGCTATCAACAGGAGTGGGCACGGCAACAATAAAAAAATTTGCCTGTTTTAAAATATCAAGACTGTTCGTAAATTCTATATCGCAATCCTTAAAGTCATCGGCTTTCAGCTCTTTGCTCGGGTCAATGCCTTTCTTCATTAGCTCAACTCTTTCTGCATTTATGTCAAAGCCAATTACAGAAATCTTTTTAGCAAATGCTAACGCAATAGGCAGCCCAACATAGCCAAGGCCAATAACTGCCAGCTTCTTTTTTTTTTCAATTAATTCAGTGTACATACATTTTTATTGCGTTTCATTTAAGTAATAAAATCATCAATTCACCTGCTCATCTTTTACTTTCAAATTCTTTGGGAAGCTTAAATAGATCTTCCCGCGGCAAAGATTTGAAATAATCATAAGTTATCTTCAAACCTTCTGCCCTATCCACTTTTGGCTCCCAGTTTAAGAGTTCTTTTGCCTTGGTGATATCCGGCTGGCGTTGCTTTGGATCATCCTGTGGTAATGGCTTATACACAATTTTTTGCTTTGTGCCTGTAAGTAAAATTATTTCTTCTGCAAAATCTTTCAATGAGATTTCTGTTGGGTTTCCAATGTTTACCGGCATTGAATAATCACTTAGTAATAATTTATAAATGCCCTCAATGAGATCATCTACATAACAAAAGCTTCTGGTTTGCGAGCCGTCGCCAAATACAGTTAAGTCTTCACCGCGCAAAGCCTGCCCAATGAAAGCCGGCAAAGCCCTGCCATCATTTAGCCTCATGCGCGGGCCGTATGTATTAAATATTCTTACAATTCTTGTTTCTAACCCATGAAAAGTATGATAAGCTGTTACAATCGCTTCCTGGAAACGCTTTGCTTCATCATACACGCCTCTTGGTCCTATCGGATTCACATTCCCCCAATAATCTTCCTTTTGCGGATGTATCAAAGGATCTCCATATACCTCACTTGTTGAGGCAACCAGTATTCTTGCCTTCTTGGAAAGCGCAAGGCCAAGACAGTTGTGGGTTCCAAGCGAACCAACCTTTAATGTTTGTATAGGAATTTTTAAATAATCAATCGGGCTTGCAGGCGATGCAAAATGTAAAATATAATCGAGCCGCCCGGAAACATGAATAAATTTTGATACATCGCAATTATAAAATTCAAAGTTCTTTAGCTTAAATAAATGCTGAATATTTTTAAGATCACCGGTTATAAGATTATCCATACCTATAACCTGCATACCTTCTGCAATGAATTTATCGCAAAGATGAGAACCCAGAAAACCTGCGGCACCTGTTATAAGAATCCTTTTATCTGACATTAGTTATGATTGCTGTTACTGATTATTATATTGTCTGTTGCCCTTTTGTCCATCGTCAATTTTCAATTGCCCAATACTATTTCCGAACCGCTCCTCTACCCACACTTTCATAATGAAATCCTTTCTCTTTCATCTGATATAATTCAAAAAGATTTCTTCCATCAAAGATCACTTTGCTTTTCATCAGCGAAATCATCTTATTAAAATCTGGCGTTCTGAATTCGCTCCATTCGGTCGCAATAACCAACGCATCTGCATCATTCAGTGCATCATACTGGTTTTCTGCATAACTGATAACATCGCCTATTTGCCTTTTTACATTCGTCATGGCTTCCGGGTCAAAAGCAGTTACCGATGCTCCGGCTTTTATTAATTCATCAATAATTTTTAAAGCAGGCGCTTCTCTTATGTCATCTGTATTTGGCTTAAAAGCAAGGCCCCATAAGGCTATGCGCTTTCCTTTTACATCGTTATTAAAGTAAGAAAATATTTTTGGCAATAAATGCACTTTTTGTTTTTCATTCACCTGCATTACGGCTTCCAGTATTTTAAAATCATAATCTGCATCTTTTGCAGACCTGGCAAGCGCCTGCACATCTTTCGGAAAACAGCTTCCGCCATAGCCAATGCCGGGAAATAAAAAACGCTTGCCAATGCGGTCATCACTGCCAATACCTCTGCGTACCATATCCACATCCGCGCCCAGCTTTTCACAGAGCAGGGCTATTTCATTCATAAAAGAAATCTTTGCGGCAAGAAAAGCGTTAGCCGCATATTTGGTAAGCTCAGCCGATCTTTCATCCATATAAATTACAGGATTGCCCTGCCTTACAAATGGCGCATATAATTCTCCAAGCAGTTTTTTTGCCTTATCAGAATCAGTGCCAATGACCACGCGGTTAGGCTTCATAAAATCTTCAACCGCCACACCTTCCCGCAAAAATTCAGGGTTGCTTGCTACATCAAAAAGAGCTTCAGGATTTTCTATATTTCTTTTTTGCAAAGCTTGTATAACCGTATCATGCACACGAAGAGCGGTGCCTACAGGAACCGTGCTTTTATCAATGATGATCTTATAATCGTTTGGCTGCAGCAGGGCGCCAATGTCTTTTGCCACGCCCAGCACATATTGCAGGTCAGCGCTTCCATCTTCTGCAGGTGGTGTGGGCAATGCAAGAAAAATGATCTGCGCATCTTTTATTCCTTCTTTAAGAGATGTGGTAAACCGCAAACGCTGTTCTTTTTCATTTCTCTCAAACAGTTTTTCAAGGCCGGGCTCGTATATGGTTATTTTACCGGATGATAAGCTTTTTACTTTGCTTTCATCAATATCCACGCAGGTTACAAGGTTTCCGGTTTCGGCAAAGCAGGTTCCTGTTACAAGGCCTACATAGCCTGTTCCTATTACTGAAATGTTCATTTTTATTTATTAATAAATTCAATTACTTTTTCTGTTATAAAATTCAATTGTTCATTGTCAAGCTCAGTATGCATGGGCAAAGAAATTACTCTTTCGGTAAGCCAATCTGTTTTTTCAAGATTAAAATTATTGCCACCGAATGATGCAAACATTTTTTGCTTATGTGCCGGTACAGGATAATAAAGCATAGAAGGTATATCGTTTTTTGCTAAAAAATTTACAAGCCCGTTCCTGTCGGTGTTTTCAAGTATTAATGTGTATTGATGAAAAACATGTTTACAATATGGAGCCCTGAAAGGTGTCGTGATCTTTGCATTTCCTGCAAAAGCCTTATCATAAAAATCAGCAGCCTTTCTGCGGGCGTCAATATAGCGGTCTAATAACGGTAACTTAATATTTAATATTGCCGCCTGAATTGCATCCAGCCTGGAATTGCATCCTACTACGTCATGATAATACTTTTCGCTTTGCCCATGATTAGCAATCATTTTTATTTTGGCAGCCAGCGCATCGTCATTGGTAAAAATGGCTCCTCCATCTCCATAGCAGCCAAGGTTTTTACTGGGGAAAAAAGAAGTACAGCCAATGGTACCAATGCTTCCGGCCTTTTTTATGTTGCCATCTTTATATACATAATCGCCACCAATAGATTGCGCAGCATCTTCAATTACATATAAATTATTTTCTTCTGCAATGGCCATTATTGCCTCCATATCCGCTGACTGACCATATAAATGTACAGGTACTATTGCCTTGGTTTTTGGCGTAATAGCTTTTTTTATCGCATCGGGGTCTACACAAAATGTTTGTGTATCTACCTCTACAAAAACTGGTTTTAATTTTAATAAAGCAATAACTTCTGTAGTAGCCACATAAGTAAATGAAGGGGTAATTACCTCATCGCCCGGTTGCAGATCAAGCGCCATCATAGCGATCTGCAGAGCATCAGTGCCATTGGCACAAGGTATCACATGCTTTACGCCAACATACTCAGATAAATTTTTTGCAAACGCTGAAACCTGCGGCCCGCCTATGAACACAGCGCTTTCTATTACCTCTTTCACTGCAGCGTCTATTTCATTTTTTATTTTAAAATACTGCTGCTTCAGGTCCACCATTTGTATAGGAATCATAACTTTTATTTTAAAAGCGGCAAAGATAACAATTGAAAAGACAAAGTGAATAGCGGTATTGTAATGAAAATTTATTTATAAGAAATAGATTTGCCCCCAAATAAAAAGCATTGATTATACTGTATAGAATTTTTCTTTTTGCGTATGCTTTGGGTATCCGCATCGTTTCTTATTGGAATAAAAAAGCAGCCCTTTGGATTAGCGGAAGAAAAAATTTTTTTGAAAACCTGCCTTCATCATTTGGTAATGACAACCAAAAAAAAATATGGATGCATTGCGCAAGCCTTGGCGAGTTTGAACAAGGCAGACCTGTATTGAAAAAGATCATTGAATCTTATCCTGGTATAAATATTATCATTACTTTTTTTTCGCCATCTGGCTATGAAATAATAAAAAGTAATAAAGAGTTTAAAAACGTTTTTTACCTGCCGGCAGATAGCGCTTCCAATGCAAAAAAGCTGATCGCTGTTTTTAAACCAAGCCTCGTGCTTTGGGTAAAATATGAATACTGGTATTTTTATTTAAAAGAAATACAACACCAAAATATACCTCTCTTAATGATATCCGGCATGTATGAAAAGAGCCAGCCTTTTTTTAAATGGTATGGAAATTTTTATAAAAAAATGCTTGACAGCTTTACACATTTTTTTGTTCAAAATGTTTCCTCACAGCAACTGCTGCAAAAATTAGTTGCTTCGCAAAAGATCACCATTTCAGGCGATACCCGATGCGACCGGGTTATCAGCATTTCAGAAAATATTACAGAAGTTGATGGCATTGCATCTTTTTGCGATGGTAAAAAAACTATAGTGTGTGGCAGCACCTGGGAAGACGATGAAGCAGAATGGATACACTTTGTAAAAACGCATCCTGAAATAAAATTTATTATTGCTCCGCATGAAATAGATCAGGAAAACCTGGATGATGTAAAGAAGCAATTTTCCGGCGCGTTGTTTTACTCAGAATGGATACAACGTTTGCAGCATAACAGTTATGCCTCAAACGATTCTACATGCAACTGCCTGATCATTGATAATATTGGAATGCTTTCCCGCCTGTACTACTATGCTTCTGTAACGTACGTTGGTGGCGGCTTTGGCTACAAAGGCCTTCACAACATTCTTGAAGCTGCAGTATATGGCAAGCCGGTCATCTTCGGGCCTGAATATGAAAAAAACTTTGAAGCTGAAGAACTGATTGATTGTGGAGGAGGCATTAGCATAGAAAATGCGCTGGAGCTGGAAAAGATTGTAAATGAGTTATTGAATGATCAGGAAATGCTATCAACGAAAGGCAACGCCGCTAAAAATTATGTATATAAAAATGCAGGTGCTTCGCAAAAAATAATATCTTTTATTCAGGAAAACCGCCTTCTCACCAGCTGATCAAATTGCTTTACAACAGGATCATTATCCAGCCATCCTATTTTTATTTTCAGTTCTCTTCTTATCCAGTATTCAGCTTCAGCAAATATGGAAAAATTTTGGATGGTTTTTATGCTTCGCTCGTACATGGCTTCATCTCCACGAAAAAGTTCGTTGATAAATAAAAAACGATCATTAATGCCTATAGCTCTTTTAAGATCCTTTATGGGCGCATCTGTCAGCTTTTCCGAGAGCTCAATGCGCACTTCTTTCAGTCGGTCGTTCAGAGATTCCGGGTAAGTGAATGGCGGTTCTTTTTTTGGCTCTTCAGGGTCTTCTTTGGGCGTCTGGTGGGTAAGCGTGGGCACTTCTTCCACCGGGTCGTAATAGAACGGTGGCCTGGCATGCGTGCCCATAGAATTAATAGCTTCAGCATTACGCTTTATTTGATCCAGCTCTTCTTCTATTGCCTTTTCATCTACCTGCAAAACTTCAATAATTTTTTCTTCAGCAGGAATAGTATTTATTTGCTCAGCCTCTTTTTTATTATTATTAAATGATTGAAAAGAAGACGGTAAAATAACAGAAACATTATTCTGCAATGCAGGCTGATCCTGAGCTTGCTGGCTCTGCAGCTCCGACTGAAGCATTTGTACGGTATGCAAAAGTATGGATGCGGATGCTTTATCATCCAATTGTTGTTGCAATTTTTTTATGAGAGTTGAGACTCTTTCCATGTAAAATATATGCGCTTGCGTCTGGATCTTTTTTGCAGGAAATGAAATGTTTGTTTTTGTATTAACCTAAAATCATTTTAACCTTGCAGTGAGGGCTAAGATACAAATTGATATGAAAATGAAATATAAAAAATGTTTATAGAACCCAATTTCAGAGGAGAGCGGCGCGGATGGATAGAAGTTATTTGCGGCAGCATGTTCAGCGGAAAAACTGAAGAACTGATACGAAGGCTGAAGCGCGTAAAGATTGCAAATCTGAAAGCTGAAATTTTTAAGCCTTCTGTGGATAAAAGGTATGATGAAATAAAAATTGTAAGCCATGATGAAAATAAAATACAATCAACACCGGTGGATGATTCACAAAAAATTTTATTGCTGGCAAAAGATGTGGATGTGGTGGGCATTGATGAAGCGCAGTTTTTTGATGAAAAAATCACAACGGTGTGCGAGGAACTTGCAACAAATGGCATCAGGGTAATTGTGGCCGGGCTTGACATGGATTATAAAGGCAATCCTTTCGGGGAAATGCCCAAACTGCTTTCCATTGCCGATTACATAACCAAGCTTCATGCGATATGTGTAAAGTGCGGAAACATCGCTAATATAAGTTATCGAAAGGTTACAATGGAGGCGCAGGTGTTGGTAGGCGAAAAAGATTTGTATGAGCCGCGATGCCGCATCTGCGCAGCTTTAGGAGATGCTCTATAAATAATAGTGATTAATATAAACCATGAGCAACCCTGTTTTCACTTTATTAAAAAAAGACTTATTGCTTGAGTTAAGGCAGCAATATGTTTTTTATGGAATATTACTTTATGTGGCCTCCACCATTTTTGTTTTATATCTCGCCATGAGCCAGCCCGAAGGCGCAGTGTACAATGGTCTTTTTTGGATGATACAATTGTTTGTTTGCATCAATGCGGTAGCCAAAAGTTTTTTACAGGAAAGCAGAGGAAGAATGTTATATTATTTTACCATCGCAAGCCCGGTAAGCTTCATTGTTGCGAAGCTTATTTATAACACCCTTGTAATGCTGCTGATGGTAATACTTAGCCTGTTACTTTTCAGAATATTATTAGGTAACCCTGTAAATGATTATGTAAAATTTATTGGCATTGCTTGTCTGGGCGGCATCAGCTTAAGTCTTGTTTTTACTTTGATGGCCGCTATTGCCGCTAAGGCGCAGCAGAATGCAGCAGTGATGGCTATACTTGGTTTTCCGCTAATTATACCTCAATTATTATTATTAATAAGGCTATCAAAATCTGCATTTGGCGAGGCTTTCAGAGGAGGTGCTTTAATGCAGATCACACTTTTATTAATTGCTTTGGATGTGTTGGTTATTGTATTGGCTATTGTGCTGTTTCCCTTTTTGTGGAAGGATTGAAAAGTAAGTTCCTGATTGTTTTGCAAGAATACTATCTCAATCTATTTTGCAATAATTACTGTTCCTCCGGAATCTGGTAAGGGTAAATAATTAATTTTTTGTTCCATACAAAATTGTTCCACCGCTTTTCGTGAACCTTTATAATTATCATTATTAAAGTCATGAATAAAGATGTAACCGCCGGAAACTAATTTTGGATAAAAAAAAACCAAGCCGTTGTAAATTGGTTCATATAAATCTGCATCAATACTCACAAACACAAAAGCTGATCGGATATTTTTCGCAGATTCCGGAAAAAAACCCTTTACGGGTATACATTTTTCAACATATGGCATCAATTTAAGAACTGCTTCTACAGAAGTATTTGAAAAGTCTTGTTCTCCGGAAGAGAATTTATTTTCTTTTTCAGTGATGATATCCTTATTATCAAAACCTTCAAAAGTATCAAAAAGGTATAATGAACGTGTTGGGAAATACTGGTTAATATATCTTGCAAACTTTCCCTTATATACTCCCAATTCCGCAACATCTCCATCAAGTTTTTTTTGGTAAATCTCCTGGCTTATCAGCTCAAGTGTTGCAAGGCGTATATAGTCAAAATAATTTCTATCTATTTTTCTTTCCCGATTATAATAGCTCAGAGAGTTTCCTATAAAAACCTTTTTTTTATGAAATGCTTTCCCAAAAAAGAAATTCATACCCTTGCCAAATACTTCTATCATAAATATGAAATAGCAGTTAAATCAATTGTACTGTTTCCTTTTGTATGGAAAGGTGGAATAGTGTGAAAATTGGAAAATTGGAAGACTGCAATTTTCACATTTGCTAATTATCAAGTTTGCTAATTGGTTTTCTTCATCACCTCTGCCATTGTTTTTCCAATATCAGCGGGGCTTGCAACCACATGAACACCGCATTCAGCAAGTATCTTCATCTTTGCCGCAGCAGTATCTTCAGCGCCACCAACTATTGCACCTGCATGGCCCATTCGCCTTCCTGCGGGCGCCGTTTGCCCGGCTATGAACCCAACAACCGGCTTGCGGGAATTTTCTTTTATCCATTTAGCAGCATCCGCTTCCATGCTTCCGCCAATTTCCCCAATCATTACAATACCATCGGTTTCTTTATCATTCATAAATAATTCCACTGCTTCCTTTGTTGTGGTTCCGATTATCGGATCGCCGCCAATGCCTATTGCTGTTGATATGCCAAGGCCAGCCTTTGCAACCTGGTCAGCAGCTTCGTAAGTAAGCGTTCCGGATTTGGACACAATTCCTATTTTTCCTTTCTTAAAAATAAAACCAGGCATAATACCCACTTTACACTCATCGGCAGTGATAACGCCCGGGCAATTTGGGCCTATTAATCTTGAATTAGTATCTAACAAATAACTTTTAACCTTCACCATATCCTGCACTGGTATGCCTTCTGTAATGCAAACAATCAATGCTATGCCCGCTTCTGCAGCTTCCATAATTGCATCTGCGGCAAATGCAGGAGGAACAAAAATGATACTTACATCAGCGCCTGTTTGTTTTACGGCTTCTTCTACTGTGTTAAAAACAGGATTATCCAAATGTGTGGTGCCGCCTTTGTTAGGCGTTACGCCACCCACCACCTTAGTTCCATATTCGATCATTTGCGTGGCATGAAATGTTCCTTCAGTGCCTGTAAAACCCTGCACAATGATCTTTGAATTTTTATTTACTAAAACTGACATGAATAAATTTTAAGTTGGCAAATATATGAAAAGAACAGCCCCTATCCCCGAAGGGGAAATCAAAAACTATTTCATTTTAAGTATTGTCCTTCCCTTTCGGGGAAGGGTTGGAATGGGGCTTTAATTTAAACTCATCCCCATCAAATAAACCCAAATCACTAAGCTTTATATGGGGAATAACCAGCAACGCCATAAAAGATAAAGTCATGAAAGGTGCGGATAGCTGTGAGCCCAAAGACCCGGCTGCAAGATCAATGTCAGTATAGTTTTCAGCCACTTTATACCCATCTTCATTGCTCATTAAACCCGCAACCGGCAATGGCAAAATTTTCCGGAAACCGTTGCCCACACAACTAATGCCTCCCTTACCATCAATTACTAAATTTATTGCTTCGCAAATACTTGTATCATCTGCGCCAACGGCAATTATGTTGTGGCTGTCGTGCGCAACAGACGATGCAATAGCGCCTTTTTTTAAACCAAAATTTTTTATAAAAGCAACAGCAATAGGTGCATCTTTATAACGATTAATCACAACTATTTTTAAAAGATCATTAACAACATCACTTACATAAAAGCCATTTTCAGCTTTCGGATTTACAAATATTTTATTGGTAATTAATTGCCCATCCAACGCTTCGATTGCATACATTTTCTCTTCAGTATTTTTTTTAAATAAAAAATCTGATATCTTTTTTTTATTACAATTAAAATTATTTATTAAGCCAGCTTTCTTTGTTTCAATCTTTGAAACGCCATTCTCTGCAACAAGATTTCCGTTTATATAAGTGGATAAAACTTTAAACTCTTGCAAGTTGTTTATGATGATGAAATCGGCGCTGTCATTAGGTTTCAGCGTTCCCACTTTCATGTTGTAATGCTTAACAGGATTAATGCAGGCAGCTTTTAATATTATAAAAACATCAATATTCTTTGCAACTGCTCTTTTGCAAAGCTCATTAATGTGGCCTTTCACCAGGCTATCAGGATGCTTATCATCACTGCAAAACATCATATCATCTTCATGTTCATTCAGCAGCTCAATTAACGCTTCAAAGTTTTTTGCAGCGCTTCCTTCACGAATTAATATCTTCATTCCATATTGCATTTTTTCCAGCGCTTCTTCTTTGGTAAAACATTCATGATCGGTGCTGATGCCCGCTTCTATATATTTTTTTGCATCTGCGCCACGCAAGCCCGGCGCATGGCCATCAATAGGTTTATTATAAATTTTTGCAGACATAATTTTTGCTTCCACTTCCTCATCGTGATGCAAAACACCAGGAAAATTCATCATCTCACTTAAATAATTTATTTCATTTTTTTGCAAAAGTGTATCCACTTTATTTGCATTCAGTGAAGCTCCTGCAGTCTCAAAATCAGTGGCGGGCACACAGCATGGCGCTCCAAAATAAAATTTAAAAGGAACTGTTTTGCCGTTTTCAATCATGTACCTAACGCCCTGAAAGCCGCACACATTAGCTATTTCATGCGGATCGCTTACGGTGGCTACCGTGCCATGAACCACAGCAAGCTTTGCAAATTCTGATGGCACCAGCATAGAGCTTTCTATGTGAATATGGGCATCAATAAAACCTGGTAAAATATAGGGTTCATCTTTTTTTTCAACATCAATTTTTTCTATCAAAAAAATCTTTTCACCGGTAATATTTATTGAGCCATAAAAAATCTTTTTATTTTCTATGTCAACAATATTTCCTTTTATAATAAGAGACATGTTCGTTTAAAATAAGTGAATGCGTTTAAAATTGTATTAAAAATAAAGCTGAAAAAATAAGGCTTTAATTTATCTCTTACCTTGCATCATTAAAATTTTACATAATGAAAAATATAATTCTTTTTATTGTTTTTATATTATCGCTGGTATTAGTGCAATTTGCCAGTGGCCAATCGGTAGATGATGTGATAAACCAATATATAGCAGCACGCGGCGGAAAGGATAAGCTTACAGCTATAAAAACTTTATACCTGGAAGGCACCAGGCAAATGATGGGAAACGAAGTGCAGGTAAAGGTTACAAAGGTTGATGAAAAATTAAACCGTGTTGATTTTGAGTTTGGAGGTAATTCCGGCTACACTATTATTACACCGGATAAAGGATGGACATATATTCCTATGCGTTCGGATAAGCCAGAAGAAATGCCACAGGCAAGGGTAAAAAATATGCAGGATCAACTTGATATTGCCGGGCCGATGGTTGATTATAAAACCAAAGGTTATAAAGCAGAACTGGGTGGTAAAGAAACTGTAAATGGCAAGGAAGCCTATAAAGTGGAGCTCACCAATGCTGCCGGAAAAGAGTTTACTTATTACATTGACACTAAAACTAATTTGCTGATACAAACAAAACAAATGAGTGAAATGGGCGGCCAAAATGGAGGCAAGCCTGTTGAAGTAATTACCGACTTAAGCGATTATACCAGCGTGGATGGCGTTATGTTTCCTCAAACTATAACCACCGAAGGAACGGGCATGGGCGCGGGTTCCATGACCTTTGATAAAATACAAATTAACAAGCCGGTTGATGAAAGCTTGTATAAACCATCTAATTAAATTTTAAGTCGTTCTAATAATTATCTGCTTCATTTATATTTTATTATCAGAACTCTTTAGCATGTTATTAAACTTTTTTCTGTAAAATTGGTTAACATTATTAAAAGTATACAGAGTTGTTTACTTACTTCTATAGAAAATTATTTAAGCCATGTCACCACTTATAAGCTGGGATGTTGCTCAGGAAGGTATGCAAAGGAGAATAGCGTTGCAAAAGGACCTGGCAAAGCTTGACATGTTTGCAAGCAGCAATAAATGGAACACCAAAGCTCAATGGCGTAATGGTCTTATTTGGGAAGATAAGACTATAATACTTACCGATCCTGTTTTGAAAATTGTTTACGCCTCTGAAAACATTTTCAGCATGAACGGCTATAGCCAGCAAGAAGTGATAGGAAAAACGCCAAGAATATTTCAGGGAGAAAAAACTGAGCGAAATGAGTTAGCGGAAATAAGAAGATCAGTAAAAAAACAAATTGCTTTTGAATCTTTTATAATTAATTATAAAAAGAACGGAGAAATATATAATTGCCACATTGAAGGCTACCCCGTATTTAACAGACAAAAAGAATTGTTACATTTTATTGCGCTCGAAAATGTCGCCTGAATTTATAGAAGCGTTTACTTATAAATTTTTTTGAATACAATACGTCTCTTATATTTGCACTCCCAAAAATAAACGGGAGCATAGCTCAGCTGGTTTAGAGCATCTGCCTTACAAGCAGAGGGTCCGCGGTTCGAACCCGTGTGCTCCCACAAAAAAGCCGCCTCACAAGTATGGGGCGGCTTTTTATTTCTATATTCTTTCAGAATAAATTAACCAGCATTTACCTCGCTTAAATTTTAGTAACAGTAAGCGTGGTTACAGTTGCTGGCGCAGACTGTGCTTCGCTTGATATAACATTTACTTTTTCTACGGGTACTGTGTTTCTAATGGTATCATTTGAAATTCCTAATGCGAATAAAACAGGTATGGCAATGCCTACAATCAGTACCTGGAAAGAATATACACTTCTTTTTACTGTTTCAAAAGCTGAATTTTTGCTGTTATTAATCTTAGTTTTCATTGTTTAATATTTAATAGTTTAATTGTTATTTACTATGCAAAGATATATAGATAATACTGTACTATGCAATACATAGTATATTGAATGGCATAATAGCTTTTTAAAAGGCATTTAAAAATATATAAGTGGTAAAAAATAACAGATTCTATTCCTCTTTACCAAAGGTTATAAGCATAATAACCTGCAAAATTCTTAAAATAAAAAAAAGCGCTGAATACACAGCACTTTCACAACGTTGGTTTTTCTGTTCAGGAGTAAAAAGAATTATCGGCTAAACTGTAAGCCGCATAAAATATTATATTGTAAAAAGGAAGTATTGGTTGATAAAATAAAAAGGTATCGTTCTATGCGAGCAGGCGCTTGTCGCAGGGTATCGGGTTTGTTCAAAAGTATTTATAGAATGTGATAATAAAAAAACCAAATTGCGATATATTAAATACAAACATCATCAAACAATCATTTTATTTAAAAAGGATAATCAATGCCAATAGTTGCATTAAAATTTTCATAGCGCCATATCCTGTCGTCGAGCGATGTTCCAAAAAGATGGCCTAAGGTTACGGCGGGCAATTGCCATCCGTTATTGGCAGTTACATCAGGCCGTTTAAAGCGCAAGCCCACATCAAACCTCAATAAAAAGTAAGTAAAATCGAAGCGAAAACCTACGCCGGAAGACACGCCCATTTGCTTGTATAGGTTTTGAAACTTAAACTGTGTAGTGTCGGCGCTGCCATCAGGCTTTGTATTTTTAAAATTCCATACATTGCCTACATCAGTAAACAAAGCCATTTTAAATAAGATTGCATTGGAAAAAAGCGGCGCTACATTAAACCTGTATTCCGCATTTCCTTCCAGTTGTATATCGCCTGTACGGTCGTTGAACAAAATGTTAGAATAAGGGGCTAAAGGCTGTCCGCCAATGCCAATGCCCCGCACCGGCCAGCCGCGCATACTGTTTGGGCCGCCTCCAAAATATTGCTTAAAGAAAGGTAAGGTGGTATCCGCTTTAGTAAGCGGAATGCCAATGCCGGCAAAGCTTCTGAGAGCTATTGCCGACTTTGGATGATTGATTGTATATGTATATTGAAAGTCTGTTTTTATAAACTCTTTCAAATATTTATTGAAAAAATTTCCATCATCAGCGTTTTTATTTTTTAATTTCAATATCCCCCATATCAATCCTGATTCTTCTAAATTTGCTTTGAAAGTGCTTACCAGCTTAGGATTGCGGGCATTTGCGTGAGCCAGCGAATAGCTTAAAACCTGCCCCATCACCAAAGCGGTATTAAAAGAATAGCGCAGGTAAGGATATAAATTTAAAGTGCTGTCGAAGCTATACGACCTGTTGTAGATGCGGTGGTAATCAAAGTTGAAAGGCTTATAGGTCCAGAGATGATTTTCTTTTCTCGACCAGTTGTAACCAAGGGAAAGATTGAACACCTGCTGATCAAAAAAATTAATTCTTTTTATTAAAGAAAGATTGGTGTTTATAAACGTTTGCTTGGTAAGCAGCTTTTTACGATTAAGCGTTCCAAAAGGTGTAATGAATCTTGGAAACAGTATGCTGTTTGTATAAGTAATCTCAGTGGAGTTTATAGCCGTGCTATAATTATTTAAATGCGCTGTGTTGAACTCTGCTCCCACTCTTATTGCATTGCTCATGCGTGCTGCCTGCTTCCAAAGGTTACGGTTGGTTATGGAAATATTGCCTGCTATACCCAAAAGATTACCTGTGTTGGTAGCCACAATTGTGGATGCTGTATTAGCTGAATAGCTCAATTCCAAATTACCTTCAAACGCATATTTCTTTACCGGTGTAAGCTTTATAATCACATCAAGCAGGTTAGAATCTTTTTTCTCCAAAAGGTCTATTGACGGGCTTTCCCACGCACCAAGCTTATAATAACTGTTGATAGTTTTATAATAATTATCCTCGCTGTATACATCTCCTTTTTTAATAAAAAGCCCTATGCCAGGTATAAAATATTTATAGAGTTTATTATGATATTTTGTAATAAAATTTTTTGAAATATGCGCTTGCAATTTTGGGTCTGTGTATTCATCGCCGGGTATATAATCGGGCAGTATGTAAATATTATTGATATAATATTTTTTCAACTTGGTGCTGTCAGATGAATTATTTAGCTGAAATCCCATGCGGATAGTTGGCTTGTTTCTTTTTTCGTTTGCCTGTGCCAGCAGGCGCAATTGCTCAAACGGATCTTCTGCCACTGATGTTAATGCTTCGATAGATGTGTCGCCGGTTACCCGTATTTCATCAGCAGTAAATTTGTAATAGCCATTATTTCTAAACAAACCTGTAAGCCTTGCAGACTCAATCTGGACGCTGTTCTTAGTTACCGGATCACTTTTTTGCAACAGCGATTGACCCTTCGCGGATAGTGCAAGTTGTTCTAAAGCATTATTGGAAAAAAGATAAGCCAGCGTATCAACCAGGGTTCGTTTTCCTGCTACAACTTTATAATTTATGATAACCCTCTTTTGCTGGTTTTTAAAATTAACAGTATCGTAGCTGTAAGTAACTTCAGGATGGTAATAGCCAAGATTTACCATCGCTGTTCTCATGCTTTGCGCAGATTGAATAATGGCAAGCGTATCAAAAGATGGGGGCCTTATAATAGTGTGAAAAATAAAAGCAACATCTTTTATTCTCACTTTTGCACTATCATCAAGTTGCGTATTGAGCTTGGAGTTTACGGTTACTTTTTCATCACTGCTTAGGTCTGGAGCAATAAGTAAAATATTATTTTTATAAACAAAAGGTATATTTTTTTGATATTTATGCACAGATGTGAAGCCTGCATATTTTTCAGAAGAACTACAACCGTATAAGAAAATGAGAGCAGTTATATAATAAAAAAAAAGAGGAAATTTTTTTAATCCAAACGTTCCGGTCATACATTATGTTGAGCAAAAAGATGGTCAAATATATTCAAAGTTTAAGCCATAAAAAAGTAAGGGAAGAGCAGAATGCCTTTGTTGCAGAAGGCCCTAAGCTTATTGCAGAATTCTTATCATCAGGAAAAATTATTTGCAAAAAATTATTTGCAAAAAAAGAATGGCTTATTGAAAACCAACACTTGTTTCAATACATTATCAATGAGAATATTTTTGAAATTGACGATGATGATTTAAATAAAATATCGCAACTGCAAACACCCAACAAAGTAATAGCCGTTTTTAATAAAAAACAAAACGATACGTATCCTTCTTTGACCGGAAAGCTATCATTGATGCTGGATGATATACAGGATCCTGGCAACCTTGGTACGATCATACGCATTGCAGACTGGTTTGCTATTGATACAATTATTTGCAGCGAAAACTGTGCGGATTGTTACAATTTTAAAGTGGTGCAAGCCTCAATGGGCAGCCTTGCAAGAGTGCAAATTTTTTATACATCCTTATTATCTTTTATAGACCAGCACAGTGACATTTCAATTTATGCAGCGGCTTTAAAGGGCAGCTCAATTTATAAAACTTCTCCAATAAAAGAAGGTATCATTCTTATAGGAAATGAATCCAAGGGAATCAATGAAAGCCTTTTGCACAGGGCTTTTCAAAAGATAACTATCCCGCGCTTTGGAAATGCAGAATCGTTGAACGCAGCGGTTGCAACCGGCATCATTTTATCACATATCAGGAATTGATATCACCAATTAATATATTTTTCATAATAATAATACAATTAAACAATTAAACAATTAAACAATTAAACAATTAAACAATTACCTAATCATCTGAACTCAATCGCTTTTACCGGTTGTATTTTCCTCACCAGTAAAGAAGGAATAATCAGCATAAAAAAACATACGGCAAATGTAGCGGCATCAACCGCTGCAACCTGCCACCACACTACATCTGCATGGGCGGCTTTCATATAATACGCTTCTTCATCAAGCTTTATAAAACCAGTTGTATTTTGAAAATAACATATGGCAAGTCCCAATAAAGTTCCTGCAATAATTCCTGCTATGGCAATAAAGGTGGTGTTGTATAAAAATATTTTTTGAATGGTTCCATTGCTTGCACCAAGCGCTTTTAATACACCAGTCATTTTTGTTCTTTCCAACACCAGGATGATCAGGCAGGTTATTAAATTAACCACAGCCACCACCATCATTATTCCAAGTAAAATATTCTTTATTCTTCCCTGCAGGTTTAGCCAGTCAAATATGTTTGGATAAATTTCCTGTATGGTTTTACTGTACCATTTGCCGGGCAATTCTTCTGCATTAAACAACAAATTATTTACTGAATCTGTCTGGCGATAATCTTTCAAAAAAACTTCATAGCCACCAATTTCATTGGGTTTCCAGTCATTAAGTTTTTGTAAGAGGCGAAGATCTCCTATACAAAAATTATTATCATATTCATCTATACCAGTCTTGAAGATGCCTGCTATCCTCAGTTTGCGGGCACGCTGGCTTCCGTCGCTTTGTATAAACAAAATAATAACGCTATCATTTACATTTGCCTCGAGCTGGCTGGCAGTGTAGGCAGATATATCAATGTCTTTACTGTAACCGCTGTCTTTAAAAGAAAGCCATGATCCTTTTTCTAAAAAAAAATTGATCCGGCTGAAATCAAAGCTGCTGTCTATACCTTTCATTAAAACACTTTCTATATCATCATGAAATCGTATGATGGCAGATTTTGTTGCATACCGTTCTACACTTTTTACCTGGGATAAAGCATGCAAAAAATTTTCAATAGTATCATTCTTCTCTATGGGTGATTCTTCAGCAAGGTTCGTTTGCGACATAACGTTTTGCTGTATGCGTATGTGCCCCCAGAAGCTGAAAACCTTATTGCTTATTACATTTTGAAAACCATTAACAAAGCTTAATGCAACTATCATTACTGCAACACTTATCATCGTGGCGGTAACTGCAAGGCCGATTATAAATTTTGAAAAAGTTTTTTGTTGATTAAAAGCAATGCGTTTTGCTATGAAAGAAGAAACATTCAAAGGGCTTACATTTGGTATCTTGTAAAACTAATTTTTTTTAAAATATTATAATGAAATCATACAAATTGGTTCTTTCGTTTGTAATGCAAATAATTTTTATTCTTACTTTTTATACAACAAATGCACAGGCTGCTGACAGTATATATACGCCCAACATCAAGTCTGCAAGGCTTTACAGCTATGGCAATGAGTTAGGCATGCCTGTTATTAATTTAAACAGCGGCGACAGATGTGAGCTTCATTTTGACGACCTTGATGCCGATGTAAAAAATTATTATTACACTTACCAGCTTTGCAATAGCGATTGGTCGCCTGTTGATTTTAACCAGCTTGATTATATAAAAGGCTTTGCGCAAATGCGCATTTCTACTTATCGTTTTTCATCAATAGCGCTTACAAGATATACACATTATTCCGCTGTACTACCTGACAGGTCTTGCCTTCCGACGAGGTCGGGCAATTATATTTTAAAAGTTTTTATAAACGGCGATACTTCACAGCTCGCTTTTACCAGGCGCTTTTTTGTGCTTGATGGCAAAGCATCTGTGCTTGCAAGAATTGTTCAGCCGTATGCACCTGATCTTTTTCAAACACATCAAAGACTGCAATTTACTGTGTCTGCAAAAGGCATTGATGCATTTAATGCAGGCCAGCAATTGAAGGTTGTTGTATTGCAAAATAATCGCTGGGATATTGCCCAAACCAACATTCCGCCCACATTTATAAGAGGCACATCTTTGGAATATAATTCTGAAAATGTGGGTGTTTTCCCTGGTGGCAACGAATGGCGATGGCTGGATATTACAGATTTTCATTTACAAAGCGACAGAGTGGCCAAGGCGGATTACAATAAGCTTTCAACAGATATTTATTTAAAGCCTGACAGGCCAAGAGATGCATTGCGATATATCTATTACCATGATTATAACGGAATGTTTTTTTCTCCTTCTTTGCGTGGCCTTAATCCTTATTGGGAAGCAGATTATGGCACGGTTTATTTTTCTTTTGCGCCCCCTGCAGGCACTCCATATCCGGAAAGTGATCTCTATCTTTTCGGACAGCTTACAAATTATAATTTTAATGATAGCTTAAAGATGGTTTTCAACCCTGATAAAGGAGTGTATGAAACACACCTGTTATTAAAGCAGGGCTATTACGATTACACTTATCTGGCGGTTAGCAAAAGCAATCCTGCCGTGCATTTCGAGTTGGATGGCAATCATTTTGAAACTGAAAATCTTTATACCATTTTAGTGTATTACAGATCATTTACTGATCGTTCAGATCAATTAGTTGGTATTGCAAGTTTTGATTCGAGAACCGATAAAAACGGATTGAGTTTTTAGCAGGATAATAAATTTTTCTTGAAGAAGATTTACACGCGCTTCTCTATAGAAAATAAAAAGATATTTTGCTGAAAGCAATAAAAAAGCCACCAAAACGGTGGCTTCATATTTATAAAAAAAAATTATGCTACCTTTTTTATAGCGCCGCCCAATGTTGCGCTGCCTTTTGCTTTTGTACCTGCGGTTAAAGTAATTTGTTGCTCAACGGGTGCATAACCCGGGCAAGAAATAGTGATGAAATAAGTGCCTGCGAGCATACGGTTGATGCTATAGTGCCCTTTTGCATTAGTGATTGCCCTGTAACCTAACTCATCTGATGTAATAACTGCTCCTGAAATAGGCAGCTTACTTTCATTAGTAATATAACCTGCAAGGCTTGCCACACCTGTGCCCTGGCGCAATTGCAATTGCGCATCGAACACAAATAATGCTTTTGTAGCCGGATCGTTCCTAAATACTTGCTGCCCATCTTTCATCATGGCCATTAATGTATTATTAATTCCATTATTAGCCTCTATTTTATCTGCTACCAAAATCTTTTTTTGGTTATCAGCATTATAGAACAACAACGCCTGGTTAATAAAATCTTCACCAGCCCTGGCAAAGGCTTTTGGAAAAGTGCCAGGCATGTTATCATTAGCCATAAGCTCATCCAAATGGGCATCTATAAAATTGTTAGCGGCATTTATTAAATCTGACATAGCTGTCCAGTTATTTGCATCAGCCTTTGCGTAGTAGGACGCTCCTGCCCCATCCAGCATAGCCGGTACCAGCTCTGCCGAAAAAGCAGCGGTTATATACATTTTCAGGTTTTGCCAGTAGTTTTTTACCGGTACCCCACTTTGCACCAGGTTTATTCTTGCAGACTTTCTGTTTTCCATGCCTTTTAAAGTATCAGGCAGCTGTTTTGCAGCATTTACAGCATCTGTAGCCGCTTGTATGTACGCTGGTGTGTACATTGCTTTAAAGGCAGCAAAAAAATCAATATTGTTTGAGCAGGCTGCCCAGCTTGCCAGGCAAATAGAATACAAAAGCCCCTGCTGGCATTTGTATTGCGTTGAACTTGATTTCATTTACTAAAGTTTTTTATTAAAATGTTTTTTATAACTTTTAAACGCATGTAGTCACAGGATTATTGTTTTAATATTACTTTGTGTAATTAAAATAAACTCAAAGCATGACAATATTGAAAGCCTTACAAGGTGGATAAAGATTATTTACTACTTCCTAAATTTAAGATAAGTCACTACTGTGCCGAAAGCAGCTATGAGCGCATAAAAGAGGAAATGGAAAAACATATTAGAGGAATTAAAAACACGGCTTCGACTGGAACGAAAATGCGAAGAATGACACTATAATAAAAAGTATTATTCTTATGCACACTTCGTGCATTACTTTCATAATAAAATCTTTCTATTGTTTTATTTTTAAAACGTGAATATATAAAATGGAAATAAAAACAGATTTATTTTTGGGTGATTGTAAAAATGAATTAAATAAAATTCATGATAACTCGGTAGATTTAATTATCACCTCGCCACCTTATGCTGATCAGCGCAAAAGTACCTATGGCGGTGTTCGTCCGGATAAATACGTTGAATGGTTTCTGCCAATATCAAAACATCTTTTAAGAGTTATGAAACCTGCAGGAACATTTATTTTAAATATAAAAGAAAAGGTAGTCGAAGGTGAACGCAGTACTTATGTAATGGAATTAATTCTCGAAATGAGGAAGCAGGGCTGGTTATGGACAGAAGAATTTATCTGGCATAAAAAGAATTCTTATCCTGGTAAATGGCCTAACCGTTTCAGAGATTCATGGGAAAGACTGCTTCAGTTTAATAAGGATAAAAAATTTGCAATGTACCAGGAGGACGTGATGGTGCCTATGGGCGGGTGGGCAAAATCAAGATTAAAAAATCTTTCGACAACAGATAAAATTCGTGATACTTCAAAGGTTGGCAGTGGCTTCGGAAAAAATATCTCCAATTGGTTAGAAAGAGATAAAGCTTATCCTACCAATGTTCTTCATCTTGCAACAGAATGTAATAATAAAAATCATAGCGCAGCATTTCCTGAAGAATTACCTGAATGGTTTATTAAGTTGTTTACTAAAGAAAGAGATATTGTTTTAGATCCGTTTATGGGTTCAGGAACAACCTTAATTGTTGCCAACAGGATGAAAAGAAATTCAATAGGGATTGAAATTGTTCCTGAATACTATGAAATGGTAAAACAGCAATTACAACCAATCGAATTATATTTATTAGAACCAGACGCTGAATATGCCAAAACTAAATCTAAACGACGTAGTAAAGTACGTTGAAGAAAACATTGGAAATTTTCACTTAAAAAGGATAGCCGGGTTAAATACTCTTAAACTTAAAAAAGTATTAAGCAAAAAGAATCCATATCTCTTTAAAGCAAAATATATACTTACGGCTCAGGATATAATAAAAAGTCTTACTGATGCATACATTTCTTCACAGGAGGAAACCATTTTTGGAGATTGGATGGAGGGGTTGGCAATTTTTATAAATGAAAAAATGTATAAAGGACGAAAATCAGGAATACCAGGGATTGATCTTGAATTTGACCTAAATAATATCAGATATATTATAACAATAAAGTCCGGGCCAAATTGGGGAAATGCCAGTGCTGTAAAAAAATTAAAGTCCGATTTTAATACGGCAAAGAAAACTTTGAGAACGAGTAATTCAAAACTTAATGTTATAGCTGTTAATGGTTGTTGCTATGGAAAAAATAAGCGGGTGGATAGAGGGGATTATTATAAATATTGCGGTCAGAAGTTTTGGGAATTTATTTCAGGTGATAAAGAACTTTATATAAAAATCATTGAGCCATTAGGTCATCATGCAAAAGAGAGGAATGATGATTTTATAATTTCATATTCCAGGATGATAAATCTTTTTACAAAAGAATTTACTGATACATTCTGTAAGGTTGATGGTTCGATAGATTGGGAAAAGTTGGTAAGATTTAATTCTGCTGTCTAAAGTTAATACAAATAATAACGATTGAAGACCTTTCCAATGGCAAGCAACCTCGACTACCTTTTAACACAGACAATAGTACTTTTAAGAAAGCGCAAAAGGAGGGGGAAGAAAAAGAGTGTGGAGAGGGGCTTGTTTGATTAGGGGAAAATATTAAGATTTAAACATTTATATCACGTACAATGAGACTAAAAGAAATTAAAGAGATTATTGATTCGGTTATTCCGGGGTTTGTTATCAATACTGAAAATGTGATTATTGGTGGTACGACTTATTTACATTTTAAAAATATTATAGCATTTAAAAAAGCTTTGGCTGAGTTGAGAAAAACCGATCTCTTTGAGAGCATAATTGATGATATAATTTCTAATCCAGCAATAAATACTACAACAAATGAAATTAATGCCAATTTTGAGGTTGGGCACCAATTATTAACTAAAATCAATAACCTTAAAATCACCGCAGTAAATTTAAGTGAAGCGTTAGCACCTATAGTAAAAGAGGCTAGTGAAAACACAGTTTATATCAAACTTGCAGAAGTTAGAGATTTTAGTGATTTAGCAGAAGCTGCCAATTCCTTTAATAAAATCTTTTCTCAAACAATTTTAGGTGAGGAAATTGGTGGCGAAGTATTTATCCAAACCGTTGAAAATGGTTCGATCTGGCTTGAAGTTTCTTTAGGTTCAATAAAGGCTGTATCAGTGGTTGCGTCGATTACTCTTTCGGCTGCCTTAGCCTTCAGGGAATATCAAAAAGGCTTATATATTAAAGAAAGCACAAGAGCTAGAAAAATTAAAAATGATAAAGCTGAAGCTTTACAAGCAGCTTATAAGTTGTTATTAGATGATTTAATTGATTCAGAAGCTGCGTTTATTGAATCGAAATATTATGAAAAAGAAGATCCGGAAAGAATTGAAAGAATCAAACTCTCAATTAAGATGTTATCAGAACAAATGCAAAAAGGAGCAGACATACTTCCATCAAAAAAAATTCCGCCCGAAATTGCAAGCGAATTTCCCGATCTAAAAAATTTACCTATGCTTACTTCTAAAATCAAAGAAATTAACAATGAGTAATAATTTACGAATATAATTGCTTGAAATATTTATTTATTAAATTATGCCTATTGATACAACAAAACTGGTGCTTAATTTTAATAGCAAGGATTCGCTATTTAAAAACATTAATAATATCCTTTTAATATCAAAGGGTAAACACCAAGCATCTCTTTTAGGCATTTCTCAAGAATCTTGGAGCAATATAGTTATTCCGATTATAATACCAATTTTTGCTTTTGCACTTGCCTTTTTGTTTACAAGCATAAACAATAAAATTAGGCTTTTAAATGAGCTCCGACGAAAACAGGAATTTCTATTTGTTTGGATTGATCTAATAGAATCTCGTATAACAAAGCAATGCGAAGCTTTTCGAGAATATTCAAAATGTTTAAAAAATTTAGAAATTAACAAGGAAGGGATAAATCATTCAACCTTCATCTTGATAAATTACAGCTTATTGACCCTCTCAATCTGGTTCAAATTTTCTCAACTAATAAAATCGGAGATTCTGTTGTAAAGAATAAATTGATTTTTGATTTCCAGAATGCCGTAGAATTTATCAAAGCTAAGAATGGCAGGGTTAACGAGATACTTAAAAGTTTAGCAGACATAACAGAGGAAACCAACCAAAAATGGAATGAAAACGTTACCAAAATGCACGCACAATTACAGCAACTGATCACAAAAAGAGGTTTTCAGCTGACAACAGAACCTTTTGTTGACGATATAATTAAATTTTATAATAAATGGAGGATGACCAACGAGGAAGGAATGATCAGTTTAGAAAAAAATTTTGTTGAAAAAGTTACTCCTATACTTTCACATCAGCTAAATAACAACCTTCATGATCAAGATGCATTTGATTTTTTATCAATTTTACAACGCATGTCATTTATTTATAAGAGCAAAAAAACAAGTTATGATAGATTTGCAAATAATCTTGATGAAGCTGCAAATTCAATCGACAAAAATTTTACTAAATTAAAGAACACAAAAAGCGAACTTCAAAAACTAAAATTTAAAAGCATTTTTAATCTTACATAATTTCATTCTTATTTGGCACAGGTCTCTGACCTGTGTTGAGTTGTTACTCACCCGCCTCTAAACCAAGCCCGAAAATTGTGCTACACAACTGGCGTAGCTATACATAGTCGCTTGGTTTTGCAGCGTCTTTCTTCTCAGCAACGTCTCACAAAGTGGACGTTGTTCCCTTCTGGCGCAGGGTCTCTGGTCTGTGCTGTTCGTCACTTACCTCATTCATCGGTTGAATCATAAAAATTACGTTGGGAGATATATTATATTTCTCCACTTGGCGCAGGTATGCAGCTTGGATTTGTAGCAAAGCGTACCTGTGCCGCCGAATACTAACTATAACTTAATCAACTAATCCATTCAGTCGGCATAAATCCTGTAAGCCACTATACTTTCGACCTTCCGGCTCATACCAAAAGTAAATCTCTTTTACATGGCACAGGCATAGCTAACACAGACAGCTTTGCTACGAGGCCTGCGCCAATGAAGATTCTTTATAGCTGGACGAAGTGGGACCAGACCGCCTTACAGGCCGGAACGTTTATTAACTTTGTAACCGAAATACAGTTGAAGGCTTAACGGATAAGAATAAATTATGGAACCGGAAGATTTAATTGGTAAAAATCTGTCTTGTTACGATAGGTTTACTTTTGATGCTATTTTCAGGTTTTTGCTTGGAAAAGGTTTTTTACATGAAGAGGCTAAAGATTTTATTATAATTCAGTTTTCATTATCGGCACTTATTTTCCAGGAAAGACTATATAATAGTTACTATTTGAAAATAGTTGCACAAGAATCTTTATCAGAAGATTTAATGAACCTTATAAATGAATGCTACAATAAAAGTATAGGGATTAATATTGAGTTGAATTAATACTATGTCCAACATTGACAGGTATGCAGCTTGAATTTGTAGCAAAGCGTACCTGTGCCGCCGAATACTAACTATAACTTAATCAACTAATCCTTTCAGCCGGCAGAAATCCTGTAAACTACTATACTTTCGATCTTGCGGCTCAAACCAAAAAGTAAAATTCTTTTACATGGCACAGGCATAGGTAACACACATGGCTTTGCTACCAAGCCTACATGATGAGGAGATAAAAATTGTAGAGGAAAATGGTTGAAACCATTTACATAAAATGGATCGTTATTTAATTAGCCCACGGTTTAAACCGTGGGCTATCGTTTAAACCGTGGGCTATCGTTTAAACCGTGGGCTATCGTTTAAACCGTGGGGTATCGTTTAAACCGTGGGCTATCGTTTAAACCGTGGGCTATCGTTTAAACCGTGGGGTATGCTTTAAACCGTGGGCTATCGTTTAAACCGTGGGGTATGGTTTAAACCGTTGGCTATAAAACCATTTGTTTAAATTGCGTTACCATATAGCCCATGATTTAAATGCAGCGCCCGATTTAAATCCAGCCTCCGATTTAAATCATGGGCTATATGGAATTAAATAACAAACCTGTAACCGTTTCAACGGTTTTAACTATTATGCCACACTCTTATTTAAAATTATGGATACATGCAATTTGGGCAACGAAAAACAGGCTGCCTCTGATAGCACAGCATATTGAAACATCTTTACATACTCAGATGAAAAAAGAATTTTCTGAATGTGGTTGCCTTGTAAAAATAATTAATGGGATGCCTGACCACGTTCATTGTTTGTTTTTAATGAATGCGCAAAAATCTGTTGGTGATGTTATTAAACAGGTAAAAGGCAGCACGTCTCATTGGATAAATCAACAAAATAATTTAATGGAAAAGTTTGCCTGGCAAACTGGTTATGCGGCTTATTCAGTAAGCGAATCACAATTAAACAAAGTGTTTGAATATATACAGTATCAGAAAACGCATCATGCAAAAACTACATTCTTAAAAGAATATGAAAATTTTATGGCATTGCATAGACTAACTAATAACGGCGAATAAAATTATTGCTTTTATACATAAAAAGTTTTATTCGCTTGGTTATGAGTTGTATGGGTTGAGTGAGGAGGAGATTAAGGTTATAGAGGAAAATGGTTGAAACCATTTACATAAAATGTTCGTTATTTAATTAGCCCACGGTTTAAACCGTGGGCTGGGCGAATAAAAAACGCATTTCTTTTACAGATAAAAAGATTGATGCGCTTGTTTTGAGTTGTATGGGTTGAGCGAGGAGGAGATAAAAATTGTAGAAGAAAATGGTTGAAACCATTTACATAAAATGTATCGTTATTTAATTAGCCCACGGTTTAAACTGTGGGCTGGGCGAATAAAAAACGCATTTCTTTTACAGATAAAAAGATTGATGCGCTTGTTTTGAGTTGTACGGGTTGAGCGAGGAGGAGATAAAAATTGTAGAAGAAAATGGTTGAAACCATTTACATAAAATGTATCGTTATTCAATTAGCCCACGGTTTAAACCGTGGGCTAGGCGAATAAAAAATGGCACCTGTGTACCGGCCCGATGGGTTATGTTCATAGTTCAGCAAAGCGTTATTTAGAAAGAGTAACAGGCATATACACCGTAGATGATATAGAAGAATAAACGCAACGTCCACCGCGTGAGACATTGCTGAGAAGTGAAAATTTCAGCAGCTAATATCAGCGGTATTTATATTTAATGGAGTCTTCTTTATTCAAATATTTTAAATCCGATTCCTTTTGAATTTTTGTTGCATCGTCTCTCTCCACACTACCAATCTCAACTCCATAGATCAAAAAAAAGGAAACTGCCATAGCTGATAGAAGAATTGTAATAAGCTTTTTTGAATTGGCAAATGCATCCTTTGATAAAAGGTACGTTAGAAAGCCTCCATAAAAGGTAAGCAATGCAGGTATAACAACTTGTACTACCGGGGAAAGACTTAAACCTACCAGCAAACCAATTGCATAACCCAGAAACGCAAATGCCGTTATAGTTAGAATGGTTATTTTATCAGGAAGCGACAACTTGAAGGTTGCCCTCTGTTTAAAAAAATAAAAGTATTTAAGTAGGTTATATAATAGCGAAATTATGACTACTATTATTGAAAGATTCAATAAAGCTTCGCCAAAAAAGATAAAAGTTTTAGAGATAGTTGCATGCATAAAAAATGTTATCAGCGAAATCTATGCTGTGGAATTGGTATAAGATGAGGTTTGAGTTTTAAGGTATCATTAGTATTCTTTTGTGGAAGTGTTATTTGCTTTTTTGCGTCCATTACGTGCAAGGGGTGATCATCGTTTGTTGTAATATCACATGACAACATAATAAGAGATAATATAATACAGAAAAAATATTTCATATAAGGGATTCGATTTTGGAAAGATTTAAGTTGCAATTATCGTAAATATAAAAAAAAATATCAAAGTACTTCCGCACTTACAGGTGTTAGCCCAAATTCAATGATTCGTATCGGACCGATGGATTACGTTCATAGTTCAGCAAAGCATTACTTAGAAGGAGTAACAGGTATATGCACCGTAGATGATAAAAGAATAAACGCAACGCCCACTGCGTGAGACGTTGCTGAGAAGCAGAGAAAATGGTTGCTTAAATTGATAGTCTGTAAATAAGGCATTTACCAATAGAGGTAAAGATATATTTTCTGCATCAGTTCCAATAAGTGGCACAAGCAATGATGCTTGCGGCCGTTGAAGAAAAAGAATGAGCGAATGAAGAAAAGGTATTAAGGAAAATAAAAAAAAGGTAGACGAACCATGCAAAGTGAAAGGCGAATAATGAATAAGGATGGGCGAATGATAAAAAGGGAAAGGCGAACATGAAAACAAAATGGACGAATGAAGAAATAGGATGGGCGAATTTGAAAAAAGGACCGGCGGGTGAAATAAAAGGAAGGGCGAAAATTGCTAAAGGCTGTGTTTAATAGACTGTGGCAGATAAAAAATTCCTAAAATGAACAGACCCGCGGGCACAAGGATTGTATTTTCTGATGTTTTAATTGCCTTGGTATTTTATATAGAAGTGAAAAGCAAGCGGATGGTAAGCTTTAACTGACAGAATTAATTTGAATAACTCAATACTTCTTATATTCGCAGCCGGCAAGCCTTATACGGCCAGCTCCTGCAGAACTCCCCCAGGGTCGGAAGACAGCAAGGGTAAGCGGTTGAGCGGTGCGATGTAAGTAACTTGCCGATTTTTTTTATCCCACATTTTTTAGTTACTATCTCATTTGCTTTGCCCAAATTTCATTGTTTATTTGGCATAAAAAGTCAGCCCTTACTTTGCACAACCTTTAATTGATAATGAAATACCTTTGCATCATACTTAAAATAATAAATCTTAATAAATATGAAATTTTTTATTGATACAGCAAATCTTGATGAAATAAAGGAAGCCAATGATCTTGGTATTTTAGACGGTGTTACAACTAACCCGTCGTTAATGGCCAAAGTAGGAATTAAAGGCACTGACGCAGTGATGAAGCATTATAAAACCATTTGTGAAATGGTGGATGGTGACATAAGCGCAGAAGTAGTAACTACAAAATTTGATACCATAATAGAGGAAGGAAAAAAGCTTGCGGCGATACATAAAAATATTGTAGTGAAAGTGCCTATGATACCAGACGGCATCAAAGCTATCAAGTGGTTTTCGGATAATGGTATTCGTACCAATTGCACACTTATATTCAGCGCAGGCCAGGCCATACTTGCTGCAAAAGCAGGCGCAGCCTATGTTTCACCTTTCATAGGAAGAATAGATGATAGCGGCTGGGATGGCGTGGAACTTATACAACAGATCTATCACATCTTCCAGATACAGGGTTTTGAAACAGAAATTCTTGCGGCATCTATCCGCAATGCATTACATATAATTAAATGCGCAGAAGCCGGAGCCGATGTGTGCACTTGCCCGCTGGAATCTATTTTAGGCTTAACAAAACATCCTTTAACTGATATAGGACTTGCGAAGTTTCTTGAAGATGCCAAGAAATTTGCATAAATCTTTTTTAAAAAAGTTAATGCCTTGTAATTTCTTACAAGGCATTTTTATGTAATCTCTTTACATTTATTATTACGCTTTTGCTGAAATAAAAATTTGCCGGTTAAAAAAAAACATACATCTTTGTGCCCGAAAATGAAAATAAAAAATACATATAATAGCTGGTGGCACACGATCTCCTGATTGTGCCGAACTGCTTTATTTGTATACCAGATAAATTTACAACCCGGCACTAAGCCGGGTTTTTTTATGCAATGAAAAAAATTAATATAACCACTACAAGCAAAAAATTATTGGCAGATGTGTATACGCCTGTCGGTATTTATCTGCGTGTAAGGGATCGTTTTCGCGATACAATTTTACTGGAAAGCTCAGACTTTCATGCGGGCGAAAACAGCTTTTCCATCATCGGGATCAATGCCATTGCAGGCATTGAAATAAGTAACTATACAGAAATAGAATATAAACTACCACTGCATAATCAACAAAAAATTGCCATTACAAAACACACGAACGTTACAGATGAACTATTGAATTTTGTTCAGCATTTTAATATTGAGGAAACTTCATCATTTCCTGTAAGCAAAGCCCAGGGCTTGTTTGGCTATACTTCATTCGATGCTGTACAATTTTTTGAAGATATAAAGTTTTCTTCTTTTCATAAAAAAACAGAGCCACCAATTCCTTTGCTTCGCTATCGCTTATACCAATATGTTATTATCATTAATCATTTTAAAGATGAACTCTTCATTTGCGAAAACCAGATGAATGGCATTAAAAGCGAGATAGAAATCGTTGAAAGCCTCATAAAAAGTAAAGATGTTCCTGCTTATCCATTTGCGTCAGCAGGCGATGAAACATCTTCTCTAACTGATGAAGAATATAGAAGTATGGTAAAAAAAGGTATTGCATCCTGTGCACGCGGCGACGTGTTCCAGGTAGTGCTGAGCCGGAGATTTAATCAGAAATTTTCTGGTGATGAATTTAATGTATACCGTTCTTTGAGAAATATTAATCCAAGCCCTTATCTTTTTTATTTTGATTATGGTGATTACCGCTTGTTCGGCAGCAGCCCGGAAAGCCAGCTGGTTGTTCAAAATGGCTATGCAATTGTGCATCCCATTGCAGGCACGTTCAGGCGTACAGGCAATGATGCGGTGGATGAGCAGCTTGCAGCGCAGCTTGCCAGCGATAAGAAAGAAAACGCTGAACATGTGATGCTTGTTGATCTTGCGAGGAATGATCTTAGCCGCTTATGCGATGAGGTAAAGGTTTCAAGATTTTGCGAAGTGCAATATTTTTCTCATGTTATACATTTGGTGAGCGAGGTGAAAGGTCGTGTGCAGGCTAACACCAACCCATTCGATTTGCTTGGAACCACTTTCCCTGCAGGCACATTAAGCGGCGCTCCGAAATATAAAGCCATGCAACTTATTGATGAATATGAAAACGATGCAAGGGGCTACTATGGCGGATGTATAGGCTTTATAGGCTTTAATGGAAGCATCAATCATGCAATAATGATACGTACTTTTTTAAGCAAAGAAAATAACCTTATTTACCGGGCAGGCGCCGGCATTGTGGCTGCATCGGATCCTCAAAGTGAGCTGCAGGAGGTAACCAATAAACTCAATGCGCTTACGTCAGCAATAAAGTCAGCAGAAAAAATTTAAAGAATGAAAATTTTAATTTTTGACAATTACGATTCGTTTACCTACAATCTTGTGCATGTGGTTGAAAAAATAATTCATGATAAAGTAACTGTGTATCGTAATGATAAAATATCCCTTGAAAAAATAAATGAATATGATAAAATTATTTTATCTCCCGGCCCCGGCCTCCCTGTTGAGTCCGGTTTGCTATTGCCTTTAATAAAAGAGTACGCGCCTTCCAAATCCATACTGGGCGTATGTTTAGGGCAGCAGGCAATTGGCGAAGCTTTTGGCGGCAGCCTTATTAATCTAAGTGAAGTGTATCATGGTGTGGCCACAAAAATAAAAGTAAAAGCCGGCAGAACCTTATTAAAGAATGATGTATTTACATCATTAGATGATGAGCTGGAAGTGGGGCGATATCATTCATGGATTGTGAATAAAGATAATTTTCCTGAAGCGCTTGAGATAACTGCTGAGGATGGAAACGGCTACATCATGGCTTTGCGCCATAAAACTTTTGATGTGCAGGGTGTGCAGTTTCACCCGGAAAGTGTGCTAACGCCAACGGGTGAGCAGATGATGAGAAACTGGTTAAAAGATTACTGATGAAAGAGATCTTAAAATTTTTATTTGAGCATAAAACTTTATCAAAAGATAAAGCAAAAGAAGTATTGATAAATATTTCAGGAGGGCTTTATTCTGAAGCAGAGATTGCTTCGTTCGTAACCGTTTATCTTATGCGAAGCATAACGATAGATGAGCTGTTGGGCTTTCGGGATGCTTTGATTGAACTATGCGTCCCTGTTGACTTACAGCCATACCAGGTTATGGATATTGTGGGTACCGGCGGAGATGGCAAGAATACATTTAATATCTCCACATTAAGCTGTTTTATTGTTGCGGGCGCTGGCCAAAAAGTTGCGAAGCATGGTAATTATGGCGCTTCATCCATTAGTGGCTCAAGCAATGTGATGGAAACAAATGGCTATAAATTTTCGTCGGACAATAAAAGATTATTAAGAGAAATTGAAGAGGCGAATATTTGCTTTATGCACGCGCCTTTGTTTCATCCCGCATTAAAAGTTGTAGGCCCTTTAAGAAGGAACTTAGGCGTGCGCACATTCTTCAATATGCTTGGCCCCATGGTGAATCCCGCATTGCCTCATGTGCAGGTAATAGGTGTTTATAATCTGGAAATGGCCCGGATCTATTCTTACCTGCTTCAGCAGTCAAACGCAGTATTTACAATACTTCATAGCCTCGATGGCTATGATGAAATTTCATTAACAGGAGATGCGAAGATTATTACCCGCCATGGCGAAAAAATTTATACAGCAGAATCATTAGGCAAAAGAATGGTTAGCCCCGAAGATATTTATGGAGGCAATACCACTGCAGAAGCAGCCCAAATTTTCCTGAACATATTAAAGGGAAAAGGAACCTGGGCTCAAAATGCAGTGGTGCTGGCAAATGCAGCAGTGGCCTTGTTTTCACCCGATAACTATAATAATTACGAACAAAGTTATGCAGCAGCAGTTGACAGCCTTGAAAGCGGCAAAGCATACAAGTCTTTTCAAAAACTTATAAGCATCAGTAATGAATATTCTTGAGAAAATAATTGAGAAAAAGAAAAAGGAAGTGGAACAGCAAAAGAAAATTAAGAATAGATATGAACTGGAGAAAAGCCCGTTGTATAAAAATGAACCACTTTCTTTTAAAGACTTTTTGTTAAATAAAAATAAGACAGGGATTATTGCAGAATATAAAAGGAGATCACCTTCAAAGGGTATTATAAATGATCACTCGCCTGTAAAAGGAATAACAGCAGCATACGCTAAACACGGTGCCAGTGCTGTTTCTATACTTACAGATGAAGAATTTTTTGGTGGCTTTTTAAATGATCTCGTTTCATCAGCAATGGTTGGTGTGCCATTGTTAAGAAAAGATTTTATAGTAGATGATTACCAGCTTGCAGAATCAAAAGCGCACGGTGCAGATGTAATATTATTAATAGCCGCATGTCTTTCTAAAGATGATGTGAAATATTTATCTTCTTTTGCAAAAAATATAGGGTTAAATGTTTTGCTTGAAATTCATAATGAACAGGAACTGGATCATCTTTGTGACACAGTGGATGTGGTGGGAGTGAATAACAGAGATCTGAAAAGTTTTATAGTTGACATCAACCGCTCCATATCATTGGGTAAACAAATTCCTAAAGGCATGATTAAAATTTCTGAAAGCGGTATAGATTCGGTTGAATCAATTATGCTTTTGAAAGAACATGGCTTCAATGGTTTTTTGATAGGAGAAAAGTTTATGAGAGAGAAAGATCCGGCTGTTGCATTTAAAGAATTTGTTGATGAATTAAATAAAAAAAATGAAACTGAAAGTTTGCGGCATAACGCTTCTTGAACAACTAAAGCAACTGGATGAATTAGCTGTAAGCTATGCTGGGCTTATATTTTATGAGCAGTCAACAAGATGTGTTATAGGTAAACTATCTGCTGAAGAGGTAAAGCCTTTGCAATTATCTCTGAAAAAAACAGGGGTCTTTGTAAACGCAAATGAAGATTTTATTATGGACAAAGTAGAAGCTTTTGGGCTTGATTTAGTGCAGCTTCACGGTGATGAAACGCCTGGCTTTTGCAAGCTCATCAGTGACCAGGTATCGGTAACCAAAGCTTTCAGAATAACACAAAACAACCAGCAAAACATTGACTGGCTTATAAAGCCTTATGAAGAATATTGCGATTATTATCTTTTTGATACCAGGCGAAAAGGCGCCTACGGAGGTACTGGTGAGATGTTTGACTGGAAAATTTTAAATGAAAATAAAATAAACAAGCCCTTTTTTTTGAGTGGTGGTATTGGAGTAAAGGACGTTGAAAAGATTAAAGCATTTGAGCATCCTTTTTTTTACTGTACTGATGTAAATAGCAGAGTAGAAGTGTCAGACGGTGTAAAAGATATGAATGCTATAGTAATGCTTACAGATGATTTATTAAAAAGCAATAAAGATTTATTTTATTAATGAAGACAAAAAAAATATTCGAAGTAGATAAAAATGGCTACTATGGCTCATTTGGTGGAGCTTTCATTCCTGAGATGCTGCACAGTAATGTTGAAAATTTGCAAAAACATTATTTAAAAATCCTTAAAGAAAAAAAGTTTAAAAAAGATTTTCACAGCTTGCTGAAAGATTATGCAGGAAGGCCAACACCGCTATATCTTGCTGAAAGATTAAGTGCAAAATATAATGCAGTTATTTATTTGAAGCGGGAAGATCTTTGCCATACGGGTGCCCATAAAATCAATAATACTATTGGCCAGATCCTATTAGCCGAAAGACTCGGAAAAAAAAGAATCATTGCGGAAACCGGCGCCGGCCAACACGGTGTGGCTACCGCAACAGTTTGTGCATTGAAAGGCCTGGAATGCATTGTGTATATGGGCGAAAAAGATATGGCGCGTCAGGCGCCAAATGTTGCACGAATGAAGATGCTTGGCGCAGAAGTAATCCCGGCTACAAGCGGAAGCAAAACGCTGAAAGACGCTACCAATGAGGCTATCAGAGACTGGATCAATAATCCGGACAATACCTATTATATAATCGGAAGCGTGGTAGGCCCGCATCCCTATCCTGATATGGTGGCGCGGTTTCAAAGCGTTATAAGTAAAGAAATTAAAAAACAATTACAACAAAAAACAGGCAATGAATTACCTGATTATGTAATTGCATGCGTGGGCGGCGGCAGCAATGCGGCGGGCGCTTTTTATCATTTTTTAAATAATAAATCTGTGCAGCTTATTGCTGTAGAGGCAGCCGGAGAAGGTATCTTAAGTGGCATGAGCGCAGCAACAACACAGTTGGGAACTGAAGGTATTTTGCATGGCAGCAAAAGCCTTGTAATGCAAACCGAAGATGGCCAGGTAGTAGAGCCACACAGCATTTCAGCAGGATTAGACTATCCTGGCATAGGCCCTATGCATGCCCATTTATTTAAAAGTGAAAGAGCCACTTTCCTGAGCGCCACTGATGAGGAGGCATTACAATCAGCATTTGAGCTTGCAAAGCTGGAAGGCATTATTCCGGCATTAGAATCTGCTCATGCATTGCATGTTCTAAATAAAATTTCTTTTAAAAAAAATGATGTGGTGATTGTAAACTTAAGCGGAAGAGGAGATAAGGATATGGCAACTTATATGAAACATATGAATTTATAGAAAGTGTTTATATTATTTTTATGAACTTATGAATCGGATAAAAAAAGTATTTTCTGAAAAAGAAAAAAAAATCTTAAGCATTTATTTTACCGCAGGTTTTCCTGAATTGAACGATATTAATACAATTCTTAGTGCGCTGCAAAATAGCCATGCCGATATGATTGAAATAGGAATGCCTTACAGCGATCCATTGGCTGATGGCCCTGTAATACAGCACAGCAGCGCCATTGCGCTTCAGAATGGAATTAGCATACCACTTCTTTTTCAACAGATAAAAGATTGCAGAACCTATATAAATATACCTTTGATATTGATGGGATATCTTAACCCGGTGTTGCAATATGGATTTGAAAAATTTTGCAATGATGCGCATGTTGCAGGAATAGATGGTATCATTTTACCTGATCTTCCTTTGCATGAATATGAGGCATATTATAAAAGAATTTTAAAAAAATATGAACTCAGATTTATTTTTTTAATAACCCCGGAAACCAGTGAAAAGAGAATAAAAAAAATTGATAAATTAAGCGACGCTTTTATCTATGCTGTTTCATCATCATCTATTACCGGCAGTGATAAAGACATGAATGCACAGGAAAAATATTTTGAAAGAATCGCAGGCATGGAACTCGCAAACCCAATATTGATAGGCTTTGGAATAAAAGATCACCATACATTCCTGCAGGCCTGTAAACACGCGGCTGGTGCAATAATCGGAACTGCTTACATAAAAGCCATTGAAAATTCAAAAAATATTCAGGATGATACACAACATTTCCTTAACTCAATTTTACATGAGCCCGTTACGGCATAGTCGTGGTTTTTATTTAAAAAAATTATTTTTACCATCAATTATTTATAAATGAAAAAAATATTTTTTCTTTTTGCTGTTATACCCTTTTTTGTTTTTTCACAAACAAAGAAAGTTGACGAAAAGCCCTTGAATAAAGGCTTTACAATAATGGGTAATGTTACCGGCTATGCGGATGGCACTTCCGTATCTTTCTTAAATGAGCAAACGAACCAGCCCGAAAAACAAGCCACCATTACTAATAATAAATTTGTTATAAAAGGCATTATGCAGGAGCCGGGCTTTAAAGGATTGATATTTGGAGACCAGCCGCCATTAGTACCAATGTTTTTGGACAATAGTAACGTTACAATAACCGGCGATAAAAATTCTTTAGATCAACTTTCAATAAAAGGCTCACCATCAGAGATGCAATTTGCTGAATATGTTTTGGCATTAAAGCCTTATGAAAACGCCCTGCAGCCAGATGCTTCAGCCGATTCCAATACAATTGTGAACGTTGAAAAAGTAAGCGGTGATTTTGTAAAAAAATATCCTGGTTCTTATGTGTCACCCTTAGCAATTATTCGTTTATACCAGGCAGACCAAAATGGTAATAAGGCCGAAAAATTATATAAATCACTGACGCCGGCGGTGCAATCAAGCAGCCTCGGCTTGTATATAAATCAGCAAATACAGGAATCTAAAATAAATGCGGTAGGATCTATGGTGAAGGATTTTTCGCAAAATGATACCGCAGGTAAAGCAGTAAAAATTTCTTCGTTCCGGGGCAAGTATGTATTGCTCGATTTTTGGGCAAGCTGGTGCAGGCCATGCAGAATGGAAAATCCCAATGTAGTGGCTGCTTTTAATAAATATCAGCATAAAAATTTTACCGTGCTCAGCGTATCGCTTGACCAGGCAAAACCTGCATGGATAAGCGCTATACAAATGGATGGGCTTACCTGGAACCATGTAAGCGACCTGAAAGGATGGAGCAATGAAGTAGCCACATTATTTAGAATAACAAGCATTCCGCAAAATTTATTAATTGACCCCAACGGAAAAATCATTGCTAAAAACCTGCGCGGCACTTTGCTAGATAATAAGCTTAGCGAGCTTTTGAAATAATTTATAAGATAATTTTTATTGTTAATAAGTGCTATAGTTATTTAATTATATCAGTATTCAACTGCCTTTTATATAACTGTACAGCATTTTCTAATCCATAATATAATGCGTCACTTATAAGCGCATGGCCGATGGAAACTTCAAGCAAACCCGGGATATGTTGAGAAAAGTATTTTAAATTTGAAAGATCAAGATCATGGCCGGCATTGATTCCCAGCCTAAGATCATTTGCTCTTTTAGCAGCTTTTATAAAAGACTCAATTGATTGTTGCGGCTCACCTGAAGCATATTTTTTTGCAAAGCTTTCTGTGTATAATTCAACTCTGTCAGTTTCTGTTTCTTTTGCATGATTAACCATTTCTTCATCTGCATCAATAAAAATAGAAACCCGAATACCGGCTTTCTTAAAAATTGAAATTGTTTCAATCAAATAATGCTTATTCTTTTTTGCATCCCATCCATGGTCAGAAGTTAACTGGCCTTCAGCATCAGGCACCAGCGTTACCTGGTCAGGCTTATTAGCAAGAACAAGATCAACGAATTTTTGCTCTTTAGGATTGCCTTCAATGTTGAATTCAGTGGTAATTATTTTTTTTAAATCATACACATCAGCATATCGGATGTGTCTTTCGTCAGGCCTTGGATGAACTGTTATTCCATCAGCTCCGAAGCGCTGAATGTCAATGGCAGCCTTTATTACATCAGGGTTATTACCGCCTCTTGAATTGCGGAGCGTTGCAATTTTATTTATATTAACCGAAAGCTTTGTCATTTAATTTTTTAAAAAAAATTAGTAAGTGATGCACAAAGTTATAGTTGAATTTCCAGGTGTTTTAAAAGTTCATAAATTGAGTTATAAAAAACATGGTTTAGTGTTGCACTATTATCATCATCAATCAGGTAAACGATGGTTCACTTTAATGCAGTTATAAAAAAATTTAATGAACAAGGTGAAAAGACCGGATGGTCTTTTATTGAGATATCAGAAGAGATTGCCTCCCAAATAAAACCAAATTATAAAAAATCTTTTCGTGTGCGTGGTACGTTAGATGACTATACAATTGAACGCACGAGCCTGTTGCCTATGGGCGGAGGCACATTTATTATTCCTTTGAAAGCCGCTATCCGTAAGGCTTTAGGTAAAAGAAAAGGCGAAGTAATAAAAGCAAGCCTGGCTGAAGATATAAGGGAAATAGAAATAAATAACACATTTCTTGAATGCCTTACTGATGAGCCTGATGCTTTGCAATTCTTTAATCTTTTACCCCGCAGCCATAGAAATTATTTCAGCAAGTGGATAGAAAGCGCAAAAACCGAGGCAACAAAGGAAAAGCGAATAGCGATGGCTGTTAGCGCTCTTGCCAAAAAACTTGGCTATGGAGAAATGATAAGAATGAATAAAAATGAAAAGCTATAAATGTACATCGTGGTGAATTGCATGTATTTTTATACATCAATGAATGATCATCATTACTTTATTACTTACCTGATTTTATAATGGCCGAAAATGTATTAGCCCGAAAGCTAAGCCTGGCGCAGGCTACAGCCATTAACATGACAGACATGGTTGGTATTGGACCATTTATTACCCTGCCTATGGTTATTGGCATGATGAATGGCCCCTACTTTTTATATGCATGGATTGCAGGTGCATTTCTTTCATTTGTTGATGCAATGATATGGAGCCAGTTGGGGGCTGCCTTCCCGAAGGCGGGTGGCTCTTATAACTTTTTAAAAGAATCTTACGGCAGCAATGGTGCAGGTAAAATGATGAGCTTTTTATTTGTATGGCAAACGCTTATACAAGCCCCGCTTGTTATTGCATCTGCAGCCATCGGGTTTGCTAAATACTTTTCTTACCTCGTTCCTTTGAATTTTTTAACCGAGAAAATTGTGAGTGGCAGTGTGGTGGTGGCTATCGTTATTTTATTATTTAGAAAGATAGAAGCGATTGGCAAAATAAGTATCTTTTTATGGAGCGGTGTTATTATTACTATGGTATTGATTATTGGCGGAGGCATTACGCATGGCAACTTTTTATCTCCCATAAAACACATCAACGAAAATATTCGTACTGACTATGCTTTTGTTACAGTGCTTGGCTATGCAAGCGTTAAATCCGTATATAGTTACCTCGGGTATTATAACGTTTGCCACCTGGGAAGTGAAATAAAAAATCCGTCAAAAAATATCCCAAGAAGCATGTTTATTTCCATTGCAGGCATTGCTATTCTATACCTGATGATGAACATAAGCGTAGTAAGTGTAATACCCTGGCAACATGCCAAAAACAGTGAATTTGTAGTAAGCGAGTTTATACAAGTGCTTGCCGGTAATACGGCAGCAAACGTTATTACGTGTTTAATTTTATGGGTTGCCTTTGCATCTGTTTTCTCTGCAACCCTTGGCTACAGCCGCATTCCTTATGCAGCAGCTGCTGACGGTGAATTTTTTGAAGTGTTCGCAAAGGTTCATTCTACAAAAAATTTTCCTTATGTATCATTGCTTTTCCTGGGCAGTGTTGCATTCACTTTTAGTATGCTTTTTAAGCTTAGCGATGTGATAAGCGCTGTGCTTGCCATGCGCATTATTATTCAGTTTGTGGGGCAGGCAATAGGGTTGTTGATTTTGCGCAGAAAAAAAAATAAAATCATCTTTCCTTATAAAATGCCTTTGTATCCTTTGCCTGTTTTTCTTGCAATTATTATGTGGCTGCTCATTCTTATTTCTACCGGTACAAAGCTGGTAGTTGGTGGGATATTTATAATATTTTCAGGTGCGGTTGTATATTTTATAAAGGCTAAAATCAAACACGAATGGCCTTTTAAAATTTCTTATTAACGATTGATACTGCTGTTCAGCTTCGCAATTTCCTTTTGCATATTTTCTATTTTTTCCAACAGATAACTGATCGTTTCAATGCCTTCGACATTTATATCAAGATCATAATGAAGCCTTACAAATTTTTCGAGCTTATGCAGCTCATCAGGCAGTATGTATGATGATTGATGAACGGTGGTAATGCCTATCAATCCTGAGTTGTGTAAAGTATCAATAAAAGAATATTCAATGTTATGATGAATACAGAAATCCTTTGCAGGTATTAACTCTTCTGGTTCCATAATAAAAGTTTAAGATTGCATTTTTGATAATTCCGTAAATAATTCTTTTTGTTTTTCAGTAAGATTAGCAGGCAGTTGTACATTCCATATTATATAAAGATCGCCATGCTCATTTTCCTTTTTATACACAGGAAAGCCTTTGCCTTTCAATCTGATCTTTGTTCCGTTTTGAATGCCTGCATTTACTTTAAGCTTTATTTTTCCATCGAGTGTTTCAATCGTTTTTTCTCCGCCAAGTAAAGCAGTGTACAAGTCAATATTCTCTGATTTATACAGATCATTTCCGTCGCGCTTGAAAGATGTATTATTATCCATAACAAATGTTATCAGCAGATCTCCCGCAGGGCCGCCATTTGCACCTTCACTGCCATAGCCTTTAAGCCTTACTACCTGTCCGTTCTCAATGCCGGCAGGAATGGTAATGCGCACATTTTTACCATTAATGGTAATCGTTTGTTTGTGGGTTTGTACAGCATCAGTTAAGTTTACATGCAACTCCGCATTATAATCCTGCCCGCGGAACTTTGCCTGGTTTCGCTTACCTGCAGAACCGCCAAACAATGATTCAAAAAAGTCTGAAAAAGAAGAATCATCTCCGGATGAATAAGTGTATTGCCCATAATCATTTGCGCCGAAACCTGCATTACCAAAGCCTTGCGAACTTTGCTGCTGCTTTGCTTTTTCAAATTGGTCTGCCTGTTTCCAGTTCTCTCCATACTGGTCATATTTTTTTCTTTTATCCGGATCACTTAAAACTTCATTGGCTTCATTTACCTGTTGAAATTTTTTATGAGCGTCTTTATCATTTGGGTTAAGATCCGGATGAAGCTTTCTGGCAAGCTTGCGATATGCTTTTTTTATATCATCTGCAGAAGCATTTTTATCAACTCCTAATGTTTTGTAGTAATCAACAAAGTCCATTATTTAGCAACAATTATTTTTATAAAATTAAGTTACAATTTTGCATTATAGCTTAATTGTATTTAAATATTGTCAAAGAGAAATTATATATTTTTCTACTAATTCTATCTTTTTTGAAACAGTAAAAGGAAGATCCTAGTGGAGAAAATTCCCCCGGCTAATTATTTTAAACAAAAATCATAGTATTTATAGTGGCATAGTTTTTAATATTATTATTTAAATAAAAATTTTATAATTATGAACACAAACGAAAAATTAACCACCGTTTTAAATGATCTTATTACAATTAATAACGATCGTAACGAAGGATATACCAATGCTGCAAAAGAAGCAAAGGCAATAGATGTAGACCTGCAAGCCACGTTTGCAAAAATGAGTGATGACAGTAAAAAATATGCTGCTGAATTAACCAATGAAGTTGCCAGGTTAGGCGGTACACCTGCAACGGGAACGAGTGGTGCAGGTAAGCTTCACCGGACGTGGATGGATATTAAATCTGCATTTACAGGCAAAGACAGGCAGGCAATTCTTGATTCTTGCGAATATGGTGAAGATGCAGCCCAGGTAGCATACAGAGATGCTCTTGCAACCGACGCAGAAATGACAGCACAAACAAGAACGCTTATTACAGAGCAGAAAGCCGCTTTGAAATCATCGCACGACATGATTAAAAAATACAGAGATGCTAACAAAGCTATTCACGCTTAAAAATGAATATTATAAACCCGGCTCATAGCCGGGTTTTTTATTGAAACCTAATTGGATAACCCGTTAACCAGGAAGTTTTTTAACTGACTCTTGAACCAGGAAGGGTCATCATACATTATAAAATGCTTTGTTGGAGCAATTATGATTGATTTATCAGAAAGCTGGCTGTACTGATCATTTAATAACTTTTGAGATATTTCTTTTGTACCGTAAGTGCTTCCTATAATGAGCACGGGAACGTGGATACTTGCAATATTTTTTCTGAGATCTGTTGTCGCCATTTCAAAATAAGTATAGGCTAAAGTTTTTCTGTCGCTTGCTGCGCTCCACTTAGCTATAAGCCTTGCATGTGCAGTATCGCTTACCATATTTTGCATAGCTTTAAACTGGGTATTTTCAAAATCACCGGCAGATAATTTTTGATAATTATTTAGCATTACTTCCGGATTATATGCCGGATTATTTTTTATTTGATCTGCAGTTGCAGAAGGATTCATCATTGCAGAAATAAAGGGAACACCATCAACACATAATATTTTTGAAAACATTGATGGTTCTTCACTCGCCATCCAAAGGCACATAAAAGCGCCAAGGCTGTGGCCAATAAGAACTGGCTTATTCAGGCGTTTATTTTTTACATAATTTATAAGCTCATTTTTTACAGTTGCAAGAACAGGCGTATCAACCGGCGGCACACCAGCAAAACCTGCAATAGTAATCACATACAACTGATAGTGATCTTGTAAATTTTTTACTGTTTCATTCCACACATCCCGCTGCAGGCATATCCCGGAATCAGAATTACCGGCTCTCCTTTGCCATACACTTTCACGCGGAATGACTTTTGGGCAAACGCTGAAACGCTTATCAGTAAAAGCATTAAAACAAAAATTTTTTTCATAAGTTGTAATTATCAATATTATATAATGAAGTTACAAATTGGTAAATTATACAGTTAATTTTTATAAATAAAAAAATTAAATGAAAACAGTTCACATAAAAGTCTCAGGAAAAGTTCAGGGCGTTTTTTTCAGAGCAACAGCTAAAGAGGTAGCTAAGCATCTTTCCATCTCAGGCTGGATAAAAAATACTGATGAGGGTGATGTGGAAGCGCTTGTAACAGGAGAAAATGAACAGATAAATAAATTCATAGAATGGTGCAACAAAGGCCCTGAAGAAGCACATGTACATCATATTGTAGTGACTGATCGGCAGCTTCAGTCTTTCGAAAAATTTATAGTAATTAGATAAGTATGTTATAATCGTTTGCAGGATAACGGTAATTACGCATACAAATATTTAAATTTTATACAGTTGTTTATTTCCGCTTTACTTTGTTTTAAAATATAAATAAAACTTAATTAAAATGAGAACTGCCTGCTTACTTATCACCTTTTTATTACTATCTGTTTTATGCGAAGCGCAAAATTTTTATTTGATTGCCGGAACCTACACGAACACCGGAAGCAAGGGAATATATGTTTACAATTTTAATGTGCAAACCGGAAAATCAACACTGGTAAGCCATACAGACTCGGCAATAAATCCATCCTATCTTATTTTATCAAATAATAAAAATTTTATTTATGCTGTTAACGAAACCAACGGCGCTGATCCAGGGAAAGTAAGTGCTTTTTCATTTAATAAAAAAACAGGCGTTTTAAAGCCAGTAAACACTGTGCTTTCCGGCGGAGATGATCCATGTTTTATATCAATGAGCAATGATGGAAAATGGTTAGCCGTTGCAAATTACACCAGCGGAAGCTTGTCAGTTTTTAAGGTAAATAAAAATGGTTCCATTAAACCTTTTACACAATTAATACAAGATACCGGAAGCAGTATTAATAAAGAAAGACAAGAGAAATCACATGTGCATGAAGCGGTTTTTTCGCCTGATAATAAATACCTTTTTACGCCGGATCTTGGAGCTGATAAGGTAATGATATATTCATTTCATTCAACGTTGCAACAACCTGTAAAACCAGCGCTTCCAGCTTTTGTAAAACTTACAGAAGGCAGCGGGCCAAGGCATATTATTTTTCATCCAAACAAAAAATTTGCTTATGTTATAAGTGAACTAAGTGGTACGGTTACAGCTTACAATTATGCTGAGGGAAAACTTAGAGAAAAGCAAAACATCATTACACACCCAAAAGATTTTAAAGGAGCTATTGGCAGCGCTGAAATTATGATGTCACCGGATGGGAAATTTTTATACGCATCCAACAGAGGGGACGAAAATACAATCTCCATTTTTTCTGTAAATAAAACTACTGGTACACTTAAGCTGCAAGGTTATCAGCCTGTAATGGGTGTAGCTCCCCGAAATTTCATTATTGATCCGACAGGAAATTATTTATTGGTTGCCAACCAGAACACTGATAATATCGTCATCTTCAAAAGAAATAAAAATACAGGATTGTTAGCTGCAACCGGACAAGAAATTAAGCTGAAGAAGCCTGTTTGCCTCCAGATGACAGAAAGAAACTAATGAATAAACCTTTTGGAGTTTAAATCGTCAAACATCAGCTTGCGTTTTTAACATTAAGAATTATAAAAAGGCATGTAACTTGGATTCTGTTTAAATTGATTATATTTTTAAACTATTTGAAATATGAAAAAGATCATTAAAATACTATGTTTTACAGCAGCTATCGCAGGTATTAGTTATACAGCTGATGCCCAGAGAAGCAACCGAAACAGTGGTGGTAGTTCCTATCATGGAAGCAGCGGAGGCGGCGGTGGTGGATTTTCATCTTATCGCGGCGGAGGTTCATCACAACCTCGTGCATTTCAAAATACTAGCAGGAATTCTGCACCTGCCAGAACTAATACATTTGCTGGAAACGAAAGGTCTCAACCTTCCCAAAGATTTAGCACCTATCGCGCTCCACAAAATATGCAAAGAAATAACTCTGGAAGAAACAATGGAACTTCATTTAATCAGTCTGCCCAGGCCGGCCGTACAAGCACTTTCCCAAGGCCTGTTGGTAACAGCGGTTACAGAGGTACCACTTCTTCCTCAGTAAGCAGAACAACTTATAATACATCAATAAATAATTATCATTATAGCAGCAGTTATTATGGCGGCGGTTATTATAATTATAACCACAGAAATTATTCTTTTATGTATGGTCCCCGTTACACCTACATTCCAAGAAACAGTATTTATTTAAGCTTCGGTGGTAATCCTTATTATTATAACAGTGGATTTTATTATGGATATTATGGCGGATTTTATCAGCCCATTTTTCCTCCGTTCGGCTTAAGAATATCTGTGTTGCCTTATGGATATTATTCTTTCCTGTACGGTGGTTATCCTTATTATTATTACAATGGAATTTATTACAGGCAATATGATGATCAATATGAAGTAGTAGATGCACCAATGGGCGCAGTAGTACGCAGCATGCCTGAAGGCGTAAAGCCAGTAGTTATAAATGGTGAAAAATTATATGAACTTAATGGCACTTATTATAAAGAAGGCGTGAACACGAGAGGAAAAGTTATTTATACAGTTGTTGGTAAAAATGGCCAGGTAAATAATACTGATTCTATGGATGACAATGCTAATAGCAATACCACCACTCCCCCTGCTAACAATTCTTTAAATAATAACAATCAAGATAATATTAATAATAATCAATCGTCCACTTCCTTACAAATGGGTGATATGGTAGATCAATTACCTGCTGGCTCAAAACCTGTTACCATTAATGGTTCTTCTATGTATGTAACTCCGGATAACATATACCTGCAAGAAGATGATAACAATGGCAACGCTACTTATAAAGTGGTGGGTAGATAATACAATAAATGAAAAACTTTTTGAAAAGAGCTGATTAAGACAGCTCTTTTTTATTGCATTAACTTTCAGGTATAGATACAAAAAACCCGCTCGTGAGCGGGTTGTAAAACGTATTAAATATCTAAATTAATGAAAGCCTAATTTGCTTCAGTAAGGCGCACACCATTTTTAAATTCACCAAGAACTACTACCTTTTTATATCTTGAATATTGTTTGGCGGCCAGTTCCATTGCTGCTTCTGTATCGCTTCTTAACTTTAAACCTTTTCCTTCTTCTGAATTATAGATTTCAATATAAAATCCATCTCTAAGCGTGATCGCTCTTTCCCTTGGTCTACCTGTTCTCATGTTTTTTTATTTTTATTTTGCTCAATATTTATAGGGTCTAGTAAAAATAAATATTGAGTGATGAGTAAATATTTTTTTATTAATAAAAGTAAGCATTATTATATCTCTTTACAAATAGCTTAACAACATATTCACAACATTATTAAGCATAAAAAGTTTAATATTTCTTAATAACGATACATTTCCGGTTTGAAAGGACCTTCTTTCGGAATACCAAGATATTCACTTTGCTCGCTGGTAAGTTCTTCCAGCACTACACCAATCTTCTTTAAATGCAGCCGGGCTACCTTTTCATCCAAATGTTTGGGAAGCACATACACTTTGTTCTCATAATTATCAGCGTGTTGCCAAAGCTCCATCTGAGCAAGCACCTGGTTGGTAAATGAGTTGCTCATCACAAAGCTTGGATGCCCTGTTGCACAGCCAAGATTCACCAGGCGCCCTTCCGCCAGCACAATGATATCTTTTCCTTCAATAGTGTATTTATCTACCTGTGGCTTAATGGTATCTTTTGTTTTACCATAATTTTTATTGAGCCATGCTATATCAATTTCTATATCAAAATGGCCAATGTTGCACACGATCGCTTTGTCTTTCATGGCAAGAAAATGTTCCTTTCTTATCAGATCGCGGCAGCCAGATGCGGTAACAATAATATCCGCTTCTTTTACTGCATCAATCATCTTTTTTACTTCGTATCCATCCATTGCTGCCTGCAAAGCGCAAATAGGATCAATTTCTGTAACAATAACTCTTGCACCGGCGCCACGCAAACTTGCGGCCGAGCCCTTACCCACATCTCCGTAGCCGCCGACTACAGCCACTTTGCCGGCCATCATTATATCTGTGGCTCTTCTTATAGCATCAACCAAACTTTCTTTGCAGCCGTACTTATTATCAAATTTAGATTTGGTTACAGAATCATTTATATTAATAGCAGGTATCGGCAAAGTTCCTTTCTGCATTCTTTCGTATAGCCTGTGAACACCCGTTGTTGTTTCTTCTGATAAACCTTTTATGTGCTGAATAAGTTCAGGGTATTTATCAAAAACCATATTGGTTAAGTCGCCACCATCATCCAGTATCATATTTAAAGGCTTATCGGCGCTGCCGAAAAATAATGTTTGTTCAATGCACCAGTCGCTTTCTTCCTGCGTTTGGCCTTTCCAGGCAAATACGCCAATGCCTTTAGCAGCTATTGCCGCAGCAGCCTGGTCTTGCGTGGAAAATATATTGCAGGAGCTCCATTTTACTTCTGCCCCAAGATCTATCAAAGTTTCTATGAGCACAGCAGTTTGAATGGTCATGTGCAGGCAACCCGCTATCCGTGCACCTTTCAAAGGTTTTTGTTTTCCAAATTCTTCACGAAGCGCCATCAATCCAGGCATTTCTGCTTCCGCTAATTGCATTTCTTTGCGGCCCCATCCGGCAAGGCTCAAATCTTTCACCTTGTATGCAAGGCTAAAGTCAATGGTATTTTTTGTGAGTGTTGACATAAATGTTTATTTTATGCAAATGTATATTATAAGGAATAAAATTCTGCTTAATAATATAAATTTGGAATAAATTGCCATAAACACTACTATTTAAAGAATGAAAGTTTAATTCATTATGAAAAAGAATATAGAAAAAGAAAAAATACCAACCCATGTTTTCGAACTTGACAAAAAAGATATAGATATACTAAGGCTGATGCAGCACAATGCAAGGATGACTATAAAAGAGATAGCTGCAAAAGTGCATTTAAGTACCACGCCGGTTCACGAGCGCATAAAACGAATGGAAGAAAACGGGGTCATCAGGCAATATGCAACCTTGCTGAATTATGAAAAGGTGAAAAAGAACCTGATGGTTATTTGCTATGTATCCTTAAAGGAGCATAGTAAAAATGCAGGTGGAAAATTTATAAAAACAATGCAACAACTAAATGAAGTTGTGGAATGTTTTAGTATTTCCGGAGAGTTTGATTTTATGCTGAAAGTTATTTGTGAAGACATGAACACTTACTACGATTTTCATGTAAACAAACTAAGCCCGATTGAGAACATGGGACATGTGCAAAGCATCTTTGTAATGGGTGTTATAAAAGATACACACCAGGTTTTATAAACATGTACAAAGTTTAAACATATAACCAAAGCTTATTGAAGCGTAAGCCGCATTACATAATCATTCATAAAATAACCATCCCCAATATCAATATCCTCTTCGCTGTGAACAGTAAAGCCATACTTTTCGTAAAATGATTTTGCTTTATTATAGCGGTTCACGTTGAGCTCCAGAAATGAAGCGCCGGCGAACTTCGCCTTATTCACCACATAATTCAATAACATTTTACCAGTGCCAGTACCTTGCAGTGTAGGCAATACATAAATTTTATTAAGCCGGTAGGTGTATGGCTCATTCTGCTTCGGGCAGCAATCGGCAAAGCCAATAGCAACCTCGTTATCATAAATAATAAAACACTCATGATGCTGGTGTTGCAATTGGTTTTGCAGAGAAGTGATTGAATAAAATTTATCGAGCATATACTCCAACTGATGAGCGGATAAAATGTGCCCATAAGCATGTGGCCAAATTTCATGCGCAAGATCATGAACTATAGTAAGATCGTTTACTGTAGCCGGTTTTATCACTTTCATTTACTGAATGGTTATCTTAAGCGCAGGAGCAAAAAAATCTCTTCCTTTACTATCTTTTACAACAATATCAAAAAAATATAGTTCTTCGCCCGGCTGAAAGCCGTCTTTAATATTATCTATCCAAATTGCAGGAAGCGGCGTGGCGGTAAACCTGTCAGCAACTGTTGTAAATGTTATTTCCTTTTTACCCGTTTCTTCGTCTTCTACCACACTCTTTCGCTTATATAAAAACTGGTAAGAAGATATGGGATAAATATTTTCTTTAGCATCTTTTATTTTTAGTGGCAACGCAATAAGCTCTGAGGCTTCTTCTTTGGTTACGCTTGCCCCATTAGTGTTTACACCAAGATAAGATGTTACAGCCGGTGGCTTAAACTTAGCAACTTTTATAGTGGTTGAAGTTTGAGCAACAGTAACGAAACCGCAACCCGTAAGCAAAAGAATAAAAAGTAAATATTTCATTAATTTAAAGATGAAAGGCTTTGTTCAATGGTGCAAATCTTTTCTTCAGCATCTGATTTTTTTTTGCGTTCCAATTCTATCACTTCCGCTTTAGCATTTTGTACAAATCTATCATTACTTAATTTTTTATCAATGCTATTTAGGAAACCTTTAAGATAGTCAAGATCTTTCATCAATTTTTCTTTTTGAGCAGCAACATCTACCTGCACATTAGCTTCTATATATATTTTGTCTTTGACTGCAAGTATAGTAACCACAGGCATTTCAGGCTGCGCAGAATAAATTATTTCCTTTGCATTCGATTGCTTTGCAAGTATTTTTTCTAATGGTTTATAACTCGCCTGATCAGTTGTTTCTATATAAAGATTTATGGTTTCTTTTGGCTTTACATTGTGTTTGTTCCTCACATCGCGCAGGGCAGATATAAGTTCTTTAAGCATTGAACCTTGTAGCAAAATTTTTTCATCAGGCTTATTAACCGGTGCAAATTGTTTTATGATTAAATCATCATTTCTATCTTCTAAAAGATGATAAATTTCTTCTGTGATAAATGGCATAAAAGGATGGAGCAATTGTAAAAGATCATTGAAAAATGATACCGTTTTCTCATAAACTTGTTTTGAGATTTTTTCTTCAAATCCCGGCTTAATCCATTCAAGATACCAACTGCAAAAGTCGCCCCAAATCAGTGAATAAATTATCTTTAAAGCCTCACTGAGCTTGAATTGTATCATTAATGTGTCCACATCTGCTCTTATCTTTTTCAATTGGTTATCGAACCATTTTACCGCAAAGTTTCTCTGGTCATCATTGGTATCATCACTCTGCTTTTCACTCCACATTTTTACCAGCTTCAGGGCATTCCATATTTTATTATTAAAAAATTTTCCCTGCTCAAGGCTTGCTTCATCAAATAATAAATCGTTACCTGCCGGCGATGAGATCATAATGCCAAAGCGCACAGCGTCAGCTCCATATTCATGGATAAGATGCAAAAGATCAGGACTGTTACCTAATTGCTTACTCATCTTTCTACCCTGCTTATCGCGAACCATACCTGTAAAGTACACATCACTGAAAGGCTTGCTGTGCCTGTATTCCATGCCGGCCATAATCATTCTTGCCACCCAGAAAAAAATAATATCCTGCCCCGTAACCAGCACAGATCCGGGATAATAATAATTAATGTCTTCATTGCCCGGCTCCGTAATTCCTTTAAAAACTTCCATTGGCCAAAGCCACGAGGAAAACCAGGTATCTAATACATCTTCGTCTCTTTTTAAGTTTTGAATTTTGAATTTTGAATTTTGAATTTTCAGCTGTTGTTCCACTTCCTCCTTAGTTTCCGCAACATATACATTTCCTTCTGCATCGTACCATGCCGGTATTTGCTGGCCCCACCAAAGCTGCCTGCTGATGCACCAATCCTTCACATTTTCGAGCCAGTATTTGTAAGTAGCCAAAAATTTTTCTCCCGGATGGATAACCACTTCACCCGACGTGACAGCCTGTAACGCAGGCCTGGCAAGCTCTTTCATCTTTACAAACCATTGTGTTGAGATCTTTGGCTCTGCTACAACATTAGTACGCTGGCTGTAACCAAGCCTTGTTGTATATTCTTCTTCTTTTATTAAAAACCCTTTTTGCTTTAACTCCTCAACAATTTTTTTTCTTGCTATAAAACGATCTTCACCTATATAAATTTGCGCAGCTTCGCTTATAGTTCCATCCTCATTGAGCGTGTCAATAACAGGCAGATTGTGTTTGAGACCAATATTGAAATCGTTGATATCGTGAGCTGGAGTTATTTTTAAAATACCTGTACCAAAATCTTTGGTAACATATTCATCAAAAATTACAGGCACTTCTTTTTTGATAAGCGGCACCATAACTTTCTTTCCTTTAAGCGCTGCATATCGCTCATCATCAGGATTGGCACATACAGCCGTATCTCCCATAATAGTTTCGGGGCGTTGCGTGGCTATTACAATAAATTCGTTATCATTTTTTCTATCTGCCAAATAATATTTTATAAAATATAACTTTCCCGTTACATCCTTATATTCTACTTCTTCATCGCTGAGAGCAGTTTTTGCGGCCGGATCCCAGTTGATCATTCTTGCACCGCGATAGATCAATCCTTTGTTATATAAATCAACAAAAACCTTTATTACTGCTTTGTAATAATGATCATCCATAGTAAATGAAACCCGTTCCCAATCTACACTGCAGCCCAATTTCTCTATCTGGTTATAAATGATATTACCATATTTTTCTTTCCACTCAAAAGCATATTTTAAAAATTCTTCTCTTGATAAATCTTTTTTATCAATACCTTTTTCACGTTTCAACATCTCCACCACTTTAGCTTCTGTTGCAATAGAAGCGTGGTCGCTGCCGGGCACCCAACAGGCATTAAAGCCATTCATTCTTGCCTTGCGGATAAGTATGTCCTGCACGGTTTCATTTAATGTGTGGCCCATGTGTAAAACGCCGGTTACATTAGGCGGCGGAATAACAATGGTAAACGCTGGCCTTTCATCGGGCTTACTATTAAAATACTTTTTTGAAAGCCAGTGTTTATACCACTTTTCCTCTACATGATCCGGTATATAATTTTTACTCAACTCCATACTTGCTGTGCATTTTACGGGCAACAAATGTAGCAAAAACAATGTGGCGATTATTACTAAAACAGTTAGTAAGTTTACATTCCAATTTTTAAAAATTTGTTATACGCAATAGTAGATATTGAAACCACCGGTGGCTATGCGGCCGCCAATGGCATTACAGAAATTGCGGTATGTATTTCCGATGGCGAAAACATGCTCAGCCATTTTCATACTTTATTACATCCTTTTTATACAATACCAAAATATGTGGCAGCGCTTACCGGCATCACCAACGAAATGGTTGAATTTGAAAGGCCTTTCAGCAGCATATCAGATGAGCTTTACGAGTTGCTGCACGATAAAGTTTTTGTGGCGCATAATGTAAATTTCGATTACTCATTTATAAAGCATCATCTTGCGCAAAACGGGCATGAGCTTACTTGTAAAAAGCTTTGCACCATAAGGCTTGGCAGGCAAATAATTAAAGACAGCCCAGGCTACGGCTTAGGAAAAATATGCCGGCACCTGAATATAGAAATTGAAAACAGGCACAGGGCTTTAGGCGATGCGATGGCAACTGCAAAATTATTTCATCATCTTTTACGGGTAGATGATAACGGTTATGCACACACGATGCTGAAAGGAAAAAATAAGGAACAGTTTCTGCCGCCGAACCTTACGGCAAATATTGTAAGTAAACTGCCTCATCATCCTGGTGTTTACTACTTTCATGATAATAAAGGAAAAGTAATTTATGTGGGTAAAGCAAAGAGCCTTGCCAAAAGAGTGAACAGCCATTTTTCCAACAATAAACCCAACAGCCAGAAGCAGGAATTTTTAAAAAAAATATATAACATAAGCTATACTACCACCGCTACAGAACTGATGGCTTTTATACTTGAAAGTATTGAAATAAAAAAGCTATGGCCCGAGCAAAACCGCAGCCAGAAAAGGCTTGAACAGGCTTATGGCTTGTATACGTTTGAAGACAGAAATGGATATGCAAGATTATGTATAGAAAAAAAGAAGAAAAACATCAGGCCGCTTTATACATTTAATTTATTAACAGAAGGATATAATCTTTTGAGAAAACTGACAGAGCAGTTTGATCTTTGCCCTAAGCTTTGTTTCCTCCAATCTGAAAGTACAAAGTGCGAATCATTAAAAGAAAATAAATGCAGGGGCGCATGTGAGCAATTAGAAACTGCCGAAGATTATAACAAGAGAACTGCGGCCTGCATTAACCACCTGGATAACGAACTGCCAAGCTTTGCTTTGATAGATTATGGATTGCATCAGCAGGAACAGAGCTGCATACTTATGGAAAAAGGTAAGTTTTATGGAATGGGTTATTTGCCTACAGATATTAGCATTTATGCCATTGATGAATTAAAATACCGTCTCACGCCTTATGCAGAAAATGATTATATAAGAGGCTTGATCTATAATCATGCAATGAAATACCCATCAAAAAAAATAACCTTACATAATTAATGCAGTGAGCAAAGCTGTAAAATTTTTTCTTGGTATCAACTCTGCACCGAGGCTTTGCAAATGAGGCGTGTACACCTGGCAATCTATAAGCTCAATGCCCTTAGTTTTCATTAATTCAACACATTTTATGAATGCAAATTTGCTTGCATTGCTTTCATTGGCAAACATACTTTCTCCAAAAAATACCTTGCCTAATAACACTCCGTACAAGCCACCAGCAAGAGTTCCATTGTGCCAGGCTTCAGCGCTGTGTGCAAAACCGCTATTAAAAAGTGAGGTGTAAGCATCTTCTATTTCATCAGTTATCCATGTGCCTTGCGGGCCTTTTCTTTTTGCCATGCGGCAACTTTTTAATACACCTGAAAAATCCTTATCAAAAGAAAACGTATAATAATTTTTATTAATCAGCTGCTTCATGCTTTTGCTGATCTTAATTTTTTCAGGAAATAAAACAAATCTTGGATCAGGGCAATACCAGCAAATGGGCTCGTCTTCATTATACCATGGAAATATTCCTTTTTTATAAGCCTTTAATAAAGTGCCTACAGATAAATTTCCTCCAATGGCAAGCAAGCCATCTTCTTCAGCTTTTTCTACATCGGGGAAGTCAATTACATCAGAAGATAAAATAGAAAGCATCAGATTGTAAGGCAAAAAGCAGAACGAAATTAATGATTAGATAACTCCTCAACGGTAGCACCGATACCTCTTTCTGTGATAGTATCACACATCGGTTTTAGCACGTCATACCTTCCATCTTTCACCGCATATTTACCTTTGCTATGAATGATCATGGCAGATTGTTCCGCCTGCTCTTCAGAATGCCCGCATACTTCTATGAGAGTGGTTATAACCCAATCAAAACTATTTACTTCATCATTCCAAACTATAAGCTGGCAACCGCCATCAGTTTCGAAAAGTACATCAGTATCAGAGGATGTGTATGTCTTTGTTTCGTTCATAATTGATGCACAAAATTACAATAAAATAAAGATTGTTAAGGTATGATGGCGGTTCAGGAAATATATATTTTTACCTGATATTTAAATAAATACATAAAATATTTTTGTATACTTTTTATGGAAAATGCAGCGACCTTACCGTATCAGCATAGTTGATCCTTTTTGAAAAACTTTTTTACCTGTATCATGGTTGGTGTATCGTAACGTCCATACGAAGATGCCGGCGTCCTGCGGGTTTCCATTGATGGTGCCATCCCATTTTATCGTCCAGTCAGTTGTATGAAACACGCGTTGGCCAATGCGGTTGTAAACATTAAATTCAAGATTATCGGCTTTGTAAGCATTTAACGGATATAGAAAATCGTTTAAGCCATCACCGTTAGGCGTAAACGCCGATGGAACGCCAATGTAACAGCTTTTTAAAACTTTTATATCGTTTACTGCAGTATCAAAACAGCCCGCATTATTTTCAACAATAAGCCTTATAGCATAAATTTTTTCCATGCTTAATATAGGGTAATGCAATGGCGCAGGGCTCTCCGCAGAAGTGGTGATACCATTGCCAAAGTCCCAGCTGTATCCGGTTATATCGCCAATGCTGTTGTTAATAAATGTTGCCGTGTCTTCAGGACATAACAAACTATTTGTTTCAAAAGATGCTTTTAATGTATTATCGAGATTAACCATTTGAGACGATGTATCTGTACAAATGCCGTTGGACACAGCCAGAGTTATTTTCTTATCACCAAACGTTTTATAATAAGCAAAAGGATTTTGCAGATTGCTTGTTCCGGCATCAGCAAGGTTCCACATCCATTGGTTCACTTCATTGTTGCCATTATGAAAAAAAGATATCGTATCTATCCTACATCCTTTAAAAATGTTATAAGTAAAATTTGCAGAAACAGTGTCGCTTGCTGTAAAGTTTATAAATGAACCTGCCGGTATTTCAAGGCCGCATTCATCAATCAAAGTATTACCATCATTGCCATTTACGAGAGTAACCTTGTAAATTCCTGCATTAAAAATTGATGCAGATAAAGTGATTGTAACAATGGGGGTTTGTTCGCCGCCACAATTTCCTGTTGCACTTATAACAGTAACCGGAGAAGGCCCCGTGATTACAAAATCGCTTCCATCAGCAGCTATAGAACTGCAAAGAATATTTTTTTTAAAAACGAATTGCAGCGAGTGAGGTGCACAGCCAACTTTTGTTAAGCTGTCAAAAGGTATAGGCGCTAAAGGAAGAACAACTAATGGCAGGTTATTGCCGGCGCTGATATTCCTGTCGCAATTATCAAGCAAAGTATTATTAT